>DATKML010000041.1:0-191192 GCA_035541875.1 Binataceae bacterium (SeqCode)
CGCAGTGCGAAGCCGCGATCGTTGTAACAGAGCAGCGATCGCTTGCCCTGCAAGGTCGTCTCCAGCAAGCACTCGTGACCCCAGAGCCGGAAGACGAAAGCTAGCGTCTTTTCCGCGTATTCGATCTGAAGGTCGCGCCCATCGTGATTGTGTTTCAGATACAGCGTGCGATTGTGCCCGTAATCCGCGTCCTCGACTTTGATTACCGGGATCGATCCCGTGCCGACGCTCTTGATTAGCGTCTCTTTGATCTGCTTCCACCCGTCGGTGTCCGAGACTTTGTCGATCACGAGTTCGTCGCCCCGCGACTCATACTCGAACATATCCATCTCACGCATCAGCTCTTCCGTGAGATAGCGCCGCAGGAACGACGTATCACGCTCGACCTCGCGCGCCTCGAAAATCTTGGCGGTACCGTTCATCGTCGGAGCGCCATACTTTTTGATCTCTTCAGGCGTCGGCTCGGTGTAGCGTCGATAGATATCCTCCCAAATCTTGAAACCCAGATGGTACGGGTTGATCTGGCCGGGTATCGGACGCAACACCTGGTTGTGGCGAACGATGAACTCCAGATGGAGCGATTGGTCGAGCTGGAGCGATTCAACGATCTTCTTGTGCCAGTAGCTCGCCCATCCCTCGTTCATGATCTTCGTTTCCATCATCGGGATGAAGTACTTGGTCTCTTCATCGACGATAGTCAGGAGATCCCGCTCCCAGCTTTCGAGGAAACGGTTGTTATCGCGGATAAAGAGCAGCAGGTCTTCATCCGGCTCCAGCGGCACTCTGCGTGTTTCGGGCTCCGTGAATTCCGGACGCGCGTGCAGGCGATGGAATGGGTCGGGCGGCGGTTGAGCCGCTTCGATCGCGCGTTCGATCTGCTCCTTCGGCGTCAGCTTCTTGAGCGCTAGATTGCGCCGACATTGCAGGGACAACGCATGCGCCGCGTCGAGGATTCGCTCAACATTTTCAATCCCGATAGACGGATCTTCGACGTAACGTCGTACGCGTAGCGCATGGGATTTGAAGGTCTCGATGGTCAGTTCGGCGCGCGTCGATTTGTAGGTGAAGTTGTTTTTGAAGAAATCGTTATGGCCGTACACATGGGCCATCGTCAGAATTTGCAGGAGCAGACTGTTGTCCCGCATCAGATAGGCGATCGCAGGATTCGAGTTGATCACCATCTCATACGGTAAGCCGCTTACGCCGTAATCGTATAGCGTCTTGAGCTTTTCGTAGGATTTACCGTAGGACCAATGCGGGTAGTGCGACGGCATCCCGGAGTAAGCCATGTACCCGAGCATCCCGGTATGATCACAAATCTCGAACTCCTGCGGATACCAGTCGAGACCGAAGGCTGCAGCCTTCTCCCGGATACGCTTGTCCCACTCGACGAGTTCGCTGATTTCGTAGTTGGCCATCTCATTCCGCCTCGACCACTTTGACGCCGCTAGGCTCAGCTCTCTTTGTAACGATCCTTCGACAAGAACGCCTTGAACGACGGCCAGATATCTTCTTTGCGTTCGATCAGCACGGCCTGGAAATTGGCTGCCTCCAGCCGCCGAAAGACATTCAGCATCGACGATTCGTAATAGCGCGATCCCAGCGGTTTGATTTCACCGTAACCGAAGAGATTGCAAACGTCGGTGAGCTCTTTGGCCGTGCGCAGTGCCGCCGGATTATCGGAATCGAAGTTGTCGCCGTCGGAGCAGTGGAAGGCGTAGATATTCCACAGCGTCGGATGGTACCGCTCGGCGATAATATCCAGCGCCTTTTGATAGCCAGACGAGATGAACGTTCCGCCGGCCTCGCCCTTATGGAAGAACTCTTCCTCGGTGACTTCGTTCGCTTCCGTGTGATGCCCGATAAAGACGATCTCGACGTTGCGATACCGCGTCGCGATAAACTGATACAGCATGAAGAAGAAGCTTCGTGCGAGATACTTCTTCATCGTATCCATCGATCCCGACGTATCCATGATGCAGATCACGACTGCGTTGGAGTCTTCCTTCGTGTCGGTCTCGAGATGCTTGTAGCGGAGATCGTCCTGATGGAACGGGAAGCGCTGCTCGGTCGGCTGTTCCTCTGCCGCAGCTTTGCCGCTTTCGGCCTCTTCAGCCTGTTGCAGCGCGCGGCTCCGACGTGTCGCCATCACACGCATCACGCGCTGTCGCGCCGTGCGGCGTTTGTCGAGACGGACGCGAATGCCGACGTGACGATAGCCTTTACGCTTGCTGGATAAGTCTGAGGGAATCTCGCGGAGGGCTCGCCGCTCGAGGTTCGGCAATTCGAGGTCCTCGAACATGATATCGATCAGTTCTTCGAGCGAGACGTCCGTCTCATAGTAATCGACGCCCGGCTGATCACCGGCCTTGCCTTCACCCTGCCCCTGACCGTCTTTGCCCGCCTTGCCGACGACCTGCCCGGGTTGGGCGTTGCCGTCGCCGGTGCCGACCCCGGGAGCGTTATCGCCGTAGACGAAGCGATACTCCTTGATTCCGCGCAGCGGAACCTTGATTAGCTTGTCGCGGTTCTTACCAATAATCGATTCTTCGGCGATGATGTCCGCGATATTTTCGCGGATCGATTCGCGAACTTTCTCGCGATGCCGCAAGCGGTCTCCTGCAGATCTGTCCGACCGTTCGGCGTTCGATGGACGATATTCGCGAAAGATCGTGTCGCTCATGCTTCGTCCTGCCTTATGCGTCCGATTTTACTCCGAAGTCGGCGTTGAAACGACTTCGCCAATATTCGGAGCATGAAAAACCCCACCCGACGTAGAGCTTACGGTCGAGTGGGGTTGAGGTCATTTAGTACTGACTCAGTCCTTCCAAAGATTGTTCGCGGCATACTTCAGCACAACGTCGACGCAGGATTCGCAATAGCCATTCTGCAACAAGCTTTTTACCATCGCGTTGTACTTTCCGCCTTGTTCCTCGTCACGGGTCCGTGCCTTCGTAATGATCCGGGACATATCGCGAACCGAGGTCATCAGCTTCTTCTCGATCGCCTCTTTCAGCGGTTCGTAGCTGTGATAGCTGATCTTGTCGCCGCGGCGAGAAGTGGCCCACAGGTAAGCGATAACTTCCTGGCGGAACCCTTCAGCCGCCGAGCCGATAATCGCAATCTGCTCTTCGATCGATTTCAGGAAGCCTTCGTCCGGCGACAGTTCTTCCTTCGTATTCCGATCCCGCACTTTGGTCTTGTTGACGTAAGCCTCGGCGTGGTCGAGATAGTTCTGGAAGAGCGCATCGGCCTGCTCCTGATAGGAGAAGACGAACGCACGCGTAATCTCTTTCTCGAGTAGATCCAGATATTCCTTGTGCAGCGTGTCCTGCAGGAACTCCAGATACTGCTTGCGCGTATCGTCCGGAATGTCGGCCTCTTTCACCATCGAGATAAGCGATTCGCGCACATTGATCGGATTGATGCAGTTGCCCGAGACATTATCCGACAGCGCATTATCGAGCCCCTTCATGATGAAGCGGGTCGAGATACCGTTCATTCCCTCGCGCTTGGTATCTTCGCGGAGTTCCGTCACGTCGATCTTCTTGGTGCGGCCCTTCTCGACTACTTCTTCGCCGTTGTAGAGGCGCAGTTTGGTCATCAAATCGCACTTCGAAGTCGGTTCGAGCCGCGACAGAATCGCGAACATCGACGCTACCTCGAGCGTATGCGGCGCGACGTGCGCGCGGAAATCCGAGTGGCGAATGATCTTCTGATAGATCTTTACCTCTTCGGACAGGCGCAAGTTGTATGGCACCTTCACCACGACAATACGGTCGAGGATCGCTTCGTTCGTATGATCGGCTTTGAACTTTTGCCACTCGGCCTCGTTCGAATGCGCGATAATACAAGTATCGACGTAGACCATGCCGTGACGGCCCGGCGCAGGGATGACCTTTTCCTGCGTCGCCGTGATCATCGCATGGAGATATTCAGTCTCGTTCTTGAAGACTTCGATAAACTCGACCATTCCGCGATTACCGACGTTCAACGCTCCGTTCAGTTCGAGCACTCGCGGGTCGCCTTCGGAGTAGCGATCGAGCTTGGAGATATCTTCTGAGCCGATCAGAACTGAGGTGTCCTGATTGTTCGGATCGACCGGCGGTACGACACCAACACCAACGCGATTACGCTTGGAGAAGTTGCGCGTCTCAACCGGAAATTCCTCGTAGCGAAGTTGGAATTCTTCTTTCAGACGATAGCGGCATACGGGGCAGAGATCGCCTTCTATATTCACTCCGAGCATCTTCTCGAACTCACGCCGCAGATGGCGTGGGATCAGATGCAACGGCTCTTCGTGCATCGGGCAGCCTTCGATCGCATAGACCGGCGGCGCCTGCTCAAGTCCGCGTTGAATCCTCTCGACCAGTGAGCTTTTGCCCGAGCCCACCGGACCCATCAGATAGAGAACCTGGCGGCTTTCCTCGCCTTTCAGTGAGGCGGAATGAAAATAACGAACGATCTGGGCAATCGTTCGTTCGATCCCGAAGAACTCATCGCTGAAAAAATTGTAAACTTTGATGGGTTCGTCTTTATAGAGTCGTTTGGTGCGCGAGTCGTCACTGTCATGAATATTCCGCGAACCACCCACCATCATCATGTCGTAGATCCGCGCATGGGCCATCTTCGCAAGCGTCGGATCCGCACGTACCTTTTCCAGGTAATCCAGTAGCGTTCCGCGCCATTGCTGCGATTCACGCTCGGCGCGATCCCGTTTGATAACTTCCTCAAACGTAAGGGTTTCGGCCATCGGCTGACTCCTTGATTTACGCGAATGACTCATGCTGGTTCTCGGCGAACACCGCCGGAAAGGGGTGGGTAATGCAGTCGATTGGACGGCATCTCATCAAGCACATCCTCCGCATCCACGATTGAGTATAAGGACGGCTTCAGAAATGAATCAAGATGAGATCGTCGTATCGGTCGGTTTATCCACAAAAGACGCGTCAACATGAATCGAAGTTGTTAGCCTCGCTTATTTGGACGCTTAACCGGGCCGGATCATTCAAACGCCGTCGAGACCTTCGGGAACGGCGATACCTTCTGCAATCACCAGTTTCCCACGATCATTCGCAACTCGCGCCGCGAAGTAGCGCTCGTCGTGAGCAAAAGAAACCCACCATCGTTCTTCGACCGAGCGGACCAGGTACTGCGCCTTCTGATCCATGGTGCGGAGCGCATCAAGGTCATAGGCTTGGTTCCACGGTCCCCGCATATGTGATCGGGTTGGCACAATATCCGCCAGATGGACGAAAGCGTCGCCGCCGGAACGGACGATCGCAACCTGATGGTCCGCGGTGTGCCCTCCAGTGACGGTCGCCGTCACGCCCTGAATCAATTCGACGTCATTTTCGATGCCCTCGATCAGATTGGAGACAGGAGCCAGGCACTCCTCGATATGCCGATAGGCGGCACGCAGCCGCTCGTTTCGCGAGTTTCGCGCCACATCGATCTCGCCTTTCTGCGCAAAGACGCGCGCACGTGGAAAAGCGGGCTCGAAACCACCTGAAGGGCGCGCGCGCACGATTCCGCCGCAGTGGTCGAAATGCAGATGGGACAGCAGCACATGCGTGATATCTCCCGGCTCCATCCCGAGTTGCTTGAGGCCGCTGAGGAGCCATCCGTCGCCGTGATCGAAGATGCGTCGTTCGGTCGCACTGAGCCGATTCCCGATTCCGGTATCGACGACGATCGCATCGTTGCCGCGCATGATAAGGGGGCAGGTAAGATTGAGTCGGATGCGGTTTTGCGCGTCTGCTGGATGCTCGCGTTGCCATAGCTCGCGTGGCGCCACTCCGAACATGCATCCGCCGTCATTGCGCCATATGCCGTCGGTCAGGAATGCAATCGTGAACTCGCCAATCTGAAGTTTTTTAGGGCTGTCGACCATGCCGATAAGCCTAGCATATGGGGTCTCAGAGGCCGCTCAGCCAGAGTCCGAGGACTAGGGCGAAAGCACCACAACCCGCGATCACACCATACGCCACAACCAATGGGCGCGACTCGTTCTGGGGTTCTTGAGTGCGTGAACCGATAAGCCTGGACGCCCGCATCAGCATCAGCACCATCGCCCCTAGGAGCAGTAGCTTCGTGATGAGAATGCCGTCGAATTCGGCCGGCAGTTGATAGTCGCGCTTGCGGGCGGCGTAGGCGAAGTTGGCGAGCCCCGTAACCGGGATCAGAACGGCGCAAACGATCCCGATCCGGTTGGTTCGTGGCGCAACGCGATCGACAAATTCGCGAAGTTCCGCCGGCTGACCACCTAGCGCCGTGGAGGCGAGGACGAAGATCAGGCAGGCACCGATCCATCCGGCACCGCAGATAACGTGGATCCAGAGAATTAAATTGAGGAGGCTCAAACAGGACTGGCTCGCGGGACCGGCTAATAAAGACACGAGGCCTCCACTGCAACTCCGATCGCCCGGGGCTATGCAGCAGGAGGCCTCGTTCTGTGCTCTCGACTATTCGACTTCTTGCTGCGACTTCAATTGCTCAATCTGTTGTCGCTGCTGTTCGATCTCGGTCTGTTGGGCCTGCAGCTGTGACTGCGTTTGCGCCTGCTGCTTCTCCTCGTTTTGCATATAATTGCCCACGGCGAAACCACCAGCGCCACCGATTGCACCGCCAATCGCCGCGCCCGCTCCGGGCGCCCCAACTGCAGCTCCGATAATCGCTCCGGTGCCCGCTCCGATTACGGCGCCGATTCCGGTTCCCTTCTCGCGCGTGCTCAGTGGTTCACCCGAACATCCCGCTATACCGACCAACATCACAACAGCAATTGCGAATGCCGCGATTTTCCTTCCCATCGTATTCCCCTCTGTGTGGCCCTTTAGGGCTCTCTCATCCCGAAAGGCAGCCTTACCCATAGTAATTCGCACTTCTATTGAGCGGAAGGTTGTTCTTTCGTCGGCATTCCCGCGATCGTTTTGCCGTTCTCATCGGCTAAGGCGAGGCCTGGTTTGCCGTTCGGATTGATATGAAGTTCTGCGCGGTCTTTACCGTTGCCGTCGAACAGGGCCAATGCAGGTGTGCCATTGCTGGCGACACCGAGTCCAACTCGCGCCCGCCCGGTATTCGGATCGTAGAGCGTTAGACTGGGTTCATTGTTGTTGCCCACAGTAAGACCCGCGAGCAATTTATTGTTTTGTCCGTAAAGAGTTACGCCATCGCGTCCGCCCGGAGCTGCACCTATAAGCACTTTAGGTGCACCCGCATCTTCGCTGAACCCGATCGTACCGACACCATTTTTCGTGACCAGGATATTGGCCCGTTCGCGGCTCGAAGCGTCATACATAACTAACTCTGCACTGTGGTCGTCCGTCATTTGCAGAGCCGCTCTCTTGGTCCCATCTGAATCGACCAGCACAAACTCGCTCGCCTTGATGCTCCGTGCGGCGCGGGAAGCGATTGCAGTCGACGGAGCCAGCTGCGTCGCCGCGACGCCGCCGATAAATCCGCCGCTGAGCGTGAGTGCCACATATAGCCACGTTCTCTTACTCATCTGTCTTTCCTCTCCTCACTCATTTTGAGCAGCACTGATCAGCTTGTAATCATCAATCATCGAAAGCAACTCTGGCGTTCGCCGGAAAGCTCACCATCAAACGACCTTCCGCATGATGCTCTATCGTTACACCGATGGCATCTCCGGCAGCCGCGATGCCGCCTAACGCAAGAATCGAGGCATCAGCTTCATCGAGTGTAGCGACGGCTTCGTCACCGGTGCATCGTAGGTACGTCGCGAGTTCCGCAAGTACGTGCCTGCGCTGGGCAATTGCGATCGACTTGCCACCGTTCTTCGATGGCAAGGGTCGGTTCTTGTTCCATAGACGGAATTGCAAGTCCGGATAGCCCTCGTAACTCTCCACCCCGAGCATCGCCAGCGCTCGATACGTCGCGAAGCCCGTCAGCATAAAGCGTGTGAAGGTTCCACCCTTTGCATTGTGCTTCTCCGCCATCATTGAGCCAAACAACGCGTTGCCGAACGCTCGCAGATGAGGCTTGCAGCCGTCACGACTGAGTTGGCCGATGAAGTAATCGATGCGCGGAGTCGGGAACATCGCGACCGGCTGATCGATGCTCTCTTTGATGATTCGGCGGAGCGCAATATCGATCGCTCGCCCTGCACAATCGCCGTCGCGTCTGCGGACTCCGCGATAACTGCAATCGAGGTCGCGGGGCCATCGCGGCGAATCGACAATCACGATCGCTCCGCGCGTCAGTTGCGATTCAGAACCGATGCGACGCGCCAGTTCGCTCAGCGACTCGGACGAAGCACTTACATCGCGCAGGTCGACCCGCGCGAGTTCGAGTTTCCGGTCAGGGCCGATTCGCGCGATATCAAGGAAGTCTTCACCAACGTCTATCCCGGCGATGCTGCTGACGCCTGCGAAGGTGCATCGCCGGATCGAGGCGCATACAGGAGACGATATTCGCGACGACCGCCCAGCACTTTTTTGACGTATTCGCGGGTTTCCTTGTAGCCGATATTCTCGACCCATTGGTCGTCGTCTCCCGGGTATTTCGACACCCATCCGAGGACTGCATGCTCACCGCCGTTGTAGGCTGCTACAGCCCGGAACTCGTTGCCGTCGAACATCCCGAGAAGCCCTTTCAGATAGGTCGTACCAATACGCACATTCGTGTCAGGGTCGAAGAGGTCGAGCGATTGCGCATCGACACCCGCGTTGGGAGCCCAATGGTCGGCAGTGCTCGGAAGCAGTTGCATCAGACCGCGGGCATCGGAGACCGATCGCGCCTGCGGATTGTAGAGACTCTCCTGCCGAATCAACGCAGCCACCAGCCAGGGATCGATCTGCTTCTGCTGGGCCTGCCCATTCACGAGGTCCCAATACCCGCGAGGATAGCGATAACGCTCTGCCGCTGACGGCGAGATCTCGCCGCGTGCGATCATCGAGGTGGCGAGCTGGACACCATCGTACCAACCACCGGCTTCCTGCATTTCAGCCAATACCCAGTTACGGATCGACGGGTCCTTGTCCTTGGCGACGACGCTCAACTCACCCGGTTCGAGCTCCCGCAACCCGATTTGGCGAAACGTTGCGATGCGGGATAGATGGAAAGCGTTCTCTCCCACGGCTTCGGGCACCGGACCGGGAGCTACCGGATCCTCAGCCGTCGTCGATGCCATCTGTTCGGCGGCGATACCAAGCCGCTGGCTGGCCAACAGAGGGTAGTAATTGCTGCGCGTATCGCGTGCGACTTCTCTCATGACGCGATCAGCCTCAGCGTGATTCCCGGCCAGATCCAGCGATCGCGCTTGCCAATAGGCGAACATCGCCCAGTCGGTGGCTGGGGCACGCCCACGCGCATCGGCAAAGGCGGAGGCCGCAGCGTTATACTGATGCTGCATGAAGAGCATGAACGGGGCGCGAAAACGGCCGATCTGGGCCTCTTCACTACCGGGATAAGCTTCGATCAGTCGGAGATACTGGCTGCGCGCGGCGGTCAGATTGCGATCGTCCTCGTAGGTCCGGCCAATCTCAAACATCGCATTTGCTGCATGCTCGCTGCCCGGAAAGCCTGTGACGATTTTGCTGAAGTAGCGACGCGCCCCTTCGGTATCATCAGCTTTCCAGTAAGAATGCGCCAGTTTGTCCAGGGCTGCGGCAGCGTGCGGTCCTTTGGGCTCCAGCGCCAAGTAGTGCAGCCAGGCTGAGCGCGCTTCAGCATCATTGTTGCGATTGGCCTGCGCCAGCAGCCAATACAATTCGGCCGGGGTCGAGGGCGGCGGCGCGATCACCATCGCGGAGTGCAGCTGCTGGAGCGCATCGCTGAGTTCGCCCTCGTGGATCAGCAGCGTAGCTTCCTTCAGATGGTAGTGCAGGGTCGTGGTGTCGGCGACCGAGGGATGAGATGCGAGAATCGTGCGCGCAAGCTGCCGTGCGGTGGCATCGCCCGCGCTGTGCGGAAACTTATCGCGGAGGTCTTGTGCCTCCGCATACGCATCCTGATACTGGCCGAGACCGTTAAAGGCTTGGGCGAGAATCAACCGCGCCTGCTGCTCAATCAGCTGATTATCGGTGCGATCGGCTAATCCCTGGGCAGTCGTACTCGCCGTCTGGAAATTGCCCAGTTTGAATTGAAGGCGGGCATATTCGAGGAGCGATGAATCCGCCAGTACACTCTGCGGATAATTCAGCGTGACCCGCCGATAATTATCTGCCGCTGAGCGGATATCCCCACTCTCGGCTTGGGCCGCAGCCAGGAAATAAAAAGCGTAGTCACCGACCGCCTGAAAATTGGTTGTTGCCAGCTCAAGCCGTCCGATCGCGGCGAGATCGTCGCCGCTCTTGTAGGCGCGATAACCTTCGATGAAGGCCTGTGCCGCATCGATCGGCACTGCCTTGTTCGATTGAAATGGAAGGAACTGCGCGAATCCGACCGGTTCCTTCAGCGCTACCCCTAGCCCGACCGCAAGAGCTATCCCCGCGGCTGTGAGCTTTCTGCTCGTCCCTCGCCTCATCCACCACATAAGAATTGGTTAGCTGACTGGCAGCCATCCATCAATGCGGGGGGACAGGTTAGTGTGCGGCCGAAGCAAGATCATGTAGGCTTTCAGCTCCATCGATGAAGCGTCCGCATCTTATCCTGGCGTCGGCTTCGCCGCGCCGTAAAACCCTGCTTGAGGCTACCGGACTGACGTTCACGATCGTTTCCAGCGGTGCAGATGAGACACGCCAGGCCCACGAAGATGCGATTACGTACGCGGTCCGGGTCGCGTGCGATAAGGCTCTCAGCGTCTCGGCTGCCCATCGCGATGCGCTCGTTGTGGCCGCTGACACGATCGTCGAACTAGAGGGCGAGATTCTGCAAAAGCCGATCGATGCGGCCGATGCAGCCCGGATGCTGCGGATGCTCTCCGGTGCGACGCATACGGTGGTGACGGCGTTCGCAGTAGCCTCTGAGGCCAGGATCGTCGAGAAGGCCCCGATCATCGCACGTGTGACGTTTCATTCGCTGAGTCAGGAGACTATTGATGCCTATATCGAGACCGGCGAACCCTTCGACAAGGCCGGGAGTTACGGTATTCAAGACCGGGGTGCGGATTTCATCGCAGCGGTTGAAGGTTCGCGCGATACGGTGATGGGTTTGCCGGTGAAGGAACTTATGGCCGCCCTGGAGCGTGTATTGGGCAGCCAAGTGGGTAATGTGCGGCCAAAATAGATGTTGCCTGAAGCCCAAATCAAAACTCGCTTCGATGAGGTAAACGGGCGCGTTCTCGAAGCGGTTCGCCGCTCGGGACGACTTGCGGGTGCATGCCGTCTGGTGCTGGCCAGCAAGACTCAACCTGCTGAGGCGGTCGCTGCCGCCTATCGAGCGGGCGCCCGGGACTTTGGCGAGAACTATGTACAGGAGGCAGTCGCGAAGCGCGCCGAGTTGGGTCCACTGTCCGGTGCGACCTGGCATCTTATCGGCCACCTGCAGAGCAACAAGGCGCGGCTCGCCCTCGAGACCTTCGACATCATCCAGACACTCGACAGTGCGAAGTTGGCGGCTGCGATCGGTCGGCTGCGACTCTCGCCCCCGATGCGCACCCTCGTAGAGGTGAATCTCGGCGGCGAGGCCTCGAAGAGTGGGGTTGCCCCTGACGCGGTTGAGGCTCTAATCGAAACCGCGCGCGACAAGGTCGAAGTCGTTGGCCTGATGACGATACCGCCTCCAGGCGAGAACCCCGAGGCTTCGCGCCGCTATTTCGCCGAATTACGCGAACTGCGCGATCGCCTTGTCTCGGCCTCGGGTCTCAAGCTAAGCGATCTCTCGATGGGGATGACGGAAGACTACGCAATCGCAATAGAGGAGGGCGCTACGATCGTGCGCGTGGGCCGCGCCGTATTCGGCGAACGCAATACATGAAAAAACTGGGATTGATCGGCGGCGGCAACATGGCTGAGGCCCTGATGCGGGGTTTGATCGAGACCAAGATGTTCAAGCCCGCGGACATGATAGCCTCTGACGTGGATGCGTCACGCCGGCAGAAAATCAAGCGCAAGCTCAAGATCGAAACGACGGCAGATAACCTGGCTGTGCTGCGTGAATCGCGGGCGATTCTGTTCGCGGTCAAACCGCAGAATATCGATACCGTTTTGGCCGAACTGGCGACTGCCTTTGCGCCTGCAGCGGCAAAAACTCGTCGCGCGCCTCGTCCGATCGCACTGAAAGATCGTCTCTTCATCTCGATCGCCGCCGGGATTACGTTAGACCGCTTCGCGTCAGCTCTCGGCCGTCGAGCGCGGGTTATCCGTGTGATGCCGAATGCGCCCGCGATGGTGGGGGAAGGGATGGCGGCGCTGGTTCGGGCCCCGGCCACGAGCA
Organism: Binataceae bacterium (SeqCode); assembly: GCA_035541875.1. GTDB lineage: Bacteria > Desulfobacterota > Binatia > Binatales > Binataceae > JAJPHI01. The sequence continues at coordinate 12,337 of DATKML010000041.1, forward strand.
AGGCCGACGAAAGTTTTGCCCTCAAGATCTTTCGTGCCGTTGGTGATGCGGTTGCGCTCGATGATGAGAAGTTAATCGACGCGGTCACGGCATTGAGCGGCAGCGGTCCTGCTTACGTGTATCTGTTCGTGAAAGCGATGGCTGATGCGGGCGTCGCCGAAGGGTTACCGGCTGACCTAGCGATCCGGATGGCGTTGAAGACGATCCGTGGCGCCGAGGAAAATATGCGCCAGTCGCCGCTCGATGCGGCCGAACTGATTCGTATCGTTGCCTCGCCTGGCGGAACGACCGAGGCGGCGCTCCGCAAATTCGCTGAACTGGGCTTTTCTGATATCGTGGCGCGTGCGCTCCATGCTGCGGCGGAACGCTCACGCGAATTAGGCCGTAGCTGAACAGGACTTGGTGTGAGTCTTTTCTGGAACAACCTGATTGCCTGGCTGCTCTATACGATTAGCGAGATTCTCAACCTCTACTTCTGGATCGTTCTGATCGCTGTCTTGCTGACCTGGGTTCAGCCGAATCCCTACAACCCGATCGTGCGATTCCTGTACTCGGTTACCGAGCCGGTGTTTGATTTCGTGCGGGAGCGGCTGCCGGTGGCCTTCGGAGGTATCGACTTCTCGCCGATGGTCGTGATGCTGGCGATAGGCTTTATCCAGCGGGTGGTTCTTACCAGCTTGGCGCAGTACCTGATGATGGGGTATTCGGGCGGCCTCGGGCACGCCTTCGGCTAGATTTCGGCGCTATCCATGGCCGAAGCTCCCGGATGGCTGACGACCAGCGCCGATTCTATCACGATCCAGATCCTCGCCCAACCGGGTAAATCCAAGGCGGGCATCATTCGGTCGGACCCGCGAGGGTTGGTCGTTGCGCTCCAGGCACCTCCCGAAGGAGGTCGCGCGAACGAAGAGCTAATCGGCCTGCTTTCAAAAGCGTTACGGGTGCCCCGGTCCGATGTGCACTTGATACGTGGCGGGACCTCAAGAGCCAAGACCATACGTGTTACGACGAGTAACGCCTCTGCAGTTGCCGCTCAAATTCGAGCCTTGCTGCCGGCTCCGGATTGACAACGCCGGATACGGTGATTACCTACACGCTAGGTGCGAACGTGATTACACGATCGCAAACTCCGAATTTCGCCAAGAATTCGATATGCCAATCTACGAATATAAGTGCGACAAATGCGGCGTCTTCGAAGTGACGCAGCGGATAACTGAAAACGCCCTCAAGAAATGTCCCACCTGTAAGAGCAAGGTCGAGCGGATCATCTCGAACACATCCTTCGTGCTGAAGGGCAGCGGATGGTACATCACCGACTACGGGCGCGGCGGCAAGACCAGTGGCGGCGAATCTTCAAACGATTCTTCAAAATCTTCAAGTGACTCTTCGAAGTCGTCCGGGGATTCGAGCAGCAGCACCAGCGAACCGAAGGCGAGCGATAGCAAGCCAGCCGAAAAAAGCGCCTGATCACCGGACGCTGAAGAACGATTTAGAGGCGGCGGGGTAGCATCACCCGCCGCTTTTTTGTTTCAATCAGTCGCGTTATGCGTGCCCTGACCATCGACGAGTCCGGCCTCAAGCTTCGCCGCGACTATCCCAAGCCTGACCGAGCCGATGGGGAGAGTCTCGTCCGGGTGACGATGGCCGGTATCTGCGGTACCGATCTGGAACTGGCGCGCGGCTACATGGGCTACCGGGGAGTGCCGGGGCACGAATTCGTCGGTATCGTCGAGCAGAGTGGCTCGCCCGGCCTTGTCGGCCAACGAGTTGTTGGCGAGATTAACGCCGCATGTGGCCGATGCGACTTCTGCCGTACTGATTTTGGACGGCATTGCCCGAATCGCACAGTGCTTGGAATCCTGGGTCGCGACGGTGCCTTTGCCGATTATCTGGCCCTGCCCGATCGCAACCTCCTATTCGTGCCGGATAGTGTCCCTGACGAGGTGGCTGCTTTCACCGAGCCGGTAGCGGCGGCTTACGAGATATTCGAGCAAGTCGATTTTGCCACATCGGACAAGATTCTCGTACTTGGCGACGGACGGCTGGGAGCCGTGGTCGCCCTCGTGCTTTACGCTGCCGGACTAAACCCGGTCGTCGCGGGACACCATCGGATTAAACTCGACCGTCTGAGCGCACTCGGACTTAAAGTCGAACTTGAAGAAAAGCTCAAACCCGCTTTCGATTGCGTGGTCGATTGCACCGGCGGTCCTCAAGGTTTCCTCCGGAGCGTCGAGCTGGTTCGACCGCGCGGTAAGCTGATTCTGAAGAGCACCGCGGCTGGCAATCATGCTCTGAATCTTGCACCTGTCGTGATCAACGAATTAACCGTTGTTGGCTCACGATGCGGCCGCTTCGAGCCGGCCCTTAAAGCGCTCGCAGATGGGACGGTCGATCCCCGCCCTCTCGTCTCCGGGCGCTATCCATTCGATGATGCTCTCGCAGCCTTTGCGTCAGCTCGTGACTCCTCCAACTTCAAGTGCTTGTTGCAGATTGCCTAAGCTGATGCCGCCGCGTCGCAGAGCTGCCCATCATCCTCGCACTCCAGTCCTGGTAGGGATCGACACTGGCGGTACCTTCACTGACCTGGTCGCGCTGGTCGATGGCGCGATTCGGGTTCATAAGTTGCCCTCGACTCCGCACGATCCGGCGGAGGCGGTCTTCACCAGTATTAAGGCGTTACTTCAAGATTTGCCCGCCGAGGTCATAACCTATAGCTCGACCGTCGCGACCAATGCGCTGCTGGAAAAGAAGGGTGCCAAGGTTGCGCTAATCATCGATCGCGGATTTGAAGACTTAGTTGAGATTGGACGCCAGAACCGCCTCGATCTTTACGCGCTATCACCCAGCCGCCCCGAGCCTTTGGTTCCTCTGAACCTTCGGTTCGGCGTCGGGGGACGGACCCTGTTCGATGGCAAAATTAAAGTACCTCTTGAGAATGGGGAACTCCGTCGATTGGTGCAAACCGTAAAGCGCAGCAAAGCCGAGGCGATTGCGATCTGCCTCCTGCATTCCTACGCGAATCCTGCGAGCGAACAGGCGGTCGCCCACGCCCTTGAACCGCTCGGTCTGCCGCTCTCGGTTTCCCATCGGATTCTGCCCGAATATCGGGAGTACGAACGGCTCTCGACGACCGTGGTCAATGCCTACGTTGCCCCTCGGATGGTCTCCCATCTCTCGAACCTTGAGAAGCGCTTGGTGGGCTCCGGCCTCCGCGTGATGCAATCAAATGGCGGCGCGATCGGGGTCGAACTCGCCCGCGAGGAGCCGGTCCGGACTATCCTCTCGGGACCCGCCGCGGGGGTGGTGGGTGCGGCTCAGTTGGTCCAGGCGATGGGAGTCGACCGCCTTATCACCTTTGACATGGGTGGCACCTCGACTGACGTCGCACTGTTTGATCGGCGGGCTCAGATTCGCAGCCTGAGCTACCTCGGAGGCTATCCTGTCCGGACCCCAGTTATCGATATCCATACGGTTGGTGCCGGCGGTGGCTCGATCGCTTCGGTCGATGCGGGGGGCTCGCTCAAGGTCGGACCCGAGAGCGCCGGAGCCGATCCCGGACCGGCCTGTTACGGTCGCGGTGATCGTCCGGCGGTGACCGACGCCGACCTGATCGCCGGGCGCCTGGTCGCTCAGAATTTCCTCGGCGGACGGATGCCGCTCTATCGCGACCGCGCGGAGCGGGCGATAGACCAGCTTGCTCGCGCGATGAAAACCGATCAGGCGACCGCAGCTCGTGGGGTGATCAGGGTCGTCAATGCCAACATGGACCGCGCCATCCGGGTGATCACCGTGCAGCGCGGTTTCGATCCGCGCGACTTCGCGTTGCTCGCCTTCGGAGGCGCCGGCCCGATGCACGCCTGCGAGCTCGCGCTCGATTTGGGGATACGCCACGTCGTCCTGCCCCGCAATCCGGGACTGCTCTGCGCCTGGGGAGCGCTCGGCGCTCCGCTGGGTCGCGAACTTTCGCTCACGGTCCGCGAGTCTGATCCGCAGCTCGCCTCGCTCGAACGCAAGGCGCGACCGCTGCTCGCGCGGGCGCGTGCCGACCTGCGAGCGGAAGGAGTTGCGCCGGCGTCGATCCGCCACGAGCTGTGGGCTGATATTCGCTATCGCGGCCAATCCTACGAGATCGAAGTGAAGCTCGGTCCCAACTTCGTCCGCGACTTCCACGAGTCGCATCGGCGAACCTTCGGCCATGCCACGCCTGAAGCGCCGATAGAGGTAGTGAATCTCCGCCTGCGAGCTTTCGCTGATGGACCCCCGATCGTGCCCGGCCGAATTGCCAAAAGGAGTGGCAAGCCTCGGCCCATCACACAAACGGAAACGATTGTCGGCGATCGCTATCGCGCAATCCCCGTTTTCGATCGCGACCATCTTGGTGCGAGCACTCGGCTCGTCGGTCCTTTAATTCTTGTGGAGCTGAGCTCGACTGCCTACGTTCCTCCCGAGTTCGCTCTGCGATGCGATCCGCACGGCAACGTCCACCTGGAAATCCGATGAAGGCCAAGCTCGATCCTGTAACCCTCGCCGTGATGAATCATCGGCTGGCAGCCATTGCTGACACTAGCGGAGCGCGCCTAGCGCGTAGCGAGCAGGCGAGTCTGCGAGCTGCGTCATGGATAAAGTTATCCTCGGCAATCGCGGAGAGGGAGCGCTACCTTTCATGAAGCTGGATCCAGTCACTCTTGCGGTAATGAATCATCGGCTCGCCGCGATTGCCGAGGAGATGGGTGTCGTGCTCGGCCAGACCGGCTACTCGCCGAATATCAAGGAGCGGCGCGATTACTCGTGCGCTCTCTTTGATGCGAAGGGGGAGCTGGTCGCGCAGGCCGCGCATATTCCCGTACATTTGGGTTCGACGCCGCTGTCGGTCCGCGCGGTGATCGAGCGCCTGGAACTCGCGCCCGGCGACGTTGCGGCGGTAAACGATCCGTTCGCCGGCGGGACACATCTTCCGGACGTCACCGTTGTGATGCCGATCTTCCTCGACGGTGAGAAGAAGCCGTTCGCCTACGCCGCCAATCGGGCGCATCACGCGGATATCGGCGGGATGGCGCCTGGGTCGATGGCGCTATCGACCGAGATCTATCAGGAGGGCTTTCGGCTTCCGCCGGTGAAGATAATGACCGGAGGCAAGCCCGCCCGCGATGTCTTCGCGCTATTCCTCGCGAATACCCGCGTTCCCGAAGAGCGCGAGGGCGACCTGCGCGCTCAGATTGCCGCGCTGCGAGTCGGCGCCGATCGTACTCAGGCACTGGTGAAAGCCGTCGGGCGCGGACAAGTGGCCGCCGCGATGGACGCGCTCAAGGATTACGCTGACCGTCTGATGCGCGCGGCGCTGCGGCAAATCAAGCCCGGGATCTACCGTGCCGAGGACTTCCTTGATGACGACGGCTTCGGCACCGGGCCGATATCGTTGCGGGTCGCGATTCAGTTCAGCGGCGGCAAGGCGATTGTCGATTTCACCGGCTCAGCATCGCAGGTCAAAGGCGCGGTTAATGCTAACTATGCGATCACGCTTTCGGCCACCTTCTATGCGATGAAGTGTCTCGCCGCTGAAGCGGTTCCCGCCAACGAGGGCTTGATGCGACCGATTAAGTTGATCGCCCCTCCGGGTACGGTCGTTAATGCGATCGCACCTGCGGCAGTTGCTGGTGGCAACGTCGAGACTTCGCAGCGGATCGTCGATGTGCTCTTCCGCGCGCTGGCACAGGCCGCGCCGGATCGGATGCCTGCGGCGAGTTCAGGTTCGATGTCGAATCTCACGATCGGCGGTTACGACACTTTTCGCCAACGCCACTTCTCCTACTACGAAACGATCGCGGGTGGCGCAGGCGCAGCACCGGGTCATCCGGGAGCCGCCGGAATCCACACGCACATGACGAACACGCTCAACACGCCGATCGAGGCATTGGAAGCCTACTATCCGATGCGCGTCGCGGAATATCGCATCCGTCGCGGCTCGGGTGGTCGCGGACGCGATCAAGGCGGAGATGGCCTCATTCGCGATCTCGAATGTCTGGTCGAATCGAACGTAAGTCTGCTGACTGATCGTCGGGTAACTGCACCATGGGGACTCAACGGTGGCGGCGATGGGGCAGTTGGCGTGAATTATTTGATTCGCAAGAACGGCAAGCGCCAAAAACTGCCGGGCAAAACCAACGTGCAGCTCCAGTCAGGCGATCGTATCCGCATCGAGACCCCCGGCGGCGGCGGTTTCGGCGCCGTACGTGTAACGAAATAGCTCGTGCCTGACTTCGTCAAAATACTGCGCAAGATGGTCGATCCGGAGCCGCTCCACGGCTACATGCTCGCGAAGTCGAAGACTTTGACCCTGCTTCAGGTATTCAACTGGGACTTCATGGACTTCAATGGCTATACCGTTTTGCGTAACCGCGACATCACACGAACATTTCTCCTCGGGCCCGGAGCATTCGTGTCGCGAGCATTGGCACTCAAGGGAGTCGAACCGACGCCGGTCGAAGGAATCGACATCGAGAGTTGGCGATCTCTGATTAGAACCGCGAGTGCCTCGTTCCCGGTTATTACGATTCATCAAGAGGTCCTGGAAGCCTGCTTCATCGGTCGGTTATCTTTGATATCGGAGAATTCTTTTGGCCTGACTGAGATCGACCCAGGTGCGCGCTGGAACCGAGCAAGAAGTTATCGGTTCGAGGATCTAACTAAAGTTGATTTTGGTGGTGGTTACGAAGCCGCACTCGTAGCGGTCTCCGAAATGGAAGCTAAGCCTAAAAAGAGCGGGGCGAAGAATCGGAAATCTTCGCCCCGTGTGCTCCGCGCTGAATAAACTACTGAGTTAAATTACCTTCCCCGTTCGCAGTTGCTGTCGCTTTAGGGGTTCTATGCCCAGTTCCGCCAGAACCTCATCTGTGTGCTCGCCGAGTTTCGCTGCGCGAGTGCGTACCTTGGTTGGCGTGCGCGAGAACTTCGCTGCTGGGCCGGTGAGCGGTACGGTCTTGCCGTCCTCCTGCTCGAAGGGTTGGAGCATATCGCGCTCCGTCACGTGAGGATTCGCCGCCGCCTCAGCGTAGGTCTTCACTGCCGCGGCTGGGATACCCACTTCGGCAAAAATCCGTTCGACGTCCGCCTTCTTCTGGGTCTTCATCCAGGTGGCGACGAAAGCATCCGTCGCGTCGCGATTATGATGGCGGGCGACTAGGTCCTTGAACCTCGGATCTTCGGCGAGTTCAGGATGCCCGATAATCTTCGTCAGCGCGCGCCAATGCGGTTCCAGCAGGACCGCGACGAAGACGTGACCGTCGGCACATTCGAATGCGTCGACGGGGGCACTGAACAGCGAGCGGTTGCCGATCCGGGGCATCGGATGACCAATCGCGCCGAGGGTGAGCATCCCGTTGGATTGGAACAAGATGGAGTCCATCAGCGAAACGTCGATATGTTGCCCTTCGCCGGTAGCGTCGCGATGGCGCAATGCAGCGAGCGCCGATAAAGCACCGTGCAGTCCTGCGAGATCATCGCCGAGATAGGTGGCGCATCGCACAGGCCCTCCGTCGGGCGAGCCGTTAAGCGACATGAAGCCGGAGGCCGCCTCGGCGACCGGATCGTAGCCCGGACGATCATGATCGGGTCCGAACTGGCCAAAGCCGCTAATCGACACATAGACGATATCGGGCTTAGCCTTGCGGCAATCCTCGTAGCCGATACCCCATTTGTCGAAGGTCCCCGGACGGAAATTCTGAATAATCACGTCGGAGCGCGCCGCGAGTTGCAGGAAGATATCGCGGCCTTCGGGCTTGCGCAGGTCGAGAGTGAGGCTGCGCTTGTTCCTATTCACTGTCGCGTGCAGAAAGCTGATCTTGCTGCCTTCGCCTGTGATAAACGGACCCGCACGGCGTCCAACTTCGCCCTCGATAACTTCCACCTTGATTACATCGGCACCGAGGTCAGCGAACATGCATCCGCACATCGGACCGGCCCAACTAGTCGTCGCCTCGAGCACGCGGATTCCCTGCAGCGGGCCCCGCAGATCCTTCCGTGCTTCGCGATAAAACTCGTCTTTTGTCATCCGTTCATTCCTAACGTTCCGTCGGACTCGCGCCACTTCGCCCTGCGTCACTCACGTTCGCGTTTGAGCTGATCGCGGCGCATCTGTCGTTTGCCTTGCCAATAGCCGAAAAAGTTGGCGCACTCCAGTTCGTGATAGACCGCGCGTTCGCGATCGCCGCGGAGCATCGCCAGCGTCATCCGCCATGCGTTGCGCAGGAGCTTATCAAGATGGTTATGCGTAGGACCGCCGGCAATCGCGCTGCCGATCCCGAAGGCGTAGCTCTTGCGCCGCAAGTACGCGCGGGTCATTCGTTCAACCGGGATCTGATGATGGACGCGGGCTGCCGGTGCGAAGCCCATCCGGCCGCCAAGCCGCATGATCCTCTCGAAGAGTTCGGTGTCTTCACCGGACATCGGATTACCGCCGACGACACCCAACTCCTCCCGAAAATCGCCGAACAGCTCGAAGGTCTCCCGTCGAAAACCGACGTTGGCGCTGAAGTAGTTGTGGATCGTTTCCATCTTGGCGATAGGTGCGCCCGCGAGCGCCTGCTCGTTGTGGATGGCCAGCTTGATATAGATGCTCGGACCCATCCATCGCGGCGGTGGCTTCGTCCATAAAGGGACTACCATTCCGCATACCGCGTCGAGCTTGCGATGGTTCAGCGCAGCAATAAGCTCCATCGCCCAACGCGGCTCGGCGATCGCGTCGTCATCGATGAAGAGCAGATAATCCCCACGCGCCTCTTTCACTGCGCGGTTGCGGGCGTAACTCGAACCCTGCTGCGCTTCGAAGACCCATCGGGTAGGGATTCGCGCCGTCTTGGCGAAACGATCAACCAGCTCCTCGGTCTCGTCGGTCGAATTGTTATCGATTACGAGGCATTCCGTCTCCGCATCCGACGGCAAGTCGAGCGCCATGATACTTTCGAGCGTTTGAGGTAACAGACGCGCTCGGTTATGGGTTGGTATCGCGATACTGATTCGGGTGGCCAAAGCGGCTGCTATTTTACCGATTCGGGGGCGGTGTTGCGCCAGCCTTTATTGAAGGAATCGGGCTGAGCTTCGAATGGCCGACTGAGGGAGAAGCACCCGGCGACGGGGAGAACGTCGCACCCGGGGTGGGGCGCTTCAATGTGTAGACGTGCTCGGGTAGGGCTATCGAACCGACCGCGACGTACGGCGAGGCCTGCTGTTGGATCTCCGGTGGCGCGTTCAGGATAAAGCCGATGGGGCGCGATTCACCGGGCATCAGCGGAACGACCGGCTGGGTGAAGTCCGTAAACTCAACTGGTGTCAGCACAACCGTATGGTTTTCCTGGTAGACCAGCTTTAGGTCTTTGCCGCGGCCCTGATACCAAGACACTGTTAACGCGACCGCATCGACGGGTCGAATCCCCGAATTGGTGATCGTTCCGAAAATCCCCGGCACTCGCTGCTCCGACATTTTCATCGCGATGTCGCTGAGCTTCATCTGGGAGGCGTAAGCCTTCGCCTCAGCACGCCGATTAACCAGATCCTCGAGCCTCTTCATCTGCCGGCGATAGCGGTCAGCGAGGCCCGGACTGCCGGTCGCGTTCTGCTTCTCCAAATCTGCGATCATCGAGCGCCACTGCGGGATCGCCTTTTCATAGCGCTGTTCAAGATAGTCGTTCATCGCCTGACGATGCTGGTCGACGACGCGGTCGCGAGCCGCGAAGCCTCCGACGATCCGCCAATGATGGTGCTCCTTCGTCAGAAAGATCCGGTCGTTATAGACCCGCACGGGGTAATCGCCGACATCGAGTGAATGTTGCGCGGCTTCGGCGGTGAGCTGTCCGGGGCCACTCTCGGCATTGAGGATACGTTCCCATTGCGGGAGATCCGGCGTGGTGATCTTTACGGGAACCGAAGCGGACAATCCGTCCGGGCTGCGTTCCTCTTCGCCAAGTTCGAATTGCGTTCGCCGCAGGAGTGGCCGGAACCACACCGGGCTTACATCGGGGGCGAGAGGGATTTCGGTAAGAAACTCCGCCAACGTCCGTTCGCGATGATCCTGATCTGAAAAAAGCTGATAGCAGGCGCCGTAATTGAATCGCTGCAAATTCTGCAGGTAGCGCTCGGCCACACCATGCGGCACACGGCGATCGCATCCGAACAGAGCGAGAAAAAGGATCGCTAACGCGATCCGGCGAAGGAACTGGGTCATCGTCACGGGTCAGCTTGGCAGTGGCTTCAGTTCCACCACGTTACCCTCAGGGTCGCGGATATAAATCGACAGGCCATTCCCGCGTGCGCCGTAACGTGTCGTCGGCTCGCTCAGGAGCTCGACTCCCTGCGACTTGAGGTATGCGATCGTCGCGTCCAGATCTTTCGTATCGAGGCCCAGACAGTAGTGATCAACGTTCGCGCCCGCTTCGACTCGGGGTTCCTTTGCCGGGATTAGATCGACCAGGCTGGTGCCGGCCCGCAGCTGAATCAAACCGATATGCTCGACGCGACGTTCTTCGTGAAGCCCGATGATTCGGGTGTAGAAGTCCAGCGCCCGAGCCTGATCGCGGCATCGCAAGACGACGTGATCGAGTTCCGCCACCTTGAACGGTTTATCCATCGTCCTTTCAATTTACCGGAACTGGGCTCTTCGCGGGAAAGGTGTTCCGGACCATCTCTGTCTTGTTTACTGCTTGCGTGACCATCTCGTCGACTTCGAGTGCAGCCTCGGCGTCCAAGACTTGATCGAGCCGCGCTCGGGTCTCCGGATGGGCAGGGACAAAGAGCGAGCAGCAATCCTGATCAGGCATTATCGACGTCTCGAAAGTCCCGAGGCGGCGTGCGTCCACGACGATCTCGTTTTTATCCATCCCGACCAACGGCCGCAGCACGGGCATCGCGATAGCCTGCTGAATCACCGTCATATTTTCGAGGGTCTGCGACGCAACCTGGCCTAAGCTCTCTCCTGTGACGAGCACCTGCGAGCCATGCTTTTCCGCGATCGCACTCGCGATCCGGAGCATAAAGCGACGATAGAGGACGACTCGCAGCGGACGGGGCGCACGCGCGACAATCGTGCGTTGAACTTCAGCGAACGGTACCAGGTGCAATGTAGAGCGCGTCTCGTAGCGCGTCAGATGTGCTGCCAGGTCATAGGCCTTTTCGCGGCTCGCGCTCGACACCAGTGGGTAACTATGGAAATGCACAAAATCTACGCGCAGCCCCCGGCGCATCATGCGATAGGCCGCAACCGGCGAGTCTATTCCGCCGGAAAGAAGCACCATCCCGCGACCCGTTACGCCGACCGGCAGACCTCCGGCACCTTCGAGCTTACCTGCCGAGACATAGGCTCCGTCAGGCATGATCTCGATCGAGACTTCGAAATCCGGATGGTCGAGTTGAACCTTCAAGCCAAAGCGCTCGGCAATTGCGGCCCCGACGCCTCGATCAATTTCCATTGAGTTGAGCGCGAAACGCTTCTCTGTGCGTCGCGCGGAGACGCGAAAGGTCCTCGCTCCATTGGCGTAGTTGCCGACTGTTGCGATCGACGCCTGCGTGATCGCTTCGATCGCGTTATCCACGCGATGGCTCAAGGAGAAGTTTTGCAGGCCAAAGAGCAGCGCGGCGCGTTCGCGCACAACATTCTCGGGAACCTCATCAGGAATCGCGACTTTCAGGCGCAGTCCCTCGCCTCGAATGGGCCCCAATCGGTAGTCCGCAAAGGTAGCAGCGAGATTCCGCTTCAATTCATCGACGAAACGCCAACGGTTCCGCCCTTTGAGGCCGATCTCATGGAACCGGCCGATTAGATAACAATTTGCCGTCGTGTTTGCCGACACAGTCTGATTATCCAGTTCGTTCAACGATTGAAGATATCGAGCCATTTGCGTCGATCACGGATGATCGGGCGCTTGGCGGTCAGCAGCTTGTAGGCCTCGTCGATACTCATGCCGCGCCGCGTTTTGAGGAACCAGGCGACGACCAGCGGTGCTCGCTCACTGCCTTCTTCGCAATGAACCAACACCGGCTGATCAAGAGCCAGCGCCGCATCGATAAACGCGGCAGTGCTGTCCAGTGATGCCCGTCCGTTAGCAAGGAAGGGCATCTGAATCGATCGCGACGGTTCACCCTCGCGCACGTCGACGAGCACACTGATGATGATGCCCTCGAACTTGGTCGCATCCTGCAGATCGCCGACGAAAAGATTCGCAATTATCTCGCTCGCGCCCCAAGGCAGCAGCAAGGCCGTTCCTCCTGATCGGGCGCAGTTTAGCAGTTTATGGCCGTTTTTCTGAACGGTGAGTCGAGTTTATTCTCATGCATTGATTGCTGAGATCGGCCTAAGCTGGTCTATGCACTCTAACGTTCTGTCGAACACCTCTCCACTCTTTGTCACTCTCCCGAGGCGTTTGATATTATGGGGTGTATTCACTAGCGCTTATCTTGGCCGTGCTTCAACGATTTCTGATTGTCATTGATCTAGCCAATTGTTACGATGCGCCTTGGTGAGATTGTTCACCAAGCGGCCAAGGGGGGTTGCTAGATATGGCTCGAGTGATGACGTTGGAAGAGGTGGCGGGATATCTGCGGGTCCATCCGTCGACAATCTACAGACTGCTAAAGAAGAAGAAGCTTCCGGCCTTCAAAGTCGGTAGTGACTGGCGGTTCAATCTCGAATCGATTGACCGTTGGCGCGCCGAGGCTGAGAGTGGCCGGCCCGGCTTCGATATGTCCGATGGTATGAAAAGCGAACTTTGAGGCGCGAATAATTCCGTATAGTTCGGGTCCTTCGGTGGACCACCGACAGTCGGAATTCTACAGCTAAAAAGCACTCGGTAGCACGCAGGAGGATCTTGCGTTCTGGCTAGCCGAGTACGCATGATGGCGCAGGCTGATTCGGCCTGGACCGGCGAGCCTTCAAGGGCTGCCGGGGCGAATCAAGTAGGCGCATCATGATTCTCAAAGTAGCTCGACTCGGACATCCGGTAATTCGCGCGGCAGCACAACCAGTTGATCCGGGGATCATCAAGACCCCGGAGTTTCAACGTCTTCTCGACGATATGGTCGAGACGATGCATGAGTATAGCGGCGTCGGCTTGGCTGGACCGCAGGTCCACTTGTCGTTGCAAGTGGCTGTGCTGGAAGTCGAAAACCATCCGCGGTATCCACAGATGCCGCGAATGCCGTTGACCTTTTTGATCAATCCTGAGGTCACGATCCTTGATCGTTCGACCATCGAGGATTGGGAAGGCTGTCTCAGCATTCCGGAGATGCGCGGGGTGGCACCGCGCTTCAAACAACTGCGGGTCACGGCCCTGGGGCGCGACGGAGAGCCGCTGGACTTCGTCGCCAGCGATTTCCATGCGCGAGTGATCCAGCACGAGACTGACCATCTCAAGGGCGAGGTCTATCTCGATCGGATGCCGAACATGAAGTCTCTGTGCCACCTCGCGGAGTGGCAGCGATTCGTCCTGGCGCCGGCTGCGCAATAATAACTGGCTCAAAGCTCAGCGCGTCGAAGCCGCAACGCGTTGACTACGACCGAGATCGAACTCGCGCTCATGGCCGCACTCGCGATCATCGGATTCAGCAGCAAACCGATAAAAGGGTAGAGCACGCCCGCCGCGATTGGAATGCCGAGGATATTGTAGAAAAACGCGAAGAAGAGATTCTGCCGCATATTCTTCATCGCAGAGCGGCTCAAATGGCGCGCGCGCATGATTCCCGCCAGATCGCCCTGAACCAGGGTGATTCCGGCACTGTGCATCGCGATATCGGTCCCTGTGCCCATCGCGATACCCACTTCGGCTGCCGCCAGGGCCGGTGCGTCGTTGATACCGTCACCCGCCATCGCGACCGAACGACCAGCAGTCTGCAATTCGCGTACGATACGCGCCTTATCTGCCGGCAAAACTTCGGAGTGAACCTCATCGATCCCGAGGTCGCGGGCTACGGCTTCGGCCGTCGCTCGGTTGTCGCCACTGACCATTACAACGCGCACACCATCGGCGCGCAGGTCGCGCAGGGCGGGAGCCGTCGTCGGTTTGATTGGATCAGCTACGCCGAGAAACCCGGCTGCTTTGCCGCCGATGGAGACCATGATTACGGTCTGCTGTACGCGGAGCGCCGCGATCTTTTGGGCGATCTCTTCTGATTGGCCATCAGCGCTGGCCCGACCCACAACGACCGTTTGACCATCAACGATCCCGGTTACCCCTTCGCCCACGCTCGCTTGAAAATTCGAGACTGTAGCGGGTTTGATGCCACGGGCTCGCGCGCCGGCGACGATCGCACTCGCTAGCGGGTGCTCGCTGGCACGTTCAACGCTGGCCGCGAAACGCAGCAGGTCTTGTTCGCCGAATCCGCCTACCGGTTCGACCGTGACAAGATGCGGTTTGCCAACGGTCAATGTGCCGGTTTTATCCAGAAGGATAGTGTCGATTTTCTCCATGCGCTCGAGCGCTGCAGCATCACGGACCAGAACACCCGCGTGGGCGCCGCGACCCGTTGCAACCATAACAGCCATAGGCGTCGCCAGTCCCAGCGCACAGGGGCAAGCGATAATCAAAACGGCAATCCCAGCGAGCATAGCGTGCGCCCACCGCGGCTCCGGACCGACAAGCATCCAGACTGCAAAGGTGATCACGGCAACCGCAATTACTGCGGGGACGAAATAGCCGGAGACGCTATCGGCGAGCCGTTGGATCGGCGCGCGACTGCTTTGCGCGTCAGTGACCATCCGGACGATCTGACTCAGGAGCGTGTCGCGACCGACGTGTTCCGCACGCATCAGGAAGCCGCCGGAGTCGTTCACCGTGGCGCCGATTACGCGATCGCCAGCCGCCTTCATGACGGGCAGCGGCTCGCCGGTGATCATCGATTCATCGACGCTGCTCGTTCCTTCGACGACGCTTCCGTCGACTGGCACCTTCTCGCCGGGGCGGACGCGTAGGATGTCGCCGACGGCGATTTGATCGAGAGACACGTCTTCTTCGTGACCGTCGCCACGAACCACGCGAGCGGTCTTAGGCGTCATCCCAAGCAGCGCTCGTATGGCCGCCGCGGTGCTCCCGCGGGCCCGAAGCTCAAGCATCTGGCCAAGCAAGACCAACGTGGTGATAACCGCCGCCGCTTCGAAATAGACGGGCGGTTGCTCGCCCGGCGATGTGGTTACAAACGGCAGTACGGTCGCCACTACGCTTGCGACATAGGCGATTCCGACGCCCATCGCGATCAGCGTGAACATATTAAGATGGCGTGAGATAAGTGAACGTAAACCACGCTCGAAGAACGGTTTGGCTCCCCAAACGACGACCGGCGTTGCGAGGGCGAACTCGATCCACGCCATCATCGAAGAACCTGACGCGCGATGAAGCGGCATCCCGGGTAACAGATCTGACATCGACAGGAGTATCAGGGGAACGCAGAATCCCGCGCTAATCCGAAAGCGGCGCGTCATGTCCCGGAGTTCGGGATCCTCGGTCGCGACGAGTGAAACTGCGCGCGGTTGCAGGGCCATCCCGCAGATTGGACAGTTCCTCGGACGGTCGCTGATAATCTCAGGATCCATCGGGCAGAAGTACTCGCTCGCGGCTTCGGTCGGCGCTGGTGGTGTGGCGTGACAAGGAGGCTGCGATTGCGGGGCTGCTGCGCTCAGGTATTGGGAAGGATCGGCGCTGAACTTGGTCAGGCAGCCCTCGCGACAAAAGTAGTAAGTGACTCCCGCGTGATCACAGCGCCAGCGCGCCTTCGCAGGATCCACCCGCATGCCGCATACAGGGTCCTTAACTTCTGAGGCTGCCTTTCCCTCGTCATCCGGATGCTCCGTAACTGACGGAGCGGCTTGGACGTACTTGGATGGATTTGCGTTGAATAGATCAAGGCAGCCGTTGCAGCAGAAATAGTAATTGGTCCCGGAGTGGTGGCATTGCCACTGTGCTTTGGACGGATCGATGCTCATCCCACATACGGGATCTTTAGCTGCGCCAGCCGTCTCCGGCCCGTGGTGATGACTATAATGTTCCATCGGCGTTCTCGCGCTGGAGCTCGCGCGGACGCCCGTTGATCAGCCTGAGGTCAGGCGCGGCGCCCAATTTCGCCCAACGCATCCATTATTAAATCATGGATCTTCGGACGAAACTCACGAATCGCCTGATTATCGCGCTTCGGATGAACGCGGTTAGTCAGCAGGGTGATGGCGATACGCTTGAACGGTTCAATCCAAATTGAAGTACCGGTGAAGCCAAGATGGCCCACAGCCGCTGGTGAAAAATATTGTCCTGAACTCGAAAAATCCGGCGAGGGTGAGTCCCATCCGAGCGCCCAGGTTGAGCCCCTAACCGCTTTGTCGCGAGCCCAGAACTCCTGCACGATTTTTTGCGGGATAAATTCCGAACGACCGGCGTAACAGAGCATCAACTCGTGCGCGATCCGATCGACCTCGCGCGCGGGCGCAAAGACCCCGGCATGGCCTGCCACCCCGCCCATCGCGAAGGCGTTTTCATCGTCGACCTCGCCGATCAACAGGCGCTTGCGAACGGAGCAGAAAGATGTGGGGGCAAACATCTCGGGCACGGGTTCGAGCCGCCGGGTCCGGACCAGCGAAATATCGATGAAATCGGTTGCGCGTAGCCCGAGCGGTCGGAAGATCTTGTCGCGACAGACGCGATTCAAACTGACGCCACTGACCTGCTCGACGGTCTCGCCGAGCAGCATAAAATTCAGGTCCGAGTAGAGGGCTTTGGAGGTTGGCGGATATTCCGGTTTCTCGCGATGAATCTGCTCGTAGACGAACTCTTTGGCTCCATGGCTGGCCATGTAGTTGACCTTGCCACCACGTTCGATCTCTGCGACCTGCTGATAGAAGGGCCGCCAGGCCGCCAGCCCGGAGCAGTGAGCGAGTAACTGCCGAAAGGTTACATAGCCTTTGCCGTGAACTCCGAAATTATGAAAGAAGCGGGTCACACGATCATCGAGGCGCAGCTTCGCGTCGCGCGTCAGCATCATCACGGCGACGGTGGTGGCGAGTGGCTTGGTCAGTGACGAAAGGTCGAAGACGGTTTCCATCCGCATGGGCGTCCGCTCCGGTTCGATCGTGCGATAACCGAAGGCGCCCTCGAACGCGATATCGTCGCCCTTGCGTACGACGAGCGTCGCGCCGGGCATCACGCCTTGCTCCACCGCTATAGCGAATGCCTGCTGAACTTCAGCCCATCCCAAGCTGCTAGATCCCTTCCCCCACGGCTCCGTCAGGCATCAATCTGCCTTCGTCTTCAGCTTCTATTTAGGGCATTACTGCAGATTCAGTAAAGATGAGGCGCTTGGTTGCAGCGTCAAGTTCGGCTTCCAACCCAAACGGCAGCACATAATTGTCCGTACCATGACCGGCCTCGATTCCACTCAATACCGGGATATTCAGATCGGCAGTCTCGCACGCAATAAATTCCGCGATCAACGAACGTTCAGCTTCGCTGCCGTTCACCGGATGAATTGCGCCAAAGACAATTCCAGCGACGCGCTTGAACACACCACACTGACGCAACTGGGTGAGCATCCGGTCGACGCGATAAGCCTTCTCACCGGTATCTTCGAGAAAAAGGATACGGCCATCGAACTTCGGCTCCCACGGTGTCCCGAGCATCGCGACGACCACCGAGAGGCATCCACCGATCAACGGCCCGCGTGTCTTACCTCTCCGCACGACGCATGGAGCTGGTAGTTCGAATCCGGCGGAGCCACCCGCCAGCAGACTCGTCAGATGGGCTCGCGCAGCGCCATCGACGCCCCCCGCGAAATCCATCGCCACCATCGGTCCATGAAAACTGACTAACCCGCATCGATCCACTAGCGCGTTGAGGAGGAAAGTCTCATCAGAAAAGCCCATGAAGATCTTGGGATTCGCGCGCAACGCGTCGAAATCGATCAGGGGCAGAATCCGGCCGCAGCCGTAGCCCCCGCGTGCTGCAAAAATCGCTTTAACTTCGGGATCGGCAAAGAAGGCAGCGACTTCAGACGCTCGCACCCGATCTTCGCCCGCGAGAATCGTTGCCCGGTCCAGCGCGTGACGCGAGACCTTTACGCGATACCCCATCGCCGAGAGCGCCGCGACCCCTCGCTCAAGGTATTCACGCTCGATCGCAGCTGCCGGCGCAACCACGCCAATCGTATCGCCAGGATGAAGTGCTTTCGGCTTGATAATCTCCCTGTCCACGTCGTCCCCTCCACACCGATTCCGCTTCCCGCCCCCATAGTACACGAGGGCCTCGGTTACTGCCTTTCGCGTTGATTGCCACCGGTCTAAAATTCCCCATCGCAATGGAACCGATGACCGAAGTTTTGGCCTGGCTCTATTCGCTCGAAGGGCGCGGCGAGATCTACAAGCTCGAACGGATGGATCAGGCGCTAGCCCTGATCGGCGACCCCCATCGCCGTCTGAACGCGATTCATATTGCGGGTACCAAGGGCAAAGGCTCAGTCGCCGCGATGATCGACGCCTGTCTGCGAACCGCAGGCTATCGATGCGGTCTCTATACCAAGCCTCATCTGGTTAATCTTACGGAACGGACTCGTATCAACGGGGCCGAGATGCCGGCGGCGCAGATGCTTTCCTATATCGAGCGGCTGCGCGACATCTTCGAGCGCTCGGGTCTGGCGCTGACCTTTTTCGAATTCACGGTCGCGCTGATGTTCCTCTATTTTGCCGAAGCGGGCGTTGACCTGGCGGTGGTCGAAACCGGTTTGGGCGGCCGGCTCGATTCGACCAACGTCGTAACACCCGTACTCAGCGTGATCACGCCTATCGGGTTCGATCATATGGATCGCCTCGGCTATACCATACGGGAGATCGCCGGTGAGAAGGGCGGGATCATCAAGCCGGGCGTTCCGGTCGTAATCGGCGCGCGCGACCCTGAAGCGCGCTTAACACTCACGGATATCGCGGCTCAGCGCCAAAGTCCTGCTTTCATGATGGAGCGAGAGTTCAGCTATCGCTCCCATGCTCCTGCCCATCGTATCGACTACTCCGGTCTCGGGCTTACTCTCGACAATCTCGAACTCAACCTCGCTGGTCCCTTCCAGCATGAAAATGCGGCTATTGCGGTCGCGGGTTTGGAGGGGATGCGTGCGCAGGGCTACCGTATCGATGAGCATGCGATTCGCGAGGGACTGCGGAGCGTCGAATGGCCCGGCCGCTTCGATATCGTGTCCCGGCGTCCCCTCGTGATTCTCGACTGTGCCCATAACGAATTGGCGGTGCAGGCGTTGCTCGAAACGGTCGCGGTGGAACTAGGTCCCGACGTGAAACCACGCCTCGTCTTTGGCTGTCTCGAAGACAAGCAGTGGGACCGGATGGCGGAGATGCTGGCCCCGCGTGTCAGCGACGTAATTCTCACTAAGGTGAAGCCGAAAAGGCCTCTCGATCCGACGCAATTAGAGCCTATATTCGCCCGACATTGTCCTACTCGTGTCATCAGCGAACCGCTCGACGCGATCACCCATGCTGTGGAATCAGCGTCACCGGAAGATGTGGTATTGGTTACGGGTTCAGTGTACCTTGTCGGGGAGATTTATCCTTGGTTTTTGGCTGCCGAGGGACGAAGGGGACTTTTTCCTGAAGCTACATTCTAAAGGATCAGCGATTGCGGGCCTTATGTTGGGCGGATCGCTCGCGTTCGCCGCCGGATCAGCGCGCGCACAACAGCCGGGTGTCGCATCTTATTTCCAGAAGACGCATGGCGGACCCGTCGATCTCAGCGGCCAGACCTTTGTCTACGATTACAAGACCGACAGTTTTATGATCACCGGCGATGCGGTGGTCACGCAAAAGAAGACGGTTCTGACGGCCGATCAGGTCGATTATCAGCGGCGCCAGCATTCGGTCCACGCCAAAGGACAGGTCCATTTGGTTGATCCTCTGGGTGACCTCCACGCCAGTGAAGGGACGATCAATTTAAACGAAGAGACTGCGACGCTGACCGACGCTACGATCACGAACAAAGACAAGAGTTATCGGATCGCCGGCAGCAAGATCGATAAGCTCGAAGGGCAGCGCTACAAGGTCCTCAACGGTTTCTTCACGACTTGCGGTAGTGAACCTGGCACGCCGGATTGGAGTATCGCCGGCGATCAGATGGACCTTCATATGGGCAAAAGCGGCACCGCCCGCAATAGCTATTTTCAGGTCCTCGGGCAGCCGGTCCTCTATTTCCCGTACGCCGTTTTCCCTGCTGATACCGATCGCCACTCGGGCCTGCTGAGCCCGCGGATGGGCGAATCAGGATTCCGCGGTTTCCAGTATGTTCAGCCATGGTACTGGGCGATCAACAAGAGCTCCGACGCAACCGCTGCATTCGATCTTGAGACCAAGCTGCGCGTCGGTGGTTTAGCTGAATATCGTCTGATAACGGGCGTCGACGATTATTTTATCGCCGACGGTGCCTTCTACAACGAAGGTCTGCGCAGCCAGAGCAGCCGGGTCAACGATGTCGTCGATACGCAACTCGCCGACACGCATATCCCTATCGATCGCTACGACATTATCGGGATGGCCCGCCAGCATCTCACTGACGACCTTGTTCTCTACGGTGACGGCCTGTCTGTCAGCGACAGCTTGACCCTGCGCGAATTGAACGTCTGGACGCTCTCTCGTAGTGTTCAGCCGGGCGTTGTGTATCCGACGAATTTCAACTCGATGCGCGACGCGATATCCGATTTTGGAGCTCTTTATAGCTACAACGACGGCTTTGCGCGGTTGCAGGGCACTTGGAATCAGGACCTGATCCAGTCGCAGGATTTGGCATTACAGACCTTGCCCGAGCTTCTGCTGAGCGGTCGCAAGCAACTGCTAGGCGGATTGGCCTATGCAGATTACGACGTCCAAGGCGATAATTTCTGGCGAGCACAGGGCCAAAGTGGGCAGCGTTTCGATCTCAGTCCACGTCTGACGGTCCCGTGGCGGTTGAGTGATTTTCTTTACGGATATGGCCAGCTTGGAGTACGTGAAACGCTCTATAGCGTTTCCGCCGGTCAGGTGAATGTCATTCCGGTGGGCACCGGTGGCCAGATCTGGAACAACGGATTATCGCTCGGACCGCTGGCGGGCAACGGTGGCTTCCATAGCCGCGAGATGATCTATGGCGGTGGCGGGCTCCGCAGCGAAATAGAGAAGATCTACGACGTGCATGCGTTCGGGATCGACAAAATCAAGCACACCATCGAGCCGTTCGCTACCTATAGCTACATTCCGCAGATCAACCAGAATCAGCTGCCGCTCTACGATGAAGTGGACCGCATGGAATCACGCAGCCTCTTCACCTATGGGGCGACTTCGCGCTTTTACGCCAAGATGTCCCCGCGTGATCAGGCCAACGGAAGCGGCGATTTCGTTCCCCTGGCGGGAGACGATCAGCAGTATAACTCCGCGATTACAGACTCAAGTATCGGTGCCGACGGCAGTTCGACGGTCGAGATCTTCCGTTTCACCTTGATGCATGCATACGACGTGAACCACGCCGTAGCCAAAGGCGCCTCTCGTTTCTCTGACCTTGATATGCTGGCGCGAGCCCATATCACGGATCTGATCTCGGTAGGCGGCGATCTTGGTTATTCCCCACAGACCAGTGGGATCCGACAGGCTGGTGCAGACCTCATCTTCCAGCCGTGGTGGACGCGAAGCGCACCGAATCTTTATATGGGCAAGGCTCAGACTTCATCCTTTTTGCAAGTCGCGTATAACTACATCGCGCCTGGCCCCAATACGACTCAGCCCGGCCAGAGCGCGAATCTGAGTCAGTTCATCAGTGCTCGCACCTACTACGAATTGTTTGATCGGATGGGTCTCTACTGGGCTCCTGGTTACGATATCGTGAAGCACAAGCTGCAGACCGCCGAGTATGGTCTGCGCATCAAAGCTCCTTGTGATTGCTGGGCGTTCGACTTCGGCGTGACGAAGACCATCAACCCGAGTGAAACCCAATATCAGTTCCAGCTGACGTTGGGTGGCCTTGGCTCAGTTGGTCAGATGCCTTTCGGGCGTAACCCGTTCCAGACGCGGGTTGGTGTGCTGCCGAACTACCAATAGACCGAAATGAACGCCAACTTAGCGGCGCTCGTATCCTAGGCTGATTTTTTACGAATTACCCGAGCGGCTGCGTATCTTATGCGCAGCCGCTGTCTCTTTTGATCCGCGCGAGCGGCTTATCCTGATCGCATGCGCGACGAATCACTGACGGATGCGATCGGTCTGGTTTCTTCGGAGCGTGCGCCGGCGATTGAGCATCCTCCGGTTGAGACCGCCATAACTCTCGAACTGCGACGCACGGTCGTCTTCCTTGCTATCTTTGTTGGTCTGCTAATCCTGCGCTACAGCTGAGCCTGCATACTCAGCGAAAATCGCTCCCCGGATACTTGCAGGGCGTCGCGCGCCGGATGCTATGGTTAGGCGTCTGCAAGTTGCCGAGGGAGTTGCCGCATGTCTGCCAGTTCATCAGAAGGCCTGACCACTTCGATCGATAATGAAGGGCTGGCGCGCTTTCTGCGCGATCAGAAGCTCAGCGATGGCAAGAATCTGAACACTAAGAATATTTCGTTCGGCCATTCGAACGAGGTCCATCTGATCAACTTCGACGGCAAGACGTGGGCTCTGCGCCGACCGCCGCGCGGTCCGCTCCTTCCGACCGCCCACGACGTCCTGCGCGAATATCGAATTCTTAAGGCCTTGCAGGAAACCGATGTCCCCGTGCCGCGCGTCTATGCCGCTTGCGAGGATACGCAGTATATCGGTGCGCCGTTCTATCTGATGGAACTCGTGGACGGGCGGGTAATCCGCTCGCCCAACGCATCGACTGAACCCAGCTTTGCTGACACTCCTGCCAAACGACGCGCCGTTAGCGAAGGGATGATCGATCTGGTCGTCGCGCTCCAGGCGGTTGACTATCGAGCGGTGGGACTCGAAAAATTCGGTCGTCCCGACGGTTATATCGAGCGGCAACTCAAGCGATGGACTGACCAGCTAACCCGCACGCTGCCGCTAACGCGTCCGCTGCCGATCATGGAGAAGATTCGCGATTGGCTCGCGTCGCATATCCCGCCACCGCAGCCACCAACGATCGTTCATGGTGACTTCAAGCTCGATAATGTGATGTGGAGCGACACTGACGCGCCGAAACCAATCGCACTGTTCGATTGGGAGATGTCGACGATTGGCGACCCTTTGGCCGATATCGGTTGGATGCTCACCTATTGGACCGAGACGGCCGACACGCCGCTGCATCGTAGCGTGGTTTCCGCCATGAATCCGGATCCGGGGTATCTGTCGCGGGCCGAGATGATTGCGCTTTACGAAAAGAAGTCGGGCAGGGCGATGAACAATATCGCCTTCTACCAGGCTTTCGCGCTGTTTAAGCTGGCGATCATTCTTGAGGGCAGCTACTCACGCCATCTGAGCGGTCAGGCGGATGATCCGATCTTCGCGACGTATGATGTGCGCGTGCCCGCGATCGCCGATGTCGCATGGGAGCTCTGCGCCAAGGCTGGATAAAGCTCGATCACGTCCCCGGTTCAGCGTGTAGATTCGTGCCCCTGCGCTCGCTGCCTATAGCGATCATGAAGGCGTCGGCGAGCAGCACTGTCGTAGCCACCAGCGCGAGTGAAGCCCCGTAGCTAAGATGCTGCGCGATTAGTGCCTCGCCATACGCAGCGGGCGAGGCGAGTAGCACGCCGAGCTGATAGGCCATTCCGGAGAAAAGGCCCCGCGCCTCCGGTGGCGACATCTCCGCAAGATGTGCCGGGATTACGCCGAAGACGCCTTGCACCATGAATTGCATCAGGAAAGCGCCGATCGTCAGTAGCACGCGCGACTCGGGATAACTCCACAGCGGCACCACGAGGACGCCCAGGAGCGCTGCCGTGATCATCGCGCGCCTTCGGCCAAAGGAATCCGACAGCCATCCGAAGGTGAACCCACCCGCGAGCGCGCCAAGATTGTAGGTGATTGCGATCGTCGCGACGGTACGTGGATCAAAGCCACGTCCCTTCTCGAGGAAGGTCGGATAGAGATCTTGCGTGCCGTGCGAGATTAGGCTCATCGTGGTCATCAGGCCGACGAGATAGAGAAAGCGGCGCAGGTTGCGGCGAATCGCACCGATGATGTCCTTCGGTTCCGGGCGCGATCGCTCCCATGCTTTCGATTCCGGTACCTTCGTTCGGATATAAAGCGTCAGCAGAGCGGGCGCGCCGCCAAGAAAGAACATCGGTCGCCAGCCGAAATGTGGGAAGACGAAGAAATAGGCTGCAGCGGCCATCAGGTAGCCTACGGCATATCCTTCCTGCAGCAGTCCTGAGAGTAATCCGCGCCATTTTGGCGGCGCCGCTTCCATCGAGAGCGACGCACCAACGCCCCATTCACCGCCCATCCCGATTCCGTAAAGCGCGCGGAGGAAGAGGAACCATCCGTAGCTCGGCGCGAGCCCGCTCGCGACTTCGATCGCGGAATAGAAAATGACGTCGATCATCAGCGGCACGCGACGGCCGTAGCGATCGGCGAGCCAGCCGAAGGCGAAGGCCCCGATTGGTCGCAGCGCGAGTGTTGCGGTGATCGTGAAGGCGAGATCGGCGACCGAGCGATGGAACTCTTTCGCTACGGTCGGCAGTACAAAAACGAGCACGAAAAAATCGAACGCGTCGAGCGTCCAGCCGAGAAAGCCAGCGATTAGAGTGTGCATCGCCTCGGTCTGAGTGATTCCTGTTATAGGATGCGGCTCTTCGACGGGGCGAGCCTGAGCGCTATTAGCCATCGCGGAGTTATTACCCGATGTGCCGTCGCGAATGAAGCGCTACCGCGAGTAAAACCTCATCCACCTGCCCTTCAGGGACACGGAAGAGGTGTTAGGTCGGCTGCTTTGCAAAATGTTGCTCCATCACACAAGCTGATCCCTAACACTTTCGAAAGGCGCGATGCCCATGGCTCAGCTTGAACACAAATTCGTCGATACAAACGGAATCCGGATGCATTACGTCCAGGCTGGGCAGGGTCCACTCGTGGTCCTGTGCCATGGATGGCCGGAGTCGTGGTACTCGTGGCGCCATCAAATACCGGCGCTCGCCAACGCAGGTTTCCAGGTCGTTGCCCCCGATCAGCGTGGCTATGGCCAGACCAGTGCGCCCCACGAGATCGAGTCCTACAACCTTTTCAGCCTGGTCGGCGATATCGTGGGATTGGTGAATTCGCTCGGCTCCTCGAATCCGATCATTATCGGCCACGATTGGGGCTCGCCCATCGCGTGGCATTGCGCGTTGCTACGCCCCGATCTTTTCCGCGCCTGTGGGCTTCTCAGCGTGCCTTACATCCCGCGGATTCCGATCAAGCCGTCGTCGATGTGGCCAATGATCGAAGGCAACGACCTCACATTCTACCAGCACTACTTTCAGGAGCCGGGCAAGGCCGAGGCCGATTTCGAGAGTGATCTGCGCAGCGCGATGAAAAAAGTGCTCGTTGGCGCATCGGGCGATGCACCTGTCGGCGCTCGCTTTGAGCATGTCTTTCCACGTGGCAGCCGACCTCTGGCATTGGTCGAAGAGCCCAAGACGTTACCCGGATGGCTAACCGAGGCCGATGTTGATTTCTTCGCGGGCGAATTCAAGCGCTCCGGCATGCGCGGCGGTTTCAACTGGTATCGCAATATCGATCGCAACTGGGAGCTGACAGGATTCCTGGAAGGCGCGAAGCTCCGGCAACCCTCGATGTTTGCGGCGGGCGAGCACGACGTCGTGCTGCGGATGGTGCCCGATGCGTCGAGTCTCGTCGACGCATGGATGCCGACATGCCGTAGCAAGACGATTATCCCTGGCGCCGGTCATTGGATTCAGCAGGAGCGCCCAGCCGAGATTAACCGGTTGCTGCTCGAATTTGTCGCCGGGATGCGCTAACAGGCCTATAGCGGCGTATCGAATCTCCCGGGGTTAGAAATGGCTGACTACGATGTGATCACCGTTGGCGGCGGACTCGGTGGGGCGGCGCTGGCCAAAGTGCTGGCTGAGAATGGCAAGCGGGTACTGGTCGTCGAGCGGGAGACCCAGTTCAAGGATCGGATCCGAGGCGAGTACCTCTGCCCCTGGGGAGTGGCGGAACTCAAGCGGCTCGGACTCTACAAGACGCTTCACGAGAAATGCGCCAACGAGCAGCCCTATTTTCATAGTGTCGGGTCGCCGTCGCGTGATCTGCGAACCACTACGCCCCAGTCCCTGCCAGCTCTCACTTTTTTTCACCCATCGATGCAGGAAATTGTGCTCGATACCGCACGCGCCGCAGGCGCGGAGATCTGGCGAGGAGCAACCCTCCGAGAAGTTCATTTGGGAGCTAATCCTGAGGCTCTCATCGAACGCGACGGACAAGTGAGAGAGCTAACCACTCGACTGATTGTGGCCGCCGATGGTCGCAGTTCGAGCGCTAGAAGCTGGGGCGGATTTGAGACACGACGGGCGAGCCAGAAACTGTTTGGCGCCGGAGTGATCCTCGAAAATGTACCGGGCCAGCCCGACACAGCCACAGTCTTGCTCAATCCTTTCGCCGGTCGCGGCGGCTTTTTCTTCCCTCAGGGTGGACACCGCTCCCGTGCTTATCTAGTTTATGGGAACGACCTACCACGTCTGCAGGGCGATCAGGATGGCGGCCGCTTTATCGAAGAAAGCCTCAAATCCGGGATGCCGGCTGAGCTTTACCGAGGGGCTCGACCCGTAGGGCCGCTTGCCAGTTTCGATATGACGGAAAATTGGGTCGATAATCCTTACCGCAACGGCCTCGTGCTGATTGGCGATGCCGCCGGATCTACCGATCCGACGTGGGGGCAAGGCTTAAGCCTGACCTCGCGCGATGCGCGCGTGCTGGCGGAAGAGCTACTTGCGACCGATGATTGGGACGCCGCGGGTCACAGCTATGCCACCAGGCACGACACGTATTTCAATGTCACGCGAACAGTCGGCCAATGGCAGTTCGATCTGTTTCTCGCCCAAGGGTCTGAAGCCGATGCCCGGCGTGTCCGTGCATTTCCGCTGCTTATGACCGAACCGGATCGCTTCCCCGACCATTTTCTGAGCGGCCCAGAACAACCCTTCAATGAGCAAGTCCGCAAACGCTTCTTCGGCGAGATCTAACCGTATCTTGAGGTCCCGTGAACACTGATTACGACGTCATAACAGTTGGCGGCGGGACTGGGCGGTGCAGCGCTTGCGAAAGTGCCGCCCGACGGCAAGCGCGTATTGGTTGTCGAGCGCGAAACGCAGTTCAGGGATCGTGTGCGGGGTGAGTATCTCCAGCCGTGGGGAGTCCCTGAAGTACAAAAGCTCGGCCTTTTCGAAACGCTGCGCGATCGATGCGCCAATGAACAACCTTTTCAGGACGTCATTGGCATGGGACCGGCGCGCGATCTACGTAAGACCACCCCTCAACAATTGCCGGCGTGGACCTTTTTTCATCCCGCGATGCAGGAGATCGTGCTCGACGCGGCTCGCGTTGCGGGTGCAGAAATCTGGCGTGGAGCCAGCGTTCGGGAGGTCCGACTGAGATCGAATCCTACTGCCCTTGTTGAGCGCGAAGGGCACGCGCGGGAGCTGTCAGCTCGGCTGATAGTGGCAGCCGACGGTCGAAGCTCCATGGCTCGCAATTGGGGCGGTTCGCACCGAAGCGCGGCAGTCAAAAACTGCTCGGAGCGGGCATCATGCTAAAGAACGTGATGAGTCCAACCGACACAGCTGTTTTCGGCATAACTCCGTTGGTCGGCCGTGCTGGGTATCTCTTCCCCGAGGGCGGAAATCGGGCGCGAGCCTATCTGATGCACGGGCAGGAACTTCAACGTCTGCAGGGCGACGACGATGCTGGTCGCTTTATCAAAGAAAGTATCGAATCTGGGATGCCTGCCCATTTCTATGAAGGTGCCAAACCGGTTGGACCGCTCGCCAGTTTCGACCTGACTGAAACCTGGGTCGATCATCCTTATCGCGATGGCCTTGTACTTATCGGTGACGCCGCTGGAGCAACCGATCCGACGTGGGGGCAGGGCCTCAGCCTGACCTCACGCGACGCGCGTGTGTTGGCGGAGGAACTGCTGTCCACCGATGATTGGGACGCTGCGGCGCATCGCTATGCTTCCCGACACGACACCTACTTCAATGTTCAGCGAACGGTTGGACATTGGTGGTTCGACTTCTTTCTGGCGAGAGGTCCTGAAGCTGATGAGCGGCGTATGCGTGGGTTCCCGCTGATTATGAGCGAGCCCGATCGTCTGCCGGACCACATCGCGCGCGGACCTGAACTGCCTTTCAGCGACGACGTGCGAAAGCGCTTCTTCGGCGAACTTTAGCCTCCGACGACGTCCGAGAGTCTCGATGATCTCGCAGCGGCCGCTGGCTAAACTCAAACCTTGGCTAATGGCTCTACAGGGTGTAACTATAGCTGCCCTCAAGGAGCAGCTATAGGTGAATGCCGCCGATCAATGCCCAATTCGTCGATGCCCGATTCACGCCGACTTCGATCCTCTGGCCGAAGCCTATCGCACCAATCCTTTCGCGGTCTTTGGCGCTATACCGTCCGATCATTCGATCTTTTACGCTCCTGCGATCGATTACTACGTTGTAACCCGCTACGCCGATATCGAGAACGTGCTGCTGGACCCGGAGACCTATTCAGCCTCCCCGGCCCAGCTTCCGGTGGTTCCGCTATCTGAGGAAGCCGTCCGTGTGATGCGCGAAGGTCAGCACGGTCCGCAGCCCTCGATGGTGATGGTTAGCTTGGATCCGCCCGCTCATACGCGACTGCGCTCTCCCGCGGTGCGCGCGTTCACGCCGGCGCGCGTTGCCCGGATGGAACCCGAGGTGCGGGCGACGGTCACCAGTCTGCTCGATTCGATCGATCCCTTCGCGCCGTTCGACCTTGTCGCCGCGCTGGCTTTCCCACTACCCGCAACCGTGATTTTCGATTTTCTCGGTATTCCCGCCAGCGATTGGCCACAGCTCAAAGAGTGGTGCGGTCACCGTGCGGAATTGGTCTTCGGACGTCCAACCCCACAAGGCCAAATCGCACATGCCGAGAACATGGTGAACTATCGCAAGTATGTGCGAAAGTTCGTTGCGGAGAAGGCCGAAGCACCCGATGACAGCTTTACCAGCGCTCTGCTCGCGATTCATCGTGAAGACCCAGGCGCGCTCACGACCAAGGAAATCGGCTCGATTCTCTATTCACTGACCTTTGCGGGTCACGAGACCACAAACTATCTGATTGGCAATCTGGTGCTTCGATTGTTGGAAGATCCGGCGCGATGGGACGCTATCGTGGCAGATCCGAGGTTGATTCCGGGTGCCGTGCAGGAGACGCTCCGTTACGATCCGTCAGTTTCGACCTGGCGACGTGTAACAAAGAAGCCCGTTCGCCTTGGCGGTTTTGATCTTCCCGCCGGAGCCAAATTGCTGCTGTGGCTGGCTGCCTCAGGTCGTGACGAGACAGTCTTCGCGAATCCCGACGAGTTCGATCTGCGCCGTGCCGAAGCGTCGAAGACCTTGGCTTTTGGCAAGGGGATTCACTATTGCATCGGAGCGGCGCTGAGTCGGCTCGAAGCGCAGGTAGCTCTCGAAGGACTAACTTCGCGCTTTCCCAGGCTGCGCTTGTGCGCGGATGGTCAGCCGCGCTTCATCGCGAATCTATGCTTCCGCGGCCCGGAGGAACTGTGGGTGCAGAGCCTCTGATGATGCTCCGCAGTGCCACTATGTAGCAAACGCCTACATCCCGATAGCGTCGGCCTTGGCAATCGTGTTGCGGATAATCCGCACCGACGCCGCGTCGATCATCACACCTTCGAAGGTAATCGCACCGAGTCCTTCCTCCTCGGCCTTGGCGTACGCAGCTTCGAGCCGTCGCGCGCGATCGACCTCTTCTTGAGTGGGCGAGAACATCTCGTTGGCGATCTCGATCTGACTCGGATGAATCGCCCACTTGCCGATGAAGCCCATCGTTGCCGAGCGCAGGGCCTCTTCGCGATAACCGTCGGGATTCTTGAAATCGGCGTAGGGCCCGTCGAGCGGATCGATCCCGGCCGCGCGCGCAGCGACGACTATTTTGCTACGGGCGTAATGGAAGACATCGCCAGGGTAGGTCGTAATCGATCCACCGATCGTCTTGCCTGCACGCACGCCCTGCGACGCACTGTAGTCACCGGGGCCGAAGATGATCGCTTCAAGGCGCGGTGACGACTTCGCGATCTCCTCGACGCTGATCAACGCCTCGACTTCTTCGATCAGGCATTCCAGCGCGATCTTCTTTTTGCGCTTGAGGCGCATCTCGATCTGCGTCAGCAGCGTATCGACCCAGAAAATATCCCGCGCCTGTTTGACCTTCGGGATAATGATGACGTCGAGATACTCGCCGGCTTGCTCGACGACTTCGATCACGTCCTGATACGCCCACTCAGTCTCGATATTGTTCATCCGGATCGCGCGGGTCTTCTTGCCCCAATCAAGCGTTTTCAGGGCATTGATTACGATGCCGCGCGCCGCAACCTTCTGATTCGGCGCGACCGCATCTTCGAGATCGAGAAAGACGAGGTCGGCGTTTGACGCGAGCGCCTTCTCGATCATCTTTGAGTTGCTGCCCGGGGTGGAGAGTTCACATCGGCGTAATCGCATCAGCACTACTCCTTACGGTTGTCCTTCTCCCACGAAGAGGGAGAGGGCTCGCACGGCTCTGGCCGTGCGAGGGTGAGGGTCCTTAACGACGCTTCGGACGCGCCTGCCGCCGTGCCTTGGGTCGCGCCGGCTGCAGCTTCTTCGCGGCCTTATCCGAAAGTGTCTTCAGTCCTTTGCCCTTCGGCGCTACCTGCTTCTTTGCCACCGGACGAGCGCGTTTTATGGCACGCTTGGCCGGACGAGCCGATGCCGCAGCGGGCGCAGCCTCCCGCGGGATCGCGAGACCTGCCGTGCTGAACGATCGCTTCTTGATTAACGCCTTGCGCTCGCCTTCGAAGACGGTCTCGCCGCGCTGATTTACACCCCAGTGGCGGAAGTGCACGAGACCGACATCGCGATGGCCCCGCGAGTCTGCGGGCTCATCTTCTTTCGCGACGACTTCGGTGTAGGCATAGAGCGTATCGCCGTGCAGAACCGGGACGCGGAAGCGAATCTTGTCGAGCGCGATCTCCTCGACCGCCTGCTCACCCGTATCTTCCATCGCGAGCCCGATAACGATCGAAGCCGTCACACCGCCGAAGGTAATCCGATGCTTCTGGGGAGCGGACTCCATCAGATGCTCGTTGAAATGCGCCTGTGCGGTGTTGAGCACCAGGTTCGTTATCAGGACGTTTTCGAGCCCCTCGACGGTCTTGCCGCGAGCATGCTCGTAAACGTCGGCGACGTTGAAGTCTTCGTAATAGTCGTTCTTGGCCGTCAGGGCGCTGGCTTCGATACTCATTCTGGCATTGCTCCAAGCAGGCGGTCTGAAATGATGCGCAGCTGGATCTGCGAGGTGCCCTCGAAGATCTTGGTCAGGCGCGCGTCGCGCCAGTAACGCTCGATCGCGAGGTCTTTCGTATAGCCGTAGCCGCCGTGGATCTGCAGCGCGTCGCTGGTGACCCGCTCAGCCATCTCAGTGGCAAACCACTTAGCCATCGAGGCCTCTTTGTCGCAGCGCTTCTTGCTATCGACGTCGGTCGCGACCGCATACATGAGTTGGCGCGCGGCTTCGATATTTGCGGCCATCTCGGCCAGTTTGAAGCGAATGGCCTGGAACTCAGAGATCGGTCGCTTGAACTGTGACCGCCGCGTGGCGTACGTCAGTGAATCCTCGAGCGAGCCTCGCGCCAGACCGATCGCGCGTGCCGCCGTATGGACTCGCGCGACTTCGAGGAACGCCATCATGGTGTAGAAGCCGCTACCCTCTTTACCGACCATCGTGGTGGCCGGAATGCGGCAATTGTCGAAATGGAGTTCCCAGGTCTTCCAGCCGAAATAGCCGATTTTGCGAATCGGCGAGCCGGAGCATCCCGGGGGCAGTTCGCCACGCTTCTTCTCGATCATGAACTGCGTGATACCAACGTGACGGCGCTTGCCTTCGGGCGGCGCGGTGCGGGCAAACAGATGGATAAAATCGGCGCCGTCGGCGAAGGTACACCAGGTTTTGGTGCCGTTGATGATGAAATCGTCGCCATCGCGGGTCGCACGGCATGAAACGTTGGCCAAGTCCGATCCGGCATCCGGCTCCGACAGCGAAAAGGCCCCGAGGAACTCGCCCCGAGCCATCTTCGGATAGAACTTCTTGCGCTGCTCCTCGGTCGTCTCGCCCCAGATTCCGTTGCCGCGCGCGATGATACTCGCGACGCTCATCCAGGCCCGCGCCAGTTCCTCGGCAACCAGCGCATATTCGAAGCATCCGAGGCCAAGACCGCCGTATTCCTCGGGAATCAGGATGCCGAAATAGCCCATCTCACCCATTTTGTTGCGAAGTTCCATCGGAATATCGCCTTCGACGGGGTCGAGCTTGTTCGCGACCGGCAGCACTTCGTTCATCGCAAAGTCCCGCGCCGCGTCCTGAATCATTTTTCTTTCTTCGGTTATAAAGCTCATGAATTAGGGCTCCGTTTCGGAATTAGATTTGAGCGGCGAAAATCGACCACGCGGATACCGTCGCCGGCGTTCGTGCCGAGGTCGTCGACCAGGAAGCCTTCCGTGTGCCAGGTGACGATCCCTGAATCGGGGCGGCTGGTCGATTCGCGCTTATCGACGACCGTGCTGCGCGCTGTCAGCGTGCTGCCGGGATAGACGCGATGGTAAAAAGTCAGATTATCGACGCCCAGAAAGAGTCCGCCGGCCTCGCTCAGGTCCTCGACAGAAAGTCCGAAGACCGTCAGAAAGACCAGCATCGGATTCACCACCGGGCTCTTATGGCCATGCGCGCGCGCATACGGTGCGTTGAAGTAGAGCGGGTTGTAGCTCAGCGTCAGGGTCGAGAAGAGCGTGTTATCGCTTTCGCTCAGGGTGCGGCCCCAATGATGCTGAAAAACGTGTCCGAGTTGGAAATCCTCGAACAGGTTACCCTTGGGCAGCTTGCGTGCCCGCGAACGAAAGTCGTCACTCATCGTACAACTCCAAAATCCTCTCTCCCGGATCGAAGAAAGATGCGCACGTAACTGTGCCATGCCGAGCGCGCAGGCTCAATTCAAACGGGTCCGAGCGTTAGGGCCCGATGCACCTTCTTGGCAGGCTGGTCGGTGCGTGATAACTGGATCGACGAAGGGCTTAGGCGATGATTTACAGGCGCGGATTATTGGCATTCGCGACGGTTGCGCTCCTGGCGACCGCCACGGCGATCCCTGCTCGGGCGGTCGACTTCGGGCAGCTTCTCGGCCACGGGGACAACGACCCGACCCTCGAAACCTTCAAGCTCATCCACGTTTCCGACCTCAAGAATCTGATGAAGGACGGCAAGGGCGAGGTCTACATCTTCGATGCCAACAACGCCTCGACCCGGGCTCAATTCGGTGAGATACCGGGTGCCGTCCTGCTGACCTCGTACGATAAGTATGATCTGGCTGTGCTGCCGCCCGATAAGCACGCTCGACTAGTCTTCTACTGTGCCAACTGGCTTTGAACAGCCTCGCATGACGCCGCCCGGCGGGCGGTCAAAGATGGCTACACGGACGTCAGCGTGATGAGCGACGGTATCATGGGCTGGAAGAAGGCCGGCGAACCCACGACTACTGATACCAGCACCGAGGGTCATTCGGCGTCCGAACCCCGTTCGAGCTTGGCGAGCGCCGTTTCGATGCTCGTCTGATATTCTTGCAGGACCGCCTCCGTCGCCGCATCGCTCGGGTAGAAAACCTCGATATGCAACTCCTGCAGCGTCACGTCGTGCGGAGTGGCGACCGTCGTTACCGTGCTGAACATCCGCGCGATCTTCCCGCCCAGATTCAGCTCAATCGGCAGGATCGGATTCTGCGATGCTTCCAAATCAGGGTCACGCCAATCACGCGGGACGTTCGGGTAATTGAGAATCTCGGTAATTAGCTCCCGCAAGGTGTCGTCGCGTGCCCAGGCGAGCCGTCGGAACGCTTCATTCAGCATCCATTTCGCGATCGCCTCCCAATTCACGATTATCTTGCGGTAACCGTTGGGGTCGAACACCAGCCGCAGAAGGTTGGGTCGCGGCGCCTTGATAACCTTGAGAGGCTCTATATCGGTGCGTTTGCCGAGAACCATCCATAGGAACGCGGTGAACCCCTTATTCGCCATCAGCACGTTCCAATGGTGGTCGTGCACCAGCGCACTGCGTGGTTCGTTAGACTTCAGCATGATCTCGATTGCGGTGCGCACCTGGCTCATCCGCGGATCTTCGAGGCTGGTTTCGCCATAGATAGGAGCGTAACCGGCTGCCATCAGCATCAGGTTGCGATCCCGCAGCGGTACGTCGAGCACGTTGGCGAGCCGCAAAACCATCTCGCGGCTTGGCTCCGCACGGCCGCTCTCGAGAAAGCTGATATGACGAGCCGAAACCTCGGCTTCGAGCGCCAAGTCGAGTTGCGACAGATGCCGCGCATCGCGCCAGAGCCGGAGCAGCGGACCGATACCACCGGGTTCAACCGCCTTGCCATTGCTGTGAGGGTTCATGAGCCGAGCCTATCAATGGTCCTTTACGGCCGTCGATTACCTGCGAGGTAAGCGTCGCGTGAAGTCAGGCAACCCTATTCGATCCTAGCAACAGGGCCTGCATGTCATTTCCCGCCCCCGCGCTTACGACCAACAGATAGGTCGAGAAAAACCAACCTCCACCGAAAAAGACGCAAAGCCCAAATAGTATTCCGAGCCCGGAGAACCGATGCCGCCACGCTACCCAAAGGCCCGCGAGAGTTAGCATGCAGCTGAAGTCGAGATTGAATTGGCCCGCCCATCCCATCTTAAAAATCCCGTCAAAGAACGGTGCGAAGAAGTCCCCTCCGTGGTTAGCAATGACCACGGTTGTATAGGCTGCAAGTGCGACCCAAATCAGAACCAATAGTGATTGAAAGGCTTTCATTCGCTTCTCCGTGATCAGGAATTGAAACGACTCTTGTCTGCAGATCAACCCCCGAGCGGTGCCTAACTCAAAGCCCGGCGAAGGTTCGTTGAGTCGTTACCTCGTTTCAATCGTCGCTGAGTCTTGCGCCGGGTCGGGGGCTGGGGATTGAGTCTCCAGCCCCCGTTCGATGCTCCTATGCCTTCGGTAGCGGCGAGAAGTGGGTGCTCACGATCTTCCAATCGCCCCCTTTTTTCACCAGCACCAGCGTGGTGCGTCCGCAAGCGACGACTGGCGCACCGCCTCCTTTCGGCGTCGTCGCGATACGATCGTACGCATTGATGATCGCCGTATTGTCGTTGAACGTGCGAATCGACGGCTGATGAAAAGCGAAGGTGGTCGCCTCCGCTCCGGCCATCACGCTGCCCAGATAGCTCATGAATTCGTCCTTGCGCTCAAAACGATAGGCGACGTGATCGAAGACCTCGAGATCGTCATCGAGTGCTGTGGCGTAGGGCGTAAAGTCGCCCTTGGCCGACGCCGTTGCGATTCGCTCAACGATGCTTCTTACATCTTCCAATGCCGACATGATCTGTACCTCCCGGCGGTTGTTACTTCTCGGCGCTTCCGAGTCCCGCCTGACGGCAATCTCGCGCCGTCAGGGAATTGCCGCAATTACTTCGCAGGTAAGCGTCATTCGGATGATTCACGTATAGTTCTCGCGTGCCTGAATCGCCTTCGGAAACACCAGTCGCTGAGACCTCCGCGCCACGCGAACTGACGGTTCGCGCTTTTGTTCTCGGCGCTATCCTTGCGCTGATCCTCGGTGCGGCGAATGCCTATTTGGGGCTGTACGCCGGGATGACCGTCTCGGCGAGTATCCCGGCGGCGGTTATCTCGATGGGAATCTTGCGGATTCTCGGTCGTTCAACGATTTTCGAGAACAACGTTGTCCAGACGATCGCGTCGGCGGGCGAAGCTGTCGCAGCAGGCGCGATTTTCACTTTTCCAGCACTGGAGATTCTGGGCCATCGCGGGGATTTGCCGTACTGGGATATTACGACGCTCTGTCTTGTCGGCGGTACGCTGGGGAGCTTGCTCGTCGTTTTCCTCCGCCGCACCTTTATCGTCACGGAACAACTTCCCTTTCCCGAAGGACGTGCCTGCGCCGAGGTTTTGCGCGCCGGAGCAACCGGCGGGTCAGGCGCAGGAGCCCTGGCTATCGGCGGGTTCGGCGCGGCGATCCTGAAGGCTTTGCAAGATCTCTTCGGCGTCATCCCCGATACCTTCGCGAAGGCTTTCTGGCTTCGTGGCGCGGCTGTCTCCCTCTCGGCTAACTGTTCGGCGGCGCTGCTGGGTGTCGGCTATATCGTTGGTATCGAGATAGCGGTGCTGGTTTTGCTCGGCGGTCTGATTGGATGGGGTATCGCGATTCCCTTTGTCAGCATGGCGCATCCCGAGATGACGACATTAGATGCGGCGACTGCGGCCCATCGGATTTGGGCTAACCAGACGCGCTATCTCGGTGTGGGCGCGATGCTGGTCGGCGGTGCGGCGACGATCTGGCGTCTACGCGGTGCGATTGGGCGCGGCGTGATCGAAGGGATGCGGACGCTGCAGGCTGGTCGGTCGGGGGAGAAGGCGCCGCGTGAAGAAACCGACTTGGCGACGAGTTCCGTTTTGATTGCTGTTGCGGCCTGCATCCCGGCCACTTTCCTCGTCGTCCAGCGGCTGGGTGCGAATCAGGAGTTGAGCTTGATGGTCGCTGTGCTGGTCGCGATTATCGGCTTCTTTGCCACAGCCGTCGCGGGCTATTTGAGCGGTATCGTCGGCGCATCTAACAACCCGGTCTCCGGTGTAACGATTATCGTGCTGCTCCTGATCTCCCTGGTTTTGCGGTTCGTCGGTACCAGCGTCGATATCGGTCCACGTCTAGCCATTTTGGTCGGTGCCGTGGTCTGCACGGCCGCCGCAATGGCGGGTGACTCGATGCACGATCTCGCGACGGGGCACCATCTGCGGGCGACGCCTCGTGCGCTTGAGATCGCTGTTTTGAGCGGGGCGATCATCTCGGCATTTCTAATGGCCCCCATACTGAATCTGCTGATACGCGGCTACGGAATCGCGGGAACACCGTCGGCAGGTGAGCACGCCTTGGCTGCACCGCAAGCCTTCCTGATGGCGAAGGTGGCGCAGGGTGTTTTTCGCGGTGGACTCCCGTGGGGAACGATTGCGCTCGGCGCCGCCCTGGCGGTCGGGCTGCTCGCCCTGGATCGCGTCCTCGAGCGCCGCCAGTCACGATGGCGGACGCCGGTCATGCCGGTGGCGATTGGACTTTACCTGCCCTTCGGTCTGGGCGTGACCATCCTCGTCGGAGCCGCCGCTAAGGCCCTGTTTGGAAAGGACAAGGTCGACGCGGTCGATAGGGGACTGCTGGTTGCCGCCGGGATGGTCGCCGGTGAAGCGCTCACCGGTGTCGCGAGCGGGGCGCTTATCACCATCGGCATCAAGCTCCCGCTCTGACCTGGTGAGCGTCGGGAGTCTTAGTTGGTGTCGCGGTCGAGAATCGTTTCGATCAAGTTTTCTGGGCCGCCGCTGGGTGTTGAGTGGCTAGGGCCACCGGGAAATGAGGCTTGGAGCTCCTGTAACTCGTCCAGCATTTCATTGGCCTGGTCCAGCGATCGGGCAAGCACGAGAATACGATCGCGGAACTCGCGGGCTGGTTGTAGGCTCTGGACGAAGTTATGCAACTCCTGCTGGAAGGAATCGGTTAGAGTCACCAACTCGTCGTAAAGGGCTTGCGCGGGTGAAAACGTCTTTACCAGCTGAGCGAGGTTGGTTTGAAATTGCCGAATCGAGTCGAGCGAGGCGACGAGATAAACCAAATGAGACTGGAAGGCCTTCAATGGGGCGAATGTGCGTGCGGTAGCCTCTCCCAGTCGTTCGATCTGCTCAATGGCATCATTGAGCTCGTCAAACCGCGGCTTGAAGCTCTTCGTTTGGTCGAAGATCTTCGCCACTGCCTCGGCCATCGGCTTGATTGCCGCAGTACTACCCATTGAATGATATCCTGATCCAGCCATTGCTTCTGTGCTCCCAGCTTCTGATTCAATGGCGAGCCGAGGCCGTTCTTGTCCGTTCTCTTCCAGCATGGCCAGCTCTCGCACTCGCCTGCGCAACTCTTCAAGCTTGGAACTCATCGCCCACTCCGAACATCACCTGACCTGCGCCTTGGTGGTAGAAGTTTGCCGGAGTCGCCAAGTCTCACCGAGTCCATGCAATGCTTATCTGCATTGACCCGTACTTGGCAAGTCCAGTCTATATTGACTTACCACAGCCATCGCTTATCGGTAGTTAGCAGCTAGCCTGTCGACTCTTATGAGGCGTTAATAATATCCAAGAGGGGTAAAACGAGCGCCCCGACCTGTGCAGAATTGTGCAAAAAGAAAGACGCCGCGAGCAGTGAGCCCGCGGCGTCTGATTTAAGCAGCGATTCTATGCGATTTGAAGATCAGCCGAGGGCTCGCTGGCGAGAAATCTCGCCCGCTCCGTCGTCCTCGCGCGAGAGGCTGTTCGAGCTCGCGCGGAAAGTCGAATAGAGCTCGCCGAAATCGGCCTGGAGCTCGCTGGCTTGATCCATGGCACGGGCGAGCGCGCTGATACGGTCGCGGAAATCCTTCGCCGGGTCGAGCGATTTCACCAGTTGCGCGACATGCGTCTGGATACCGTCGGATAATTGCGCTAGCTGGTCGTGGAGCAGGCGCATCGGCTCAAAGGTCTTACCCAGCTGGGCGAGCTGGCCCTGAAACGCCCGCATCGATTCGAAGGACACTGCCAGTTGCGAAAGCTGGCCGTGGAACTGACGCAGCGGCCCGAAGAGCCGGGCTGCCGAATCGGTCATCCGCTCGATCAGGTCGATAGCCTGAGCCAGTTCGTCGAAGCGAACCTGAAAAGTCTTGGTCTGCTCGAACAGCTTCGAGATAGAATCAGAGAGTTCGGTCTGCAGGGCCCCGTCGAGCTTGGGCAATCCAGGTGATACCGGCGGTCGAGGTGCGGCGGCTGTGACAGCCGGTTCCTCACGTTTGGGTGCGGGCTTGGTCTGGCCTACCTCTATCGTCTTTACGACAGCCGGTTCGGGTGCTTTGGGTGGTTCGATAGGCTTGAGCTCAGGCTTAACGGCCGCGGCAGCCTTGGCTTCTGAAGCGGGCTCGCTCTCAGAAGTCGGCGCAGCGGATGCAGTGGCTCCGGCGCCAGCCGAGCCCGGCGCGCCGTCTTGTTGTTGCAATAACCGCTTTCTCAGCTCGTCTAGTTTGATACTCATGTCCCACCCCGACCCTTTAGCCTTTTCCAACCGGACCGCACGCGACGCGGCTTCAGCGGGCCAGTTTTCATTTTTACGTCTAATTCCTGATAATAAGCTAATTTTGACCTATGACAAGCACAATTATCATCTAAGAACATCGAATACGGATGCTGTGATGCTCCTAATCCGCCCGACACTCACTTCTTAAGGGAAAGAATTATTTTCGACGCCGGTGAGGGTCAATAAAGATTCTTTAGCATCAAAGAATAATTCAGAAATGCAGATGAGACCGCGCGCTTCCGCTTCATTGTGAGCGCAGAGTTGATTGTCGCGAGAGCTTGAGGACGATGAACCTGCCGCCTAAGTCGGCACCAATCACCGGAGTTTGCGGCGAAATCGCCTAAGCTACCTTGGAGACGACCTCCACCGGTTGTCGATCGCTTGGCTCAACGAGATATCCGACCCACTTTTCCAGCGTGGCAGCCAAATCCTCAGGAGCTACGGGCTTCGCCAAATAATCGTCCATCCCGCAGGGGAGGCATTGCTCGCGATCGCCTGCCAAGGCGTATCCCGTAACCCCGATAATGATCGTTCGGTGATTGCCCTTTTCCTGGCGACGGATAGCGCGGGTGGCTGAATAGCCATCCATTTCCGGCATTTGGCAGTCCATCAACACGATGTCGTAGTTCTTTAGTTCGAGAGCCTCGAGTGCCTCACGCCCGGTATCGACGACATCGGCGCGGACTCCAATTCGTTCCATCGTGCGCAATTCGACTTGCTGATTCACCGGATTGTCCTCGACGAGCAGGATCCGGATGCGCTTGCGAACTGCCTCGGGCAGTTGGCTCCTTAGATCACTCAGACGGCGAGGCTTCGATTCCAAGGTTTCTGACGCTGCAATGCCTGGATCATTCTTTTTTTGCACGATCGTGCTGAGGACAGTTCCGATCGTCGCACCGGTTTCTGGAGCAGGCCACGGATATCGAGCGCTCGGATCTGAGTGTCGGACGGTCGCGCGCCGACAGCGTGAATCGCGATAATTGTGGTGTTGTTCAGTGCGGTGTCGGACGCGATCGCCCGCGCGATCACGAACCCTTCCCCGGCGGGCGCGGGCAATTCGATAAGTTGCCGCATCAAAGGGACGAAGCTGAGAAGCGGCACGCTTGAGCGCGACTATGGCAGCGGCCGGGTTGCTCACAAATTCGCATTCGATCGAGAGATCTCTCGCATGTTGCTGGAGTGCAGTTGCGGCGGCGCTGCTGCGGTCGAAGGCCAAAAGGCGCATTCCCGCCAGACACGAACTGTCGGGCGCTTCTGCCCGAGAGTCCGCCGTCGCACGCGTGAAAGCTGTAGTGAACCAGAAGGTCGAGCCGCCTCTTGGCTGGCTCTGGACCCCGATACTACCGCCCATCAGTTCCACCAACTGAGCGCAGATCGCGAGACCGAGGCCGGTGCCGCCGAATTTCCGCGTGGTTGAACCGTCACCTTGCGCGAACGCCCGAAAGAGATAACGCTGCGCGTCGAGCGGAATACCGATACCGGTGTCTTTCACAATAAAGCGGAGGAGCAACTGCTCCGAGTTGTCGCTCGGGGCCAACCCTACCCGAAGGCTTACTTCACCGTAGGGCGTGAATTTGATGGCGTTGCTCAACAGATTGCTCAGGACCTGGCAGAGCCGAGTCCAGTCCCCGCTGAGCGCGGCGGGTACGTCGCTATCGACGTAGGAGACTAGCTCGATACCCCTGCTCTCGGCCTGTTCGGTAAACAGCGCGATGACACTTTCAACAGCAAGGTTGAGGTTGAAATCGTTGGAGTTCAGCGCAACTTTACCCGCAGCGATTTGAGAATAATCAAGCACGTCGCTCACAATCCGGAGCAAGGCGTCGGCGCTCTGCCGCGCGATATCCACCATTTCGCGCTGTTTATTGGTCAGGTGCGTCTCGAGCAGCAAACGCGTCATCCCCACGATGCCGTTGAGTGGAGTGCGAATTCCGTGGCTCAAGTTGGCGAGGAACTCACCGCGCAGCCTAGCCGACCCGACGGCGGCATCGCGAGCCGCCCGCTCTTTCATCAAAGGAATCCGATGAATCAGTCTTGTGTCCGATACGGAGAGCTTGGGTCAGATCAAACGGCATCGGGAATCTCCTGCGGTCGCGCCAAGACTTTCGTCCCGTCCCGATTCTTTGCTGGGGCGGGACGCGGCCACATCACTGCGCGAACACGAAGGGCGCAAGCTTTGTGCCTCGTTCAGCGGTCGCCAGGAGCGTCCGATGTTTCCGGTTGAAGAAAAATTCCGCGGCGATAGTCGCGTAATCGGAGCGACAGTGTCCCGCTTAGGAACAATTGTATCTGGACGGCACTCAGAAATTTGAGGCACGATGAGCGCCGAGCGAATCAGAGCTAATCATAATGATCACCCTTCGGTTTCCCGTTTCACTGCTAATCCGAGTTTGTCTTGCTGCGACTTTGTTCTGCGCCGGCTGTTCGCACGGCAACAGCGTTGGGGTCTCCTCGACTTCCAAGCAGAAGATGTTCGTGACGATAGCCGACTCCTCCCAGATACAGGTCTTTCGAAATGCGGCTGAAGGTGCGGAGCCCAAGCAGACCATCAAGGAGAGCGCCTCCGATCGTCCGGTCGATTGCTCGATCAATTACGCGGGCGAAGTGTACGTGGCCAACCAGAACGGCAACGTTAGGGTCTATGGCGCGGGCCGCGACGAAGTCTACCGGTTGATCAAAAATTACCAGGGGCCGCATACCCGTCTTGAG
Organism: Binataceae bacterium (SeqCode); assembly: GCA_035541875.1. GTDB lineage: Bacteria > Desulfobacterota > Binatia > Binatales > Binataceae > JAJPHI01. The sequence goes on from DATKML010000041.1 coordinate 54,432, forward strand.
CATCCGGTCGGGATAGCAGTGAATCTCGCCGGCAGCTTCTATGTTGCCGATGCAGGAAACGGCCACGGTCGAGTGGAGTGGTTCTCGGGTGGCGCTAACGAGGATATCTTCCCGGACAAAGTGTTGGAGGGGGCGGACACCGGGATCAGCGAACCGGGAGGCGTAGCGATTGATGGTTCCGGGCGTACCTTCGTCACGGATCGCAAATCCAATCGCGTCCTGATTTTTGATCCGAATGCCCATGACGATGACGCGCCGATCGTCATGCTCGATGGGTTGCATCAGCCCGGTCGTATCGCCGTCGACGACCTCGTGAATCTCTACGTGGTGAACGGAGACAACAGTGTGGTGGTGCTGAGCTCCACCGGTCCTGAGAGCTGGGGTCCCCCCGTGACGATAACCGACAAACTGACAAGCCCGGGAGCAATCGCGACGAATCAATCGAGCCAGATTGCAGTTGGCGCAAATGGTGGTATTTGGTTCTTTGCAACCGACTCTCAGCGTGAAAGCGACCCCCTGTTCCATTGGGATGCGAGTTCGCCACAAACGAATCCTTCCGGGGTCTGTTTTCATTGAGTCGGTGCTGACTTCGCATAGACAGGGAGGGCTCGACGATGCCCGGACCAATAAGCAGTGAGACACGGGTGCTGGATCTTTCGGAGCGATCGCCGGCTGCCGCGATTGCCGGAATGGTCCTTGCGGACCTGGGCGCCGAAGTAATTCGGGTCGAACCGCCCGGAGGCGATCCCGTACGGTCGCTGGCCGGATCAAAGGTGTGGTTACGCGGTCAGAAGAGCGTGACGATTGGCCCCGCCGAAGTACAAAGCGGGGCGTGGCAGGCGCTAAGCGATTCTGCCGACGTGATTATCGACACCGCGCAACCGTGGATTCTCAAGCCGACCGGCTTGCTCGATCGAAGCAATCGTCCAAGCCGGCAAATTCACGCCGTCGTGACCGCCTATCCGCGCACGATCAACGATATCGAGCCGGCGGGATCGGGCGGCAATGATCCTGTCTGCGGTGAACTGATCGAAGCACTGTACGGGATGCAGAACTTTCAGCAGGGTGTGCGTCCTGAAGGTCCGCACTTTCTGGGTTGGCCGCATGCAATCTATGGCGCCGCCTGGATGCTCCAAATCGGGATTCTTGGTGCGCTCTATGAGCGCGCTCATTCAGGAGTCGGTCAGGTGGTGACGACGTCCTTGCTCGACGGCGCCGCGATTCTCAGCAACGTGCGTTGGCTAGGCGGCAAGAAGATGGGACCCTCGCTGCTGACCGGCAGCCGTATTACCACCCGTCCCAGCAATCTGCGCCTGATAGTCGGGCTCTTCGAGTGCTCGGACGGTTACTGGATCCAGGTGCATACGGGGCCGCGTGGCGCGTTCGATCGGATGCTGAAGGTCGTGGGGCGGGAAGATCTGATCGTCGAGAACGCAGGCGTTCATATCTTGGCAACGCCGCTCGATCCGGCTGTGTCCAAGGACCTGTGGGAATACCTCGATCGTTTCTTCAAAACGAAGCCTTCGAGCCATTGGTGCGAGGTTCTTGCCAAGGCGGATGTCTGCTGCATGCCTGCGCTCAAGCCCGGTGAAGCCCTATGGCTTGAACAGATGGAGAAAAATGGGCTGGTCGATATTGCGCCCGATGGCCAGCGGATGCTCGGCAAACTTGCCAAGTACAGCCGCACCGCCATTGCACCGCAGCGCGCGGTTCCGGCCGCCGGCCAGCATAACGCAATCCTGTCTGCCGGTAGTTCGGAAGCGACTAATGGCGCAAAGAGCAACGTAGCCGTAAGTGTGTCGAGCGATCGCAAACGAATCGGACCGCTGGACGGGATTCTGGTGCTGGACTTTGGCGCGTACATGGCGGGTCCCTTCGCGAATCGCCTTTTCGCCGATCTTGGCGCCCGGGTAATCAAGGTCGAAGAGTATGGCGGCGACCCGATGCGTGGACCGCAGCTCAGCTCGTTCCTTGGCGTGCAGCGCGGCAAGGAGAGTATCGCGGTCGATCTGAAATCACCTGAAGGCAAGCAGATTGCGCTCGACCTCGTGCGCAAGGCCGACGCGGTCCATCACAACCTGCGGGCGGGCGCGATGGAGAGGCTGGGTGTCGGATGGGAGCAGCTCAGCGCTATCAATCCACGGCTGATCTTCTGCCACTCGTCGGGCTACGGCAACGACGGCCCGTGGTCGAAGTTGCCGACCTTCGAACCGCTGCACTCCGCGATCACGGGGATGCTCGCCCGCACCGGTGGGGAGGGCAACATGCCCGATCATTACCTCACTCACATGGATTATGGTTGCGGACTGACCTCCTGCACGATGGTGCTGGCGGCTCTGGTCGAACGCGAGCAGAGCGGACGCGGGCAATATCTGGAAGTGCCGCAGACCGGCGCCGGGCTGTTCGCGATGTCTGACGTGCATGGTCTCGAAGCGAACAAGTCGGAGACTTTTCCACTCGATCGCAATCAGCGTGGTCATGCCCCGACCAATGGTCTATATCGCACGAGCGATGGCTGGATTGTGATCGCTTGCTACAGCGATCGCGAATGGAGCGGTGTGCGCCGGGCCCTAGGACTAAGCGGCGAGTGGCCGACTTTCGCGTCGGCGCGTAATCAACGAATCGATCAGAGCGCAGTGACAGCCCAAATCGATGGAGTCCTTGGGGTGCTCACCACCGCTTCCGCGTTGCGGCGGCTGCGGGCCGAGCAGGTGCCGTGCGCGAGTCCGGCACCCTTCGCGAGCAACGAGATAATCACTGAACCCACGATGGTCTCGCGAGGCGTAATCGTGACGGAAGAGCATCACGATGCCGGTGAAGTCTCCGAGGTTGGCCATACGGTGCGTTTCGGCAATGCGAACACGCGGAATCTACGGCCGGCTCCGGTGATCGGTCAGCACACAGTCGCGATTCTGCGCGAGATCGGTCGGAGCGATGCGGAGATTGCGAACCTGATAGAGGGCAAAATCGTGAACGCGGCCAAAGACACACTGCCGGCGGGGACGACGATCGATAAGCGAGCTTAAACGAACGCGATTGAGCAACGGAGGTTTCAGGGATGAGCGCAATCTACGGTGGATCGCATCGCGCTTTGCAGGCGGCGTTTGATACGACTGCGCTTGCCGATCGCATCGAAGAATCGATCATTCGGCCACAGCTCTCCGGTGATCAAAAGGCCTTTATTGAGAGCCGCGATATGTTCTTTCTCACCACGATCGATGAGCGTGGCTATCCGACCTGCTCATACAAAGGTGGCGCACGAGGCTTTGTGCGCGTGCTCGATCCGAAGACGATCGTTTTCCCGAGCTACAACGGTAACGGGATGTTCCTCTCGATGGGTAATATCGCGGCGAGCGCGAAAATCGGGATGTTGTTTATCGATTTCGAAACACCCCATCGCTTGCGGGTCCATGGCGATGCGACGATTGATCGCAATGACCCGATGTTGTCGGAATTTGTCGGCGCGGAACTACTAGTGCGCGTATCCGTGATCGAGACCTTCATCAACTGCCCAAGGTATGTGCATCGGTATCAGCGCGTCGAAACTTCCAAGTACGCGCCTCAAGTCGGAAGCCCCGCGCCGCCTCCGCCGCAATGGAAACGAATCGATTCGTTGCAGGACGCACTGCCGGAGCGCGAGCGCAATCTCGCCCATGGCATGGGCGGGACTATCACGTTCGAAGATTACGCCGCGATGGTGATCAAGAACGAAGGCTGATTCTTAGAGCAATCGACTACGGATTGTGGCCGCTCTGGATCTGATCCTCAGCGGCCTTCATTTTTTGCAATGCGTCGGCTGGAATCTTTCCTTCGAGTTGCGGATTGAGCACTACGCGGACCATCCCGTCGCGCATGCCGAATTCGATCATCCCGGGATGAAAGCTGCCGGCTTTGACCTCGCTCGCGACTTTCACCATCGCGTCTGGAATCGACGTGACACCGCTCGCGATCACCACTTCAGGCGCGACACTGTTCTGATTGCGATTCGCTCCGAAGGCGTAAATATGCGCCTGGCGAGCTGCTTCAAATACGCCGAGGCCCGCCGCGTCCGCATCGTGGAAGAGAAAGTCGGCACCCTGACTTATCTGTGCGAGTGCCGCCTCCTTGGCCGCGCCGACATCATCGAAGTTGCCGGTGAAACTTGTGACGACCCGGCCTCCGGGTCTGGCAGAGACGAAGCCGCGTCGAAAACCTTCGAAGGTAAGTTTGATCGCCGGCAATTCGATACCACCAATCGCGCCGGCCACCCCGCTATGGGACATCGCGCCTGCTAACACCCCCTCGACATAGGCCGCTTCCTCGATCTTGAAGCTCATTGAGGCGACGTTGCTGGAGGAGCCACTACCGGAAGTCACCACGAACGTCGTTGCGGGAAAATCGCGCCCGGCCTTAAGCGCGGAGTCCGTGTACTCGAAGCCGTGGGCGAAGATCAGGTTGAAGTGGCGGGACGCAAAATCGCGGAAGGAATCATCGAAGTCGGCCGGCGAGGTTGTCTGGACCGTGGCCACCTCGGCACTTAATCCCTTTTTGATCGCCTGCAAACCGTCGTAGGCGGCTGCATTCCAGCCCGCGTCACTGACTGGTCCCGGCGTCAGCAAGGCTACGCTAAAGGCTGGTGCCGCTGCGCCCGAGGTTTGCGGCGAATCGCCGCCCGATCGGCATGAGGTCGTAACAGCGCCAAAAAGGATAGCGGCGGTAAGGATGAGAGCTCTGGAAGCGGATAAAGCGGCTAATTTTAGCATGGAACGTGAATTGCTGTCGGTTAGGCTAATTGAAAGTTATTGACTATTTAAGGGCTCAGAAATATTCGGTATAAGTCTGGTTGGTAGCCGTGGACGAGGATGTGTGGCGACTCTTCGAAGCCGCGACCGAGAGAGAGCCGTAGACCATGTTGAGAAGTATCGGAAAAGCGCTAGCGGGAGCATTGTTGGGCATCGCGTTGCTTAACGGTAACGGGAATGCCGGCACCTTTCCCCGACCCGCTGCGGTCGAGAGCAACGTCCAATTTTGGGTGGACGTTTTTACGGGCTACGGCGAGCGCGACTTCATTATCCACGATAAAGATCAGGTTTGGCGCGTATATCAGGTGATGCATCTACCCGGCGAGGGTGCGCCCGGTCGTTCCGATGTCGACTCGATGAATGACTACCTCAAGATGAAATACTCCGGCATCCTGAAGCGGCTCGCCACTGGTGCTCAACCTGCAGATTACGACGAACGGCGGGTCGCGGAACTCTTCAAGGGTGAGCCGCTTTCAGCCTACACCTTGGCGGCAGAGAATCTGCGCGTACAGCAGGGGATGCGCCAGCGTTTTGCCGAGGGTATCCTGCGCAGCCGCTACTACCGGCCCACGATGGAGCGGATTTTCCGGGCCGCCGGATTGCCGGCTGAGCTGGTGACCCTGGCCGAGATCGAATCGGGCTTTCAGAGCAGCGCCAAATCGGGAGCCGGAGCAGTTGGGATTTGGCAATTCACGCGTGACACGGGCAAGGAATACATGCGTATCACCCGCTATCACGACGATCGGCTCGATCCGACGACCGAAACCCACGCGGCCGCCGAATTACTGCGATCGAACTACAACGCGTTGGGCAATTGGCCGCTCGCCATTACGGCTTACAACTATGGTACCGGCGGGATGGCCAATGCCGCGAGCCAGTACAACAGCGACTACGAGAAGATCGTCCGCAATTACGGCGGATCGCGGTTCGGCTTCGCCTCAAAGAATTATTATCCGGAGTTTCTGGCCGCCTTACAGGTCCATGAGTACGAGGATAAGTACTTCCCGGAGCTGAAGTATCAGGAGACCCCTGTGCCTCCGCCGGTAAGGACCGACTTTGCGCCGCCGCATCATGCAGCATCGGTTCATCGCGTGTCGACTCACCGCTCCTCTCATCGCACGCGGTCCCGACGCTCTGCTGCCCGCACGATTCGAGTGCGCGGGCAACAGTCGCGTCTAGCCGAGAGCGGGGGCACTACACCGAGCTAAGCGAACTCGCGTCCGCAACTTTTGTCCGCGGGCTAATTGCGCGATAGCTCGTGCGCTCGCGCAGGCGTTGCAGGTAAGACTTCACGTTCGGCAGGCTGTCGAGGGACATCTGGTCTACGTCGAGCACCATCGCGACCATCATCAGGCCGACATCAGCCATCGAGAACTCGCCGCATACGTAACCGCCTTCGGGAGCGTTGCCTAGAATCGGCTCGATGTAGGGCAAGTCGCGGGAGCGCAAACTCTCTCGCCCTTTTTCCATCCGCGCCTGATCGCGCTTGTCAGGTTCGCTCCAGTAAGGCATCCAGATCAGCGGCAAACTTCCCACGAGGATTGCTTCGTCGACGAACTGCTCGACCATCCGGACTTGGGCGCGGGCAACCGGATCCTTCCGAGGAATCAACGCAGGCCACGAATAACAATCTTCCAGATACTCACCGATGACCGTCGAGTCGTAGATCGTAACCGCGCCGTCTTCGATATAGGGAACTTTGCCGAGCGGATGATGCGCCAGCATCTCGGGCGGTTTCTTCCAGAGATTACCCGGCGGAAGATTTTCGATCCGGTAAGGGATGCGCTTTTCTTCCAGAACCACCTTGGTCTTGCTTGCGTGGGTCGAGCGGAGAGTGCCCCACGGATAATCCCGTTCCGTCGTGTACAAAACGATCATTGCAAACCGTCTCCTAAAGAATTTGGCTTAACCGCACGCGATTTGATCGCACGGTATCAAGTGAAAACCAGATTACCCGCGATCTGTTAAAGTAAACAGAGCGATGGACGCACCGGTTTTCGACGAAAGCCTTCGCGGCTTGGCCGCTAACGTGGCTCGTGTTATCGACGATGCGTCGCGGGCAGATGCGGTTCTTCATTTGGTACGCCGACGTGCGCCTGACGAGCGCCTGGCGATGGCGTTCCTCCTGCAATTGGCGGAAATATCGCGCTCTATCTTCAACCAGGCGTTGGGCGACGACGGCTTGACCAACGATCTGGTTTTTTGCCTCGGCGGTTCAGAACTGATCGGTTCAGGCTTGGTTCGTTCAGGTTCAGCTTGGCTGGCGACTTTTGAGCACGCACGACGGAATGGCGTTCAGCAGGTGATCACGAGTAGCGAGGCCATCGGCGAATCGGTCGAGGCGCTTGCTGAATATCGAAGAAAGCAGATGCTGCTGATCGCGATCGGCGATCTGCTCGGTCGCATCACCGTTAATGAAACGGTTGAGGCGATGTCGCAGCTTGCCGATGACTGTATTCGCGGTGCGCTGGCGATTGCGTCGCGAGACGAGAAGACCGGGGCCGCAGCCGAGAAGTTCTGCATCCTTGCGATGGGTAAGCTCGGCGCTTCTGAACTTAACCTGAGTTCCGATATCGATCTGATCTACCTCTACGAAGGGCATGATCTAGCTGAGCTCGATACGGCGCGGCGCTTGGGCGAGCGTGTGACCGAGATTCTCGGTAGCCATTGCTTTCGTATCGATATGCGTCTGCGCCCCGGAGGAAGCCGCGCAGCGCTGGTCAGTTCGATCGACGGAGCGCTGAATTTCTATCAAAGCTTCGGTCAGACCTGGGAGCGCGCCGCGATGCTGCGAGCGCGTCCGGTTGCAGGTGCGATTGCGGCGGGCGAACGGTTACTGAACGAGCTGAGCCGCTTTGTTTATCGCGTTTATCTCGATTTCGAGACTATCCGCCAACTCCGCGCGATGAAGCAGCAGATCGAGAACGAGCTGGGATCCGTTGAGATGGTGCGGCGGAATATCAAGCTGGGCTACGGCGGAATCCGAGAGCTGGAGTTCGTCGTGCAGGCGCTCGCGCTAATCCATGGCGGACGTGATGCGCGCCTGCGCACCGCTCGTACAGTGCCGGCCCTGGAGCGGCTCGCCTCGTGCGGATACATGCCACAGGATCGGGCGTGGGCTCTCAGTGAGGCTTACATCTTTCAGCGCAATGTCGAGCACAAATTGCAGGTCGCTGCCGGTCTGCAGACGCATACGCTGCCGGCTGATCCGAGAGGACTCGCCATCCTCGCGGCACGTCTCGGTTACGGCAAAGCCGAAGACGCGGTGCGGCGTTTTAATCGGGAACTCGATGCGCGGCGGGCGCTGGTTGCCGAACAGTTTCGGCAGATGCTCGGAGGCGAAGCGGAGCGCACGCCCGGTAGTGTCAGTGCTACGGCTCGCGCGGCTTGGCAGGTCGCGCAGGAGCCGGAAAAGCTTGCGCCACTGCTGATGGAGCTGGGCTTCGCTCGCGCGCACGAGAGCGCCGTGCATCTTGGGCTGCTCGCACGAACGCCCGCGTCCTCAAGTCAGAACCGGCGCGAGATGCTCGATCGGTTGGGTCCCCGACTTCTCGATGAGATCGGCCGATCGCCGGACCCTGACCTTGCGGTGATGAATCTTGCCTCCTTCATCGGTGCGGTGGGAGCGCGAACGTCGTTTCTTTCGCTCCTCGAGGAACATCCAGCGACACGTCGGATTTTGCTCCGTCTGTTTGGTTCGAGCACCTACCTATCGACTCTCTTCATACGCCATCCGGAGATGATCGATACGCTTGTGCGATCTGATCTGGCGCAGGCGCGACGATTATCAGCCGAGATGGCACAGGAACTAAGTGAATTGGTCGAGGCGGCTCTCGATACGGAAGCTCGACTCGACGCGATTCGCGCCTTTCGCCATCAGGAGTTTCTGCGGATCGCGATAGCTGATCTGGCCGGCGAACTTACCCTCGAACAGGTGCGGGGCGAGCTGACCAATCTTGCGGAAATTGTCGTTCGCGAGGCGTTGGTTCAGGCTACGATCGAGGTCGCGCGACGAACAGCAATACCGGAGCAACTTCGTCTGTGTGTGTTGGCGATGGGCCGGATGGGCGCCGGCGAAACCTCATACAATTCCGATCTCGACCTGATCTTCATCTACTCGATGCCCGGTGAGACCGCCGCGAGCGGACGCGAAATAGCGTCGCGCGTTGTGCAGAAGCTGATTGCGTTTATCGAGTCGCCCACCCGCGAAGGTTACGCTTACAAGATCGATCTCAGACTGCGTCCTTCTGGCCGAGCCGGTCCGCTGGTTACCTCCCTCGAAGGTTTCGAAGCCTACCATCAGCAAAGCTCCGCGTTGTGGGAACGACAGTCTCTCGTCCGGGCACGCGTCGTTGCGGGCGATCCCGTTCTGGGTGAAGAGGTCGAAGCGGCGCGCAAACGATTTGTTTTTGAGCCGGGACTGGACGCGGCTGGAATCGCGGAAATCGCGGCGATGCGCGAGCGGATCGAAGCGGAACTCGGACAGGAGCGGCCCGGGCGACTTAATCTCAAGCAGGGGACCGGTGGTCTGATCGATATCGAGTTTCTCACCCAGATGATGGCACTGCGGTACGGTCGAAAGGTTTCTGCTTTGCAGGTGCGGAATACGAGCGCGATGATTCAGGCGATTCGAGACGCAGGACTGATGGCGCCCGACGAGGCAGCTACGATGGCAGACGACTATCGTTTTTTCTCGGAATTGGAGAAGCGCTTACGAATCGAGAACGATCAGGCGGCCGCGGCGTTACCAACTCAGCAGGATCTGCTGGCACCGATTGCGCATTATATGGGCTACACTGGAGCAGATGCCGCCGGGGCGCTGTTGGTTGAGGTTGAAGATCGACGGCGCCAGGTGAGAAGCCTTTTTCTCCAGCGCTTCGCCGTAGAACAGGACATCGACGAGACTTGACGTGGGATGACTTGGATTGTATGAATTTGAGAATCATTCTCAAAATCAGGTAATCACCGCATGCTCCGCACATCCATCAAGTTTCTTCTTTCAGTCGCACTTGTCCTTTCACTCACGCCTTCCGTTCTTAGGGCCGATGATCCGCCGCTTGCGCTGAACTATCAGAACGGGCGCTTCGAGCCGAACAGTCTCCCGGTGCCGGCCAACAAAGCTTTCAAGATCGCAGTCACCAACCACGGTTCGACGGCGATCGAGTTCGAAAGCTTCGAATTGCATCGCGAACGCGTGGTCGCGCCGGGGGAGACAATAACGGTTTTTATCCCGGCGCTCGCTCCGGGAAACTACAATTTCTTCGACGATTTTCATCATGACGCACCGCAAGGCGTGATCGTGGCGAAGTAGTGCGACGCCTCAGACTTTTTGCCTTAGCGGCAGTTGGGGTAATCTTGGGCGCGCAACTGATTCGGCCGATACGCGACAATCCACCGGCACAGAGCAATATCAAGGCTCCGGAGGCGATTACGGCGATGCTTCATCGCGCGTGTTACGACTGCCACTCGAACCAGACCAACTGGCCGTGGTACAGCGCGTTTGCACCGGTCTCGTGGGTGGTCAGCGCCCACGTGCATGAAGGGCGCGAAAAGCTGAACTTTTCCGAATGGGACGACTACGCCTCCGATCCCGGAACACTCGCGCAAAAGCTCAAGGCAATCGCACAACTGGTCGGTAATCAGAAAATGCCACCGTGGTACTACCAGCTAACTCATCCGGAGGCGCGGCTTAGTGACGGGCCACGCGATGAACTGGTTGCGTGGGCCAGGCGAGAGAGCGCCAATGCGGAAGCGTCTGAACACTAGCTATCTGATTCTCGCTTTGGTCGCGATAGTCGGCATCTTCGTGCTCGTCGGTCCGCGAGCGGTGACGGGATGCTCTTGTAGAGCATCAGTTGCGCGGCAGCATCTTGTAACGGATAGGCATGTGCTTGAGACCCCCGACGAAGCTTGAACGCATCCGTTCGAGCGGTCCCGTCGGCTCCGCGTACTCCAATCGCTCCATCAGATGACGGAACATAATCTGCAATTCCATCCGGGCAAGGTTCGCGCCTAAGCAGTAGTGCTCCCCGATACCGAAGGCCAGATGATGGTTCGGGTTTCGCGCGATATCGAAGGTGAACGGATTCGCGAAGACGTCTTCGTCTCGATTCGCTGACGGATAGAACAGCCCCAGTACGTCTCCCGCTTTGATCTTCTCGCCGCGCAATTCGGTATCGCGCGTAGCGATGCGGGTGAACTGGATGACCGGCGAAACCCAGCGAAAGATCTCATCGACGGCGGTTGGAATCAGTGAAGGGTCGCATTTAAGGCGCTGCCACTGGTCCGGATGATTGATCAATGCATGCAGGCCGCCCGTGATCGCATTACGGGTCGTTTCGTTGCCGGCGACAATCAAGAGCGCGAAGTAGGAGAGCAGCTCGAAGGTGGGAATCGGTTTGCCGTCCACCTTGCCGTTGGTCAGTGCCGTGGCCAGATCATCACGCGGGTTTTTGGTGCGATCTTCGATGAGGCGGCTGAAGTACTGAAAGAATTCCATCCGGGCACGATCAAGACTCTCGCGAATACTTTCCGACTTGTTGTACTCGGGGTCCTCGGGACCGATGAGTTCGTTGCTGAGTCGGAACATCAGATCCCAATCGCTGCGCGGAATACCGAACATCTCCGAGATAACCGCCAGCGGCAATTTTGCCGCGATCGTCGTGACGAAGTCGCATTCGGACTTGCCGACCGCGCCGTCCAGAACCTCAGTCGTGACCTCATCGATCTGCGTGCGCAATTGTTCGATCGCGCGTGGCGTGAAGCGACGATTCACCACCGAGCGATAGGCTCCATGCTCGGGCGGATTCATGTTGAGTAGCTGCCGGAGCAAGGGCTCCTCGGGGCGCTCCTGTCCGGGTTCCTCTTTGAAGACGAACAAAAGGCGACGTTCCGCTGGTAGCGTGTTGAAGAGATCCGGTTGGCGAGAGACCTCGACGATATCGGCGTGCTTGGTAATCGCCCAAAAAGGCTGAACGTCGGGACGTTCGTACCAATAGACCGGGGCTTCCCGGCGTAACAGCGTCCAGGCCTCGTGGGGATAACCGTTCTGGACGAAAAGATCCGGGTCGATGATGTCGATAGAGTCGAGCGTCAAAGCTGCCATGAGCGTAACTCCTCAACTGACTGAACGGATGTTCAGTGAAGAAATAAAATTATCATTTCGCGCATGGTCTGCCTATGGGATTAGAGTCGCTTGAGCGACTCTGCTGCGCACGGCTAAGGTCGGGAGGCGATGCCAGTTGATACGATAGAGATTGCAGTCGCTCGCGGTCCTCTGCATGCCACGATTCGCCCGCCGGGCTCGAAGAGCATCACGAATCGCGCGATGCTCCTCGCGGCGATGGCCACCGGCCCCTCGGTTATCACGGATGCACTCCTGAGCGACGACACCCAGCGGATGGCCGAAGCGCTGCGGCTGCTTGGCTTTACGGTGCAGGTAGAGGAGGGTGAGCGTCGTATTATGGTCGAGGGGCATGGAGGCGCGATACCGTCGAGCGCGGCCAGCCTTGATGCGGGCAATGCCGGCACCGCGATGCGGTTTCTTGCGGGCTTCCTGACGCTCGGGCGTGGGCGTTATCGCCTCGATGGAAGCGCGCGGATGCGTCAGAGGCCGATCGGGTCGCTACTCGACGGATTGAACGACCTCGGTGTCAGTGCGAGCAGCGAGGGCAGTAACAGGCGCCCGCCTATCGTTATCGATACAACGAGTGCTGCCTTCGAGGGGGGCGAGGTGACAATCGACGCGAGCCTATCCTCGCAATTCGTCTCGGCCCTGCTGATACCGGCGCCGCTTTGGCGCAAGGGGCTGCGCCTCAAGGTGATCGGTGAGACGGCGCGCCCCTTTATCGAGATGACGCTCCGGCTGATGGAGGTATGGGGCGCTTCCAGTTCGATCGCCGGCGACCTGATAACCGTGCCGGGCGGGCAGAGTTATCGCGCGAGGGACTTTGCTGTCGAGCCCGATGCGACGGCGGCCAGTTACTTCGCTGCAGCGGCGGCGCTGATCGGCGGTACGGTAACGATTGCCGGCTTACGCCTCGATTCGGTGCAGGGCGATATCGGTTTTCTACGAGTCCTCGAGCAGATGGGAGCGCATGTCGAGTGGCGCGATGCGGGCGTCGCGGTAAGCGGGACCGGCGCCTTGCGCGGTGTCGATGTCGCGATGAACGCGACTCCCGACGTTGTCCCGACGCTCGCGGCGATAGCGCCATTTGCGTCATCGCCGACGAGGATTCGCGAAGTAGGTTTTATCCGCCATCACGAGAGCGATCGTATCAGCGCGGTGGCGACGGAGTTGCGTCGTCTGGGTGCATCGGTCGAGGAATTCGAGGACGGGCTTGCGATCGCACCCTCGCGGTTGAATCCGGCGAGGATCGAGACTTATGACGACCATCGGATTGCGATGGCCTTCGCGATAGCAGGTTTGAAGCAACTCGGTGTGCGTATCGCCAATCCCGGCTGCGTCGCGAAAACGTATCCGGAGTTTTTTGAGGACCTGCGAAGCGTCGCACAAGTGTAATCGTCACTTGTGATGGAGATATTCCCTGACGATACTCGACACTATCGCTGACCGGCGGCTCATCGATGAAATGGCCGTCAGACGGAGGACCCAGATGTATATCGACCCGCAGATGAAGGCCCTGCTCGACATGGCGAATTCAGCGCCGGGAGCCAGACCTTTCCACGACATGACGCCGGTTGAGGCACGTCAGGCCGCTGAAGTGATGTTCGCCGCTTTTCGCGCCGGAGCGAAGGCAGTGGCCAAGGTCACGGATATGAAGATTCCGGGTCCGGCCGGGGAGATTCCGATCCGTGTCTATACTCCGGCCGGAACTGGGCCCTTTGGCTGCTTGGTCTTCTTTCACGGCGGTGGATGGGTGATCGGCAGTATCGAGACCCACGATACTCTATGCCGTGAACTGACCGTCGGTGCTGGAGTTGTGACAGTGTCGGTCGATTATCGCCTAGCACCCGAGCATAAGTTTCCTGCCGCACCCGAGGATTGTTATGCGGCGACCAAGTGCGCGTATGACAGCGCGAAATCGATCAACGTTGATCCGAATCGTATCGCCGTCGGTGGCGACAGCGCCGGTGGTAATCTGGCCGCAGTAGTTTCGCAGATGGCGCGGGATCGGGGAGGTCCGAAGATCGCCTATCAGTATCTGATCTACCCGGCGACGGATTGTTCTGACGAAACACCCTCACAGCGCGAGTTCGCGCTGGACGGCTATATCCTGTCGCGCGCCGATATGGAGTGGTTCTACGGCCACTACCTGAATGCGCCGGACAAGACGAATCCCTACGCGTGCCCCGGAGTGGCAAAAAACCTCGCTGGGCTGCCGCCGGCGTTCGTGATCACAGCTTCAATCGATCCTCTGCGCGACGAGGGTGAGACCTACGCTGAAGCGCTGCGTAAGGCGGGGGTGCAGGTCAAAGCCAAGCGATATGAAGGCGTCTGTCACGGCTTCCTGAGCATGGCTTCGATGGTCGATCTCGGTAAGCAGGCGATCGCCGATAGTTGCGCGGAGCTGCGCGCAGCGATTGGGCGCTAAGCGGTTATTACGTTTTGCCAAAGGCGGTTCGCGCGTTGGCGCGAGCCGCCTTTTCGCTTCGATTTCGTTCGCGCGCGTATCGCAGTTATGATCCGAAGCATCGCCGGAACATCGGCTGCGATCGATGGCAGAAGATAACCTCGAAATTCGCATTCTCCGCATCGAGCTGGGCGAGGAGATTGTCCACGCGCGGAAAATCCAGCTCCGCACAACACGCGGTGAAATCCCGCTCATCATGCATTCGAGTGCTACCCAGCCACGCGCGGTGTTGTGCGTATATGGGGCGCGCGGTGGGTTCGACGGTCCGGAACTGCTCTACGCGCCTCGGTCGGGACCTGCCGAGCCAGGGGATCCTCGTCGCGCGGATGAATTATCGACTCCCCGACGAATTCGACGAGTGCCTGCTTGATACGATGGCCGCGCTGGCCTTTCTGCAGGGCTGGGCGTCGAGCGGGTCGCGCTGATTGGGCACTCCTTCGGTGGTGCGGTTGCCATTAACGCCGGTATCCGCAGCCCGCTGGTCGTCACGGTTATCGCGGTCGCGAGTCAGCTCTTCGGTGCCTATGGCGTGGCGGAACTCGCACCCAAACCACTTTTGCTGGTTCATGGCACCGCCGACACGATCCTGCCGGATTTGAGTTCGCGGATGCTCTATGAAAACGCGAAGGAGCCAAAGACGCTGAAGCTGTTCGAGGGTGCGGATCATCGGTTGAACCCCGTCGGCGGCGAGTTGCACGGCCTCGTGACCGACTGGGTGCCCGCCAAAACTTGAGTCGCGCGTATAGATCGAGCGTGGCCTGAACGCTAGGCTGGTTGGACTTTTTGACTAATCAGAAGCGACCATGAAAATTCCAGTTGCAGTTGTGGGCGCCACCGGGATCGCCGGGCAGCAAGTGCTCGCGGCCCTCGATGGCCATCCGACCTTCCAAATCGCCGCGCTGGCGGCTTCCGAGCGTTCAGCGGGAAGAAATTTTGACGAAGCGATCACCGATGCGCAAAGCGGGATGCGCCGCTGGTATGTCGGCGGCACTGAACCACCCGCCGATGCGCTGAAGCTCGAAGTGCAGGACGCCAAGGCGCTGCGCCTCGATGGTATCAAGATTGTCTTTGCGGCAGTGGAATCGGATGCGGCCCGCGAACTCGAACCGATCTATGCGCAGCACGTGCCGACGATCAGCACGGCGCGTCCATACCGGATGGAACCGGATGTGCCGCTGATCGTTCCGGGCGTCAATCTGGACCACATGGCGATTGCGAAAGAGCAGCGCAAGCGTGGATGGAAAGGCTATATTGCGACGCTGCCGAACTGCACGGCGATTGGTCTGGCGATCACGCTCAAGGCGCTCGACCTGAAGTTCGGCGTCGATTGTGCGCTCGTGACGACGATGCAGGGAATCTCGGGTGCCGGTCGCGATCTCCCCGCGCTCGATATCGTGGAAAATATCATCCCGTACATCCCGCGCGAGGAAGAGCGTGTGATGATCGAGACGCGCAAGATTCTCGGCAAGCTGGGCAGCGGCAATGTCGATGAGTTGCCGGTGAAGATCAGCGCAACCTGTACCCGCGCTTCGGTGCTTCAGGGCCATACGGAAGCGGTGACGGCTGGGCTCAAGCGTCCGGCGTCCGTCGATGAAGTTATCGCCGCGTTCGAGGAGTTCGGCCAGGAGTTCACCAAGCTGGGCTTGCCCAATTCGCCGCAGCACATGATTACCGTTCATCGGAATCCGATGCGTCCGCAGCCGCGGCTTGATCGCGATGCGGAAAACGGCATGACCACGTCGGTCGGCCGGGTGCGCGCAGACGAGGTAATTCCGAACGGCGTGAAATATCTACTAGTGAGTCACAACTCGGCGATGGGCGCCGGCCGTGGCGCAGTGCTGCTTGCCGAGTATCTGCAGAAGACAGGATTGGCCGGGTAAAATGTGAGGCCGCACGGTCCGGCCTCACATTTTTTCTCGCTAGGTTTCGTCGACAAAGACATTTAACTCTTGGCCGGAGGGGTAGTTAACATAGGGCTGATCGAAGCCAGCCAAGGGTCTGCGGCCCTGATGCCCTTGCATATACAGGCCATCTCGCACCCATAAGACGGTGACAACTGTACGAATAGAAGCCCACTTTTTTTAATTTGCGACATAACCCGCGAGAGCTGAGATGGAGCAACGGAGGAGCCTTCATCGCCTAACGCGCGCACTACTTCGTCCGCCCTTACTGCGTCGCCCGTCGATACAGTAAAATCTAAAATGATACTTCCTGCTCTCACGTCATCCGCGCGGAGCATCACCACTCCGTCCAGTTCATAGGAGTGAACGCGATCCTTCACGTTTTTAAGGATGAGAATTACTCGCTTGCCAGGCGGGAATAACATTCCAACCAGCCCGCCATCGTGAAAATCAGGTATCTCGAGCATCCCGTCTGACTTTACCCGAATTTCGTTTTCCTGCTGCATCTTTCTAATAACTAATGGCGACCGGCTCGATTACTTAACTTCCATGAGCGGCGAGCGCGAGGAAATCGGCGATATGAATGACGCGGATCTTCGCGTTCCGACGCTTGATCTCGGCAGCGATCTGAAACTCGCATCCGGGATTCGACAGAATCACGTAATCCGCGCCGGTCGCAATAATATTGTCGGCCTTACGCGCAGCCAACGCCGAGGCCATCGCGGGCTCGGTCAGGTTATAGCTGCCCGCCGAGCCGCAGCAGAGGTCGGACTCGTTTAATTCGGTCAGGCGGAGCCCCGGGATCGAGCGTAACAGTTCGCGAGGCGACTCGCGCACGCCGAGGCCATGCACCAGATGACACGAATCGTGATACGTCACCGTCACGTTGAAGGGGCGGGTGAAGGGATTCGTCGCGCCCATCACGAGGGAGCTTAGATCTGAGACGCGGGAGGCAACCTCGCGCGCATCTGCTGCCAGCTCCGGATCGTTCTTAAGCAACTCGCCATAGCCGGCGATTACCGCGGCGCATCCCGAGGCCGCCGAGACGATCGCGTCAGCGCCGCAGCGCTTCAACTCGCGCACGTTGGTGCGAGCGAATTCGAGAGCGCGTTCGTGATTGCCGTTATGGATATCGAGCGCCCCGCAGCATACCGTGCGCTCCATCCTGGCGATCTTGTAGCCGGCCGCCGCCAGTGTAGCTTCGCTGTTTTCGTTCTCCGAGCGAGTGAGAACCTGCGCCACGCATCCGTGATGCACGACCGCGGTCTTGGCTGGGGCCATCGTCGTGGCAGGAGCAGGCTTGGGAAATTGGGGTGCGTCCTTGCGTGTGAGCGAAGGCAGCAGCGTAATCCAATTGCGCAATGCGGCGGGTGTGAGGCGTTCGAGCAAGCCACGCAAGCCGAACGCTTCGACCAGCTTGAGCGGCGTGAGCAGCACGCGCAGCCGGTTGGGAAACGGGAAGATCTCGGCGATCGCGCGATCACGGAAGCGTTCGGTGAAGCTCCTCTTCCAGTTGTGCTTCACATACACGCGGGCTTTTTCGACCAGCCGCCCGTAATGGACGCCGGAGGGGCATGCGGTTTCGCATCCGCGGCACTCAAGGCACAAATCGAGATGGCGCACCGCGTCCGCGTCGAGATCGAGGGTGCCCTGCGCCAGCGATTTCATCAGGTAGATACGGCCGCGCGGCGAATCCATCTCGGCGCGCGTCAGCGTGTAAGTCGGGCAAGCCTCCAGACACAGGCCGCAATGAACGCAATCGAAGAGCAGGTCGTAGTCGACTACGTCGCGTACCGGACCGGCGCTAGCCTGGGTCGCGGTCGCCGAGGATGTCGATGGAGAAACTTCAGATGTAGCTGCCATAGATGTTGTCAGAGACCGCCAACGAACGAACCGGGATTGAAGATATTGCGCGGATCGAAGGATTCCTTGAGCTTTCGCATCAGCGCCATCGCGGGTGCCGGAGGGGCATCGAAACACGCCAAACCAGCTCGAAGCGCGGGGGGCGCCGTGATCACGCGCACATGACCGCGCGAGCGATGCGCAATCTCGCGCCAGGTCTTGAGAAGCTCATTGGCCTCTTCAGTCGTGCCAACGTTTGCGTGATAAATTTGCGCGACACCGTTGAGGGCATGAGCGCGAAACGCCTCGTGCCCTTCTCGGAGACATCGTTCCAACTCGACGGGCAAAACCGCGATCTGCGCGGAGAAACCGCTCTCATCGGGGACGAAATCGCACAACTGCTGATACGCCATCGCAGCGTCAGCCTCAGCAAAAATCTGCACGGAGTCGCCCAGCGCTGCGATAAGTTGCGCGCGTTGATAATCAGCCTCTGCGGGGATACCGCCGAAACCCGCCAGCAGGACAAATTCACCCGTATCGACAAACGGTGTGGCATAGGAGCCGCCAAGCACTTCGCAATGAAAAAGGCGGACGGCCTCATCCGCGGCTTGCGCCGCCGCGAAAGCGTCCGCAATATTCTTGAAGGAAGCGCCGACCAGAGTGTAATTGGGCGGGATTGGGCGTACTTTGAAGTTCGCCTCGACGATTATCCCGAGTGTGCCGTACGAGCCGCTGAGCACCTTCATCAGATCGTAACCCGCGACGTTCTTCACGACCCGTCCGCCGGCATGAACGACACGCCCATCGTGGCCCACAAACGTGATACCGATAAGCAGGTCGCGCACGGTGCCTTCGCTCAGGCGTATCGGCCCGGACTTCGCGCCCGCTATCAGCGAACCGATCGTCGTAAGCTCCGGATGCGGCGGATCGACCGGTAATCGCTGCCCGTGTTGCGCAGCTACCCGATTGAGGTCGCCAAGTAAGACGCCCGCCTGCGCGACGACGGTCATGTCTTCAGACTCATACGCGATAATCTGATTCATGCGCGCGAGTGACAGGGCCACGGGTTGCGGATCGCTGCGCAAGCAACTGCGTGTGGCGCCAATCGGAACGAGAGGGATTTGATCGCGCTCGCATTTCTGGACGATCGCGGCGACCTGTTGCGCGTCCGTCGGTTCGAGCACCAGGTTGGCAGCTAAAGCTTCGCGGCCCTGTGAGTTGCGCACCTTGTCCGTGCCGATTAGTTCACCGAACTCGCTGCTGAGCTGGGCGTTATCGAACTGCGAACTCATACCAGGGCACTCATATCGGGACTTGACGGCGCGGCGTGCGCACTTCGACGCATCCACCCGGCACCGGTATTACTTTGTTCGGGTTGGAGCGCTCTTCCGGATCGAAGACGCGGCGCAACTCGCTCATCACGAGCAAATCGTCCGGGGAAAAGAGCATCGGCATCTCGTTGATCTTCTCGACACCGATACCGTGTTCGCCCGTGAGGCTGCCGCCCAACTCGACACAGGCCGACAGAATATCGTGGCCGGCCTCGATTGCACGACGGACTTGATCCGGGTCGCGCTCATCGTACAGCACAATCGGATGGATATTGCCGTCCCCAGCGTGAAAGACGTTGCCGATTTTCAGTTGATGCTTCTGGCTGATCGCGGTGATGCGTTCGAGGATATCGGGCAGTCGCGTTCGCGGAACGACACCGTCGTGCGTCGCATAATTCGGGGCGAGTCGACCGACCGCGCCAAAAGCCCGCTTACGTGCTTTCCAGAGCAGTGTGCGTTCGTGCTCGTCTCGCGCGAGGCGGATTTCGCTGGCGCCCGCGCCGCGTACCAACTCGCTCACGCGCGAGGCTTGATCATCCATCCCCGCGGCTAGACCGTCGAGCTCGATAATCAGCACTGCGCCCGCGTCGATAGGCAATCCAACGTTAAAGGCATCTTCCACCGCGCGGATGATCATCTGGTCCATCATCTCGATAGCGCCCGGAATGATACCCTGAGCAATAATCGCGGAGACGGCCCGAGTCGCATCGGCGACTTCGGCGAAGATCGCGAGCATCGTGCGATGAGCTTCCGGTTCGCGTGAGAGTTTTAGCGTTGCGCGCGTGACGATGCCGGCAGTGCCTTCGGCACCGACGACCGCGCCAACCAAATCGTAGCCGCAGAGTTCTTCGACTGGGCCGCCAAGCTCCGCAATCTCGCCATCGGGCAGGACAATTTCGAGACCTAACACATGATTCGTTGTGACGCCGTACTTCAGGGTGTGCGGCCCGCCCGAGTTCTCCGCGATATTGCCGCCGATCGTGCAGGCCATCTGTGAAGACGGGTCAGGCGCGTAAAAGAGGTTATGCGCTTTGACTGCGTTGGTGACGTTGAGGTTAACCACGCCGCTCTCGACCTCGATCCGACGATTGGCCAAATCGATACTCAGGATATGGTTCATCCGCGACGTACAAATCATGATCGGCGCGTTGAGCGGAAGGCATCCACCGGATAGCCCGGTTCCTGCGCCGCGCGGTACGAACGGAATCTTGTGGCGATGGAGCAGTTTCAGCACCGCGCTGATTTCGGCCGTCGAGCGCGGGCGGACCAACAGATCGGGGACGCTCTTTTCGATTGTCCAACCGTCGCATTCATAGACCTTGAGTTCGGTCGGGCGCGAGACGATCGCGTCTGCGCCGAGAATAGCGACCAGTTCGCCAGGAACTTTGGGGTCAATCGAGGAGCGAGCTGAATCCATGGCAGCGCAACTCTAGCACGAAAATTCGCGGTTCCGCCTCGATACGAAGGGGGCCGATCTCTTTAAAAGTGGAGTGGTGATGTCGATAATACGACGGCGCGGTGGTAGCAACCGGCCCCGCCGGTATCGGGGCTCTCCTCGACCTGCGCGACTAATCGGCGATACGGTGATGTAGTGTCTAACTCCTATAGCGAACTTCAACCGGCGGCACGCCTGCTTCTAGGCCCCGGCCCGTCTAATGTCCATCCGCGCGTTATGAAGGCGATGGTATCGCCGGTCGTCGGCCATCTCGATCCTGATTTCGTCCGGGTTATGGAAGACATCAAGCTGATGCTCCGCACTGTCTTCCAGACCGAGAACAAAATGACCTTTCCGGTATCCGGTACCGGATCGGCCGGGATGGAGACCGCCCTCATGAATCTGGTCGAGGAGGGCGACGAGGTAATCGTCGGCGTCAATGGCGTCTTCGGCAGTCGGGTGGCCGATGCGGCCGAGCGGCTCGGCGCCAAGGTCATGCGTGTCGAGGCCGAATGGGGTCAAATCGTCGAGCCCGAAAAGATCGAAGCCCAGGTCAAGGCGGCGAATAAGCCCAAGCTGCTGGTGGTCGTTCATGCCGAGACTTCAACCGGAATCTATCAGCCGGTGGCGGAACTCGGTGCGATGGCCCATCGCTATGGTGCGCTCTTCATGATGGATGCGGTGACCTCGCTCGGATGCGTTCCCGTCGAGGTCGACAAGTGGGAAGTCGACGCCTGCTTCAGTTGCACGCAGAAGGGTATCGGGGCGCCTCCGGGACTTGCGCCGGCGACCTTCAGCGAACGTGCGATGCAGGTCGTGCGCTCGCGCAAGACGAAGTGCCGGTCGTGGTACTTCGATCTCGCCGGTATCGAGCAATATTGGGGCGCCGATCGCGTCTATCATCACACGGCGCCGATCACGATGAACTATGCACTGTACGAAGCGCTGCGCATTATCATCGAAGAAGGACTCGAGGCCCGCTTCGCACGCCATCAGGAGAACTCAAAGGCGCTCAAGGCCGGCGTCGTCGCGATGGGTCTCGAACTCGCGGCACAGGAGGGCTATCGCCTGCCGCAACTGACCGCAGTTCGTGTGCCTAATGGCATAAATGACGGCAAGGTGCGTACTGAGCTGCTGCGACTCTTCAACACAGAAATCGGCGCAGGGCTGGGGCCCTTCAAGGGCAAGGTCTGGCGTATCGGTCTGATGGGTGAATCGTCGCGGCGCGGCAATACGATGCTCGTCCTAAACGCCCTGGAGACAATCCTCGGCGGCGAAGGGATGGAGATTCCGCGCGGTGCCGCCGTTGCAGCAGCCGATCGCGCTTATAACGGCGCGTAGCGGACGTTTCGCAAGAATCCCCCGAAGATCGCTCTGCGCCGGCCGCGATAGCCTTAGGCGCGCCATTGGACTCAAGTATCAGTTGCGCGGGATGTGGCCAAATCCGGTAGATAATCTTCGAGCTGCGCTTCCTCTATCTCGATAAACTCGCCCGCAGCCAAGGCGTCCAAACCAATCCTAATTTGTGCGCGCAACGCCTTGAGCTTTAGCGCGTCCTCGCGACCCTTCTGCCGCAAGACCCGCAGTGCATCGCGAACTGCCTCGCTCGCATTTTGGTAGTCGCCCGCTTTGACTACGCGGTCAATGAACGCGTCCTGTTCGGCGGTCAGACTGATCTTGCGCGTAGGCACGATCGGCCATCCTCAGAGCCAACAGCTTTTCCCGTCGATGATGGCAAAGTTTGCCATTATTTTAATGACCAGACACCGGTTGGTCTTCAGAGCGGGCGCAGGAAGACCATCACGAGAATCAGCAGGAGGAGGGCGCTCACGATACCGTGGAGCATCGCGAATTCCTTGCGTGTCGACGAGCCCGGTTCTTTCTCGATCGCGTTAATTCGCTGATACAGCCGGACGTGGCAAACGATCATCCCGAGGACGAAGAGCAGTTTCGCGTGGAGCCAGCCGTGCGTCAGGATTTGTGGTTCGGCGAAGATGGCCGTAGCTCCGAAGGCGACCGCTGCCATCGCGCCGATATTGGTGGTGCTCGCCATCAGGCGCTTCGCCGAAAGGATCAGGGCCTCGCGCGCCGCACCGACTTCGTCCGGCACCTGCTTCATCATGGTGCACACCACGAGCAGGCCGCCGATCCACATGATTACGCCGAAGACGTGAAAAATAATTAGCCAGGTTAGCGTGGCACTTCTCCCTTGATTTGATTAATCGGACCAGCCAGCAGCAGACCAGCAATCGCGATTATCCCGCCGGTGGCATAGACCACCGTCGGCCCGTCAAAGTCGTATAGCAGGCCCGCGACGAGCGGGCCGAAGATTCGCGCTAGCGCCAGCGCCGATTGGTTGAGGCCAAGCAACTCGCCCTGCAGATGGCGACCCGTCAGCTTCGAGATCAAACTCGCGATCGAGGGATTGGTAAAGCCGTAGCCAATCGCCAACGCTGCCAACAGCAGGAACAGCAGTCCGTTCGAGCCGAAATTCGCCATCGGCACCATCCCGACCGCGAAAAGCAGCAACCCAGCGCGAATCAGACGGTACTCGCCGACTTTGCCGACGATTTTGCGGAGCAGGTAGCCCTGCGTGATCGCCTGCATCAGTCCGGCGTATGCGAGCATCCCGCCAACGCCTGCGGTGCTGAGTCCATAGATGACCGGCGCCATCAGGGCAAAGGTGGCCTCGAAGAGCACCATCGCGAAGGTCGCGAGAAAACCGACGAGAAAAATCCGCGCCATGTGATGACGCATCAGCTCGAAGGGCAAGCGCAGAGGCGGAACGAGCAGGTTCAGTTGCAGGCGATGTCCGCTGGTTGGGCGATGCGACTCCGGCAGGGCGATCACGGCGAAGAGCAGGTTCGCGAGCGTAAGGGCACTCGCAAAAAAGACCGGCACCCGCAGCCCCGAACGCCCGAGCAGACCCCCAATCGCGGGACCGAGCACGAAGCCGAGGCCGAACGCGGCCCCTATCATGCCCATCCCGTGGGCACGTTTTTCTTCAGGCGTGATATCGGCGACGTAGGCCTGCGCGGTCGAGACGGTCGCGGCACACGCGCCGTGAATCGCGCGTGAAAGCAGCAGGATCGGCATCGAGTAGGCGAACCCGTAAACGAAGTAGCTCAGCGACGAGCCGAGCAATCCTAGCATGATAATCGGGCGGCGGCCGACGTGATCCGAGATACGTCCCAGGACCGGCGATACGAGAAATTGCATCAGGGAGTAGGAGGAGAGGATCGCACCGATAGCGAAAGCTCCGACCCCGAGCCGTTCCACGTACATCGGCAGAAACGGGATAACGATCCCGAAGCCGAGCAGATCGATAAATACCGTCGCAAAAAGGACGGTCAGCGGCCCGCGATTGCTGGCAGCGGAAGACGAGGGACCCTTAATTGGTTCTGCAGCGCTCATACTAATAGCGGTTGAAACAAACCCCATGCGGTTGGGGTAGTCAAGCTATCGTCGTCGTCGGCGATCGGAAAGCCGCCATTTGCCTTGCATCGATAGCAAGGTGGCAATATTGCTCTAACCGAAGCACGAGTCCAACCAATTTGACTCGATGCGGGAGTTACTGATGGCATCAAACAACAATTCCAAAGTTGCGGTCGTGACTGGAGTCGGGGCGGGTACCGGAGCCTCGATCGCACGCCGCTTTGCTCGTGAATACAGCGTGGCTCTTATCGCCCGCAGCCCAGGTTATCTGAAAGAACTCGGCGACGAGATCCGGAAGAACGGTGGCCGGGCGCTGGAGACACCGGCCGACGTCGGCAACCCTCAGCAGGTCAAAGAAGCCTTCGCGAAGATTCGCGCCGAACTGGGCGATCCCGGCGTGCTGCTCTACAACGCCGGGAGCGGCACGTGGGGCACGATTATGGAGATCAGCGCCGAGCAGTACGAAGACACCTGGCGGGTGAACTCTTTTGGAGCTTTTCTGTGCGCCAAGGAAGTTGCGCCCAAGATGATTGAGAAAGGGCAGGGCGTGATGCTCTTTACGGGTGCAACGGCGGGTGTCAAAGCAGGGCCGAAGTCGGTCGCGTTCGGACCGGCGAAATTCGCGATGCGCGGACTGGCGCAATCACTCTCTCGCGATTTGAGCCCACGCGGCGTCCACGTTGCCTGGATCAATGTAGACGGGATTATCGATATCCCGCGCGTGCGCAAGGCCTATCCGCAGCTAAAGCCCGAAGACATGCTGAATCCCGACGCGATTGCCGACACCTACTGGCATATCGCGCATCAGGATCGCAGCGCGTGGACGATGGAACTCGAGGTTCGTCCCTTTAAGGAGAAGTTCTAGCGGCTGGTCTAACTGGCCGACGACGGCTTAACGATCACTCCCTGGAAGAAAGTCTTTGAACGTCCATCGACGGTTTTGATGACCAACGAGCAGAGATAATTACCGGGGTTCGCGTAGGTGTGAAAGATGTAGAGTTCCGGCGGCAGGGACGATACCGTCCCGTCGCCGAAATTCCACTGAAAAGTCAGAAAGCCGATATTCTCAGGGTCGTTGGCGATAACGAAGAACCCGACCTTGAGCGGCGCATTGCCGTATGGTGGGGTAACCATCATTGAGCCGCTGATTCCTTCGCGCAGAGGCACGCGATGAATCGGCGGTGGCCGATCAGTGTCTTGCTCAGCGGCGCCAGATTGCATCGACGGGCCATTCATCTCGGCCCCTGAATCGGCCTCCTGAGCCGACAACAGATTAGGCCGAAGAACGAACCCCACCACTATGAGAGAAGCCAGCAGCGCGGATCCTGCTCGCTGGAGCAAATTGGCGCGACGCATTCCCGTTCCGGTCATCACCTATTGCATCACGACGCCGCCGTCGGGATGCAGAATCGATCCGGTGAAGAAGCTACCTTCTTCACTCGCGAGAAACAGCGCCGTATTGGCAACGTCCTCAGGACGTCCGACGCGACCGATTGGCGTGTGGCGAACGATTTTTTCGACCGCGCCTCCCTTCTGGAGATCCTTGGTCATCGGCGTGTCGATGACGCCGGGTCCGATCGCATTGGCGGTGATCTTATAGCGTCCGAGTTCCAGCGCCATGCACTTCATGAGCATCCAGACCCCGGCCTTGCTTACGCAATAGTCGCCCGAGCCCTTGAGCGGGATTCTCGCTGCGCCCGACGCGATTGCGATAATCCGTCCGCCGCGCCCCTGCTCGATCATCTTGCGCGAGACGGCTTGGCAGGTAAGGAAGACGCCGTCAAGATTGATCGCGAGAACCTTGCGCCATTCTTCGAAAGGCAGTTCGTTCAGAAACTTGGGCTTAACCTTGCCTTCGCCATAGTTGGCGGCCGAAACGCCCGCTGCCGCCAGTACGATATCGATCCCGCCGAGCTCTTCAGCTGCCGTATCGACCATCGCCTGTACTTGCGCCGGATTACTGACGTCAACCTGAACCGCGAAGGCGCTACGCCCCAGCTTGCGGACCTGAGCTGCAGTCTCTTCAGCGGCTTCCTTCTGCCGATCGGCGACGCAAACATTAGCGCCCTCTTCGGCGAAACGGATCGCGGTAGCGCGGCCAATACCGCTCGCGCCCCCGGTAATCAGGGCATTCTTGCCTTCGAGTCTCAGGCTCATCGACGAAACTCCGTTGCAGCGAGCTCTCGCCATCGGTGCGAGGCGTGCCGACACTTGTTAGCACGTCCGTGCCTTGAGCGAAACGGCTACGACCGCTCGATCCCACTCTCTCTTGCTTCCCGGTAGCTCTTCCGACTACACGATCTTCGCTATGCAAAAGAACCAAGCGGCTACCGGGACTCCGGAGCCGACCAGCCTGTACGCCGATATCCACGGCCTCAAGCTCCATTACTTTGATTGGGGTGGAGACGACACCAAGCGGGTCTTTGTCCTATGCCACGGCGGATCGGCCCATGCCCATTGGTGGGATTACGTTGCGCCGCAGCTGACGCCCTACGGTCGGGTATTCGCGCTCGATTTTCGCGGCCACGGCCGCAGCCAATGGGCGGATATCTATGGACCGGGCCATCATATCGTCGATCTGAAAGCTTTTTTGACTGAATGCGTAAAGCGATCAGTGGTTCTGGTCGGCCACTCGATGGGCGGTGAGATAGTGCAGCGCGTAGCTGCTGATTGCCCTGAACTGCTCGATGCGATTGTGCTGGTCGACGCGCCGCACGGAGGGCCGCCGCTACGAACCCGTCTTATCTGGCGATGGAAGCGGCGCAAGCAGCATCTGGGGCGCCCGGAGTTCAAGACGGCCGAAGACCTGGTGCGCAAGTTTAGGCTCTCGCCTCCCGGGGATAGTCTGACGCCCGATCAACGGGCTGAAATCGCCTTGAAAGGCGCAGAACAGCTGCCTCACGGCACTTGGGCGTTTCGCTTTGATCCGAAGACCCGAAAGATGGCGCCAGGATGGAAGCGTCATCTGCGCTTTCCGTTAAGGAACATCAAGGTGCCGGCGCTGATCTTGCGCGGCGAGCACAGCACATTGGTGACGCCGAAAGCCGCTCGCAAGATGCATCGTGGGATTCGTGGCTCGCGTTTCAAGGAGATTGGGAACGCGCATCATCACGTCTCGCTCGATAACCCGAACGAGACGGCGGCCTCGATAATCGAATTTATCGAATCGCTGTGAGCAGCGGTTACATCCGGACGAGCCACTCGCTCAGGTCCATCGACATCTGTTCGCCGTCGGTAAGCATCAGTGACTTCGGTGAGCGGCGCAACTGGAGTTTGGAGACGTCGAGTTCGCGCGGCAGCATATAGATCAAATCGCCGGCGATGAGCGAGACGAGTCGCGTCCGCAGTTCGCCGTGGCGCTCAGAACCTGAAATTTCGTAAGGATTCAGGTGGAACGGATAGCCCTCCACCTGCATCACGGACTGATCGTAAGCCCCAACTACTCCGACAAAAAGTCTCATATTGTCGTCTTTATAGAGCTTGCGATCGATAATCAGCACTCGATCATTCGCTTGTATCCCTGCCATCCTCCACCTTCCTCCTGAGAGCGCTCCCGCAACGTCGGATTTTACGTTTCAAACCGCTTTGATGCGATGTTTTTTCGCCATGCGCGATAACAGAGCCACCACGACAGGTTTTGCAGGCGCGGGGTATCTGCAAGAATGGATGGTTAACTTGGGAAATAGCAGTGCTCTCGCTCGATAAGATCACCAAATACTACGGCGGCCGCGCCATCTTCGACGGCGTTAGCTGGTCGATGCCCGACGATGGTCGCGTTAATCTCTTCGGCCTCAATGGTGCAGGAAAGTCCACCCTGCTCAAGATTATCGCGGGGGTAATCGAACCTGACTCGGGGCGCGTTAGCCATCCGCAGAAATCCCGGATCGGGTATCTGGCCCAGGATGCGCCCGAGATGCATGGTCGTTCGGTGCTCGAAGAGACGCTGTCGGCTCTGGCCGAGATGCGGGCTCACGACTGCCGGCGGGTCGAACTCGAAGAGATTCTGGCGCATGAGCACTCCGGTCCCAAACACGACGCCGCGCTCAACGAACTGGGCGACGTCCTCCACGAACTCGAGCGCCACGACTTCTACACGGCGGAAAGTCGAGCGGAATCGGTGCTCTTCGGCCTTGGATTTAAGGACGAGGACCTGACGCGCGACGTCAGCGAATTCTCCGGTGGTATCCGGATGCGTATCGGGCTCGCGAAGCTTCTGCTGCAGCGACCCGACTTCATGATGCTCGACGAGCCGACCAACCATCTGGATATCGAGGCACGGAACTGGCTCGAGGATTATCTCGACGATTACCAGGGCGGGATCATTCTGGTCTCGCACGACCATTATTTTCTCGACCGGGTGACACGAAAGACCGTTGAGGTTTCGCGCGGTCGGCTTACGGATTACGCTGGCAACTACTCATACTTCCTGCGCGAGCGGGAGACCCGCTTCGAGGCCGAACTCGCTTCCTACGAAAAGCAGCGGAGCGAAATCGAGCATATGGAGGCTTTCATCAGCCGCTTCCGCTATCAGGCGAGCAAAGCCAAGCTGGTGCAGAGCCGTATCAAGCAGCTCGAAAAAATCGAGCGTCTGGAGACGCCCGAGGGTCTTGATAAGCCACCTGCCATCACCTTCCCGGAGGCGGAGCGCAGCGCTCGCCGCGTCTTCGACCTGACCGATGTGGTTAAGCGCTACGGACCGCTCACGGTTTACGACGGCGTCAGCCTCACGATCGAGCGTGGCGCGCGGATCGCCCTGGTCGGACCCAATGGTGCCGGTAAGTCGACCATGATGCGGTTGCTGGCGGGAATCGAGGAGATGGACGGTGGCAAGCGCATCGTCGGCGACAAGGTTGCGACCGGCTACTTCGCGCAGAACCTATCCGATGCGCTCGACTACAACCGTACGATCCTCGATGAGCTGAGCAGCGATGCGAAAGGGATGACCACGACCGAGATTCGCAACCTCCTCGGCGCGCTGCTCTTCTCCGGTGACGATGTGAACAAGCGGGTCGGCGTGCTCTCGGGCGGCGAACGCGCCCGCCTCGCCCTCGCCAAAGTGATTGCTCATCGCAACAATTGCCTATTGCTCGACGAGCCGACCAACAACCTCGATATCGTTGCGAAGGCAACGCTACTCGAAGCGCTGCGTCGCTTCCCCGGCACGGTGATTATCGTCAGCCATGATCGGCATATCCTGAACCAACTCGTTAACGAGGTGATTGAAGTTGGCCAGGGGCACGCCGTGCGCTACCTCGGCAATTACGACGACTACCTTGAGAAGAAAGCGGCGGAAGAGGCGGCAGCATCGAAGCCTCAGACTGCGGTAAAGCCCACAGTAGCTGCACCGCTCAAGCCGCAATCAGCGCCTGCGGCGGTTAACGGCAAGGTCAATGGTACGGCCGACAAGCCGGGATCATCCAACGGCGCCACGGCGCAGCCGCTCGATCGCGAAGCGCAGAAGGCCAAGGCGCGAGCCGCCAAGCAGCGCGCACAGATCGAGGCCGAAATCGAGAAGAAAGAGAATGATCGCGCGAAGCTCGCGGGCGAGATGAGTGACCCCGATTTCTACCTCAAGCGCAAAGATCCGAACGAGCTGATCGCTCGGTATGAGAGCCTCGGCCGCGAAATTGAGGGGCTTTACGAGCAATTGGTTAGCGCGGAATCGGCGTGAGCAGAGACGACGTAGCCCAAGCCACGGGTGCGGGATAAGATTGCGCTCGTGACGGCAGAATCATCCGCACGGCAGGAGGCATGGATTCGGGACACCGTCCCGCGCATCTGGACTCACGCGATAATTGAAGCGATCCGACCGTTAAAGGGTGACGCTTCTACCCGTCGTTTTTGGCGAGTTGAAGTCCTGCAGCGACGGTCGATGAGATCAGTTTTCCCGGAAACGGCGATCGCGATTGATCTCGGCCCGGACGATCTTCCGTTGTACGTACGAACGCTGGGGCTCGTCAGTGCGCCTTTGCCTGAACCGCCATGGGTCACGCTGCAGCGCTTTTTCGCGAAGATCGATATCGCTGTTCCCTACCTTTGGGAGGCTGATACAGCCGCGCGGATGCTACTCGTTGAAGACGTAGGCAAGCTCCCGCTCTTCGAGGCCGCCGAACGTGGCGACGCGGGCGATCTCTATCGGCTCGCCGCTGACGAGTTGTTAAGGATTCACCTGCAAGGTACCAAGCGGCTCGATCCTAACTGCATCGCTGCGAAGATTGCTTACGACGAACGACTCTTTCGCTGGGAGATGGAACAGTTCGTCGAACTGGCTCCAACGCTTATCGCGGCGGGGGTTAATCGTGATGCGCTCGCAGCGGAACTAGACGATCTGGCGGCGCGACTCGGTCGGCTGCCGCGCGTGCTCTCCCATCGCGATTACCACGGTCACAATCTCTTCATCCAGATTGGCGACAGCGGCGAACCAAAGATACGTGTCATCGATTTTCAGGATGCGCTGATGGCGCCTGCAGCGCACGACCTCTCCGTCCTTCTGACCACCCGCGATACCTCGCGCATCATCGCGCCGCGTGTCGAGCAGCGCGTGCTCGACTACTACTACGGGGCACTGATCCGGCGCGAAGTTGCGACTCTTTCCCTGAACGAATTTATCGAGAGTTATCGCATGAGTGTCCTGCAGCACGCGCTCAAGGTGATCGGACGCTTTACGTATTTGGAGCGCAACGGCAAAACCGGCTACGCGATCTACATTCCGTACGCGCTGGAGCAGGCCCGCCGGATGCTCGTGCAGATGAAGGACTTTCCGGTGCTGCGCGAGGCACTGCGTCAGTGAGATCTCATTGATGAAAGCGCTGGTGCTTTCGGCGGGTTACGGTGAACGACTCCGCCCACTGACCGAAACTATTCCTAAACCACTACTCAAAGTAGCAGGCCGTCTTCTCATCCATTATCCGCTGATGATGCTCAAGGCGGCCGGGATCACCGAAGTTGCAATTAATATCCATCATCTCGGCCAGCAGATCGAAGACGCACTACGAGATGGCAGCGAGCTAGGTCTTAACATTACCTATTCGCCCGAATCGGTGCTGATGGGTACCGGAGGTCCACTACTGATGCTCCGCAACTATTTCGCGGGGGAGCCGTTCGTAATCCTTAACTGCGATACGATCATCGATCTCGATCTCAAGCAGATGATCGGATTCCATCAGGCCCGAGGTGGGCTGGCGACGATGGTTCTGCGCGAGGGCGACGATCCTGACGCATACAGCCGGATCGAAATCGATTCGGCGTCGCAGATCCGCCGGATGCGACTGCTGAAATCACGCACTCGTGGTCAGTTTACTGATTATCCCGCTAATCTCCGTGATGAAATCGCACGGACCCTCAAGCCGTATATGTATTGCGGCGTGATGATTTGCGAGGCGGATGTGCTCAGTGCGATGCCGCCGACCGGGCCCTTCGGTCTGGTGGCCGATTTACTGGTTCCGCGCTTCGGCACTGGCTCGAAACTCTTCGGCTTCACCCACGAAGGCTTCTTTCGCACTGTCGATGATCTTGCGAGCTATGAAGCGCTGTGCGCGGAATTCAGCCGCAGTGCTCCCCCAGTCGCGGCTGGCTGATATTCGCCAATTAGTGGCGGCCGAAGAGCGAGCCGAAGAACGATCCGACTGAACCAAAGACGCTATCGGTGGTCGGGCTCGGTTGCGCCTCAGGCATGCCCGGTGGCGATGCCGGAGCCATCGGAGCAGGTGCCGCTGGTGCGGGAGCTGCTGCGGCGAATAGTCCGCCATGCAGCGGACAGGTCTGTGTTGGTTCGGTCCCGCTCAAAAACGGCAATGAGGCTTGGCGTGGGCACGACGCCGTCGCGATTCCTCCTGACGCCGGGTCGATATTTACCATCGTGATTCCCGGCGGCGGATCGCCGAACCCGCGCTCCGGCTGACGTTCGGCCTCGACCATAAATCTGACCCACGCCGGAAGCGACGCCTGCGCGCCGCTAAGACCGATACTCTGAGGCTCGTCGAAACCGACCCACACCCCGGTTACAAGCTGGCGCGTATAGCCCATGAAATAGGCGTCACGATAATCCTCGGTCGTTCCGGTTTTGCCTGCCGCCGGAAAGTCGAGCCCCATCTTGGACGCACCTTCGGCGGTGCCGTATTTGAAGACCGCCTGCAGCGCACCCGTCATCAGGTAAGCGATAGCCCGGCTCATCAGGCGATTTTCTTCCGCCTGATGCTGGTAGACGAGAGTGCCGTGCCCATCAACGACGGACTCGACCGCATAGGGCGTCCGCGCGATCCCGCCGCTCGCGAAGACCGAATAGGCGGCTGCCAAATCGATCAGCGAGACTTCGCCCGCACCGATCGCGATTGGCAGATAATTCGGCAGGTCACCGTGGATTCCCATCAGATGGGCTGTGCTCACCATCGCGGGAGCGCCGAGCAGACTCCCCAGATAGGCAGTCGGCACGTTCAACGACTCGGCCAAAGCTTCGGTTACCGTCACCTTGTCCTGATAGGTGCGCTCGTAGTTAGCCGGCGTCCATCCACCGAACGACATCGGACGATCAGGCAGAATCGACGCGAGTGTCACCGGTTCATGTAGCGGCGATAGCGCCGGGTCGAGCGCCGCAAGATAGACGATCGGCTTGAAAGCCGAACCCGGCTGCCGCTGCGCACTGACCACGCGATTGAACTGGCTCGCGGCGTAATCACGCCCACCGACCATCGCGACGATTCCGCCGGTGTTCGGATCGATAGAGATCAGCGTACTCTCGAGTTTCTCGTCGGGCTCTTTGCGGCGCAGTCGTGGATGCGCTTTCTCAATTCTTTCGAGATTTTCCGTAACCGCGTCATGCGCGACTTCCTGCAGTTCCGGATCGAGTGTCGTGTAGACGCGCAAACCCGCTAGGTGGCCACTTACCGCGGGAAGCTTCGAGACTTGGGCAGTTACATAGTCGGTGAAGTAGGGGGCTCGCCGTAGGCCAGGAGCCTTTACCGTTTCGCCAGGACCGGCGGTCGCACTTGCGTATTGTGTGTCGTCGATAAGATGCGAGCGATGCATGATCGCGAGCACCGTGTCGCGACGCCCACGGGCCGCATCCGGATGGCGTCGTGGGTCATACAGGGTCGGCGCCTGCACCATGCCGATTAGCATCGCCGCTTCGGCCGGCGTTACCTGACGCAGATCCTTGTTGAAGTAATACCGCGCCGCGAGCGGCATCCCATAAACCGGCGTGCCGTCGTAAGCTCCCATCGCGACGTCGTTAACATAGCGTTCGAGAATCTCGTGCTTGGTGAGCCGCATCTCCAGCACGATCGCAATCGCCAGTTCGCGCGCCTTTCGCCGAAAGCTTCGCACACGCGTATCAAGAAAAGTCCGCGCTAGCTGCTGGGTTAGCGTGCTGGCGCCCTGGCGCAGGCGATGCGATCGCATATCGACGAGCGCCGCCTCGACGATCCGCACCGGATCGAACCCCGGATGGTAGTAGAAGAAACGATCCTCGGTCGCGAGCAGTCCCTTGATTAGATAGGGCGGTACCTCATCGATCGAAACTTCCACACGCTGTGCCGGGGCGTCGGCAAGCAAGCGCCCGATCACTTCGGGTTCGATCATCGCGTGGGCCAGCGGTGCACCAAGAGAGTCTGCGATCCCCGAGATCCGCTCCTTTTCGATTCGCAGGCGGATCACCGATGCAGGAAAGCCGCGCGATCCAATCGAGAACTCGCGCACGTAGATCGTCATCGCGCCGGGCGTCATCGAGTATTCGCCCGGATGGGTCGGATTAGCGGTGCGGGTATAGCTGAGAGAATCGAGTCGATCGACCAGATGCGACGGCTCTAGCTCGTCGCCGGGAGTGATGGTTAGTGGTGCCGAATAGATCGCCGAGGTCAGTGCCGCACGGCGCTGTTCAATCAGCACCGATATATCGGAATAGAGGCCGGCGAGATAGAAACCAATCCCGAACGCGGACACTAGTAACGTGAGCAGCAGCCCCCGCCGCCATCCGACGCGCTTGGCGATACGAGCCGTTCCCGCGGCAGCGCGCCGCGCCCCGCCCCCTTTTTTGACCACCTTCGCCATCCGCTTCCGCCGACCCCTCCATTATAGCCTGATCGGTCGATGCAAGCGGCAACCGGCTATTGTTTGTAGCCGAAGCGCCGGAGCATCGTATGACGGTCAGCCTGCTCTTTTTCGCCCTCGATTCCCTTGGGCGATGAGCCATCGATCACGCCCATCACACCACGCGCGCCCTCGTGTTCCGCCACGACTACAGTTAGAGGATTCGCGGTCGCACAGAAGACGTGGCAGACCTCAGTGACGCGCTTAATCTGATTCAGCACATTCACCGGGAAGGCATTGCCAAGCATCACCACGAAGACGTGGCCTGCGCCGATCTCGTTGGCCGCTTTGGTCGCCGCCGTTTCGAGTTCCGGATCAGTACCGGTATGACGAATCAGGCACGGCCCCGAGGCTTCGCAGAAAGCGACCCCGAATTTCACGCCGGGCACCGCCTCGACGATCGCCTCGTACAGGTCCTCGACCGTCTTGATGAAATGCGATTGCCCGATAATCACGTTCAGGTCGTTGTTTGGTTTGGCGATGGTGATCGCTTTGAACTCCATGTGCTCGCACCCTCTGGATAGTTGAGAATTGCTGATGATGCGTCCGCGTTGCATTTTTTTCGCGGCGACTTCAGGATCATAGTTCTGTGGCGGTGGGGCTTAAAGATGCGGCAGCGGGCACAAAAGAAAAGCGCCTTCCTGCTTATTTCTCCCGACTCACACCACGTGCCCAACGTATCTATCTCAAGAGCGACGCAATCGATCGATTCGATTTTACCGTCGATGAAACGGCGCTTCGGCTCACACGCGAACTGCTGGTAGCTCTGGAATCCGGTGCACCTTCCACCGTTCAGCGGCACGCGCAAGCGCTGCTCGATGAACTATGTCGCAAGTCGCGGCTGGCGCCTCTCCAGCTTCAAGTCAAGGCCGTTCGCCCGCATAATGCGCGTGGCGAGTTGCACGGGATTTTCTATCCGCGTGAGACCGGCCGCAGCTCGGCGAATCCGTATCAGTTCTCAACCGCGAGTTCGAACGGACCGCTGATTATCCTCTGGATGCGCACCGCGCAGCGTCACGACATCGTCAAGCCAAGGACTTTTCTGCGTACGCTGATGCACGAGTTCGGCCACTATCTCGATTATTTTTTGCTGCGGCTCGGCGACTCACCGCATAGCAGCGGCTTCTTCAGGCGCGAGTCGTTTCTGGTGCGGATGCTGACGCAGGAAAGCCAGCCGACTGCCGCATCTGGACCGCGCCGAGGCGTATCGCAGGAACTATTCTAGAGATAATCGTGATAGCCGCGGCGTCGTAGCTCTTCCAGCGCCTGGCCGATTTCCTGGGATCGCGTACGCTCGATAATCAGGATCGCGTCATCGGTGTCGATCGCGATCACGTCGGTGACCCCGAGCATCACCATCAGGCGCTTGCCGCCGCGCGCGAGAACTCCCTTGCTATCGAGCGCTACGACGTTACCAGTAACCACGCTATGCGAATTGCCACGCTGGGCTTCCCATAGGCCTTCCCAGCTGCCCACGTCGCCCCATCCGAAGCGTGCACACACGCTGATTAGATTACTGCTCTTTTCCGCGACGACCCGGTCGAATGAATCAAACTTCAGTTCGCCATAAGCTTTGCCCAGTGCGGTCGATTTCAACGTAGCGAAACGAGCCATCGCCGCTGCCAGTACCGGCGCATGTCGCGCCAATTCGGCCTTGAGCGTCGCTACCCGCATCACGAACATCCCGGCGTTCCACAGAAATTTGCCCGACCGCACCATCCGGCGAGCCTTCGCCAGATCAGGCTTCTCGACGAAGCGTTTCACCTTGAAGCCTTTGCCTACTGCCTGGCCGATCTCCTGGTAGCCATAACCCGTCTCCGGGCGGCTGGGAGGAACACCCACCACGACCAACGCCTCAGGGCCGGTCGCGAGTTCGAGCGCTTCGCCCAAGGTCTGCCTAAACTGTTTCCCTTCGGGGATGTGATGGTCAGCGGGCATCACGGCGACGATCGCCTGATCGCCTAGCCGCTTGGCGATTATCGCAGCGCCGTACGCGATCGCGACTGCCGTGCCGCGCCCTTGCGGCTCTACAATCAGATTGCTGGGACTAATCGAGTCCTTGAGTGCCTTGCGAAACGCCCCCACGTGATCGGCCGCGACCAGCACGAAGATACGATCCATCGGGATCAGCGGTTGTAGACGCGCGATCGTCTCGGCGACGAGCGAGTTCTTCCCGTCCATCGCAAAGAGCGGCTTGGGCCGATGTGATCGACCCTCGGGCCAGAACCGCGTTCCCCGTCCGCCCGCGATTATCAATGCCGCAGTGCGGTTTCGATCAGCCTGCTTCAAAGCCATGATTCTTTATTGAGTTGCCCGATCAGACCTTGGCGCCGAGTTCGAGCAGCTTGCGCTCGAAAATACCGCGGATCTCGGCCAGCCGCCCAGCATCATCAGCTTCGAAACGCATCACCAGCGCAGGTTGCGTGTTAGAGGCACGCACCAAGCCCCACCCACCAGGAAAATTCACTCGCGCACCGTCGATATCGATCGTTTCGTAATTGGCGCGAAAATATTCGGCGGCCCGACGCACTACATCGAACTTCTGACTATCGGGACAATCGAGTCGGATTTCCGGTGTGAATTGCGTGCGCGGCAAATCGCTCAGGATAGAGCCAAGTCCGCGCCCCTCGTGGCTCAGGATCTCCAGCAATCGAAATGACGAATAGATCGCATCGTCGAAGCCGTAGTAGCGATCATTGAAGAACATGTGACCGCTCATCTCGCCGGCCAGCGCGGCATGCTCCTCTTTGAGCTTGCTTTTGATCAGCGAATGACCCGTCTTCCACATGATCGGTCGGCCACCGTTCCGCGCGACATCTTCGTACAACCGCCGCGAGCATTTAACGTCGCCGATTATCGCGGCACCGGGTCGTTCCTTAAGAATCGTTCGTGAGTAAGCGACCAGCAATTCATCGCCCCAAACGATTCGACCATTCTCGTCGACCGCGCCGATCCGATCCGCGTCGCCGTCATAGGCTATTCCTACGTTGGCGCCGCTCTTCTTCACGATCGCCTGCAGGTCGCGCATGTTCTCCTCGACCGTCGGATCGGGGTGGTGATGCGGGAAACGGCCGTCCATGTCGATATACAGTTCGACGGTCTCAACGCCCATCGCACGCATCAGCGGCGCAGCGATAACACCGCCGCATCCGTTGCCGCCGTCGACGGCAACCTTGAGTCCCGGCTTCAGAGTGATGTGCTCACGGATGTACTGATTGTATTCAGGGACAACCGGTTTGGCCGTCAGATTCCCCTTGCTGCCCGTTGTCTTAAAGGCGCGATTCTCGACGATTTTGCGTAGATTCTGAATCTCCGCACCGAAAATGGTCGTCGGTCCCACACCCAGTTTGAAGCCGTTGTACTCGGCGGCATTATGGCTGCCCGTGATCATCGCGCCGCCATCCATGTTCCAGTGCCGAACCGAGAAATAGAGCAGGGGAGTTGGTACCACTCCGATATCCACTACGTTGATACCGGCTGGAATCAGTCCCTCGATTAGTAAATCGCGCAACGCGTCCGAAGACAGGCGGCAGTCGCGTCCGAGCGTGATCGTGCGCTTGCCGGCTTCAATCAGGAGAGTTGCATAGGCGCGTCCGAGGTCGACTACGAAATCATCCGTAAAATCATCCTCAACCACACCCCGAATATCGTATTCACGAAAGACCTGCGGATTCATTGCGAGTTAATTGTCGCTACAGTCCCTCTTTGAAGCAATAACAGAGTTTTATGGATGCATAACTTTCCTCCCGACAATCCTCGATGGTGCTGGCGGATAAGGCGGGGTATCATTCTCACTTCATCTCCATGACTGATACGAGCACGAAGGTTGCGATCATCACCGGCGCTGGTCGCGGAATCGGTCGCGCGATTGCCCTGCAGATGGCGCAGGCGGGCTATGCGTTGGTTCTCGCCGCCCGCTCCTTTGAAGAGTTGGACGAGACGCGGCGGCTCTCCGGCCTGGAAGCTAAACGCTCACTAATAGTCCTGATCGATCTGGCCGACCCTGACGCACCCGGGAACCTGTTCGAAGCGTCTCTTAGCCATTACGGACAGGTTGATGTGCTCATCAATAATGCCGGATGGGCCCCACCGCGCACGCCCGTCGTTAAATCCTCCGAGGATGACTTGGACCGGATGCTCGCGGTGAATTTGCGCGCCCCAATCATGCTGGCGCATCTCGCGGCGAGTCATATGGCGAAGCGCGCGGGCGGCGTGATCGTGCATATCGCTTCCGAAGCGGCGCGCAATCAGTCCGCCGGAGAAGCCGTCTACTCCGCCGCGAAGGCTGGCCTGGTCGCCTTTACCCATGCGACTTTCGCCGAATTTCGCGCGATGAAAATCCGTACCTCGGTGGTAATCCCGGGTCTTACCGATACGGCCCTGATTCCGCACAACAAGCGATTGGATCGATCGGCGATGCTCCAACCTGACGATATCGCGGGGGCTGTAATGAACGTGATCGATACGCCGCCCGGCATCTCCCCTGTCGAAATTACGCTTCAACCTTCACGCGACCCAATGGCGCGCCGTTAGTCGTGCTCCCCTATGAATCAGAGCGACACTCTCGATAAGCCGAGTTTCGGCGCAGTCTTCTTCCGCGCCTTGGCACTTGGCGCGCTTGCCGCTGCACTGACCGCTCCCTTCATCAGTTATCCTTTGTCGCTGGCTGGATTCAGATTCCCCTTTTCGCGCGTTTTTGATCGCGCCGCGATGGTTACGATCGGCGGAGCGTTGATTTGGTATGCGCCGGACCTGCGACTCGGCGAATTGCTCCGACAAGGCTTCGCCGAACCTCGAACCAACCTGCAGTCGCTACTTCGGGGTTTCGCTGCCGGTATAACGGCGATGCTGATACTCTTCGGCTTGGCTCTTTTGGGTACACATCAGGAACCCTCGCTCCTCGCTCTAATCCTTCGAGCGCTACGATTTCTTCCGGCTGCACTCCTGATCGCGGTGATCGAGGAAGCCTTCTTCCGTGCGATCGTGTTGGGTGGACTGCTCCGCCAATGGTCGCGGCGCGATGCGCTCGTCGCGAGTTCGCTGATCTACTCGGTTGCTCATCTCGTGCGTGGCCCGAAGCATTTCTTTCAGGCGGGATTCCATCCGCTCGCAGGCTTCAGCAATCTGCTCGCGAGTCTCAGCCGGATCGTGATGCCCGGAGAACTGCTCGCGATGGCCTTAGGTCTGTTCCTGCTCGGCTTGGTCCTCGGCCGAGCCTATCTGCTTACGGGCCGAGTTTATTTCGCGATCGGGCTACACGCGGCGCTAGTGGTCGGTGCGAAATGTTGGCCCGTCGTGCTCGGTCCCGCGATCGCTCCGCGATGGATCGCCGGCGCCGGACCAGTGCCCCTGATTGCGGCTCCCGCCGGATGGGTCATGGCGCTGATGCTCTTCGTTTTAGCGGGTCGTTGGCTCGACCATCCAGCAGTCGAGGCGATGGCAGGTTAATCCTCGTAAAACGAGGGTGTTCCACGCACCGGGCGGGTCTTATACCGGCGATGCATCCACAGGAACTGCTCCGGGTGCCGTCGCACGATATCCTCGATCGCCTTAACGAAGCAGCGCGTGTTTACCTCGATATCTGCCGCCGCATCTCCGCTACGCTGAATCGGAACCTCATCAAAGATTTCGATCACGTGCGAGCGATTATCGGGCTGACGCACGATGAAAACCGGGATAACTGGTGCGCCGGTAATCGCTACTAACCGGGCGAGGCCGGTCGACGTAGCTGCAATCTCATTGAAGAAGGGGACGAAGACAGCCTCGCTGCGTTTGGCGTTCTGATCAAACGGAATTCCGATAATTTTGTTCTCGCGCAAGGCTTTGAGCACAGCGCGCGCTGCAGCGTGCTTGCGGATAATCGTGACGCCGGCGCGCTCGCGGATGAAACTCATCAGAGCGTCTCCGGGCAGAAAGCGCTGCGTGTGATGCACCAATGAGATTTGCTGTCCGTTCATCGCATGAGCTGCGAGTAATAATTCGAAATTGCCGAAGTGCGCCGTAAGAACCAGCCCACCCTTGCCCGCGTGCTGCTGCTGGAGCTGCAGCCAGTAATCGAAGCGATGGTAGCTGACGCGCTTTTTCAGCCGCTCATAAAAGAAGCCGCCGAGCCGGATATACTCCGCAACGCTGCGGCCGATATTGAGGTAGGAACTGCGCAGGATCCTCTGCCGTTCCTCGATACTCCTCTCGGGGAAAGCGATCGCGAGATTCCGCATCCCGATTCGCACATGGCGGCGGTCCAATTTGTACGCGATAAGCCCCCCCAGCATTCCGAGCCGATAGAGCAGAAAATCCGGAATAAGACTCAGAAGATGGAAGACGGACAGCATCGCGTAAAAAATGATGCGGTCCAACCAGTTCAGCTTGAGTTCGGTGATTTGGGCGCGCCGCTTTGCGTCGTAGGTTCGCTTCTTGAGCGTTTGGCCGCCGCGGGCATTCGGCCGGATGGGAGCAGGTGTCGTTGGGGTTGAGGTGCTTTGAGCCGATTCCATCCTTAATCGAATTCTCGTTCGCGTTTGGCCGCTTTCGGAATCACTACGATACCCGATTCCGTTACATAAAACCGTTTGCGGTCTCGCTCCATGTCGTATCCGATTTCGTCGCCCTCAGCAATCTGCACGTTCTTGTCGATAATCGCGCGGCGCACCTTCGCATAACGGCCGATATCGCAATAGTCCATCACGACCGAATCCTCGACGTGACTGAATGAATGGACGAAGACCGAACGTCCCAGCACCGAGTTTACGACTGTTCCACCCGATACGATGCATCCTTCCGAGACGATCGAGTGGAAGGCCTGTCCACGTCGGGCATGCTCGTTGAAAACGAACTTAGCCGGTGGCTGGTTGTAGTAGGCCGTGCGCAGCGGCCAATATTGGTTGTAGAGGTTGAGCTGCGGACGCGCGTCTCTCAGATCCATGTTGGCTTCGAAGTAGGCATCGATCGTCCCCACATCGCGCCAATAGCTCAGGTTCTCTTCCGAATCGCCGCGGATGCGGTTGGTCATGAAGTTGTAAGCGTAAACCGGCACCCGATCGATCAGGCTCGGGATCAGATCGCGGCCAAAATCATGATGGCTTTCCGCCGCAGCTGCGTCTTCCAGCAACGAGCTTCGCAGGGTCGCCGGATCGAACAGATAGTTGCCCATCGAGGCCAGGCACATCCCCGGTGCTCCAGGCAAAGGTTTGGGATTACGCGGCTTCTCTTCAAAACCGACGATTCTAAGGCCGGAATCGACCTCTAGGATACCAAATTCTTGCCCTTGTTCGATCGGTACGGGGAGCGTCGCAACAGTCGCTGCAGCCTTGCGATCGACATGAAAATTGATCATCTGGGTCAGATCCATCCGGTAGATATGATCCGCCCCGAAAACCGCCACTAAATCGGGCTTGAAGTCGTCGATCAGATTGAGATTTTGGAAGATGGCGTCGGCTGTACCCTGGTACCAGCTTTCGCCGAGCCGCATCTGGGCCGGGACGGGCACAATAAAGTGATCGTGGAGGATACGCCCGAACTGCCATCCGTCCTTCAGATGCTCGATTAGGGACTGCGAGCGCCACTGCACCAGCACATAAATCGAATAGATCTGCGAATTGATCATATTCGACAGCACAAAATCGACGATTCGATATTTGCCACCGAAAGGAACGGCCGGTTTGGCTCTATCCCGGGTTAGCGGATAAAGCCGAGTCCCCTGGCCACCCGCCATTATCAATGCAAGCGTTCTCATCCCACCGACCGCCTAAAATTTGCCACCGCTTCGCTTTTTCGTCGCAGTTGTATGCAAGACGATAGTACGGTCCTGCAAAACACCAGAAAAGGATTTTTCGCGAACCTATGAATTTTGCTCTTCCTTCGACCGACGCCGAGGATAACCCGATTGGCTCATCAATTTGCGAAAAAAAGATAGAGATTGAATATCGCTGACAACGATAGCGATTTCTTATAGACGCTTATTTAGCTTTAACGTAAATATATTTCCGGTCGTTGCGAAGGCACGACGTTTGCTGAATCATTTTGCCGTAGCCAACGTCTAAGCAATAGCGACAAGAAATTTAAGTCGCGGATCCTCCCAGTGAGGAGAGGGGAGGCAAGCTATGCAGACTCAATCGACTATCAGCACCAGCCGCAAGGCCAAACCGCAGGGTGGGATTGTGTACCGCACAGTCTGTCAGAATCCCGGCTGTGGCCACACCTTCGACCTTCAGATTACGCCCGAGAATGCCCATCTCTTGAGCGGGACGGTGCCATGTCCGAAGTGCCATAGGCATGGCGGAACGCTGAAATCGCAGGGTCGAATCAGGGAAAAGCTCTTTTCCGCCAAGCTGGTCTATCGGCTGACGGGTATCGGCCCCCGCCGTGACGAAGACGATCTCTACGCGGAGAGCCAAGAGCTACGCTATTAACTCGGTTGCGAATGATCTAGACTCGCGCTGCCGTTAACCAGATCCGCGGGGTTCCCCCCAAAGACAAACGCGCCACCTGCTTTCGGGCAGATGGCGCGTTCTTTTAACTTTCGCTAGGGTTTTTAGACACCCGCTACGAATTGCGAGGTCAATCCCTCAAGATTCTGGATACTCGGGCGCTCCACCAGACGTTTGTACCAAGCCTCGACGTTGGGACGATTCAGTCCCGCCTCGATACCGAGGTCGGCGAGCACCACCAAGCGGGGAACAAAGGCGATATCCGCCACCGAGAACTGTCCCGTCAGAAACTCCTTTTCCTGCAACTCGTGATTCAGGAAGGTGAGCATCTGCTCGACCGTCTGCTGTAGCCGTTGGATCCGGCTGGCGTCCCGTTCGGACTCGTTCTTGGTCAGTTCAGCCATCAGCTGGCCGACCTGAGGCGTGAACCAGGTATCGGCAAAATCTTCCCAGATCCTGGCCTTCGCCCGCAGTGCGCTTTCACCCACTGGGGGCAGCAGCGGAGGCTCGGGATATTCGTCGTCGAGATACTCGGCAATAATCGTTGAATCGTAAACCGTAACGTCGTCATCGACCAGCACCGGTACTCGACCGAACGGATTAAGTCTCAGGAATTCGCGTTTGCGCTGCTCGCCCTGGGCCAAATCGATTGGCACCAGTTCGTAGGAAAGGCCTTTCTCGGCCAACACCACGCGGACCTTCTGGCCGAACGGACACGGCAGGAAGTCATAAAGTTTGATCATCGTCAGAACCTTAACCTTCTTGCCTTACTCCGTGGCCGCCGTAACGGTGAATTTGAGTGTCGCTTCAACTTCGGGTTGCAGCCTGACCGCGACAGTGTAGTCGCCCAGCTGCTTGATAGGCTCGTGTAAGCCGATCCGCCGACGCTCGACCGCGAAGCCTTTTTCGTGTAGTGCCCGCTCAAGATCAATATTGGTGATTGAGCCGAAGAGCTTGCCTTCTTCGCCGGTTCGAGCAGTAAGCGAGAGCGTCAGAGCCTCGATCTTCTCCTTCAGGTTCATTGCTTGATTCTTCAGCGCTTCGCGTTTGAGCATCGCGATTCGCTTGTTGTGCTCAAACTCGCGCAGGTTGCGAGGGTTCGCTTCGACGGCGAGGCCTCGCGGCAGTAAAAAGTTACGCGCGTACCCGGCACGCACCCGGACAACGTCTCCCGGATGCCCCAGGTTATGCACTTCTTCATTCAAGATAACTTGCAAGTTCATAAAAGTTTGTCCGCCCTAGAGAAAATTTCCCACATCGCGAGTTTCAGTGTTAGGTGGTGGTTTCAGCCGCCGAAAGTCGATCCAGAGGTCGAAAACCCCGGCCACGCACACCATAACCGCGAGAATCGGCTGAACTATTGTAATGGTATAGACCAAGCCACGAGCCAAGGTCGGCATCGCGAGCAGGCGAAAATAAAAGGCCATGATCGCCAGCCCTTGGCAAAAATAGACTGCTGCCACACATAAAAAACAATCGAGCGCGATCGTCCGCAGCTCCGGAATCG
Organism: Binataceae bacterium (SeqCode); assembly: GCA_035541875.1. Classification (GTDB taxonomy): domain Bacteria; phylum Desulfobacterota; class Binatia; order Binatales; family Binataceae; genus JAJPHI01. The sequence goes on from DATKML010000041.1 coordinate 98,766, forward strand.
GAACAAAGAGCCCAAAGCCCGTGACGAGCAGCGCCCAAATCAGCCACTCCGGCGCCGACCATCGCACGAGGTCCGCAAACAGCGCGTAGCCCAGACGCAGCTGCCGACCGCTCATTCGCCAGAAAACCCCGAGATTGGCCAGCACCATCAGCGCGGCCGAGATTGCCATCAGCGCCGGCATGAGGTCGAGCGATGTCTGGACCATCTCGTTGCGCAGGTCGGGAGCGACCGGCAGGTCGAGGCCCGCCATCTTGTAGAGCTTTTGACCCTGATCGATCGCGTTAGTCAGACTGTCGCGAAGTGCATGAGCCAGCGCTTGCGGTGAGCCTGCCATCGCCAAGGCGCTTAGCGCTCCCACAACCAGCATCAACGAAGTCGTGACCGCAACGATACGCTCAAAAGGCAATCGCCGCTCCAGCATGTAGGTCATCGAGACGGCAGCAATACCGACCGCAATGGCATAAGCCATCCCGGCGTTGGGGCCGCCGCCGAAGACCACGAACCCGCTCGCAACAATTACGACCGCGGAAGCGCGTAAGACCGATCGGCGAAATCCAACCGCATATCCCAGTACCGGTGTAGGAGCGAGGAACATGAGTAATCCCCCGATAACCGGTACCAAAGCTCCCGCCATGAACATCAGGGCAGAAGCGAGGGCCCCACGCAGAAAGCCCACTAGATTGCGGAAGATGAGCAAGCGACCTCGCCTACAATCCCAAGGTTGAGAAAGGCAGCAAAGCGATTAGGCGCGCACGCTTGATCGCGACTGAAAGCTGCCGTTGATGCCGCGCGCAGTTGCCCGAGGTTCGGCTCGGCACGATCTTGCCGCCCTCAGTGATAAAGCTCTGCAGCGTGCGTACGTCTTTATAATCGACTGCCAGCGACTTATCGGCGCAGAAACGGCATACCTTACGCCGTCCGCCACCACGTCGTCGCCCACCGGGACGGCCTTCGCCGTCGCCGCGCCGCCCGCGCCCCTGATCGCCTTCAAGGCGACCTTGTTCTAGTCCCTGTTCTTCGTCTGCCATTTACCTGACTTCCAAAGTTTAGCACCGGCGTCGATCGCGACGCTCGGTATTTAATTGAGATATCTCTCGTTTCGCTCTATCTACGCTCGGTCGGATTGTACGGTCACGGTATCCGCCAAGACCTCGTACCGCACTCCATCGCGCGCCATCTTGAGCTTGCCAACCACGCTGAGGTGGCTTCCGTCGTTGAGTTGCCGGGCCAATTCCGGGACCTCGGCACCAACCCGCACTACCTTTAACACCAGCCGCTCGCCCTTATCGCCGCAGTCCACCTCCATAATCAGGGTGTTGGTTCCTGCTGGCGTCACTCGCATCGTGGGCTTGCGAAGGAGGCGTCCGGTCAGCTCAATTCGAGTTGTCACTGCCGGCGTCAGCCGGAGCCGCAGCCTCGGCGGAGGCACTAGCCTCAGCGGCGGCAGCCGCAGCGGTTGCTGCATCGGCCTCGCGTTGAGCTCGTTCCGCTGCCGCAGCCGCACGAGCCGCTTCGGCGGCAGCGCGTGCTTCAGCGACCCGACGTCGATTGGCTTCGAGTTCCGTACGGGCGGCCTCTGGATCGATCTGCTCCTGCACCAACACGGAGAGGAAACGCAGGATGCTATCCGAGAGCTTGAGGTTGCGCTCGATTTCGTTCATCGTGGCGCCAGTTCCGCCGTAATCGAGCCGAACGTAGAAGCCACGCTGCTCGCCCTTGATCCGGTACGCGAGTTCGCGAGAGCCCCATTCCTCGGTCTCAATCAGCTCACCGCCACCGCTGGCAATGAGTCCCTCGAAACGCTTGATAGTTTCCTTTTGTGCCGAGTCGCCCAAGTCTGGGCGCATGATAAAAATGGTTTCGTAGCGCCGCATGCGCTAAACCTCCTTTTGGCTTCCAGCCCCTTTTGGAGCAAGGAGATCCGCAATCCTATCAGCGGGTTTTCACCCTCACAAGGTTCGATTATGCACTTTCCAACGCAGCTGACGGCCTGCGGTAGCCCTATCCGTTGCCGTAATCCTGCTGTTTCGGATTCAAGCCGCTGGGATCCCATCGCGTCCAGATCCCCACCCGTTTACCTCCACGATAGTTACCCTCAATCGATTTTTTGCCGTTCGCGTACCAACTCGTATGGAGTCCGTCCTGTAGCCCGTTGCGATAGTTGTCGACCGCTGATTTAGGGCCATTCTCGTACCAGGTCGTCCATTCACCCTCCTGCACCCCATCGTGATAGTCGCCCTCTATCAGCTTTCCGCCGCTCTCGCTGTAGACGATAAAACGGCCCTCCTTAACCGGCTTTCCTTCGACAATCTTTTGGCACCACACTTCCTGACCCTTCGGCGGTGACTCGCCCATTAGGGTCGCGCCGGCCGGACACGTCGGCAGCACCGCTTGATGCTTACATCCGACGGCTGCCGCCACGACGATTATTATCGTCCGCGCAAGTTTCATCGTTGTGGTCGTCTTTCGCACCTCTGAGTCACTACAAGATTCGTCCGATCGACGCGAGGCAGGAATTGCGACCAGCCTGTGTTAGGCTGCCCGCTCACAGGATGAACGAGGAGCAGACCAAGGCGGCCACCGATAGAGTCTCTGAAGTTGCAGCCGCGAGCGCGCAGCGGCGTGCGTCGCTCATTATCCTGCTCGTTGCCGTGATTGTCGGGGCAGGACTTCGTTTCTATCGTCTCGGCGGGGAAGAGCTGAGTCGGGGCGAGGCCGCCGCCTGGACGGCGGCTGTCGTGCCAAACCTCCGTGCCGTTTACGTCGCCAGCAAAGAACTCGATCCCGGTAAGGCCGGTCTCTACGACCTTCTACTGCATCTATGGATTGGTCTTTTCGGCGACGACGTAGGACCGATGCGGACGTTCTCGGCGCTGCTCGGAACTCTCATGATCCCGCTGGTCTTTCTGGCCTCCCGCGAAGTTTGGCTAGTCCAAGACGAGGATGAGAGCGACGGCGGTGAGGCGACGCTATTCGGAGCGATCGCCGCGCTGCTCTATGCCTGCAATCTGCGGATGGTCACCACGGATCGTACGGCGCGGATGTACACCTTGATGCTCGTTGGAATTACGGCGCAGGTCTTTTTCTTCCTCCGCGCGGCGCGACGGCCGGGACCAGGTAACGTGATAGCGGCTGCCGCCTGCACCGTGTTGGCGATGGCCAGCAATGTGCTGGCGCTTCTTTTCTTCGCCGCCGAGGCGGTCTGGATAGCGATCGTATGGTGGGCCCAGCGTATCCGGGCGGGTGGTTCGCAGATCAATCTTTCTCGCCCGATTGTCGCATCGGTACTTGCTGCTGCGGTTTTTGCGCCTATCGGTATTGCCGACACCCGGATCGCGGTCGGCGCTCTTCACGGAGGTTTGTGGCAGTCGATCGAACCGCAATCCTTCGGATGGCCCCTCCATGCGATTCGAGTCATGACCGGAAACGCCGCCTTCTGGCCGTTGCTGCTAACCGCCGCAGTCGGTGTCTGGCTGAGCGGTATCCGCAATCGCCCCGGCCTCTGGTTTATCCTCTGCTGGTTGCTGGTCCCGTTTGCGTTGATCGAAGTGGCTTCTTACACGGTCGCGCCAATGATGGTGGAACGCTATGTCTTCCCCAGTTTGACCGCCTTTCTTGTCCTCAGCGCATTGGGTATCGCGTCGCTCCAGTCAGATTTCTTCCGTTACGGTCTTACCGCCCTGATTCTTGTGCAATCGATTGTCCACCTGGTCCATCACTGGCGGGCGCCCGACGATATTCAGTGGCGTGAAGCCGCGCATTTTGTTGCCGATATCGCAACGCCGGGACAGAAAGTCGCGGTTTTGCCGCCGAATGAACCGCTGATGGTTCTGCACTATTACCTTCCTTCGGATAAACGCGATCTGGTGATCGGCGCCGAAGCCCGACTCGATCCGACAGATCGTGTATGGCACCTGCAGTGCGGACCCGAGCCGGTTCTGATCGTAGAAACTGCGGTACCGCAAGAATCCTGGCCTTCCATCAAGGCCTGCTATCCGCGACTACTTCGTCACTTCCGACTCGTTGATGTGCGCACCCGCTGATCCAGCGGACGTACTCGAGTTAGTGCTTTGATGCTGCCACGGCACCTTCAAGGTTTCTTTGCGTCCTGCTGGGTCGAACTCGGCGACTGTCGTAGAGAGCGCCGTGTAAACGCCCTGCGGAAAGAAAAGATATCCCGCAACCCGGGCCAGATTCACGCCTTCTATTCTCAGTATCGAGAAATAACCATCACCCCATGACGAACGTTCGGTAATCAAGCATGGGTTCGAGTTGGTGTTATCCAGGAACGAGCTATCGGAGAGCTGCATGTCGCGATGCGCAACAGCGCTGGCGATGGCCCCGCCAGGAATCAGCACCGGTGCCAAAACGGCGCTTAAACCCATTGTCTCGGGTATCAATGCAAACGAGATTAGGAGGGCGGCTCCAGCCGATTTTGCAACCTCGGTTCCCGCAGAGGGTAAGTGGTGAAGACTCGATGCGAGTTGCTCCGTGCCGCCGGCACGGGAGATTGCATCCTTTAGCTTCAGTGGTTGAATAAAATTGCCGGATTGATCGATCGCATATGGAATCTTGACCTGAAGGCAAGTTGTTGTCGTTGGGCCTAGCCAGCCCCATCCACTGACCTGCGGGGCAGGACTCGGAAAATCCGCTACCACGTAAACTGCCGATAGGTCGTCAAAATCGATCGGAGGTTCGAGAGAAAGAGTGACGAGCGGTGGCTGCAAGTGACCATTCGACGGACTCGCTCTACCTTTCGTTGATGCGGCGGAATCGGGCGCTGGCGATGCTACGCATCCGTAGGTGCTTATTGCCGACACGACCAGCGATAACGCGGCATTTCGAATCAGCCGTCGTCGCAGCTTTGGATTTGCCATTGACGTGCCCTCGACGGCTGAACATATGAAGAGCTCCTGAATCGTTTAAGGTGGCAAAGATCGACAATCCGTAAAGGACGTTGTTTGTCGCGGTTTGACGACGAATGAGCGAAGATGCGCTGTAGAATCGAGCAGAGTAGCATCGCGCCTATGCCGATTTCTGAGAATATTACCAAGCGCTTGCGTATCCCTGTTATTGCGGCGCCGATGCTGGCCGTCTCGGGTCCAGACCTCGTCATCGCGGCTTGTCGCAACGGAGTAATTGGAGCCTTCCCAACCGCCAACGCGCCCACGGTCGAGGGGCTCGAGCATTGGCTGAAGCAGATCGAAGCAGCGCTGAGTAACACCACAGAGAAGGACCCGGCTCATTCGCCAGCCCCATTCTGTCCCAATCTGATTATACGACGTGCCGATATGGTTGAGCAGATGCGCTGTCTCGTACGGCATAAGGTCGAGATAGTAATTACCAGCGTCGGTTCACCCGCCGCGGTGATCGCACCGCTACACGATATCGGAGCGTCGGTCTTCGCGGATGTGGCTACGATGCGCCACGCCGAGAAAGCGATCGCGGCAGGGGTCGATGGACTAATTCTCCTAACGGCTGGAGCCGGCGGTCAGACGGGATGGATGAATCCGCTCGCTTTCGTGCGTGCAGTCCGAGCCATCTACGACGGCCCGATCGTGATGGCGGGCGGGATTATCGACGGGCACGCGCTATGGACGGCGCAGGTGCTCGGATGCGATCTCGCATACATGGGCACCAAGTTCATCGCAACTCAAGAGAGCATGGCGCCTGAGGCCTACAAACGGATGCTGGTGGAACACTCGATGGACGACGTCCTCCTAACACGCGCCTTCACCGGCTTGGATGCCAACATGCTGAAGCCTTCGATCGTCGCGGCAGGGCTCGATCCATCGAATCTGCCCGAGCGCATTACCGAGGAGTTCGCGAACGAAACTTTCGGTGCCCGGGCCAGTCAGCCGGGTCCGCGTCGATGGCGCGATATCTGGAGCGCCGGCCACTCGGTCTCAGGAGTTGGGCAAATTCAATCAGCGGCGGAATTGATTGAGCGGACCGTTCGTGAGTACGAAGAGGCGCGAAATTCTACGGCTCATTTGCTTTCGGGCAAAGCCTGAGAAACGAAGAGCGGGATGCGCAATTGCACATCCCGCTCTTTATTTCCTTGCGCTCGGTAGCGCTTGGATTCTTGCCTAGTTCGAGCCCGTCGAACCCAGCAGGTTACCGCCAAGCGTCGGATGGCCGACCGTCTTGTCGCCAACGATACTGACCATCGCGGGCTTGCCTGAGTTGAAGGCACGCTCTAATGCCGGTCGGATGTCGTCGGGATTGGTCACATGCTCGCCGTGACAACCCATCTCTTCGAAGATCTTGTCGTAGCGGATATCCTGGAGCATGTTGAACGGCTCGGTGCGATCCTTGAGCATCGGCATGGACTCGAAGCTCGGACCCCAGGAGCTGTTGTTCCACAGCACGCAAACGATCGGCAGCTTGTAGCGGGCCGCCGTTTCCATGTCCCAGCCACCGATCCCTAGTCCGCCGTCGCCCATGATGAGTGCGACTTGCTTGCCGGGTCGCGCGAGCTGGACGCCGATACCCATCCCGAAGCCGTGACCGACCGGCGCCAACGGACCAGCGTCGATAACGGCGCCCGGGAAGCGCGCGATAAAGTTCTGCGACATCCATCCGGAGAGGGTGAAGCTGTCGATAACGACGGTCGCGTTCTTGTCCAGCACCGACATCAGGTCCCGCGTCATGCGTGCCGGATGAATCGGGCGGTTGTTCCAGAACTTCTTCGCGTTCTCGACCACCGTGCGGTCGAAGTTGGCGCGGACCTCGGCCAGTTCCTTGACCCATGTCGAGGTACGATTCTTCGAAAAATCGAGCTTCGCCTCTTTGATCCGATTGATCATCTGGCGCAGCACGAGCTTTGGATCGCCGACGATCGGAACTTCAGCCGGGACCTGCCATCCGATACGGCTCGCTGTCGGATCAACCTGAATATACTTGGCTTTGTCGTTCCAGGTCGGCATCCGGCCGAAGTGTTCACCGCTCCAGAAGCGGAAGCCGAGTGTCAGCACCACATCGGCGCGACCAGTGAAGGGCTTTTTGAAGGCCCCACGAATCGCGAGCGGATGTTCTTCCGATACCGAGCCCTGGCCAGCGCGACGCGCATAAACCGGGATCCCCGTCAGCTCAACGAACTCCTTCAGTTCATCCGCAGCCTGGGACCAGAAGAGACCGTCGCCGCCCGCGATCAACGGCCGCTCGGCCGCATGCAGCATCTCGACCGCTTTGTCGATCTTGGCCGGGTCGCCGGCGCCACGCAGATCATCGAGCGAAAACGGCATCCCACCGGTCGCTTGCTTACTGTCGTCGCCGCCGTGATAGAGGATGTTCTGCGGAATCTCGACGAGCGAAACGCCCTGAGCTGGAGCCATCGCCTCGCGGAAGGCCAGGCGCATATCGAACTCGATCGTATTCCAATCGGTTACGCGCTTGGTGTACTTGGCGAAGCTGCCCACGATCTCTGAACCATAGGCTTCCTGGAAGGAGCCCTGATGGTCTTCGGTGTTCGGATGTTGGCCCGAAACGCAGACGACCGCGCTGTTGGTCATCGCTGCGAGGCTCAGACCCGTCACGGCGTTGGTCAGGCCGCATCCCGCGGTCACCATGCAGACGCCTGGCTCCCCGGTCATACGTGCATACGCATCAGCAGCGTAGGCCGTCGCCTGCTCATGGCGCATATGAATCAACTTGATCTCATGGCTCCGCAATTGCGCCAGGATCGGGAATAAGTGCCCGCCGTTAATCGAGAAGCAATAACGCGTGCGATTCTCGCGCATAATGCGCGCGACCAATTCGCCGCCGTCTACTTTGGCCATCGCCTTCCTCCTAAAATGTTCCTGCAGTAGCGGGCCCTTTCAGCGGCAAGGTGCACAGAAAGTAGATGTGCACGATGATCGCAGCGCTGTAGGGCGCTGCTTTAACTGGCCAAGAGCATTCGCGCTGCTCGGATTGCCCGAATCCTTACATATTTTAAGTGCCGGCGAAAACCGCTTACTATCTCGACTTTCTCGACTGATGATATTAAGCAGGTAGAGGCAGTGCGGAGGCCGCAGTTGACCTCGGGGGCGATCATCGTAAAGCTGATGGCCCCGCGGTGGACCCACGGATATCGGGGCTAAAGACCAAATGGAAGCGATCGGATGAAGCGAATTCTAGCCACCCTCATGCTTGCTGTCTTGATTATCGGCAAGCTGACTACGGCGCACGCCTTCGACCTAATCGATCCACAGACTTGGGGTGCGATGAACCCCCATACATGGCCCTTCACGCTGATTCCAATTCCCGAGATTGCCACCGATCCCAACGGTGGTGTGACAGCGGGTGCGCTCTTTGCGACGCTCTTTAAGGACAACCAGAACCAAATCAGCGATATTTTCGCTCCGGACATCAACTACAACACCAACGTTGGCGCAGGCGGGGCGCTGCGGTTCCTATCGTTCCCTTCGGAAAACACCCAGTGGTATGCGATGGCCGAGGCGCACGAAAATATCCAGCGCCAAGTGGATATGAATTTCTCAACTGGTCGAACACACGACCAGTGGTGGTCGTTCGATGGGCGGCTCTTTTTTGAGCGCGATCCGACCGAACGTTTCTATGGAGTCGGCAACTGGTCGCGTCTCGGTGGAGAAACCAACTACACCACTCAGCAGCTCTATGTTCGAGGATCGTTTGGGTGGAATATTACGAAAAACTTTCAAGTAGCGCTGGTTGAAAGGCCGCGTTATGTCCGTATCCAGACAGGCGCATTCAATTCAATCAATCAAACGGTTTACTACTATCCGAACCAGAAAGGCGTAAACGGCGGCAGCGAGATCTACAACGAGCTGCGCGCCACCTACGACACCCGAGACTCCGCCGATATCCCGCGCAGCGGCGGTATCGCGCTGATTTACGGGGGGATAACCGATCGACGCTTCATGAGTTCGGCGTCGTACAACAAGGTCGGCGCCAACGTACGCCATTACTGGACGCTCGCTCCGCGCGTGACGTTAGCGACCAACGGCTATGTGCAATACATCCCGGCGGGCAACGAAACGCCTTTTTGGTCAATGGCCCGGCTCGGCGGGCAAGAGGATTTTCTGTACGACCAGATGACGCTGCGAGGCTACGGCGCAGGGCGCTTCGTGGACAACAATATGTACGACGCGAACGTTGAAGTCCGAACACGCGTCTTCGAGGCGGATGTGTTTGGCACGCACGGCGTCGCGGAAATTGCACCATTTGCCGAAGCCGGTCGCGTGGCGCATCAAATGTCCCAGAATCCGGTGAGTTCACTGCACCCAGTGAGCGGGGTAGGATTCCGCGCGATCGCCGAACCCTTTGTGGTCGGCTATGTCGACGTGGGCATAGGCGGTGAAGGCGCCGCCGTGTTTTCGGGCATCAACTATCCGTTCTAAAACTCGCTCGCTAGCGGAAGCGTGAGAGGAAATCGGCTGGAAAAGTCTTGTCCGGGTGGAGCGTCTTGGCGCGCTCCAGCAAGACTTCTTCGGTCTCCGGGATTTTCGGGTCCGGTATACAACAATCGACCGGACAGAAGGCGGCGCATTCCTCATGATCGTGGAAGCCGACGCATTCGGTGCATTTCTGCGGCACGATGTAATAGATGTCCTCGGCGAGCGCCGGATGGCTCTCGCCGTTGAGCTCCCACGGTTCCCCGCCCTTGTAGATCGCGTTGTTGGGGCATCGCGGGAGACACGCGTTACAATTGATACATTCTTCGGTGATTACGGTTGCCATCGTGAGTGACTATTTCTGCGCTCAGGCTTGAGGCATCGCGTCGGCGACCTGACGCGCGAGTTCGGCGAAGGCTCGACTCGAAGGATCGTCCGGATGCGACAGCGTTATCGGCGTACCAGCGTCGCCTGTTTCCCGCACAGCCACTTCGACGGGAATCTCGGCCAGCAACTTCATGCCTTCGGCCTCTCCCATCTTCGCTCCACCACCGTGACCGAATAACTCCTCACGTTCGCCACAGTCGGGGCAGACGAAGTAGCTCATGTTCTCGACCACGCCGAGCAAAGGGCAATGCACCTGACGAAACATCTTTATCGCCCGCATGGCATCGGCGAGCGCGACGTCCTGCGGCGTCGTGACGATCACCACGCCGTCGAGTGCGACTTGCTGGGCAAGCGTGAGTTGCGCGTCTCCGGTTCCGGGCGGCAAGTCTACGATCAGGAAATCCTGCGTGCCCCATAGCGTATCCATCAAGAACTGACGCACCGCGCTCATCACCATCGGGCCGCGCCATATAATCGGGGTTTTATCGGTAACGAAGAAGCCCATAGAGATGAGCTTGATACCGTGTTTCTCGATCGGGAAAAAATTCTGGCCGCCGGCCGAGCGCGGCTTTTCCTCAGTGATACCAAACATCATCGGGACGGACGGGCCGTAGATATCCGCGTCGAGTAGGCCGACCTTGTAGTCCATCCGGCTGAGCGCCACGGCGAGATTGGCCGCTACGGTCGATTTGCCGACACCCCCTTTGCCGCTGGCAACGGCAACGACCCATCGCGTGCCGGGCAATCGCGCGCGACTGGCCTTTGCACCCAGTTCGGGGTCGATTTTATGGACTTTGAAATCGATATTGCGAACCCCGAGGTCGTGCGTGAGAACCTCGTGGATGCGCCCCGCTATCTGCTTGAGCGTCGCTTCTTTGTCGCCGGCATGACGGATCATCACGGTGAAGCCGCCGTCGTCCTTGGGGGTTACTTCTTCGAGGATACCTAGACTGAGCAGGTCGCTGGTATAGCCGGGATAGTTGATCCGACCGATCGCCGCGACCACGTCGTCGGGAGATAAATTACGTGCCACGCCGGAATTATTTCAGATGGAGTCCGAGGGCGAAAGAACTGGGCTCAGGCCATAGTGCAAACCGAGAATCCGTGCCTTGTTTTGCATCTAAATCCGACGATTCGCTTCGGCGTTGAGCGCCTGAATCAGCAGGTCGATCTCCTCCGGCGTTGTCGCGGGCGAACACGAGATGCGAATCGCATCGGGAGTCTCCGGTGGTCGGAAGGGCTTCACTGCGATGCCGTACGTGTTTAGCAGATGCTCGGCGAAGCTCCATGAATGTAGGTGCGATGGCATCAGCAGGGCAAGGATTCCCGGCGCCTGCGGACCATCCCAGGAGCTATCAGCTAGATGGTACCGCCGGTCGAGTCGCTCGACGATTTCTGCTCGATAGGCGGCGAGGGTCGCGAAGCGATCCTGCTGACGGGCTTCGTATTCTTGGCAGGCCGTATCGAGACCGATGAAGGACGCGTAGCTCATCGTGCCGCCCTCGTAACGCCCGCCTGAAGCCGGGTCTGCTTCCTCTTCCCAACTAGATAGCGTGATGCTGTTTAGCGCCGCGAAGCGCTCGCTATTCCAGAGACCGCCAGTGCCCCAAGGACCGCCGAGCCATTTGTGACCTGAGAAGATATAGACCCAAGCCCGTGTGGCTGTAACGTCGGTCGGGATATGCCCGAATGCCTGGGAGCCGTCGACGATGTAAGGGATGGCTGTTTGCGCAAGGATGCCGCCGATCTTACTGACAGGCAGAATCCTCCCGTTTTTGTAGGAGACCTGAGACAAGATTACGAAAGAGGGTCGTTGCAGTCGCAGTGCATCCTCGAAACGCGAGAGAAATTGCTCTTCCGAGCCCGCCGCGATTTCGACGATTCGCGCACCACGTCGCGCCAGCATATTCAGCGGATGGACAACGCACGGATGCTCCTGGTCCGAGGTAATGATCGAATTGCCGGGCTTGAGCATCGCACCCAAGGCTGTCAGCACGAGTTGAATCGCCGTCGTCGCGTTGTTCATCAGCGAGATGCCAGCCAGCGATCCAATACCAAGGACGCGTGCGACCGCTTTGCGACTGTCGACGAGCGCCCCCATATAGCGCTCCACGCCCGCCTCGCTGAAAAGAAAGTCGCGATACTCTTCTTTGGCGGTTCGCATCAGAGTGAGCAAACTGGGGGAAGGGCGGCCTAATCCGGCATGATTGAAGTAAGCTTTCGCTCCGATTGGTCCCATGGGTGTCACGCTGACGCTCGACTAATGATAACCGCGCCGCCATCCTTAAGTCTGGAGGTTTTTCATGTCCCGTATTCCGCTGGTTGAACCAGAGAACGCTTCGCCCGAGGTGAAGGCGCTTTACGACACGATTCAAAAAGAAGGTTTTCCGGTCTTCAACGTGATGAAGATGTTTGCGAACAATGCCGGATGCCTGCAGGCGTTGGTCAGCTTCATGCATGGTATCTACAGTTCGAGTGCGAAGCTGTCTCCTCGGATGCGCGAACTGGCCTATCTCCGGGCTTCTCAGATCAACTCCTGTCATTATTGAATTCCCACGCATGTGACGCTCGGTCGGAGCGCCGGACTTAGTGATGACGAGATGGCCTCGATGGCCGATGCGCAACAGAGCCCGCTCTTTACGGAGAAGGAAAAGCTCGTGATGCGCTATGCGGAAACGCTGACGCGAACCTGCAAAGTCAGCGACGAGATGTTCGAGCAGCTCGAAGCCAACTTCTCACGCGATGAGATCGTGGAACTGTGCTTCCTGGTCGGGCTGTCGAATCTGGTGAATCGGGTGCATGCGACTTTCCAGACGGACGTCGATGCGCAAACGCGGGCCTCGGTGGGCGACGCAGCCTTCTGCCCGATCGGGCGATGATCGTCAGCTAACAGGTCGAAGTGATGGAACGCCGAAGATTGGGTAAGACCGGCTTGATCGTCAGTCTGCTCGGCTTCGGCGGTTCCGAGATTGGCTATGAAGATGCGTCGGTTGCGACAGTCGAAAGGCTCCTCGGCTCGGCGCTTGACGCGGGTCTCAATCTGATCGACACCGCCGCTTGTTATGCTGACAGCGAGAGCCTCATTGGTCGCGCGGTTGCCCATCGGCGGAAAGACTATTTTCTCCTCACGAAATGCGGTCACGATGGCGATGAGTTCGGCCTTGAGGATTGGCATCCGGGGCTGATCAGCAAGAGTATCGAACGCAGTCTCACGAGGCTCCGCACCGATCATCTCGATGTGGTACAGCTCCATTCGTGCGACGAAGAGACGCTGCGCGACGGAGCCGTAATCGCCGCGCTGCAACGCGCGCGTGACCTCGGGCTGACGCGTTTTATCGGTTACAGTGGCGACAGCGATGCGGCCCTCTGGGCAGTGCAATCGGGCGTCTTCGATACTCTGCAAATCTCCGTGAATATTGCCGATCAGGAGGCGATTACCCGCATCCTGCCGGTCGCGGTCGAACGGGATATGGGCGTTATCGCGAAACGACCGATCGCCAACGCTGCCTGGATGGGGAGTTGGTTCTCGCGCGACGACTATTCGCGCCCCTACGCGCGGCGGCTGCGCCAATTGCGCTACCCGTTTCTGAAGCGCAAAGCCGATGCTGTTGCGACCGCGCTGCGATTCACACTGACGACTCCGGGGGTGCATACCGCGATCGTCGGGACCAAGCGACCCTCACGATGGGAACAGAATGCGGCGCTCACCGCGCAGGGACCCTTGCCTGAAAACGATTACAAAGCGATCCGAGCGCGATGGAACGACGTCGCATTGTCGAAATGGGTGGGGCAGCGCTAGTGCGACGCTCGGCTAAGAAGGCCAGGACCGTCGGACCTAACTCGACCTCTCTTACTGCAATGGAGGGGGGCGTGGTCGAGCGCGCACGTGGGATCGCTGAGGAGCTCGCTCGCCTCTATCCCAAGGCACGGATCAGTCTCGATTTCACCACGCCGTGGCAATGCCTGGTCGCGACGATCCTTTCGGCGCAATGCACCGACGAGCGCGTGAACAAAGTCACGCCGGAACTGTTTCGCCGGATTCCCGATATCCGCTCGATGGCCGAAGCGCCTGAAGAGAAGGTCCGGGAGCTGATCGTGACGACCGGCTTCTTCCGCCAGAAGACGCGCTCCTTACAGGGCGCGGCACGTGCGATCCTCGAACGGTTTGACGGTGAGCTTCCCTCGCGGATGGAAGATCTCGTGACGATTCCAGGCGTCGGTCGCAAGACTGCCAATGTCCTGCGCGGCCACGTCTTCGGGCAACCCGGGTTGGTCGTCGATACGCACGTGCGCCGTCTATCGCGGCGGCTCGGGCTGACCCGCGAGAACGATCCCGAAAAGATCGAGTACGATCTGCAAAAGTTGTTACCGGCGAAGGAGTGGACGCCGTTTTCGATGCGGCTGATTCTGCACGGTCGACGCGTCTGTTTCGCGCGCGGCCCGCGCTGCGATTCATGTGCGATCCGGCCTGATTGTCCGCGTTTGGGCCTCCACAACTAGGCTCCCCCTCTGTCATCCTGAGCCGATGAACGGATGTGAGCCGTGTCGAAGGATCTACGCGAAGCGACTGCGGCCGATTCACTTGCGGGAGTCTCGGAAACGATTGCAACCACTTTCGTTGCTTCGTAAGCTGCCGCTATGCCCGCACACGACCTGCGTTTTTATATCGATTACAAGAGCCCCTACGCCTATCTCGCCATCGAACCGGCACGGGAGCTCGAACACGATTTCAAGGTTCGCTTCGATTGGCTGCCGTATGCGCTGCATATTCCGGATTTTCTCGGCGCCGTCGAAACCCGCAATGACCATCAGTGGCGCCGCGTCCGCTACAGCTACATGGATGCGCGTCGACTCGCGAATCGCCGGGGACTAACGGTTAAAGGGCCGCAGAAGATTTTCGATTCGTCGATCGTTGCGATCGGGATGCTCTACGCGCAACGGCGCGGCATCTTCGACCGCTACAACGACCTCGCATTCGAGCGCTTTTGGAAGCGTGAGCTCGATATCGAAGATCCGCAGGTGATTGCGAAGCTGATTGAAGAGGCGGGCGCGTCGTCGGCCGCCTTTGCCGATTTTCTGGCCGGCGAAGGGCGCGCCGAACTCGAACGGATTGCGCGTGAGGCTGAGGCGATCGGAGTTTTTGGCGTTCCGACGTTCGTGATCGATGGCGAGATCTTCTGGGGCGGTGATCGAATCTGGATGGCGGCCGAGAAATTAGGTGCGATAGCCTGAAACGCGTTCGACAGGAGGCACGGCGATGCCAATAACGAATCAAGCCTCGGGTACCAATATCAACGAAATTGCCGAGCGGATTTACCGCATCAGCACACCGCTCGAAGTGATGCCGG
Source organism: Binataceae bacterium (SeqCode) (assembly GCA_035541875.1). Taxonomy (GTDB): domain Bacteria; phylum Desulfobacterota; class Binatia; order Binatales; family Binataceae; genus JAJPHI01. Next base: position 113,857 of record DATKML010000041.1, read on the forward strand.
GCGGGTTCACTTTCAATCAGTATTTGATTGTCGATGATGCGCCACTGCTTTTTCATACGGGATTGCGGCGTATCTTTCCGCTCGTGAGCGAGGCAGTGGCGAGTGTGATTCCGCCCGAGAGCCTGCGTTATATCGCGTTCTCGCATTACGAGGCCGACGAATGCGGATCGCTCAACGATTGGCTCGCAGTCGCGCCGAATGCAGTGCCGCTATGCGGTAAGCTCGCGGCGATGCTCTCGGTGAACGATACTGCGCTCCGACCCGCGAAGGAGTTGGCCGACGGTGAGACGCTCTCGCTGGGTAAGAGCGTCGTGCGATGGTTCGATACGCCGCATCTGCCGCACGGATGGGAATGCGGCTACCTGATGGAAGAGACCACCCGCACGCTTTTCTGCGGCGATCTCTTTACGCAGCCGGGTGGGAATCCGCCGCCGATCACGGACGGCGATATCCTGAGCCCCAGTGAGATGCTGCGTGGTCATCTCGACTACTACGCCTACTCGAAAAACTCCGGAGCCTTGTTTGCGAAGCTGGCGGCGGCGCGTCCCGCAATCCTGGCGTGTATGCATGGCAGCGCCTGGCGCGGCGACGGCGCCGACCTCCTGAAGGAACTTTCAAAGAAAATTGGTTAAGTGAGGATTGACGTGGACGAATTGCTGTTTGAAAAGGGCGAAATCGCGACGATAACGGTTAACCGGCCGAAGGCGCTCAATGCGCTGAACCCGGCGGTGATCCAGGAGATGGCAAAGGTGCTGCGCGAAGTGCGGCGCGAACCGTCGATCCGCGTCCTCATTCTGACCGGCGCCGGTGATCGCGCCTTTATCGCGGGCGCTGATATCGCCGCGATGTCCGCGATGTCGACGGTCGAGGGTATGGAGTTCTGCCGTATGGGCCATCGCGTGACCGCGACCTTCGAGGAGTTGCCGATTCCGGTGATCGCGGCCGTGAACGGCTTCGCACTCGGTGGCGGCACCGAGATGGCGCTTGCTTGCGACCTTATCGTAGCGAGCGAAAAGGCGCGTTTCGGCCAACCTGAGATCAATCTTGGCTTAATCCCCGGCTTCGGCGGCACGCAGCGCTTGCCCCATCGGATCGGGCAATCCCGTGCACGAGAGCTGATCCTGACGGGCGATATGATCGACGGGAAGACCGCCTTCGAATGGGGCCTCGCCAATAAACTCGTCGCGCCCGATCAGTTGATGGCCGAGACGCGCAAGCTGGCCGAGAAGCTTGCAAGCAAATCGGGCTTCGCGCTGCGCCAGTGCAAGGCCGCCCTGCGCGCATCGTTCACGATGAACGAGAGCGAGGGGCTATCGTACGAGCAGAGTGCCTTCGGGCTCACCTTCGCGAGCGCGGACAAAGCCGAAGGCACCAAGGCATTCGTCGAAAAGCGCGACCCGAAATGGTCGCACCGGTAGAGCTGCTAACTTTCGTATTATGGGCATTTAAGGGTAAGAGCGGCTCGGAAGGGTGTGATGGCCTAACGATGAAAGTACATTCTAAATAGACGCGCTGTATAATAGGCGTGACCGATAGGGCGGCTTATGATTCCAGAAGACCAGCGAGCGTTTCAAACCCATCTCAACTACATAAAGTCGTTGAGGCAGATGACTCAAGGAGTAACCCTCGAACCCACTCGACCGAACAGTATTCGATACGAGTCCTGTGCCCTAATTGACCGAAAGAAGAATCTGATCAGCCTGACGGATAAGTCTCTACGAGAAGAATTTAACATTGTTCAAAACGACTCAGACTATTTGCGGGCATGTACCAGCTGGTTGCCCGTTAAAGCGTACTATCTCTTGTTCTATGCAATGATGACGGTTGATTACCTAATCGAGTTAAAGCCAGAAGTATTCGAAATTGCGCACGAAAAATGTTAGGGACGCTTTACCGAGCTTTTGAGCGAAAAAAGAATTCGCTTTAGTGAACCGAAACTCAATCAAATCTTCGATCGGTCTATCTTTGATTACCGCGAAGCATCAGGTGCAAACTTACGGCCACATGCTGGTAGGGATCAGTTCTTTAGCCTGGCGATGAAGAAGGCGGCGAGGCACAAACTCGACGAGTGGAAGCGCAAAGGACGGATCAAAAGCTTTAAGGGGAGAGAGAATCAACTCGCAAAAGAGAAATAGTTACAAGACTTTAGGCTTTCTATCTTGGAGTTCCAGTACTACATGCGACTTCGCGCCAATTACAGAGACTTCTCCTTCATTGAAGGAGTGATGGCTGCGGAGACGGCTTAATACTTCGAGCAATATTATCAGTTTGCGAGAAACCTTTTTCTCGCGTTCTGCCACTTGAAGAATCAATTGGCGGCTGCCAGAACTGGCAAAGTATCGCTCGGCGAATAGCGAAACCGGCGCAAGGCTTATCGGCTCTCACACCCATCGCGGCACGATATTGTGCTCGATCCCCAAGGCGAGTTTGCCGAGCCACGCTAGAGCATCGTAGCCCTGGAACGGCTGATGCACGATGCCGGCGCGGACGTCGCGATACATCTGCTCCAGCGGATTCGCTTTGAACAAGCCCGCGCCGCCGACCATCCGCATCGCCTTGTCCACGACGCTGACCGCCGTCTCCATCACGAAATGATGGCACGCGATGATATCCATGATCGGCTGCTCGGCTTCGAGAGGCGTCTCTGTGACCTTCGTCGCAACTTCGATCAAAAAGGCGCGCGCCGCGCGGAGCCCGATTTCCATCTCAGCCGCGAGGAACTGATTCTGCGGATAATGGCTCATTGGGCGATCGAAGGGCTCCTGACTCCGATTCTTGGTCCACTCGAAGGCCCAATCACGCGCCGATTGTGCGAGTCCGAGATAGCAGGCCTCCAGCGATGGATTCCATCGGCAGAAATGGTTCATCGTTTGATCCCACAGGCCGATTGGTCGCTTGCCGGCCGCTCCTTCGGGGACGAAAACGTTCTCCCATTTAATGTCGTGACTCGATGAAGCGCGGATGCTCATCGTGTCCCAGTTGTCCTGAATCTTGATGCCCGGGGTTTTGACCGGGAGAAAAAAGTTCAGAACCACCGGCCCCTGCTGGGGATCGTCGTAACGGGCTGTCTCGAAGAGATAGTCGGCCGCTGCGCACATCGTGCTGAAGCGTCCGACGCCATTGACGCGATAGCCGCCCTCGACCTTCTCGGCCCGCCGGGAGGTATTCAGGATGCCACCGAAGCCGAGCATGCTGTTAATCTTCGAATCGCTCACGCCGCCGCCAAGAATCATCTTCTTGGCGACGATTTCTTCAAGGAACGATTGGACGAAGCCGGGCTTACGGCCGCCCGCGCGCCAGATATCCCCGAGCCATCCGACGACGAACAGATGCATGTTGGTCGAAATCGCGGTGGGCAGGTCGCCGCGCGCCAGCGTCTCCTGAGCGAGGACCTCGTCGAGGACATCTGCTCCGCCACCGCCGAGCTCTGCCGGAGCGGTCATGATGGTGTAGCCCGATTCTTTCATCGCGGCGACGTTCTCGTGAGCGAAAGTGTTTTCGCGGTCATGCTGGGCCACGCGTTTCTTGAAATCCTCGGCGTGGGCGGTTGCGATGGCGATAAATTTCTTCTGGCGTTCGGCGCGATTGGCGTCCATTGGGACCTCTCGAAAAGCATCAGCCAAATAGCATTTCGATAGAGTCGGAGGCTAGTCACGAGCCTTGGTTTGGCGTCCATGCGCTACACGGTGGGCTTAGGACGCACAGTTCGCCTGCGCTCGTTCTGTGGTCAGAATTTGGCTTCGGGAAATGTTTCGCACTCGTCCGAGGGCAGGCGAAGCGCGCCTCAGCTTACGATCCCGAAATAGATTTTCATCTATTCAAACGGCATCATTTGATCCCGATGGATCGTGACGGAATCCGGCGGTACTTAAGCCCCAGGCGACAATCCATACTCACCCTCGTCGGTGTGACCATAGTGGCTTCCTTGCTGCGGCTGTACACGCTCGGAAAACGCAGCCTATGGATCGACGAAGGTTCAAGCGTCGCGATAGCCGGCTCGCGGCTGCCACACCTGGTGCACCTGCTATGGCTGGGCGAGTCGAACATGGCGCTTTACTATGTAACGCTCCATTTCTGGCTCGGATGGGGGCGAAGTGAGTTCGCGATGCGCAGCCTCTCAGTCACCTTTGCCGTCGCGACGATTCCGCTGATTTATGCCTTAGGCTGCGAGCTTCTCAATCCGCGTGTCGCCTTAGCGGCATCCTTAATGCTGGCGGTCAACGCGGACCACATCGAATTCGCGCAAGACGCGCGCGGGTATGCGATGGTGGTTTTTTTATGCGCAGCGGCGACCTACTACCTTGTGCGAGGTCTTCGCGATGGCGGCTTGCGCAACTGGTCGCTTTACGTGATTGCGATGACGCTCGCCGGCTATACGCATCTGCTGGCCATGTTGGAGCTTGCCGCCCATGTGGTGGGTTTGGTTTGGCTGAGGCCGGGCCGACACGCAATCAAGAGCTTCGCGGGCGCATTCATTCTCGCGGCGCTATTGTGGATTCCGCTCGTACTCTTCGCCGTATTCCGGAATAGCGGGCAGCTTGCGTGGGTTCCGCCCCCTTCCGTCTACGCAATCGGGCACGTCTTTTACCTCGTCTCAGGAGATCTATTTCGGCGCAATGGGACGGCCGTAGTCTTCGCCGGACTCCTGGCACTGGCCTTGGGCGGGGTCATTGCCCAATGGGGCAGCACACGTGCCCGTGCGCTGGGCTTTTTATGGACGCTCGTCCTGACGCCGCTGACAGTTCTGCTGTTCATCTCGCATTGGCAGCCGATGCTGGTGGATCGCTATCTGCTGTTCTGCATGCCAGCTGCTCTGTTGTTGGGCGCTGCCGGTCTCAGCGAGCTGCGGAACCGATCGGTGGTCACAGTTTACTTCGCGCTGCTGATGGTCCTGTTGCTGCGATCGGACCTCGATTACTACCGCTACTTCCGCGGAGGCGACTGGCGAGATACCGCTCAATACGTGCTCGCGGAAGGCCGTCCGGGAGACGCAGTCATTCTGTTCCCCGATGAAACGCGATGGTCCTTCGATTACTACTATCAGTCGCAGATGCATCGGACGCAGAGTCCGCGCGTCGTCTTCCCGAACTGGGACTCCTTTTATCGAATCAACGGAGTTTACGCGGGTGGGTGCGATGCTATCGGGCCGAGTAGCACGACGCTGGTGAGCTTGCCGGCGAACTATCGAAGAGTCTGGCTCGTGCTGAGCCATGATGGCCTGCGGAAACCGCGGCGAGCGCCCGAGAGTCGTTTTTTACAGCTCTCGCTGGCACGGGAGTATGGCCCACCTGTCGAGCGCGATTTCGTTGGGATCCGGGTGTTGCTTTACGCCCATCCGCAACTACCACCGCCGAAAAATCGGCCTATTGTGGTGATGGCGAGCGGCCATCGGCCTACGGCAACGCTTCCCGCATCGGGAGGCCATCGGGCGCTTTAGCGACCGAAGCCACGTGCGGCAACAGATCCACGTTGCAGGTCAGAAGACGCTTTCTATCGACGTGGGAAAGTATCTAAGGTAAAAGATACGCCAGTATCAGGCTGGCTAATTTGGCACACTGGCAACTGTTATGGACCTCGAACCTACCGAAGCTCAAGCTGGCGCACGCGACGTAGCACGACGCTTCGCCCGCGAAAAGCTCGAAGCCGTTGGCGTGGAGGCCGATCGTACGCACGAGTTTCCCCGCGCGGCGATTGAGGAATTGGGCAAGCTCGGGATGCTCGGTGTCTTTATCCCCGAAGAATACGGGGGCGCAGGTCTCGATAACGTCTCTTACGCCCTCGTGATTGAGGAGCTTTCGGTCGCTTGCGCGTCGACCGGGGTGATCGTTTCGGCCCATTCTTCTCTCGGATCGTGGCCGATCCTCGGCACTGGTAACGAAGACCAGCGCAAGCGCTATCTGCCCAAGATGGCCACGGGTGAGTGGCTCGGATGTTTTGCGCTGACCGAGCCTCAAGCCGGATCGGACGCGGCAGGGCAGAAGACCCGCGCGGTTCTCGATGGCGACAGCTACGTCATCAACGGGACGAAGAATTTCATCACCAACGGCCCCGAAGCGGGCATTTGTATTTTGTTCGCTAATACGCAGCCGGATAGGGGCACCAAAGGGATCAGCGCGTTCATCGCCGAGACCTCAGCACCCGGATTCCAGGTGACGCGAATCGAAGACAAGATGGGTATTCACGGTGCCCACAGCGCCCAACTGAGCTTCTCTGATCTTCGGGTACCGCGTGAAAACCTGCTGATGAATGAGGGCGATGGCTTCAAAGTCGCGATGAAAACTCTCGACGGGGGTCGTATTGGAATCGCGGCGCAGGCTATCGGAATTGGGCGCGCGGCGCTTGAAGCTTCGCTAAAATATGCGCAGGAGCGGCAGACCTTTGGGAGTCCGCTGGCGAATTATCAGGCGATCCAATGGAAGCTGGCTGACATGGCGGTTGAGATCGATGCGGCCCGGCTGCTGACCCTTCAGGCAGCGGCGCTCAAGGATGCGGGTAAGGTTTCGACCAAGCAATCCGCGATGGCAAAGTTGTTTGCTGCGGAAGCCGCGATGAAGGCCGCGACCGAAGCCGTGCAGATTCACGGTGGTTACGGTTATACGAAAGAATTTAAGGTCGAACGTTATTTCCGTGACGCGAAAATCACGGAAATTTACGAAGGGACCTCGGAGATCCAACGACTAGTGATCTCTGGTCAGGTACTACAGACTCGGTGAGGAGATTACGGTGACGACAAAAAAGGAATGGCTGGAAAAGACCTACAAGAATGGTAAGGAGCGGCCCGTTCGCTTCACCACGCTCTCCGATATGCCGATCGAGCCGCTTTATGACAGTTCAGATGTAAAGCCCAACGATGACGGCATCGGTTATCCCGGCCAGTTCCCCTACACCCGCGGCGTTTACGAATCGATGTATCGCGGGCGGCTCTGGACGATGCGCCAATTCGCGGGGTTCGGTCTCGCCGAAGAGACCAATGCGCGCTTCAAGTTTTTGCTCTCGCAAGGGCAGGACGGACTTTCGACGGCGTTCGATATGCCGACCCTGATGGGTTACGACGCCGATCACGAGCGCTCCATTGGCGAAGTTGGTCGTGAAGGCGTCTCGGTCTCATCGGCGCACGATATGGCGCGGCTCTTCGACGAGATTCCGATTGGCAAAGTCTCGACCTCGATGACCGTTAATTGCTCCGCCTCAGTACTGCTCGCGGCTTATCTGGTGATTGCTGAGCGGCAAGGTGTGCCTTGGAGCCAGGTCAGCGGCACGATCCAGAACGATATGCTCAAGGAGTTTATCGCGCAGAAGGAATGGATCTGTCCGCCTGCTCCGTCGCTGCGAATCGTCACCGACATGGTTGAGTTCTGCGCCAAGCAGGCCCCGCGGTTCCATCCGGTGTCGATCTCCGGCTACCACATCCGCGAAGCCGGAGCGACCGCGGTTCAGGAACTCGCCTTCACGATCGCGGACGGCCTCTGCTACGTGCAGGACGCGGTCGATCGCGGGATGCATGTCGACGACTTCGCGCCGCGTCTCTCCTTCTTCTGGGATCTGCACAGCGACTTTCTCGAAGAGATCGCCAAGCTGCGAGCCGGTCGCCGGATGTGGGCGCGCCTGATGAAGGATCGCTTCGGCGCTAAGAATCCGAAATCGATGATGTTGCGTACCCACGCTCAGACCGCCGGTGTTTCTCTGACTGCACAGCAGCCGATGAACAACGTCGTGCGCGTTGCGATTCAGGCGCTGGCCGGCGTGCTCGGCGGAGTGCAGTCGCTGCACACCAACTCGATGGACGAGACGCTCGCGCTGCCGACCGAAAATGCAGTTATGGTCGCGCTGCGCACGCAGCAGATCATCGCGGAAGAGACGGGCGTCGTTAACACGATCGACCCGCTGGGCGGCAGCTACGCTATCGAGGCGCTGACGGACAAGATGGAAGCCGAGGCGATGGAGTATATCCGCAAGATCGACGAGATGGGCGGGATGCTCAAGGCGATCGATCGTGGCTATCCGCAACTCGAAATTGCCGAAGCCGCTTTCAATTATCAGCGCCAGCTTGAACAGGGCGTGAAGACCGTCGTCGGCGTGAACAAGTACAGTGTGCCCGAAGAGATTCCAATCGAGACCTTGAAGATCAATCACGAGCTCGAAGAGCGCCAGATCCAGCGTGTCCGCAAGATGAAGCGCGAGCGTAACAGCGTAGCGGTCAAGGAAGCACTTAAGCGGGTCGCCGAAGCGTGTCGATCGGGCGAAAATCTGATGGGTCCGATCTGCGACGCGGTGCGCAAGGACGCGACGGTCGGCGAAATCAGCGATATCTATCGTGCAGAATTCGGCGTTTATCGCGATCCGGGTTGGGTCTAATTATAAAAAAGGAAGTATCTCTGCACCCCTTCCCTTTAGGTAAGGGGGTAGGGGGTTAGGTTTACGGTGGCTGAAAAACGACTGCGAATTTTAGTGGCTAAACCGGGTCTCGACGGACATGATCGAGGCGCAAAGATTATCGCGCGTGCTCTGCGCGATGGTGGCTTCGAGGTCATCTATACGGGTCTGCACCAGACGCCCGAGATGATCGCCGAGGCGGCGATCCAGGAAGACGTCGACGCGATCGGCCTGAGTATCCTGTCCGGCGCGCACATGACGCTCTTCCCTGAAGTGATGCGGCTGCTCAAGGAGAAAGGCGTCGAGGACGTCTCGCTCTTCGGCGGCGGAATCATTCCCGATGAGGACTCGGCCAAGCTGAAGAGTCAGGGAGTGAAGGAGATCTTCACGCCAGGCGCATCCACGGAAGATATCGTTAAGTGGGTGCGCGAGAACGTCCAGCCGCGGCAGTAGTCGAGCGCGGAATCTTATCTAGCGACCGATGAACTTCGACCTTACCGACGAGCAACGCCAAATCCGTGAGACGCTGACTGATTTCGCCGAGCGCGAGATCAAACCGCACTCCGCCAAGTGGGATAAGGATCAAACCTTCCCGCGCCACATCGTTCAGCAACTCGGCGAGCTCGGCTTCATCGGAGTCTCGTTTCCAGAGCAATACGGTGGCGGTGCTGCCGACACTCTCTCGCAGGTCGTCGTGGTCGAAGGATTGGCCCGTTACGACGCGGGTGTGGCGTTATCGTGTGCAGCGCACATGTCGTTGTCGTCGGGACATATCGGCTTGTTCGCCTCCGATACGCAACGCGCGAAGTATCTGCCTGACTTGGTCGCTGCGAAAAAACTCGGCGCATGGTGTTTGACCGAACCAAGCTCGGGCTCTGACGCCGCGGCGATGAAAACTCGGGCGATCCGCAGTGGAGACAATTACACGATCAATGGCGCCAAGATGTTCATCACGAACGGCGGCGTCGCAGAGACCTACGTCGTGATGGCGATAACCGATCCGGGAGCAGGGCGCTCCGGTGTATCGGCGTTTATCGTTGAGCGCGGCACGCGCGGCCTGAGCAATGGCCGTAGAATCGAAAAGCTCGGGTTGCACTCGTCGGACACTGCCGAAGTGGTCTTCGACAACGTCACGATTCCAGCCGGCAATCTCATCGGCGAGGTAGGCGCAGGCTACCGGCAGACGCTCAAGGTGCTCGAGGGCGGACGTATTGGCATTGCCGGATGGGCCACCGGGATCGCGCGCGGTGCGATGGAAGACGCAGCGGCCTACGCGAAGGAACGTCGCCAGTTCAATCAGCCAATTGCGAACTTCCAGGCGATCCAATGGATGATCGCCGATATGGCCACGCGTATCGAAGCGTCGTGGCTGCTGACTGGTCGTGCAGCAGCACTGAAGGACGCGGGCAAGCCGTTCGCACGCGAAGCCTCGATAGCCAAGCTGTTCGCGTCAGAGACCGCGATGTGGACGACCACCAAGGCGGTCCAAATCCACGGTGGGTACGGATACGTCACCGACTTTCCGGCCGAACGTTACATGCGCGACGCCAAACTCGCTGAGATTGGCGAGGGCACGAGCGAAGTGCAGCGCATGATCATCGCCAAATCGCTGCTCAAAGAAGGTTACCTGCCTGCGTGATTGAAGTACCTCTCTCAAGTCAGAGAGAGGTTTTTAGACTACCAATACCGAAGGGCGTTACGCGCTAATCCGGCGTGCGCGTCGAGCATCCGCTCGCTCCATGCGTTGAGCGGATCCGATGGATCGATCAGTCGGAGCGAGCTGATGCATCGCGCCCACATCAGGCTGCCGAACACGATGTAATCAGCGTAGAGCGGGGCAGCACCGCCCAAAAACGGCTGTGACTTGAGCGTCTGCCGTAGGGGTTCGAGGGTCTGCTTGAAAGCCGGCAGACGCGCTTCGCGATCCTTGCAGTACTCCTCCAACGGCATCCCGAAGCGATCTTCCCGCGTCTTGCGGAAATATGGCTGATCCCCGGGCATGAGATGGGCCCAAATATCGACCGCTACGAAACGGCTAATCGCGCCGTTGAGGACAGTATCGGACCAGGCATTGTAGAAGCGCGTCAGTGCGCGTCCGTCCGCGCCGCCAAACAGCGATGGTTTCGCGCTGTATTTATCGTCGAGGTACGTGGCGATATTCCACGAATCGATGATCGGTTCGGTACCATCTACGACGACCGGTACGCGGTCCCATTTCGCGAACGCCAGCAGCGGCTTGTCCTGATAGCGCCAAGGCACCATCTCGACTTCAAGTTGCTTGTGCGCGAGCGCGAGCTTGATTCGCCAGCAGAAGGGGCTGAAGCGCCGATTCGGATCGGCGCCCGCGAGATCATACATCTTGATCGCCATCGACTTTCTCTGATGCTTTGGCGAAGATCTTAAGCGCGCGCGAATTTCGGCAGCGTGACTTCCGGCGTCACGTCGTCGAACGCGACTTTCAACGGCATGTCGAGCACGAGTTCTTCGGGCTTAACGCCGACGAGCCAGGTGACCATCCGGACGCCCTCGTCGAGTTCGACGATCACGGGGCTATACGGCACGCAGTCGGCGAATTGCGGCATCATCGGTTGAGTCGCCGTGGTCCACGAGAAAAGCTTGCCCTTGCCCGAGGACTGCGCCCACTCCCATTTGAAGGAGCCGCAGTTAGCGCACATGTCGCGCGGGATATGGCGCCACGTGCCGCAATCGGTACAACGCTGAAAGCGGAGCTGGTGCTTCTTGCAGAAGGCGTAGAATTCAGCCGCGCGGCCACGCGCCTTTGGTAATGGCAATTTGTAGTGTTTTGCGTCAGCCACGTTATTATCTCCTCAGGATCGCGAGTCCGCCGTCACCAAAGTCACCCCATCCGGTGACCAGTCCGAGTTGCGCATCTTTGACCTGCCGCTCGCCGCACTCATGACGCAGTTGGCGGGCCGCCTCGACGATATGATTCGTGCCCCATACGTGCGCTTCGGAATGCAGACCGCCGTGGGTGTTGAGCGGCAGCTCTCCACCCAGCTCGATACGTTCGCTCGTGATGAAGTCCTTGATCTCCCCGCGCTTGCAGAAGCCCATCGCTTCGATCTGCAGCATCACGACGTAGGTGAAGCAATCGTAGACTTGCAGGAAGTCGAAATCCTTATGGGTCACGCCGGCCATCTGGAAAGCCTTCGGCGCAGCGAAGGTCAGCCCGATAACGAACGGATCGGGCCGTGCCGGAATATCGTCGGCGGGATACGGATGGCCCTCGGCGACGCCCGAGATATACACCGGCGGCTTTCGCAGATCGCGCGCACGTTCGGCGGAACTCACGATTACCGCGCAGGCCGCATCGGTCTCGAGACAGCAATCGTAGAGCCGGAATGGATAAGACACCCACCGCGCATCGAGGTAGTCCTGCATCGAGAGCGGCCGCCCACGCATCATTGCGCGTTCATTGAGTTGGGCATGTTTGCGCGACGCGACTGCGATTCGGCCCATCGCCTCGAACGGCGTGCCATACATCTTCATGTGACGGGTCGCGAGCCAGGCATAGAACTGCACCGGCACCGTCGCCCCGTACGGCAGATAGTAGGCGCCCACAGTATTCGCCATCGGCATCGGCGGCGGCATCGGAGCCTCGCCGGTTTCAGCGCGCGCGCCACCGCCGCGGACCGGATTAGTGGAGAAGCCGTTCCATCCGACGGGAATCAGAACGTGATTCGCGATACCGCACGCAACCGCCATCGCGGCACTTTGCAGTGCGACCACCGGGCTGGCTCCACCCATATGCACGCTCGTCGCGTAACGCATATCGGCGATACCGAGGTTGGCAGCCATATGCTCCGGGGCTGCGCCGAGCGGCGGCCCGATAATTCCATCGATATCGTGTGGCTTGAGACCCGCATCGGCGATCGCGGCGACGGACGCATCGAGCAACAGTTGCAGCTCGGTCTTGCCCGATCCGCGGCTGAACTTCGATTCGCCGACACCTGTGATGCAGGCTTTATCCTTGAGTGAGTACATCGGTTACTCCTCTCCTTCCGGGTTCGGCAAAGCGAACACCGGCTCATGCGTGGATGAACTCTCGATTATACGAGCCGATTTTGCAAGCGCATCCCATCTTGCCGGCAAACCGATGCGCTGAGGAATACGCGCCGGCTCTGGCCTGCGCTCCACGATCCTGAAATCCTCAATGCGAGGAGTCATCACGATGGCTAACACCAGTGAAAAATCCCGATCCGTTGCGCGAGTGGTCCAAGCCGTGAAGACCGTCGAAGGTGCGGGCTTCGTCGTGAATCGACCTTTCCCGACGAAGCAGCTGATGGAACTCGATCCGTTCCTGCTTCTCGATGAGATGGGGCCGGTGGAACTCGGTGCGGGTGAGGCTAAGGGTGCGCCGGATCATCCCCATCGCGGATTCGAGACCGTCACATACATGCTGCATGGGCGGATGGAGCATCGCGATTCGCAGGGTAACGCCGGTAAGCTCGAGCCCGGTGACGTCCAATGGATGACGGCTGGCGGTGGCGTGATTCATTCCGAGATGCCTGAATCAGATTTCGCGCGGCGTGGCGGCCGGATGCACGGTTTTCAGCTATGGGTGAATCTGCCGCAACGCGACAAGATGATGCGGCCGCGATATCAGGAAATCCCGTCGGACAAAATTCCATCGATCGAGAGTCCGGACGGCAAAATCAAAGTGCGCGTGATTGCGGGCGAGGCGATGGGTGCGAAGGCGGTCATCGATACGCGCACACCGATCAGTTATCTCCATTACACGCTAGCTCCGGGTGCGAGGATCGAGCAGAAGCTGCCTACCGATTACGCCTGCTTCGCCTATGTCTTCGAAGGGGCCGGGGAATTCGGATCGAGCACGACCGCCGCGGGAGAGCATCAGCTCGTGATGTTCGCGAAGGACGGCGAGACGATCAGCGCTGCAGCGACCGGTCCATCATCGCTGGAGTTTTTGCTCGTCGGTGGAGTACCGCTGGACGAGCCCATCGCGCGCTATGGTCCCTTCGTGATGAATACCAAAGAGGAGATCATGACGGCGATTCGCGACTACCAGAGCGGCCATTTCGGCACGATCCCACCGCTGCGTTAGCCGCTAACTCGACTTGTTGCGGACGAGTCGATCGATCCCGGCTGCAAGTTCCTGGGCGAATTGCGCTTCGGCTTTGCTGAGCGCTGCAGCCATCGCGGCGTAATCGCCCGCAATACCCGGCGTGCTGATGGTCGAGGATGAAGAGTAAAGCGTTGCCCCGTCGGCGTCTTTGATCACCGACCATTGCGCGACCAGATGCGCGATACCCTGTGCATCGCTTTCAAAGCGATCGACGGTCACTTCGACGCGATAGGCGACGTCCGGTTTACTACCGAACCAGGGGAATGTAGCGACGTGCGCTCCTCCCAAGGAAGATGAAAGGTCCAGCTCGAGAACGCGCTTGAAATTCTGATCGAGAGGTTCACTCCATCGCGCTTCGGGCGCGATATCAACCTTGTTGTCGGCGGTGCGCGTTACGATATCTGTACGCGCAAGGTAATCCGGAAAGCTAATGGGGCCGAGACCGACTTCGATGGCGCCGGCCTTAGGCTTGGCGACGACCGGCGTGTCGTTGGCCGAAACGATATAGAAACGGGTCGGGTCGGGGCGCGGCGCCAGAACACTCGAACATCCAGCGCAACCGAGTGCCGTAAGCATGAGCGCGCAAGCCATACGATGCCACGATCTTCTCATTGGCCCGCTCCGTTGGGACGACCGCGCACGATCGCGCTCGGGTTACGATTCAGATAATCGGCAAGTTCGCGCATCGAGCGCGCCGCCTGCGACAGGTCAGTGAGAGTCTGACCGAGTTGATAGGGCAGCGGCGAGCCCGGACCGACCGTCTCGCGCACGCTCTTCAATGTCGCCTGGGTCTGCTCCAGCGCCACCGTCGCACTCATCGAGGCTTTGCGGATCGATGCGGTCGTCGAGCCAAGTTGCGAGTTGGCATTGTTGGCGAGGCGCTGGATCGCGTCGGCTGCGGAGCCCAAACGATTGATCGTGCTGGGAAGCACGTCGAGCGAGGCTTTGAGTTGCGCCGACCGCGCGAGATTGCTCACGGCCGCGACGGTGCCACTCAACTCACTCAGCACTTTGTCGAAATCGATTTTCCCGAGCTTGGTCAGCGCTTCCATCGCGAGTTCCTGCGCCTGCTCGAAGGCGGTGGGCAGCGTCGGAATTTCGGGGTAAGCGGAATCGGGGGGTGAGAGGAAATGGGCAGGCGTGTCAGGGCGGATATCCAGACTCACATAGAGCACGCCAGTGACGATACTTTCAGAGGCGATCTGACCCCGCAGTCCTTTAGCTACGAGGTTACGCACGACTTCTGGATCATCGAGCTCGAGACGCCCCGTGCCTTCGTGCACCGTGGTCTTTGAATTAAGGTTGATTACGACCGGGATCAGCAGCGAAGGCGTCTGATTATCGCCGTTGCTGAGGCTCAACATTATGTGATCGACAAATCCCACTTCGACGCCCTTGAACTTCACTTTGGCGCCGGGAAACAGGCCATTTACGTCGCCCGTGAAGTACAGCACGTACGAGTAGCTATGCGTGAAGAGTTTACCGCTCCACAGGATCATAACCGTCGCGATCAGCAACGCCGTGGCGCCAATCACAAAACTGCCGACGGCGGTCGCGTTGCTCTTTTTCTTGCGATCGCTCATGTCGGTGTGGCATGTCCGCGGGTGAGAAAGCGATGCACCCGCGGGTCCCGGCAGTTGGCCAGGAGATCTTTGGGAGGCCCGCTGGCGATCATCGTATGGCTCTCGCCGTCGAGAAAAATCGCATCGTCACCGATTGCGAAAATACTCGCGAGTTCGTGCGTCACTACAACCACGGTGGTGCTGAGGTTGGCGCGCAGTTCGAGGATCAGCTCATCAAGGAGGCTCGAAGTCACCGGATCGAGCCCCGCCGAAGGCTCATCGAAGAAGATCACCTCGGGATCGAGCGCGATCGCTCGCGCGACGCCGGCACGTTTTTGCATCCCGCCGCTTAGCTCGGCCGGGTAGCGATTTTCGAAGCCTTTGAGACCCACCAACGCCAGCTTGAGCGCGGCGACCTCGCGAATTTCCGAGACGCTGAGATTAGTAAACTGTGCGAGCGGCAAACTCACATTCTCGATCAGCGTCATTGAGCTCCACAGCGCACCGCTCTGATACAGCACGCCGAACCGCCGCAGCATTCGCTGGCGTTCCTCCGGCTCAGCTTCGGTAAAATTGTCGTTGCCGTAGTAGATAGCGCCTTCCGCCGGTTCATCCAATCCGAGCATGTGGCGGAGCAGCGTACTCTTGCCGCATCCGCTACCGCCCATAACGATGAAGATCGAGCGGCGGTTGACCGTGAAAGTCACGTTGCGCTGTACGATGAAATCGCCGTAAGCCATCGTCAAGTTGCGGACCCGGATATGCGCTTCGGATTCGAGCGGCGGATGGCTCACGTTATCGCGATTGACCTTCCCCGCTGCGCTGATCGCTTCAGATTCCGATGACATGGTAAACGAAGGCCAGGAGCCCGCATGCAGCGACGACCAGGATGATCCCGTTCACGACGGCAGCCGTGGTTGCCTCGCCGACCGCCGCGGCGCTGCTGCCGCACTTGATCCCTTGGTAACAGCCTGCCAACGCGATCAGGATACCGTACACCAATGACTTGAACAGCCCACCGAAGACACCGGGGGGCCAGATCGCGTGCCTACTTTCTAGCAGATAGGTCTTGAACGTGATCCGTAGCATCCCGACCCCGATACTCGCCCCGCCCATCACCCCGATAAAGTCGGAGTAGAGGCACAGCAGCGGCATCATCAGGACCAGCGCAACCATCCGCGGCAGAACGAGAAATTCGATCGGTGAGATTCCCATCGTCTCAAGCGCCTCGACTTCCTGCCGGACTCTCATCGTGCCGATTTGAGCGGCGAAGGCGGCACCAGTGCGACCCGCCATGATCACGGCGGTCATCATCGGTGCCATCTCGCGCGTGATTCCAATCGCGACCAGATCCGCCACGTAGATCGACGCGCCGAACTGCTGGAGTTGCACCGCTCCCATGAACGCGAGAATCGTTCCCACCAGGAAGCTTATTAGCGCGACGATACCGAGCGCATCTGCTCCGCATTCGCGCATCAGCGTGAACACATCGATTCCGCGATAGCGTGCGCGTCCTCGCAGCATCTGTCCGAAGGCGAGCGTTACATCTCCGACAAAATTGATTGCTGCTAAAAACGTCGTGTAGGCACCGATCGCCGCCTCACCCGCATGAGTGACTGGTCCCGGGGAGCGCGCGGCGCGTGTTGCTACCTGTTCGACGTTGGTATCGGCGAGTTCGAGTAGACGCGTAGCACCATCGGGCAATCCGCTGCGGTCGGCTGGTATCTTCTGTTCGCTCGATAACTCTTCGATCGTCGCGACGAATGTCGGCAGGGCGCTGTCCCAATGCCCCAGATGCGAGGTCTCGAAGGCGATATGTGTGACGCGCGGGCTTTGCTGCAGCTCGCGTCTGACGATGGCGATTGCGCGATCGATTCCGCCTTCGAGTCGCCATGGACCCGCGAGCCGAATCGTTAGCGTGCCGTCGGCCGAGCGGCTGCACGAAACGCTGAGCTGTGGAGTATCTGCGTCAGCGCGCATCGCGATCGGCGCTGTCACCGCGCGACGGCCGGACTCCATTCCGACGCTTCGTCATGTGTGTCGTTCTAGCCTACTCCGCGCGTGGTGGCAGGCTCTCGAACCACGGCATCACGAGCCGTTCGTTAATCGAGTAGGTCAACGCGTGTCCCCACTCCGGCAGCTCTTCGTACTTGATGTTGTACTGCAGGCTCGTGAGCAGTTCGTTGGTCTGGCGCGTGAAGGTGACTGGAAAAATGAAATCGTGCACACCGTGAATCACGAAGATTGGGAGTTCGCGACCACTGCCAGTGCGAAGGAGAGGGTCGGCCGCCATGTGTAGCGCGCCGGCGACGGGTGCGAGGGCAGTGAACTTTTCGTGCTTCTCCAATCCCATGATGTAAGTGAAGATGCCGCCGTCGGAGAGTCCCGTCAGATAGATTCGCGAACGGTCGATGGAGTATTTCTCGGCGACCTCATCGAGCATCTGCATCACTGACCGTGTATCGGGACTTCCGACTGTCATGGTCCAGGTTTCGACGAGCGACTTAGGTGAGAGCAGGATATAGCCCTTGGTGCGCGCCGACCGCAGCCACGTCCAGATATATTCGTAACCCTGCCCGTAACCACCGTGCAGGCAGATAATCACCGGCCACTCCCTGGACGGTGAATAATTCTCGGGTACGTAAAGCGAATAATCGGAGCGGTTTCCCTGGCGCTCGAAATGGGAGAACCCAACCGGCGCGGTGTTGGCTGGATCGGCGGGCCGATCGGCCGCCACGGAGTCCGCCCCTTCGACAGCGAAGTGTTGCGCGAGAATCGGGAGTTCCGCTCGCAATTCATAAAGGGTGTAAAGTCCACGCACCAGGCTGCTCCGACTACGCAGGAAGATCTCCACCCAATGCTGGCTCGGCTCGGCCATGAATAGATTCATCGCCCGTTCAAGCGCGGCTACACCGATCAGAAATTGTTTGTGGAACTCAGCGCGATCTTCCGGCGGCGTATTAGCTCCCAATTCGTTATTGAACCGGCGAAAGGTATCGCCAGTGGCGGCAACGAGACGCGCCTGCAGGCCGCGCAACTCACCGGGACGCACTTCCTCCTGAATCGCTTCAAAGGTGTTGAGGAAATTGAGCAGTGCAGGTTCGTAGGAACTAACCTGCTGAGCATAGGTATCGGATGCCATCGGCCGCGCCTCCCGTTTCGACGAGCTTATAACAATCGCATCGTTTTCCGCACACGAAAGTTTGCGCTCCCCTTTCGCCCTTGACGCTCAGCCGGGACCTTCGCTATAAACCAAGCAATCGTTTGCTTTAGCCCAAACATTTGCCCCGGCGGAGGTTCGTCCGATGTCCTTTGAAACTCAGCACACGCTTGAGAGCAGTTTCGAAACCCTTTATCAGCGCGACTACGATGTCCACGCGTCCGACATGCGTCGTCTCTATGAGAACGCCAAGCGCGATCAGTGGAACGCTTCCCGCGATATCGATTGGAACCAGCCGGTGAACCTCGAAGGCGGTATATTTGCGGACGGGATGATCGACGGCTACGGCAGTACCTTCTGGAACAAGCTCGACACCAAGCAGCAACGCGATCTGAACGTCGAGTTCTCGTGCTGGCGACTCTCGCAGCTCCTCCATGGCGAGGAAGGTGCGATGCTCGCCTGCAGCCAGCTTGTCGATATGGTGCCGACCAACGACGCGAAGTTTTTCCAATCGACTCAGGTCGTCGATGAGGCCCGCCACACTGAAGTGCTCGCCCGCTATCTCAAGGAGAAGTGCGGCGGACGCATCTATCCGATGTCCTCGAATATCAAGCTGCTCTTCGACTATCTGCTCGGCCAGGGCAAGTGGTTTATCAAGACGGCGGGCCTGCAGCTGATAGCCGAGACGATGGCGGTCGGTGTCTTTCGCATGATCGGCGAGACCTCGCCCGATCCGGTGCTGCGCTCGATCTCCAAACGCATCCTGACCGACGAATCGCGGCACATGGGCTTCTCGGTCCTCGGTCTCCCCGAGATGCTTCAGAGCCTTAGCCCTTCCGATCTGCACGAACTGGAAGACTTCACCGCTGAGGCTTGCCGTCTGGTGATGCGCGGGCAGTTCGCCAAGGAAGCCTTCGAGACTCTGGGCTTCAGCCAGAGTGAAATCGAAGAAGTGAAGAAGGCGCGTGTCGAAGCGGCTCGGAGCAACGATTTCGAGTTGTTCCGCCAGACCTTCCGCCGCGAGATGTACACGCAACTCGTTTCGAACATCAAGAAGGTTGGTTTGATGACCGATCGCACGGCCGAGAATCTGCGTAAGCTCGGCATCGACCCGTCGCTCGACGGTCGCGCCTACTCGCTCGAAGAACAGCTTCGGGCCTAGGCAAACCCAGGAGCGATGGCGCTTTCGTCAGCGCAAAGCCTGCCGCGCGCGACGCGGCAGGATAATCGCCGCGAGCAACTGCTCGACGCGGCCGCGAAGCTCTTCAGCGAGCGCGGTTTTCACGCGACCTCGATGCGCGATATCGCGAAGGCGGTGGGGATGCTCTCAGGCTCGATTTACTATCACTTCGAGTCCAAGGAAGAGATGCTCCTCGCTGTCTATGAAGAAGGCGTGCGTGTGATGGCCGCCGGTGTCGAGCAGGCAGTAGCTCGCGAGTCCGAGCCGTGGACGCGGCTCGAGGCGGCCTGCACGGCTCATCTCAACGGCCTCATCGCGCATCGGGATTATGCGCGCGCGATGATCCAGATGTCGCCCGATGAAGCCGGAAGTGTGGGCAAACGTATCCGCGAACTGCGCCGTGAATACGAAAGTCGCTTCCGCCAATTGATCGAGGATCTGACGCTGCCGTCGGGAATCGATCCGAACTATCTGCGACGTCTGTTATTCGGTGCGTTGAATTGGTCGCAGGTATGGTTCCGTCCGGGTGGCGATCCGCCCGAGATCGTAGCGAAGCGCTTTATCGATACGCTGCGGCTACCGCTCGATACGGCTCATTCGCCGAAGTAGTAATCATCAGGAAATGACAAAGGGAGCGATGATCACCGATCGTCGCTCCCTTCGTTTTTGGCAATAGGATCAGCTTTTCTTTTCGGGCTTGCCCATCTCGACCGCGCCGCCTGCTTCTTTCCAAGCGCGGAAGCCACCTTCAAGATGGCACACCGGTTCGAGCCCCATCCGCTGCAGTTGCTGCGCCGCGAGCGCTGATCGCAATCCGCCGGCGCAGAAGAACATGAACTTCTTGCCCGACGCGAAAATCTCTTTCGCGTAAGGACTCTCGGGATCGACCCAAAATTCCAGCATCCCGCGCGGCGCATGGAACGCACCCGGAACACGACCGTCGCGATCGAGTTCGCGGATATCACGGATATCGACGAACTGCACGTTCGGGTCATCCTTCATCTTGAGCGCATCGGCGACCTTGATCGTTTCAACCTCGGCATTCGCCTCGTCGCAGAGTTGCTTAACGGTTTTCTTCAACTTGAGCGGCATCTGGATCTCTCCGTAGGATAGCGACGATTCTCCAGTCCTCCGCGCCGAATTTCAAGTTCGCGCTACGCCTAGCGCGAGGCAATCTGCTCCGGGTCTACACGTTGAGGTGCATCGAGCGGGGCGCGAATCTGATCCGGTACCTTTATCGAAGGGATCGTCCGTTGCGCCGAACGTTGATATACCGTTCGTCCGCGAACACACCAGGCGGCACCCGATTTCGTCGTTAGGTCAGATCGACTAGGTAGCCAGCCCCGGAAAAAGGACACAAGGTGGATTCTTGTACGCTCTACGACGGCCGAAAAGGACGATGGCATCACGCGGATAATTGCCATCATGCCGCCATCCTCGTGCCCGAGCATCTGGCAGTGATAGACGAAGTCGCCCGTGTCCGGCCCGCGGAAATCCATTCGCAAGGTTACGCTCGGATAGGCATCTTTCCCGTCCCAAAAAGGAAGCGTGATTGTATCGAGGAATTGGTTCTTTATGATCGGATTGTCCGAAGCGCCGTTAACTTTGAAATTGTTGAGCTTACGAACCTTAAAATGGATCTGGTGAATGTGGAATACGTGACTCTCTTGAGTGCGATTCTCTATCGTCCAATCCTCCAGTGAACCCTGAGCGGTTACGATCGCTGGTGGAGCGTTAGGATCGAAAAGCGTCGGCGTTGCCCCGTCAACAGTTATGTAATAGTTGATCGGACTGAGCGGATCCTTGGGATCGGCCTTATCCTCCGAGAAGTAGAGTTTGCGAGTTGTCGACACTCGAGCCGCGGCAGGTAGCTCGAAGCGTTGTGGCCAGGTATCCCCAATCGAGGCCTCTATCGGGCGTGTCGCATCGACCGAGGCTGTTGTTGTGCTGGGAGGGGCGATTGTCGCGAGGGTGCGTTGGGGATCGTTATTTCCAGCTGGACCGTTGTTTGCGGCAAGAGTGACTAAACTGGCGTTCATCACGGACAGTGTTGGCCCAGTTACGACGAATTCAGCCCTACCACCGGGCGGTATCGGGATGTGTTTGGCCTTGACGATCTTGCCACGCCGCCGCGTGCCACCTTGCGATCCTATCGGAATACCGTCGAGGCCGACGATCTGGAGCAACTGTGGTGTTCCGTCGAAGACAACCTCGAGATCAAGAATCGAGTCCGCCGTTGCATTGGCGACTCGCCACAACTGCTTTTCGCCCGGTCCTATATGAGTCAGAGCCGGCTCCTCGGCAGGGTACGCGATCGGGACATTATTCAAGGTCAAGTCCCATGAGGGTACCGATCCTCCGGGTGGCGGATTGTTGAGCACCGTCTGATCGCGGATCATCAGGACCTGTTGATTGAGGCCCGCTACGGTACGTTGAAAATTCTGAATCCCATCGATGATAATCGCCCCGGACGCCCCTCCGTGGACCGCTGCCTCCGTACCGCTATGGACGTGCGGATGATACCAATACAATCACGGCGGCTGGTTATACGGAAGAAAAAAACTGTAAGAGAAGGTATCTCCCGAATTTACGACGGTGTGGAGAACGTCATCGGCTCCGCACGTTGGGGAAATGATAAAGCCATGGAAATGAATCGCGATTGCCGACGCCATCATCGTGGAGGCTCCGCAATTAGGAGGATTGATTAAACTTGCTAGAGGTGTCGGAGCGGTATTGTTGGTGATGTTTATAACGAGTTGGTCGGCAGGCTGAAGGTGTAAAGTCGGATTTTCTAGACCCTCGGGGGTCATGAAGCAATACAGCTGGCGGCCATCCGCGTCAGTAGTACTTTGATACGACAAGTTAACCGTGAGTGAGCCACTCTGACTGTAGAGCTCCGGCGGGTTCTTAACTAAGGAGCCAGCCGTCTCTCTCTGGCACGGATTCGCCACGGGAGGGATCGAAGCTGCCACTTTCGTCAGTCTGTTGGCGTTAGACTGCGCGAGGGCCACGGACGTCATCCCTGAGCTATTAATCAGATCCAAAGCAGCTATCGATGCTGCAAAAAGAGCCGTTCTCACGATTCTCGGAATCATATTGAAAATCCTCTGCCTTGCCGGACGTGAGGTAGCCATTGCAAAGAGGAAGATTTTCAGATTGACCTTGCGGTAGGAAGAACTTTTCTCTCCTAACTGAGGCGGACTTAACTTTTTGAATAACTTGACATGTTTACTAGGACCTAGTCGCTATCGAGAAGAGCTTGAATTAGTCGTAAATAGCTTTTCTTAGGCTAATATAGGAAAATAATACGACAAGCCTTCTCGATGCCTGGCTGGGGGCCACAGACGCCAGAATCTCGACGGGTTTAGACTACTTGCCTTTGTAAACTGGTTTGCGCTTTTCGAGGAAAGCACGCGGACCTTCGTGGGCATCTTCCGATTTCATCACGGGTTTCGCAACTTCATTCTCGATATGGAAGCCGTCGTCCAACGGCCGTCCGCTCGCCCGGATGACGCCTTCCTTGATTGCACGCACCGCGATCGGACCATTCGCAGCGATCGTTGTGGCCAGCTCTTCCGCCTTTGCCATCACTTCTGATGCCGGCACGACATAGTTGATGAGCCCGAGCCGATACGCCTCCTGCGCATCGATCCGGTTGCCCGTAAGGAGAATCTCCATCGCCCTGCAGTAGGGCATCTGACGCGGCAATCGCACCAGCGATCCGCCCCCCGGGATGATCGCCCATTTCACTTCCTGCAAGCCGAAGCTCGCATGCTCGGCTGCGATCCGCAGGTCGGTCGCCTGCATCAGCTCGAAACCGCCCGCGATACAGAAGCCATTCACCGCCGCGATGATCGGTTTGAAGACGTCGTAGCCGCGCAGCAGAGCGTGGTCGGCGCGATCACGATCCGAGACCAATCGGCGGTCCCACTCATCTTCCGGCTGACGGGCCTTGGTGAATAGCGGGATCAAGCGGCCAAGGTCAGCCCCGGCGGAGAAGGATTTGTCGCCGGCGCCGGTGATGATCACGACACGAATATCGTCGTCGGCGTTGATCCGCTCCCACGCATCGACCAACCGCATTATCATCTCGGGGTTGAGCGAATTGTGAACCTCGGGACGATTGAGTGTTAGGTAAGCGATATGATTGCGGACCTCAAACAGCAGCGCCGACATTTGAACTATCCTCCGGAGCGAATCGTCTTTAAACAGCCGAGGGCGCGAGGTTAGCTCGATAGAAAGTGAACCACAGCGTCAGCATCGCGGTCCCGATCAGCACAGAAAACGGATAAGCGAAGGTCGGTTGGTCCATCACCATCGGCAGCAGCGCGACTGCCAACGCCGGTGGTATATGCAGATCAAAGCCGCGCAGCACGATGATTCCCCATCCCACACTTAGCGCCGCAGCGATAAACCCGACACCCAACACATGGCAGATAAGGAATCCCCCGGTTGCAGTCAGAAAGCACGCGACAGGGAGCCAGATAGGTTTGTCGGCCCACGGGCAGGTGCTCGGATGACCGAACATCTCAAAGCCGATCACCACCAGCGGCGGAAACAAGATGAACCGCAGTCCAGTGAGTTCGACGGCCAGGACCGCAACGATTACAAAAGCGAACAATGCGACCAGCCAGCCATATCCGGAGGGAACCTCTTCGAGCGTGTCGTCGACGGCATCGCGGATGGGCTCGAGTTCGACGGCTTCCGCGTACTTAGTTTCCCGCCAGAAGGTCGAGAGGATCGCGAGCATCAGCGTGCCCAGCATGATTCCGGGTGGATACCACCAGCTCTTTACGCCTAGCACGAGCGGCAACAGGCCCGCCGAGATCGAAGGAGCGATGGGCGATTTGAGCAGGACGATCACGATCACCGCACCGCCAACTGTTAGTAGGACTGAAAAGAAGCCATAGGGTAGTAGTCGGGTGAAAAAGATCCCGATGATCCCTGTCAAAACTGGTGTGACCGCCAACAGGATCGGACTGCGTGCCCACGTTCCGCGCGGACGTGTGAAAACGTCGTGCGATAAGGCTCCGAGTTCGGGAAACATCACGTAAAACGCCCCGGTTACCTGGGCGATCGTTGCGATAATCGTGATGTAAATGGCGGTGAGAATATCGCCGGCGTAGCGTAGTGCGGCGTTGTCAGTTTGTTCGTTCATGATTGCGGCTGAAGTACTCGCTTCCATCGGACTCACTGTTGCGTCGCATTATGGCATCCCACGAACTCGATCTACATAATGCGCGGCGTTCTACTTTTGGGCGAAAAAAAGAGGCCGGATACTCGACCCGGCCTCTGGTTCCCCGTTTGTTGGTCCGACTAATGCCGCGAGCGGTAGAAGGCGCGGATATCTTGCACCAGCTGATTGGGTTCCTCGCTCGGCGCAAAATGGCCGCCCGCCGTCATCGGCGTCCACCGCTGCAGGTTGAAGTAGCTCTCGGCCCATCGGCGTGGTGGGATAATCAGTTCTCGTGGGAACACGCCAATCGCGGTCGGCGCTTCGACCACGGGCATGCGATCGTGCAATGGCTTCCACGGATTATTTCGCGCCTCGTAGTAGTACCGCACTGAGGTCACGAAGCACTCGGTAACCCAGTAGAGCGTGATTTGGGTGAGCAGTTCGTCCTTGCTGTAACGCGTTTCGACATTGCCGCCGCAATCGCTCCAGGCGCGTCGTCGCTCGAGAATCCACGCAAGTAATGCGACGGGCGAATCGTGCATCCCATAGGCGAGCGTTTGCGGATCGCGCGTTTGGACTGCAACGTGGCTGACGGTACTGCGACTCGCTTCACGCGTACGTGCCAGCGCCGCCTGCTCATCGGGGCCGTAATCGCTCGGGCTGAAGCCGCTACCGCTGAAGAAGTCCATCTTCGGCGCCAGCGTGAGATAGATACCCAACAGGTGTTGTGGGTATTTGTGCCCGAGCTGCATCGTGACGAAGGCCCCCCAGTCGCCGCCTTCCGCCGCAAACTTGTCGTAGCCCAACACGTCGCGCATCAGCGTGACCCACAGATCGGCGGTGCGCCACCAGTTGATTCCGGGAGTCGTGAGCGGGGTCGAAAAGCAGAAGCCCGGCAACGACGGCACGATCACGTCAAACGCATCCGCAGGGTCGCCACCATACGACGCCGGATCAGCGAGCGGGCGGATCACCTTGGCCAGGTCCCAGAAGGTCCACGGCCATCCGTGCGAAAGAATCAGCGGAATCGGCTTGGGGCCTTTCCCCGGTTCATGGATGAAATGGATCGGCACGCCTTCGATCGTCGTGCGATAGTGCGCGAATTGATTGATCTCGGCTTCGTGCTTCCGCCAGTCGTACTTATCGCGCCAGTAGTTCACCAGCTCTTCGAGGTAGGCGCGATTCGTGCCATAGGCCCAGTTCTCGTTGGCGAAATCGTTGGGATAGCGGACGCGGGAAAGACGCTCGCGCAAGTCGGCCAGCACCGCATCGGGAACGGCAATCTTGAATGGTTCCTTGTTCATCTTCGTTCCTGCTCAATACGACGTACGGGCGGCTTAAGCGGCCGCCCGTACGTGATACTTCGCTGGGTTTGATTATCCGTCTATTTGTAGCGCGGCACGACTTCTTTGCCGAAAATCTCGAGTTGCCGTTTGACCTTGTCGATCGGCAGGAAGCCCTGATCGGCCTGCCATACGAACCAGTCCGGATGCACGTTTTCGACCACCTCGTCCATTGAACGGATAATTTCGGAGGGGGTTCCGAAGAAGCCAAACTTGTTCCGCTCGAAGCGCTGCATCGAAAGCTCGGACGCCGGGAGCATCACCTTGCCGCTGGGATACTTGGCTTCATCTTCCGGCACGCGAAACGCTTCGGAAAAACCGAAGTGATGGAAGAAGTTCTTGAATCCGGCGCCGAGGATTCCGTCATCACCCAGCGCATAGGCTTCGGCCTTGTCCTTGCCGATATTGACCGTATGCAACACGCCGATATTCTCGCCTAACTTGAGGTTGCGACCTGCCTTGCCCGCTTCGTCGCGATAGGCTTCGGCGAATTGCCGTACGATTTCAGGCTGAGGCAGCAAAATCGTCGGGATAATATTCTCGCGCGCGCACCAGCGAATCGTCTCTTCACTGACCGAGAAGGCCTGGAAAAGCGGCGGATGCGGCCGCTGATAGGGCTTCGGCACGACGTTGAGCTTTTGGATACGGCCGAGTTCGTCGACTTCACCCGGGAAGCCATACTCACGCGTCCATTCGTGTGCTGGCCACGGGGTGCCTTCCTGCGGATGGGGATACTCGTAATATTTGCCCTTAAACCGGAACGGCTCGTCGCCCCATGCGAGCTTGAGAAAGCGAAAAACCTCTTCGAACGCTTCGCGATTAGTCTTGTCGACCTCGCTCTTGTCGCTCGCAGTCGCCGAGATATGGATCTTCTGCGCCATCTGGCTGAGCCAGCGATTTTGGTAGCCACGCGCGAAACCGACGAAGGTGCGTCCCTTGGTCAGCTGATCGAGCCATGCGATCTCCAGCGCCAGCCGTAACGGATTCCATCCCGGTAGCACGTAGCCGATCGGGCCAACCTTGATACGCTTGGTGTTGTGGATCACATGCTGGGTCAGCACTGGCAGGCTGCCCATCTCGATGCCTTCGCTGTGCAGATGATGTTCCGGGAAGCAGAAGCCGTCGAAGCCGACCTCTTCAGCCAGCAGCGCGAGTTCGGTGACCTCTTCAATCATCCTCTGCCAGCGATCAGGATGGCTCGCGATCGGTCGCAGTCTCTTTCTTTCCTCAATTGTGGCCGGCAACGTCGGCAGCACAAAATACATGAACTTCATGGAACGGCTCCTCTACGGTCTTACCTATATTCGTTCTAGCGCTAACCGATAACGGCTAGGGGTTCAAGCTTTTAACCAAGAAAAAGGGCGCGACCCCTCTTCGGAATCGCGCCCTTTATCGAGCAATCTATGGCTGCTTAACGTCCGCCGTGGCGCAGCAACTGACCCGGTGTCGCACCGGTGCAATTGTTGTCTTCGAAGATCGTCTGGCCGTTGACCATCACGGCGTGATAGCCGGCCGCGCGCTGTACGCGGCGCCATTCGCCACCGGGGAAGTCACGGAGGATCTCCATCGGCTTCACTTCGAGCTTGTTCATGTCGTACACCACGACGTCGGCCCAGCTGCCTTCGGTCAAGGTGCCACGATTCTTGAAGCCTGCGCACATCGCCGGATGGGCACTCAGACGCCAGTGCAGCTCTTCGAGGCCCATGATGTGGTTGTCACGGCACATCTTGAT
Source organism: Binataceae bacterium (SeqCode) (assembly GCA_035541875.1). Classification (GTDB taxonomy): domain Bacteria; phylum Desulfobacterota; class Binatia; order Binatales; family Binataceae; genus JAJPHI01. Next base: position 141,490 of record DATKML010000041.1, read on the forward strand.
GATGCCTTCGGTCGAGTAGCGGCCGCCGGTGAAGAACTTGGTGTGCGCGCCACCGTCCGACACGCCCAGGATCGGCGTGCACTCCGCATTAACGACTTCCTTGAGGTAGTCGACGCGGGTGTTGACTGGCGGGGTGTAGAACTCGGTGTTCAGACCATCGGCAGTCGCGATATCGAGCATCGCATCGATTGCATGCTTGCCTTCGGCCTTGCCGATTTCGCCGACTGTCTGGTTTTCGTACTTCTTCAGCTTGGGATCGCGAACTTCGAGCACGATGATGTCCTCGAAGGCGTTCGTGATAACCGCGCTGTTGACCGCATCACGCAGGCCCGGGCGGCGCTGCGGATCGGACAGTTTCAGAAGGCGATCTTCGACCGGTCCGGTCGTAACTTCGCGCCACTGCGGCATATCGTCCCACAGGTTCCAGTCCTTGAAGGTGAAGACGAAGCCGACTTCGAGCGTCGCGCCCTGCGGGAAGACGCGGATACCGCGCTCGACGCAGCTATCGAGCCACTTCAGCTGCGCACGATGACGATCCGGATGGGCGTCGTTCGCGGCTACGGCGTTGTACAGAATCGGGCGATTCGCTGCGAGCGCGAGTTCTTCGTAATGCTGCTGCGAGTGCTTGGTGGCATCGCCTTCGTAGTTGCCGCACTCACCATCGGGGATGTACGACATCTGGATGAAGCCCTCGTTACGCTGGCCGAGCACTCGCGCCATGCGAACCGCGGTCTCATCTTTCATCAGGTCGGTAACCATCGGCGTGCCGTCATAGTCGGCCTGGACACTGTTGCGGCCGAAGCGCTGAGCTGACCATCCGCATGCGCCGGCATCCATCGCTTCGTTGATGAGCCGTTCCATCTCCTGATGCTCGGCTTCGGTCGGCATACGCCCGGACTTCGCCTCTTCGAGTCCCATCGCCCAGATCATGATCGGAGCCATCGGCGCAAAAGGCAGCAGGTTAACGCCCTTGGGCTTGCGGTCGATACTGTCGAGCATTTCGGGATAGGAGACCCAGTCCCACGGCATTCCAGCCTTCATCGAGGCATACGGAATCGCTTCGGTACGGGTCATCATGAGCATTGCCCGCTCACGCATCTCAGGCTTGATCGGAGCGAAGCCGAAACCGCAGTTGCCGATAACGACGGAGGTGATTCCGTGCCAGCTCGACATCGTGCAGTACGGATCCCAGAAGAGCTGGGCATCGTAATGCGTGTGCAGATCGACGAAGCCCGGGACGACATTCATCCCTTCCGCGTCGATCACTTTGTCGGCACTGTGATTCTTCAAATTGCCGAGCTTTGCGATCTTGCCGGCCTTGACACCGACATCACCGCGATACCGCGGCATCCGTGTTCCATCGATAATGGTGCCGCCTCTGATGATTACATCAAATTCCGCCATCGTATTGCGCCTCCCCAGTTGGGCGTGCAGGTTTAGACCCTGCGGTTTAAGGTTGATCCTTAACAACTCCGGTCGCTCTCTGATTTAAGTACCCGTTCCCCCGCGATACTTGCCTCAGGCAACTGTTGCCTCAAAATCATGCGATTTGATCAATTTGTCAAGGACGATGTGCACCCGATTTCGGTTCAGGCGAACCGGGTTTCAACACGTCGTCGGGTGCGCCTGACCGTCGGAGACCCCCGAAAGCTTGTCAGCCTGCCTGCCGTTTCGGATACTTACGGGATTATGGCCAGGGAGGAACAGACCTATTTTCCTTGGCGGGGAGTGATTTTGGGCGGTCTGACGGCCGTTCTCTTCTTCCTCGCGATCTATTTTTACGACAATTTTCAGCTCAGGCTCGGTCTTGGGCTGCTGGGCATTACCTTCACTGTGCCGATGGTGTGGGTGATTCTCGCCGCGCGTGAAGCTGAATACGACGACTCGCCGCTGCGCAATTTCGTGCCTCGCATGACCATCTGGATCGTGCTCGGCTCTGTCGTCCTCGGCATCATGCAATGGAATGTCGATCGCCAGATAACGGCGATGGAAGCTGGCTTCGCGCTCTTTTACCTAATCGCTTCTTTCATTGCGATGCGCATACTCAACGGTCGCCCGAAACGTCCGCAACTCACGGCTCTGGCCGGTGGCAATATCGAACGACGACAGCGCCGCCGTCCGCGCCAGGCCGCACGATAGGAGAAAAACCATGTCCGAAAAACAGAAGCCTGAAGTCGTATCACCTTACTTCGATCCGCTCGATGCGGCGCTGGTCCGCTCGAACGATATCGACTGGATCCCCTCCGGTGACGGCAATTCGTTCAAGGTCCTGCGCATCAGCAAGGAGACCGGCGCCTGGAGCGCTCTTATCAAAGCGCCGGCGGGTCAGGTGAATCAGTCGCACACCCATCTAGGACCGGCCGACTTTCTTGTGCTGTCGGGGCAGATCGATTATCGCGGCGGATGCGCCAAGGCCGGCGACTATATCTACGAACCGTCGGGTGCAGTGCACGAAGCGACGACCCATCCGGTCGAAACGGTATACCTGGCGAATGTTTACGGTCCGGTCGCGTTCCACGGTAAGGATGGCAGTTACTCGGGTATCCTCGATTGGCGCGCGGTTAAAGGGCTGGTCGATCGCCACGAAAAGAAGAAGGCGAAGTAGGGCTGGCCGCACTTAAATCCTTGAACTCTGATCCCTCTCCCCGATGGGAGTGGGCCAGGGTGAGGGTCCTTCAGGAAACCGCTTCGCGTAGATCCTTCGACTCCGCATCGCTTTTTTGGCGCGCCTCGCAGACTCAGCCGCGCCCTTGATCGCTCCGCTCAGGATGACAAAAGGGGGCCTTGGGGTATTCAAGGAGAACTCGCATCGCTAACTCTACTCATTCGTCACTGCCTGCAGTTCCTGTCATCCTGAGCGCAGCGAGTCCGCGAGCGGAGTCGAGGGATCTACGCGAAGCGATTTCTGTCATTCCCGCGTGTGCACTAACGGACCGTTAGCGTAGTGAGCAAACGAGACTGCTAGGTGCGTAGGAGTCCAGCGGTGCGCGAGGGATCCTTAATTCTGCTCTCTACTAAGGAGCGCATCATCGATGGAAAACGCTGATCTCCAAAAACGTCTTACCGTCCTCGAAGATATTGAGGCGATCAAGCGGCTGAAGGCCGAATACTGCGATATTTGTGACGCCAACCACGATCAGGATCGTATCGTTCAGATCTTCGTGCCCGACGGTATCTGGGAAAGCCGCGGTATCGGCCGCGCGCAAGGCCACGAGAAGATCCGCGAGCTCTTCAAGAGTTTCGAAGAGCGGATCAGCTTCTCGCAGCACAACGTCTTCAATCCGCGGATCGAGGTGAACGGCGATAAGGCGCACGGTACCTGGTACTTCATGGGGCCGTTTACGTTCCGCGAGAATAATCAGGCGCTATGGCTCGCCGCGCGTTATGAAGAGGAATACGTGAAGGTCGGCGGTGTCTGGAAATTCCAGCATCTCAATGCGATCGGCCGCCTCGCCGCTCCCTACGAATCCGGCTGGGCCGCCCCATCAGGCAAATCGCGCCCGTTCACTGATTAATGTCGCACCTTCGATTCTCGAGGCGATAAAGAAGAAGGGCAGAGCGCTGAAAGCTCTGCCCTTTGTTTCAAACGGAATTGATACGGCGGATTTACGCAGCGTGATGAGAAATCTGCCAGAGGTTGCGCGCAGCCGAGGCTGAACGCTCGATAAACTTCTTCGCCATCGAGGTCTGCGCTTCGAACAGCGGAGCGAGCGGGGTCTCTTTTGCCCAGCTCGTGCCCTTCTCGCCGAGCTCGATCGCCTGATGGGCCAGCTTCTCGCTGGTCTCGATATACCACGCGGCGGCCTTTTTCACGCCGTCGACGCTGAAGAAAGACTCGCCCAACTTGGTGAAAGACTCGAACACCTTCTCGCCATTAAACTTTTCTGACACTTTGGCTCCTTCGACCCCCTTTGGGGCAATTAGTTTGACTGGTTGAAAACGCTCCGCGCCACGCGCGGGTTGAACCTTTATTTCTGCCTTTGCAGCAGCCGCCAGATCCGCAATCGCAGCTGTGACCTTCTCCGTTATTGGATTTTCTGCCGCTTGTACGTGCTCGGGCGCTTTTCCTTCGGTAGCCTTGGTCGCCGACGGTTTTAGTCCCACTTCATCCAACGGTTGTGTCCTGGGTTCGCCGGTTATCGCCTTGCGCGATGAAACCTTCGCTGTTACCGGAGGAGCGTCCCTCACGAGTTGGGCCTTGTTCGCGTCGCTCGCTTTCGCTTGTAGCGGTTTGCTCGGCTTTTTCCCCCTCTTGTTGGAACCCAACCTAATCACCCTTCGTTCTGCTGCCGCTCGCGGTTGTCACCGGGGCGACCAAAGCGAACGCATGAAAACCTAATTGTCGTTGTTATCTCGCGCCGCGAGCCACGCGCCGATCTGCGGCCACAGTTTGGTCATCGCACCCGCGCTGACCACTGCGCCCAGATGTCCAACTGGGAAAGTGAGATTGCGCTTGTCCGAGCTGCCGACGTAATCCGGCAGAGGCATACTCGATTGCGGATGGACGACATCGTCCTTCTCGGCGACGACATTCAGCAACGGACAGGTAATCCGCTTTAGATAAATTTTCTTCCCACCCAGCTTGAACTCGCCCTTTACCAGGGCATTACGCTTGCTGAGCTGGAGCACCAGTTCGCGGAAGGTCTCTCCCGCAAGGGCTACGTCGCTCATCATCCAGCGTTCAAAGAGATCAAACATCTCGGCGTAACCGTCGCGTTCAGCGTTACGGTAAAGCCCAACGAACTTGTCGAACGCGTGATGGACCGGAGCCATCGAGAGGAAGTTCGCGTTCACCATCCAAGCCGGGCAGTTGCCGTAGACCTTGGTGATCAAATCGACGCTCGCGTCGCTCATTGCGTCGACGAGATTGGAGATCGGCAATTCGCGCACGCCGAGATCAAACGGAATCGTCAGCGTGACGAGATTCTTTACGTTCTCGGGATGCGACGCGGTGTAGAGCAGCGAAAGCAACGCGCCGAAGCAGTAGCCGATCAGATCGACCTGTTCGACATCTTCACGAATCTGAACTGCGCGCACCGCGTTGGCGAGTTCTTCGTTTACATAGCCGTCGAACCCCAGGTTCTTATCGTCCGAGGTCGGCGGCAGCCAATCGATCAGATAGACCTCGAAGCCCTGTTGGAGCAGGTTGCGCACGACGCTTTTGTCGGCCTGCAGATCGAGGATGTACGGGCGCTTCACCAGCGCATAGACAAACAGAATCGGGGTTTTATGCAGCCGTTCCGACGGCGTGTAATGGCGGAGGCTAACCTTCCCGCTCTTGTAGATGATCTCGTAAGGAGTAACCGCGGGAGGGTCGGTCTCGGGCGAGCCGTAGCCGCGCCCGAAGGCTTCGAGCGTGCGCATCGCGCCGTCGAACCAATATCCTGCGATATCATTAAGCAGCGGCATCGTCGTCATCTTCTTCCTTCAGGCCGCGACCATCGGCGAAGATACGGACTCCGTCATCGGTGAGTGTATAGCCGCGCTCGACCGGCTCTTCTTCGATCTCGACCGGCGCAAGGGCGTCTGCAAGCTCGGCGCGAACCGCCGCAATCTCGGTCCGCAGCGAGGCAAACTCGCTGGCGGTCGGAAGGCCAATCGAGGGCCAGAGATTGCCGAAGAAGGCAGAGGTCAGAGCGTTGCCGATATGCTGCACGCGAAGCGCTGTCTCCATCGCCTGACCGGTGACCGAGCCGACGGTCTTGTCCTGATAGAGCTGGTTAGTGGCCTCGTTGGCCAGACTCACGAACGCGTCGTAAGCCTTCCATCCAGCCTTGTCGAGAGCATGCTCATCGCCCTTGCCAAGGATCTTGTTGGCCGCCGCCGCCGGCAGTTCCACCCAGAACGCCTGCATGAACTTGCTCAACTCTCCCATCACCTGCGACTGCTTGCCACTCATCGTAAGGACTCCGTTTGGGTTAATCGCTGTTTGCGATTCGATCCACAGTGTTCGTACACCCTTAGAGTTTAAGGAGCGTCACGAATGCATCAACGGTATGTGAGCATCGTATTGTCGCCCACATGACAAACCGAACGGGTGTAAGAGAGCGGTAATAGTAGAAGGTCCCCCAGGTGACGAAACGCCGCCCGAAGAAGCCGCGCCGATTCAGCCAAAAAACCAGTTTTAAGCCCCAAAATTGTCGCGTTGGTGACATTTCGGTAGTCTGTGCTACGAATATTACGGTGATTAAGCAGGCTCCCACCGATCCGAAACTTCTCGGCCGGCTGAAAGCTTTCTCGTGGCTTAGCCGCGATCAGCTTGAGGGGCTTGCAGCTAGTCTAGAGCCAATTAGAGTAAAGCGCAGGGAGACGGTCTTCTACGAAGGCGAGATTTCCGATCGCATTTACGTGCTCCTTTCGGGCGTCGCCAAGCTGATGCTCCTGAATCGGGGCGAAAAGGTCCTGATTGGGCTGGTCGGTCCCGGCGAGGTCTTTGGCGTTTCATCGCTATTGCGGGAGGGTACGCGCCCTTTTCGCTGCGAAGCCTTCAGCGATTGCATCGTCGGAGTCACCAAACCGGCCACTTTCGTCGGCCTTACACTGGGTGTGCCGCTCGAGCGCTTCAGTCGCACGCTCGAAGTCACAGTCGGGCGATGGTGGACGACGCTCCAGCGCTACACCAGCTTTGTTGGGCTATCCGTGCGCGAGCGCCTTGCAAGCGCTCTGCTCGAACTTGGCGCGAAGTTCGGCGCAGAAGATGCGCGCGGGATCTTCCTCACGCTGAAATTGACCCACGCCGATCTCGCTGAACTGGTCGGTGCGTCGCGCCAGCGCACCACCGAGCATCTGATTGAGTTCGAGAACGAAGGGATGATCATCCGCGATGGTCGTCGGCTGATTATCGTCCCTGAGCGTTTGCGGAATCTCGACGGCGTGGTGGACACCGAAGCGATGACCAAGCCTATCCCTCGAAGCCAGCGCTAAACCATTTAACGCCGCGTTCGCGCATCGTATTCTGTAGCGATGCCTTCGAACGAGTTTGTCAGTGCTAACGGATTGCGGCTGCATTACCTCGACTTCGGTAATCACGCCAAGCCGCCGGTTATCTGTATTCATGGCCTGAGTGGCAATGCCCATAACTTTGATCATCTGGCGCCCCATCTGAGCGATAACCTGCATGTGATGTCCCTCGACGTGCGTGGTCGGGGTGACAGCGAATGGGGCCCGTCCGGTGAATACAACGCTCCAGTCTACGTGAACGATTTGGTGGCGATGCTCGATGCGTTGAAGATCCAACGGGTTGCGCTTATCGGCACCTCGATGGGCGGGATCATCTCGATGATGTTTGCGGGGGGCTATCCGGACCGCGTCGATCGTGTCGTGCTCAACGATATTGGGCCCGCTATCGAAACGGCGGGACTAACGCGAATAACCAACTACATGACTTCGTATCCTTCGAGTTTCGCGAACCTCGAAGAGGTGATGGCCTACTATCGGGAGAATTATCCGCCTATGCGGCAGATGCCGGCCGAGGAATTGCGCGATTTTGCGCAATGGTCGGTAAAGCCCGGACCCGACGGAAAGCTGATATGGAAGCTCGATCCGGCGGTGCGCAATGTGCCGCGCACCGGCAGTGAAGCTCGTCCGCTGGATCTGTGGGTGCCGTTCACGCGCATCAGCGCTCCGATCCTCGCGATCCGCGGCGCTGAGAGCGATATCCTCTCGAACTCGACGTTGAATCAGATGAAGATGGTGCAGCGGGAGACGACGATTGTCGAAGTTCCCGGCGTTGGCCATGCACCGTCTCTGGGCGAGCCGGTCGCGCTGGCAGCTATCAAGGAATTCTTCGCGCGATGATGCCCCTGTCTGAAGAATCTGCTGCCGCATGAAGGCGGAGATGCCACGCCTGATCCTCGTGCGGCACGGCGAGACCGTCGGCAATTCCAGTATTCGATATTACGGCCGCACCGATATCGCGTTGTCCGACTCGGGTCGCGCTCAGATGCAGGCGACCCGGAGTATCCTCGCGAACGACATGAAGCTCTCGTCCTTCACGCAGGTCTTCGTGAGCCCGCTGTGTCGAGCGGTGGAAGGCGCGCGAATTATCGCGGGCGACAGCGTTGGGTTGATTGAAATCGAAGAGTTCCGCGAGATTGATTTCGGCGCCTTCGAAGGTCTGACTGCGGACGAAATCGAGGAGCGCTATCCGACTGAATACGCCCGCTGGATGCGCGATCGCCTGACGACTGAGTACACCTATCCCGGCGGTGAAAGCCGCGGAGCCTTTCTCGCCCGCGTCAGGAGCGGCGTCGATCGGATGCTCTCCCTGCGCCGCGACGGGTCGACGCTGCTCGTGGCCCATCGCGGTGTGATTCGAGCGATTACGCAGACCCTTGCGGGGGCCGAGCCCGTAATCGAATTGGGCTCGATTCAGATTCTTACGGCGCACTCAAACCGCTGGACCATCGAACTGCTCGATTTCACGGCGCATTTGAGCGAATAGAAGCTATTCGGCCGGTTCGAGCAGGTCGGCTCTGATCGCTTCGAGATCAGAGGGGTCGAGTCCCAGCACCTCGTGCATGAAGCCCTCGATACCGCCGTTCTCGTCGATCATGCCGAAGATCGGTGTGAGCTGTCGTTCACCCAACGGAATATTCGGGAAGGTTTCGTTACTGACAAGAAAATCGGTCACGATCCGATCGCGGCTGACGCCGAGCAATTCGAGCAGCAGTGCCGCGCCGACGCCGGTGCGATCACGTCCGGCCGAGCAGTGGAAGAGCAGCGGATAGACGTTGCGATCAGCCAGTATCCTGAAAAAGTTCTGCCAGTCGCTCAGGAACTCAGTCAGGATCACAAGATGCTCGTCGCCCGGCTTGGTCTCGATTTTGTAGAAGCCCTCTTCGCGGAACCAGGTATCGCCAATCGGGATATGTTCCCAGCGTACGCCAGACTCCAGGAACTCGGGCTTCGGTTTTCCGAGATGCCGGACTTCCAGCCGACTTTGCAGGGTTATCAGGGTGCGCAGGCGAATCGATTCGAGCGGATGGGCCCCTTCGGTATTCAGGTGCGCCAGATGGGCCGAACGATAGACCATCCCATGCCGGATACGCCGACCGTCTTGAGTTGGATGACCGCCGAGATCACGAAAATTAAGCCCGCCGATTCGCCGTATGATATCGAAATCGACTACCACACGGGGCTGAAGCAAGCCTTTTTTGGGACTGCCTTCGCGAGACAAACCGCCCAACCCTTCCGCGCGTCGTTACGCGCCTCCGAACATCGATGCCCATCAATTTTATCGCTTTGGCGGTTTAGTCGAAAGCCGGTGCCAACGGTGAATTGGTTGCCTCGTGATTAAATCATCTAAATCGCAATTCGATGCGTTGCTTTGGTGGTGACGTGGAAAAAGCCCACGCACCTGTTTTAATCTTCGAGCCGCGCACTCTTCGTCGATCTTAATTTGTAAGGTGCGCTGGAGGATTGTCGTGATCCCATCCATAGTCGCATTTCTCTTGCTGCTCGCTTCCAATGTTGCCGCTGCAACGGCCGCTCCCCATCCGCTCGACCCGATGTCACAGGCGGAGCTGACTTCGGTCGTTTCAGTGCTGAAAGGGGCGGGGCACGTCGACGACAACACGCGCTTCGTCTTCTTGAGCCTGCGCGAGCCCGACAAGGCTGCGGTGCTGAAGTGGCAGCCGGGGGAGACTCCAAAACGCGAAGCCTTCGTGATGATCAAGCAGGGCAGTCAGGCCTTTGAAGCGATCGTCGATTTGACACAAGCGAAGCTGGTGTCGTGGAAAGAGATCAAGGGTGTGCAGCCCGCACTGCTCATCTTCGACGAGCTCAACAATCTGAACGATATCCTAAGGGCCGATTCCGGATGGCAGGCTGCGATGCGCAAACGCGGCTACGAGAAATTCGACAAGATCGAATGTATGCCCTTTTCGGCAGGTTACTTTGGCGTTCCCGAAGAGGAGGGCCATCGCTTGGTGCGCGCGGAATGCTACGACGGTGGGTCGGCAATCAATTATTGGGGCCGTCCTATCGAGGGAGTCGTAGCCACCGTCGATCTCAATCAGAAGAAGGTGATGAAGCTCATCGATACCGGCGTCGTGCCGGTGCCGAAGGAACCGGCCGAGTACGATGCGAAATCGATTGCTACGACGCGCGCGGCGCTTAACCCGATAGTAACGGAACAGCCGAAGGGTCCTGACTTCGCGGTGGCCGGCTCCCAAGTCAGCTGGGACAACTGGAAGTTCCGCGTCCGGATGGATCCGCGGCTGGGAATCGTCGTTTCAACGCTAAGCTTCAACGATGCCGGCAAGCCGCGATCGGTGATGTACGAAGGCCATCTCTCGGACATCTTCGTGCCGTATATGGACCCGACGCCCGGATGGTATTTCAGGTCGTACATGGATGAGGGTGAGTACGGAGTAGGGAAGCTCGCCTCCAGTCTTGTGCCCGGCAGTGATTGTCCGGCGAACGCTTACTACTTCGACGACTGGATTGCGGACGAGCGCGGCGCCCCGCAGCATCGCGAGCGCATCGCATGCTTGTTCGAGCGAACCGAGGGAGTCGTGGCGTGGCGGCATTGGGACTTCATCACGAACCAAACCGAAAGCCGCGCGGGGCGCGAACTGGTGCTGCGATCAATCGCGACCGTGGGCAACTACGATTACATCTTCGATTGGACCTTCCAGCAGGACGGGACAATTCGTGTCGCCGTCGGTGCTACTGGAATCGATGAGACGAAGGGCGTCGAGAGCAAAAGCAACGCCGATAAGCACGGCTCCGATGGCAGCTATGGAACGTTCGTCGCGGAAAACCTTGTTGGTGTGAATCACTCGCACTTCTTCTGCTTCAAACTTGATCTCGATATCGACGGCGTCGATAACAGCTTCCAGACGATCCAGTTGGCGAAGGTCCGCGACGCGCAGCATGCGCGCAAGAGCATGTGGGTGACCAAACCGCAGATTCTTCAGCGCGAGGGGCAAGCGAGACTCAACGAGGACCCGCACAGCCCGAGTCTCTGGCGTGTGGTTAATCCAAACGTGACGAACTCTACCGGCTATCCAGTGGCCTACGAATTGGTCCCGGCACCCCAGACCGCAGATCTGCTCGACCCGGACGACTACCCGCGCAAGCGCGCCGGGTTTGCCGACTATCAGCTCTGGGTTACGCCCTATACTCCGGCGCAAGCTGCCGCAGGACTCTATCCGAATCAGAACCCGGGTGGTGATGGCCTTCCCGCATGGACGCGCGCCAATCGCAGTATCGAGGATACCGATGTGGTGTTGTGGTACACGGTCGGCTTTAATCACTCGCCGGTTGCGGAGGATTGGCCAATCCTGCCGACGCTGTGGCATGAGTTTATGGTCAAGCCGACCGGCTTCTTCGCACGCAGCCCGGTGATCGATTTACCGGTGCAGCAAACTGCGTCGAGCGAGAACAAATAGCCGTCGTCTCCAAAGAAAAGGCCCGGAATATGGAAAGCACCGCTTCCTCAAAAATCTTGGCTCTGCTGATTGCAATCGTGGGCTCTTCCCTCATCCTCGTGGGCTCTGCTCGGGCGGATGGTGGGACGAAGGTTATCCAGTCGTCGAAGCAACTCACTTGGGGACCCGCTCCACCGAACTTCGCCGAAGGCGCTCAGGTCGCAGTGCTTCAGGGCGATCCCGGTAAGCCGGGCATTTATACGGTGCGCTTCAAGATGCCCTCGGGCTATAAGGTTGCTCCGCATTGGCAGCCTGCGGACGTTGCCGTGACCATGATTAGTGGTAGCGCCGGTATCGGGTTCGGGGACAAGTTCGACAAAAGTGTGGGCAAGTTGATGAATCAGGGTGGCTTTGTAATCGAGCCCAAGGAAGTCCATCGCTACGTCTGGGCCGTCGGACCGACGATAATCCAGGTACAGGGCGAAGGGCCGTTGGTCACGAACTACGTTAACCCGGCAGACGACCCCAGCGCCGCGGCACATCGCTGACATACGGTATCGGCGGACGTTAGTGGGTTCTGCGAGCGTCGCCCGAAGCAGCTAGACGATTAGCCGGCCGCTACGGCTGACGTGGGCTCGGCACTTGGATTGCCGGGGGTTGAGGAGTGAATCGCGTCGAGCAGAATCGCCTTTTTAACCAGTTTTGCGACGTGCGCGGTGAAGCCGGATGCGAGGCATCGACGAACGTCGGTGTCGAGCGCTGAGGCAGTGAGCGCAATAATCGGCTTCGGTGTCGCACCAGGTTCCGCTTCGAGTTCGCGAATCTGTCGGGTCGCCTCGAAGCCGTCGACGATCGGCATCTGCAGATCCATCAGGACCACGTCGTAGTCGGACGCGGCAAATTTGGTTACCGCAACTGCACCGTTCTCGGCCTCTTCGATCGAGTAAGGGTTCTTCTTCAAAAAAGCTTTGATCAGGAGCCGGTTGTCGGGGGCGTCATCGACTAACAGAATCCGCAGAGCGGTGTCGGTATTGGGTGCGTCCGAAGCCGCCGGAGTTGATACTACGGCCGGAGCAGGTGCCTTCGATCGGCCATGACGATCGTTTGCTTCCTTGCCCTTAGCGATTCCGTTTAACACTGTTACTCCTGTCGCCGGCATGTTGGAGGGCTCGGATGCCGCTTTATCGATCGCGAGGCGCGCCGTGAAATGAAAGGCGCTGCCGCGTCCCGGTTCGGTTTCCGCCCACGCCCGCCCGCCCATCATCTCGGTGAGCCGCCTCACGATCGCGAGGCCGAGACCGCTCCCGCCGTAACGGCGAGCTGTAGAGGAATCCGCCTGCGTGAAATTCGCGAACAGCAGCGGTAATACGTCTGCCGGTATTCCTATCCCGGTGTCCGCAACCGTGAAGTGAAGCTCATCTTCGCTGCCAGTTGCGTCGGCTCGATCAACTGTCACGGTAATAGATCCGGTCTCCGTGAATTTGATCGAATTGCCGATCAGGTTCACCAGCACCTGCCGGAGGCGTAAGGGGTCGCCAATCAGATTGCGCGGAACTCCCGAAGAGATTCGCACCTTCAGATCGAGGCCCTTGGCCTGTGCACGAAAAGCAAAGGTCTCGATTGTTTTGTCGATCAGCTGCTCGAGGTTGAATTCCGGCTGTTCGAGACTTAGCCGACCGCTTTCAATTTTGGCGAGGTCGAGGATGTCGTTGATCAGCATCAGCAGGGTGTTACCGTTGTTGCGCATCACATCGAGGAATTTGCGCTGCTGCGGTTCGAGATCGCCCTCCGCCAGCAACTCGGCCATCCCGAGGATCGAGTTCATCGGCGTGCGAATCTCATGTGACATGCTTGAGAGGAATTCGGATTTGGCGCGCGACGCTGCGAGCGCGTGTTCGCGAGCGGCTTCAAGTTGTTTCTCGGTGCGCTGATGCTCCGCTATCTCGGCGGAGAGACGGCTCTCGCTGCGTCGCAGCATGATCATATGTTCGCGCTGAGTGCGCCGAAAGCGACCTCCAATCAGGGTCGCGCATTGGGCAACAGCGACGGCAGCCATCATGGTCAGAAACCCCATGACCCCGAGCTAATCACGCGGAAAACCATACACGACGAGCAGTTCGGCGATCGCGAGAAAGTTGAAAAGGAGCTGCCAGCGCCAACTCCACGGCAAAAGCGCTCCGGTGCCCGCGGCAAAAACCAACAAGGCACTGTAGAATTCGAACGTCTGACCCGACACAAGCGCGATACCGCTCATGCCGGCAGTAACTCCTCCGGCCAGAATGAAGGCCAGCCTGGGCCACCAATCCCGCACCCACGAACCGTGAGTGTGCAGGCCACCGTGATAACGAGCGCCAGCGCGACGTTGAAAAGATGGAGATCGAAGATCGCGGAGCCTTGATTGGGCTGAAGTATTAGAGAGAAGAGCAGCCAAAAGAATTGGTAAGCCAGAACGATTAGTGGCCCGGTCGCAACCATCTTCTGCGACCAGCGTCCTTCGGCCGCTTCGTATTCCGCTTCGCTCAGCGTTGCCTGCGTGGCCACCTCGTCTGCAGCAGGATTCGAAATGGTCGTCGCTGTATCGATGCCGCTAGCTCCGAGGATCATAAGGGTATGCGCGTCTCACTACGCCATCGGCAAAGCTGGAGCAAGGACGATGCCGCAATAGATGAATAATCAGCGAGTCGTGGCGACACTGCTCGACCTAGAACGAGTCGCTCGCGCGTGGCCAAGTACCGAAATGGAGCGATCGGAGGATAGCCGAACCCCTTCTCGAGGGGGCGCCAACGACGGCGTTCGCTTCTGCCGCTCGAACCTAGGAACTGCTCGAAGGCTGCGGTGCCACGTTAGTTCGGATCTCACGGGTCAGGCCGTACCGCGTGATCATCCGATAGACCGTATAACGCGAGATTCCCAACAGTTGAGCTGCGCGGAAACAATTGCCTCCCGTCTCGTGCAGCGCGCGCAGAAGAGCACTCTTGGTCGCATGATTCACGGCGTCGTCGAGCGATAGGCGTGCGGAGTTGCTCGTATGGAACTTCACCCTTGGAGCGGGTGTCGCGGCAATGACGGGCGCCTCCGGTACTTCGGCCTTGGCGAGATGCTCAGGCAGATCCGCCAAACCGATACGGTCCGAGTCCGTGAGCATGACGGCAGATTGAATCGCGTGTGAGAACTCACGCACATTTCCGGGCCAATCGTGACGATGCAGGGCATCGAGAGCCTGCTGGCTAATCCATCGCACGTCTTTGCCAAAGAGGCCGTCGTAGTGCTTGATGAAGTGTGCGGCTAACGCGTCGAGTGCGTCCCCGCGGTCGCGAAGCGGCGGAATCGTGATCGTGGTTGCGCTCAACCGGTAGTAGAGATCGTCGCGGAAGGTCCCTGCTCTGACCATCGCCTTCAGATCGCGATTGGTTGCTGCGATTAGCCGGATATCGACCTTATGGCTTTGCGCAGAACCTACTGGTTGTACTTCATGGGTCTCGACAGCGCGCAAAAGCTTGGGTTGAAGCCGCAGGGGCAGTTCGCCGATCTCGTCGAGGAAAAGAGTGCCACCGTTAGCCGAACGGAAATAGCCGAGTGCTTCATCGCGAGCGTCGGTAAAGGCGCCTTTAACGTGGCCGAAGAGCTGCGACTCAGCCAATGACTCGAGCAGATTGGAACAATTGAAAGTAACGAATGGTCCTTTTGGTACCGGACCGAGAGCATGCAGCGCTCGCGCTACCAACTCTTTGCCCGTTCCCGACTCACCGTGAACGAGAACCGTTGCCTTGTACGGCCCCAGCCGTTCGATCGTCTTGCAGACCCGCCGCATCTCCTCCGACCGCACCACCATCCCACTCCGCTCTTCACATCCAGCGCTCAACTCATCCAGTTCGCGCCAAATCTCAACTGCAGGCGTGTCCCCAACAAAAGTGGCCGATTCATTATTCAGCTTCATCAGAGCTACTTTCTCTCTATATCTTGTGGGAACGTAAGAGAACCGTAGTCCTAATGTAGCATTTATTCAAGTGATAACGAGTGTTTATTGATGTTTTTCTAACGCTATTACTTGCATTTGATGTCCTTTGACGGTCTTTATGATCTAGGTGTCGCTTTTTGCTAAGTGAGTAGGCTTGCTATAGACAGCCTTATAACTAGGCCAGCCCTTGCTGTATCGAGCCTAGATATATCCCAACTAAGCGACGGTTTGTTTTAGTTGGCTAACTCTGTCGGATCGCGACATGCGAGCGAGTCGTTTCATCGAAATCGCGTGAAGACTGCGGAAGCGAATCCGGCTCAAGTCGGCACTGGCTCGAAACCCCATTGAGAGGCTTCAGCAACCAGTTGATTAAGATTCTGTCCTTCGCTGACCATCGCCTGCACGAACATCTTTTGGCCTTCGAGCGTCCTGATGTACGGCCACTCGATAGGCTCGCCGACACGCTCGAAGCCATTGTTATAGAAAGTGGAGAGGTTCCATGGCTTCAGCAAAGGGTAGAGGAGAATCGCCTGAACTTTCTGACTGGCCAGAATCCAGGCGGCCTGACGAATCAGCCGGGCGCTACCGGGAGCTTTGGCCCACAGCTCGCCGCATTCGATTACGGACTCGGGGGGAAGGTAAGTAAGGTCGGGCTTCGGGTAGCTCTGCGGGAAACTGGCCAGGTCATGCAGGACGAACCCGGATAGCATGTCCTCCGGATTATCGCTCTCGTCGTCATATAATCCGTATAAGCGCCCGAAAGCGAGATGTGCCTCACCGATCGACGATCTTGCGGTTTCAGCGAAGCCTGCGCCTTTGGTCAGGCGCGTCTCGACCAGATTATGTGCGAAGGCGCGCCGCTCTTCAGGTGATGACAGCAATCGTAGTTCCATGATTCGCCCTCTCCCTCTCGGACTTGGTTGCTCGTGGTGTTCACTTCGCGAAGTTTCTCCACAACTGTAGGTTAGATACCGCTCTCCTCTACATAGCGCTAGCGAGAGGTGGTTGCAAATTGACGGCAAGTCACTACAATCCGGCAGACTGGTTATGAATGCTCTGGCGAGGGTCGATGAACGGACCAATGACCTGTGGATCCAGCAGTTGATGCGAGGGATGCCGCGCCTGTCACAGCTAGCAAAAGCGCGAAGAATTGCGCGTTTACGTAAGCCCGCCAACGATCTAGGGCGACTGCTGAAACGCGATTACGTTCGCTGTTTGCGGCGCAGTATCGCTTATCCCCAGGTCAAAGAGATTGTTGAAACATTTCAGCGGATACTTCCACGCTACAACTCTAAGGCCGTAAGAATTATGTCGACGGCCTCCTTTCACGGCGTCGCCGAGCGGTTGGGTTTCAAGGTGATGGCGCAGCCCTTCGGCGGTAGCGAGGGCTTGGCACTGCGTGGGTTCTATGCAACACACGGTGGCGGGATGCTGAAGCATCCGCTAATTTTCGTTAACACTGCTCATCACCCAATCGTAATAACGACAAGCTTTCTGCATGAGCTCGGCCATCACGCGAGTCATCAGATCCTCAACTTGGGCCCCGCGCGAGAACACTTCTACTTCGGCGGCGGGTATGTCGACCAGTTGATGGAACCTAGCGAACTGGCTGCCGATATTGTGGTAAGCTTCGCCGGTTACCCCGAGAAAGTGGCGCGCAAGATTTTCTCGGATAGCTGGGATTGGGGTCTGGTGGCTAGGGCCGCTAAACTGCCGGAAGCGGCTTTTTCAGCGGTGCAGAATCATCTCAAGCGCGCCTATGGTTTTGATCTTTATGTCGAGCAGGTGCCCGCTGAACAGCGGCTTCAATATCTGAGTGGTATTGTTCATTACGCTAAACTGCGGTGGGCTCTGCTAGCGGAGTATGACTTATGACGAAGAAGAAGACTCTGGGCCAGGTAATCAAGCGTCAACGCGAGGCGTTGGGACTCACCCAGCGCGAACTGGCAGTCAAGTTCGGGGTTAAGCCCAGTCATGTGGCTTATCTCGAGAATGACCGTCGGCGTCCCTCGCTGATGCTCCTCAGCCGCATCGCGGATGTGCTCGGGTTGGAGAAAGAGGAACTCTTCCTCCTGGCTCATCCGGAAGCGCGATCGCTGATCAAGAGCCGTCGCGAAGAGGCTGAGACGGCGACGCCGGATCGCGATCAGGTGTGGCGCGATTTCGTGCGCGACAAGGCCTTGTTGGCGCGTCATCAGGTGAAGCCGCGCGAACTCAAGGTGTTGTCACAGGTTAATCTGCTGGGCCGGGTCTCGGCGCCGCGACATTTCCTCTTTATCCTCAACGCGATCCGACAGGCGGTCGAAGAGGAAGAGGGCTAAGATACCGACGAAGCGATCAGCTGGAGCACCCCGGCGTGCTCAGCTGAATTCGCGAATCAGGCGCGCGACACCTTCCAGCGCAGGCCGCTGCACAGACGGCTGAGTCTGTGGGACGAGAAAAACGATTCGCTCGAAGCCGAGTTTAACCAGCTTGGAGAGGCGCGGTATCGCCTTTTCGACCGGAGCCCCAGCTATCACCTGAATACTGAGGTCGAGCTTGCTGAAGGGTCGGCCGACCCGTTCCATCTCGACCTTGATACCCTCCAACTGTCCGGCCAGGTCGATACCGGGAAAATCGATCGGAAACCATCCGTCGCAATACTCCGCGACGCGTTTTGGCACCCACTTCGAATAGGCGCCAAGCAAAACCGGTGGTCCGCCCGCTTGAATGGGCTTGGGCCAGCACCACAGCGGGTCGAAATTAACGAACTGGCCGCGATACTCCGCCACGTCTTTGGTCCAGATGGCGCGCATCGCAAGGACCTTCTCGCGCGTAACTTTCCATCGGTCCTTGAACGACACGCCGTGGTCGGCCATCTCCTCGGCGTTCCATCCCGCCCCGATACCGAAGAGCATCCGGCCGTTCGAGACGCGATCGAGACAAGCAACCGCCTTCGCCAGATTGATCGTGTGATGCTCCGGAACGAGGCAGACGCCGGTGCCGACCTTGAGCTTAGTTGTGACGCTGGCGGCAACGGTTAAAGCGATGAACTGGTCGTAAAATTGTTTAAAGAAATCCGGCAGCTCGCCACCGAGCGGAGACGGGCTGAGACGGCTGGTCGGGATATGAGAGTGCTCGCCAAACCACAGAGACTCGAAGCCATTACTCTCGGTCCATCGCGCGAGTTCCGCCGGCTGAATCGATTCATGGGTTGGCACCGCGGCGATTCCGAATTTAGGCATCGTCTTCTCCTTCGGTTACAAGAGGCCCGTTAAAGCTGAGCAACTCAAACCTGTCGCAGGTATAGATCGAATGCCCTTCACGCTCAAAGCGTCACTCAGGTGGCCAATTGCTGTGAACAACGCCTCGCGTCCGTTTCCTCGTTTGGTGCGATTGGTGTAAAAATCAAAGAAGGACGGTTCGCTTATTGGTAGTGAGGCGGGACGATGTCTGGGAGTAAAGGGTCGCGGCGGCTGAATAAGTTTTGGTGGGTGCTGGCTGCGATGATTGGCGCCGGCATAGGCGCGACGGCAGCTACTACCCAAGGCTTGCCCAGCACTATATGGGCGATCGTCGGCGTCGGTGTTCCAATCCTTGTCGTCCTTGGGATACTCGAATGGACGGCCGATAGTTCCAAGACCGGCCGCCCGAAGCAATGGCGTGAGGTGCGCCGGCGTCCGGTTGCTCAAGCTCAGCGCTCGCGGGGCGGCAACAAGCTGGCACCCCGACGTGCGCAACTCCACGCGATCAATGGCCGCAAATCCGCTGAGCCGCCCTCATCGGGGAACGCCTAGCCTAATCTTCTCCTCTCCGGTTCATTCGACAAATTAGCGGCATTGCAGCATCCTTGCGCGAGGAGGATGGGCTGATGCTCGATCTGCTGATTCGTGGCGCGCAAGTCGTGACTCCGCAAGGGGTTGGTCCGTGGACAATCGGAATTAGTGGCGAGAAGATCGCGCTGGTCGGGATGGATGATCCCAGCCTGAAGGCGGGTCGCGAAATCGATGCGACCGGCAAGATCGCGATTCCCGGCGGAATCGAGCCGCATGCCCATCTCGCGAGCCTCATCGGGATGCATCCGGAGGGCAGAATCTTCACCCTTGGTCCCGAAGAGGACACGGTAGGAATGGCCTTCGGGGGTGTGACGACGCATATCGATTTTGTGTTCGTACATCCCGCGACCGATATCGCCACCGCCTTGCAACGTCGCCGCGATCGTTGGAAGGGCCAGTCGCACATCGATTACAGCTTTCATATTGCGCTGGGGGGCGAGTTGCCGATGCGCACCCTCGATCAGATGAGTGACGCGATCGCCGAGGGCTTTCCCAGTTTCAAGGTTTTCACCAATGAGGTTCTGCCGCCTCATCCGAAGCGTCTCCCCTTCAAGCTCGATTTCGGTCGTATCGGTTACGCGATGGAACGTGCGGCGCGCCATGGCGGAATTATGGTCGTGCATGCGGAAGACGACGATATCGTGCAGTTCAATTACGAGAAGTTTCGCGAGGAGGGGCGGATGGATGGCACGAATCTCCATCTGGTGCATAGCAAGCTCTCCGAAAAGCTGGCCTTCAGCCGCACGATTCAGCTGGCCCAGGCGACCGGCGCGGCCGTCTATTTCGTGCATACCTCGGCGCGCGAAGGGGTTGAGTCCGTTGTCGAGGCGCGAGGCCACAATTTGCCGATCTATGCCGAAACGCTCCATCACTATGCATGCTTCTGCGCCGACGATTACAAGCGGCCGCGCGGCTTCTGCCATCACACCTATCCCTCGTTGAAATTCCCCGATGATCAGTCGGCGCTCTGGGAGGGATTGGTGCGCGACGGTCTCTCTACCACGGCAACCGACGAGTATCCGACTTCGCTCGAGGTGAAGTTGCAGGGCAAAAATATCGACGATGTTACTGGTGGCAACCTGGGCGCGGAGGCCCGGATGGGAATCGTTTACACCGAGGGCGTGGTGAAGCGTGGTATGTCGCTGCAGCGCTTTGCGGATGTTACATCGACCAACGCCGCGCGGATTCTCGGTTTGTATCCGCGCAAGGGCGTAATCGCTCCGGGTAGCGACGCTGATATATGCCTGCTCGATCCTTCGGTTGATCGGAAGTTGGTGCGCGAAGATTTCCACGTAAGTGATTACAGCCCTTGGGAAGGATGGGAAGCGCGCGGATGGCCGGTGACGACGGTCTTGCGCGGCAAGACGATCGTTGAAGACGGACGCTTGATCGGAACGACTAACGACGGCCAACTGGTTTCGCGCAAGATCGACCCGGTTATACTGCGTCGCCCCGCCAGTTGATTTAAGTCCGGATCTGAGGGACCGTGCGGCTGGTTGATAAAGCTCGAACGATCACCATCCCGTCGACGATCTGATCTGGTGTACCTCGGTGCACCGATGTATGACTGAGAGTGTGCGAGCTCGACAACACGTGGAGCGAGCGTCCGCTCGCTATCTGACACATATCGGTCCGGAAATACCCGACCGCGTGGATCTAGCCGATGTTGGATCTAAGGCGGCGGTGCGTTACTTCGTTCTGACACGAGCGGCTGAAAAGGCCTGGAGCGCGATCAACCGTCAGATGGTGGAGCTGAAGGGGGGCTTCTTTTGGATTGCGGGTCCGGCGGGTTCAGGAAAGACACACTTGCTCAATTACGTTGCAGCGCTGAATACGCATGTTGGCCAACTCGATCACGTCGCCGGCCGAGATTTAACGATCGGCTTCTCCGTTACGGACGAGATCAGCGATGTCGAGCGCGCGATAGCGATCGAGGTTGCTCGTGCTTAGGCGACGAGAAGAAGGCGGCGAAAATCTGGCGCGATCTGCCGGGTTCCGATGCGTTGCATATAGCTGTCGATGAGGCGAAGCGGCCCGGCGTGAGAGCGGTCACAATGCTAATCGACTTTGGCGACTGCGAGGCCAAGGACCACGTAGACGCAATCGATACGCTCGCGGAACTGGCTAACAAGCCTAAACTGCCACGGCTTGTGATCATGGCTGCGGCGCGCGAACCGATCGATGTCGACGGAGCGCATGCCTATGCAGTTGGCTGCGAGCCGGATGAAGCGCCAGGCGTCGTCGTCGGACGGGCACGCTACCTCGATGAGGCCGAGCCTGGGACTTCCTTTGGGCGGGTTGGGCCAGCAGCTGACCACAGCGGGGCATACTTTCCGTTCGAAGCAGACGCGCTCGGGCTGATTAGCGAACTTTCCCGCAGTGGTAGCTATCATCTGGCAGCCGCATCGCAGCTCGCCCGTGCCGTTTTGCTTGAATGGCAGGCGGGTTCAAACGCGTCATTGATTCGCGCCACTGATTTGCCTGGATTCGATGGGGTTCGCGACGCCATCGAAAGGAACTTGAGTGAGAGCGGGGTCGCTGCGATGCGAATCGCGATGAGCGCCGCCCAAGGGCTCCATCCCAACAGTCGCGAGATGGCTGCCAGGATCGTCGGGTTCGTCGTTCTTCGACGCGCCTGCGGGAGCACTGCCGGCGCCGAAGTCGACGCCCTCATTGCGACCGTCCGTGATTATCCGTTGGACGCAAATGGCGGTGGGCGCGAGACCCTCGTTAGGGTAATCAAAGAGCTAGCTGCGTCGAGTCAGGGGACACTCCTCTTCGATGCTGCAAATCGGACCTTATGCTTCAATCCCGATGCGGCAAACGCTCAGCGGATAAGTTCTTTCAATACAGCGTTGCAGTTGCTACGCCGTTTTGACGCGACCCTGATGCCAGTACAGGACGCGCGCGGCTTGCAGAATTCGATCGAGGGGTTGCGGCTGGCGATGGCTGCTGCGTTGGAGGCCGCGATACGCAATCGCGAAGTGCTGAGCCTTGCCGGACAGCAGTTTGGCGCGTCGCTTCGATCGGAGCAGTTACGTTCTTTCGACGACTATATCGCCTTGGCGGAGGCCGGTGCCGACGCACTGATCGATGCCGACGCAACCATCGAGAATCAAATCGCCCGTGACCGTAAGCTGAGCGAGTACGACACTTTGGAGGCGTTGGAGATCGCGGTTCCGTGCGATGCGTGAGTATCTGCAAGCGACGGGACTAGATCGCTTCGACGAGGACGCGCGACGCAATTCGCCATACGGTCCGCAAGCGGCGGATTGCGCCGGCGCTTTCGCTGTACTCGAGTCGAGAGTCATCCCGTGCACGATGGAGACACAGCTTGCGCCGGAACTTATCCCCGTGTGCTCGCGCTGTAACTATGTGCTTGGCACACTTTCGCCACGCGAGGCGTTGAGCGATCTGCTAACCAAGGTTCGACGGGCCCTTGCGAGCAAGTTCACCGCGCTGTCGCAGAGCGCAATCGCACGATTGATTCGGGAAAACGATCGCGATAATCGGCTCGAAGGATTCCTGAAGATCGTCCAGGCTGCGCAGACGGATGCGCTTATCCGCGTCTTCGACGATCAATTAGCGAGGCATCTCGCGCAACTGCTGGAGGAGAATCGAGCGATTCTGGAAGTTCCGGAAGGAACAGCGCGAGCAAAGATATCGAATCTGAGTGTCGCCCCCTCGCGAGTGCGGCGGACCCAGCTGAACTCCCGTACCTGACAGTTAAACCCGGGTAGTCGGGGCGCTGATAGCGAAATCTACTTTAGTTTGCGGGGACGACCCGGCGGGAAAGCGCTTGCATGGCGCGGACCACCCTTTACGCCCATCCGATCGAGCAGGCTGAAGAAGCCGTCCCGTACGTTCTCCAGCAGCCACAAGGCAGCCAAGCCCAAGGTTATCGCGATTGCGACGATAACCTCGCTCGCGGTGCGGCGAAAACCTAATTGCTCAATTTCGAAGGGCGTATCGAATTCTTGTACCTGGTCTGACATCGCACCCTCGAAGTTACGGATTGCCGACAACCATCGCAAGTAGCTCCGGGCTCATGGCCAAGTGCCTAGTTGGCGATTTCGCCATAAATTCGCCATCAATACCGTCGCTGTGGAGGAATAATGATCCAAAAACCACCTTTCCCTTGACTAGAGTGGGGAACGGTGGGATGTTGTGGGGGCTAGAGGGATGCAAGTGGTATTAAGCGGGCGGTTTGACCACGCGCTGGACGAAAAGGGTCGGGTTAGTATACCGGCGCGCTTTCGTGAGGTGCTGCAAGCAGAAGGTCATGACCGTTTATATATCACGAATCACGTCCTCGAGGGCGAGCGATGTTTGGTGCTCTATCCGCCGCGCGAGTGGGAAGCCCTCGCGGGGAAGATCAAAGAGAAGGCACGCTTCGATCCGAAAGTTCAGCTGTTCGAGACCTTCTATATAGGGGGATCGCACGAGGTGGAGACCGACAAGCAGGGGCGCATCCTGATTCCGCCCAAGCTGCGAGCCTTCGCGAAGCTCGATCGGGAAGTGACTTTCTCAGCACAGATTGATCAGTTGCAACTGTGGGATCGGGGAGCGCTGGAGCGGGTGTTACTGAAAGCCGAAGACAGGTTCGCTAACGATCCGGAATTTTTGAACAAGCTGAACCTCTAGTTTGATGGAAAAGGGGATGGAATCGGGCTTGGGCGCGGCGAGCCGCCAACATGTGGCGGTGATGGTGGATGAGGTGGTGGGGCTCGTCCGCGCATCCAACCCGATTGTTATCGTAGATGCGACTGTGGGAACCGGCGGGCACGCTGAGGCAATGCTCGACGCGACCACGGCGCATCTGATCGGCCTCGACCGCGACGGTGCTGTGCTGCGCCTCGCGGCGGAGCGTCTAGCACGCTTCGGCGGACGGGTAAGTCTGCGCCAGGCTGATTTTGCCGAGCTGGCTCAGGTCCTTGATGAATCGGGGACGCCCTGTGCGAACGCAATTATCGCGGATCTTGGGATGAGCAGTTTCGCGCTCAATGATCCGCAACGCGGTTTCAGCTTTATGGCTGAGGGGCCGCTCGACATGCGGATGGACGAGCGGCAGTCCTTGCGCGCCTACGATCTCGTTAATGAAGAGACCGAAGAGGAACTTACGCGCATCATCCGGGATTACGGCGAGGAGCACGCTGCG
Source organism: Binataceae bacterium (SeqCode) (assembly GCA_035541875.1). Taxonomy (GTDB): domain Bacteria; phylum Desulfobacterota; class Binatia; order Binatales; family Binataceae; genus JAJPHI01. The sequence continues at coordinate 165,796 of DATKML010000041.1, forward strand.
CGCCGAATCGCACGGGCGGTGGTCGATGCGCGTCGGCGTCGGCCGCTGGAAACGACGGGTGACCTGCGTGCGGCGATCGAGGGTGCGGTCGGCAGTCGCAGGCAGCGCGGTATCAATCCGGCGACGCGGACCTTTCAAGCGTTACGAATCGCGGTGAATCGCGAGATGTCGAGTCTTGCGACGCTGCTGAATGATGGGCCGGCCCGGCTGACTGCTGGCGGGCGGATGGTGACCATTGCGTACCATTCCCTGGAAGATCGGCCGGTAAAGCAACGGTTTCGGGAGTTGGCCAGCTCAGGTGATTTCAACCTGGTAACGCGCCGTGCGCTTCGGCCTGCGGCGGAAGAGGTTGCGCGTAATCGACGGGCGCGCAGTGCACGGCTCCGATGCCTCGAGAGAAAAGCAAGCTGAAACGGCGGCCGCAGCCTGCGGCAAAGCCTTCGAAGCTCCTGCCGGCGTTGCTCGTCGTTGGGTTGGCGATCGTTGGCTTTGCGACCTTGATGATCCGTCTCGAGGTGACGCAGGAAGGCTATCGCCTGTCGGAGCTCCGTGTTGAAAATCGCGATCTCGAAGAGCGGAATCGAAAGCTGAAGCTAGAAGTCGCCGAGCTGACATCGCATGAACGGCTCCGCGGTATAGCGACTAAAGACGGACTTGGACCGCCGCCTGCGGGTCATGTGGTGGTACTGCCATGAACGGCGGGCTCAAGATGCGTCGCGGTCGAATCGGCGCGCTCACCATTACGATGGGTGTGCTGTTTGGCTTAGTGGCTATCCGCTTGGGATTCCTGGTCCTAATCGATGGGCCTTGGCTGGTCGCGAAGGCCCGCAAAGAGCATCAGGGGGAGATCACCCTCGCGGCGGTGCGGGGCTCGATTGTCGATCGTAATGGCAAGGAACTGGCGCTTTCGGCCAAGACGCAATCGCTGTATGCGCAGCCGGCACCGCTGATCGAGCATAGCACGGCAGCGCAGCGGGCGCGGCTCGCGGCGATGATCGGGCTCGATGCCGATAGCCTGGAGCATCGGCTCCAAACCAAAAGCTCTTTCGTTCGGCTGCAGCGGAATCAGTCTGATCAGGCTGCGCGCGCGGTCGACACACTTGGTCTTACCGGGCTCAGCCATGTGCCCGAGTATTACAGGTTCTATCCGGGGAGCGGCCTGGCCGCGGCGGTTGTGGGGAAGGCTGGTGCGGACGGCCAGGGCCTCTCCGGGGTAGAGCTTGAATACGATCAGTTGGTGCGGGGCGAAGCGGCGGAGGTGCATTTCGAGCACGACGCGCTAGGCCATCCGATTCTCGACCGGCCGGTGGAGTTGCAGGACCCACGGCCGGGCGATCGACTTCAGGTGACGATCGACGCCGCGATTCAGACACAAGCCGAGAACTATCTAGCCGATCAGGTGAAGACCAGTGGCGCCCACGCGGGAACCGCGATCGTGCTTGATCCCTTCACTGGCGAAGTGTTGGCGATGGCCAACGCGACCAATGCTGCGACCGCAGCCGCCGATGCGGCGCGGCTGCACAACTCCGGGGTACAGGACGCCTTCGAGCCTGGTTCGACGCTGAAAGGCCTGGTCGGTGCGATTGCGCTGGATAATCACGTTATCGACACCCAGAAACAGGTCTACGTCGAGAACGGTCAGTGGCACTTTGCGGGAAAAGTTATTCACGACGACACGCCGCGCGCATGGCTGAATCTCGGATCGATCATCGAAATTTCGTCCAATATCGGCGCAGGCAAAATCGCACTATCGCTGGGCGCTAAGCGCTTGGATGCCGGGCTCGAAGCTTTCGGGATCGGCCATAAGACGGGTATCGATCTCCCCGGCGAGGGCAATGGCCTGCTGCGTCCGGCATCGTCGTGGCTGCCGATCGAACTGGCTGATCATGGCTTCGGTCAGGGACTAGCGGTCACACCGATTCAGCTCGCGACTGCCTATGCGGCGATCGCGAATGGCGGTGTCGTGATGCGCCCCTATGTCCTGCAGGCGGCTTACGATGCCGACGGTCGCGAGATCTTGCGCCATACGCCGCAGGTGCTGCGGCGCGCAATCACGCCCGAGACGGCTCATACGATGAATGTTTTGCTGCGCGGCGTCGTTAATGGACATGAAGGAACGGGGCGTTTAGCGCAGGTGGCAGATTTCACGGTGGCCGGCAAAACCGGTACGGCGCAGATGGTGAATCCGGCGAACGGCCGCTATTACCAGAGCCGCCTGGTTTCTTCGTTCGTCGGGTTCGTGCCGGCCGGTGATCCGCGTCTCGTGATTCTGGTGGTCCTGTACGATGTTTCGCACGGCCATTTCGGCGGACTCTTTGCGGCCCCGGTCTTTAGCGCGATCGCGTCGAGCGCATTACAACATCTCGAAGTTCAGCCGGAGCGGCCCGCGGTTGAAACCGCGAGTATCCTGCCCTTTGGGGGAGGCTCCAGTGCTCCGGCTATCGATACGTATGAAGCATCGTCTCAATCGATGCCCGTGGACGCACCTTCGACGCCGATCAGCGGGCGTGCCTTTACGCCCAATTTTTTGGGAATGAGTCTGCGCGGCTCACTCGCGCTGGCACGTGCCGAACATCTGAATGCTGAGGTTCAAGGCACGGGTTACGTGGTTGCGCAGAAGCCTGCGCCCGGAGCGTCTCGAAAAAGCAATATCATCTTAAAATTGTCGCAGGACCCGATAATCGCGGATCAGTCGAAACGTCTGCCGGAGCAAAAACCGACACGACGCTCGGCCGCCCGTGCGATAGCCAAAAGTGACAGCAGCAACCGGAGAATCGATTGAAGCTCGCCGATCTAATCGCAGGGATAGAGTCGGTGAAGGTCGCTGGTCCCAGCGATATGGAAATTACCGGTCTGAGCTACGACTCGCGCCGGACGAATCCGGGCGATCTTTTTTTTTCGACCGCGCGCGATCCGGCTGCGGCGCAGGCGAACAGCGGACAAGCATTCAGCCGCGGAGCGCGGGCGGTGGTGATGAGAGGTGCGGTGGATGAACCGCTGCGCTCCGCGGGGACCCTCGTAGAGTGCGAACGGCCGCGCCTGGTGATGGGCGCGGCCGCCTCGCGCTTCTTCAATGCTCCGAGTCGACGGCTCGATCTGATTGGAGTTACCGGTACCAGCGGCAAAACGACGACCACTTACCTGCTGCGATCAATCTTTGAGGCAGCGGGACTGAAGACGGGTATCATCGGGACGATCGGAATCCTGACGCAGGGCCATCAAGTTCACGGTGGCCTGACGACGCCGGAGTCGATCGATTTCGAAGCGGCGCTGGCCGACATGGAACGCGAAGGAGTGAAGGCCATTGCGGCTGAAATCTCCTCTATCGGACTCGAAGAGGGGCGCAGCGATCAATTGTCCTTTCGCGCTGCGGTCTTTACGAATCTGGGCCGCGATCATCTCGATTATCACGCTACGACCGAAAACTACTTCGCTGCCAAGCTGCGACTTTTCAGCGAGTTGCTGCCGAAGAGCAGTCATCGCGAGGCAGTTGCCGTAGTCAACGGCGACGATCCCTATGGGGCGCGAGTACTCGAGCAGGTGCGTGGCGACAAGATCAGTTTCGGGATGGGTACGGCGCTCGACGTACATCCGTCGGAAGCGGACTTCAGCACGGATGGAATCAGTGCGCGTGTCGTGGCGCGCGGACGGCATTTCGAGCTTACGTCACCGCTGCTTGGTGAAATCAATCTGCGCAATATTCTAGGGGCCTCCGCTGTGTCGGTGGCCCTGGGCATCGACACGGACGCGGTGGTTGAGGGGGTGCGGCGATGCCCAGGGGCCCCCGGCAGATTGGAGGCGGTAACGGGGCCCAGGCGCGCGAAGGTGCTGGTTGATTATGCGCACAAGCCGGACGCCTTGCAGGCGATCCTCGAGACGCTGCGCGCTATCACTCCGCATCGATTGATCTGCGTCTTTGGATGCGGGGGCGATCGCGATCGCGGCAAGCGTCCGATCATGGGTGAGATCGCTGGACGCCTCGCTGATCTGGTGGTTATCACCTCCGATAATCCGCGCAGCGAACAACCCAATGCGATTATTGGGGAGATCGAAGCCGGCATCCGTCGTACGCATCTCAAGCCGATAAACGAGTCGGCGGCGCGCACGACCGAAGGCTACCTCGTTGAGCCGGATCGCCGTCAGGCGATCGCGCTCGCGTTGCGGCTCGCCGCGTCCGACGACGTCGTGGTGATCGCGGGCAAGGGTCATGAAGATTATCAGCTGATCGGCAATCGTAAGCTGGACTTTGACGATCGTGTTGTCGTTCGCGAACTAACGGCATCGATGCAAGGGTAGTAATAAAGTGCTCTATTTATTTCTCTACCCGCTTCACAATCGATTTCCGGTTCTCAATGTTCTCCGTTACGAGACTTTCCGATCGGTGTTGGCGGGGCTCGCGGCATTCGCACTGTCGCTTGCACTGGGGCCGATCCTGATCCGGCGTTTCCGTTTGGCCCATATCGGCCAGACAATTCGCGACGAGGTGCCGCAAAGCCATCAGAAGAAAGCTGGTACGCCCACGATGGGTGGGCTGCTTATCGTCGCATCGTGTCTCGCCGCCACGTTGTTGCTGGCCGACCCACGTGATCCGTTCGTGTGGATCGCGATCTTCGTCACGCTTTCATACGGCGCGATTGGCTTCACCGATGATTACCTCAAACTCAAACGCGGTCGCGGCAAAGGCCTGAGCGGCGAGCAAAAATTACTGTGGCAGTTCGCCTGCGCTTTTGCCGCAGCGATGATCCTGTACGTTGCGTTTGGGTTTAATCGAACTCTCAATTTTCCTTTTCTGAAAAGGCTCCATCCCACGCTACCGATCTGGATCTATGTGCCGCTGGCGATGGTTGTGATGGTGGGTTCGTCGAATGCGGTGAATCTGACCGACGGACTCGATGGCCTTGCTATCGGGCCGGTGATGACGACGAGCTTCTGCTACTGGGTTTTCACCTACGTTGCCGGCAATCTCAAATTCTCGACCTATCTCGACGTTCCGCACGTCGATGGGGTCGGTGAGGTTGCGATTTTTTGCGCAGCCTTGATCGCGGCATCGATGGGCTTCCTCTGGTACAACGCCTATCCCGCCTCGATGATGATGGGCGATGTCGGCGCGCTCTCGCTCGGCGGTGCACTGGGTGTCGTTGCCTTGCTCGCCAAGCAGGAGATGGTCTTGCCGATTGCGGGCGGGATTTTCGTGCTCGAAGCTGTGTCGGTTATAATGCAGCGTTATTACTACAAGCTCACCCATCAGCGGATTTTCCGGATGGCCCCGATTCATCATCACTTTGAACTCGGGGGATGGCCGGAGACCGTGGTGGTCGTGCGTTTCTGGATAATTTCGATTGTCTGCGGACTGGTTGCCCTTAGTACCCTGAAACTTCGATAGTCGCGGACCCGAGAGGCAGGCGTGGAATTCGCACATAAACGCGTGCTGATTGTCGGACTTGGCGTGAGCGGCGCAGCTGCTGCGCACGCACTCGCCTCGCGCGGCGCGGCGCTCGTGATGGCCGATCAGCGGGTCGATATTGTGCGCGAGAAATTGCCCACCGGTGATCTTTTCCTGGGCGAGGAAGATACTGCGGCACTACGTGGCGTCGATTTGGTTGTACCCAGTCCCGGGGTTCCACCTACGTCCGCCTTGATACGCGGCGCGGTCGAGGCGCGTATCCCGATCTTTGGGGAACTCGAATTGGCCGGGCGGATGGTCAAAGCCCCGATCGTCGCGGTGACCGGCACCAATGGTAAAAGCACGGTTACGACCCTGCTTGGTGAGATCTTCAAGACCGCGCGATGGAAAACTTTTGTCGGCGGTAATCTCGGTATTCCGTTGATAGAAGCGGCCAACGGCGACTTCGAAGTCATGGTGGTGGAAGTTTCGAGCTATCAGCTCGAAACGATCAAGCAGTTCAAACCCCACGTCGCGCTTCATCTGAATCTCGCCGCCGACCATCTCGATCGTTATCGCAATCTGGAAGAGTACGGTGCCGCCAAGGCGCGCATCTTCATGAATCAGGATTCCGGCGACTGGGCAGTGATGAATCGCGACGATCCGCATGTCTGGAAGCTCGCGTCGTCGGTTCGTTCGCGGCTCTTCAGCTTCGGCTTGAAAAAGACCGCCAATACGCCGGCTGTATGGCTCGATGGCGACCAGCTGGCCTACGACGATGGAGGGTGTCAGGGCGCGATTGATCTGACCGGTTTTCGCCTGCCGGGCGCACACAATAGCATGAATGCAGCTGCCGCTGTTGCAGCAGCGCTAGCGATGAAAGTGGTGCCCGATGTGATCACCAAGGCACTGCACCGTTTTGCGGGCTTGCCTCATCGAATCGAGTTGGTGCGTGAGAAAGACGGCGTGCGCTACGTCGATGATTCCAAGGGAACCAACGTCGGTGCGGTGGTCGAGGCGATCGCGGCGATGGATCCGCCGGTGGTGCTGATCGCAGGGGGCGTCGATAAGGGCGGCAGTTACGAGCCGCTCTGCGAACCGCTGAGTGAAAAAGTGAAGCTCGCGATCGTAATCGGTGCGGCGCGCGAAAAAATGAGAGAAGCGCTGCAGGGCGCGACCAGAGTTGAGTCGGTTGAGACGCTGGCGGAAGCCGTATCAATTGCAGCCCGCGAAGCGCGCGCGGGCGACACGGTACTGCTTTCGCCGGCCTGTTCGAGTTTCGATCAATTTAAGAACTATGCAGAACGCGGGCGCATATTTCAGGAGCTGGTTCGGGCGCTTTGAGCGGCTGACGGTGCGGCATCCGGACCCGTGGCTTGCGGGGCCGGCGCTCGTGCTGATCGTGCTCGGCCTGATGATGGTTCTGAACACCACCTATTTCCTTGGCGAGGAAAAAGGTGGCGACGGCTTCCATTACTTCAAGATGCAGCTCGCGCATATCGCGGTCGGGCTCGTCATCTGCGCGATGCTCTCGCAATTCTCGTTGACCGGCCTGCGTCGAATTGCGGTGCCGCTCGCGATCGCCTCAGTGGTGATGCTTCTTCTGATCTGGATTCCGGGGCTCGGTGTGAGTCGTGGCGGCGCGCGACGCTGGTTGCGGATCGGGCCGATTCTTGCCGAACCGTCCGAATTGATGAAGGTGACGTGGGTCTTCTTTCTGGCCGCCTATCTTTCGAAGAAGCAGGAGCTGATCGGCGACTTCAAGCAGGGTCCCGGGCCAATCTTCGTACTCGTCGGAATGCTTGCGATACTGACGCTGGCGCAGCCCGATTACGGCGCGACCGTGATGCTCGTGCTGCTGCTCTTCGCGATGCTGTTTGCGGCGGGTGCTCGCCCGAAGCATCTCGCGCTCCCTGGCGGCATTGCGGTCGTGATGTTCGCTCTACTCGCAGTAGCCGCACCCTACAGGATGCGTCGTTTGGTCGGCTTCACGAATCCGTGGCGGACAGCGAGCGGCGCGGGCTTTCAGCTAATCCAGTCGTTTATCGCGCTCGGCACCGGCGGTGGATGGGGCCAGGGACTCGGAATCGGCCGTCAGAAGATGTTCTTTCTGCCGCAGGCACATACGGATTTCGTCTTTGCCGCGCTGGGCGAAGATCTTGGGATCGCGGGCGCGGTGGGCGTTTTCGCACTCTTCATCGTGATTCTGATTCGCGGGATGCGGATCGCACGTGAAGAACCTGATGCGTTCGCGAGCCTGCTCGCCGTGGGGCTGACGCTGCTGCTGTCGCTCCAGGCGCTGATCAACATGGCGGTGGTGACCGGGATGGTGCCGACGAAGGGGCTGCCGTTGCCGTTTCTCAGCTACGGTGGCACCTCGATGGTGATGATGCTCGCGGCGCTCGGGGTTTTATTCGCGCTATCGCGGCGCCCGGCGGTGCAATGAAAGTGATAATTGCAGGCGGAGGCACTGGAGGTCATCTCTTTCCTGCCGTTGCGGTGGGAGGAGAGATTCGCCGTCAGCGCCCCGATTCCCAGGTTCTGTACGTCGGGGCGACCAACGGACTCGAGGCGCGCTGGATGCCTCGGCAGGGGCTGCCGCACGAACTGCTTCAGGTCCGTGGATGGACCGGCAAAGATCCGCTGACCCGTCTTCGGGCCCTGACCGAATTCGCCCAAGCGGTCGGGCGAGCGCGTCGACTGATCGCCAGCTTCGGAGCGAATCTGGTTGTTGGGGCGGGCGGCTATGCTTCGGCTCCGGTGGCTGTCGCAGCTATACTAAAGCGAGTTCCGCTGGTCCTTCTGGAGCAAAATGTGCGTCCGGGACTTTCTAATCGGGTTTTGTGGCGTTTAGCACGCAAAATCTGCGTCGGTTTTCCGGAATCCGCAGCAGCTTTCTCCCCCTCCAAAGCCGCGATAACCGGGAATCCGGTACGTTTTACTATCAAGCCTTCCGACCGGGAGAGTACTGGGCCAATTCAAATCCTTGTTTTAGGAGGTTCGACCGGTGCACATCGGTTGAATATTGGGGTCCTGAACGCTTTTAAAATTTCCGCAAAAAGTGTTATAAATTTGAGCATCACGCATCAGACGGGCGAGGCGGACGCAGGGATCGTGGCGGAGGGCTACAAACAGCTCGGATTAAAGACAAAAGTCGTGCCTTTTATCGACGACGTTGCTTCGGAGCTCGAAGCGGCGGACCTCATCATCGCCCGATCGGGGGCGATGGCCGTCACCGAGATTGCCTTGGCTGGACGTCCGGCTATCTTCGTTCCGTATCCTTTTCATCGCGACCGCCAGCAGGAACTAAACGCCCGTGTCGTGGAGCGCAAGGGTGGGGCCGTAATCGTCCTCGACGATGAACATCTCGGCGAAAATCTCGCCGTCAAGTTACAAGAGCTCACCCAGGACCGTGATCGTCTGGTGCAGATGGGCCATGCTGCCGCGTCAGCGGCGATGCCCGATGCTGCCGCCAAAGTAGCGGCAATCTGCTTTACGGAGGCGCGGCCATGAACGACCGGGCGCGCACTTCACTGCTCGAACGCGAGCGATGTATACATTTTATCGGAATCGGCGGCGCCGGAATGAGCGGTATCGCCGAACTCTGCCAGCGCCTCGGCTTTGTCGTCAGCGGATGCGATCTGAAGGAAACGCCGGTAACTGCGCGTCTTGCCAACCTCGGTATCACTATCGATTACGGCCACCATCCGAGCCATCTTGCGGAGGGGCTCGACGCGGTCGTCATCTCATCTGCAGTTAAGTTTTCGAATCCGGAAGTTGGCGCAGCGCGTGCACGCAAAATCCCGGTAATTCCGCGCGCTGAGATGCTCGGCGAATTGCTGCGGATGGCGCGCGTCGGAATCGCAGTCGCCGGTACGCACGGCAAAACCACCACCACCTCTTTTATTGGGCTGATCTTCGAAGAAGCGGGGCTCGATCCCACAGTTGCGATCGGTGGGAACCTGCGTGTTCAAGGCGCAAACGTTCGTCTCGGCAGCGGTGAGTTCATGATCGCCGAGGCCGACGAGAGTGACGCATCGTTTCTGCTGCTGACGCCTGCCGTCGCGATCGTAACGAATATCGATCCCGAGCATCTCGATCACTATGGCTCGATGCAGCGGGTGCGCGAGGCGTTTCTCAATTTCATCAACCGGGTTCCGTTTTACGGTGCAGCGGTTGTTGGTCTCGACAGTATCAACGTGCGCGGACTGCTTCCGCAGATTCGCAAACCGGTTATCACTTATGGCGTTGCTGCCGACGCGGATATGCGCGCCGAGAATATTTTTATCGATGGCCTGACCACGCGTTTCGAAGTCGTCAGAAAAGGCGAGAGACTCGGAGTCATCGTGGTGCCCACACCGGGTCATCATGTGGCGCTCAACGCCCTGGCGGCGATCACCGTCGCGCTGGAACTCGGAATCGATTTTACAACGGCGACGCGTGCGCTGGCCAAGTTCGGCGGCATCTCGCGACGTTTCGAAATCAAGGGCGAAGGTGCCGGCCGGATCGTGCTCGACGACTACGCACATCATCCGGCGGAGGTGCGCGCGACGCTGGCTGCGGCCCGTGCCGCCTTCAAGCGTCGCACCGTGGTAATTTTCCAGCCGCATCGCTTTACGCGCCTGCGCGATCTATTTGATGAATTTCTAACCGCTTTTGATGACGCCGATATCCTCTATCTCGAAGAGGTTTACAGCGCAGGCGAAGAGCCGATTGCGGAGGCAACCGCACGTCGCCTGTACGAGGCGTTGCGCGCCCGCGGCCATCTGGATGTGCGGTATCTGGGCGACGAAGCCGATGCCGCAGTTAAAGTTGCAGGCGAATCAGCGCCGAGCGACTTGATTATCTCGCTGGGCGCGGGTGACGTTTACAAACTTGGCGAGCGCGTGCTCGCGCTGCTCGATGCTAGGGAGAAACTCGATGAGCGCGCTTGAACACGAACTGCGTGCGCGCTTCGGAGCGCGGCTGCGGAGTAACTATCCGCTGGCCGAACTGACTTCGTTTCGTATCGGCGGCCCGGCGGATCTCTTCCTCATCGTGGAAGATGAGACCGAGCTTGCCGAGGCGGTTAGCGCGGCCAAGCGCAGCGATGTTGACTGCTTCTGCCTTGGATCTGGCACGAATCTGCTTGTGAGTGATCGCGGTATGCGAGGTCTCGCGGTCAAGCTGGGCGAGGGCTTCGGGCGTATTGATATCAATGGTCTCGACGTTCACGCGGGAGCGGCAGCCCAGTTTGGTTACCTAGCTGAGACCACCGTTGAGCACGGACTTGCCGGTCTGGAGTTTGGCGAGGGAATTCCCGGAACGGTCGGCGGCGGCCTTGTCATGAACGCGGGAGCCTTCGGCGGCGAGATGGCGTCGGTGGTGCGGGTCGTACATGGCGTGAACGCGAACGGTGAGTCGGTGGCCCTCTCACCCGAAGCGATCGGCTTTGCTTATCGACGAACCTCGCTTCCGCCCCGCTTTATCATCACGCGCGTCGATTTCAGGCTTGCTCACGGCGATCGCGAGGCGCTCCGCGCACGTGTGGCGGATATCCATGCCAAGCGCGCCCGCCGACAGCCCAACGGCGTGCCGAATGCCGGCTCGGTATTTAAGAATCCGCCGGGCAATTTTGCGGGCAAATTATTGGAGCAGGCCGGGCTCAAAGGTGAGCGTTGTGGTGGTGCGGCTTTTTCCGATCAGCATGCGAACTTTATCGTGAATCTGGGTGGCGCGCATGCCGAAGAAGTCAGGGTGTTGATGGAACTGGCGCAGGAACGGGTGCGCGCGAGCGCGGGTATCTCGCTTGAGCCGGAGGTCAAACTGGTCGGCGAGTGGTGATTGGCTGGGAGTAGGTTGCGGTGGCGGCGGCGAAGAACAAAAAGGCGAAAAAAGGATCAGAGTGGAGCTGGCGTCTGGCCGGTGTCGCGCTCTGTGCCTTTTTTAGCCTGGGCGTAGCCACCGGATTGAGTGGGAGTGGACGCCTCGTCTCCGATCGGGCCCAACTGCTGATGCGGCTCGGCTCCCTGATTAAGCGCTCATCCTTTTCGACCGCATCGCCGGCGCCGCAAGCGCCGCGTCCGACGAGTAACGCGGTTGCGATGGTCAAGCGGGCCGATGGCTTTTATTCGCTCGACGCTGCTGGTGAGTTGCGCGGCCCGGTTTCACCAACTGCCGAAGGTGATATGCCGATTCTGAGCGGCGCCACGATCAGCAATGCGAATGGCGATCGCCTAGTCGACTACGCTTCAGTTCTGGTGCGCTCCGAGGCAGCGCTAGGGGCCGAGATCTCGGAGATGCGTGTCGATCATGAGGGTGAGGCGGTGCTCTACCTCGACCGCCCCGCGATACCGATCACGATCGATCTCGATCATCCCGAAACGGAGATCGCCGAGGCTAATCGAATCCTGACGATTTGGCGCGGCCATCACGATTTGATTGCGGCGCTCGATATGACGGTTCCCGGACAAGGTGTCGCACGCCTGCGTCCGGCGGCGTTCGAAGCGATCAAACGAGCCAAGACTGCACACGTAGCGCCGGCGGTGAATGTACAGCCGGCGGATCGTCATACTATGCCTGAGGTCACCGCGAGCCGATGAAAAATATCCTCAGCGCAGTTGATGTTGGAACGAGCAAAGTTTGCGTCCTGATCGGCGAACTCGCCGCGGACGGATCGATCACGTTGCTGGGCCATGGGATCGCACCCTGCAACGGTTTGCGCAAGGGCGTGGTCGTTAATATCGAGGCGACGGTCGAGGCTATCCGCGCTGCCGCCACAGAAGCGGAAACCACTGCCGGCGTGCGGATGGGCGCGGCGGTCGTCGGGATTGCAGGGGCGCATATACGCGGCTTGAATAGCCACGGAATCGTGGCTGTTCGGGGTGGCGAAGTTGGTGGGCGCGACGTCGAGCGCGTAATCGATGCGGCCCGCGCTGTCGCGATTCCGCTCGATCGGCAGGTACTGCATACGCTGCCGCAGCAATACGCCGTCGATGATCAGGAAGGTGTGTTCGAGCCTGTCGGGATGGCTGGAGTCAGGCTCGAAGCGCGAATCCATATTGTAACCGCGGCACAGAGCTACGCGCAGAACCTCGGCAAATGCTGTGAGCGCGCCTCGATCACCCCTTCGGAAATGGTATTTGAGCCGTTGGCGGCGGCCGATGCGGCGCTCTTCCCCGAGGAGCGAGAACTAGGTGTAGCGCTGATCGATATTGGTGGCGGCGCGACTGGCGTGATCGTGTTTCACAACGGCGCGGTGATGCATACCGCGGTGCTGCCGATCGGCGGGAATCATCTGACGAGCGATATCGCTGCCGGACTGCGTACACCACTCTCGGACGCCGAACGTATCAAGCTCGATTACGGCGTTGCGACCAATCTGGTCGTTGGCAACGACGAGATGGTTCAGGTTCCCGGCGTCGGTGGCCGCGATCCGCGTTCGATCCCACGCCATCTGCTGGGTGAGATTCTCGAACCGCGGATGGAAGAAATCTTCGCGATGGCGCAGCGCGAGCTGATCCGCTCGGGCGTCTTCGACAGCCTTGGTTCGGGTGTGGTGCTGGTCGGTGGTACCTCACTGCTCGAGGGTACGCAGGAACTCGCGGAGCGCATCTTCAATTTGCCGGTCCGGCGCGGCTTACCGATCAACCTGAAAGGGCTGCCGGAAGTTCTAATGAAACCGATGTACACGACGGCAGCGGGTCTGCTGCTGCATGCCGCGGCGTCGGGAGTTATCGGCAATGGTGCAGGAAAGAACAAACGCTGGGGACGACTGCGTAGTCGCGTCAGTGATTGGATGAGGGAATTTTTTTAGGCCAAGTGATGAAGGGTCACGAGCAAAGTCTTTTAAAAATCTTGTCGGCGGGGCGGTGGAGGAATTTCAGTGATGATTGAGTTGATTGAAAATGCGGATCCGGGCGCTCGGATCAAGGTAATCGGCGCCGGCGGATGTGGTGGTAACGCGGTCAGCCATATGATCGCAGCGGGCTTACGCAACGTCGATTTCGTCTCGGTGAATACCGACGCGCAGGCGTTGCAAGCGAATGCCGCGCCGATGCGGATGCAGATTGGGCAGATGCTCACGCGCGGACGTGGTACCGGCGGTAATCCGGAGATTGGTCGCAAGGCGGCGCTTGAAGATGAAGAGGCGCTGCGTGAAGTTCTGGCCGATGCCGAAATGGTTTTCGTCACCGCCGGCATGGGCGGCGGTACCGGTACCGGATCGGCTCCGGTTATCGCGCGTATCGCACGCGAAGCCGGAGCGCTAACTGTCGGTGTCGTTACAAAGCCCTTCCAGTTCGAGGGCCGTAAGCGCGCGTTGCAGGCGGAAGAGGGTCTGCGCGAACTGAAAAACGCTGTCGATACCCTGATAACGATTCCCAACCAGCGCCTCCTCTCCGTCGCGAGCCGCAATACCTCGCTGCGCGAGGCCTTCCAGAAGGCGGATGACGTGCTGCTGCAGGCAGTCCGAGGCATCTCCGAACTGGTCACGGTGCACGGCCTGATCAACCTCGATTTTGCTGACGTCCGCTCGATCATGGCCGAGATGGGCATGGCAATGATGGGTGCGGCGCGCGCAGCCGGAGAGAATCGGGCGCTCGAAGCGGCACAGCGTGCCATCTCCAGTCCGCTGCTCGAAGACGTTTCGATCAAGGGAGCTCGCGGCTTGTTGATCAACGTCACCGGCGGCCCCGATATGTCGCTCTACGAAGTCAACGAAGCTGCGAGCCTAATCCAGGAAGAGGCTCACGAAGAAGCGAATATTATCTTCGGTGCTGTCATCGATGAGAAACTGGCGGACGAGATTCACGTCACTGTGATCGCGACCGGTTTCGGCGAGCGCGAGATGGAGCGTCATGCGGCGCGCTACACGCCATCGGGAACGCCGATCACTGCTCCCGTACAGGCGGCGGCAACCCGTCCGATGGAACCGATCCAGCCGCAACCGCAGCCGGCCTTTGTCATGCCCGCTGCGCCGCAACCGATGCCACCTCCTCCGCCTCCGCCAAATTCCGCGTTTGCGAATCGCCCGGTGCGCCGCCTCGGCATGATTGTCGATGATGCGACTTTGGATATTCCGGCGTTCAAGCGCAGAGCGGAAGAAGGACGAGGTCCGACCCGCCTCGGTCAGGCCGAGATGGTCGAGAGTGACGACAAGCTCGATATTCCGGCCTTCTTGCGCAAACAAGTCGATTAATCCCAAGCGGGGGGCGAGGATATCTCGCCTCCCGCACCGCAGCTCAAAACCGCACTCACGGTGCTCCGCTTCTCTCCCTTGAATGCTGCTCGTTCAGGCTATAGTTTCCCCTCTACCGTTATGGGGGAGAGCTTTGTCGTCAGACACGACTCTTGAGTTCACGCTGGTAGTTGAGACCTTCAACTATCTCGAAGGAACCAGTCTCAACAGCGTTCGGGCCGCGTTGCAGGCCGCACTGGAATGCAAACAAGACGACCAGTGCGAAGTCGTTCTCGTTGACGTTACAGGGGACCCGAAAGTAGCTCGTCTGACCGAAGAGCAATTTCCCTCTGTACACTTTCTCAAGGCCACAGGTCTCGGCTACGACGAAGCGAAAGCGCTGGCGGCTCGCGAAGCGCTCGGCCGCTTCGTGGTTTATCTGGACTGCGATTGTTTGCCGGAGCCTGGATGGTTTGAGCGACTGACAGCGCCTCTCCAATCGGGAGAAGCGGCCGCCGTGGCTGGATTTCCATGGTACGGCGATGGCTACCTGACCAAGCTCAAGTGGCTGATGGACTTCGGCTTTATGCTGCCGCGGGCCAACCGCGAGCTCGGTTGTTATCCCTCGAATAACTCGGCTTTCGTTCGCGATCTTATCTTGCGGATTCCCGAGCCTGACGGACCGATGCGATGCCGCTGTTACGCTCATTCGCAAGAGTTGGCTCGGCAATCGTTTCCCGTGCGACTCGTAGCCGACGCTGCGGTGAGGCACGAACCTCCGCCATTCTTTCGCGAGCGGATTCGGCAGGGCTACGACATGATCGCTGCTTGCTGGGTCGATCCGCAGCTGCCGGAAGCGCAATGGCTCCGCTTGGGCGTGCGCTCCGCGATCAAATACTATCGGCGCCGCGTGGCTCTCGACTGTCAGGCGCTGCGGTATCGCGAGGAGATTGAGCTGGGTGCCGTCGGCGCCGCGGTTGCGTATCCCTTACTCGCTTTGGCTCGACTCCTTGATGCAATCGGGATCGTCGGTGCGCTCGCCTTCGGTCCGCCTGTCCGCCGCTGGCTCGATCCAACATCGCAAGTGCATGCCTGAGCAGCCGCTAATCTCAGTCGTCATTCCGGTCTACAACGGCGCCAACTCGATCGGACGCGCCGTTGCGAGCGTGCTTGAGCAAAGCCTTACCAATTTCGAGATCATTGTGGTCGACGACGGCTCGACCGACTCGACCCGCGAGGCACTGCAACCCTTCGTCCCTCACCTTCGCCTTCTCGAACAGACCAACGCCGGTCCGGCCGCTGCACGCAACGCCGGTATCGCGATAGCGCGTGGCGAGTACATCGCGTTTCTCGATTCGGACGACGCGTGGCTGCCCGACAAACTGCAACTTCTAGTTGATGCTATCGAACGGAATCCTGCGGCGGTACTGGCATTCTCCGATGTTATACCGACGGATGATCACGGGCTTCCCCTTGCCGATTCGCTTATCGGCAGTCGCTTCGCGCACGCACCTTCAATGGAAGAGATGCTCGCATGCTGGTGGCCAATCTATCCGAGCGCAGTGTTGATCAAGCGGGCGACGGTGACCACTTGTGGCGGTTTCGACGAAGGCTTCGATCGTCCCGGTTACGAAGATCCTCTGCTTTGGCTCAAGGCTCGGCAACTCGGCGAATTCGCCTATGTCGATCGTCCACTAACCTGCTATCGCCATTTGCGTGAGCAGGAACGGATGGCAAAATATGCGCCGGGAGTGCTGGTTTTCGCCGATCGCGTGCGGCGTCATTTCGGTGATGCGGGCGAGGTCTTGATTCGAGGCCTTTTCGATGCGCACGTCGGAATCCTGAGCAACGCTGGTCTCGCCGCGATGGCGGAAGGCGATATGCGACGCGCTCGCGAAGCCTTCCGGTCCGTTCTGGTGTATTACCCTCGGCACACGCGAACGCTTTTACGGATCGCGCGAACGCTGCTGCCACTACCGCTCGTGAACGCGCTCAGCAGCAAACGACGCCGCGCACGCTGGGCAACCCAGCGTGCGCAATCAGTCGCCTTGAATGGTGAGATCTAAGCTTTGTTGCTAGAGACGCTCTGACAGCTCGCGATGCTTGTCGAGCAATGCGCCGGGCAGCGAGGTTCCAATCTTGCGCAGGAACTCACCGGCCGATTCCATCTCGGGCTTCCATTCTTCCGGCCGCACCGCCAGCACTTGTTCCAGTTGATTCGGGGCAATTTCGAGACCGGTCAGATCGAGGTCGTTAGCCGCGGGAACGATTCCCACCGGCGTCTGATGACCCTTCGCCTGACCGTCGATACGATCGAGCATCCACTTGAGTACTCGGAGATTCTCGCCGTAGCCCGGCCACAGGAAGTTGCCGTCGGCATCCTTGCGGAACCAGTTCACCATGAAAATACGCGGCGGATTCTTGATCTGCCCGCGCATCTTGAGCCAGTGGCCTAGATAGTCGCCGATGTTGTAGCCGCAGAACGGCAGCATCGCCATCGGATCACGCCGTACGATGCCCACCGCACCAGCCTGCGCCGCCGTGGTTTCGGAACCCATGATCGCGCCCATGAAGACGCCGTGCGTCCAATCGTTCGATTCGAGCACCAGCGGCATCGTGGTCGCCCGCCGTCCGCCGAACACGATCGCCGAAATCGGCACACCCTGCGGATCTTCGACCTGCGGCGACAGAGCCGGATTGTTGGTCATCGGCGCGGTGAAGCGGCTGTTCGGATGAGCCGCCTTTTCGCCGGAATCTTTCTGCCACGGGCGTCCGCGCCAGTCGATAAGATTGGCGGGTGCCGGTACGTCCATCCCTTCCCACCAGATATCGCCGTCGGGCGTCATCGCGACGTTGGTGAAGAGCGAGTTGCGCGTCACCGAGTCCATCGCGTTCGGATTCGACTTGGCGCTGGTTCCCGGCGCGACGCCGAAATAGCCGTTCTCCGGATTGGTCGCCCACAAGCCGCCATCGGCACCGATACGCAGCCAGGCGATATCATCGCCGACCGTGAAAACCTTCCAGTCACCGAGGGCCTTGGGCGGCAGCAGCATTGCGAGATTCGTCTTGCCGCAGGCGCTCGGGAAAGCCGCCGCAATATAGCGCGTAACTCCGGCCGGATTGCGCAGGCCGACGATCAGCATATGCTCGGCGAACCAGCCCTCATCGCGGCCGAGCCAGCTCGCGATACGCAGCGCAAAACACTTCTTGCTCAGCAGCGCGTTGCCGCCGTAGCCGCTTCCTACTGACCAAATCGTGTTGTCCTGCGGGAAGTGGCAGATGAAACGTTTCTTCGGATCGAGATCCAGCGTGCAATGCACGCCACGATTGAAGCCGTCGCTGGTGCCGAGCATCTCAAGCGCCGCGCGACCCATCCGCGTCATGATACGCATGCTGAGGACGACGTAGATGCTATCGGTGATTTCGACACCGACCTTGGCAAACGGCGATCCCAGCGGGCCCATTACGTACGGGATGACGTACATGGTGCGGCCACGCATCGAGTCTTTAAGAAGAGCGCCGAGCTTGCTGTACGCCTCGTCCGGCGCCATCCAGTTGTTGGTGACGCCCGCATCTTCCTTTTTCGGTGTGCAGACGAAGGTGACGTCTTCGGTACGCGCTACGTCGTTCGGGTTCGAGCGATGTAGATAGCATCCGGGGCGCTTGCTTTCGCTCAGCGGGATCAGCACTCCCGCAGCAACCGCCTCGTTCGTCAAACCCGCGCGCTCGGCCTCGGAGCCATCGCACCAGACGATTCGGTCGGGATTGGTGAGTCGAGCGGTTTCAGCAACCCAATCAGTCAGGGCGCGATTCTGTGTCAGCAATTTATCGTTGGCTTCGATACTCAATGCGGGGAAGCTCCGTCCGTATTCCGGTCCCTGGACTGGATTAACCGCAACCAAAATCCTGCGGGATTGCCGGTTCATGGGGAGGTTATCATGAAAACCCCCGCTTTTCGAGAGCTCAATATTAGCGATTCTGAGGGTCTACGTTTTAAATATTAGCGGGACTTCAAGAACTCGGGTTGGCGGTTTGGAGAAAACGCCCCTCGATTATCGACGCGATCTCCTGCCAATAAGTCTCCTTTTCGGTGTGCAGGAGGATTCCGGTACCGCTGGCCCATCCCGAACAGAGCATATGCACGGCTTCGATCACGCTGTTCACGTCGGCGAAGGTCATCAGTCCCTGATCGCGTCCCCGCTCGAGCACGTTCCCCAGGGCGGAAAGATAAGGTTCGAGGATTTGATTGAGGGGCGCGCGATATTGCTGGCGCCGTCCGAGGTAACGCACCTCGTGATTGAGCACCGCGAAGGCTTCGCGATAGCGATCGATTACGTCCAGAGCGGCGCGCATGATACCGAGCAGCTCCCGACGCGGATCGCCCTCAGCCTTCTGGCGGATTTCGGGAAAGGATTCCGCCAACTCCCCGACCATCGATTCGGCCAGCAGCAGCAGAATCTCATCCTTGCTACGCAGGTAGAGGTAGATCGATCCCGCCGCTATCCCAGCCTCGACCGCAATCTCTTTTACCGTCGCCTGATGGAACGACTTGCTTGCCAGAACACGGCAAGCCGCCAGAAAGATCTGACGGCGTCGAATCGCCGCCAGCGCTTCATCCTGATTTGGCGATTTGACGTTCTCATCCATTAACGCTCAGCATAAGCGATTATCACTCGGAAAATCCATTAGCTGTTCGATTTCTCGGTTCTCATATGCTTCAACCAGTAGAAAATTGTGCCGAACCCTATGGAAAACGTTGCTGATACCAGTTCCCTGAGCAGCTTTGCCGACGGTGGCGATGAGAGCCATGATCACGAGCACGGACGCGCCACGCTCAGAGCCGTGGCAACTATCCTTTGCTACCAGGGTTATGCGTTTGCTCTGCTGGGCGTGGCTGCACCCTTTATCGCTAAAACCTTTGCACTAGACGAAAGCGGGATCGCGCAGATGTACGCGTGGATCTCGCTTAACTCTGTCGGCGCGTTGTTGCTGTCGCGGATGGCTGATCGGATCGGCCGACGCCGAATCATGCTGCTAACCCTGATTGCGACGCCTGTCTGCTCATTAGGTGCCGCGATCGCAACGCGCACCAGATGGTTCATCGTCTGCGAAATCGTAGCCTATGCGGGAATCGGGGCCGCGATGACCAGCTCGTTCGTCATGATGGCCGAGGCGCTACCAATCAGCGAACGTTCGCGGGGACAGGGAGTCGCCAATTTTGCACACGGTCTCGGCGGCGCGGTATGCGTCATTTTCGCTCCGCTGCTGGCCTACTTCACACTCTCATGGCGATGGCTCTTTGCCTTGCCGGGGGTCGCGATCGTCTTCGTTCCGATGATGATCCGGACGTTGCCGGAAAGTCAGCGCTGGGAGCGAGCCGCCTCGGCCGGTGTCGCCGAGCGCAGCCGCTTTTACGATATCTTCGGTCCGCGCTACCGCGGCCGAGCGATCCCGTTGATTATCGCGACTTTGATCGGTGAAATAAGCGGCGTAGCAGTTCCGACCTGGGTCTATTACCACGCGGTCACAGTCATCGGCCTCGCGCCGTCGAACGGAGCGGCGATCCTTCTGATCGGCGGCACGATCGGAACAGCCGGCGTGGCGCTGGGCGTCTGGATGGCCGAGCGGATCGGTCGTGTCCGCACGATCGTTACTCTGGGCTTCGCTGGAATCGGTGGCGTGCTCGCCTTCTACTGGGGACCGCCGACGGGGTTTGCCTGGCCGACCTTATGGCTGATCGTCGCGAACTCGTGGTTCTCGACTACCGGTCGCGGCTTGCTCGTCGCAGCGAATTCCGCTGTCACCGAGCTTTTCCCGACCGCGCTGCGCGGCACAATCATGGGATGGATTCTGCTGTGTGTGACTTTCTCCGCGATTATCGCGCAGACGACGATCGCCTTATTGGCGGCGCGGATGGGCGGGCTATCGAATGTCGTCGGATGGCTCGCGCTGCTGACGATCCCCTGCATGCTCATCTGGGGTCTCTTTATCGATGAGACGCGCGGACTCTCGCTCGAAGCCGCAGCGCAGGAAGGATAGCGGCCCCCCGCCCGAGCGAGAGCGCCGCTTTGTGCTAACCCAATTATCGGGCGCCGCGAGCTTTAGTTCGCGACCCCGTTACGGATCATCTTGCCGGGGCGCGCACCGGTCTCGACACCGTTCTCTTGTACAGCTTCGCCGCTGACGAAGGTCGCGACGTAGCCGCGCGCCTTCTGCATCAGGCGGGGCATCCCGCCCGGCAGGTCGTTTACCATCTCCGGATGCTCAAGCGTCAGATTCTTGAGGTCTATCAAATTGAGGTCGGCTTTCTTACCCTCTTCGATCATTCCGCGATCGCCGAGGCCATAGAGATGCGCCCCCTCGCTGCTGAGCTTTTTGACCACGAACTCGAGCGGCAGGTGATACGGGTCATCCTTGGCGCGGTCACGCGACCATGAGGTCAGCATCGAAGTCGGTATACTCGCGTCGCAGATCACGCGGACGTGCGCGCCGGCATCGCTGCCGCCGAGCGCGGTCATCGGATGACGCAGCATCTCATACAGGGCTCCCGGATTACCTTCGGCGTAGCCTGCAGCGGTGTACATCAGGAAGGCGCGCCCGTCGTGCTCCAGCATCAGGTCGTAGGCGACCTCGCGTGGATCGCGTCCTTCGCGCTGGGCGATATTCGCGATGCTGTTCTTTTCGTCCGGCGTGTAGCTGAGGGGGAACCCCATCGGATAGGTCCGCTTCCAGATGAGCGGGTTCTGATAGATCAGGGACATCCCGGTCGTATTCTTGTCCTCTTCAGATAGGAGGCGGCGCTTGGTTTCCGGATTACGCATCGCCTGCAGACGCTCGGCGAAGGGAAGATCCTTCAAGGGCGCGAAGCTTGGCAGGAAGGTAAACGGATGGTCACCCACGATACTGAACATCGTGCAGACCGGTCGCGCGAAAGCCTGCGGGATAATGCGGATACCTTCTTTGGCGGCCTCTTCGCAGGCACGCAACTGACTGCGCCACTGGTTCGGATCGCTGTTGTGCTGGACCAGCAGGAACGTCACCGTGCATCCGGTCCCGGCGATCCGCTTCATCAACGCCATTTCGTTGTTCAAGGCGCTGTTGTTCTCGCCGCCAACGCCGGCAGGAACCCATTCGATCAAGCCGCGGCCCGTCTCTTTGATTGCACGCGCTATCGCTGCAAGTTCTGGCTCAGGTGCGAAGGTCCCAGGAACGGGCTCGCCGTCGAGGGCAGCGTGAATCATCGTGCGTGAGGTCGAAAAGCCGAGAGCGCCGCTGTGTATTGCCTGCTTGGCAAGCCGCGCCATCGCCGCCATCTCGTCGCCTGAGGCTTCCTTGTTCTTCGCACCGCGCTCGCCCATCACATACGCGCGCAACGCCCCATGGGTTAGCTGGGTGCCGACGTCGAGCGTACGGGGCATCGCGGAGAGCACATTGAGATATTCCTCGAAGCTCTCCCATCCCCACGGGATTCCCTTTTCCAGCGAAACGCCCGGAATGTCCTCGACGCCTTCCATCAATTGGATCAGCCACCGATGGCGATCAGGCGCGGCAGGGGCAAAGCCCACGCCGCAATTGCCCATCACCACCGTGCTGACGCCGTGCCACAGGGACGGCGCAAGCTGCGGGTCCCACGTTACCTGGCCGTCGTAATGCGTATGCACGTCGACCCATCCGGGCGTGACGAGTAAGCCGTCAGCGTTGATGGCGCGGCGCGCCGATCCGAGATCGCGGCCAACTCCGGTTATCTTGTTGCCCGTGAAAGCGACATCGCCGGTATAGCCGGGCTTGCCGCTCCCATCGACGATGGTTCCACCTTTGATTAGTACGTCGTGCACTAGATACTCCCTCTCTTCTAGCTATTGGTCGAATCCTAGAGATTCGTTTTGTAGTCTTGTTCGACGAATTCGTCGATCTGTTTCGCGGTATCTTTGCCCGCGCCCATCTTGCCCGCGAGATAATCGCCCCACGAAATCTTGATCCGTTCCTGCCAGCTCTCCGGATGCCACAACTGGGAGCGCATGAAAGCCTTGGCGCAGTGGAAGAAACACTCGCGAATCGTCACACGAATAGCCAGATGCGCCGCGGAGCCACGTGCTACCAGCCGTTCGAGAATCGCAGGATCGACGGTTAATTCCGCCGTGCCGTTTACGCGCAGGGTCTCCTCAGTGCCGGGGACGATGAAGAGGATGCCGACGTGAGGATTGGCGAGGATATTCTGCAGCGTGAAGATGAGCTTGTTGCCCTTGCGATCGGGAATCAGGAGCGTGCGTGGACTCTCGATCGTAACGAATCCCGGATGGTCCCCCTTGGGCGACGCATCCTGGTTGCCGTCAGCATCAGCGGTCGAGAGGACGAGGAAGGGCGAGCGCCGGACGAAGTTCATCGCTGGCTCGTCGAGCTCGCCGAGAATCTTCTTATAGACCAGAGCGCCAGGCTCTTCGATCACGCCGCGCAACTGCGCGAGATTGGTGATTCGATGGCGGTCGCCATTCTCCATCGCCTAAACCCCCTCGATAATCTGTAGTGTGGTCTCCCCAAATTCGCGGCGCGTTTCGTCCCAAGTGAAGGCTGCCGCGCGCGCGAACTTACCACTCCTTACCGATAGCACAATATAAATGGTACCGGGGTAATCCGGTTCTTCGGGATCGAACGAACAGGCCTGTGCCCTGTCGGTCGGCGAAAAATACGCATCGTGATCCGGATGCGAATGGTAAACGACCTTCAGTTCCAGTCGGCGATTATCGATCTCATCCATTACCGCCAGATGTTCTTTCGGGTCCATCAGGAAGGCGGTGCGCGCATCACGGGTGAAGGTCGCCGGGTCTTCGTCGTGCTTGCGGTTCTGGATATTGGTGATCGGGCGCACCTCTTCGGCCGTCGCCGAGCCAATCACGAAACCGCAGCATTCATTGGGAAACTCGCGCTCGGCCTGCGCGATAATCTGGTCGTAGGTTGTCCGTCGGATCGTTGCTGAAATCATAAGAAAGCTCCGCGCAGCTTAGCAGAATCGGCCTCCAAGTGGGCGTCGCGCAAAACGGCCGATCAAGCTTGCCGACGGCGACGAACCCGCGTAGGAAATAGCGAATGGAACGTACCGCTATCCGGCTTGGAGGCGTCGAATTGAGTTCGAGCGTGATGAACGCGTCGGGCCCCCATTCGGCGGAAAAGGAAGAACTGCTTGAACTTGCTGCGCACCATCGGGGTGCCATCGTCTTCAAATCCTGTAATCAGGCGGGTCTCGACAAGCCGGACAATCTGAAAAATCGCGGAGTCGCGCACTTCGTCAGTGTAGCAGGGGAACTGAATCCTCGTGGCAAGGCGATTATCGGCAGTGTCGTTGGCGAGTCCGACGACGAGATCGTGAAAGTCGCGAAGACGCTGGACGGCGCCGGCGTGAAGATCATCGAACTCAACTTTGCCGATGACTTCGTGCAGAACGCGGTCGCTCCCTACGCATCGTTGGATCGTCTCAAGGGCTTGGTCGCGCGCGTACGTGGTGAAGTGCAGGCGAAGCTGGCGCTCAAGTTGCCGTCCAAGCTCTCGATAGAACCGCAGGCGGTCGTCGCTATGCTCCTCGCAGCACAGGTGCAGATCGTGCTCTGTGCCAATGACCTGCCTAAGGATCTGCAAGTCGATTTGAAACGAGGCATCGCTTCGGGAGCCGATCGGGGACTCTCCCAGGTGAACACCTTCGCGCGAGCGACGAAGGGTTCCCTCGATATCGTCGCCGTTGGCGGTATCAATACTGGTCGCGACGCCTATATCGCTCATCTGACGGGAGCTAAAGCCGTTCAGGTTGGGTCCGCGCTGATCAGAGAGGGCGCCGGAGCGCTAGCGCGAATCGACAGTGAACTCGGCCAGTTGCTCTCCGATAACGGCCACGCATCGGTGAACGATATTATCGGCAAGCTCACCTTTGCCGGTTAGCGCCGGGGTTGCCGGAGGCCATCAATTGTCCGAGGTAGGGAGCTTGCCCGACTCGTTCTACGTCTGATACTTTCGCTGCTCTGCTCGGTGGCAGCAATTGAGGCTGCCGTATCTGCCGCAACGTCCCCGTCGTCTAGCTCGGCCTAGGACACCGGCCTTTCACGTCGGTAACACGGGTTCAAATCCCGTCGGGGACGCCAATGAAAATGGGGAGATTTTCTAGGTTTCCTGCCCTAGCGATCACTTTTGACCCCTGCGTTGACCCCAATCCAGCCGAATAAGAGGCTAGTATAAATCTTAAGTTCCAAGAGCCGCATCGATCGCGTCAGCCGCCTTATGCTTAAGCTGCTCCCCCACGTGAGCATAGAATCCTGCGGTTACGGAGATTGACGAGTGCCCGAGGATCTCCTGAATCGTCTTCAGCGGCACGTCTTGGCTGAGCATTAGGGCGGCCGCCGAATGTCGGAGATCGTGTAGCCTGATTGGCGGCAGTCCGGCTTTCTTGAGCACTCGTCGGAAGTCTCGATACAGCGCCATCGGGTCGACTGCCCTCCCATCGTGGTTAGTGAAGATCAGCCCGGTATCTTCCCACTCGGACCCAGCGATGAGCCGGTCCTGTAGCTGACGCGCGCGGTGATTTCGGAGCACGCGAATCGCAATCTGTGGGAGGCTGATGGTACGCCTTGCGCTCGCGCTCTTGGTTTCGACGATCTGAAGCTTTCCTTCGATTCGTTGAAGGGAGCGCGCAACCGTCAGCCGTCGCGCTTCGAGATCGACGTCGCTCCATCGCAGGCCGAGTGCTTCCCCGCGTCTCAATCCGAGCGACAACGCGACGGAGTATAGGGCCTCCAGTCGCTCGTTTTTTACCGCCTCGATAAATCGACGGGCGTCTTCTGACCAGAGCACCTTGAGCTCACGTCGCTCAATCCG
>DATKML010000042.1:0-51766 GCA_035541875.1 Binataceae bacterium (SeqCode)
CTTCGACACCGAAGCACTCAAGCACGCAAGATCGCTCTTCCGGCAGCTTTCCTGACCTCTCACTGTGAACATGATTAGAACACTCAAGAACAACGGAAATTAGCATCTCCGACCGTGGCATCACAGAAAAAAATGACTGGCTTTACGGCTGGTCGCGCACCCAAGCAAGCAATCAGGGTCGAAGCTTGTTCGACTCCTGAGCGGCCGATATCGTGACTGTACCCGAGGGACGACAAGCGGTAACCCACGGTATGGTGCGGGATATGTCGAGCCGGAAAAGCCCTTGAAAAGCCTACTTTTTCGTACCGGAAGCTCCCAAGTCCGGGGTTTCAATCCCCCCGCCCTAACGGTCTAACCGGTTCAATTGAGGACAGTTCAAGAGCTTGCAAGCATCGAGGGACGAATGGAGGGACGCTCAAAGAAAGCGTCGATTAAACGGCTTAATCTCCGCAGAAGTGACGGCGAATACTTGGGCAAGGGCGATTACCGGTTAAATTATCCGAAGCGCCTGCGGTAAATGTACGTCCATGAGCTGCGCGAATGGCCACGGTTCCATTGGAACCGCCAGCGAATCGCCGAACTTCTGGCTGAGGTAAGGCACCGCCAAGGTTGTCTGATCAATCATACGGAAGCGCGTGGGAAGCCCCTTATTTCGATGGCGCTCGGAAGACGCTAAGCTGCTTGAACCGTGAAGCTGCCCAATGGCGAGAAAGCGGTGGTCGAAATCGCGAAACTGCGCGATTATTGTTTGAGTGTGACTCACCCGGAAGGTCGCCATAAGGCACGCGTCTTTCGGTCGGCGCTAGGAATGGGTCCGGCCGACAGTGCTATGCTGCAGGAAAGGCTGCAAGCGGCGGCCCGCGATCAAGAAGCGCTTGCCGGCGAAATTGACAGATTCGGTCAACGCTATGTGATAGATTTTGCCCTGGAAGGGCATTCAGGACGCCGAGCGCTGGTGCGTTCCGCTTGGATCGTGCAGGTCGATAACGATTCTCCGCGCTTGACGAGCTGTTACGTTTTGCGAGGGCTTTGACATGAAACTATTGGATGTTGTCGCGCTTACCCAAGACGAGCCAGAAAAAGGACTTCGTCGAGGACAGGTAGGGACTATTGTAGAGACACTTGCGCCAGGAGTCTTCGAAGTCGAGTTCTGCGACTTGGAAGGACGAGCCTACGCCTCGGTTGCCCTGTCTGAACGCCAACTCATGCTTCTTTACCACGAGCCAGCCTCAGCCGTGGCTTAACTGACCTTTTCGGCTTCGCTACAAACGCCGAATCGTCGCTTAGATGGATAAAAAAGGTGTCCTTCAAGACTCTCGTCGGCGTGAAGGCTTGCCCATCCCCGGCCACACACAGTGTCGCCTTCGCTCAACCCCTCCCGGGAAGATTCGACGAAGGGTAGTCCGTCGCGCTCCCTGAATCTGCAATCCAGTAGAGCGCTTTTTGGCGGAACGCGCCATCCAAGCCGCCTGAAATTTCCGCGGCTCTCGCCATACGTCACGTATGGTGATGAGCGGTGTGGAAATTCGTGCGTTTCCGCGGGGAAAACGCTGCCGGACTCAGGTGGCCTTGGCCGAGGCTATAGGAGTAACCTCGAACACCGTGGCGCGCTGGCAACGCAGTGAAATGGCGATCTCCCGACCCGCCGACAGATTTCTCCAAAAAATTACCGCAAAGCAACGGTCACACACTACGAAAGGGTGAGGGCGCTATGGCTTCGATACAGCGATTCCATCAGGCCGGATGTAAAGGCGAAAATTGTGATTGTGCGTGGCGACTTGACTACCGCCCTCTGGGAACCCGAGGCCCACGGCGGCGCTTGTATTTTAAGACCAAAAAGGCGGCTGAAAAGCACTTGGCGGAGACCTCTGCCAAGGTATCCCGCGGCGAGTATCTCGATCACTCGAAAGTCCCTACTTTCCAGGAAGCTGCCGAGCTATGGTTTGCGTCCAAGACGGACCGACGTCCGTCGCACGTTGCCGATCTGCGATCGCGGCTGGACAAGCATATCCTGCCGCGCGTTGGTTCCCTCCGGCTCGACCGGATTACCGTCGGCGCTATCGAGAAACTGCGCGATGGACTGAGCGAGGAAGGCTACGCACCCCGCACGATTAATACGATTATCCGAATTGCGAGCGCGGTTTTTCGCGCGGCCATCCGGCGCGGCGACGCAACCAACAACCCTATTGACCGCGTTGAACGCGCTTTCATGGCGGCGCGCGAGCTTACGCCCGGAGAGGATGAGGGGCGCGGCAGTGACAGTGACGCGGTGAATTTCGACAGCATCCTGAGTCCCGACGAACTGCGCTCGATGCTCGACGCCGCGACGCCCGGATACTACCGGACCCTATTCACAACTGCGTTCATCACGGGCATGCGCTCGGGCGAACTGCTGGCTCTCAGATGGAACGACATCGAGTTCGACGATGGCAAGGGCCGGGGCAAGGTCTACATACGGCGGACGCTATCATGGGCGCGCATCAATCGCGGTCAACCCGTCCGACCTCGGTTCTACCCGCCAAAGACGCGGGCAGGCCTGCGCGCAATCGCTATCGCACCCGAGCTGGTATCGGTGCTGAAGACATGGAAACTCCGATGCCCGCCTTCTGACTTTGACTTAGTGTTTCCCCACACGGACGGCCAACCCAACTGCCGGGACAGGGTTTTGTGCGTGGGTCTTTATCCGGCCCTACGCCGGGCGGGTTTGCGGCGGGTGAATTTCCACTCCGTTCGGCATAGCCGCGCGAGCGCGCTGATCGCTGCCGGGGCCCCTGTAACCGAAGTGCAGCATCGCTTGGGGCACGCCTCACCGGCCATTACGTTGAAGGTCTATAGCCATTGGTTCAAGGGCGCGGAGACCGGTGCCGCCGACCGATTGGCTGAAGTCATCCTGGGTGATCTCAGCGCGTCCACCGGAACGCGAGAAAAGTGG
This sequence comes from Binataceae bacterium (SeqCode), assembly GCA_035541875.1. Lineage (GTDB taxonomy): Bacteria > Desulfobacterota > Binatia > Binatales > Binataceae > JAJPHI01. The sequence goes on from DATKML010000042.1 coordinate 2,933, forward strand.
GCAAAAAGTGGACACTCAAACAGTGGCGTCGCGACCTTAAATGCTATAAGTGCTTGAAAATTAAGGCTTGGAGGAGGAAGGGGCCCGGTGGCCCCACCGGTCTTCAAAACCGGCATGGCGGGCATTGCGCTTGCTGGAGGGTTCGACTCCCTCCCACCTCCGCCGATTTCTTCCCTTTACGGGCGCCAGCGTCGCGGGCTTTTTTCATGCCGTTGAGAGAACCTGACTTTTCGTCCAGCAGAGAGCCAGCGGCGCTTGCGTGACCCTGACAGAAACGATAATTCGAGCTTGTGCCTAGCCTTTTCCAATGTCGGCGATGGGGGCACGAAAGCCCTGCGATTCATGCTGGCGGAGCCTTACATCAACCGCTGGTTCAATCATTGTCAAAAGCGCAGTGGCAGCAGCGAGTGCGAGTACAGGCTGGTCGCGAGCGGGCGCGAAGAGCGAGGCGAACTACGCGCGGTACGTTCACGAGCTATGCAGTGGACGAGGAGCAGGATCGGTCATGGTTTGAATGGCTCTACGACAAACCCGGTCGAGCGGGAGTAGTAGAACGGGCGCTATTCGCCCGGCGCGATGAGTTGGGTCGCTTCGTCGCGGCCAGCCAGTCCTTTTATGACAGCAATCAAAAATAGACCCACAACGTTGGAAGAACTGGACTGGATCCACGACTGCGTCGTTTTCGAACTGAATTTTCGGGTGTCCGCTGAAGGCAGCCGTAGCTTAAGAGTTGCTATGCAGTGCCCCGACGATCTCGGATATCCGGTATGGGCAGGCAAGAACGTGTTGCTCGTAGCTGTCGAAGTGGTGGCAACTAAATCATTCCTTTGGGGTTGGGTTGCTGGACGAGAGACCGTGGACGCAATCCGACCAAGAGTCTCAGACGGATTCCTGGCTATGATAAAGCGATGGCCCGGCCATCGCGGCCTACAATTCCCCAAACTAGACTTTACGATCAGCCTTTCGAGCGGCTCCCAAATAGAGGTCGTTTGCGAGGAGCTTCAAATTAGTTACTACTAGTAGTGCAAGACCTGAAACCGGCAGACGCTGATCTCGCTCGAAATTCGTATCTAACCTTTGCATACCGTTAGTATCATTCGTGCCAAAGCGTGAACCTAGCTTTTATCACCTCGCCCGTAACCCGATTGACTAGAATGCCCTTGCCGCGCTCGCACCGCCTGCGATGAGTTTGCTCCATCGCTTTGCGTAAAATCCGGTTCTCGTCTTGCGACCACCAAGTGATCCGAGCTTCAATCTCGCATCCCGTAAGCTTCGGGAGTTCATCCAGTAGACGCGAGAAGAACTGCAAGCTGGCATGCTGCCTCGCCGCCCACTGACTGGCCAACTCGCGCGGAGGCTCCCACTCAAGGTTGTAATCCGGCTCGCCCTCGATGGTCGCAAAACGCTTAGCGAGATCCGCGAGCCACTGATCGTTATCGAGGGTCGAGGCGAGATCGACCCCGTAACCGACGGAGGCATCTCTTAAAGCGCCGCGCATCATGGACCTACCGCGACCAAAGCGAATGCACCTGTCACGTAGGAGGGCGCGCACGTGCGCGATCCGCGTGCCGTTCGATGAGACGGAACAGTAAAGCAGAGCCGGCAGTAGAGCCGCCGATGATTTCCACCTTTAGCATCCAGTTGATTTTCGACAGCACTCGCGTTGTGATGGGCGGGTGCCACCAAAGTGCCAACTCCAGAGACGCGAATTGCCATCATTTGCGCCTCCGAGCTGTAGCTTTTTGAGAATTATGTCTATCTAAATGAGGCTTTATAGACGGCTGGTCGGTAAAGGAGTTTCGACTTCCCCTCGCCTCCGCCATTACGCAATTGCCAGAGAGAGTTTTGACGATGAAAATAACCCGCTTCCATGCCACACCCGATGGTGGTTCGCGCTTTCAGGATCTCGAAATCCCGATCGCGCAGCCGCGACCCGATAACTTCGGCTTCACGCTCCATCAGTCCAACGCATGGCCGTCGCCCAATATCCGCTTCGTCGAGCTTCCTGCCGGACTCGACCAGGGATGGCATCACGCGCCCGCAAGCCAGATCGTCGTCGTGCTCAAGGGCGAGATTGAAGTCGGCACCTCCGACGGCGAAAAGCGTCGATGCTCGACCGGGCAAGCCTTTATCGCCGATGACCTGACCGGCAAGGGTCATCTGACGCATGTGATCGGTGAAGCCGCCTACGTGATGTTCGTCGAGTTGCCACCCAATTTCGACTTCGCGCGATGGTCGCCGGCCTGAGACATTCGCTTTGATGCGGCCTGCGCGCTGCGTTAGAGTCTCACGCCTGAAGGGAGTCCCATCATGCAAGAGCTAATCGCCGCGGCAGAAAAGATCGGCGCGATTCTAAAGGACCGCAAGCAGACAATTTCGGTTGGTGAATCGTCGTCGGGTGGTCTTATATCGGCGGCACTGCTCGCGATGCCGGGGGCCTCGGCCTACTTCGCCGGCGGCGCGGTTATCTATACGCGCGACTCCCGACGCGAGCTGCTCGGGATTCCAGACTCCGCTTTCGCCGGAATCAAAACGGTGACCGAGGACCTCGCGCTGATTCTCGCGCGCGGCGCACAGACCCGTCTCTCTGCAACGTGGGGTCTTTCCGAGATTGGCGCGGCCGGACCGACACCGACTCGCTACGGGAATCCGCCGGGATACACCTGTATCGCGGTCGCGGGACCTGTCGAACGCGCGATTACGGTACAGACCGGTCTTAGTGATCGTTACACCAACATGGTGAAGTTCTCGGCAGCGGCACTCGATCTCCTGGCGCAGTGCCTCGCCGCAGCGAAATAAGGCGAGACTGCGACAGAGTAAGCCCCATCGATGGCTGATAGTTCTTCCGCCTCGTCATCACATACGCCGCCATCATGGCCGCGCTTTTTCGGTATCGCGACTGCTATCTTCGGGATCGCGGCGTCGACCGAATTCACGATGGGCCGGAAGCTATGGGGTATCAGCGGCGAGCCAGGTATCTGGTCGGGCGATATCAATAGTCCGCACAACTCGCAATACTTCGCTGATCCCTACAGTTTCACCCATATTACGCACGGCGTTCTGTTCTATGGGCTCTTCTACCTTTTGGCACGCCGCTTCCCCGTCCGATCACGATTCCTGATGACGCTCGTCGCGGAAGCCGCGTGGGAAATCTTCGAGAACAGCAGCTTTATTATCGAGCGCTATCGCGCCGCGACGATCTCGCATGACTACTACGGCGATAGCATCGTGAATTCGATGAGCGATATCTGCTTCTGCCTCTTCGGTTTCTGGCTCGCCTCGCGGCTGCCCGCTCGCGTGTCGTTCTTGTTGGTAGTCGTGATGGAAACGGCTCTTGCATTAACGATTCGCGATAGTCTGCTCCTCAATATCATCATGCTGATCTATCCGGTGCCGGCAATTCTGCACTGGCAAGCAGGCAAGTAGATTGCTGCAGAGGATTGTATCTCCCGTCGCATCCGGGAAAAGCGAAAGACAGTCTGTGGACTGAGTTTACGTCACGGTTGTCCTTTTCATCTGAGAAGACGTATATAGGTGCAGAACATAAAAAGTAGTAGGCACCTCGCGTCTACTGATCCGCGCGTTCAGAAGCTACCAAAGGGGGATAGCCATGAAAGACGCCGTAAACTTTGGAAGCAATTCCAAAAGGCAACGCAGCGTATACACTCGCCCGCTCTTATCTGTATTGGCGCTGATTATCCTGGGTCTCGTCGTAGCGACCTCGGGAGCGCAGGCGCAAACACCGCAGTTGCGAATGCGTTGGCAAGACTTCGTTAGCGGACCCGACGGCGCCAAGCGGCTCGCCAGCCTGCAGGCCGCGGTTCAAAAGATGAAGTCGCTGAACAGCAGTCCGCACGACTCAGCGGACTATCGCCGGAGCTGGGAGTATTGGGCGAATATCCATGGCTACTATGGCGCGAATAGTCCCGACGGCACGATCGAAGACCAAATCCAGTACCTGAAAAGCAACGGGATGCGGCAGTACGCGAGCTACTATCAGGGTCTGACCGACCTGACAGCTCCCGATACAACGGCGCAGACCGTCTGGGCGACCTGCCAGCATTCGGGCGATAGCCCGGCACTCAACTTCCTGGGCTGGCATCGGATGTATCTCTTCTTCTTCGAAAAGGTTCTGCGATGGGCCGCCAATGACGATACGCTGCGGTTGCCCTACTGGGATTACACCAACCCGTCGCAAGTGGCGCTTCCGGCCGAGTTTCGCGATACGGCATCGGTCCTCTTCGACTCGAGGCGAGCGCCCGACCTGAATGCCAATCGCTCAACCCTCAGCTCGCGAAGCACCAACGCCGACTCACTTCTCGCCGAAACCGATTTCTTCAGCTTCGAGAGCCAACTCGAAGGCGGCCTCCACGGCTATATCCATTGCAGTGTGGGACCGACCTGCCCCGTGGCTCATATGGGCGACGTGCCTTTAGCGGCCAATGATCCGGTTTTCTATTCTCATCACGCGAACATCGATCGGATGTGGGCCTGCTGGCAAAGGCTCCACGGAACGCCGCAAGGTGATTGGCAGAACCAGCAATTCAGCTTCGTCGATGAAACCGGCGCAATGCAGACTTTACCGGTAAAGAACTTCCTCGACTCGACCGCCAACGGGTACGCTTACGATAATGAGAGCAACTGCACGCGAGTGAGGAATGTCTCGATGACGGGTGCCACACCGTCTGCCGGATCAGGCGTCAAGCGAGCCACCATCGCCACGGCCAACGGCGTGGCGATTACTCAGCCCGACACCAGCATCAATATCAATCCGCCGCACAACGTCGCCGGACCGGTGATCACTCCGACTGATCTTGTCCTGCGTGAGGTGATCGCGGAACAGCCTCCCGGCGTGCTTTTCGACGTCTATCTTGCACCGAAGGCCGACCCGACGAAGCGCCAGCTGGTCGGCACGATTTCATGGTTCGGAGCCTTCCACCATCATGGTGTCACAGGACCGTCCAAGCGGACCCTCCGCTTCAACATCTCCCAGCAGTTGCACGATATGGGGATCGCTCCGGGAACACCTCTGTCGGCTCTGACTGTGACTGTCGAGGCGTCGCAAGGACGAGTCTCGACGGATCCTACGCAAGCCTCCGCCATGAAGGCCGCGGCGGCCGCAGCCTTCCGACCGCAGGCGAATCTGCATATCGGCGGAATTGATCTCGAAGGCCCGGCACCAGCCGCGACGCCATCACCTCAGCCGTGATCTTCGGGAACATAGCGTGATGCTCGATTCATCTGAAATCGCCATAGGATTCCTTAGTTCGCGCTGATTTTCGCGAGGTGATATAACGGCGGCGCTGTCGGATAGGTGTCCGATTATCGAGGAGAACGCTGGAATGAAGTTCATCTATTTTTTCCTTCCCACCCTGCCGGCCACGCTTGAAGAGCGTAAGCGCCTGCGACCGCTCGCGATGCATCCCGAGCGCTGGCAACAGATGATCGAAGAGGTCGTGGAGATCTCGCAACTCGCCGAACAGGTTGGTTTCGAGGCGGTCTCCTTCCCCGAGCATCATCTACATAGCGAAGGCATTGAGATGGGCAGCCTCCCGGTGCTCACCCAGCACGTGCTGCAGAACACCAAGCGCATCAAGGCCGGACCGGTCGGCTATGTGCTCCCTGGATGGAATCCGCTGCGCCTCGCGCTCGAAATCGCGTGGCTCGACCAGCTGACCAAAGGCCGCACGATCGTAGGGTTTGCGCGTGGCTATCAGGCGCGATGGCTCAACCAGATGGCGCAGAAGGTCCACGCCGGCGCGACGGTCAGCGATCACAGCGAGACCGATCGTATCAATCGCGAGGTCTTTGAAGAGGTCTATCAGTTCCTGAAGCTGGCGTGGGGTGATGAACCCTTTCGCTTCAAAGGGAAGCATTACGAGTATCCGCATCCGCAGGAAGGCACGCCGTGGCCGGCTCATGAATGGACGCGTCAGTATGGGTTCCCGGGCGAGGTCGACGAACTCGGGCGTATCCAGAAGATCAATGTCGTACCGAAACCGTATCAGCGGCCCCATCCGCCGCTGTTCCAGGCTTTCTCGATGAGCGAGGAGACCGTGCGATGGTGCGGACGCGAAGGGCTCCAGCCCACGATTATCCTGCCAAACCCCGATACCGTTAGGAATCTCGCTCAGATTTATCAGGAAGAATCAGCCAAGCACGGCCGTAACCTCAAGCTTGGACAGGGCGTTGGTGTGATTCGCGGTATCAACGTCGCTGAAACACGGGAGCAAGCGCACGCCTTCGCCGACGCTGGATGCTGTACGGTGGGTTTCCGTGAATTCTTCCACCATTTCGGCTTCACTGAGGCGTGGCGCGAACCGGCCGACGAAGCGAAGTATCCAACCGGCAAGGTTCCCCTTCCCGCATCCGAAGTTACGACCGATCGCCTGTCCCGCGTGAAGTTCATATACGTGGGCACACCGGATGATATCCGTCGTGGCTTCGACGAATTGGTCGAGAAGGCCAATCCGGAATGGTTCATGTGGCAGGGTGATCAGGGATTCCTGTCCAAGGATGACGTGAAGCGCCAGCTCGAACTCTTCGGCAACAAAGTGTTACCGCATTACAGCAAGCTCTAAAGACGCATACTGAAGAGAAATTCTAACTTCTGACGCGCAACCCTCTCTCCGGCGATGCTGGAGGGAGGGTTTTTCTTTGCCGTCGTGTGCTACTCCGCGGGCAATTCCGCATCGCTCCGCCGAATGCTGGATATCTAGGCTGAACCACAGAAAGTTTCGTCAGAAAAATTCTGATGAGCCTTTCCGTGTTTTCCTGACAAGCTTTTCAGGGTTCCGCCGACCCCTCTGCATTGCCCCATCCCTGCTTCCCGACGAAGCTCGGTGTCGGGGGCAAACCTCGGCCAAATGACCGACGATCGACGAAAGGCTTGGCTTTTATGAAACGAATCCTGATGACATTAACCTTGGCGCTCAGCATGGTGAGCGTCGCATCCGCGTATGAATTCCACCTGCAATACACGCTGCCTGCGAATGCTCGTAACGTGAGTATCGTCGGCTACCAGTTTGCTGGTAGCACCGTTCTTGGCAACTGCAGCTTCTCGACGGTGAGCGCTTGCTCGGGCCGCGGATGCCGTCCAAAAACTACGAATTACAGCCAAACCTGTACCTGGGACTTGGATGGTAATCTTCTCGGTGTCGCGCAGGGACCACCAACCGCGCCGACTCCGCTGTATACCAGCGGAACGCAAGTGGTCTATGCGGTGAGCGGCAGCAGTACGACGGGCAAGGATACTGCGGGCAATTTCGGCTTCGTTTCCACACCCTCCTCGCACTACACCTGGCAGACGCCTAATGCCGCTTACGCCGTAATTCCCGACGCACCCTATACCGTATCCGCTACGCTTCTCAGCGACGGGGATATCCCGCTGACGATCAGCGATTCGGTCGTGACGCCTCAGAACTACGGCATCTACACCGCGACGCCGGGAACTGCGGCGATCGCCTCGAGTTCCTGCAACGGCGCAGTCGCAGTGGGTGCATCCTGCACGGTAAACGTCACCTACGATCCCACCACTATCAGCTGCACCGGATCGCCTTACGGATACGGCTACACGGGAATCGATCTCGCAATCAGTTCCGATTCGCCGTTCAATCCTGATTTTACTCAGCGCTTCACTGTGACAGGTATGCCTATCTGCGACGACTGACCACTGCATAGTTTCGTCGGCTTTCCCCCCCGCTGACGAATGTGCATCCGGCCTGTTCGGTACCCTCTCGAACAGGCCGGTTCTTTTTTGAAAATCAGGCAGCGTCGTGAAAGATGATACCCAAGGTGAAGCGGCTGCCTCGCCTAATCGTGCTGACCCCGTGCCTCACATTGGCGCGATAAAAACCGCGCACGCCGGCGACCGGCCGGTACTGAGTCGCAAAGAGAATGGCCCCACCCTGCGCCATCCGGATAGCTTCGCCGCGCGATTGGGCTCGCGGTCGCTGCTCGACAAGAAGAAATTCTCCGCCATCGAAATCCGTATCCGGCTTGCTCAACATGAAGGCGAACTGGAAGGGGAAAACGATCGCGCCGTAGAGATCCTGATGAAGGCAGTTGTAGCCTCCCGCTTCATAACGCAGCATCAGCGGCGTGGGCCGCGTCTGACCAGCCTCGTGGCACCGGGCGAGAAACTCGGCCGAAGTCGCCGGATAAGTCTGCTCGATCTGCAAGGCTTCCATCCATTCGTTGGCGATCGGTGCGACGCGCGGATAAAGCTTCATGCGAAGATCTTCAACTAACGGCAGGAGCGGATAAGAGAAGTACTTGTATTCGCCAACACCGTAGCGAAAACGAGTCATGTCGATACGATTGCGGAACCGCTCCCGGTGCTCATATAACCCGATCAGCCCGGCGCATTCCGCGGCGGTAAGGATAGGCGGCAACGTCGCGTAGCCACGCTCCCTCAACGATGCATAAATCGCAGCCCAATCGATGCCGGCAATCCGGTTCGCAACCGATTCATCGCTCATCCATCCATTGAACCCTGCCTTACCGGAATTGTGAAATCGCTGCGATGGCTCCGCGCAGACCAGGATTGCCGTTGAGTCACCCAAGCTCGATCACCTAAAATCATCGGCACGTCCATGGATGACTCTATCTCGTCGCCGCCTTCGCCGCGCGTCTACCTCGAAACTTACGGCTGCCAGATGAATATCGCGGACTCGCAAACCGTGAGCGCGGTATTGCGTCGCGCCGGATACGCCGCTGCCAGCACGCCAGAAGACGCTGACGTGATTCTGCTCAACACCTGCGCGATTCGAGAGCATGCCGAGGATCGTGTAATCGGTCGGCTGAGCGACCTCGCGCGGCTCAAAAGCAAACGCCCGGGACTCAAGCTCGGGCTCCTCGGATGTATGGCGCAGCACAATCGCGCCGCGCTCATCGAAAAGGCCCCTTGGATCGATCTGATTGCCGGCCCGGATAGTTACCGGCGGCTTCCCGAGATGCTCGGGCGCGAAGGCTTCGATCCCGCAATCGACGTGCGCCTCGATCGCGCCGAGACCTACGCCGATATCTCGCCTGACTACGAAGACGGTATCCGCGCCTACGTCACGGCTATGCGTGGATGCGATCGCTTTTGTACCTTCTGCGTCGTCCCTTATGTCCGCGGGCGAGAGCGCAGCGTGCCACCGGAAGATATCCTGCGCGAGGTTCAGGGCCTTGCTGAGCGTGGTGTCAAAGAGGTTGTCCTGCTCGGTCAGACCGTTAATGCCTATCGCTTCAGTGCTACCGACTTCGGCTCCCTCCTGCGACAGGTTGCTGCGATCGATGGAATCGAGCGTATCCGGTTCACGTCACCCCATCCGTGCGATATGAGCGATTCGGTGATCGACGCGATGGCAAACGAACCGAAGGTTCAACCCTATCTCCATCTGCCGGTGCAATCCGGGTCGGACAAGATGCTGGCGGCTATGCAGCGCGGGTACACGATCGCTGAGTACCTCGATTTGGTGGCGCGACTCCGCCGAGCAATCCCGCGACTGGCGCTTTCCACCGATATCATCGTCGGCTACTACGGCGAGGACGAAGCCGATTTCAACGCGACCATCGAGCTGATGAAAGAAGTCGGCTACGACTCGGCCTTCTCCTTCAAATACTCGGTTCGCGAAAATACGCGCGCCTACAAGCTCGGCGACTCGATGAGCGAAGCTGAGAAGGGTCGCCGCCTGGCCGAAGTTATCGCGTTGCAGGAAAGTATTTCGTTGCAAAGAAATCGCGCGCTGATCGGAGAGACTTTTCCCGTGCTAATCGAAGGCCCTGCCCGACGTGGCGTCGGGATGCTCGCTGGCAAGACCCCGCAATTCAAAACGACCGTTTTTCCTGGTCGCGAAGGCGCAACCCCCGGAAGTACGGTTAACGTACGTATCGAATCGGCAACCGGACACTCACTGGCTGGATCAATCGCTTGAAACGCTCGGCGCTCGTCGGAGCGGCGTTTCTCCTTGTCACCGCATTCGTGCCGTTCGCCTTTGGCGCAACTGCTGACGAAAGCACGGAACCTGCTGGATCGTCGCAATCACCCCTCCAGCGATCGATCGAAGCAGGCAAGTTGCCCGCGCTGCGTTGGCCGAATTTTTCAGATTATCGCGATTCTGTCCGCGCTTTCTATGCGAGCCATAAGGGCCATCTCGTCTGGCTGAGCGGCAACACGCCGACGCCTGCGGCTGCAGCGATTACCAAGGAGTTCGAAGGTGCAGACGCCAAGGGACTCCGCCCCAAAGACTACGACGGGAGCCGTTGGGAAAAGCGTATCGCACGGTTACAGCAGACGAGCCCCACGCCATCCGAGACTGACCGGGCGAACTTCGACCTCGCGCTGACCGTCTCGCTGATGCGCTACCTTTCGGCGCTGCATAACGGACGAGCAAATCCCAATCCGGCCCCATTTGCTTTCGACGTGGGCGATAAGCGGGATAACCTCTCGCAATTGATCGGCGACGAATTCGTCGACGCGAAGCCCGACGCAATCCCCGGTCTGGTCGCCCAGCTGGAACCGCCGATCGCTCTCTATCAGCAGTTGGAGAAGTCCCTGCCGACGTACGAAGCCCTGGCAGCAAAAGATCCCGGTGGCACACTACCGAGGCCGGAGAAAACCGTCGGCCCCGGCGATCCGTATCCGGGACTCCAGCGCCTGGTCGATCTGCTGAAGATAACTGGAGACCTGCCATCGGATACCAGCGTTCCGACGACCTACCAAGGTCCTGTAATCGATGGCGTGAAACATTTTCAGCTGAACCACGGTCTCGAGAGCGATGGGCGCCTTGGACGCTCCACTGTAGCCGCGATGAACGTGCCGCTGAGCTGGCGCGTCGAGCAGATTCGCCTCACACTCGAACGCTGGCGCTGGTTCTCTTACGATTTTACGCAAACGCCCATCATGGTGAATTTGCCCGAGTTCGAGCTGCGTACCCTCGGCAACGACAACGCTAATCAACTTGAGATGCGGGTGGTCGTGGGCGGATCAGCCGGCCATCAGACGCCGCTGTTCACCGCAAAGCTTAGGTTCCTGATCTTTCGACCCTTCTGGAACGTTCCGATGAGTATCCAGTTGAAGGAACTGGTCCCCAAAGTCCGCCAGGACGCCGACTATCTTGCGGACAACGATTTCCAGGTTGTGACCCACTCAGGTCAGGTCGTCAGTAGTGATGGCACAGTCAACGATGACACCCTCGACGAGTTAGCCTCAGGCCATCTGGAACTGCGGCAGACGCCGGGGCCGGATAACTCGCTCGGGTTGGTAAAGTTTGTCTTCCCGAATCCTTACGACATCTACATGCACGATACGCCGTCGGTAAAACTTTTCGCCAAGGTGCGCCGCGACTACAGCCATGGATGTATTCGCTTGCAGGATCCGATCGCGCTGGCCTTATGGGTGCTGCGAAACAACTCCCCCGGGTGGGATCGCGATCGCATAGTCGCCGCGATGAACGCCTCTTCAAATAATGTTCGGGTCGGTCTCGCCAAGCCTATACCGGTGATGATCGCCTACTTCACGGCCGTCGCGCAGCCGGACGGATCGGTCCATTTCTTCGGCGATATCTACGACGAGGATCACGAACTCGAACGACAACTCGATGCCGGTTATCCCTATCACTAGACGCGCGACTGTCGCACGAAAAGAAAAGGCGCCGCGACCGTATCGCCACGGCGCCGATAAGTCGAACCGAATACTGCCTACTTAATCGCAACAGCGTTCGGCGGTGATGCGATGCCACCATTCAGGTGAAGCGGCACCGACACCAGCATAAATTCGTAACGCCCATCCTCGGCACAATCCGTGGCAAGCTTCTCGAGCACGAACTGCTCACCCAGCGGCAGCCCTAGCAGCGACAAGGTACGGTAGTGCAACGCACCGTGATCCTTGAAATCCCATGGCCACGGCTCGACAGCCGGGCAATCGGTCCCGATAGCTGCGACCCGGTTATCCCACAACCAGGCCACCATCTCGCGGGTCGCTTCGATTCCGCAAGCCTTGAGCTTTTCGAGCGGCGCCATCTCGCGCTTCGCCTCAGCGCTGGACTTGAGATAGGTCTCCATCCAACCAGTGCGCACCAGCAGAACGGAGCCGGGCTTCAACTCGGTCTTTTGGGCTTTGAGGGCATTCTTCAGATCATCGAGCGTATACTTCTCGTCGGTGAGCGGATTCACCGGACGCCCCGCCGCTTGCCGATACTTGAACGCATCGACCAGCACGCCGCGGCCGACAAAGCGATCAGCCCAGTGATGAATCCCGAGCTTGTTGCTCTTCTTGATCTGATCCTCGGTCGCACCGTTGTAGAAGGCGTTGGCTTGCATGTTGCCGACGTGACCAAGACCGTCCCACTGGCTGCCTTCCTGTGTGTTGTAGCTGTCGAGCAGGTCATCGAATCCGAGCAGCCCGTAGCTCTCGAAACTCTTCTTGGTGTGATGAACCGGCTCGCGGTTAAAGAGCGGAGGCGTCGCGTAGTTGATCGGCGTATCGAGTCGGAAGACCTTACCCCGGCGAACGAGTCCCGCCGCTTGAACCACCCCTTCTTCCGTCAGGAAGTTAACACATCCCACTTCGTCATCGTCGCCGAAGACACCCCAGTTGGAGTCGGCCGGCGCACCTTTGCGAACCGGCAACTCTGAGAATTTAGGAACTTTGTTGAAATCGACCTTTGCCATCGTCGTCTCCTCATGTCATCCACCCGCGTGACGCGGGGATGCGAATTCGAATCACTTTCGATGGTGAGGACGCCACGCCGGCCGCCGCGTTGTCAAGCTACTCGCAGTAAACAGTAATCGCAGACAAAGGCGCAATTCGTAGGTAAGCTGTTGGGGCCGACGAAACCGATTCGGCTAGCGGAAGGGATCTCGAACATGGCGAACGAAAAGGGACCGATGCGATCACTACTCCACGCTCTCGCCTCAACCCTCGCGCTGTCGAGTCTCGCTTTGATCGCCGGTGCCTGCGGCAAAGGGATTTTCTCCTCGTCATCGTCAAGTTCAAGTGGCGGTGGATCAACCGCAACGGCGCGCTCGGTCTATGTTTCGAATTTCACCGACAGCAAAATCTCTTCACTCAACCGAAACTCGTCGGGAGCACTCACGAGTCCTATCACCTTGAGCGGGGGCTCAGACAGCGGTCCCGTCGGACTCGCGGTCACCCCGGGCAACACGATGCTTTATGCGGCCAACGCCAAAGATGATCTGATCTACGAGTTCCCCCTGACTAGTAACGGCAATCTTGGTAGTCCTAGCTCAATCGCTACGGGATCGAACCCCCAGCAACCGGTGTTGGTACCCTCGGGGCAATACGCTTATTCGATTAATGCCGGCGGCTCGATCTCTGAATACACCGTCGACTCGACTTCTGGCGCCTTGGCGAACAACACGACTTCATCGACCAAGAGTGGCCTGATCGCACCAATCAGCGGAGTCGCATCCAATTCGTATCTATATGTGACCGATCAGCAGACCGGTAACGGCGTGGTTCTGACTTTCACAATCAAAGGGGATGGCACTCTCGCCAATGGCCCGAGCAGCACCCCCAGTTTGGGAACGCCTCCGGGAGCGTCGGCGCCGAATCAGATCATGCTGCTCACGACCACGAGCCCGAGCCATACCTGGGTTTTCGTCAGCGATGCGAAAGCCGGACGTATCTCGCTCTTCAAAGCCAGCAGTAACGGCTTAACCTTCATCAACAGCTATTTGACTGCTGCCAGTACGCCCAACCTGGCGGACGCAGGCCTGCTTGCCGTAAAGAAGGGTAGTAATATCTTCATCTATTGCGTGGATCAGACCTCAGACACAGTCTCGGTCTTTCTGTTCAACCCCTCATTGCCGAGCCTGACTCTGACCAGCGCGTCAGCGGTCGGAGCCCTGAACACGCCGACTGGTCTCGCCCATGCTGGTGACTTCCTCTACGTCACCAACAATGCCAACGGGACAGTGACCCGTTTCGACATCAACACGGCCAACGGCGCCTTAACCAACCCAGTCAATTACGATACCGAAAATCCGGCGAACGCGCTGAGCGGCCCGCAATCGATTTTGATAACCGGCTGATCGTCGATTTGGCGCCCTAATGCGCGTGGCGAGGACTTAAGTCGGCTTTACCGCGTCGAATCTGAAGCAGCAGCTCGCGCAGCTTCGCGGGATTCACTGGCTTCTTGAAGATCGCGCCGGTCAGGCCTTCGACACGGCTGCGTTTGATGATGTGATCCTTGTCGTAGTAGTACGCGGTCATCAGGATAACCGGAAGATTCGGCATGTCCTCTTTGACCTTGAGATAGAACTCGTAGCCATCCATCTCCGGCATCACGACGTCCGAGATAACCGCATCGACTTTGACGTTGCGCAGAATCCCGAAGGCCGCACTCGGACGGGTCGCGGTATAGACCGTACAACGCTCGGCGCGTAGGACGTCAGCAAGTGAAGTCACCACGGTCTCATCGTCGTCGAGGACGAGGACAGACATCCCGGTCAGGGGCCATTCCGCTCGCGGAGCATGATCGGTGCTGCCGGCGGGGCGAGCGTGGCCATTCTCGCGCGGGGCCAGATCGGCCATCTTGCGGCCTTTGAGATAGTCACGGGTTTCGTAGATCCCCTTGCGGGACATCTCGTCGAGCCGCCGCACGATCGCATGCACGCGCTCGAGGCCGCGGCGGATACTATCGATACGTTCGTTCTCGGTGACAGCCTCCGCCGGCGTAAGATGCGATTCGACGCATCGCGTCACTAGGTCCAGGTTATTCGTGATTGCTTCGAGCGGATTGTTGATCTCGTGAGCCAGGCTCACCGCGATCTCACCGACGACAGCTAGCTGCTCACGATGGCGCAGTTGGCGGACGTCGCGCGCGAAGCCGATCGATCCAACTTCGTTGCCCTGCTCGTCATAGATAAGCGAGCCGGAGATCGCTACCGGAATTTCCTGATTGTCCTTGTCTTTGAGAATCGTCTCGAAACTTGCGATACGCCCGCCGTCGACCGATTGGCGCATCGCGGTCATCACCTTGCGGGCCTCATCGATCGTTGGGTAAACGTGGGTAACTTTTTGGCCGATAATCTCTTCTGACGTGAAGCGCAGATTCTTACGCGCGCCGTCGTTGTAATAGATGATCGTGCCGTCACGATCGACCGCAATCACGATATCGGGCGAGCTTTCAACCAGCCGCCGCAAGTAGTTTTGATCGAGCGTGAACATTAACGATGACTAATCCTGCAATTGATGCTTCTCCGGTGGACGAATCAACCGGAACGGAAGCTAAGGCATAGTGATTGGATATTTGATGGTGAGAGCGAGCGTCAGGTCCGCGCTCATTGTCGCGCCTGACAGCAGGGCCGAACCGAATCCCCTTGCGTGCCGCATAGCCTAGCCTAGACACACCTCAAGCCGTACGGCAAGCCGCCCGACTCGACTCAAACTGCCGATCGGTACAAGTTGTGCACAGTGCCAACCGTAACGATCTCGCATTGCCTGGCTCGGTTTACTCGATCAGATCAGAGACTGCAAACCAAAATGCATGAGCGTGGGGGCCTTCTAGAGGGGATGCTGTCGGGACGTGCCAAAACCCGGGGGAGACTTTGGCACGCCCGACCGGGAGAATCAGGGGCAAATTGGGGTTCTCTAGTCGGGGGAACTAGGACTTGCGTTGGGCGCGGGCTGCCAGAAAAATCAGAGTAAAAACGACACTTACCATCAGAGAGGCGACCGGGGACATTTCTTCATCTCCTTCTCGGTTTTCGTGGCTGAGACTACGGGGGTTAGCTCAGCCGGGCATTATCGAGCATAACGGCAGCGAAACTGCTGGAGAGCTCGAACAGACTGGTCGCCAAGGCCGAGACCAATCCGCGCAGGTTCTTGGCAGTGCGTACGCGGCTATCACGAAGTACGGGAACGAAAAGACCAGCCGCGAAATTGATTGCTTGTGTTGCACCCGCCATCTTTACTTCTCCATCAGCTGCTGTCGCACGCGGTGATTCCTAACAGCAACCTCGATGCCAAAAGTTAATAATGCTCATGTTTTTCTTTGCTGTTCCCTATTAATCAAATTAGGCTATTTGATGATTCAAAGGTGATTATACGGTCCTACGCGGATGGTAAGGTGTATCGAAAACGATGCTCTTGAATCAAATAAAAGCCGCTAGGCTATCGTCCAATCCATGTCTTTAGCTCAAAGTGGCGAAGCCTCGAGGAAGGGAGAGTTAGACCATCAAGAAGGGCGGCACAGCATGTTGCCATGAAGTTAACCTTGCACTTACAATCGAAGAGGGAGATCCGCGATGGCAGCACCGGTAACATTTAGCGCGCTCGGCAGCAGCGATTATGTTTTGTCGAGCGCAGAGAATTTCGTTCTTTATGTGCTACTGGAGGCTGTCGCGGGAGCCGGCTCGGGCGGCTCAGGAGCGCGGCTACCTCTTAATCTTGGCGTGGTAATCGATCGCTCGGGCTCAATGTACGACGAGAGACGGCTCGAATTCGTTACAGAGGCCGTGAAATTTCTCGCCGAAAACGCCAACCCCGACGATAAAATCGCGGTCGTCGCCTTCGCCGATTCCGCTCGGGTGATCATTCAACCCGATCAGATCCACGACAAGGGCGCAGTTCGCCGTGCAATTGATGATATCGATCTCCTCGAAATCGGCGGTGGCACCCAGATGGCGCTCGGGATGCGTGCGGCGATCGAAGAGGTAAACAAAAACCTTTCGCCAAGCCGTCTCAATCGCGTGCTGGTGTTGACCGATGGCCAGACTTACGAAGAGACCGCTTGTATCGATCTCGCCAATCAGAATCGGGACCGGATGTCCTTCTCTGCTATGGGCGTCGGCGTCGAGTTCAACGAAAAGCTTCTGATGCGGATCGCGCAGGATTCGCACGGCAAGTACCACTTTATTGGTGACGCATCGGAGATTCCGGGGATCTTTGAGGATGAGCTTGAAGGTCTGCGCGCCGTCAGTCTCCGCAACGGGCGGATGGAACTGACGATGGCTCAGGGCGTACAAGTGCGCGAAGCCTTTCGGGCGAGCCCTGAGATCTATGCGCTCGGAACACCGCTGCTGGAGGATCGCAAAGTTACCTATGAGATGGGCGATCTCGAAGGAGGCGTGCCCGCGTCGGTGCTGTTGACGCTGGTGCTGCCTCCACGCAAACCGGGACCGGTACGTATCGGCCAATCGATTTTCCACTATGAAACTCCCGGCGGTTCCACCGGCAGCGCGAATCTCGATGTAACCGTCGAGTACACCCTCGATCGCACCCTAACCAGCAAGCGGAACGGTCGCGTAATGAACCTGGTGGATCAGGTCTCGATTGCGAAACTGCAAGCGAAGGCCGAAGAGGAGATGAAGCTCGGCAACGTCGACAAGGCGACGCGCTTGCTGACTAACGCGATTCAGGGAACCCAGCGGCTGGGCAATATCAAAGCAACGCAGGCGCTTAGCGGTCTGATCGATCAGGTAAAGAAGACCCAGACCCTCCAGACCAAGGCGGCCAAGACCACGCTGCTCCAGGCGCAGGCCGTTGTGCGGAAGACGCAGATGCTCGATCCCGAGGCACTCAAGAATTTACAGAAGGAAGAATAACCCGCCATCAATCGGAGGGCGGAGGAAGATTGTTAGCGGAAGGGACTCAGCCGACAAGGCGGACAAGGGCTTAAGAAATCATGATTAAATGCGGCGAATGCGGTTACGAAAACATGGATGGGTTGGACTACTGCGACGGATGCGGCGCCAAGCTAAGCGCGGCATCGGCAGAGGCCAGCGCACCGGCATCCGAAGCGCCTCCAGCCGCGCCCGCTCCCGAGCCGGCGGCTGAGGCTGCGCCGGCAGCTCCTGCCGCGGCGGAGAGCCCCTCGAAGGCGCCTACCGGTGAGATGACCGCACCACCGCCGCCACCTCCACCTGCGGCGGCCCCGGCGGCTGCAGCGGCTGCGTTCAAAGCCAAGCTCACAATCACGCGCGGAACGGTTCCCGAGCGTCGCAACCACGAGTTCGACCTCGAAGGCGGCAACAACCTGATTGGTCGTTGGGATCCCGATACCGGCTCCTTCCCAGAAGTCGATCTCGATGCGGACGATCCGGAGGCGAAGATCTCGCGTAAGCACGCGCTTATCCGAATCGACGGAGGCAAGATCACTATCGAAGATATTGGCAGCCTGAATGGTACCTTCGTTAATCGTCAGCCGCGCCTGCAGCCCGGATCGCCGATCGAGCTGAAGGACGGTGATGAGATCATTATCGGGAAGACCTTCCTTAAGCTCACTGTCAGCCCGATTTCTTAGGTTTGATTCGTTCGAAGCGAGCGGGGCGTAATACGCTCCGTTCGCTTCGATTCCTTCTGTTTCGGTAATCTGACGTAATGCATCCAGGCGAGCCGTTGCCATCCGGCCACCTGCTCGATGGCCGCTATCGTATCAATAAGGTACTAGGCCAGGGCGGGATGGGCCGCGTCTATTTGGCCAACGACACCCGCCTCGCGAATCGTCCGGTCGCTGCCAAGGAGATGGTGCTAGGCGACGGTATCCAGGAAAAAAAGGCGATCGAGGACTTCAATCGTGAGGCACGCGTGCTTGCGAGCCTGTCCCATCCGAGTATCCCGCAGGTAATCGATTTTTTTGTTGAGCAGGGACGTCATTATCTAGTGATGGAGTATGTTGCGGGCGCCGACCTGCAACATCGCCTCGATAAACTCGGACCGAATGGAAAACTACCCGAAAATCAGGTGCTCGCGTGGTCGCGCCAGATTCTCGATGTACTGCACTTCCTCCATAGCCAGAGTCCACCACTCATTTATCGCGACTTGAAACCCGGCAATATCATGATCGACAAGCAAGAACGCGCGATGCTGATCGATTTCGGTATCGCCCGCTTTCTTCCGCCGGGGGGTCGGGGCACACAAATTGGTTCGGTCGGTTATGCGCCTCCCGAACAATATCTGGGGAAGCTGGAACCGCGGTCTGATCTATATGCGCTGGCCGCCACGATGCATCATCTGCTGACCGGCCGGGATCCACAACTCGAACCGCCCTTCAGTTTTCCGCCGGTACGCGAACTGGCACCCGCGGTCTCCGCGACAACCGAAGCCGTGATCTTGCGGGCGCTCTCCCAGGAGATCGATAAGCGACCGGCATCGGCGCGCGACATGCAGGGCCTGCTGCCAACCCCCGATGCACCCGGAGTATCGCATCAGGGAACGGCCGGAGTCGCCGCGACCCCGGGCCATAAGAGCAGCGGGATCGGTCAGATGGCGACGATTGTGCTCGATCGTCCGATGACGGCATCGCGAACCCCCACTCCTCGATCGTTGAAACCGGCCGTAGCGCCAAACCCCGCCAGCGGAGCCAAAACCAAGCAAGGCCTTCTTCCCCTATCGAAGCCGGCAATCGTAAAGCCGGCAGTCTCTGCGACTGCCACGGCGAAAACGAAGGATCTGGGTCTTAAGGCCAAGAGCGCAGCGAGCCCTACTCCGCCTTCGCGTCCGATTATCAACAAAGTCAGGCCGAGCACGTCGCCAGCAGCACCGCGCACTCTAGTAAAAGCCCCTGTTGTGGTGGTTACTTCGGTGCAGGCGCAGACGCACGGCCAGCCGCAACGGATTACCTCGCAAAATAGTACGCCGGCCGCGCATGCTAGAATCGAAACACCGGCAGCCGCATGGCTGATCGTCGGCAGTGACGGCATGCGCTTCGGATTAGTCGGCAATCGGATGGTAATTGGCCGGATGGCAAATGGGCATGCTTCCGTGGATATCGATTTATCCAAGCTGCGACAGGGCGCCGAACGCGTTTCACACCGCCACGCCGAGATTATCAAACAGGGATCGGATTTCTTCGTTCGTGACCTTGGCAGCTTGAATGGAACTTATGTGGCCGGGCGCGGACGGCTCGGTCGCGACCAGCTTTATAAGTTGAAGGATCGCGACGAACTGGTGCTGGGCGGAACCAAGCTCGAGTTCAGGAAGGGCTGAGCCAGATGATCAATTGTCCGGAATGCGGCTTCGAAGCCGCTGATGGAGCAAAATTCTGCGACCGCTGTGGTCAGGGTCTGAGCGCCGACAACCTCCCGCGCGCGACCCCGGCTCTGGTGCCGTTGGAGCCGGGCATCGAACTCAAGGGCGGTTACAAGATCCGCGAGTTAATCGGCCAGACGGCGCACGAGAATCGTTATCGCGCAGAGCTTGGTGGCGAGACCTGTATCCTGCGCGAGCAGCTTGGACCAGTCGCTACGAGCGACGAGGAACCTGCGGCTCCATCTGAGGAGCCGCCTACAGCTGCGGCGACCGACCCGGCGGGACCTAGCGCAAAGACCGCCGACCTCAAGCTCCGCCCTGCTCCGATCGCTCCATCGAACGGTGATGGAAAAGCGGCAGAGTCCGCTCCGTCATCGCCGACCGACGAACCGGCCGCGGAGGCCGCCCCAACGCCCGCATCTGAGCTGACCGCTCCCGCTGCCGAAGCAACTGCCGAGACGGAATCAGCCGTTGAGGCGACGCCGACCGAAAATGGAGCCGCATCGAGCGCGAGCGAAAATTCGGCGGTAGTTCTTGAAGAGGCCACCGCAGTTGAGGCCAAGGAAGAAGCGCCCGACGATCTGGGCGAGGTCTTCGGCCGAGTATGGGCTCTCTCGCTGACGTTGAACCATCCGGCGTACCAGCGCGCGAAGGTCGGATTTGCCGATAACGGACGCGTCTACCTCGCCTATCCGGACATCCCGGTCACGCCGCTCTTGCGTCGGAACGGAGCCCGCATGGAGGAAGGCGAGGCGCTCAATCTCGCGATTCAACTTTGCCAGGCAGTGGGCGTGCTCCATCGCCGGGGCTTGCGCGTAAACGATATCTGTCCCGCTTCGATTGTGCGCGGCGCTGACGGTCGCATCGTGCTGACCGGTCTCGATTACGTCAGCAACGACGATGAGATCCAAAGCGACCCGATCTATAACGACGGCTATACCGCTCCGGAGATCTATCGTGCGAAGAAGGTCGACAAGCGAGCCGATATATTCGCGATCGGAGCATTGCTCTATACCTTCCTAACGGGTGAGCGAATCGAAGCCGAAAGTTGGCGCGAAGAAGGCTCTCCGGTTCGCTTCTATCCGCCGCACGTGATCACCCCGGCGCTGGAACAGATCGTTCGGCGCGCGTTGGCCTTTGACCCCTCGGGGCGATGGAACACGGTCGACACGCTCAAGGCTGAACTGCTGAAGCTTGCGGGTGCTATTCGGATACGAGCAGCTGCCGCGACCGATGTCGGGATGGTGCGCGAGTTGAACGAAGACGCCGTGATGACGCTCGAATACTGGCGCGACTCGCAGATCGAACCTGCGCAAGGTTTTCTCTATGTAATCGCGGACGGTATGGGTGGAGCGGAAGCCGGTGAAATAGCTAGCGCGATCGCCGTAGCGACGATTCGACAGGAAGTTCAAACGGCACTAGAGAGCGCAGCCAAAGATCCGGCGACAATTCTGAGCGAATCAATCGAGACGGCGAACCGCAGAATCCTCGAATACCAGGTGACCCATCCGGAGGCGCGCGGAATGGGTTCGACCGCCGTAGGCTTTCTGATCACGCCGCCCGATGCTGCGATGGCCTGGGTCGGGGATAGCCGCGCCTACTACCGCAGTGACGATGGGCTACGGCAGCTCAGCAAGGATCATTCGTTGGTCCAGCGCTTGGTGGAGATTGGGCAGATCACGGCCGAAGAAGCGCGCCATCATGAGCACAAGAATGTAATTACGCGATCGCTCGGCGCGCGCCCCAACGGCCCCGCCGGTGTCGAGGCGAAAGCGCTTAGGCTGAAGCGAAACGATCGGCTGCTGTTGTGCAGCGACGGTCTGACTGCCCACGTCGAAGACGACCAAATCCAGCAGATTTTGCGCCGCCATTCGGACCCCTATGCAGCAGCTCGCGAGTTAATCGTCGCCGCCAATGCCGGTGGCGGAACAGATAACGTATCGGTAGTGGTAATCTTTGCTGATTAAGATCGATGGCTGATACGGAAACCAACCTGCCTGGCCCGCTTGAAGCGGGAACCGTCTTACAGCGACGTTACAAGATTGAACGTCTGCTGGGCGGCGGCGGCATGGGGATGGTCTATCTCGCGCACGATCAGCGACTGTCGAACCGGCCCTGCGCAATCAAGGAGATGGTCGATCATTTTATCGACCCCCAGCAGCGTATCGAGGCCAACGAATATTTTGCCCGCGAAGCTGACACGCTCGCCCAGCTAAAGCATTCCGCGATACCGGCGATCAGCGACCGCTTCGACGACCAGAATCGCCATTACCTGGTGATGGAGTATGTCGAAGGGCGGAACCTCGAAGAGGAACTCGCGGCCCGCGGCGGCCCGTTGCCGGAAAGCCTGATTATCGACGTCGCGCGGCAGCTGTGCGATGTGCTCGCCTATCTGCACGGCCTGAATCCGCCGGTCATCTACCGGGACATGAAGCCGTCGAACGTGATGCTCACGAGCGCCGGTCGAGCGATTCTGGTCGACTTCGGTATAGCGCGGCTCTTCAAAGGGCAGCGCAAAGGCACGATGATCGGGACGCTTGGCTTCGCTCCGCCGGAGCAATACCAGGGAGTCGCCGATCCGCGCAGCGATATCTATTCGCTCGGGGCCACTCTGCATTACGTCCTAACCGGCCGCGATCCGGAGAAGTTCCCGCCGTTCAGCTTTCCGCCAGTGCGCGAGATCAAGCCCGATGCGTCAGGAAATCTGGCCGGGGCTATCGATCGGGCGCTCGCCTATGAGATGACCCAGCGTCCGGCGACGATCGAGTCCTTTCGCGACATGATGTTGTATGGTCGCGGGCTCGAAGCGCAGGGCGCTCCCGCAGTCAGTCCGCGCAGCGGCACAGCTGATCTAAAGCTCCCACGCGATTTTCAGGAACCGGTAGTAGTGCCGGTGCGGCGGCGACGCCCTCCGATGAGCCGGGGCAAACGCGCGACTATCATGGTGTCGCTGATGGTCGTGATGGCGAGCGTGGCCTTCAGCGCGATTACGATCTATCACGACCCGCAGTTGCAGGAACGTCTCGGACTCCAGCAGTTCGTGAACAGCCTCCCGTGGAAACGCGCAGAGCTATTGGCTCAAGCGCGGCAGCATCCACTGGTCTTTCGCCAGGCCTCGATCGCTCTTTCGACGCGATCAGGCGACGTTCTCGGACCTCCGCGGGCAAGCTTTTCGGATAGCGAACTAACAACGAATCCCTACGTCAAATGGACCGCCGCTTTCGATAACAGCCTCGCCGGTCTGGAGCATCAGGATGGCAAAGTCGAGGCGCGTTTCTTCGATCCCTCGGGCGTTCAGATAGCCAAGAGTAGTGATCAGCGTTTTATCGGTGAGGCACAGTCGGCGGTTGATTTTGGTGGCGTAGCCTTAATCGGCGGGAGTGGCGCACTCAAACCCGGCGACTATCGAATCGCGCTCTACAGCAACGATCAGCAACTAGGCGAGCAGCGCTTCTCGATCTCTGAGGACCTTGCGGCCAAGGCTGCCGCAGCGCGAGCAAAGGCAGAGGCCGAAGCCGCAATCCATACGGAGGAAGCCAAGCGAACTGAAGAAGCGCGACGCCTGGCGCTGCTGCAAGAGCGGATGCGCCAACCGCTGCAACTCGAGAATATCGAGTTCGTAAACAGCACCAAGGACGGCACGGTGCTCTCGGGGCCGGCTAATACCTTCGGCGTATCGAAGGTTCTTTTCGTCGGATGGCGGACGACCTTCCAGAATCGTCTCTACGGCCTGGAACAGGGGCAGTATCGCGTCGATGCGGCCTATATCGCACCCGACGGCAGCACCCTCGGAAGCGTCGATGATATCCAGACAATCCGCAGTAATCAGCCTCGCGCGGTTTTCACCGGTCGTGTCGGGAACTCGGCAGGTGGCGCTTTCCTGCCAGGTCAGTACGCAGTGAACTTCTATCTGAACGGGCAATATATCGGTCAGAGAAAATTCCATATCGTTGCCGATACCGGAAGTCCGTATGGTGGCAGCTACTCCCGCGGCGGAAGCCCATCGGGCGGCTCGTTCGGTGGCAGCGCCTCGACTACGACGGGCTTCGACGCGCCGATGGTGGCGTCGGGCACGATTCAGGGAATCGCTGGTCACGGATCGGCGGGCATGGAACTGCGCCTGCGGCCCCAGCCCAACGGCTTCCTGCACGGCGAAATGGTAGTGAATCTGGCAGGCTACGGCACAACCCCGATCGAGGGTTTTGTGCGCGGTGACCATCTGCAATTCCAGGTACCCTATGGCGCTGACACCTTCGACTTTCAGGGCGTGCGGCGCGGCGACTTGATAACTGGTACCTTTGACGCAGTTCCGTCGGGCGATCACGGCACCTGGTCGGCACGAGCCGACTGAACTTCACCGACTGATTAGAAACGGATTTAGTCATGACGCAGGCTGAACAAAAAGAGCGTGCACGCCGCTTTCTCGAAAACTTCAATCACGCCGAACCTAAAGTCTTCGCTGAACTAATCACCGAGGACTTCACCTTCGAGATCATGTCCGGTTTGAAGGAGTTCCCGCCGGCTAAAGGCCGCGCGAACTTCGCTCAAGGTGAAAGCGACGCCCTGAAGCGACTCTTTCCCAACGGCCTAGGACTCAAGATCGAAGCGATTATCAGCGAGGGGCCCCACGTGGTTGCGCTCGGATCCGCTGATACGATCGCAGCGAAGAATCGGCGCTATCAGCAGCGCTACGCGTTTTATCTTCGTTTCGAGGGAGACCTGATCGCCGAGGGTCGCGAGTACAACGACACGAATCTGGTGCGCGAAGTCTTCCTGACCTGACGCAGGTATGCGCTTCGATTTAACGAACCTCGCTTGAACCGCGCGGCAGGCCGCGTAATCCTGATGACCTGAAGAGCTATGGCATCTAACGTTTCGCGTGAAAAGCTTCTCTTTTACGCCGCCGCAGGCGCTTTGGGTGGCTTCGGAGCCTGGGGTGCAGCCGAGCCCTTTCTCGGGATTCACTCCGTCTTCGCCCGTGACATGTTGCTCGGTGCGCTCATCGGCCTTTTTATCGCGGCGTTTCTGGCTTCGATCGAGGCTTTGAGCGTGAGCCAGTGGCGTCAGGCGCTGCTCGGTGCACAGTTCGGTATCGCGATCGGTGCGATCGGTGGAGCCGCTGGCCTGCTCGTTGGTGAATTGACCTTCGATGTGCTGCCCGGATTGATTGGACGAATCCTCGGATGGGCCGTGCTCGGACTGCTGGTCGGATTGGGCGTCGGTTGGGCGACCCGATCCACTGCGCGGCGTCGCAATGGCGCTATCGGTGGGCTATTGGGTGGCGCGATCGGTGGCTTCTGCTATCAGGCCGTGACGCAGGCACTGCCGCAAGCGATCGGGCGAGCGATCGCGATTATCATCCTTGGCGCGTTGATCGGCTTCTTTATCGGGCTGGTCAGCGAGCTGTTGAAGCGCGGGTGGCTGATGGTCGTGCGGAGTGAAAGCCGCAATGCCCGCGAGGGACGCGAGTATCCGCTTGTCAAAACCGTAACGATTATTGGTCGCGCCGAAGAGAGCGATATCGGGCTGTTTGGCGATCCGGCGATCAGCCAGCAGCATGCGATCGTACGCAACGAAGGCAAGAACTTCTTTGTAAGCCCGTCGGGCGGCAGCCAGGTCTTCGTGAATCGTCAGCCGGTAAGCGGACGCTGCGAGCTCAAGAGCGGCGATCGGATAGAAGTCGGTGGCACGCTCTTCCTCTTTCGTGAACGCACAGCGAATTCGCAAAGCTAAGCGATTATCCATCTGGCGCCTGGGCCTGATGGTCGCTTTGCTTTGCAGCGCCGGATGTTCCACGCAGCAGGAGAAGCTCGGCCTGGCGTCCAAATCGACGCAGGCACTGCAGTACTATCCGTTTCAGGTTAAGGGTTTCCAGAACACGTATCCCAAGCGATCGGCGGCAGTCCTGCAGAGCACCGATGCGCGAGCTTTCGATGGCGTCGCACCGGCCGATCGCGTGCCGGACGGTGGTAATCCGGCGATCGGCGTAGTCACGGATGATAAGGGTAAGGTCGCGCAGCGGCTCTACGGGCCAGCGCTCGGGCCCTTATTCCAGGACGCGATCGCGCACGCGGCGCAGGAAGCAGGCTTCGCTGCCATCGCCGCGAACGACTCTCTGCAGGTCGAGTTGAGCGCTCGCAAGGTCGATTACGTGATCGATACCAAGATCGTGCGATGCTGGGTGGTGAAAAGCCGCGTTCCCGTCAATGTGCAGGGCGGCGCGATATGGCATGCGACGGCCGACGTCGCGGTGGATATATCGATCTATAAGCCACCCTTCAATGTGCCGTTTTGGCAGGGCGAATCGGCGTCGATCTATAACGACCCACCGCCGACGATTAGCGGCGATGTCTCCGACGAAGCTGAGATCTATGAGCAGCCCGGCGAAGTTCTGTCGGTCGCGATTACCCGCGCCGTCGCCGGAATCTTCAAGCGCGAGGATCTGCACAATCTTATCGCCCAGGACTCGATGCGCGCGCCCCATCCGTAGGGGGACCTGTCGAAGCGTCACAGGGTTCAAACTCCGCCGAAACTGATCCGCAAAATCCTTTCCTCGACATCTTCTCTCATCTGCGATTGTCAGATGAGATAGGAGTCGACACGCAGAGCGTCGGGGGAGATCAAAGCCGCAGCTCTGCAAGATTTTAAACCAAGAGATTAGGAGCAGACTCCGATCAACTTTCGGCGGACTATCGCGTTCTATGAATAAACCGAACTCTTCCTCCGACCCGGCACACGTTGCTCGCAACGGACAAAGCCTGGCGCCCAAACATATGCCCGTCCCCAAGGATGTGGCGTGCGTCCTCGTCATCTTCGGTGGCGCGGGCGACTTGAGCCACAAGAAGCTCCTGCCGGCGCTTTACAATCTCTCACTGCAGAAGGGCTTGCCGGAACGATTTGCGATCGTCGGCTTCTCGATGGAGTCGCACACCGATGAGAGCTATCGGGAGTTCGCGCGTGACGGCACATCGAAGTTCTCGCCGCATTCCTTAACTGATGACGGCTGGAATAAATTCGCGCCGTTAATGCGCTTCGTCTCGGGCAAGTTCGACGACAAGTCCGACTACCTGAAACTTAAGGAGCAACTTGCACAAATCGACCGCGAGCGCGGCACCCAAGGGAATTACCTGTTCTACTTTGCAATTCCGCCGCAGTTTATCGATGCCTGCGCGGCCGAGTTGGCAGAGACGGGGCTGATTCATCAGTCGGCATCGCAATCACCCTACACCCGCGTCGTCGTGGAAAAACCGGTTGGCCACGACCTGGAGAGCGCGTCCGAAATTAATGACCAACTCGCACGCCGCTTCGACGAGTCGCAAATTTTTCGTATCGATCACTACCTCGGCAAGGAGACGGTCGAAAATCTGATGGTCTTGCGGTTTGCCAACTCGATCTTCGAGCCGATCTGGACCTCGCGCTTTATCGATCACGTGCAGATCACGGTCTCCGAGGATGAAGGCGTCGGTACGCGCGCCGGCTACTATGATCACGCTGGTGCTCTACGCGACATGGTACAGAGCCATATCCTGCAGGTGCTCTGCATGATCGCAATGGAACCTCCCCGCTCCACTCAACCGGACGCGGTGCGTGATGCGAAACTCGACGTGATCCGTTCGCTGCGACCTTTCGATACCGCCGACGTTGAGCGATGGGTCGTGCGCGGGCAATACGAAGAGGGGCTGATCGGAGGCGATAAGGTCAAAGGTTATCGTGCGGAGGAACATATCGCGCCGGATTCGATGACCGAGACCTTCGTCGCGCTGAAGTGCTTCATCGAAAACTGGCGATGGGCCGGAGTACCGTTTTATCTTCGCACCGGCAAGCGATTGCCGCGGCGGGCCAGTGAGATCGCCATCTACTTCAAGCGCGTCCCACGCATCCTTTACAACACGCGACCAGCATCCCCGCTTGCCCAGAATGTGCTCTCGATCAGGATTCAACCCGACGAGGGCTTGTCGCTGAATATTATTTCGAAGCTGCCCGGTTCTCCGCTGCGGCTGGCGCCCGTCAACGTCGATTTCCGCAACGTGACCTCGTCACCTGAGGCCTACGAGACCCTGCTGCGCGATTTCATTATCGGCGACCAGACGCTGTTCATGCGCCGCGATACGGTCGAGGCGGCGTGGTATTTCGTTCAGAATATTCTCGATGTCTGGAGCGATTCACTCACGTCACCCTTCCCTTACAGCGCCGGTTCATGGGGTCCGACCGAGGCCGCAGTGATGATCGCGCAAGACCATCGCGCGTGGCGGACGCTCTAATCGAGGAAGCTAATGGCGCGGACCATCCTTGCGGGCGACGTTGGTGGCACGAAGATCCATCTGGGGCTTTACGGCGCCGATGGTAACGCGCTCACCCGTGTCGCGGATACGATCTACCCCACGCACGAATGTTCAAGCCTCGAAGAGGCGATGGGGCGTTTCCTTCATGGACACGCGGAGGTTGTCGCCGCGGCCTGCTTCGGTGTGCCGGGACCGGTAATCAATCACGTCGCCAATCCCGTGAATATCCCGTGGAGTATGCGCGAAAGCTCCCTATCCCAAGCCCTGAATAACACGCCCGTGCGCTTGCTCAATGATCTGCAGGCCACCGCGTGGGGCACTTTCCATCTCACGGCCTCCGAAATCGAGGTGCTGCAAATCGGCAACCCCGATGCAGGCGACGGCGATATCGTGGTGATTGCCGCCGGAACCGGCTTGGGTGAAGCAGGCCTTATCAAAACCGACACTGGATGGCATGCGGTTGCCAGCGAAGGCGGGCATGCTGATTTCGGACCACGCGATGAAGAACAAATCGACCTCTACAGGTTCCTGCAAAAGGAGTTTGATCACGTCAGCTACGAACGTATCGTTTCCGGCCCGGGGTTACACAACGTCTATCGCTTCCTTCTATCCCGCGGAGGTGACGCCGAACCCGGATGGATCCGGGAGCGGATGCGCATCGAGGATCCCTCGGCAGTGATCGGCGAAGCGGCACTTGCGGGTAGCGATGCGCGCTGTGTCCGTGCCCTTGAAATCCTGGCTTCAATCTATGGCGCGGAGGCTGCCAATTTGGCGTTGAAGTATCTCGCAGTCGGCGGGGTCTACGTGTGCGGCGGGATTGCGCCAAAGATCTTACCCGCGCTGAAGACCGGCGGGTTCATTCGCTCCTTCCTGGACAAAGGACGCTTTCGATCTACGCTTGAGCAGATCCCGGTGCGGGTGTGTCTCAATCCCGATGCGGCATTAATCGGGGCGGCTCATGTAGCCGCGACCCTGCAATAACCATTTGCGAACAAGGAGTTAGTACGATGATTACCCAGCGCGTACGGGAAATTCTTGGCTATTACGATTCGGAGAATCTCGGGGTGCGGAGCAACCTTGCACGGATGCTGAATCATGGGCGACTGGCTGGAACGGGCCGGATGGTCATCCTGCCGGTCGATCAGGGCTTTGAGCATGGCCCGGCGCGCAGCTTCGCTCCGAATCCGCCGGGGTACAACCCGCTCTACCACTTCGAATTGGCGATCGAGGCAGGATGTAATGCCTATGCGGCTCCATTGGGTTTTCTCGAAGCGGGTGCGGGTCATTTCGCCGGCGAGATACCGCTCATCCTCAAGCTCAATAATCACGACCTCCTGCAGGATGAGCGCGACCCAATATCAGCGGTGACCGGCAGCGTAAAGGACGCGCTGAAACTCGGATGCGCGGCGATCGGCTTCACGATCTATCCGGGATCGGCGGAACGGCGCGAGATGTATGAGCAACTTCAACATATCGCGGCCGAGGCCAAGGATAACGGCCTTGCCGTCGTCGTGTGGTCCTATCCGCGCGGTTCGACTTTGAGCAAAGAGGGAGAGACGGCGCTGGACGTGGTTGCGTATGCGGCCCAAATCGCGGCACAGCTCGGCGCCAACATCGTCAAGGTCAAACTGCCGAGCGCACATCTCGAACTGGCCGAAGCCAAAAAAGTGTACGAGGCGACCAAGATTCCGCGCGAGACGCTCGCCGACCGGGTCAAACATATCGTGCAGAGCTGCTTCGACGGCCGCCGCATTGTGATCTTCTCCGGTGGTGCGCGCGAAGAGGATTCCGTTTTGCTCGATGAGATCAAAGCGATCCGCGCCGGCGGCGGGTTTGGCTCGATTATCGGACGCAACTCGTTTCAGCGCCCCAAGGCCGACGCGATCGCCTTGCTGAATCGAATCATGGATATCTACGTGTCTTAGCGGCTGCTGCAAAAACAGCATCGACGATTGAGGCACGGGAGAGCGGCAACCTGACGTTCCGCTCACCCGCGCTTTAACCCTTACCGCTTACGCGCTAATTACTTCGGCAGCCGTTGATCGCGGCAAAAGTGATCAATCCGAGGGAGCATCATGCGATACGACGAATATCAATTTCTGGTTTTCGAGCGCCATCCTGACGGGCTCTTGCTGATTACGATTAATCGGCCCGACGTCCTCAACGCCACGAACTCCCGCCTCCATTGGGAACTGAGCCGCGTCTGGCGCGATATCGATGACGACCCTGAAACCAATGTTGTGATTATCACCGGTAAGGGTCGCGCCTTCTCGGCCGGTGGCGATCTCGACATGATCGACCAGATTAAGGGCAACCACGCCAACATCTCCCAGACGATGAAAGAGGCGGGGGATATCGTTTACAACATGATCGACTGCACTAAGCCAATCATTTCCGCGATCAACGGTGTTGCCGTTGGCGCCGGTTTGGCGGTCGCGTTCATGGCCGATATTTCGATCGCAGCCGAGAGCATGCGGATCACGGATGGCCATCTGCGATTAGGCGTCGCTGCGGGCGATCATGCCGTGATTATCTGGCCATTGCTCTGCGGTATGGCAAAGGCGAAGTACTATCTGATGACGGCCGATTTCGTCGACGGCAAAGAGGCCGAGCGAATCGGACTGGTCAGCCTCTGCGTACCGAACGACCAGCTGATGGACAAAGCCTTCGCTGTCGCCAAGACCTTGGCGCAGGGGCCTCAGCAGGCTGCACGGTTTACCAAGCGAGCGCTGAATAACTGGCTCAAGATGTTCGGGCCTGCCTTCGATGCCTCGCTAGCAATGGAGATGCTGGGCTTCTTCAGCGCCGACGTGGCCGAGGGTGTGGCAGCCGTCAAAGAGAAGCGTCGCCCGACATTCCCTCACCTCAAGAAGTAATTAATGAGAGCAGCTCTGTTTAAATCACCCGGCGCGAGACTGGAGATCGGGACCGTGCCCGATCCCATCCCGGGACCGGGCGAAGTGATCGTGCGGGTCAAAGCGTGCGGTATTTGTGGCTCGGACCTGCATGCGGCCGGATCGCGCAACCTCAAGATGCCGGTTGATACGATCATGGGTCACGAGTTCGCCGGGGTGATCGAGGAAGTCGGCGAGGGCGTAAAGGGATTTGAGCGCGGTGACGCGATCGCGTCGATGGCTTTCGTCGCGTGCGGACAGTGCCCGATGTGCGCGGCTGAGGCCGGTGTGCGATGCTTCGCGCCCCGCGCGATCGGTTTCGGTGAGGTTCCGGGAGCCTTCGCCGAGTTCGTTAAGGTGCGCCCCGGCGCCATTTTCAAATTACCACCATCATTGAGCACCCGAGTGGGCGCTACCGTCGAGCCACTCGTCGCTGGGCTCCACGCCTTGCATCGCGCGCATTTCCAGGCAGGAGAAACCTGCCTCATCATGGGCGCGGGATCGTTGGGACTGGCGATGCTGCTGTGGGCGCGGTACGCGGGCGCACGCACGGTTGTCGTATCCGAGGTGCTGATGGAGCGGCGCGATCTCGCGCTGAAGCTCGGCGCAGACGCTGCTGTCGACCCGCGGATGCATACCGGTGTTGTCGCGATGACCCGGCTTACGGGCTCGCCACCGGACGTAATCTTCGAATGTATCGGCGCACCCGGAACGCTCGCTCAGGCGATCAGCCTCGCCCCTCGTGGCGGACGCGTGGTCGTGCTCGGCGCGGCGATGGAAGACGATGGCTTCCCTCCCGCGATCGCGCTCAGTCGTGAACTCGACATCCACTTCAGCCTGGGGCTTGAACCGGGTGAGGCAGAAACCACTATCGCGGCACTCGCGTCCGGAAGGATCGCAGCCGAACAGATAATCTCCCGTACCGTTAGTCTCGATGAGCTACCGCGCGCCTTAGCTGCGCTGAATGACTCGGGTATCCCCGGCAAGCTGATGCTCGAGCTCTAAGCGGCTGCACTTCCAGCAACCCTGCTTTTTTGGGATACTCGCGCCAATCTGATGCTAACTTGAGGTCATCGATGAAGACAGTTCAGACATTGGCGTGGGCTTTTTCCTGATTGCTCTCGGCGGTTTAGTCATAAACGCACCGTCAGCATTCGCCAACAAGGTCGATTGCGGCAAGGTGATGAGCGAAGTAGGCACGGGCAAAAAAACCGGCGAAATCGCCAAAGACCTGAATATCTCGACGAGCAGCGTCTATCGCTGCCAGAAGAAGGCGGGCGGCGCTAAATCCGCGAAGGCTTCGCCTTCAGGGAGCCCGGCGGCAGCAGCTTCACCCGCGAGCCATTAGGTGTCAGATGCTCGGCCGGGGACTTCGGTCCGGCATCGGTTCACTTGGCTCGATAGCCTCCGCTGGCCAGCAGCCGCTCGCGCAGGTCTTGCGACAGCGCCGCATCGATTGCCGTCCATGCCATCGCGAGGGCCCCGTCGAAAACCGCGCGATCGGCGGCCGGCAAGATACAATGAGCGGTGAACTCCGGCTGGTGATTCACGGCGGGTAGAGTCTCGAGGCCGATCATCGGATGGATCGAGGGCATGCAGTGGGACACATTGCCCATATCAGTCGATCCCGCGGCCTTATTGAACTCAGCCGGGACTGTAAGCCCTTTCGCGTCGATCAGTTTGCGTCCGACGGCGGCGGCATTTTCGCGATAGAGCGCGGCAAGCGCCGTATCGTGATGCATCTCGGCGTAAGGTTTATTGCCGCCGACGATGTCGAGTGTCGCACCGGTGGCCAAAGCACCCGCTTCGAAGCATCGATGGACGCGCGGCAGCAGCGATTGCAACTTCTCGATAGTCTCGGACCGCGCGAGGTAACGCGCTGAGGTATGCGAGGGAATAACGTTGGGTGCGTCCCCGCCCTTGGTGATAATCCCGTGGATACGATCGCTGGGCCGGATATGTTGGCGCAACAATCCGATTGCCGTCTGCGCAATCGTTAGCGCATCAGCCGCGTTGATTCCCCGTTCCGGAAAGGCCGCTGCGTGTGCTGCCTTTCCGGTATAGGTAATGTCGAGCTGCGCTGCGGCGATAATCGGCGGCTCAGCCATATCAACGGGCGCCGGATGAACCATCATCGCGGCGTGCACACCGTCGAAAGCCCCGCGCTCCAGCAGCTCGATCTTGCCGCCGGCATTGCAGACTTCCTCGGCCGGCGTACCGATAAGACTGATGGTAAGCCCTGCATCATCGGCAATTTTGGCGGCAGCGATAGCGGCTCCCACGCTCATCGCAGCAATCACGTTATGACCGCAGGCATGTCCGATCGCGGGCAGACTGTCGTATTCCGCGCAGAACGCGATGTGCAATGGTCCTTTGCCCGCTCGCGCGACTAGTGCGGTAGGCATCCCGAAAACGCCGCGCTCGACGCTGAAGCCCGCATCAGCCATCGCCTCGGCCACCCAGGCGGAAGACTTCTCTTCCTCCCAACCGAGTTCAGGATTCGCGTGGATGCGATGGCTCAGAGCGACGAGCCGACCACGTTGTGCCTCAAGGATTTCACGAGCGCGAGTCTTCGCGTCCATCGGGACTTTCCTTCACCGCGCAGAAGTATCGCGGAGCCTTTCGATTAGAATCCTTATCGTCGATCTTGTGTCGATTGTGAAGAAGCACAACGCATCTCTTACGAGGTCTTGTTGATCGCATCGAGAATGGCTATGGCTTTCCGCCATGGCGAACTGTGAACTTTGCGAATTGAAAGAATATACCCCGTGGTATGCGCGCTTCACCCTGCCGTTTAAATTTGCGCTGCTGGATTGCGATTCTTGCGACACGCCTATGGCCGTGCTTGGCGACCATCGGGTGGCCCCAACCGAGGAAGAACGACAATTCATGGTCGAGGCGCTCTCGGTGGTCGCACGGCATAAATACGGCGTCGATGAGTTCATTATCGATGGCGTAATGCGGCAGATTCCCGATCACTGCCATATCCATGCGCGGCCCAAGCGCTGGCGCGGATGAGAGACCCCCGCGCAAAGAGAGCGCAACGCTGCGCACCAAAGTAAGCAAGGATTTTACTCTGGGTGTTTGGATGATTTTGCGCGTTATGCTATATGCGCCAACCGTAGGACTGTGACATTTTGCGACTGGGGAGAGTTGCTCGTCACAGCGTTCTCTCAGGGAGGTTTTCGGGGGAAATGAGTAGCGTCGGGACCGTCAAATGGTTTAGCCCGAAGAAGGGTTATGGGTTCATCACGCTGAATGACGGCCAAGAGGTCTTCGTCCATTACACTGCGATTGATGGACAGGGCTTCCGCTCGCTCGAACAGGGCGAGGAAGTATCATTCGAAGTTGCGCAGGGACCAAAGGGGCTGCAGGCCGCCAAGGTTCTGCGCAGGTAATCTGACAAGCTGCGAAGCGCGAGTCGCTTCGAACACCCGATCTGGCTGGTGGTTCTTCTCACGTCCGCGCCTCACTAAAATGGGGCGCGGATGGAGAGCAGCGCATCACCCAAGATTCCCGAGATCCAACCCTCGATGCGAGCTGACGCTGCGTCGCATCGGCGGCTTCTCGGATGGTGCTTACTCGTCGGCTTGGCGATTCGTATATGGCTGAGCCTGACGAGCTTTTGCGTCTCGGGCGATGGCCCCGCCTATATAGGGATGGCGCGGAGTTTTGCCGATGGCGATTGGCGCACTCCGCTTGGCGCAGTCTTCTCGCCGCTTTATCCGCTGCTGATGGCCGGGATGCATCGGTTGATTCCCGACTGGGAAATCAACGGCAATTTACTTTCAGCGATACTCGGTACTGGAGCAATCGGCTCTATATATCTGCTGACTAAAGAAGTTTTTGCAGACTCAAAAATCGCTCTTGGGGCCGCAGCTTTGACGGCTATCCATCCCGACCTGGCTGCGTTATCGGCTTCCGTAAGGACGGAAGCCGGCTATATCTTTTTCACGACGCTTGCGGTTTGGCTGATTCTGCGGGCAACGCGCGAGGGGAGCCTACCGCTCGCGGCCGGTGCCGGCGCTGTCGTCGGATTAGCCTACCTCTACCGCACCGAGGCCGTGGGGCTGATCCTGCTCAACGCGATATTTCCAGCATTGTCGGCCCTGCTATGGCGGCGCGATCGATTCGTGCGATCGATCGCGCTCGGTCTGGTATCTCTGATCGCGGCTTCGGCGCTGGTTGCTCCGTATGTTTTCTTTCTCCACGCAGCGACCGGACATTGGACTATCGGACGCGAACTCGATGTCGTGATTCTCCTGGGTCTGGGCGCAGCCTCGCCCAACAAATCACACTTCGAGAGCTTTGCCTTCTCCGCGCACGTCTCGCCGCTCACCGAGCTGATGAGCCATCCGCGGCTCTACCTAAGCAAAGTACGCGAAGATTTGGTCGATTCGTTCTACAACCTACTTCAGGCTGAAGGTCCTCTCGTGGCTATCCTGCTCGCGATCGGTTTGTGGAAGCGTGGTCGCCGGCTATTCCGCAACCCGGCTGAGGCTTTTTTGCTGTTCCTCGTCCTGTCTTACTTTGGTGGTTTTGCCCTGACGCGGACGGGAACGCGGTTTCTGATTCACCTGATTCCATATACCTTTGGATGGGTGATCATCGGACTCGCCGCGCTAACGGAATACATCCAGACGCTCGGGGATAGCCTCAGTTGGCTTGTTCCTGAGCTGCTGCCGGCGGCAGTGCTCGCTCTGATACTCCTGCCCCAGGCCCTGTGGCCGATTGGCTACGACATGCGCGGCGCACGTTACGCTGGCGAGGAGATCGCCAGACGCAACGCCCATGCTGGATCGGTTATCGCACGGGACGGGCGCGTCGCGTGGTATGCCAACGCCCATTTTCTTGCTTTACCGACGAGTAAGGTTACAAGCTTTTGCGACTGGCTCGCCGCGCAGAATAACCCTGGCTACGTCCTGATTGGCGAGCATGATGAACGGCAATTCGGCATTACTCCGAGGACATCCTGCCTCGGCTTTATCAAGCGTTATCCGCGTTACGGGTCGGGCTATTACGACCTCTATGCCGTCGAACACCACGGAGCGGCGAGTTAGATGGCAGCGCCGCTCAAGCCGGTAAGCCCGGCCATCCAGGCATCGCCGATGCAGCCCGATACTGAACGGCGCGAAGCTCTGAGCGTCGAATTGTCGATTGTCGTTCCGATGCGCAATGAGACGCTCGCCCTCAACGCGCTGTTCGAGCGACTGATCCCGGCTATCGAGCGCTTACAGATGAGCTACGAGATAATCTGTATCGACGACGGCAGTACGGACTCGACTTTGGCGCGCCTTCTCGAGTTTCGCGAACAATATTCTCAAATTCGTATTCTCAGTCTCTCGCGCAACTTTGGTAAGGACGTGGCGCTTAGCGCCGGCCTTGAGCATACGAGCGGGGCGGCGGTCGTTCCGATCGACGCGGATCTGCAAGACCCGCCCGAGTTGATCGAAGCGATGGTCGCGAAATGGCGCGAAGGCTTCGACGTGGTGTACGCCACGCGGAATCGTCGTGATGGTGAGAGCCTGCTCAAACGGACGAGCGCAAAATACTTCTACCGTATCTTCGATCGCATCACTGATTTTCCCGTGCCGCATGACACGGGCGATTTCCGTCTCCTCGATCGGCGTGTCGTCGATGTTTTGATCCGCTTGCCGGAACGAACCCGCTTCATGAAGGGGCTCTTCGCGTGGGTCGGCTTCAAGCAAACCGCCGTCACCTTCGATCGTCCTGAGCGCAGCGGTGGAACTACCAAGTGGAACTACTGGCGTCTGTGGAATTTCGCCCTCGATGCGGTGACGTCCTTCAGCTCTTTGCCGCTGAAGGTCTGGAGCTACCTTGGAGTGCTGATTTCGCTACTGGCGTTTCTGTACGCAATGTTTCTGGCGGGGCTCAAGATGGTTCGCGGTATCGATGTGCCGGGCTACGCCTCAATCATGGTGGCGGTGCTCTTCTTCGGCGGTGTGCAACTTATCTCGCTCGGCGTAATCGGTGAGTACCTCGCCCGCACCTATAACGAAGTAAAAGGTCGACCGCTCTATCTCGTGCGCGATCGCTGGGGCTTCAAAGACGGTCGGGAAAAACCGTAGCAATGGATCCGAGCCTGTATCCGCGCATGGCGGAGGTCGAGGATACCCATTGGTGGTTCGCCGGTCGCCGCGCGCTCTGCGATCGATTGCTCGATCGACTCAAGCTTCCGTCAGACGCCACTATTCTTGAACCCGGCTGTGGCACGGGTGGCAATTTCGCGATGCTCGCCAAACGTGGTCGGGTCTTCGCGATGGACACCGAGGAGTCCGCTGTAAACTTTGCAGCGTCGAGAAAAATCGCCGAGGTTGCTCGCGGCGCACTGCCCGATCGCATACCCTTCGAGGGGACCAATTTCGATTTAATCGTCATGACCGATGTGCTTGAGCATCTGGATGACCCGGTCGGGTCGTTACGCGCGCTTCGCGCCCGTCTGAAGGCCGGGGGGTCCCTGTTACTGACGGTACCTGCGATGCCTTGGTTGTGGAGCGCGCAGGACGTTCTGCTGCACCACCGGCGGCGGTATCGTACGCGGGAACTTCGCTCATCACTCGAGGCCGCCGGTTTCCAAGTCGATTACCTGGGGCACTGCAATGTCGTCCTGTTCCCAGTGATCGCGCTGGCCAAGGTTGCACTGCGCCTAATATCGCGCGGTCGGGACGCAAAGATTAAGGACGATCTGACGGTTCCATGGGCTCCGCTCAATCGTGTCGTCTATCGGCTCTACTCCAGTGAACGCCACTTGCTTGGAAGGGTGACGATACCGTTTGGAGTATCGCTCATCGCCCTCGCTCGCGCCTGATGCGCACCTGCACTACCTGCGGTTATGACTGAAACGATCGGGCAGAGGCGATTGTGGTTGGAATCCACCGGTGTCTTTGCGGGAGCGCTCGCAATTCTCCTCACGTTGGGAGCTAGCGCCCCGTTCACTAAGGAATTGGGGGTTTGCGAATCAGGCGCGGTCCGCGACGTCCTCGCCGGGAATATCATTCTCCCACACTTCATCCCAGGACCGATGGTTCATGTGCCACCGCTCTATTGGTGGACCACGGCCATCATGGTTCACCTCTTCGGCTGGACCGAAATAGCCTTTCGGCTGCCTGCCCTCGCTCCCGCCGCAGCAACCTGTGCGATTGTTTACGGTTGGGCAACGAATCGTCTGGGACGTGAAGCAGGCTTCTGGGGCGCAGCTTCCCTGCTCTTTTGCCATTTCTTTATCGATGCCGCGCGGCAGCCGCGGATGGATTCGATGCTCGCGATGTTCGTGACGGGCGCGATCGTCGCGCTGGAAGATGCGCTGGCATCGCGGCGGCGCTCATCGTGGATCGGCGCGACACTGCTGATCGGAGCGGGATGCCTGACCAAGGGTATCTTAGGTATCGCTTTGCCGGGCGGATCGGTGGCGCTCTACCTGCTGCTACGCAAGCGATTTTTCGAAGTCTTTTGGCTCGACCTGATCGCGACCTTCACCATAGGCCTGGCAATCGGTCTCAGCTGGTACGTCGCAGGTTACGAGATCGCCGGCCACAAGTTTCTGGAGTGGCAAGTCGGGATGAATCTGTGGACGCGCTTTATCCCCGCCAGTGCGGGAGGCGCGAACTACTGCGTGCATCCGTTCTGGTACTTCGTGCCTCAGATTCTCGTCGGCCTGCTGCCGTGGAGTCTCTACTTTCCGGTCGTGCTTGTTCTACTCTGGCGCGGGAATCAAATCAGGCTACCCGAATCGATCGTTTACGCTGGCGCATCGTTCGTCGCAATGTTCCTTTTCTTCTCGCTCTCCCGCGGCAAATGCCAAGTCTATATCCTGCCGGCCTTCCCTCCACTGGCGATGCTGATCGGCTGGGCAGTATCGGCCGTTTGCGGTGAAGAATCGGCACCACCTTGGGCGACTCGTCTATTCAGTGCAGCCTCGATAGTGACTGCGATCGGTGCGACCGCGATGGCTTTAGGTTCGATTGCGCTGATTCATTACGGGCTACCATCGAACCTGCCCTTCGCACTGCATTCCACCGATCAGCGGCTGATCGACATCTTTTTGTCCTTAGCCTCGACCCGCCATTACGGCGTGCTCAACTGGATTGTGCTTTCGATCCTCGGATCGCTGGTGGTTCTCCGCGGTACCTGGCGCTTTCCCGCGATGCAGGTTGTTGGCGTGCTGATAATCGCCTTGGTGGGAACGCGTTTCTGGTTCAGGGTGATGAATCCGGCCTTGGCCGAGCACGAAACGCTCAAACGCTTTGCTCAGGAGGTGATGGATGTAGTCCCGGCCAATGCCTCGATTGCGCACCTCGGGATCGAAGACTGCGGGCTTTATTTCTATTCGCCACGGCCGATCGAACCGATCTCTCGCTTCAGCTGTAATGCGCAGCCGCCGCCTCCACCTTATCTCCTGATTAGAAAGCAACGGTTCGACGCGCTACCGGCGGACCAGCGAGCCTGCCTGACGACGATGCTGATCTCCGAACCCGTCGATGGTCAAGGGCCGCGCTTGCTCTTGCAGCTAACCCCGCCGAATCAATAGCTAGAGAAGCATCAGACCTGCGCGAGGTAGTATTGCGTCCAGAGCGCAAAGCTCAGCGGGCCGCTGCGGATCCGATTCTCAAGCCATTGAGCGACGTGAAGACCGGTCTGCCCACCGAACTCAGCCAGCAGCGGAATATAGAGGCCCGACTTGAAACGCTCGCGAATCGTGAATCCAGCCTCGCCGAGCAAACCTTGAAGCCCACCCGCGGTCGAGAGATTGATATGTCCCGTCTCGAAGACTGGTTCGTTGTAGATCTTGCGCACGATATTGATAACGCCGGGCAGGAACGCGACCTTGCACGCAAATTCCATCAGGCTGTAACGCTGCGGCGTCGAAAGCAGCAGGAAGCCTCCGGGCTTGAGCAACTTGCGGATACCAGCCAGCACGCGGGGCGTACCGGGTATGTGCTCGATAACCTCACTGCACAGAACGAAATCAAAGGTGCCGGCGGGCAGATGCGATGAGGTTATATCGTCGGCAACGGCCTCCAGATTGGGGTAGCGCTTCAACAGCGGTTGCGCGTGATCGAGATGCGCCTGATCGAGATCGGTCGCGGCGACCGCACTGAAGCACTCCGCAAGCGTCGGCAGATAGACGCCGGCGCCGAAGCCAACCTCGATCGCACGACCCGATGCGCGGTTCGCATGGGCGCGAATTTGCCCGATAATCCAATCGCGGCGGGTGCAATGGAGCCATCGCCGCGTCGGATTGCTCGAATTGTAGAGCGTCTCGAGCAGTTCGAGTAGTTCGGCCTCTGTGGGCGGACCGCCGTGAGTCGTCTGTGCTGCCGATGCCATCGCAAGGTACCCGCGGGATACCGACGGGATGGAAAACTTGTGCCGGAGTCGGCACGCCGACGCAAGCGGGTCGCGCCGGAACGACCGATCGGTTAATTCTTATCCGGTTGCGCGCAGTGAAAACCTCTTCAGCTTCCAATCGCGCGGGCAGTACCGCGGCGGCCTTAGCGCTCTACGCGATGCTAGCCGTCGCCATCCTCGGGCGCGGTCTCCTTGGAGCTTGCGGTAGCTACCATCTCGGGCGCGGCGT
Organism: Binataceae bacterium (SeqCode); assembly: GCA_035541875.1. GTDB lineage: Bacteria > Desulfobacterota > Binatia > Binatales > Binataceae > JAJPHI01. The sequence goes on from DATKML010000042.1 coordinate 43,688, forward strand.
CGATTCATCGTTCCTGATGTGGGCGCTCGTATGGTGGCCGCACGCAATCAGACACGCGCTGAATCCGTTTCTCTGCAAAATCGTCTGGGTGCCGGACGGCTTCAACCTCGCCTGGTCCGGCGGGGTGCCACTCGCCGCGATAGTCGCCGCGCCACTGACCAGTTCCCTCGGCCCGATCGCCTCGTACAACCTTCTCACGATATTCGCGGTCATAGTCGCCGCTTGGGCCTGCTTTTTCCTCTGCTATGAAATCGGCGAAAGTTTCTGGCCTGCCCTCTTGGGTGGATACCTGTTCGGGTTCTCGCCTTACATGCTCGGACAGGCGATGGGCGGTCATCTCAACCTGATGTTCGTCTTTCCAGCACCACTGCTCGTTCTCGTATCGATGAGAGCGCTGGCCACCGAGAAGCCGACTTACCTCTCGGTTCTATTCGTCGCTCTGCTGTTCGTCGCCCAGTTCCTTCTATCGATTGAGCTGGCGGCAACCGTGGTTCTATTCGGAAGCGTGGCACTGCTCCTAGGATGGTTTGCAGGTAGTTTAGAACAACGTAGGAAGCTGCTTAGCTGGACGATACCGTTGGCTCAAGCCGCCGTGCTGTCAGCGGTCATTCTGGCGCCATATCTCTACTATCTGTTCCTCCCGGGAGCGCCGAGCTCAGCGATCAATTCCCCCGGCGGCTACTCGGCTGACCTCGCCAATCTCGTCGTCCCGACACCAACCTCACTGCTCGGCACTGTCCGCGGAGTAGAAGCCGTTACGAATCTGTTTCCGGGCAATATCGGAGAGCGCGGGGCGTATCTGGGTATCCCGTTGCTCGCTTTGATCGTCCATTTCGGATGGACGCGCTGGAATGATCGCGTCACGCGTATCCTGATCTTTTTTCTTGTGATCGTGCTGCTTTTCGCGCTCGGGCCACGCCTGCGCGTGGTGGGATTAACCGGCTTCGGGATGCCGTGGAAGCTCGCGATGCATCTCCCGATGATCAAGCATGCCCTGCCGGGCCGCTTCATGAGCTACGCTTTTCTCGCGGCCGCCGTTATTGCAACGCTCTGGTTCTCTGCTTCCACCGTTTCGAGGGCCTCGCAAGCTATCGTTGGAACTCTCGTCATCGTTGCCTTGATACCGAATCCGAATCCGCGGTTTTGGGCCGCTCCGACGCCGCTGCCGGAGTTTTTCTCTCACGGCACTTATCGAGACTATCTACACGCTGACGAAACGGTCGTTACCCTCCCGTTCGGCATCTCAGGAGGCTCGATGCTCTGGCAGGCCGCTGCCGATATGGTTTTCGCGATGGCCGGTGGCTACACGGGAATCACCCCGCGCGAGTACGAGAGCTGGCCGGCCGTACGGATGATGATGACGCACACCTACACGGCCGAAGCGTCGCAACAGTTGATCGCGATGATGGTTGCGCACCGCGCCGATCGGCTGATCGTCGATGACGCTGACCGCCCCTTTTGGGAGTCTGCCTTGGCGTCGATCGAAACCGCCCCGCGTCACGTTGATGGTGTGTGGCTCTATCAATTAGACGCCGCCATGCGCGATCGATATCGCGACGTAACCGCGCTAGAGATGGAAAGTCGCGACGTGGAGGCGCGCTTCTCGACCGAACTCAGAGCTGCGCAACAATATCTTGCGGCCGGTCACGATCGCGCCAGGCTAACGCCGTTGCGAGCCCAGCAACTGGGGTTGCTTCCGGCCCATTGGGTAAATGATCCGGACGTGCGCACCGTCAACGGCTTGTACTTGGGACCTTGGTCCCACGATCGGATCGCAGTTGGAGTAGTTGGCTCCTATGACGCTCTGCGGCCGCTGATTGAAAAGTATCGGGTGTCGTCCAAAGAGATCTTCTTTCCTTTTCCCCGCAAGCTCGAAGAGCCACTCGTCGGCGACAATTTCATGCGTCTCCTCGTGATGGTCTTCGACCTCGACACCGTGAGCAAGCTTCCATCGGCCAAGGCGCCGAGTACCCGCCCCTGACCCGTTTGTGTAAGCTGCCCGCACGCGTTAAAAAGAAACGCTATTTTGCTTATTGCTGAGGAGGATTAACGATGAAATTTTATGGAACTTCCAAGTCGCGTTCGGCCCGCTCGCTCTGGGCTCTCGAAGAGGTTGGCGCGAAGTACGAACACATCCCGACCGAAGTCGCCAAGGCCAAAAGTCCGGAGATCCTGGCCCTCAACCCGAATGGCCATATTCCGGTGCTGGAAGACAACGGCACGGTGCTCTGGGAATCGATGGCGATCAACATGTACGTCGCGGTGAAGTACGGCAAGGCGCCGTTCTGCCCCGATACGATCGAAGGACGCGGCGAGGCTCTGAAGTGGAGCTTTTTTGGCGTTACCGAGATCGAACCTCATCTGATGACAGCGCTAATGCATCGTGTGTTTCTGCCCGCTGATCAGCGCGACGATAAGGCCGCGCAGAAGGCGGCAGATACCCTGCAAGGGCCGCTCAAGATCATCAACAATCAGCTCAACGGCCGCGAATATCTGTTGGGCAAGGATTTCACGATCGCCGACCTTAACGTTGCTTCGATATTGAGCTACGCGGGTCTGGCAAAGATCGACATGAGCGCGACCCCAAACACGCAAGCGTGGTTGCAGAAGTGCCTCGGACGCGAAGCGAATCAGCGCGTCCGCAAGCTGGGCTAGTAGCTCCAAGCTCCGCGCACGACGGGCCGTCCGAGGATACTCGGCGGTCCGTTTCTTTTCGTCCCCCTATGGGTCACATCCCCGCCGGCGAAGTGACGGCATGGATGTTGCCTCGATCGGAAACAGGCTGGCGCGCGCGACGCCGGTGTCCCGAATCGAGTCGCTCATCGCGCCTAAATGTATGTTTGACCGCAGCCGAAAAGACGGCCCATCTGTTCCAGACGAGACCGTTGCCTCTGCTGAGAATGGAAACCTTGCTAGTCTAATCTGGCTGGACTTTGCAAAAGCGTTCGCGGCCATCGCGGCTCTCGCGGTCGGATGCCTGCTGGTCTCGTTCTACTCAGCGCACTCCGATGCGCTCTCAGCTCACTCCGCCCATCAATGGCTGAGCCGTATCAACTTGCTCGTGATCGTAGTCGCGGGCGGAGTCGCATTAGCAGCGATAGGAAACGCCGGTTCGAGTATCAAGGGGGCGCTTACGATGCTGCAAACCAGAGTTGCTGATCAACGAATTGCTCTCGAACATCTGCGCGGCCGGAACGAAACGCTTGAGGAGCGGGTCGCCGAGCGCAGTACCGCCGCGGAACAGCGCTCCCTCGAACTCGCTCACGCCCAAAATACGCTTTACCGACAAACCCGCTTGTTGCGGTCATTGCTTACCTCGATGGCGGACGCGGTCATGGTCTGCGACAAGCAGAAGAAACTGCTGGAAATCAACCCGCTGCCGAAAGAATCCTCGTACGTGAGATTCGGACGTTGCCACTGGATCAATGGGCGACGCATTTCGAATTGCTCGACAACGCCGACGGCAAGCTGATCGGTCGTGCCGATCGGCCTTTGATTCGCGCCGCGCGTGGTGAAGACGTGAAAACCACCTGGCTCCTTCGTCAGGGACGGGATAAGCGATGGCCCGAAGGATCGGCTGCGCCGATTCGCGACGACAACGGAGCGATTCTCGGAGGTGCGATGGTCTTTCGTGATATCACCGATCGCCAGCGCGCCGCCGAAGAGCTGCGCCAAGCGCTGGAGGAAGGCGATAGGATGCGCGCCCTTCTCGCGGCAGCGAAGCAGCGCAACGCCGCGTGATTCTAAAACGCGAACTACGCCTGATTACCTACACAGGAATAACAAGCAGCGTCTGGACGCGTGAAGTATCGTACACCGCCCGCTTGCTCTGATAGCGCCATCCTTCCGCTGTGCGCACCACGCGATCGAAGTAGCGACCGGCTTGATAGACCGCCGAATCTCCATCGCTCATCGTGCGCACGACGACATAGTTCGACTGCATCTCGACGGTGGAAGGATCGATTGTCTTGAACTCGAGCCCGGAAGTCATGTGCCGATAAATATGTGGCTCGAAGACGTTGGCCTTGCGTAGCGCGACGATCCGATCGCGCATCATCGGCCGGCCATAGCAGTGCATCAGCCCAACCGAGAGGCCGAGGTCCGCATTCTCTTTCGGCACGATCTCATAGACCGCATCGTCGGTGAAAAGCTCGGGCCACTCTTCCAGCCGATCGGTGTCGATAACCCCGATGTACCGCTCCTGCAGACGATGCAGTTCGTACCAGAGCGCGATCTCTTCGAGCATCTTGGAGGCAGTCTCGCGCTGGCTCACAATCCCATCAACTCCTGATAGCCGCGCCAGAAGCGCCTGATATAGCTCTCTGAGATACTCGACGCGTTCTGCGGATCGTCAATCGCGTCGCGGCACATATCGACCACTGCCATCGCTTCACCGCTTCCTGCCGTTCCCTCTTGCACCATCTCAGTCGCGAGTCCGTCTTCCATCGAAATCAGTCCAGCCGCTCCGACCAGATTGGCCAGCTTGACCCGATGAGCCCGCATCTCCGGCGTATCATCCGCATACCCGAAGAAATGGAAGACCAATTCGAATGCGTCGGGACCCTTGGGCAGAATCTGGCGCGCAACGAGGCTGTTCTGAATCTGCTGCAACAGGAGTTGCGGAAAAATTGCCTGAATCTGAAAATTGCCGCCGTCGAGTTCTTCCTTCATTGTGAAGACTGACGGGTCTGCCAGCTGCAAGCCCTCTTTGAAGGACGACACTCCATCCTGCTTGTAAGCGGCCCCACCACTGGTGTCGGGCGCGTGCGTCAGACGAGTGTAATTATGCAACCCGTAGGTGCCGTTCAGCACTTCGCTCCGACTGGTAGTCGCTCGAAATAAATTGAAAGTGCTGAAGAAACAGTGCAGCAGGGACGCGTGATAATTGTCCCGCACGTTCTCATGATAGAGCTTCCAGTTCGCCCGGACCCATTGCCGGGTGCAACCCATATAAGCAACCGGCTTGTGAAACACCCGATCGAATCCAGGTCGCATATTCGGTCCCAGATAATCGTAGAGGGAAGGTGCCTGATCACTGAAAGTCACAAAAATCGCCCCGCGGTAACTATCGACGCGTAGCTGCTGGAGCCCGTGTTGCGCCAGGTCGAAGTCGGCCGGCATCCCCACTGATCCCTTCACGCCGTTGCGAAACGGCACGCCTCGCAGATTACCACGCGTATCGAAGCTCCACTGATGGTACGCGCAAATATGGGTCTTGGTGTTGCCGCGCGCGAAACGACAAACGATCGCTCCGCGATGAGCGCATCGATTCACCCACGCTGAGAGGCTCTGGTCCTCGTTGCGTGTGATGACGACCGGCGTATCGCCGACGAAGCTGCTCTTGTAGTCATTCGGATTAGGGATCTCGGCTTCAAGACCAACGAAGCTCCACACCGGACCGCGGAAGATCCGCTCCTGTTCAAGCCGATAGATCTCCGGGGAACTGAACACTTTGTACGGGATACGCGAGCCGTCCGGTCGGGGAAAACAAACCAGCTTCTCGGCACGTGCTTCGTTAGTGCGCGCCGGTGATACCGCTTCGTTCATGACGTCCTCCGCTCTACCGATTATGCTGCGGCGACGAGGCTATTGCTCCAAGGTTACCTGCAGGCCATTCAGATTCCGCGCCATCATGTTCCAGAAGGCGATTGCCCCGTTGAGATCGACGATATGCTCCTTGCCGACAACCTTTGCAGCCTGCCCATAGAGGTCGTCATCGACGCGAGCGTTGCGCGTCAGCTCATCGGCGTAGCGCAGCACGACCTTGTCGTCGGCGCTGAAAAGCGAGCTTGATTGATAGTTACCGACGTTGTCGATCTGCTCCTGGCTCAAGCCGCACTTCTTCGCGATATCGATGTGACGAACGAAGCCGTACTCGCAATCGCATCGCTTCATCAGCATCAGCACCGCCAACTCACGATAGCGTTTGTCGAGCTTCGACTCGTTCATGAAATAGTTCGCGAGCGGAAAAACCCGCGCGGCCAGACCGGGGCTGTTCGCCAACGCCTTGGCGACGTTCGGCACGGGGAGATTAAATTGTCCCTCAAAGCCTTCGTAGATCTTCTTTACTTCGGGCGAAGCATCGGCCTTTTCGATGTATTTAACGCGTGGCATCAGCGGATCCCTTCTTATGTGGGTCTCTCGATGGTTCTTACGCCGGGCCGTTACAAACGTCAAAGGGGCTTTTGACGCTTCGATTTTGTAGCGGTAGCATCCCTTCAACTGACCGAAGTGACTTCGGCAGATTGATGCGAGGTGACGACTATGGGTGCTGCAGAAAATAAAGAAATCGTTCGCAACATGTTTGCGGAGTTGTCCAAGGGAAATCCTCAGGGCTTCCTCGACAAGATGGCTGATGACGTGAAGTTCACCGTGCAGGGGACCACGAAATATTCGGGAACCTGCAGCAGCAAGCAGGAACTGCTGACCAGAGTGCTCGGACCTCTGTCCTCGCAACTCGAGGGTGGACTCGCGATTACGCCGTACAATTTCATCGCCGAGGGCGATTACGTAGTGATGCAGGCCAACGGCAAGTCCAACACCAAGGCCGGAGGCACCTACAACAACTCGTATTGTCAGATCTTCAAGCTCGCTAACGGCAAGGTACAGGAAGTGGTCGAGTATCTCGACACTGAACTCGTTACCAAAGCATTCGGCAAGTAAGAACCCCCCTCCCTAAAGGGAAGGGGAAGACGAGAGGCTTTAGACTGGACTTGCCCCGGTTGCCTCCCTTCCCTTCAGGGAGGGACTGAGGGTTAGGTCAGGCAGCCGCGCGCGTCTGTTTGAAGCGCACGGGCATGTGCTTGATACCCGCGATCAGATTCGACTTGAGACGCTCGACCTTGCCCGCCAGCTCGATCTGATCCACTCGCGTGAATAGATCCGCCAACGTCAGCCGCAGTTCGAGCCGCGCCAGATGAGCGCCCGCGCAAAAATGCTCGCCCTTACCGAACGCGATATGCTCGTTGGGTGAACGGCGTAGATCGAATTTGTAGGGATCATCAAAGATAGTTTCGTCGCGATTAGCCGAAGGCAGCCACAACGCGACCCAATCGCCCTCGCGTAGACGTTTCCCATGCAGTTCGATATCGCGCGTCACGACGCGAGCGATATGCGTCACTGGGCTCGACCATCGCAAGATTTCCTCGATCGCCGTCGGCAAAAGCTCCGGATGAGCGGCGAGGTCGGCCCATTGCTGCGGATTCTGGATCAGCGCCAGAAGCCCGGCCGAGATTGCATTGCGCGTCGTTTCGAGGCCCCCAACGATATAGAGGAAGCCATTGTGAACCAGCTCAGATTGGGTGAGCTTGCGACCATTAATCTCGGCGTTGCCGAGAACCGTCAGCAGGTCCTCACCATTGCCGCCGCGACGCTCCAGGGCAAGCTGTGCGGTGTAGCGGCCGAGAGCCATCACACCCTGCTGCCGCGTTTCGAGCGCCGAGTGCGATTCGACCTGATACTCAGCGTCCTCGAAGCCGATCGCCATGTTCCCCCAATTGAACATGTCGGGCCAATCCCTGCGCGGAATGCCCATGATCTCGCAGATGAAAGCCATCGGCAGCTTCGCCGCGACGTCAACGACGAAATCGCAGGACCCCATCGTCATCGCTTCATCGAGAATCTCAGCGACCAGTTGCTGCCCGGGACTCTCATACTTGCCGACCGGACGGGGCAGGAAGAGCCGATTGAACCCACGCCGCATCGCACCATGGAGCGGCGGGTCGGTCATGATCATCATCTCGCCCGCACCCATCATCTCGGGTGTCAACTGCTCCATCTCGGGGCTCGAAGGGATAATCAAGCCCCGTTGGGAACTGAAGGTATTGGGCTCAGCAAAGATGCCGACGATATCTTCATAACGCGTTATCGACCAGAACGGTTTAACCAGCCCCTGGGTCCAGTGAACCGGGTCCTCAGCACGCAGATGCTTCCACAGCTGATGTGGATCACCATCGACGAAGAAGCCGGGATCCGTGAGTGCTCGATCTATATCCATGGCCCATAAGCCCCCTTCTCGGAAAAAGGGAGATGCGATGCATCTCCCTTTATTCTCCACATTTAGATCACCAATCCGCCTTG
>DATKML010000043.1:0-51114 GCA_035541875.1 Binataceae bacterium (SeqCode)
CTCGCCTCGCCCAGACGGCCTTGGCGATAAAGGTTGCGCCAGTAATACACCTGGTTGGCCTTGAGCCCATGCTGTTGCGCTACCCGCGCCACCGATGCACCAGCTTGCATCGTCTGCTCGACAATCGCGCGCTTCTCCGCGCTACTCCGCCACTGCCGCGTCGCGCCTACCTGCTGAATCAAAGAACCGGCCATCATCACCTCGCAACACTATGCCGTGCTCGAAACGATGGTCGCTTTATCCTACTGAGAAATACAGACGGCCAAGACCGTACGCTTACGGAACAACGTTATAGTCGACAGGACCCAAGGCGGTATCCGTTTCTCAGAAGTTGGCAGCATTGGCAAGGTGAGCGTCTGGGGAATCACCTTCCATCCTGTAGCACCCAGGAGTGGGCCGATCCCCGGCCAATCGAAACGCGGGCGCACTACTAGGCCGTAGTCATAGCGGCCGCTCGTTGGAGATAGCAACGGAATCGCGCCGATGCGGGTTCCTGCATGAAAATCGAGTTCGACTCTTGAATCGCGATATCGTGGTTCGACGCTCAAATCGAGGGTACTAAAGATATGACGGTTGAGTTCGACAAACTGATCGGCCAGTCGCCCGGTCTGCGATGAAGGGTCGCGGGAAGGCTGCCCTCGAAGGAGGAAATTTGCCGGGAGAGTCGTAACCGTACTGTCCGTCGCCTCGAAGCAGCGACGGTGATTCCAAAGCGCCAACTCGGTATTATTTGGAACTCTAGTAGATCGCCGGACACGTTTCGTTGTCGAAGGACTCACAACGTATCGATCCATTGCATATAGGAGCGAATGTTTTCGGCGAACGACGATACGTAGCCTTGAGAGAGATAATCCTCGAGCAAGGGCTTCAAGGTGGTTATTAAACGCGTCCGTGCTTTTTGTTCGTCCGCTTCGAGGAAATAGGAGTGCCCAGGCACCAAATCCATCGATTCCTCGCTCGCATGATCAACAAAAATCGCGAGCAGTTGCTGGAAGGCTCGTACCATCAGTTCGCAGCTATTCTGTTCGACGACAGAGATCTGTGGCCATAACTTTGCGAAAGCGAAACGACGCCGCACCGCTATATCGACGAGGGCAAGGCTTCGGTCAGACGAATTCATCGTTCCGAGGATGTGTAAATTGTTTGGAAGCTGAAGCATATCCTCAGTCGGTGGATCGAATTTGTACGGTAACTTGATAGAACGTTGCCCTAAATCGTCCGCCTCAAGCAAATATATTGCCTCACCTAAAACCTTTGCCAAATCGGCCCGGTTTATCTCATCAATGTGCAGCAAGTATTTTGCATTCGACACTCTTGCTGCTTCCGCTGCTTCAATGAGGAAGCCCTTTTGGGGAGCAAACTGAAAACCGAGGTCGCCCGTTGTAGTTCTTGGGGCTAGGCCTCCAACGAAATTCTCGTATGTTGTATTTGCATGGAACTGGACGCTCGCACCTCGCGCTTTGTACTCTGTGTCGATTAAGTCCCTTGCCATTCGCGTTTTGCCGGTCCCAGGCGGACCCTGAAGAATTACGTAGCGACGGGTATCTAACAATTCGGATATCTGCTCACGTGAGGTCTCGGGCATCAAATGGCCAAACCACCTGGAGCGAATAGCCGTTGCTTCAGGTTCCCAGCGGCTAACGGTTGGAATCCCGCGCTCGCTAAATAGGAGATCGAGAAATGCTGTTAGAGCTTCTAGGGCGTCGTCCCGATTCGGACTCGCAGCATGCATCGCGTAGAGGACATGACCGTATTTATCGAGTGCATCCGAGTGTTTCTCAAACTGGGCGGTAACCTCACTGGGAATGCGCTGATCTAGACGAGTCGGGTCATGTTTGGCCCAGGCAACTAGTCGGCCGTGCTTTTTGTTCAGCCACGCACACAGCGCATTGGTCTTCCGTGCGTGCCCTGGGCGCCCTAGTATTCCTTCATCCGGTGCGAGACCATTCGTCCCTACCACAAACGTAATCAAGCACTCTGTATCGTTGCCGGGAAACACTGCTATGGAGGTTCCCCCATAAGGGCCTGAGTTCGGGTTGCTAGGATGGATAAGGGCTGCGAAGGGGACGAACCCTTCGTTAGCTTCTGCTGGAGCAGGGGCGCGAAGAGTTACGACTCGTCGGGCCGCTTCTGGGTAGCGTCCACTGCTGGCCCCAAAAAGCTCTTCAAAGCCGGCTCGGAACTTTTCCGGCCACTCCTTCGTGTAGCGGCGCTCCATCACCGCATCTAACAGCTTGTCTGCCCACATAGCGTCCTCCCCGGCTTCGCTAGTAGCTCTGACGTACACGGTTGAGACCGCTCTTACCAGGTAGTTAACGGAAAATTCCTCGTCGCGATTGCTTCGCGGGCGGGTACCCGCTCCTTGCAACTGATGCGGCGAGGGGCGTCGCAGAATTCCAGCTCAAAGCCCAAGTCGCGATACAGTTCGATAATCCGTTCCGTTGCCTGATTCGATAGAATAACCGGTCCTGGATGGCGTGCGAGGAACTCCGCCAGCCGCACCTGATCATTCCAGCCGAAATCCTGCTGAGCGTAGCGCGTAAACTCGACGTCGTACGGCGGGTCGGCGTAGATAAAATCGTCAGGCTCGATCGGTACTTGGGCGAAGTCACCGTGACGAAAGTCCCATCCAGCAAAGGCCTGCCTGTAATCGGCGAAATCGGTCGTGTAGTTGATCGTCTTGTAGCGTCCAAAGGGGACGTTAAATTCGCCGCGACTGTTGAAGCGGCATAACCCGTTGTAGCAGGTTCGATTCAAATAGTAGAAGAGTGCGGCGGCCTCGGCGCTGGATGCGTTGCCGTTGATCGCGAGGCGGTTAAAGTGCTCGCGATAACGATAGTAGAGTTCCAAGTCATTCCGCATCGGGATGTCGATCGTGAAACCCCGCTGGAGCCATCGATAGAAATTGCTCGCATGCGGACTGATATCGTTGAGCAACGCACGTTGCGGTCGGAGCCCGAGCGCGACGGCGAGTCCGCCGCATAGCGGTTCGACCAAGCGCCGTTCGCGGTACGGTTCATAGAGCGGGCGCAAGCGTGGCACGAGCCATCGCTTGCCGCCGGCCCATTTGAGTGGAGGCCGAACCCCATGTATCGACGATTGCGAGTTCTTAGCCGATACCTTGCGCGCTGTCATCGGCGGCGAACCGCTCAGGCATGAATCGCACTAACCGACGCGGTGGCCGCAGCGACCATCCTTGTCTGCTGATTCGTCGACATCACGCGCACCGGCAGGATCACCAGGCTGAGCCCCTCCGCCTGCAGCCGATTCTGCAATTCCAGGGCGGTATGGTTATGCAGGAAGCGGCTCACGTAACCGTCGAGTTCGTCAGTGAAAACGAGCTTGCCTGCAAAGAAAACCGCCCGTGGAAATTCGTGAGCAACGCCGATACAGAGGCGATGGAGTTCGAAAGCCGCATCGGGTCCAATTCCCGCACGGAGCTCCGGGTAAAAACCTAGGTCCGAGGCGAAGCGGCAATACTCGACGAGGTCATCGGCGACCTCCTGCTCGAGTGTTTTGACTTCTTCGGGGCCCTTGAGTCCGGCCGAATCGACTTCCGCGACACCTACGAAAACGACGTTTCGGAATTGCTCGCCAAAGAGGCGCTGAATTGTCGTGAGCGTCGCCAAGCCGAGACCGTTGAAGCCGCTAACCAGGATTACTGCGGTTGGCGCGTTGGCATCGCGCTCGGCAGGCGGCTTTTCGTGAGCGGCGAAGATTTCCGGCAGGATATCCGCTTCGAGCTGTTCAATCGCGTGGCGGACGCGGTCGTAATGCTTCCGCACGGAGTAGCAGATTGCTACCAGACCACCGGTCATCGCGACCGTGATCCATCCGCCTTCATTGAACTTCAGAGCGACGGTCAGGACCAGAATCAGCGCAGTGAAGGTGCATCCGATACCATTGATCGACAGCTTGTGCAGCCATCGCGGTTCCGTCTTGCGTAGTTGCCACCAATGCACCGTCATCCCGAGCTGTGAGAGGGTGAAAGTGATGAAGACGTTGATCGCATAGAGCACGACGAGCAGGTCGACGCTGGCCCCGGTGCCGACGAGAATCGCGCCGGCAGCGAGTCCCATCGCGAAGACACCGTCCTGAGTAACGAGTCGTGCGCTGAGGTTCGAGAAGCGTCGCGGCAGCCATCGATCATGCGCCATCGTGGCGAGCACGCGGGGGCCATCGACGAAGCCGGTCTGGGCAGCGACGAAGAGCAGCGCTCCCTCGGTCAAAAGCGTGAAGGTGACTATCGGCGTTCCGAGGTTCAGCCCGTGGAAGGTCCATCCGCTTGCGAGCTTGTTGAACAATACGGCGTTCAAGGTCTCGCCCTTTACCGGTTCCACCTGGAAAAGCATGTACCCGATAAGGATGCCGCCGGCTACGAAGGCCAGTGACGCTGCCATGTAGACCATCGTGCGCTTGCCGGTAACCGTCCGCGGTTCGCGCAGGATTGGCAGGCCATTGCTAACCGCTTCGATCCCGGTATAGGTGCCGCCGCCGAGGCTGTATGCACGCAGGAAAAGAATCGCGAGCGCGGCGAAGCCCATGCTGTGCATGCTGCTATGCGCCTCGTGCATCGCACTAACGGTCGCGTGAGGAAGCGCCGAGCCCTTCACCGTCATCGCGTACAGGATTAGCGCAACGTGCGTAATCACGAAGGAGATAAAGATTGGCAGAAGCGCCAGCACTGACTCTTTAACGCCCCGCAAATTCATCGCGATCAAAAGCATCACGACGACGATACAGACCCAGAACTTCAGATGTAGCCATGAAACCGGCATGAAGCTGAAGATCGCGTCGGCGCCGCTCGCGATCGAAATGGAGATCGTTAAGACGTAGTCGATAACAAGCGCCGATCCGGAGACCAGCCCGGCAGTCCGTCCCAGGAGTTTGGTCGCGACGAGGTAACCGCCTCCACCTGTCGGAAACTCATCGATAGTCTGCGAATAGGAGGCCGAGACGATAAAGACGGTCAGCGCCGTCAGCATCGCAAGGAAGATCGCTAGGTACTGATGAGGTCCCAGGGCGAGAAAGGCTTCCTCGGGACCGTAGCAGGAAGAACTCAGCCCGTCGGAACCCAGGCCTACCCAGGCGAGGAAAGCGACCAGCGAGAGGCTATGGAAGACGTGAGGGTCGCGGACGTCGCGCGCGGGCCCAATCAACAGATGGGTCAGGGTGCGGCGTCGCAGCGGAACTTCGGTCTCGACGCCCGGTTGGGAAGAGGTTTTATGGTCAGTTGGATTATCCACGATCACACCGAATAGCTGGCCCGCTCGAGTCCTAGCTGATAGCGGGCCGCATCGATCAAATTTTGCATCAGGGCCACGACGGTCATCGGGCCGGTACCGCCGGGATTAGGCGTCAGCCACTTCGCGACCTTGCTGACGCCCTCGAGGTCGACATCACCGCCGAAGCGTCCCGGTCCGATTCGCCGAAAGCCGACATCGATCACGCACGCTCCGGGCTTCACCATCTCGGCGGTAATCAGAAACTGACGATCAGGTAGTTCGGCGCCCGCGCACGGCACGAGCAGGTCCGCCTCGCGGCAAATCGATTCCAGATCGCGCGTATGGCGATGGCACCAAGTCACGGTCGCATTGCAAAGCCGGCCGCCGAGGATTACCGCCATCGGCTTGCCCGCGATATCGCTGCGTCCAATCACGGTCGCCTTCATCCCCTCTACCGGGACCCTATAGAAGTTCAGCAGTTCAAGCACACCCCTTGGGGTGCACGGGATAAAAGAGCCCCATTCGCCGCGATAGAAGCCGCTGATGCTCGGTGCGCCGACCGCATCGACGTCTTTTTCCGGTGCGATAGCGTCGAAGAGGCGAAATTGATCGACCTCCGGCGGCAGCGGTAGCTGGAGCAGGATTCCGGTGATGCGGGGGTCGCGATTGAACCGGTCTATCTCGGCGAGGAGTCGATCGGTCGTTGCTTCCGCGGCCTTGAGCGTGAGGATCTCGGTTTTGAAGCCTAATTCCTCGGCAAGGCGCCGCTTGTTCCGCACATATTGGACCGACGCTGGGTTATCGCCCGCGAGAATCGCGCCGAGCACCGGCGGGTTCACGTGCCTCTGCCTCAGGTCTTGGGCGTAGCGTTTGAGTTCAGGCATCAGCCGCGCACTCAGTTCGCGGCCGTCCATTAATATTGCGGACATCTATTTTGGCGCAATCTCGTTCCGATCTGATTAAAGCGTGGGTTCGCGAATGATGCGAGATGCTGAGACGGTTTAGTTGGTAAGCAAAAGCTCTGCTAAAGTTAAGCGTGGTGGAAGGGCTGGTCAAGCGCACGCCGCTCTATGAGACCCATCGCCGACTCGGCGCTCGGATGACCGAGTTTGCCGGTTTCGCGATGCCGATTCAGTACAGCGGTATTCTCGAAGAGCATCGCGCGGTCCGTAAGGCTGCGGGCCTCTTCGATCTAAGTCACATGGGCGAGTTCGAAGTGCGCGGCAGCGGCGCGATCCGCTTGCTCGAGCGCGCCCTCACCAATGTGGCGGCGCAACTTTCCGAGGGGCGTGCGCAATACACGATCTTATGCGCTGAGGATGGGGGCACGATCGACGATCTGATCGTCTATCGACTCGGTCCCGAGCATTTCATGCTCTGCGTTAATGCGTCGAATATCGCCAACGACTGGGCACAGTTAGTCTCACTGCAGGCTCCAGATCTCGAACTGCGCGATATCAGCGATGAGACGGCGCTTGTCGCTATACAAGGCCCTCGAGCCGAACGGATTCTGGCTGACTTCACTCGCCTGGAACTGGCCAAGTTGGGCCGTTTCCGTACGATGAGCACGACTGTCGCAGGCACCGAAGCGCTCATCGCCCGTACTGGATATACCGGCGAAGATGGCTTCGAGGTTTATATCCCGGCGGCCAAGGCTGTCGAACTCTTCGAGGGGTTGCTCGACGCCGGCAAAGCGGAAGGCATTTTGCCTGTCGGATTGGGGGCACGCGATACGCTGCGGATGGAGGCTGGCCTGCCGCTCTATGGTCACGAACTGGATCGCCAGACCACGCCGCTTGAGGCGGGACTCAATTCTTTCGTGAAATTTGGGCACGGCTGCGTCGGTGAAAAGGCGTTGGTCGACCAGCGTGATCACGGAGTCCGGAAACGTCTGATTGGTATTCGAACCGACGATGCGAAGAGCATCGCCCGACAGGGTTATCGGCTTTTCCTCAACGATCAGCATGTAGGCTCGGTCACGAGCGGGACTTACGCGCCGACTTTTGATCGTCCGCTAGCGATGGCCTATGTCGAGGTGACGACCGCGCCGGGAAGTGTTGCGGTTAAAACTGGCGACCGGATCGAAGTCGAGATCAGGAATCGCAAGGTTCCGGCGACCGTTGTGCCGCTGCCCTTCTACCGACGGAAACCACAGGGATAATTGATGCGTTTTGTTCCTCACACTGATGGTGATATCGCCACGATGCTCGCGACTATCGGCGTCGAGCGCCTCGACGATCTGATCG
The DNA here is from genome assembly GCA_035541875.1 of Binataceae bacterium (SeqCode). Lineage (GTDB taxonomy): Bacteria > Desulfobacterota > Binatia > Binatales > Binataceae > JAJPHI01. Next base: position 7,472 of record DATKML010000043.1, read on the forward strand.
CGCATATTCCTGCAGAGCTGCGCGAGCAGGCGCGGATTAAACTCGATCGTGGTCGCGATGAGGCCGCCGTCGCCGCTGCGATGTCAGCGCTGGCCGCGAAGAATCAGGGCGCGGGATTTATCAGTTTCCTCGGTGGCAGCTACTACCGTCATTACATCCCGGCAGCAGTGCGAGCGATCACGGCGCGGGCGGAGTTTGCCACCAGCTATACACCATATCAGCCTGAAGCGAGTCAGGGGACTACGCAGGCGATCTTCGAGTTTCAGACCTTGATTACGCAGCTCACGGGTTTGGAAGTCGCCAACGCCAGCATGTACGACGGTGCTTCGGCTGCAGCCGAAGCCGTTCTGATGGCGCGTCGGGTGCTGCCCAAGCGTCACGTCGTAGCGCTTTCGCGAGCGCTGTGGGCCGATTATCGATCGACTATCCATACGTATCTGTCGGCACAGCCCGAATTGGAATTAGTCGAAGTGCCTTTCGATTTGGCGACCGGCGCGACCGATCTTTCTACCCTGCAAAAGCTCGCCAACGACAAATTGCTCTGTATGGTCACCGGCTACCCGAACGCCTTCGGCATTATCGAGCCGCTCGGTCAGTTCGCCGCGTTGGCTCATCAGGCCGGAGGTCTCGCGATCGCCGTGACCGCCGAGGCGATATCGCTCGGGATCCTTAAGTCGCCGGGCGAACTCGGCGCGGATATCGCAGTCGGTGAAGGGCAAAGCTTTGGGATTGCGCCGCAATTCGGTGGTCCCGGCGTCGGTTTCATGGCGGCCCGGATGGCACAGGTCCGCCTGATGCCCGGGCGCCTCGTGGGAGCATCGCACGACAGTCGCGGTAACCGCGCCTTCACGCTCACGCTCTCGACTCGCGAGCAGCATATCCGGCGTGAGAAGGCGACCTCGAACATCTGCACGAACCATTCGCTCAACGCTCTGGCGGCGACTATCTACCTCACCGTGATGGGTCGGCAGGGCCTGCGCGAAACGGCCGCGCTCAACGTCGAATTGGCGCACGAGGCGGCTGCGACGCTTGCGAAGGCCCGCGTTCTGCCGCGCTTCACGGGCCGCTTCTTCAACGAATTTGTCGTGACGGTGCCGGATGCGCAGAGAGCTATCGCGGAGGGGAGCAAACGCGGCGTGATTCCCGGAATCGCTCTCAAACGTGATTATCCCGAGCTCTCCGATAGCCTTCTGATCTCCGTGACCGAACTGAATCAGCGCGAGGAGTTTCCTCGACTTCGCGACGTGCTCGCTTCCGCAAAGGGTAGGGACTGATGAAAGATCTGGTGCCGCTAATTTTCGAAGAGTCCGTACCCGGCCGACGCGCATCAGATCTGCACGAAGGTGCCGCGAGCGTGACGCACGCAATGGAACTGCTCGGTTCGTCACTCTGTCGTGACGATATCGCGGGTTTCCCCGAAGTGAGTGAGCCGCAGGCCGTGCGCCATTTCCTGCGCCTGTCGCAGCTCAACTTCGGTCAGGCGGTGAACTTCTATCCGCTGGGCTCCTGCACGATGAAGTACAATCCGCTCATCAATGATGAGGCCGCAGCGCTGCCGGGCTTCGCGTCGTTGCATCCGCATACGCCGCCCGAGCTGGCGCAGGGCGCGCTGGAGCTGATGGAGCGACTTGAAGACGCGCTGGCCGAGATCACCGGGATGGATGCGGCGTCGCTTCATCCGGCGGCTGGAGCACAGGGTGAACTTGCCGGCCTGCTGATCGTGCGGGAATGGCAGCGCAAGCGGGGTGGTCAGCGCAGCAAGGTGATCATCCCTGATACTTCTCACGGAACGAATCCAGCCAGCTGTACACTTGCGGGTTTTGAGACGATCGTGGCGAAGACTGGGCCACGCGGCTATCTCGAAGTCGGCGAGATCCGCGGTCTGCTTGATGATCAAGTTGCCGCGATGATGGTTACCAATCCTAACACGATGGGCATCTTCGAGGCGGAGATTCGCGAGATTGCGGCAGCACTGCATGAACGCGGGGCACTCCTCTATGTAGACGGAGCAAATCTCAATGCCCTGCTCGGCGTGGCCAAGCCCGGAGACATGGGCGCCGATATCGTCCATCTGAATCTGCACAAGACCTTCTCGACGCCACATGGCGGCGGAGGGCCTGGGGCAGGACCAATCGCGGTGAAGCGCGAACTCGAGCCCTTTCTTCCGGCTCCGCGAATCGTTCGTCGCGATGACCGCTTCGATTTCGATTATAACCGGCCCGATTCGATTGGGGCTCTGCGGGCCTTCTACGGAAACTTCGGGATGCTGGTGCGGGCGTACACTTATGTCCTCGCGCTCGGTGGCGATGGTCTCGAAGCTGTCGGCAAGCTCGCGATTCTTAACGCTAACTACGTTCGCAAACGCCTTGCGACGAACTTTCCGGCGGCCTCCGATGAAACCCCGATGCATGAATGTGTCCTGACGCACGATCTCGAACGTCGGGTCAAAGTCAGCACGCTCGATATCGCCAAACGCTTGCTGGACTTCGGGATGCATCCGCCGACCATCTACTTTCCGCTCGTGGTGCACGGTGCCCTGATGGTTGAGCCGACCGAGACGGAGAGCCGCGAGACGATCGATCGGTTCGTCGAAGTGATGGAGCAGATCTATCGCGAGGCGATCGATGACCCCGAGAAGCTGAAGACGGCTCCGCATACGACCCCCGTCGGACGCGTCGATGAAGCAAGCGCCGCACGCAAGCCTATCCTGCGCTGGACGCCATCGAAGTAGTTCACGATAGGGAAGGGCGCTAAGCCTTCAATCCTGCCAAGGTGAGCGCCCGCTGATAGTCCTCGGGCGTGTTGAGATTAAGGAAGCTCCGGAGGTCGGGATCCACGGAGCGCATCTCCGCCTCGGAGACTTGCCGCCGGCTCAATCCTTCGACGATTGCAGTCACGCGTGATTCGCCGGCCCGCCAAAGCTCTTCGATTTTCACCGCGACGTCTTTCTTATAAGCGGCGCACAAAGGCTGAAGCCTGCCGCCAATCTCTGGTGCGGCGACTTCGTAATCCCCGACTATCCTGCAAAGTGTGGCGGCGATTTCCCCTCGGAGCAGCGGCAGGTCGCACGAGCAGACGAACACGACGGGGTTGCGAGCGGCATGGAGTCCACTGATCAAAGCGGGAACCGGTCCGGCGAACGGTGTCTTGTCGCGAAGTATCCGTAGTTCTCGATGCTTTGCTCCGAATAGCTTATCTATTGAGAACGTCTCATCGGACAACGGTGCGGCCATCACGATCACTTCGTCAGACACGGCTTCCAACTGGCCGAACAAGTGCTCAAGAATCGTCGAGGAGCCGAAGCGCAAAGCGGCCTTTGCCAGACCCATTCGCAGGCTCCTTCCACCTGCTAGAATCAATGCGCTGAACGGATATTCAGGCATCGCCACCGGGGCTGGCGCGCCTTGCTGTTTGCGACGCGTAATGGTACCCAAAACTCTCCCGTTTATCGGGGTAGAGGCGAAGGGGTAAAGCCCTACCCGTTCACGATTACTATCACGGGACGACGCAGAGAGGCATTTAGATGGCGGGAGCCAGTAGCAATCACGAGCCCTGGGGAGTCGGGAAATACGTCCTTCAATATAGGGCGCCGATCGGGCTCGTTCTGATAGGAGTTACAGCTTTTTTGTTCTACTGGGCGACGCGGGTCCAGATCGCCACCAAATTCGAGAATTTCTTCCCCGCGCAGCACGAAAACACCGAGCTATATCGGAAGTACCAATATCGCTATGGCGGGGCCCAAACGCTGGCGATGATGCTGCGGGTCAAGGACGGCGATATCTTCAACTTTTCCACCCTTGGCAAAATCAGTGCGCTCCAGAGCGAGATAAACCAGCTCCCGGGCGTCGATCACAACGAAATTTTCTCGCTCGCATCGTACCGCGTTACTTATGCCAAAGTTCTGCCGGGCACGATCGTGACGTTGCCCTTCATGTATCCGAGCCCTCCCAAGACCCAGACCGGACTCGACCAGCTACGTCGGTTGGTTCGGTCCCATCCGGAGGTAGCCGCGGGCTTTGTCACCTATGACGAAAAAGGAGCGCTGATCCGTGCCAGCTTCAGTGAAGAGGGGCTAGACTACAAGGAGCTCTTCGACGGCATCAACGCCCTGGTGAAGAAGTACTCCGACGCCAATACCGAGATCTTCGTTGCCGGTCAGCCTGTGATCTCCGGCCAGGGCTACTACTACCTGCCGACCATCAACATGATCTTCCTGCTCTCAATCGCTTTGATGCTATCGCTGCTCTACCTCAGTTTGGGGCAGCGGAGCAGCTGGTGGGCTCCGATTCTGACGGGCTCGTTCTCGGCGATTTGGGGCCTCGGGTTCGTTAGCTTCATGGGTTACAACTTCGATCCCGTGATGCTGGTTATTCCGTTCATCCTGACGGCGCGCGATCTGAGCCACGGTATCCAGTGGCAGGGCCGGTACTACGACGAACTCGACCGGCTCGACGACAAGCTGCTCGCCTGTGCGACGACCACCGACGTGATGCTGCCGCCGGGGATGCTTTCGATCGTGGCCGACATCGCCGGCATCATCTTTATTGCGATGGGCGGGATACCGGTCTTGAAGGAGATCGGTTTCGGCGGCGCGGTTTGGTTCGCCTCGAGCCTCACGATGGTCTTCATCTTCCAGCCCATCTTTATGAGCTATCTGCCGCGACCTCGCATCCGTGATAACTGGCTCAGCCGAATCCGCGCGCGCGATAAGACCGGCCCCTTCCATACGTTCATCAACTGGCTGCTCGGAATTCCGGTGACGCCGGGCGTGTTGCGTGGCGGACTGCTCCTCTTCGGCGGGATCTTTATCGTCTGGGGTATGGGCTCAGGATTGAGCGCACGTATCGGCTACAAGACGCCCGGTACACCGCTCTATCGACCCGACTCGAAGGTGAATCAGGATATCGCGGAAATCGGCAAGTTCTTTCCGACCGATGAAGGTTGGGTCATCTTCGAAACCACCGAGGACTATCCCAAACCGCAATCGACCCTCGCGCCTGCCGTCCTACGAGCCGCTGAGGACCTCGGCGATTATCTGATTGGTCGGGGCGATGCGCTGGCCGCCGTGTCGTTCAATTCCGTTGCGCTCGAGCCGATGAACCAGCTCTTTCACAACGGCTATCCGAAGTTTCACGCGGTGCCGGGCACTCCCGAACTCGCCGGTAATCTTTGGTATATGTTCCTTGGCGGCACCGCTCCGGGTGAAATGGAGCGCTTCTTTGCCTACTCGCCGCATGTCATTAACACTTGTTTCAGGGTCTTTCTGCCAGACCATACTTACGATCGGCTGAACAAGCTGCGTGAGGATTTGAAGACCTTCATCGATCAGCGCATCACGCCCGATCCGATGCTCAACCATGTGACGGTGCGTTATCTGGGTGGCGAAGCTGGCCTTTTTGCAGCAGCCAACGACGTCCTCAAGCGGCTCGATTTCATCAACATCACCTTCGTTCTGGTCGTCATCTATATTTGCTGCGCGGTGACCTTCAGGTCGCCGGTCGCAGGAATGCTGTTCATCATCTCTTGCGTTATGGCCAACTTCGGCGCGTTTGTTTACATGAACGCCCGCGATATCGGTCTCACGATCGATACGATTCCAGTGATCTCGTTGGGTATCGGCTTGGGCGTCGACTACGGTATCTACGCCGTGGCGCGTATCCAGGACGAAGTGATCAACGGCGCGACGATCGAAGAGGCGATTACGACTGCGCTTCACACGACCGGCGCTGCCGTTTTCAGCACCTTTGCCGTGATGGTCGGCGGAATCATTCCGTGGGCCTTCTCGCCGCTGCTGTTCCACAACGAAATGAGCGTGCTGCTGATCTTCCTGATGGCGACCAACATGATCGCTGGTCTGTTGATTCTCCCAGCCTACATATCGTGGCGGCGTCCGCGCTTTATCGCTCGGTTCGAGCAGAAGCGGACGACCAAGACCGCAGCTGCCTGAACTGACCTTCGATTCGAATTGAGCTCCGACGAAGCGACGACTTGATGTCGCTGCTTCGCATCGTTGGCGTTTCAAATTTAACGCGGAACCTGATTATCGCCGCATCAAACGATCAAGCCGCGATGTGTTCCTCCAAGCAGATATAGCCTCTGACGCATTATTTTCTTCCCGAACGCCAGTTCTCGGGCTTGGCCGTTTTGGCATACCTCTCGCTTAAATTCTGATGTTAAATTAGTGTGATTTGGGTCTATTAGGTCGTATTAGGCAGTAATTTCTACCATGAGGTAATTATAGAAAGGATCGAGGATAGAGGCTCGTAGGACTGCGGACCGGTTAGTTTCAAGACAGAGCTCGGACGAGAGCTTTGTACTTATCCACAGTATGCGCACTATTTTACCTGGTCTATGTTGATATGTGGTCGTTGATGCGCAAATATGCTGTCTTCCGCTCTAGTGATGACGAAAATGAGTCAGGTGGAGTGGTGGGGGAAGCTGTGGAAAACAAAGCTCGCGTTCTGATCGCTGAAGAGGAGCCTGTTGCCCGTCTCGCCGCGTTGGTCTTGTCTCGCGCCGGCTGCGACCCTGAAACTGCATACAGTGGTAACGCCGCGCTGGCTGCACTCGATCAGCGTGGTGCTGATGTAATTCTCTGCGCCGTTCGCTTCAACGGCGACGATGGTATCGAACTGCTGCGCAAGGTGCGCGCGAAGCGACCCGATGTTCCAGTGGTGATGCTGACGGGTGACCCTAGTGTCAGCAGCGCCGTCGCTGCGATGCGGCAAGGGGCCTTTGATTACGTGAGCAAACCGCTCGACGACGAGGAGCTGCAAGCAATAGTCGCGCGGGCGCTGGAGATGCGTAGTCTCCGTCGCGAGAACCGCAAGCTGCGTCAGCAACTCGACGTGGCGAACAACGTCGCTGGCTTTGTCGCTCGAAGCGCTTCCAGCGAGCAGCTAATCAAAATGATCCGTCGAGTGGCTCACTCGCGCTCGACTGTTTTGGTCGAAGGTGAAAGCGGAACGGGCAAGGAGCTGGTCGCGCGGATGCTCCATTATTGGGGCAAGCGGCCGGACGGACCTTTCATTGCGGTTAACTGCAAGGCCTTCGCCGATGGGGTAGTCGAAAGCGAGCTGTTCGGCCACGAGAAGGGATCTTTCACCGGCGCCGTAGTCTCGCGTGAAGGATGTTTCGAGCGCGCGTCAGGAGGCACTCTCTTCCTCGATGAAATCGCGGAAGCGGGGACTGACTTCCAGGCCAAGTTGCTGCGTGTCCTCGAAGACGGAGAGGTTCTGCGCGTCGGAGGATCGAAGCCGCGTAAGATCGATGTCAGGCTGGTCGCGGCGACGAATCGCGTGCTACGCACCGAGGTTGCGCAGGGACGCTTTCGCCCCGATCTCTATTTTCGTCTGAATGTAATCCCTGTTCGGACGACACCGCTGCGCGAACGCCCTGAGGATATTCTTCCGCTGGCTAATCATTTCCTGGCGTTTCATTCCGCTGAGGCGGGGCATGAGATCTCTCTGTCGCCCGAAGCCGAGCAGGTACTCCTCAATTATTCATGGCCGGGTAACGTTCGCGAGCTCGAGAACGTGATCGAGCGCGGTGTCGTGCTCAGCGGAGCTGAGGTCCTGACGCCCGAAGCATTTGCCCTCGATCCACTCGACACCGACATGCCGCAAGCGGCGGAACCGGTCCCACAAATCACCCACGTTTCTCAAGAACCTGTCACACCCCAAGAACCGGAAAACGAATCCCTGCAGGATTGTCTCGATCGTGCCGCCAGCGCGAAGATCAAGGCTGCACTTGAAGCGACGCGCGGTAATCGCGCCGACGCGGCAATAGCTCTGGGGATCGATCGCACGACGCTTTATCGCCTGATCAAGCGCCTCGGTCTGTAAATCGTCCAAACGCATTCTCAATAAAGAGAAACGGGCCTTGGGTTTGTCCCAAGGCCCGTTTTCTTTGGCGTTCTGTTGGATTGGGGGCTATTTCCCGAGAGTATTGATGATCTGGATGATCGCGGGTCCCATGATGACCATGAGCATCGACGGCAGGATGAAGAGAACCAGCGGAAACAGAATCTTGATGGTCGTCTTCTGTGCTGCTTCTTCAGCTCGCAGGCGCCGGCGCGTACGAAGCGCATCGGAGCTCGCGTGCAGTGCCGGAGCGATCTGCGCACCCAACTGCTCGCTCTGAATCAGAGTAGCGGCGAGAGGTCGGATATCCTCGACTGCGGTCCGATCCGCAAGGTTGCGCAGCGCTTGTCCAAGGGAGGCGCCAGTCGAGATCTCGCTCGAAACCAGCGAAAGTTCGCGACCGATAGCCTGTTTCTGTCGTTCGCTCTCGGTACCGACAATCTTGATAGCTTCGAACAGACCCAAACCGGCCTCGACGCAGACGACCAGCAGGTCCAGGGTGTCGGAGAGTTGGCGTGAAATTTCCCCCTGCCGCCGCCGCGCGCTGCGTGAAATGTAAACTGAGGGCAGGACAAAGCCTAAGACACCGGCAATGATCGCATAGAGCATCACCATCCCGGACGGCTTGCCGAGCATCACCGCCACTAAAGCGCCTGCGACCCCTGCGCCGACGAGACAGAGGACGCGTATCACCATGAAGGTGTGTGCTACGCCCGAGCCCGTATAGCCAGCCTGAACGAGCGACTGCTGCAGCTTTTCGCCAGCCGGAGTCTCAAGATCAGGAGCTGGCACTTTGGTGGCAGCCCAGCGGAACACGACGCGGCCAAAGTTACTGTCCAGTTCATCTTCGTCATCGAAGACGCCGCCCGACGCACGAATCTTCACGGCGAGATCGGCGAAGCGATCTTCCAGAGCGCGATGGCTTCCGTAGAGCCCGAGGTATGCGGCATAGCCAGCCACCCCGAGCATGCAGAACACAAAAAGGCTTACAAAAAACGTTGTCATTGGAATCCCCCGCTAAAGCCCCCCGGCTTAGTACTTGACCTGCAGCAGCTTGCGAATAGTTGCGAAAGCCAGGAGATCGAGGACGATGGCGAACTTGAGAATCTTCAGACCAGTCGGATCGGTAAACAGGGTAGCCGCATAGCTGGGCTGAACCAGGCTGAAGATACCGAGCACGATCGCCGGCAGCGCACCGACGATATAACCGCCCATCCGCGATTGCGCCGTAAGTGCCTTGATCTGCAGACGCAGGCGTTGACGGGTCCGGACGATTTCCGCCAGTCGCCCGATGATACTGGCCAAGCTCGAACCGACCTGGGTTTGGACCTTTACGGCAACCACCAGGAGGCGCAGATCCTCTTCCGGCACGCGCTTGAGCAAGTCATCAAGGGCACGCGGCAAGGGCAACCCGATGCGGGTCTGTTCGAGCACTGTACGGAACTCACTACCCAATGGATCGGTGAATTCCTGCACGACTACCTGGAGACCGCGGTTAAAGGAGTGTCCAGCCTCCAACGATGACTTCACGAGGTCGAGGGCCGCGGGCAGCTGTTGGATGAAAGCACGGAGTCGACGTCCGCGCCGCCAGCGGATGAAGAAGATGGGCATCAACCCAAAGCCCACTGCCGGTAGCAGAGCGAAGGTGAAGTCATGCCACATCGCCTGGCCAAAAAAGAGTCCACCGCCGAACATCAGCATGATGATCAGCAGCATCTCGGAGACGCGCATGTAGAGACCGGCCTGCCACATGCTCTCCTCGAGCGTGCGCATCAAGTCGATCTTGTAGAGGAAGGACAGCCCGCTATCACCGCCGCGTATATTCTTACGGGTGATGGAGATGTCGCCTTCGTTCTCCGGTGCCGCCATACGGCGAATCAGGTTTTGCTTTTGTTCTACCTCACCGCCGCGCTTGCTCAGCACGACCATCAAGATCACGAATGTCAGCGCAAAGACGCTGCCCGCGATGATAAATGAAGACATCGTTCGCTGGCCTCCTCCTACCGCCCCACAGCCTGAGCGTCGATTCGATATCCGGCTGCCGCCACGCGTTCGGTATAAGCCGAGCGCACGCCGGTGTGACGGAACTGCCCCAGAACTTTGCCGCCCGGTCCGATACCGGTGCGCTTAAACTCGAACAGGTCCTGCATCATGATCACGTCACCTTCCATGCCCGTGACCTCAGAAATCTTCATGACCTTACGAGAACCGTCGGAGAGACGGGAAACGTGCACAACCATGTTGATCGAAGAAGCGATCTGCTGACGCATCGCTTTCTGCGGGATATTCGCTCCCGCCAGCAGCATCATCATTTCGAGACGCTGCAATGCGTCGCGCGAAGTGTTCGCGTGGATCGTACAGATGGATCCATCGTGACCGGTCGACATGGCCTGAAGCATGTCGAGAACCTCGGCGCCGCGGACCTCGCCAACGACGATGCGGTCGGGTCGCATACGGAGACAGTTCTTCAGCAGTTCGCGCTGCGTCACTTCGCCTTTGCCTTCAACGTTAGGCGGGCGCGTCTCCAATCGCACGATATGAGGCTGCTGCAGCATCAGTTCGGCCGAGTCCTCAATCGTTACGATACGCTCGTCGCCCGGAATAAAGGCTGACAAGCAATTAAGCATCGTCGTCTTACCGGAACCGGTACCACCAACCACAAGCAGGTTCAGACGCGCGTTAACGATCGCGCGCAGGAACTCGACCGCATCCTGATTGAGGGTTCCCTTTTCGACAAGGTCGTCCATCTGGAAGCGCTTCTTGCCGAAACGACGAATCGACAGTGATGGTCCGTCGAGGGCAAGCGGCGGGATGATGGCGTTGATACGAGAGCCGTCACGCAAGCGCGCGTCGACCATCGGCGATGATTCGTCGACACGTCGACCGACCTGGGAGACGATACGGTCGATGATCAACATCAGATGCTGGTCATCGTTGAAACGCACATCCGTCTGGTAGAGCTTACCGCCACGTTCGACATAGACCTGGTTGGGCCCGTTAACGAGGATATCGCTCACGGCATCGTCCCACAGGAGTGGTTCCAGCGGGCCCAGACCGAGTAGCTCGTTACGAATTTCTTCGACGAGGCGCGAACGGTCTTCCTCGGTCAGCAGGCGTCCTTCCTCATTGAGAATATCGGTAATCGCCTGAGTGACCTTGCTTGCGGCCATATTCGCCTCGAGACTTTCGAGACGGGATACGTCGAGGGTCTCGAAGAGGCGATTGTGAACGGCAAGTTTGAGCTGCTGGAACCCGTCGGCCAGCAGGTCGCGTTGTTTGCGCGGCGCGGGACTCGCGCCGAGCGAAGCTCGAGGCTGACCGGCGGGCGCTACATTTTGAGAGGAAATTCGTTCGAGCAGTTTCATCGGGGACTACCTTCGCTGTTAATTACGTCCGGCAAAAGCCGAAAAAAGACGCGAAACAATACTCGTCGCTTGATCGACGCTGGCTTCCCCCGTCGCCAGTCGTCGGGCTAGATCTTCGACCGAACGGACCAAGGCTGAACCAGGTCCGGCTTGCCATATATCCTGAGCGCGGAGTTGAACGCGCTCGAGCAACTTTTCATCGCGCGGGATCTTGGCAAAGATCGGCCGGCCCAAAGTGTGTCGAATTTGATCCTCGCTGATCGGATGATGCGGCTGGAAACGGCCCAACAGGAACGTTGGTTCCACTCCCGACACACCGAGTCGACCGAAGAGATCGAGGAAGCGCCACGCGCATCGGGCCGCCGCAATCGATTGATCAAGCAGATAGAAGAGAAAGTCCGAGCGCTCCCACGCCGCTACGGCATTCTCGTCGATGTAACCACCGCAATCGACGATGACGAAGTCGAACAGCTGCCGCATCAGATCGAGCGCTGCACCGATAATATTATCGGAGACCATCTCGCAGTCTTCGATTCGTTTCGGCGCAGCCAACAGATAGATCCCTGAAGGATGCTTGGTTAATGCTGCCTCCAGTTGGATCGAATCGATTTTGCGTTCGCTCTCACACAGTTGAACAATCGAGCGTTCTGGTTCCAGGTTGAGAAACACCGCCAGTCCGCCCGTCTGCAGATCGAGATCGACCACCGCCACCCTTTTGTTGAGCGTCTGTCGCAGCGCCAAGGCTAAGTTGGCGACGAGACTGGTTACGCCGATACCGCCGACCGTACTCACCATCGATACGATCACACCGCCCGTCTGTCGCTCGGCGCGCCGGCGAGTTTCGCTGATTTTCAGCAAGGCTCGCGTGGCGTCGCCCATATCGAGCGGCAGAAAGAGCAGTTCGTCAGCACCGGCGCGCAGAATACGCCGCATCAGCACCGGCGACCGTTCGGGGAGTAGGGCGAACATCGCGGGGCGCGGATCGGACTCCGCCTGCTGTTCGATATAACTGAGTGCCGCTTCCTCGTTACTGTCGTTGAACAGCACCAGGATTACGTCAGGAGGTGCCCCTCCGTTGGTGGGGCTGGAATCTCCTAAACCGGCCTCGAACAGCTCCAGCGGTGGGTCGCTCAGCTCTTCCAGGGCGACCCGAATCTCTGTTCGGCGGCCATCGGCTTCGCCGACCAGGAGAATCCGGAGCGCCGTGCGCTTCCCATCACTATTGTTCGCAATAACCGCCACAAGAAGCTCCTACCTACAACCACTCACCTCGTTTAGAACCGCGGCCGGCTTGCATCAGGATCAGCCAGTCGCTGCGTCTGGATCTCTTCCTGCTTCAGAGGTCCACGATCGATCGGCTGAGCAACGCGGCCATTGCTTGGCAGTGGCTCGACGATCTGCGGCGTAACACTCATCACCAGATCGGTTGATCTGTCGGTGTATGAGGTGTGCTTGAAGAAGTTGCCGAGGAACGGCAAATCACCTAGATACGGCGTCTTATCGACTCCCGATTCCTTGGAATGCAGGATGAGGCCTGCGATGATCAGCGTTTGGCTGTTCTTCAGTCGCACGAATGTCTGGGCCCGGCGCGTTACGAACGCAGGAACGGTGAAACCAAACATGTTCACGCCGTTGGCCGGATCGGGCTCAGAAACCTCGGGCTTAACTTCCATCTGAATATCGTCTTTGCCCACGACCGTCGGGACAAAGATCACCGATGTGCCGTACTGCTTGAAGACGATCGAGGTATTCAGGGCTTGCGAAATAACGATCGGAATTTCGCCACCCGACAGGAATTCAGCTTTCTCACCCGAGTTCGCCAGCATCCGGGGCTCTGCGAGAATTTTTGCCAGATTGTGCTGTTCCATGAACTGGAAGAAGAACTGGGTGTCGAAAGGCTGGCCTCCGACGGAGTTATTAAACGCGACGCCGTAGTTCAGGTTTGACGAGAGCAACAGGGGTGTCAGCGTGCCTGCTCCGAGCAGCGTTCCCTGGGCATTGTTCTGGTAGATGGTCTGGTTATTCGTGCCTGCTCCCAGGATGTAAGACGATCCCAGGGCGGTACTTGCGGTATACTGCGTTCCCGCTCCACCGGGCCCAAGGCCAACAACTGAAAGGCCCTGATTCGGCAATGCCGCAGTCCAGTCAATCGCTTGACCCTCGATACGTTTCTTATCGAGTTCGGCCACGATTACATTCAACAAGACTTGCTCTTTGCCGAACGGATCGATGCGGATTTGGCGCTGAACGTAATTGCCCTGATCGTCCCAGACCGCGAGAGTGGTGAAACCCTCTTTATGGCCGATCAGGTTGATCTGGTACGGATTGATAACCTGGATGTCGGCGACTTCGGTATCGGAAACCGAGATTCGCTTAATCCGATGAGCGAAGTCATAGACCTGTGAACTGCCGGACATCAGCTCGATCGAGTCGGCCGGCAGGAAGTTGGTGCCGCTCGGACGATCGATACTGGGAGAGACCGGTGTGGCGAGCGGATCGTTGGAGAATTTCTGCGGAGGCAGTTGCGCCATCCCCGACCCTGACTGGCTAGGAATGACCGGGCCGCCGGCTGGTGAAGCGTCGTTCGCTTTGGTCGGCGGAATATAAGCTGCCAGCCGCACGGGTGACGAAGATGAGGCTGAGCTGCTCAATGGCGCAGCACTCGTCGGCGCAGTTGAGCCCGCCGCATTGGCCACCAACGAAGACGAACTCGGACCTGAGCGGGTAGTGGTAGCTGCCTTACTTGTTGCAGCTACGGACGCTGGTGCCCCACTGGCGCTGCTACCAGAGTCGCGCACAATTGTAGTAGCCGGACTCTTGGAGCCGACCGGCCCGCTGCCCGCATCCAGGGACGAAACTGCCACTGGTCCGTGAGCCTTGGTATCGCCGGTGGCGTCGCTCATCGCTGCAGGCGCTTTGCCAGGCGCGAGCTTGTCCGGATTAGCGATCGCCTTGACGTTGATCTTGTAGGTAACAGGCTCGCCCGCCGAATCCGTAACGTCGACATTCCATTCGCCGCTTGCGGCACCGAGCAACACCAGTTGGCCAGGACCGCCGCTATGGACGATCAACGCGTTGGGATTTTTGAGGATATGGACCGCAGGGGTGTTGTCCTCAGCGAGACCATTGATCGTATAGGTCTCGCCTGCGTTCAGTGAAATTGATACGACCTTTTTGCTGCCACCGTCGGACGCCGCCAGTATTCCGCTGGTCGCGATAACCAAACCTGCGGCGCCGATAATCGACTTGAAGTATGGACTCTTAATCTTCATTTAATTTCCCCCTTAGCGCCCCACACCGGTTACGGAATATCGATCGTCTTGGAGTGCGGTGAATGATCGGATGCGCCGACCGCGCTTCCAGCGGGCAGATTCGCGCCGTTGCTGCCAACTGGCAGGTTTGCGCTAGAGCCGGCCGAAGAACCGATGGCACTCTCAGTTACTGCTGTAATACCCGCGCCCTTGCTATCCGAGCCGCTGGCGTCTGCAACCTTATTCGGATCGTCCGCAGCACTGGTTTCGGGAGCTGGTGCGCTGCTCGCGCCACTATGACCGTGGACGAAAGAGACGTTCTCGACGCTCTTGCCATTGCGCAGAACCTCAACCTCGACCGGCTTCGGTCTCGGCGCGTAGTTGTGCACTGGCTCGGTGTTGGTCGCCTGCCGCGGCTGAACCACTGGAGCTGCTCCAGCAGAACGCAGGAGGTCGGCAACGTCGACGCCGCCAGTCGCGACGACTTTCTTATCCTCGTAGTTGCGCATCGCGAGGCGCAGCTGACCTTCGTGTGATGCCAGGACTACTCGCTCCGCTTCCTCCGGAGTAACGAGCAGCGTTACCACCCGAACAACTTCGGGCTTGTCTGCCCCTGAGTTCTCTATCTCCTGCGCGACGGCCAGAACTTCGACGTTTTGCAGAACGATCTTTGAGAACTGAGCATTGTTTTGCGATTGAGTATTCGCAATCGATACCACGAGATCGACGCGAGAATGCGGAAGAACGAAACCCGAGATATCTGCTACTTCATCGACCGGCACGGAGACTGCCCGCATGCCGTTGGGGATCAGCAGAGGAAGAACCCCGGCGTTCTTGTCACCGCCGAAAAGACGATCGGCGACGATCGGTTCGTTCTGCACGAAACCGGTCTTCGTATACTGATTCATTACCGCGCCGGCATCGTTAAAGGCGCCAGGCGGCTGATCATTCTTGGACCAGCGAACTAATTTGACTGAGCTGCCATCGAGCTTGGTCCCGATTGGCAGATCGCGAGCGGCAACCAGTACATTAACCGATTGCACCTTCGCTTCATCAATCTGCGCTTCGCGCTTCTTGAGCGCCGAGTAGACCACGATGGCGGCTACCAAGGCAGCCACACCCGCTAACAAGACGAAGACAATTGGTCGTCTCATCTATCCTCCCCCTTCAGCCGGCTCCCTTTCGCCAGCCGCACGAATCTTAAGTCGGTACCCCCTTGTCCGGATTTTTAATTTTCCGGTGGGTAGTGGCCGATCTTCCTAGCTACGCAAAGCATCGATCTGGCTGAAGAAGCGGGAACTACGCGCACGGCTCTTTTCAAGCAGCCCACACCGGAGCCGTTTGCGTCTTGTCTCCGAACCAACTCTTCACCCTCAGCCAAACGTTAGTCCATACACTTCACTATTTAGAGCTATATTCAGTCTTATCGCAATAAAAAACTTTTTAAGACACTTTAATTCATCTATTACTAGCTTTTATGATGCGATAATATTCCATTGCATGCGATCGGTATCGTTACGAACCCATCAGATCGTTAGCGATCGCTCCCCAGCTAACGAGGTTTTCGACGTCTTGGCCCGTCGTCGTGTAGGCGGCGAAAACCAGGATCGCGATGGCGGAAACAATGAGCGAATATTCGACCATCGTTTGCCCTCTTGGTCGGCGATTCAGGCCGGTGACGAGTCTCCAACAGCGGTTTCGGAGTTCGGTGATCATCGGAACCTCCCTGAGCAACGAGTGGCAGAGGCGGAACAGAGGACTCCGTAGGTACACACCTCGACCTCGGTAGCCCAAGGAGTGCGCATTATCGGCTTGTCTCGGTCGAACGGCATCGCTCTTTTCTCCTAATCGTCGCCTCAAAATCCTATTGTTGTGAGTTAATGAAAGTCAAGAAACTTTTATTAGTAATTATCGATGTTATAATTAGTCTTAACTTAGTATTATTTGCTTATAATCTTCTCTGCGCCCTGAGAGGCGATGGTCCTGCGTCAGAGCGGTCCCAAAGACCGCTGCACCCTCCTATTAGCGATGGCGGCCCAGAGTGAGATCGACTCATTTTCTATCAACACGTAGCGTGCCAAGATGGCCAGAGTCGATATTATCTCGTAAGGCAGGTTTATCTTATCTATTGCCTCTAAAGACGCAGTTGCAGTTGCGGCAACGCCACTTCTCATCTCAAATTCACCTCGTATTCGAGATTGAGCGATGCTGCACCTCACGAAGTGTCATCGAAGGCCTCGTTGACTTCAAAGCCGAGCGAGCACTATCGTCTGAGAGGTGCCGGAGAGCTGGCGAAATCGGGGAGAAGGGCGCAACGGGCGGGACGTTTCCGCCGAACGAAGCTCTTAAGTCACTCTAACGCAAAGGAGATCCGTGGGGCGCCGTGCGGATCAACGCAAAGCAGGACCTCAATATCCGCGAGGCGACTATCGCCGATCTGCCACGGATAATGGCGATAGAAGAGATCGCCTTTGAACATCCCTGGAGTCGCGAGTCGTTCCAGCGTGAGTTTGCTCTGCCGTTTTCGAAGACTTGGGTCGCTACCCTGGAGGAGTCGTCCTCAATCGTTGGCTACCTATGCCGATGGCTGGTTACAGACGAGTGCCATATCCTGAATGTAGCAGTTGATCCTAACTTCCGATGTGCCGGAATCGGTACGCTGCTGATGGGCGAAGCAATAGCGGAAGCGGCTATGAATAAAGCTGCTATAATGACTTTAGAGGTGCGTAGATCGAATCTGGCGGCTCGTAGTCTCTATCGCAAGCTACAATTCGAAGAACGCCGTTTGAGAAAAAACTACTATGGAGTTGGGGAGGATGCCATCATTATGGAGCGTCAGCTTTAACGACTCGATGCGGTTAAAACGATATTTGATATTAGATCGCGGAGTTTCCGGCTGTTACAAAAATGTTGGATATGTGCCATAATGTTCTCATCGTTCGGGCAAATCGTGGAGACCGAGACTGCTTCGCAGGCCGGTCACCTACGAAAATCGGATGCCGGGAACACGGGATGAGCCAGTGATCAGTTCCACGTTCAAGAAGGGCGAGAAGGTAGTCTATCCAGCCCACGGGGTCGCCGTCATCGATGACATTCAGAGTCGGACTATTTCGGGGACGGAACGCAAGTTTTATATGCTGCGAATCCTGGGAACCGAAAAAATGACCATCATGATTCCGACCGAAAACGTCGACGCGGTAGGGCTGCGACGCGTTATCGGCAAGGATACGGTTACTAAAATCTATAAGATTCTGCGGCAACGCAAAGTTGAGGGTGACTCGCAGACCTGGAATCGTCGCTATCGCGAGTACACGGAAAAGATCAAAACCGGGTCCCCGCTTGAGATCGCGAAGGTCCTCCGCGACTTGCTGGTTCTGAAGGGCGATAAGGAGCTTTCGTTCGGCGAGCGCAAAATGCTGGATACTGCGCGCAGCCTGCTGGTGAAAGAGCTCTCGATTGCAAAAGCCCATCCGGAAGAGAAGATCATGGAGGAGCTCAAGACGATCTTCGCCAACTGAGCTGACTCGAATTCGAATGGTGAAAGAGCCGCGAGATCCTCGCGGCTCTTTTTTTGCGCCAGCGTTCAGCTTGTGTCAGCAATTAAGCGTATGCGTGTTTCGGTGATTATCGTGTCGGCGGGAAGCGGTAGTCGGCTTGGCGCCGATGTGCCAAAGGCCTTCGTCCAACTCGGGGGCATGACCCTGCTCGCGCGATCGTTGAGGATCGTTGCTGAGGTTGCTTCTGCGAGTGAAGTCGTAATTACAGTGCCCACCGGGATGGAGGCAGCGGCGCGCGAGGAGGTTAATCGAGTTGGGTTAGCCCTTCCCGTGAAGATCATCGCCGGCGGTGCCGAGCGGCAGGATTCGGTTCGTATCGCGTTGACCTTTACGAGCGCCGAAGCGGAGCTGGTGGTGATACACGACGCGGCCCGGCCCTTTGCGACGCCTGCGATGTTCCGGGCGAGTCTCGACGAGGCGGCTCGTGTCGGTGGAGCGATCGTTGCGCTACCGCTGGCCGATACACTCAAGCGCGTCGATCAGGAAAGAATTACCGAAACCGTTCCGCGGGCCCGATTATGGTTGGCCCAGACGCCGCAGGCCTTCCAACGGAGGCTGCTAATCGAGGCCCACGAGCGAGCAGTCCGCGAGCGAATGATTGCCACCGACGATGCGGATCTTATAGAGCGGACGGGTGGGACGGTATCGGTTGTGAACGGATCGCCTTTGAATCTGAAGATTACGACGGCTGACGATCTTCGTTTGGCCGAGGCGATTGTGCGTAGTCGGTCGGCCTAACCCCGATTGCATTTTGTGGAGCGCTTCGCTGGCCGCGGGAAAGCGGTACCGGCTGAGCGAGTGCAAGGCTCGCTCAGCTATCCGAGATCCTTCACTGCGTTTGCGATGCT
Organism: Binataceae bacterium (SeqCode); assembly: GCA_035541875.1. Taxonomy (GTDB): domain Bacteria; phylum Desulfobacterota; class Binatia; order Binatales; family Binataceae; genus JAJPHI01. Next base: position 26,355 of record DATKML010000043.1, read on the forward strand.
CACTACGTTCAGGATGACAAGACGGCTTTTACGATGAGGGTCTCGTCGATTGCGGCGTCGCGATCCCTTCGTTGAGAGAGCCCGAGCGGAAGCCCCGCAGATCGACGGTCACGAAGCGAAAGCCGATTTTTTTTAGTTCCGCGGCGACAAGATCGCGGGTCGAGGGTTCAAGCAGACGCGCGATTTCGTTGGCATCGACTTCGAGCCGAGCTACATCGCCGTGATAGCGTACGCGGGCGACCTTGAAGCCCAACGCATGAAGGAGCTGTTCGCCCTGCTCGACTTTCCGCAATCCTTCCTCAGTGATCGTTGTGCCGTAAGGAAAGCGTGAGGAAAGACAGGGAGACGCGGGCCGATCCCAAGTCGGTAATCCGAGCGTCCTCGAAAGCTCACGCACCTCGGCCTTGGTCAGTTCGGCTTCGACCAGCGGATGCCTCACGCTCATCTCCGAGGCGGCCTTAATCCCCGGGCGATAGTCGTGCAAATCGTCGAGGTTGAGGCCATCGACGATCGTTTTGATTCCGAGTTCGCGCGCTTTGGTCTCGCAGACCGTGAAGAGATTGTGCTTGCACAGGTAGCATCGGTTGAGCGGATTCTGCACGTAGCCAGGAATCTCCAACTCGTTCGACTCGATCACGAGATGGCGCGCGCCGATCTGTTGTGCCATCTCGAGGGCCGAGATGCGGTCCTGATCCGGCATCGTGGGCGAGGTCGTCGTGAGGGCGAGGACACGATTGCCGATCGTCTCCTGCGCCACCTTCAAGACGAAGGTCGAGTCGACACCACCGGAAAAGGCAACGATTACATCCTCGAAGGAGGTGAAGATCGCGCAGAGGCGCTCGAGTTTGGAATCGAGAGAGGACATACTGCAATTCTTAAATGTGCGCTTCGCGTTCAGGAAAACCGGAACCAGCTTCGCTCGCAGGCTCGCGAAGCTGTCCGAGATCCATTCGCTGTGTTCGCGTTGCTCACTTCGCTCAGGATGACAGGAGCTTTGCTAAATTCCTTCGGCCTGGAAGAGATCCGTCGTCAGGTAGCGTTCGCCGGTATCGCAGAAGACGACGACCACGCTTTTGCCGGCGCCCAGCCGCTTGGCGATCTGAAGGGCTGCGCAGCAATTAGCACCCGAGGAAATGCCGACGAGGATACCCTCCTCACGGGCCAGACGACGCGAGTAGGCTGCCGCCTCTTCGTCACTGCAGGCGATGATCTCATCGTAGACGGTGGTATCGAGGTTCTGTGGTACGAAGCCTGCGCCGATCCCTTGAATCTTATGAAAGCCCGGCTCGCCACCCGACAGGACAGGTGAGTTCTTCGGCTCAACCGCGACGATGAGCGGGGGAGTCTTGAGATTCTCGCGAAGATAACGGCCGACGCCGCTGATCGTACCTCCCGTACCCACGCCGGAAACAAACGCGTCGATCCGTTCGAGTTGTTCGATCAATTCCGGGCCCGTGCTGCCGTAATGAACCTCGGGGTTGGCCGGGTTACTGAACTGCTGCGGCATGTAGTAGCCGGGATTGTTGCGAACGAGTTCCTCGGCCTTGGTGATCGCCCCATGCATCCCGCGGGTATCTGGAGTCAGTACGACTTTCGCGCCATAGGCCGCGAGCAGCGAGCGTCGCTCCTCGCTCATCGTATCGGGCATCGTCAGGATAAGATTGTAGCCCTTCACCGCACAAACGAGCGCGAGTCCGATTCCGGTGTTGCCGGAGGTTGGTTCGACAATCGTATCGCCCGGCTTGATACGGCCGTCCTTCTCGGCCTGCGTAATCATCGCGAGGCAGATGCGGTCTTTAACGCTGCCGCCGGGGTTATAGTTTTCGAGCTTGGCCCAGACTTCGGCATCGCCCTTGCCGGGCAGGCGGTTAAGACGGAGCACTGGAGTATGACCGACTAACTCCAACGGTGAGCGGGCGACACTTATCGGCATGCAGGCATTTTAGCCGGAATTCGCCCCTGTTTGCGAACTAACCGGAGCCGCACGAGTGGCCGTCATGTTAGAATTGTGTCCCGCTGTGAAAGTCGACGAATGCGCGGAATCTCGCGTGCTCATAATCCTTCCGGGGGCGCTCGGCGACCTGATCTGCATGCTGCCCGCGATCCGCTGGATCGCGTCGCAGAATCCGCAATCCCCAATCGAGCTGATGGCGCGAATGGAACTGGCACGATTCGCCGTCGGTCGGATGGGAGTAGCGCGAGCACATTCGATCGATCGACCGGAAGTAAGCCGGCTCTTCGTCGATCGGGATATCGATTTGGCGAGCGCTCGCGAACTTTTCAGCAGTTTCGAGCAAATCTATTCGTTCTTTGCGGCTGATAACGAAAAATTCAAAGCTAACCTGGCAGCGATCGCGTACCGGGCAGACTTCTATCCGTTCCGTCCCCCCGGTACAGGCCACGTGGCCGAGGCCTATCTGGCAGCGGTCGGCGCTCCTGAAGGTTTCGCCAACGGACCCGAAATCGAATTGCTCGAAATGGACCATGCGGCGGCAGCAGAAGTCCTGAAAGGCCTCGGCTTGCAGCGCAGGGAATATTTGCTGGTGCTCCCGGGCAGCGGCAGCAGGACGAAAAACTGGCCGGTCGAAAAGTTTGTGGAACTGACCCGGCGGTTGGCTCAGGAACTCAAACCACTGGTGCTGCTAGGCCCGGCTGAAGAGGGTATAGCCCACGCTTTTCACGCAGCCGGAATCCCGGCCGTGGACGACTTGGAATTGGGAACGGTAGCGGCGCTGGCCGGCGGTGCGGGGGCTTTTATCGGCAACGATTCCGGGGTATCGCATCTGGCGGCCGCGTCCGGATCACAAGGACTGGTAATGTTTGGCCCGACGGATCCCGACCGATGGCGCCCCCGCGGCCGAGTCGAGGTCATTCGGCACCAGCCGCTAGCCGAGCTGTCGGTCGGCGAAGTCGAGGCGGCCTTGGACGCCATAGTGCGACGACCGAATTAGTGCTTACAATTACCTTTGAAGACTCGCGATAGTTATTACGTCTGCTCTTTGCAGAGGCGCGCGAATTGCGCAGCGAGTAAGAAGATAGGCATAACGACAATGAGCATGTTTAAAACCACGGCTTTGCTTGCGGCGCTTACCGGATTGATCATGTTGGTAGGCGGGATGCTCGGTGGGCGAGGCGGACTCGAGATGGCCTTTATTTTTGCCATCGGGATGAATTTTTTCAGCTACTGGTTCTCGGACAAGATGGTGCTGAAGGCGTACGGGGCGCAGCCGCTCGACGCGTCCAGTGCACCTGAGCTTTACGGCATCGTAAGTGAATTGGCGCAAACGGCAGGAATTCCGACGCCGCGCCTGTATCTGATCGACAGCGATACCCCGAATGCGTTCGCGACAGGGCGCAATCCAAATCACGCGGCAGTCGCGGTGACTCGCGGCATCATGCGGATCTGTAATCGCGAAGAGCTTAAGGGCGTTCTGGGGCACGAGCTTTCGCATGTGCTCAATCGCGATATCCTCATCAGTTCAGTGGCGGCGACGCTCGCGGGCGTCATCATGATGGTCGCAAGCATGGCGCGGTGGGCTGCGCTGTTCGGCGGCTTGGGCGGACGCGACGAAAATAACCGCAGCAGCGGACTCGAACTGCTCGCCATGGCGATTCTCGCCCCCTTGGCGGCGACGATGATTCAACTCGCGATCTCGCGGACCCGGGAGTATCAGGCTGATGCGAGCGGCGCCAAGCTGGCGCACAATCCACTCTATCTGGCGAATGCGCTGCGCAAGCTGGAGGCGGCCAACGAACGAATGCCGATGGCTGATGCTACGCCAGCGACCGCGCATCTATTTATCGTGAACCCGCTCAGCGGTGGAGTAATGAGCCGGCTCTTTTCGACCCATCCGCCGCTGGAAGAGCGGATTCAACGACTTGAGAATATGGCCCATAGTGGATGACGGCGATGGAAGAGGAAAACAAGCGATCTTTCAAAGTTGAAGACCGTCGACGTTTCTCGTCGGAAGGCGAACTGAAACCGGAGCATCGCGCTGAGGAGGCCTCGCAGCCATCATCATCGGCGGCAGAAGGTGCGACCCAATCCAGCGCCTCCGTCCCACCACCGCCCCGGCTCGACGCGGGGGCGTCTCACGGTGCGGCAGCCGCTCACGAGGTTACCTTCGCGGGCTTTATGCTGGGACTTTCGACCCAAGCGCTGATGATGCTTGGCGAGATCGCCGACCCGCATGGCGAAGAGAGCGGCCTGAACCTCCCGGCCGCGCAGCAGCTAATCGATATTATCGGGATGCTGCAGGAAAAGACGCGCGGTAATCTGGACAAGGACGAGCAGTCGCTGGTCGAAGGAATCCTTTTCGAGCTGCGGATGAAGTACGTCGAGCGCGCCCGCGGCGCCTAAGCGTTTGCTTCGGAGACGGTTTCGCCACGATCGGCTTTGCCTGTCGCAATCTATTCTCGACTAGCAGCGATAAATATCGCGGGGGATGTGGCGGGCTTCGTTTAGCCTCGTACGCAAGGATAGAATCACGAGGCGGATGGGGCACCGTTAGGTGAAGCGAATCGGTAAGCTGATCAAGATTCTTCTCTTCAGCGCGGTGGTGGTGGGGTTGTTTGCTCTCGGCCCGGTGCTGTATCGCTTCGTGCGCTATTACCACGGACTCGATGAGGAGGTCGTCACCCGCTTTTCCGGCCAGCGCTGGACGATTCCGTCGCTGGTCTATTCCGATTCGACGACCATCTATCCCGGCCAGAAGATCGAAGATATCGGCCTTTACCAACGGCTCGCGCGTTTGAACTACCATCGCGTCCCGCCCGGACAGGTTAAGACTCGCGGCGAGTACAGTTTCGACGAAGGTAAGAGCGGCCGCTTCGAGATTTTCCTGCACAGCTTCCGGTATCCCTATTCGCAATTTCCCGGTGAGCTGATCGCGATGCGGATTTCACCGGTTGGGACAGTCATCTCGATCGAGGAAGTCGCGACCCATCAGCCGACCTATTCGTTTGATCTCGAGCCCGAGATGCTCGGGGCGATCTTCCAGGGCGATTGGGAGCAGCGACGTATCGTTCCTATCGCGGAGATTCCGCCGGCCTTTATCGACGCGGTGCTGGCTGCCGAGGACCATCGGTTTTACGAGCATCACGGAATAGACGTCGTGCGGACACTCAAGGCCGCGTATATCGATCTGACCGCAGGGCATGTGGTGCAGGGCGGTTCTACCCTGACACAACAGTTAGTCAAAAACTTCTTCCTCACGGCTAAACGCGATTGGCATCGTAAGGTCAAGGAAGCCCTGATGGCCTATATCGTTGAGAGTCGTTACTCGAAGGATCAGATAATCGAGAACTATCTCAACGATATTTATCTGGGACAGCGCGGACAGGAAGGCATTTACGGTATCTGGGAGGCGTCGCAGTTCTATTTTTCAAAGGAGCCGCGCGATCTCTCGATCGCCGAGATGGCGACGATCGCCGGAATGATCCGTTCGCCGAATCACTTTAATCCGATTCGTCATGCCGACGCGGCTCGAATCCGGCGCAATGAAGTGCTGGGCTCGATGCTCCAGGACGGCTACATCAGCAAGGCGGCTTACGATCAGGCAGTCACGGAACCATTGCGCGCCCGGGAACCCTATCAGGAAAGCAACGACGCGCCCTATTTCGTCGATTATGTGAAGCGCGAATTGGCCGAGCGCTATCCGCCGAGCGTGCTGACGGGCGAGGGACTACGGGTATTCACCACGCTCGACGTGCACATGCAGAAGCAGGCGGAAGCAGCGGTTGATAACAACCTGACTCGCCTCGAAGAGAAGCATACGTCGCTACAACGCAAAGAGAAGAAGTATCAGCTGCAATCATGTCTCGTTGCGATTGAGCCGCAGACCGGGAAAATCCGATCGATGGTGGGGGGCCGTAGTTATCACGAGAGTCAATTCAATCGTGTGACGCAATCGAAGCGTCAGCCGGGATCGGCCTTCAAGCCGATCACCTACCTCGCGGCCTTACAGGAAACCTTCGATGGTGGCCCGCTGCATTATCTGCCCACCAGTTATATAGACGATGAGCCGTTTACATGGGTGTATGGCAACGGCAACGCGATGAGCTGGACGCCGAAGAACTTCAAGAACCGCTATTTCGGGCGTGTGACACTGACGTTCGCGCTGCAAGAATCGCTCAACTCGGCGACAGCACGATTGGCTCAGGCAGTGGGTCTCGATCGTGTCACGGCGATGGGAGAGAAGGTCGGCTTTAGCAACCTGCCGCACTATCCCTCGATTGTGCTTGGTGGTATCGAAGTGTCGCCGTTGGACTTGGCGCGGATGTACGCGATCCTAGCCAACGAAGGTCTGGAAGTTCCATTTGCGGCTGTAAGCGCCGTGATCGATCAAAAGGGTAACCTGGTTGAAGGACATGAACTCAAGGCCGAGCAGGTTTTATCACCGGAGCTGGGTTACACGATCGATTACATGCTCGAACAGGTGATTAATCACGGCACGGGAGAAGGCGCACGCAAAGCCGGATTTACGCGCCCGGCCGCCGGCAAGACGGGTACGACGAACGATGCCAAAGATGCGTGGTTCGCGGGCTTCACGCCGAACCTGCTGACAGTGGTTTGGACGGGATTCGATCAGAAAGAGGAACTTGGCCTGACGGGCGCAGAGGCGTCGCTCCCGGCGTGGACGAATTTTATGAAGGCCGCGACTGCGTCGCGTCCGGCGCTCGACTTTGTCGCTCCGGCAGGTGTGGTCTTGGCCAAATCCGATCCCGCGTCGGGAGGGTTGGCTGGAGCGAATTGCGCGACCGGCATGATGGGGGTATTTCCGAAAGAGATGGCCTCCACCGGTTCGTGCTCTACACCGTCATCCTCGTCACCGAATCCAGCTAATCCAGCTCCGGCTGGAGCAGCGAACGACACCGATAACATCGATTCGCCCAACGACTGATGCGCCGCGCTCGACGTAGACTCTCGGTGGTTACGCTGCTGAGCCTTGTGGCGGCGGTATGTATTGGTGCGACGACGCCGCGGCGCTGCGCCGCCATGGAAGAACAGGATGTGCCGTCGGCAGCGGGACCATCGAGTCAGACCACAGGCGGCGGGTCAGTCCAGCAATCGGCTCCCACGCCGGTTGTGAATCACGGCGACGATTGGGAACGGGTGCCTCCTGAGGGCAACAACAGCGCCCCGCCCGCATCCGCTCCGCAGAATATGCCGGTACAGCAGATTCCTCCCGATAGTCAGCAGCCGACAGCGGGTCAGCCAGCATCTGCCCCTGCCCAGGCGGAAACGCCGGGATCAGCAACGCCAGAACCTGCGCCTTCGATGGCTCCGATCCCGACCGAAACACCTTCATCGACACCGACGCCAGAGCCGCCTCCGGCGCTCGACGTCAGTTCGATCGATACCGATTCTGATGCCGAGTCGAAGCCGCTCGATGCTGAGATCAAGACGGCGGTGACGCCCTCGATGGCCGCCTCGTTGCGAGTCACCGAGCAGGCGCGCAAGCAGCTTTCCAAGGGCGCTATCGACGCGGCGCTGCGCAGCCTGACCCAGGCCGTTTCGATCGATCCCGGTGATCCCTTCGAGTACTACTTCCTCGGACGTGCCCACTACGAACGGAAGAACTATCAGCAGGCGCTGACCTTTTTTCAGCGAGCGCAGCTAGGGTTTGCTAACAAGCCGCAATGGCTGGGCGAGACGCTGAGTTACGAGGGCGCATGCGACGAAGCGTTGGGTCACGAACTGGAAGCTGCCAAGGCTTATCAAAAAGCGGTGGCCGCTTCGCCCGGTAACTTCCGCGCACGGGTCGGTTACGGGAGACTGAGTGCAATCTTGGCCCCGACACCGAGTGCGGAGCTACCGCCTGCATCGAGCGATAGTGCTCCCCCGGCTCCATCCGCTCCGATAGATGCCCCCCCGCCGGCAGAACCTGCTGCCCCGCCTGCTCAGTGACGGCATAAATCTGACCTAGTCAGATTAGCTCAACCCAAGGCAGGGTGAGTTCCTTTATCGAAAGTGTGTTGCGACATAAGGATTAAATTGGTTGTTCTAAGCCGATAGTAGGCTCATATTCGACTCAACGTCTTGGCACTTGAGGTGGGCAAGTGGGTCACGCAAGTAAGGGGCACCTGGTTGGTGGGGCTAGTCGCAAGAACACTCTTACCAAGATGGTTTTGGCGACCGAGCGCACCTCAAAGAATCGAATCGAGAATGTCCAGCTCTCTCTGGACGAGCTACGGGAAAACCTGATCACGAATGGCGCGGTGGAGGCTCTTGAGAGTGATCAGCCTGAGGGGCTCTTCTCACGATTGGTAGGACGCGGACGCAACCGGAGCGTTACGCACGCGTCGGAACGACCGGAGACGAGTTCGCTATCGCCGGCCGGACCGCTCTTCAAGACCTCCAGAAAGTAGAAATAGCCGCCCTGGAGTAGCGAGACGCTTCGGCACCACACAGCAGGGCGTCCCGCCGCTTTTACATTCCACGAAACTGCGGCTTGCGCCGCGCAAGAAAAGCCTCGACCCCTTCGCGAAAGTCGGCGCTGCCGTAGACCTTCTCGATTAAGTCATCACCGTTGATCTGATCATCGGTCGCCTGCAATCGGCGCACCGATTCCTTGGTCACCTGCAGGGTAAGCGGTGCATTGTTCGCGATTTCCTCGGCGATCGTCAGGGCGCGTGCATACACCTGACCGTCGGGCACGATCTCGTTGAGAACGCCCGCGCGATGACATTCCTCGGCAGTCGCGAGGCGTCCGCGGAAGAGCAGCTCCTTGGTGATTGCCGGGCCGAGCAGATTGAGCAGGCGCGCGTGGTTCGCGATCGACAGGCAATTGCCGAGTGTACGCGCGATCGGTACGCCAATTTGGGCAGAGGTACCGCCGTAGCGCAGATCGCAGACCAGCGCGAGGGCGGCACCGCCACCCACTGCATAGCCCTCAATAGCCGCGATCGTCGGTTGCTTTACCCCTTCGAGTGCGCCCACAGCCCGTTCGAGCCGCGCTTCGTAAGCCAGTCCGTCCGCACCGGTACGAACCTCGGTGAACTGTGCGATATCGGTGCCCGAGGCAAACGCCTTGGCGCCAGCGCCGCGCATGATGACTGCGCGTACTTCCGAATCATCAACGAGACTCGCGCATATCTCGATGAGGCCGTCATACATCGCCCAGGTGAGAGCGTTATGAAAACGCGGGCGATTCAGTGAGATCGTTGCGATCGGCGGATTTCGTTCAAACAGAATTTCTTTTTCCATCTGCTCTGGCTCTCTATTCTCTGGTCACTTATCAGTCGCGTCGCTTGCCGCCCGCCCATCAAGAAGCTTATGCGCTGCGAGCAAAAGCCGCTGATTGTCTTCGAGCCGCCGCAGAATAGTGATCATGAACTCATCCTGCTGTTCGAGATGATGCATGATCGACTTCACCTCTTCTTCAGCCTTGGCATTGATCTCGTAATCCTGCTCGGCCATCAGGCGATCTTTAGCCGACTGTCGATTCTGCGACATCATAATAATCGGTGCGGCGTAGGCGGCCTGAAAGCTGAGCGCGAGGTTCAGCAAAATAAACGGATATGGGTCCCAATGGTTTACCCATGCGGCGATGTTAACGCCAATCCAGACCATCAGGACGATGCTTTGGGTGATAATGAAGGTCCAACTGCCCATCATCGCCGCGAACCCATCGGCGATTCGGTCCCCGGTGGTCAGCCGATCCGCTGCCACCTGGTTTACGTTCTTTACCGCGGGATGGTGATGGGCGTGCCGGATGCGCCGTTGCTCCCAATGTGCGGCATCCTCGTTGGAATGATTTTTCTGTGCTGGTTCCATGAATGATCTTCCTCATGCGGGAAGTATTGCTGAGATATTCGTTCGCGATCGGTTCGCATCAACGATAGCTGCTTCCCTAGTCTGGGCAAGTTCGGCCTAATACCCAGGATGCAACGCCGAGTATGCCGCCGTCAGGAGCTTGATCGTTCTTGTCGATAGGCGATAATCGCACGATTCCACACCACGCTGAGGGTGTCGCACTAAACTGTATCCCTTTGGGAGGTCGGCTAGATGACCCGTCAAATCACTCTCTGTGACGTCGCGCCACGGGACGGTATCCAAAATGAAAAAGTGATGCTGTCGTCTGAGCAAAAGCTTGCATTGATACGTCGGCTTGCCGACGCCGGGCTCAAATGGATCGAGGTCGCTTCTTACGCCAGCCCGAAGTGGGTGCCCCAGATGGCGGATGCGGAAGAGGTCTTCCGGGAGGCCTCGAAGATCGACGGGATTCGACCGATCGTGCTCGTCTTGAACGATCGCGGTTACGATCGCGCGGTTAAGGCGGGTGCGCGTTATATCCGTCTCGTGGTTGCTGCAACTGAAACGATGAACAAGCGCAATGCCAATGCATCGCCGGCGGAAACGATGGCCGCGTATCAGCCGATTTTTGAGCGCGCGAAGCAGGACGGCGTTGAGTTAACCGGTGCGATTGCGACTTCGTTCGGATGTCCCTTCGAGGGACCGGTGAACCCCGAGCAGGTGCTGACGCTAGCGGATCGATTCGTTCAGGCGGGCGTAGCCGAAGTCGATTTTGCCGATACGGTCGGGATGGCGGTGCCGCCGCAAATCGAGCGGATGCTGGTGCGGGCTAAGGACCGTTTCAAGGGCGTGCGTCTCGGGATCCATCTACACAACACGCGCAACGTTGGTATCGCCAATGCCTATGCAGCTGTGAGCGGCGGTGCTGATGTGCTCGACGCTTCAACGGGCGGCGCCGGCGGATGCCCCTTCGCGCCCAAGGCCACCGGCAATATCCCGATGGACGATCTGGTCTTCATGCTCGAAGGGATGGGAATCGATACCGGAATCAATCTGGCGCGTCTGGTCGATACGACCAAGTGGTTCGAGGAGATTCTGCAGCATCAGCTGCCCGCGATGGTCGCGAAGGCCGGCCCGTGCTGGAACGCGCCTCCCCCGCTTGCGTAGCACGAGAAGATAATTTGCTGTCATCCTAAGCCGGCGAGCCGATGGCGCGCCGTGCCGAAGGATCTACGTGAAGCGGAAACACTCAACCAGAATAGCAGTAACATGATCAAATCGATCTTTCATATCAACGTAAACGTGAGCGATTTTGAGAGATCGCTCGCCTTCTACAAGATGGTCGGGTTCAAAGTTGTGCTCGATCTCGGTGAAGGGCCGAACCCTGCCAACGATATCGGCCTGAATGTACCCAACGGCGTGATTCGCGCCGCGCTGCTGGCGCTCAGCGACGACCCGCGGGCGACGCGACTCGATCTAATTGAGTGGAAGCATCCGAAAACCGAGGGCAAGGCCCCGGCGCATCTGTATCACGTTGGTCCCGCGCGCATCGCACTATTCACGAAGAATATCGACGAGGAATATCAGCGCCTGAAGGCGGCGGGTGTCGAGATGGTATCAGAGCCTGTGCTGATGAAATTCCCCAATGGCGCGGGATCGCGCTTCTTCTGCTTCAAGGATCCGGACGGGAATTTCCTCGAACTTATCGAGCCGTTTAACGGATAAACTAAACTCAGCAGATCAAAGGGCGCGGATACAGAGGCTTGCAGGGCCTCTCTATCCGCGCTTTGCGTTAGTTAATCGGTGGGCGCTGCTGGTTCCAGTCGGTGGCGCGTTCGAAGGCTCGTCCCGCACGCAGAATCGTTCCTTCACCCAGCAATCGACCAATCAGTTGCAAACTCGGTGGCGGTCCTGAGGGACTCTTGCCGCATGGCAGCGACAATGTCGGATTGCGGCTGATATCGAACGGCGCGGTGAAACGCAGCAGACCCTCAGGATCGACGTTCATCAGGAAGCGCGCATCATCGGGCAGTGCCGTGACAGGGAGCCCGGTTTGGCCTGTCGAGGGGCACGCGAGCACATCAATCTGATCATAGATCATCTGGAACTGATTCGCGAAGCTCTCGCGCACCATCTGCGCCTTCGCATAATCCTGCGCGCGCAATTGCGATCCTAATTCGAGGAATGAGCGGAAGCCTGCGCCGTATTCAGCAGCACGAGCGGGATAGGTTTTTTCGTGCGCTGCGACCGCGTCACCAAGACACAGCACGGACCAGGCTCCGAGCGCCGGCAGGATGTCCGGGATGGATACCTTCACGATCCGAGCACCGAGCTTTTCGAGCATCCTGACCGCATCGATCACGGCACTGTTCACTGCGTTGGAGGCACCCTTGCTGAGAAGAGCTTCGTCGAGACCGATCCGTAAACCGCTCACGCCCTGTTCGATCGTCGCGCTGTACTCCTCGACCGGCGCGGCGAGTGAGGTGCCGTCCCGCGAGTCGTAACCCGCGATCGCGGCGAGCATCAGGGCCGCATCAGTGACGGAGCGGGTCATCGGTCCGACGTGATCGAGCGATTCGCCCAGCGGATAGACCCCGTAGCGACTGACGCGCCCCCAGGTGGGTTTGAGCCCGACGATACCGCATGCAGCGGAAGGCAAACGAATCGAACCACCGGTATCGGAGCCGAGCGATCCATAGCAGAGTCCCGCGGCGGTAGCTGCGCCCGATCCGCTGGACGACGCACCGGGCCATAGATCGGCACCCCAGGGATTCTTGGGTGCGGGGAAATCGGGGTGATACCACGCGACGGCGAACTCCGTCATGTGCAGCTTGCCGACAATCACTGCTCCGGCTGCTTCGAGTCGCTCGACCACCGTCGCGCTTTCGTTCGGTACCCAGTCGCGGAGAACGCCGCTCGCACAGGTCGTTCGAATGCCCTTGGTATAGCAAAGATCTTTCACCGCGACGGGCACGCCATGCAGAGGTCCGCGCGATCGACGGGCCTCCAACTCCGTGTCGGCTCTTGCGGCGGCGCGTGTTGCCGCCTCGTCCATCACGGTGATGTAGGCATTCAGATTCGAGTGCGCGCGGATACGATCGAGGGTCGCGCGGGTCACTTCGGCTGACGAAATTTTTCCCGCATGGAGTTGTGCGGAGAGTTCATGCAAAGAGAGATAGCAAAGGACTTGATCGCTCATAGGAGAATGCTCGACCTTCGTGGAATTTGCTCGATAAGTAACACAAGTTCCGATGAAGCGGGTAATCCGCGGGAGTCATGACGGTGGCCGGCTACGACTGTATGAGTTCATCAGCCGATCAAACTCGCTGATTGAACGAGACACCGGTGGTTGTTAGGTTTCCGAAATGAGATGCTACGCAGGCTTTCGGCCTGCTCGCAGCCGTGAGTCGAGGAGGAACGCCGATGGCAACAACACCCTCAACCGGTAACGCTCTAGGACCCGCATTGAGTTCCGGATGGCTGATGACGCTGGGGATCACGATGATCCTGCTCGGCTCGATTGCGATGGGCGATAGCCTCGCCGTCACGCTAATCTCGGTATTACTCCTCGGATGGCTCCTCGTTGGTAGCGGAATCCTCCACATAGTTAATCTGTTTCGTCATACTGAAACACGAACCTTTCCGCATATCCTCAACGCCATCTTCGATATCGTCGCGGGAGTCTATTTTGTAGCCCATCCGGGTTTGGGTGCCGTCACGCTGACGCTGGTGCTCGCCGCGTTTCTGGCTATCAGCGGCGCAACTCGTATCGTCGCAGTCTTTCAGGCCAGCCTGCCACAGAAGTTCTGGCCCGTACTCGACGGACTACTCTCGATCGCTTTGGGCTTTATGCTCTGGATTCACTGGCCCGCGACAGGCCTCTGGTTTATCGGCTTTGCGATCTCAATCGGGCTCATCTTCCGCGGATGGGCGTGGGTGATGATCGCGCTGGCTCTCCGAAGACAGGCCGCAGGAGCGCAACCAGCCGCTCAGCCGGCTTGAAGCACCCGCATCGAGAATCAGAGCAGCTCAGACGCGACGGTCCTTTTCGCCCATCACGGCAAGTAAGCCAAAGAACGCTTTGGTTTGGAGAGATTTGGGCAAACGATTGCAGAGGCGCTCGCTCGCATAGCAGAGGCGGGTGAGGTGTGGTGTTTGTAACCGCGCAAGGCCGCAGTGCCCCGTAATCAGGGGCATCCCAAAGAGTTCAAGCGAATCGATCTGAAGGCCGGCCTTTGCCGCGAGTGCGGCAAGTTCCGCAGGCGTGATCAGAAACAGATGGCCGTCGGCATCGGGCTTGAATTGCTGCGCTTCGAGACTCGCGGGATCTTTGATGGTCGTGAGTGTTGCGAGGCGATTGCGGAAATAAGCACCGTTCGGTGTGGTGAGCAGGATACGACCGCCGGGAGTGAGGAAGCGACGCAGATGGCCGAGCAAGTCATCGGGATGCGCCACGTGCTCGATCACCTCGCACGCGATAACAAGATCGAACTGTCCCAATATAGCAGGGTCGAGCGCGAAGAGATCTCCCGCCGCGATGCTGACGGCGTTCCCGTTTTCGTATTGGGAGAGGGTGTGGCGTAACTCGCTCTCGCGCAAATCATTGGCGACGACGGTTGCTCCGTCGCGCGCCAAGCAGGCGCATAACGCTCCACCGCCGGCGGCGACTTCCAATACACGACGCGGAGCAAGTTGGCGCGAAGCTTCGAGCGTGCGTAGAAAGCGCATCCGGCCAAACGCGCGATGCGAGGGAGGCCATCCATCGCCGAAGTTCCAGCCGTCATGGTCTTCGTCACGCGCGATCGGTAGCAGCGGTCGTACCGTCGAAAGGCCCTGGGCGCACGCGCGACGATATTCAGAGTAGGGTGGAAGCGGCATTACTCGGCGGATCATCGTTCAGCGCAGCGAGGTTCTCAAGCTGCACTGAACGATTGAACTACGCTGACTCTTCCTTCGATCTCAGTTCCGATGGAACGGGACGCTGGCCTCGACCGCCGGTAGAAAACGCGCGTGGAAGTCCGCGGGCGAGAGATTTGTCTGGCGCGCCATCTGCGAAAGCATCGGCTCCTCAAGGTCCTCAGCTTCCAGGCGGATCATGTACGAGCGTGCCACCTGGTATGACTCGGCGGTGACATCAACCACCCTCGTGCGGATGCGACCGGTTGAGGCGTCGACGAGCTCTTCCAGCTTGAGTGGCCGGATACGGCCATTCACGATCGCGATCAAAGCTCCAGAGCCGCCACGAAGTAGATAACGCACCGCGCCATAACCGAGCGTCCGCGTGTAATCGATATCGAAGGGCAGCGGCTTGGCGCACCGCAGTTCGTAACCGATCTCTTTGTTCACGACGGTGGTTTGGATATCTAGGCTGGCGAGCGCCTCGCGAACGTTATCGCGCAGGAAGATGCCCAGCGGGATTTCGCCTAGTCGCCGATGGCCATAGGCGTCGCGCTCTACATTCTCGGCGGTGGGCAGCGAAGCCGGATCGAGCAGACCGGCGATACCCTCTGCGATCAAGGCGACACCATCCTGATGGCCATGCGCGAGCCGCTTGATGATCGCACCTGCGATTACATCGACGACGGTCGTTAGTTTGACTTCGGGACTCTTGAACTCCTCAGGAATCAACGCGAGGGTCGCACCCGCCGCTTTGCACATTCCGAGCGCGAGCGCACCCGACGTCCGGCCCATGGTCACGACCGTGTACCATCGGCTGGTTGTGCGCGCATCTTCCATCAGCGATTCGACTACGGTGGCGCCGGCTGAGCGAGCGGTTTCGTAGCCGAAGGTCGGTAGATCCTCCAGAAGTGGAAGATCGTTATCGATGGTTTTGGGCACTGACACGACGCTCAGCTTGTGGTCAGCGTGTTCGGCGATCTTCGCGGCTGCGGTAGTGGTATCGTCACCGCCGATACAAACGAGATAGCGGACCGAAAGATCTTTGAGTGTCTTGATCGTGCGCTCCAGATCGCGCGGGTCATTCGCGGGATTAGTACGCGAAGTGCCGAGAATCGACCCGCCAGTGAAATGGATACGGCTTACATCCTGAATCCGTAACTCGGAGACGCCCGAAGTATCACCCTTGGCTAGCCAGTAGTATCCCTGCCGGATGCCGAGCACCCGCAAGCCGGAATTGATCGCCTCGATAGTCGCGGCAGCGATTACCCCGTTGATTCCAGGGGCAGGCCCGCCTCCGACCAGGATCGCTAAAGTCTCCCTACCCGACATGAGCCACCCTCTTTGCTTTCAAAATCACCGCCCGAAAGATCAGAGCAGCCGTGCCCCTTACGGAAGACCGGTCCTCCTGAACGATCGAGCTGTGTCAGCATCTTCGATCTTAGAGCGTTTGCAAAAATGAGTCGCGGGCTAAATCGACAAAGTTTTCGATAGGTGGCCGCGGGCTGAACCTCGTTGGGAAGGATTCGTTGGCGGGAGGGTTATTTGCCGGTCGGAAAGAGCATGGTCAACTGCATCCGGATAAGCCACTGCGGATCACCGTCCGAGCGCTTGGCCAAATCGTAAGAACCGAGCTGTAGACTCATCGCTTGCGAGCCGATAGAGAATGCTTTGCCAATATCGGCCCCGACCGGCAGAGTCCATCCCGTGCCGGCGTCGGCCGTCCAATCGAAGGTAATCGAAGGATTCGTATCGACATACCATCCGCTCTCGAAGTTGTAGCTGATCTGCGGCTCGATAAAGGTCTGATTGACGCTGCCCCGATCTTGATCGCCCGCGAAGGACATCAACTGGTAGGCGAGCACGCCGTTGAACCACGGTCCTTGTGAATAGATGAAGGCGGCAGTCGGTCCGGCGGACCATCGACCGGTACCCAGCTGGGTGCCGGTGGCAGTCGGTAGCTGAACGATCGGACCCACGCCCCACAGCCACTTGTCGATTCCATGAGGGGTGAAAAAGAGCGAGAGCTGCGTATCGTCCAGCCCGTATTCCTCATGCGGGCTCGGCTGATAGGTAAGCGTGAAGTTTGGTAGCGCAATCAGGTCCCAACCCGCCGTGAGCCGAAAGGGAATCACCGGCTCGATATTCAAACTCGCGCCAACGTTGTGATGAGCGCCAATACCAAAATCGCTCTCGGATTCGATGGGTACCTTGATGAAATCTTCGAAGGGATTATGGACACTTTTGGCCAAATCCTGCGGGCTCATCGAAGTGGTTGGCTGCGGCGTTGGCGTTGTTTCCTGGGCGCTGACCGAGGGCGCCATCAAGATCGCTACGCACAGGCTGCAGAAAACGGCCAAGATCTCACGGCTGACGCACCAGCGCTGGATCGTCAGTGCGATCGTCCGGAGAGCAAGCGCAAGGCGGCGCGGCAAAGCTGGTCTCATGCTGAAGGCTCGTTGGACTCGTTTTCGGCGGTCGCTTACGCTTTTCCCAGTCAGACAGAGATCCTAGCGCTAGAGAGGATGTTTCATCGAAGTAATGGAGTTACCGCCGACGATAGCCCAAGGCAACTACCCCGTTTGCAAAATCGCGATTTTATCGGGCCGACCGCGATGGATCGGTGCGGTGCCGAGCACACATCTGCCAGCGATTAGCCGGGTATTGGATTAATGCCGATTCGTGTCGCGCTCCACCACAAGACCGAATATCACTACGATCGACCGATAACGCTCTCGCCGCAGGTGATCCGTCTGCGGCCGGCGCCGCACTGTCGCGCGGCGGTCAACGCGTACTCGCTCAAGATTCATCCGAGCAAGCACTTCATCAATTGGCAGCAGGACCCGCAGAGCAACTATTTGGCGCGGGTAGTTTTCCCCGAGGCTGTGACGCATTTCATCGTTGAGGTCGATCTGGTCGTCGACTTTGTCGTCATCAATCCGTTTGATTTCTTTCTTGAGCCCAGTGCCGAGCGGATTCCGTTTAAATATGATCCGTCGCTGCTGAACGAACTGGCGCCTTATCTCAAGGCTGAGACGCCCGGACCACGTTTGCGAGCGTTTCTCGACACGGTCGAACGCAACGATGTACCGAGTGTCGATTTTCTCGTTCAACTGAATCAGAGCGTTCAGCAAGCTGTCGGTTATGTGATCCGGATGGAACCCGGCGTCCAGACCTGCGAAGAGACCCTCGGGCTGAAGACCGGATCCTGCCGCGACAGTGCATGGTTGCTCGTGCAGATTTTGCGCAATCTCCGCTTAGCTGCGCGCTTCGTCTCGGGCTATCTGATCCAACTGAAACCGGACGAGAAACCGTTGGAGGGCCCTGAAGGGCCGCAGCAGGATTTCACTGATCTTCATGCCTGGGCCGAAGTTTATCTGCCGGGCGCAGGATGGATCGGACTCGACGCTACATCGGGCCTCTTCGCTGGCGAAGGGCATATACCGTTGGCTACGGCCCCGGAGCCGACCTCAGCGTCGCCGATTAGCGGGACGGTCGGACCGTGCAAGGTTGAATTCAGCCACGAGATGTCGGTGGCGCGGATCCACGAGGATCCGCGCGTGACGCTGCCCTATACGGAAGAGCAGTGGCGACGGATCGAAGCGCTGGGCCATCAGGTTGATAATGAGATCGTTGCTGGCGATATCCGCCTCACGATGGGCGGTGAGCCCACCTTCGTCTCGATCGATGATCGCGAAGGAGTCGAGTGGAACACGTCGGCTGTTGGGCCGGAGAAGCGCATCCTGGCCGAAAGGCTGGTCAGGCGTCTGCAACAGCGTTTCGCTCCGGGCGGGTTTCTCCATTATGGACAGGGCAAATGGTACCCGGGCGAGCCGCTCCCACGATGGGCCTTGACTTGTTACTGGCGTCAGGACGGAGTGCCGCTGTGGCGCGATCTCTCCCTGATAGCACGGAGCGACGTGCAGTCCTCGTACGGCCCCGCCGATGCGCATCGCTTCGCGACCACGCTGGCCCCGCGCCTTGGCGTCGATCCGGATTACGCCAATCCAGCGTTCGAAGATCCGCTGTACTATCTCCGGCGTGAACGCGAACTTCCGATCAATGTTGATCCGGTGGAAAACCATCTTGAGGATGCGGGCGAGCGCGATCGCGTGCGACGGGTTTTCGAGCGCGGCCTGAATCAGCCGGTCGGTTTTGTTCTGCCTCTGCAGCGTGGCTTTGGAAAAGACGGTCCGGAGTGGCAGACAGGCCTATGGATGCTGCGCGGACAACATCTGTTTCTCGTCCCGGGCGACTCGCCGATCGGGCTGCGTCTGCCCTTGGCGAGTCTTCCTTGGGTCGATCCGTCGGAAGCGCCACCGTTCTTTGAGGCGGATCCGACTGCGATCAGTTCGCCATTACCGAATCCGGTGCGAAGGCCGATTGCACCGCCGGAGATGCAACGGCGGAATCAGCGCGACCGTGAGCCAGCGATTGGCGAATCGGCTCCGTGGGTGGTCAGGACCGCGCTATGTGTCGAGCCACGCGATGGTCGCCTTCACGTGTTCCTGCCGCCGATGGCCAATGCGGAGGATTTCGTTGATTTGGTGGCGGCGATCGAAGATACAGCAGCAAGTCTCAAGACGCCGGTCATGATCGAGGGCTACACGCCTCCGCCTGATTATCGAGTGTTGCACTTTTCGGTCACGCCCGACCCCGGTGTTATCGAGGTGAATATCCATCCCTCGCACAATTGGGGTGAGTTGGTAGATGTTACCACCGCGCTCTACGAGGAGGCGCGCGCCTGCCGTCTCGGTACTGAAAAGTTTATGCTGGATGGACGCCACGCAGGCACCGGTGGGGGGAATCACTTCGCCTTAGGCGGTCGCACTCCGGCTGATTCGCCTTTTCTCAGACGCCCCGATCTGTTGCGCAGCATGATTGGCTACTGGCTCAACCATCCGGCGCTCTCGTATCTTTTTTCCGGTCTTTTCATCGGACCGACGAGTCAGGCACCGCGGGTCGATGAAGCTCGGGCCGACAATCTATACGAACTCGAAATCGCATTCGGCGAAATCGGCGAAGCGCTGAAGAGCTATTGTCCTCCGTGGCTGGTCGATCGCGTCTTTCGGCATATCCTCGTCGATGTGACCGGGAATACGCATCGCGCGGAATTTTGTATCGATAAGCTGTACTCCCCCGATGCGTCGAATGGCCGTCTGGGTCTGGTCGAAATGCGTGGATTCGAGATGCCGCCGCACGCCCGGATGAGCCTGACGCAACAGCTGCTTGCGCGTGCGCTGGTCGCGTGGTTTTGGCGCGAGCCTTATCAGCAGCCACCCATCAAATGGGGTACGCAGCTGCACGATCAATTCATGCTGCGCCACTTTATCGCGGCGGACTTCCGCGATGTGCTGAACGATTTGCGCCGTGCGGGCTACCCGTTCGAAGAGGCTTGGTTCGCACCGCATCTCGATTTCCGTTACCCCATCCTCGGACATGTCACGCATGCTGACGTCAGAATCGAGCTCAGCATGGCGACCGAACCTTGGTACGTACTTGGTGAGGAGCCGGCTGCGGGTGGCACGACCCGCTTCGTTGATTCCTCGGTCGAGCGATTACAGGTGAAAGTCGATGGGCTCTATGGCGAGCGCTACGTCCTTACCTGCAATGGTCGGCGCTTGCCGCTGCGTGAGACTGGTATCCAGGGGCAATGGGTTGCCGGGGTGCGCTATAGGGCATGGCAGCCGCCCTCATGTCTGCATCCGACGATACCGGTTCACGGGCCGCTGGTTTTCGACCTCTACGATACTTGGTCGCGTCGATCGATTGGCGGATGTACCTACCATGTGGCCCATCCGGGGGGACGCAATTACGAAACCTTCCCGGTCAATGCTAACGAAGCCGAGGCGCGGCGGGCTGCGCGGTTCTTTCCCTTCGGACATACTCCCGGGCCGATGGCTCCGCCCGTGATCGAGACGAATCCGCAGTTTCCGCACACCCTCGACTTACGGCGGCCACCGGTCTATCAATACTCGCCATAGGATGGTGATCGTAGCGCTGAAGGGGTGGCAATAGCGCGCGGAGCAGTTTGGGATAGAAGGATCTACGTTGGATCAGGTGGCGGGCGTCAAAGGCGACTTTCCCTCAGTATGGGGATATTTGCCCGATCTTTCATTTTTCGACGAGATGGTCGGTTTTGATGGTGCCGTGCGTCCGCATTGGCGGGATCTCACCGAAGCGTTCCTGAATATTGGCCCGGCAGGCTTTATCCGTCGATGGAAAGAAGGCCGCCGCGTTATCCACGAAAACGGTATTACCTACAACGTCTATGGCGATCCGCGAGGCGTCGATCGTCCGTGGCCGCTCGATCCCATTCCGCTGGTCGTCGCGGAGGAGGATTGGGCCACGATCGAGCAGGCCGTCATCCAGCGCGCGACGCTGCTCAATGTGATGCTCGCGGATTTCTACGGCGAGCAGCGTCTGCTCCGGGAGGGACACTTTCCGGCAGAGTTGGTCTTCCGTCATCCGGGGTTCCTGCGTCCATGCTCCGGCGTGCGCGTGCCGCGCGATATCTACCTGCATAACTACTCGGCCGATCTGGCCCGATCGGCGGACGGCCGATGGTGGGTCATGGCCGATCGGACGCAGGCGCCGACCGGTGTTGGTTACGCGCTCGAGAACCGACTCGTATCGCAGCGCGTTCTGCCCGATGTCTTCAATGCGAATCACGTTCGAAGACTCGCGGACTCGTTTCAAGCCTATCGCGAGATGCTGAACAGTCTCGTGACACCGCACAGAGCGAATCCGCGTATCGTGCTGCTGACCCCCGGTCCCTATAACGAGGCTTATTTCGAGCACGCTTTTCTCGCGCGCTATCTGGGTTACACGCTGGTCGAAGGTGGCGATCTTACTGTTCGTGATAGTCGCGTCTATCTGAAGACGCTCGGCGGTCTGTTGCCGGTCGATGTCATTATTCGGCGCCAGCAGGATACCTTCTGCGATCCATTGGAACTGCGCGAAGATTCCGTGCTGGGCGTGCCGGGATTATTGCAGGCCGTGCGTTCGGGCAACGTCGTTGTCGTTAACGCGCTCGGCTCGGGCTTGCTGGAATCCTCAGCACCAGCGGCTTTCTTGCCTGAGATTTCGCGCCATCTTCTCGGAGAGGATCTGCGCTTACCCAGCGTCGCGACCTGGTGGTGCGGCGATGCAGACCATCTCGATTTTATCCTCGATAATCTCTCGCAACTGGTGATTAAGCCGGCTTTTCCGACCGGCCGGCGCCATTCGATTTTCGGATCGAAACTCAGCGCACGGGCGCGCGGGCGCTTGGCCGAGCGTATCAAGGCGGCGCCGTATGAATACGTCGCGCATGAGCAGGTCGCGCTGTCGACCGCGCCGGTATGGAGTAACGGTCGTCTCTCGCCGCGCCATCTCGTGCTGCGCATCTTTGCCTTCGCCGATGGGGACTCCTACAGCGTCGTGCCAGGCGGGCTGACCTGGGTGTCGTCGGGGCTCGATAGTTTTATCGCTTCGATGCGAGCCGGCGGCGGCAGCAAGGATACATGGGTCAAATCGAACGCGCCCGTCAGCCAAACGACCCTCTTGCCGAGCGCCACCAATCGCGTGGCGATCAGCCGCGCGACCTTCGATCTGCCGAGTCGCGTCGCCGACAATCTCTTCTGGCTGGGCCGCTACGTCGAGCGAGTCGACGCACTAGTGCGAACGGCTCGCGTTATCCTCTCACGCCTGCAGGAAACGGAGCAGATAAATGCTGGCGTCGAGCTTGGCGTGCGGACGCTGCGCACCCTCGGGTATCTTTCGTCGCCTCGGGAAGAAAAGGGCTCCAAGGCTTCAAGCAATGGTCGCGGGCAGAATCTTGAACACCAAATGCTCGCGATGATCTATGACTCGGATCAGAAGTACAGCGTCAGTTGGACGCTCGATCAGCTCTATCGAGTCGCGTGGCTACTCCGGGATCGTTTCTCCGCCGATGCGTGGAGTATCCTGCATCGCTTCAGCCAGCAATTCACCACTCGTCCGACCGACGATCCATTGCGGCTCGCGAATACCCGGACTTTGCTCGACGACGCTCTGATGACGTTGTCGGCCTTCAGCGGACTTGCAGCCGAGAGCATGACGCGCGGGGACGGATGGCGCTTTCTGGAAATCGGCCGCCGTGTCGAGCGCGCGCTCCAGATGATCGAATTGCTGCGTCACGGCCTCCAGGCCGACTCGGCGGATCCCTCGACGGATCTCCAAACACTGCTGGAGATCGCCGACAGCTCGCTCACCTATCGCTCGCGCTATCTCACCACGATGCAGGCTGATCTGGTCGTCGACCTGGTCCTCCTGGATGAAGTGAATCCGCGGGCGGTGGCCTTTCAGCTCGCGCGGCTGCAGGAACATGTCGAGGAGTTGCCCAAACGGCTGACGACTAGCCGCCACTCGAGCGAGACTAAAATCGTGATGCGTCTGCTGACCGCGGTTCAGCTGGTCGAGGCGTCGGACCTGCTACAGGTAAACGGCTCGGGCACCTGGAAGGAATTGAACGCTCTGCTCAACGATCTCGGCAACGGTCTGCGCGCACTATCCGAAACGCTTGGCCGTCACTACTTCGATCACACGCTCGCTTCGCGGCAGATGACGGCCTTCTGAGGGCCATCGATTATGTTGCTGCAGGCGCTCCATACCACGACCTACTCGTACAGCGAGTCGGTCTCGTTCTGCCATACGCAGGTTCATCTCAAGCCTTGCAACAGCCACAATCAGCGCTTGATCGAGCATCAGCTGATTGTCGAACCCGAGCCCTCTGCAATCGCAACGCATTACGACTTCTTCCGTAACGAAGTGAGTGTGCTTAGTATCGACGAGCCGCACACGACTTTACGGATCACCGCCAAAAATCTGCTCGAAAACAGCGATTCGGAGGGAATTCATCCGGCACTGACGCCGCCATGGGAGCATGTGCGTGAGGCGGTGCGCGAGTACCGCACTGACGAAGCGTTTGCAGCCTTCCAGTTCACGCTCGACTCACCGCGCGTAGCGATTAAGCAGTCCTTTGCCGATTATGCACGCCCGTCGTTCACGGCGGGTCGGCCGTTTCTGCAAGGCGCATTGGAACTGAACCAGCGCATCTTTGCCGACTTTAAATACGATCAGACGGCGACGACGGTAACTACGGCCGTCGAACAGGCTTTTCGCACCCGTCACGGTGTCTGCCAAGACTTCGCTCATGTAATGATCGCTTGTTTGCGTTCACTGGGGTTACCTGCCCGCTACGTGAGTGGCTATTTGCGGACCAGCGACAGCTTGGTTGGGGCAAGCGCCTCGCATGCGTGGATTGCGATCTATTGCCCGGGCTTCGGATGGATTGATCTCGATCCGACCAACAACCTGATACCGACAACTGATCACGTCACTATCGGATGGGGTCGCGACTACTCCGACCTTCCTCCAGTGAAAGGCGTTGCTTTGGGCGGGGGCGAGCAGACTGTTGCTGTGGAAGTCTACGTTACGCCCCATTTCATAGAACCAAAGGACGAATCCGATGAATAGGTAAAGACGTAACGGGTACTATGACTCGATCACCCGATCCGTATCTCCCAGAGTACCGATTATTCATTTAGTATCGCAGTCGGGTCGACGGGTTTTTCGGCGTAGTTATCGGTCTGACTTTTTCGACGTCCTGCGGCGTCCGCTCTTGACTTGGTACTCAGAGTTTAGGAATAGTACCATCTGTACCACAGCGGCGATGCGGTTCACTAAGATAGCAACGTTACTTGCCAAAGTCAGACTGAGCGCTCAAGTGTCCGAATTAAGAAGAGCCATTGCGCACCTCATCAGCACACAATGGCTCGCAGGAGAAAACGCTCAGGACCGCGGCGCCGGCGGGCTCCAGCATCCCTGACCGTCCGCTGGTGGGAGAATTACCCCGACGGGATCTCGCAGTCAGCAGCTGCAAGATCCCGGTTTCCACAGGTCATATTGGGGACGCCCTGCGTCGGTGCGAATCGGCTTCAGCGGCCGCGGCCCTGGCGAACTCATTCATTGCTACAATCCTCAATCCAGCAACCATAACGTAGCTTCACACGCTGCGTTTGATGTTATCGACTGACTAGCGATCCCCTCTAGAGTAAGTTGAAGTTGTACTGGAAGGTCGCCAAC
>DATKML010000044.1:0-63508 GCA_035541875.1 Binataceae bacterium (SeqCode)
GTCAGCGCAAGCTCGCTGGATGGTCAGGGCGGAGATAGCACCATCGCTACGACCGGTACGACGGTTACCGTATGAGCATGGATGAGTGCATCGCGGGCGCGATCACGCCGCAGTGTGGCAACACTTTCGATGCTAACAACGCCATGACTGCGTTCGGCAGCCAGCCGCTAGGCTACGATCTCAACGGCAATCTCACGAACGACGGAAGCAACACCTATCAGTGGAACGCGCGGAATCATCTGAGCTCGATGACGGGCGTGACCAACGCCAGCTTCACATACGATGGCGCCGGGCGCCGGGCCGGCAAAACTATTAACGGCACGACGACGCAATTCACGTACGACCGCCTGAATCCGGTACAGGAGCTCGACGGCAGCACAAATGTCACGGCTAACCTGCTGACCGGGCTCAACATCGACGAATACTTCAGCCGCACCGACGTCAGCGGTCAGATGAACTTTCTTACGGATATGCTTGGGTCGACGCTGGGCCTCACGGATCTATCCGGCACGCTCGATACGCAATACAGCTACGACCCCTTCGGCAATACCATCGCGAGCGGTACATCAAGCGGCAACCCGTATCAGTACGCGGGTCGCGAGAACGACGACGCCGGATTGTATTACTATCGCGCTCGCTACTACAACCCAAGCCTTCAGCGCTTCATATCACAAGATCCCCTGGGCTTTGCTGGGGGAGATGTAAACGCATTTACGTACGCGCACAACCGCCCAACCTTCTATTCGGATCCCTTTGGTGAGGCGGTTCATCCACACGGTCCTAGCGATCCGACTGATCCCACAAAGCTGATTCTAGAAATTGTGCAGGAATGGGCGCAAGGGCAGGCGGGATGGCGTGAGTTTGGGCCCGAAAGTGGATTTGCACGGGACCTAAATCACTCACCGGGCGTTCTCCAAGCACTGAAATACTTTCTATCCACGCACGGCGGACAATGCAAAAGGGGGGATACAACGACTGATTATAAATATGATTTCGACACAAAAGACTATATAAAGACATTAAATCAGCCCACTGAGCAGTTTCTTGGTAGTTACAGGGTAGATATTCAAGCAGTCGAAGATGGTGTTCTCGAAATAACGGTTACGAATCCAACCAGCGTTAGTTCGTTGTTCCATTATGCAACAAGGCCGCTTCAGCTGCCCGATGTTCCATCTCCCAAAAAGGGTCCTTTCTCCACTATTCATGAGCGGATACCCTGGACGTGCCGTTGTAAATGAAGCAGGTAAGCCGGAATGCCCCCAGAGCTATCAAGAGGTTGCCGAGACAGTCGTCGCGAGTATTGGGGCCTGGTCTCAATTACCTTTCTGTTGTTGTTAACGTGTGGTGTCGGCTGCCGGTGTTCCCACTCTACTTCCCTAGTCGGTCAATACTCCTACGAGCTCGCGGGAGGTATCGACCATCTAGCTTTGAGAGCTGATCACACATTCGAGCACAGCATCACGCTAGGAGGATCAACTAAGACGCTGGAGACTGGCAAGTGGATCCTCGATCAATACCCCAATAGGTGCTCTAGGTTGGCGCTATATGGCTATTGTCCGGGACGTGCAATCGACCGCGACTTCGACTGTACGAGCAAGCCACCAGATACTCGCGGCGTCTATCTACTAGAGGCTTCGCAGAGCATGTTCGGCCAAATATATTTGGATTTCGAGCCCGGTTCGTCGTACCGGAAGGATTAAAGCAAGGCTCTAAAGAAAGCTGATGCTATCGCCAAAAGGAGTTTGAGCGATTGCGGATTTGACCTACACCAAAATGTCATGAACGCATGGCAGGAGTTCGAGACCGAATCGTTTCTACGACAGAACCATCGTTCCCATCGTCATTAAAGGAACCGAGAATACATTTAAGGGATCACGACTGCGCGACCATCATGCGATCTTCGTTGACTCAGATACTGACCTTGAAGAGCAGCTTAGCCTTTGCGCGAGCGCCTCAGCCGTTGTCTGATCCAGATAGAGCCGTTAAAACGAATTTTCTCAGCTTCGCTGCCCAACGCCAGAACCTACCTCGCTCCTTCTAGACCTATGAGCTGGTTGTCACCAGCTCGGGTCCAACCAACAGCAATTATCCTCGTGGGATCAGTGCTGCGAGCACTCACGTGCAATTGTCGCAGGGCTGTTCGGCTTGCCGCAGAAAGTGGGAAAGGATCTCTGTACCAGTTCCCCGTAGGCAAGCGCGATGCTAGATAGCTTGTACGCAGATGAAGACACTGGGACAATTTATTGCCGACCGACGGAAAGAACTGGGGCTGAGCGGGCGCGAGGTCGTCGCCGGAGTGAAGAAGGCGGATGGGACATCGATTTCGATTCCCTTTTTGGTCGACCTGGAGCACGATCGGCGTAAACCCGGCGATGAAGTGCTGGAGGGGCTGGCCAAGGTCCTGCAGGTCGATTCCGACATCCTCTACTTCCTGGCGGGTCGGATGCCCCGCGACCTGCATACGCGGAGCCTGAAGGAAGACGACCTGACGGCCGCGTTCCGCGCTTTTCGGCGGGAGGTTAAACGGGAGAAAAAGCCATGAAGATGGTGCGCGACCGGACCGGGCGCTTCCCCGCGCGCCCGCATTGGGAGATTGCCGAACTCGAACAACGCTGCGAAGAAGTGATGCTCAGCTTTTTGCGCGAACGCTACGGCTTCGAGCGGATTCCGGTGCCGACCGAGGCGCTGACCGAACTAATCGAACGCCACGCCGAATTCGATGTGCAGCCGAACCTTTCCGATGCCCGCTACGACGTTTTCGGCTACACCGAGTTCGATCCCGGACACCGACCGCTGGTCATGATCGCGCGGGAGCTCTGGGAGCAGCGCTACCGCAATAATCGCCTGCGCATGACGCTCGGGCACGAATGCGGCCACGTCATCTTCCACGGCCCGCTCTACGCGCAATATCCCGGAGCAGCGGCACCACAACGCTGCTACTGGAAGGATCTGCTACCGACCCCCGGCGTCGTCGACTGGATGGAATGGCAGGCGGCCTACGCCGGCGGCGCGCTGTTGATGCCGATCAGTTATGTGCAGCGAACAGTAGCGGCATTCTTGCGTGGGCGCCTGGAGGCATCCCCCCTCAAGCGGGATTCGGCGACGGCGTCGTCGCTGAGCGACCGTATCGCTCTGACGTTTGACGTGTCGACAGCGGCCGCGACGGTACGGCTGGCGCAGCTGGGCTACCTGACCGAGTGAAGCTCGAAGGCATCCGCATTTAGCAGGCCCTGAATCTGAGGGCTTGACAACCCGCGTCCGGAATACTAGCTATTCAGCTAGTGAGTCGGTTAGTCTTTTAGTCTTTGAGCTAGGATGATAGACGAGACAGCGAAGGTCAAGCGGCGAGAGAGCTGACGAGCGAGGCAGGGCGATGCAGCTGTACAGCACAAAACGGGAGCTCGATACGGTGGTGGCCGAATTGTTCGGAGCAACCGTAGCCGAACTCCTGAGTGACCGTGCGATGCAGGAAGTGGCAGGCAACTATGTTGCTGCGCTCGATGCGGTAAGGGTCTTTGCCGACTACGGCGCCGGGCCGATGCGCGATACTGGCGCAACCATCCCGGCGGTAGCGATCGAAGCGGCGAGCCGCCTGCTCGCGAGTGACGTCAACAAGGTACTCGATCCGGCGGTCCCGTTTCTTAACCGCGTGCTGGCGTCGGGGTTTCGTTACCACTACGCGGGCTATCCGGTGAGCGACGGCGCGCGGTTTTCGATCCGTACGCTGCACCGCATCCTGCGGCTGCTCAGCGACTTCATGACGGTCGAAGAAGAACGTCTGATCCGGAACGCGATTCTAGCAAACAAGACCATCCTCGTGGGCGGTGGCACGAGCTCCGGCAAGACGACGTTGCTGAACGCGATGATCGCGGCCATCCCGGTCGAGGAGCGGCTGATGATCCTCGAAGACGAGCCGGAACTACAGGTCCGCGAGGGCAATGTGATGCGCGGACAGGCCACCGCCAAGGCTGATCTCGGGCGCCACGTATTCGAGACGCTGCGCGATCGTCCCGACCGGATCATCGTCGGCGAAGTACGCGGGCCGGAAGCCTACGCCATGCTGGATGCCTTCTCCACGGGCCACACCGGCTTCGCGACCATGCACGCCAACGGCGCGGCCGAAGTCCTGACCCGGCTCGCGCGGCTGGCGCAGTGCGATCAGCAACTCATCAGCGAAGCGATCGACCTCGTGATCTACGTCGAACGCCAACCCGATGGGCGGCGGATCGTCACCCAAATCAGGGAACTGACTAAACCCGGCACGGGTATGAAACCCGCGCCGACCCAGGAGGGCAAGTGATGAACAAGCTAACACGAGTGATCAGTTTTGGGGTGCCATTGCTGCTGCTTGCAGCCCCGGTGCTGGCTGCCACCACCGGCACGCCGATGGATACGGTGACCCAGCAGGTGCTGCATCTGGTGTCAGGGCCGATAGCCCTGCTGATGATCGTCGCGGGCTTTGTCGGAGCGGGTCTGGTCTATTTCATGGGGCGCAACTTCGAGGCGGCATTCCTGACGTTATCAGCATTGGCGATCGGTGGAGTGTTGTGCAGCCAGATTCAGCCGATGGCGACCTACCTGTTTCCCACGGCAGGCGCGCTGATCCGGTAAGGGTCATGAAGGTCTATCTGGCACTGACCCGGCCGAAGCTGAAGCGCGGGGCGGAATGGAAGCTCACGACGCTCAACGGACTGCTGGCGCTGCTGATGCTGATAACGGCGTTGTGGCACTGGTGGACGCTGATCGTGGCGGCCTTGTTCTACTGGCCGGGTCAGTGGCTATTGCGGCAGGCGGCGAAGCACGATCCGCAATGGCTTGCCGTCTATGGCCGCGCCCTGCGTCATCCGTTGATTCGCGAACCGCACGGCTACGCTTGGACGCGGGAGCGACGACCGCAAGCACCGCTGCCACGACCGCCACGATGGTTCAAGTAAGGGGGACGTGCAAATGAGTCTTCACCATATCCGCCGTTCCGTTGATGATTCCTTAGGTGCCGTCGTGCCGTACGGTGCGTTTCTCGACGATGAGGGCGATATCGATCTGCGCGGTTGGGGCACGATGCGATCCTACGGCCTCAGGGGCTTTAGTCCCGAGAGCACATCGTCGGCCGAGATTGCGGCCGCGAGCATCCGCCTCGCGGCTGCGCTCGGCCAGCTCGGCACCAACGACATGCTCCACGTTATCTATCATCGGCTGCCCGCAACGAATTATCCGGAACGGGCGTTGCCGACCCGCGCGGCGCAACTGATCGACGCGGAACGGCGCGCGCAGTTCACCGCCGAGAACTATTGGCTGGTGTTGGGACGCCTCTACCTGACGCATCAGCATGAGTCAGCGCTCGCCGGCGGGGTCAAGGCCAAGGTCTTTGCCTCGGGCCAAACAAGTATGCAACCGCGCCGCGAATTGATGCAGTCACGGACCCGGCAACTGTGGGCCAACTTCGAGGACGCGGCAGCGGACACGCTCGATCTGCAGCGTCTGACCCCGCAAGAGATCATCGGCGACCTGGCGCTGATCGTGACCGGCAAAGATTACGCCCCGTTGGTACCGGCCGCCGGGGTCCGGCTCAACGAAATTATCAGCAGCGAGCGCTGGTATGGCGGGGTTGCGCCGTGGGTCGGCGAGTTGCACATGCGCCCGGTCTGCATCACCGCCTATCCGGCGGCGACGGTGCCACAGATGCTCGCGGGACTGTTGCGCCATACGGGTCGCATGACCCTCTCCATCCGCTTCATCTCTCAGGATGCCCAGGACACCCAGGAGCAATTGCAACTCGAGCGCACCTATTGGGTGCGAGCGCAGCTGGGCAGCCTCGTCGACATCGTCGCCCGCGCTTTAAATATTCCCCGGCGCCGCACGATCAATCAGGACGTCGAACAACAAATTGCGGAGGTCGACGGCGCGATCGCCGCGGCGGCAGGGGGCTTACCCTTCGGCTGGTGCACCATCACCGCCATCATCTACGACACGGATGCGGACCGTGCGACGTTGCGCGCCCGCGATCTGGTGAAGGATTGCTATGCGCTCGGCCTGCCCGCGCGGCTCGAAGATGCCAACGCGGCCGAAGCGATCATGGGTGCCTGGCCGGGTAACGGCTGGAGCAATGTGCGCCGGCCGATCATCAGCGCAGGCAACTTCGCCGATCTGATTCTGCCGGTAACGCCCTGGCCCGGCACGCCGTCCATCGATTCGCCGTTCTATGCGAAGGGCACGTCGGTGCCGTTGATCTGCGCAGGTAGTGGCCGTGAGCCCTTCTATCCGCCGTCGCATCTCGGCGGTGTGGCTAATCAGCTGATCATCGGCCCGACCGGCGCGGGCAAGAGTGCTTACCTCGGTTTGCTCGCTGCGGCAACTACCGGTCTGACCGGTGCGCGGATCGCGTGGCTCGATCTGGATTACTCGTCGTTCGTATTGGCGCATGCGTTAGGCGCGGATTACCGCGAATTGGCGGCGGACGGATCGTCACCGCTCTGTCCATTGGCGCATCTCGACGACGCCGATGGGCTGGGCTGGGTCCTCGACTGGTTCATGCGCCTCTTCGCGCGATGGCCGGAGCTGGCGCTCGATGAAACCGCGATGCAGGATCTGACGCGCGCGCTGGAACTGGCACAAACGCTAAGGCTGCGGACGCTGACGCTGTTCGCGCATCTGCTGCAGCATCCCCGTCTGCGGGCGGTGCTGAGTAATTACATCACGGGCGGCAAATGGGGTCATATCTTTGATGGTGATCCGGCGACTGCGGCCGCTCAGGCGCAGGTGACCATCTACGAATTGCCCGGGTTGCTGGCACTCGGTGAATGCGCGGCGGCGCCCGCCACCGAGTTAATCCTGCACGAAGTGGAAGTCGGTATGGGAACAGCCCCGACTTTTATCTATGTCGATGAGGCATGGCGGATGTTGAGCGACGAAGTTTCACGCGATTGGCTCTATGCCGCGATCCGAACCTTCCGCAAGCGCAACGCCGGCATCACGCTCGCGACGCAGTCGCTCACCGAAATCGCCAACTCGCCCTATCGCGATCTGTTGCTCGAATCCTGTCCCGGCAAGATCTTCCTGCCCAACCCGGATGCCAAAGGGGCGTATGTCCGCGAGGCCTATCTCAAACTCGGACTGGCGGAACGCGAGATCGAGTTGATCGCGAATGCGACGCCGCGCCGCCAATACTACTTTCATTCGCGTCAGGGGCGACGGCTCTTCAGCCTCGACCTTGGCCCGGTGGCGCTAGCACTTTGCGCGGCGACCGGCCATCAGGACGTTACCGAGGCGCGGGAGCTGCTGGATCAATGCGGCGCGGACAACTTCCTCGATGCGTGGTTGCAGGCGCGCGGACTGGGCGAAACATGCTTGCGCCCACACGAGACCGCGACGGCAGTGTTGGCGGAATTAAGTCACGTGAACGGCACAGCTCTACACGATTGATACGACGAAGGGAGGCTTACGATGAAGAAATACCTGATCATCTCCGGTGCTCTCGTGCTGTTAGCGGCGCCCGCCTATGCGCTGTTCGGGGTCGGCGACGTCGTCTTCGATCCGACGATGTATGGCCAGCAGACCCTGCAGCTCCAGGCCGAAGGAGTGACGGCAAGCGCCTTGACCACGCCCGGCGGCGCAGGTCTCTGGCAGAGCGACGCCGGCTATCTTGCGTCGCTCGACAGCAATCTCAACGGCGCGATCAATTCGGCGCAAGTGTTCGGCGGGAACTTCCCGGGCTGGTCGGCGTTGCCCGCCAATGCGACCCAGCTCGCCAAGCAGGTTTCGACCATAGCGCTGAGGACCTATGCCGGGGCACTTTCCGCGGCGCAACAGCAGGCCGGAGGGTTTGCGAATGAGGACAGTCACCTCGGCGCCATCGAGGCCGATAGTCAGTATGCGAGCGGCGTGCTGCAGGCGTTACAGGCGAACACCGAGGCGCAACTTGCGGTCGCGCAACAGGTGCAGCTGCTGCGGCAACTGGTGGTGATGCAGATCACGCTCGAAGCGACCAAGGCGGGTGAGGAGCTCAACGAGCGGACGCAGGCGCAAGCCACGTCGGCACAGAGCATCAATCTGGGAGTAGCGCCATGGAACGTATCGCCCTAGTCATCGTCGCGGCTTTTAGCCTCGGGGTGGGCGTCACCCTCTGGTACACACAGCGTCAAACGTCCGAGCGCGAACCGGCGCTCGTCGCAGAGCCGTCTGCCCGCAACAGCGGCACAGATCCTTCGACAATCCTTAATCCAACGCCGTTCGAGCAGAAGATGTTGGCTTGGCAGTACGAATTCGATACGCGGACGCATCGTTGGTATCCAATCAGCGACTCCTTTTGGAAATACCACTGTTTTTTCAAAGGCTACGTAACTAACGGCGTTCTGGAGTGTCCCGGCGCGATGCCGCCCGGGATTGATCCACCCAAGGAGGAAAGCAAGTGACTACCGATTTTAGTTTCTTTCAAGATGTACTGAACCAGTTCGCGACCATTGTCGCGCAGTGGCAAACACAGATCTTTGCGCTCGGTACGCCGTTGTTCTGGAGCATGGCCTTCATCGAACTCGGCCTGATTGGTGCGATCGCGGTACTCTCTCACGATATTACCGCAATCGTTGAGGATCTGGTGCGGGGCGTGATGGCGATCGCGGTCGCCTACTGGCTCTTCCAGAACGCGGCCGACTTTACCCGGCACGGTGTCGTCGCAACGCTGGGATTGTGGGGCGCCATGGCTGGAGGTGTTCCCGCCAATTCGATGGACCCGCAAAGTATCATGGTTGCGGGATTTGGTCTGGCGACGACCTTGTTGAACGCGCTCGGGTCCGCGCATTGGTTGATCACCCCGGTCAACGACGTGGTCGTGCTTGGTTGCGCGATTGTTATCGTTATCTGTTTCGGCTGGACCGCGATAACGCTGCTCGAACTGCTGATCGAAAGCTATATCGCTTGTATCGGCGGCACGATGCTGATCCCGCTGGGCGTCACACGCTTCGGGCACCATTACATAGAGCGCTACCTCGGCTGGGTGGTCAGCGTTGGCATTCGCTTATGGTTTACGTACGCGATCTTGGGCATTGGAGTTCAGCTGGTAGCCGCTTGGAGCGCCTCTATCCAGCACAACTCTTCGCTGATTACCGGCAACCTGGTCTTTCCGATTGAGGCCGCCTGCGAGGCCGGCATCTACGTGATGATGCTCACCCGCATCCCCAATTACGTCGGGACCCTCGTCGCGGGAGCAGTAACAACGACGTTCGCCCACGCGATGATCGCGCCGACCATCCAGAGTGCCGGGCAAAGTGCCGGAGCGGCGGCCCAGGGCGCGGCCGATCTCGCGGCTGTCACCGCCGAACTTACCCGCAAAGTCGACACGATGATCTTCTCATAAAAGGAGAGGCCCATGGCCGCCAACGCGTTCGTCCAGTTCGAAGATCAACAATTACACGCGGACAACGCCCGG
Organism: Binataceae bacterium (SeqCode); assembly: GCA_035541875.1. Lineage (GTDB taxonomy): Bacteria > Desulfobacterota > Binatia > Binatales > Binataceae > JAJPHI01. The sequence continues at coordinate 9,422 of DATKML010000044.1, forward strand.
CTACGACAGCTGGTGGTCGGCACCGGTGTAGCCGTCCTGCTCCTCAGCTTCGCGGTCTGCGTCCTCATCTTCCGGCCGCGCGTGCTGCCCTACGTGGTGATGGTCAATGCTCACGGTGAGCCGATCGGCGTAGCGCAACCGGTGACCGGCACGCAGACGCTCAACGACGTCGTCATCAAATGGGCGCTGACCGAGTTCATCCGCAACGCCAAGACCGTCACTGCCAATGTCGACGAGCAGAAGGATCACTTGCGTACCGCCTATGCCTTCGCCCGCGAGCAGGCGGCCAAGGCGCTCACCGCCTATTACCACGACGGTCAACACGATCCCTTCACGCTGGCGGGCAAAGGCTGGGTCGAAGTGCGGATCGTGCGGACGCCGCTGAAGCTCCCCGCCGCCGATACCTATCAGGTCGATTGGGTCGAGGCCTGGCACGAGTACAGCGGCACGGTTACGAAGGCGACGACCTGGCGGGCGACGCTCAAGGCCGTGACGTTACCACCTGACACGGCTGACGGCCGCAATCCGATCGGTTTGTACGTGACCACGCTCGACTGGTCACCGGAGGTCAATCAATGAAAGCAGTTACTTCATGGTTGGGACTCATGACCGTGATGGCCGGATGTTCCCTCCAGCATCCACAACGGCATATCGACCCGCTGTTGCCGGCTGCGGTGACTAATCCCGCGTCGAAGCCGAGTGCCATACCGCCTGATCCTCTCGCCGCGCTACCGCCTGCAATTCGGGAGGCGGTGGTCGACGGCAATCTGCGGACGCTGCATGAAGGCATCACGACGCTTTTGCCGTACAACCCGCACGGTCAGCCCGTGATTAATTGCCAGGTTCTGCGTGTCACCGAGATCGTGCTGGCGCCCGGCGAGACCGTTAGAAACGACGGCTCCAGCGCGGGCGATACCGAACGCTGGGATATCCGCCCGGTTGAAGGGCGCGTGCTGGTCAAGCCGAAGGAAGCCGGCATCGCCACCGATTTAATTATCGTGACGGACCAACGGTCCTATCACTTCACGCTGCGCACGCGATCACCCTACATGGCGCAGGTCGCTTTCTACTATCCCGACGACCTGAAGGGGGCATTGGCCACGCGCCAGGCGGCGTTGCGGCAAGCTGCGACGCAAGTAGTTAATCCGCCACCGTCGCAGCCGCTGAATTTCAACTATCGCATCGCGGGGCCGGACGTCACTTGGAAACCGCTCGCGGTATTCGACGACGGCGCTCATACCTACGTGCAGTTTCCCGAAAGCACGGCGGCCGCCGATATGCCGACACTGATGGTCCGCAACGGCAGCGAGCAAGCCCTGGTCAACTATCAGGTACACGGGTCCTACTACGTAGCCGATCGTCTGTTCCGCGACGCCGCCCTGACCTCCGGCACCGGCGCGAATCGTGAAGTCGTGCAGATTTCGGCTACGGAGCAGGACCAATGAGCGCTGTAGAACCGACGCCGATCGTGGCACCAACACCGCATGGCGTGAGCCTCTGGTTCGGGCTGGCACTCGGTGGCGGATTGCTGTTGGGCTTAACCACCTTTGTACTCGCGACCCGTCGTCCGGCGACCGAACCCGCAGCACCCGCGCTGCGTGAGGCGCGTGGCGATGGGGCCTGGGTCGATCAGGCCCACCCGACGCCGTCTCCTCAGGTCGCGGCGACCTTCGCGCCGCTAGCGCTCAGCACGCCCTTGCCGGCTGCGCCGTATCAACACCCCTACGTGCTTGCGACGCCGGATGAGGCAACGCTCGAACGGCAACGGCGCTATCAACGCGCGCTGGCCGCCGACGTCATGATCAAACCCGACCGTCAGGTGCGAGACCTCCCGCAGCTGGATGATCGCGGGGCGAAGGATTCATCGGCGCCGCTGACGGTTGCGGCTAAGCCCGCGCCGCCGCACACGTTGACCGCGTGGAGCTTCATCTACGGCACGCTTGAGACCGGCATCCAGTCCGATCATCCCGGCGACGTGCTCGGACGCGTCAGCCAGGACGTCAAGGATTCGGTCACGCAGACCGAAGTCCTCATTCCGATGTGCAGCAAACTCCACGGCTATCAATCAGGTAGCGCACAAGTGCAAACCAACGATAGCAGCCTGCTGGTCACGTGGGACGATATCGAGTTACCCCACGGCGCTCACATCCACCTGCCGCAGATGCCTGGAACCGATCCCGAGGGCTATCCCGGTTTCGCCGATCTTGTCAACCATCACTATGCGAGAACCTGGACCCCGGCCGTGCTCATCTCGGCGATCACCGCGGGCAGCATGCTCGCCAGCCATCCGACCTACGGCAGCATCAACGGCTACAACGCCGAGCAGCAGGCGCTGGCGAGCGCGGGCGCATCGCTCGGGAGTCGCGCGACCAGTCAGCTCGATGCGGCGGCCAATCAGACCAAGCCCACGATCACTATCGAACCCGGCTATCACTTCCGCGTCCTGGTGACGCGCGATCTGACGTTCGCCGGAGCCTACGGAGGATAAGGCCATGACTTACGAACAGACCAGGAACATCTATCTCATCGTCACAACCAGTGCGCTCGCGATCATCCTTTTCCTGCTAGGCCTCCGCTACTTCGGCGTCACCGGGGCGCTCACCGACAGCGAACCGTGGGGCTTCTACCGCGTCTCGCATGAACCGATCCGGCGCGGCGGCATGGTCGAGCTGCGCAGCCTCATCAAGCATATCGCGGCCGTGCCCGGCGATACCGTACGGGTGACGCCGGAAGGCTCCTACGTCAACGGCAAGCTCTGGCCCGACAGCGGGATACCCGTTAGTGCGCCCTACCGACCCTTTCCCTATGGCACTTACACACTCGCCCCCGGCCAATATTGGATCCTGGGCCACAACCCGGCCAGCTGGGACAGCCGCTACATCGGCATGATTCCGCGAGACCTGATCAATACCACCGTCAAGCCACTGCTCACGTTCTCCAACGGCTACGCCGCCGGGACTCTCTAGAACCTCACGGAGAGTCCGGAACTTAATCACGACGAACCACCAGTACCGGGAGGAACGACATGAAGATCGCCGTCAAACCCAAGACCGAAGCGACCGAGCAACTCAACATCCGCATCCCGGCCTCGCTCAGGCAGAGCGTCGATCGCGTGCGCGCCCTCGCCGACGAAGTCGGCGTCGATTATCACGCGACGCTGGTCGCGATGGTGGCTCAGTTCAATACCGAGCTCGAAGCAGAGCTGCTTCGCATTAAGAACAAAGACCGTGGTGCTAGCAACTCCGCTAGCACTTCGGTGCCGACTCCGACAGATGAATCCATCTCACTCGAAGGTCATTCCAACGGCAAGAAGATCAACCATGGCTAGCACGATGAGCTCGCACAGCAGCTGCAGCAGAGCATCCGGGTCGTCCCATAAAAGGGTGGCATTGCCATGGAACGTTGACGTGCGCAGCGCACGTTTCTGCGGCATACACCCCACGTATCCCCTCCGGGATGCACAAAGTCGCGTAAGCCCCTGATTTTAAAGGCTTGCCAAGCGCTTTTCGTGAATTTGACAAATTAACAAGTCAACCAACACAAGGGTTTTTCCATGGACGAGAAAGAACGCCGCTTTATCAGCTTTCAGGTCACCGCCGAGGAAGCTGAAGTGATCGAAAAAGCCGCGAACCAGCAAGGCCTCTCGCGCTCCGAGTATCTCCGCCAGACCCTCCTTGCGCCGACTCCCGTTGGGGCTGATACCCGCGACGCCACCCTCTTGCACCACCTCATCTATCTCCTCGCGCGCCTCCATGCCTCGACCTACATGATCGCCGAACGGCAGGGCGCGCTGCCTTCGGCGACCCTCGAAGAAATTTACGCGGCGACCGCGTCAGCCGCCGGCAAATACCTGCGCGAACTCGATGATCGCATCGCCCTGATGAACGAACAGATCCGCTCGGGAGAGGCCGCCGCATAACGCGGTTGGGAGGCATCGTGATGGCATTCGGAGCTTCAGAAGCGGCGCGATGGCAAGCGGCACAGACCCGCGCGCGGATGGGCATGACGCTCTGGTCGCTGCTCATTCGAATATCGATCCTGTTGTGGGTCGGCGCGACGCTCTACGTCATCTGGTACCAGACCGACGTCTACTGGCCGCAGCTTCATCACCAGTATTTCTGGCGCTGGGTCATCGGCGGTCTCTTCACCGAAGTACCGCTGCTTGATCGACTCGGCCCCTGGCTCAAACTGCCGCTCAACGGCAGCTGGTATCCGCTGCCCGAAGCTACGGACTGGCTCAACAGCCGTCAACTCTATCATCTGCCCTTTGGTTACTGGTTCCGGCACTTCTGTCCCTACACGGCGGCGCTCCCTCTCGCGCTGTGGGCCATCGTCTTGTTCGTCCAGTTCCATCGCGATGCCGATGTCGAGCATGTCCGTGGCCTGCGGTTGTTACCCGCGTGGAGACATAACCGTCAGCTCCATGGCGGCTGGTTCAGTCGCTCGCGTCGCACGATCAGGGACGCGGTTTTGGTGAGGGGAACCGCTCCGCACAACGGCATCCGACTTGGCACGAGCATCATTCCCGCGAGCAAGGAATGCGAGCACTTTCTGATTACCGGCTCGCCCGGCGCGGGCAAGTCGACACTGATGCGCCACATGCTCCATCAGATTCAGGCCCGTGGCCAAAGCGCCGTCGTCATCGATCCCGATTGCGAGTTCGTGCAGGAATTCTACGATGAAGGGCGCGGCGATGTTGTGCTCAACCCGCTCGACGAGCGCTGTCCGTTCTGGTCGCCATGGCTGGAATTCCGGGACGCAACCTTCGCGATGGACGCCGAGGCGATGGCAGCGTCGCTTATCCGCAATCAGGCGCGCACGCCGACCGAAGAGTTCTTCCGCGAGTCGAGCCGGACACTGCTCGAAGGCATTTTTCAGGTGGTCAAGGAACGCCGCGATGCGCGCGTCATCACGGAGTTTCTGGCTCTCTCGCGTAGCGCCATCCAGAAAGAACTGACCGGCACCCGCGCCTATCCGCTGATCGACCCCGGAGCTCACGAGCAGGGTTCGGGCATCCTCGCTACCGCCGCCAACGCTGTGAAGCCCTTCTATCATCTGCCGTTGCCCGAACAGGCCACGCGCCAATGGAGTGCTCGCATGTGGGCCGAGCAACGAAAGGGCTGGATCTTTCTGTCGTCGAGCGAAGATGCGCGCGCGGCGATCCAGAAGCTGCAGGGTGTATGGCTCGATAGTCTGGTCCGCTGGCTGATGAGCTCAGAAATCGGCAGCGACCAGGTCTGGATCATGGCGGACGAATTTCCGGCGCTGGAATATCAGCCGCAGGTCGAGAAGGTGGTCACGCGGGGCCGCAAGCGCGGCATCAGTGTCGTGATGGGCTTCCAGAACGTCTCGCAGCTCCGTTCGATCTACGGACGCGACGGCGCCATCACCCTGACCAGCTCGCCCAGCACCAAGATCATCATGCGCTCTGATGAAGCGGAGACCGCGCGCTGGGCCAGTGAACTGCTCGGCAGCCACGAGATCGTCCGACTCGATATGACGGCGGTGACCGGCTTGTCGACCTATCGGGAAGGGATCAACCTGCAGCCGCACCGCAGCACCGAGCCCATCGTCTCTCCGGCAGAGATCCAGTTGCTCAAGCCATTGGAAGGTTACCTCTGCTTTGCCGGTAACGATCGCACCATCATCCGCATCTCGCCGCGTTATCTGGCGAAGCGCCACCCGGCCTTTCTGCCTCGAACGCGAATGACGGTGACTTCAAGTGCGCCGGAACCAGTCGCGTTCGCAACAGCCGACAGGTGGCTCTCATGATGACGTTATCGCCAGGCGCCCTCGATGTCGCGCAGGCCGAGACCTACTTCGAAGAGCACTACAGCCAGGACGACTACTATACGCAGAACCAGCGCGTCGTCGGTCACTGGATTGGCAGCGGCGCGGCGGCGCTGGGGCTCGCCGGCGAAGTCAGTCGCAATGATTTTGCCTCCTTATTGCGAGGTATCAATCCGTGCAGCGGCGCGGTCGTCGTACCTACCGCGACCCACAACGGCCGACACGCCGCGGGCTGGGACAGCGTCTTCAGCGCGCCGAAATCGGTCAGCGTGCAGGCTCTGGTTGGTGGCGACGATCGTCTCATCGCGGCCCATCAACGCGCCGTCGCGCGCAGCCTCGTCGAGGTCGAGGCCTACGCCCTCAGTCATCAGAAGGGTGGTCGGGAACGCGTGGTCAGCGGCAACGTAGTTGGCGCCGCTTTCGACCATCTGGCGGCGCGCCCCGCGGGTAACGCGCAGTTTGGTCCCGACCCGCAGCTCCATACTCACGTCGTCTTGCTCAACCTCACCCGCCGCCCCGATGGGCAGTGGCGGGGTCTCGATCCCATCGAAATTTATCGCTCGCAGACTTTGGGCTCGACCGTCTACCGCTCCGAGCTCGCCCGCGAAGTGCAACGGCTCGGCTATTGGATTCAGGTGATCGCGGGCAATGGCGTCTGGGAGCTCGAAGGCTACAGCCGAGATCAGGTGATGGCCTTTTCGCAACGCCGTCAGGAGATCGAGCGGCGGATGGCAGCCGCCGGCCTTGCCGGTCCGCGCGCGGCGCAGATCATTACGCTCGAAACGCGTCAGGCCAAGCTCGATTATGACGAAAGCGTCATGCGTGCGGAGTGGGTTACGCGCGCTGCCGCCTACGGCATCGACGCTTCTGGTATCGCTATGGCAGCCCATCGACGCGGCCCGCGCAACTATGCGGACGAGCCTGAAGCGTTGGCCGAGGCGCTCCAGTTCAGCCGCAGCCATAATACGGAACGCGAGGCTGTCATCGACCGCCGTGCTCTTGAAGCGGCTGCCTTACAGAACACGATGGGGCGAGCGGATCTCGATCAGATACGCGACCGAGCGGCGGCAAGCACCATCAATCGCGAAATCACGGTGCTCAAGCATATGCTCACGCGCGCCGTGCGTTGGGAGTATCTGAGCAACAATCAAATCACGGGATTGAAACCCTTGCGGGAGCCTTCCGGACGTACAAGGTTCCTCAGCCTTGATGAAATCGAGCGTCTGCTGGCGGTGTGCGAGGAGTCATTATCCCGGTACTTGCACTCTTTTGTCGTGGTCGCGCTGAACACCGGAATGCGGCGCAACGAGATTCTCGGGCTGACGCGAGGGTCAGTCGATTGGGCGAACCGGGTTGCTACCCTCACGGATACCAAAAACGGCGAAGCACGCCACGTCTATCTGAATGACGCGGCGCTGGACGCGCTTAACGTGCTGCCATCCGCTGGTGATCGGCTTTTTCCGCTCGGGCCGAATCAGACCACGATGCTGTTCCGTCGCGCGGTGAAGCGTGCCGGCCTGGAAGATTTTCGGCTGCATGACCTGCGACATACTTTTGCGAGCTATCAGGCGATGTCCGGCATCGCTGGCCGCGGTTTGCAATCGCTCCTCGGTCACAAAGACCCGCGCATGACGATGCGCTACAGCCACCTATCCGAGGCCTTTCTGCGGGCCGCAGTGAACGGCGTACAACTCGGTCGTCGTCTCGAGCATCGGCAAGCGAGTACAGAGGTTGGCACCTATTTGGCACCAACACATCCGAAGAAAGATGACTGAGAGAAAAGCCCTTGATTTCGTTGGTGATCCCAGCGGGAGTCGAACCCGCGTTCCCGACGTGAGAGGCCGGTGTCCTGACCACTAGACGATGGGACCGTCGTGCGATGTGGCTGAGGAGGGAGGATTCGAACCTCCAATCCCCTGATCCAGAGTCAGGTGCCTTGCCAGTTTGGCCACTCCTCAGCAGCGCTTGGATTAGGTCAGGAGCATCGCCGTAGCATGCTGATGATCGCTAACCCTCGCGCGGAACGAGGACTCTATCATACGTCGCGGATGGGCCGGAAGAGTCTTCAGTTGGCATGCCGCTAATGGGGAGTGGCGGCGAACAGGGCAACGTAAGCATATGTTTCAATGGAACGGGTGCCGGGAGGGAGTTCCCGGCACCTGCGCAAGATTTTGTTTAGCGCAGCTTAGCGGCGATCGAGGCGTAATTATCGAGCATCGGGAGCACCTTGTCGGCTTTGGCCGGGGGCAGCCCGAAAATCAGATGCTTGAAGCCCATGTCGCGGAAGCGCTTGGCAGTATCTTCCTTGGGCGTCACGCCGAAGATGCCCAGCTCCAGATCCTCGAAGCGACGACCGGCGCGACTCGCCAGCTCCTTGAGCTCCTGGACCTTCGTCGCGAGATTCTCGGTGTTGCCGCGATTGATCGGCATCCATCCGTCGCAGTAATCGACTACGCGCTCCAGCGCCTTCTTGGCCTCGGAGCCGAGCAGAATCTTCGGACCGCCGGGCTGCACGGGCTTGGGCCAGCTCCAGATCGGATCGAAGTTCACGAACTCGCCGTGGAACTCAGCCTTTTCGTTCTTCCAGATTTCGCGCATCGCGAGTATCCGCTCTTTCAGTAACGCCCAGCGACGCTTGAAGTTGGTGCCGTGATTTTCCATCTCTTCGGCGTTCCATCCGCCGCCGATACCGAGGATCACGCGGCCCCCTGAGATCACATCGAGCGAGGCGATCTCCTTGGCCAACACGATCGGATCGCGCTCGATCACGAGGCAGATACCGGTGCCGAGCTGGATGCGCTTGGTCGCGACCGCCGCCGCCGTCAGTGCGACGAAGAGGTCGTGCGTATGCGAATACTCCATCGGCAGCTCGCCGCCGCCCGGCCAAGGCGAGCGCCGGCTGGTGGGGATATGCGTATGCTCGGGAAAATAGAGTGAATCGAGGCCGCGTTCTTCGACGGCCTTGGCCAACTCGACCGGCTGAATCGCGTAGTCGGTCGGAAACATCATCGCGCCGTAAGTACCCATCATCGTTCCTCCGTTTGTTATTGGTCAAGCTTTGGCGCTGGGGCGGGCCGAAACTTCAGCGTGCCAGCGCGCGAGATTCTTCTGATCCGGCTGAATCGCGATTTTCGAGACGCGGCCGAAGTCGATCGCGATCATCGCGGTGATATCGGCGATCGAGAAGCGGTCGCCGGCGATAAACTTGCGGTTCGCCAGTTCGGTGTCGAGCCACTTGAGATTATCTTCGGCGTTGGCCTTCTGCAGTTCGGCATACTCGGGCAACTGCCGGATACGGCCCTTGAAGAACTCGTGGCGCTGACGAAAAGCGTCGGCTATCGGCATCAGGATCGCGAGTTCCATCCGGCGATTCCACATCTCGACTACCGCGCGATCCTTCGCGTCGATACCCATCAGGCGCGGCTCCGGATGAAGCTCCTCGAAGTAGCGGCAAATCGCCACGCTCTCGGAGATACACGTGCCGTCGTCGAGTTCGAGGACCGGCACACCGGCGAGCGGATTCTTCTTGAGGAACTCCGGCTGGCGATTCACGGCCTTGCCGATATCGACGTCCTCGTAAGGGACCGAAATACCCTTTTCGGCGAGAAAGACGCGGACGCGGCGCGGATTCGGCGCAACCGGTGAATTGTAGATTTTCATAATGCTCCTGACCTGCGAACGTGATGGAGCGATTATATACTTGGAGAGCAGCGGACTATGCTAGCGACCTGAGGCGTAAAGACTGGGATTCAACGATGGCCAAACTCAATGGGGAGCAGATTAGGAAGAGAGCTCGCGAGATCGTTGCCGAAAATCCGGGTAGTATACGATACGGTGCGCTGCTCCAGCGCATAAGGGAAGAAAGTCCCGAGACGCCGCCGAATACGATTCAAGGCAACATCTGGGATCTGGAGAAGACTTTTCCATCGGAAATAACGAAACCTAGCCGCGGGCTTTACACACCGGCCAACGCGATTGGGAACGACTCGGTGGTCGTCGGCGATACGGAGCAAGTAAGTCCCGGCGGCACGAGAGTAAGGGAATTGGACTTCTATGAGCCTTTTGCCGAGTGGCTGAAAAACGATCTTGATGAAGTGACCGATGTCGCTCCTCTTGGAGGGGCGAGTATGAAAACCAAGTGGGGCACTCCCGACGTGGTCGGAGTCTACAAGCCGCTCGCCGGGAACCTCATAAAATTTCCTGTCGAAATTGTATCTGCGGAGATAAAGATTGACCCGCAAGCGCCCGTGGTTGCCTTCGGGCAGGCAGTGGCTTATCGCCTCTTTTCCTCGAAGACTTATGTTGCGATGCCAAGCACGCTTAGTGAAGAGGATCAGAGCCGACTAGAGTCGCTGTGCATGCTTTTCGGGGTTGGGCTCGTTCTGTTTAACGTCGACGAGGCAAACCCCGCAGTTCTCAATTCGCGTCCGAGCGCAACGCTTTTCACCCGATATGTTCTACGTGAATGAGTTTGCCGATCGCCTAAAGCTGCACGACGGTCAGGTTTTCGAAAAACTGTTCCGATAACCGTGGACTACTGAGGTCAAGATGATCATCGAGAATGCGGCGGGCAATTGTTCCTTTATCCGCGGAATCGGGCCGTTCTCCGCCGGGGTACGCGCGTCGGCGGGGTACACGATTGTGCACGCGCGGTTCCATCCGTCGGTGCCACTAGCCAAAGGCTACGATCTCATCGAACAGGAACTCCGCAAGGCCAATCGACCGATCAATGCGTTATGCGGGATTCAACTGCGAGTGCCCAAGCCGTTCTCTCGCGCGGGTTTCGATGAATTCAATCGTCCGTATATCGAAAAGCTGCGCGGATGGGGTCTCGAGGTGCAGGGCGCCAATCCGGTGACGCGAACGAATGTTACGTACGAGGTGAATGCGGTATTTGAGCCGGTAATCGCGGGCTTCTTCTATACGGTTTCCTCGGCGAACGCTCGACCGACGTGGATAATTTCAGGCGTTCCGGAGATTGCTTCGCGCGACGGGGCCGTACAGATCGTCGCGGCGAACGACACATCGTTGGAGGGGTTACGGCAGAAGACTGAGTGCGTGCTCCAGATTATCAGCCGGCATATCGCTGAATTGGGTGTTAGCTGGTCGCAGGCGACGACGGTGAATCTCTATGCGATACATGACCTTCATCCGCTGCTAACGTCGACGATCCTTCCTGCGATCGGGGACGCATCGCAGGTTGGCGTGACCTGGCATCACGCGCGCCCGCCAGTGAGCGGATTGGAGATCGAGATCGACGCGTGGTCAGTGGCGCGGGAAGATATTGTCGGGAATCAGGGCTGATCGAGCGCTGCCGTCTTTTTGCGGCAATCGGCGCAACGGCCATAGAGTTCCAGCTTGTGGCGATGGAGCGTCACGCCGAGCTTGCGGGCGACGCTACGCTGCAGGCGTTCGAGGCCGTCGTCCTCGAACTCGATAATCTTGCCGCAAGTCTCGCAGATAAAATGATCGTGATGGTGGTCGCCGATTACTTCGTAGCGCGCCTGGCCCTCATCGAAATGGCGTTCCGATAAAAGGCCGCAATCCTTCATCAGTTTGAGCGTGCGATAGATCGTCGCATAGCCGACGTGGGGATTGATCCGCTTCACTTCGGCGTAAAGTTCCTCAGCGCTGACGTGACGGCCGAGATCGAAGAAAACGCGAGCGATATCGTCGCGCGGGGAGGTCGATTTGAGCCCTTGTTCACGCAAGCGCGTGTGGAAGAGCTCCATCAGTGCCTCGGTTCGTGGCCGGGCGGCGTGGGAGGTGCCGTCTCTGTCAGATTCGAGGCTGGCTTCCGCGCGTGCCATAACGGATTGCGTTCAGGCCGACTCCGAATTGGATTGCAAAAGCTTGCGTGCCGCTGGAGACAGATAGAGCTGTTCGTGCTCGCGATCTTTGAGAACCTCGGCGAGTAGCTCAAGCTGCTCCGCCGGCGCCATCTCGCGATCGATTATTATCAAATCCTGCTCACGGAGACGGCAGGGGCCGCCTCGAGCGCGATAACCAACCTCGCGCAGGATTTTTTCCCGGCGTACTTCCACGCCGAGGCGTTGCGCCGCTTCGATCAGTTCGTCGGCAAGTTTCTGCAGTCGGGTGGTCTTCTCACTCATCGGTATCTCGAGCTGAATCGCAAGAGGGTGCTGATGACGATGATATATCAGCGGCGCCTCGCTTTGAACCTTTGATCCAAAAGCTCCGCTATCGGGTTTGAACAAGGGCGCGATCGATCGTTGCACCAGAAGCGACAGCCACTCATGCTTGAGGCTATGGACTCCAAGCGTCGTCATATTTTCACAATGGGCGTGGTCGATTTTGGTATCGAGCAGGTCTCGCTACCCGACGGTCGTACGCTCGAACTACCGATGGTGCGTCATCCGGGAGCGGCGGCGATCGTGGCGCTTGATGACGACGGCACGATCGTTTTGCTGACGCAGTATCGTCATGCCGTCGGAGGATGGCATCGTGAGATCCCCGCCGGATGCCGCAATGGAAGCGAATCGCATCTTGAGTGTGCAAAACGCGAACTGGGCGAAGAGACGGGGCTATCGGCAAAGCGATGGGATCACTTGGGCGGAATCATCACGATTCCAAGCTTTTGTGACGAGCGGATCGAACTCTATCTGGCCCGTGACCTAGAAGAGGCTGAAGCCAATCCCGAAGATGATGAGATTCTCCGAGTGGAGCGGGTTGCTCTGAGCGAGGCGCTCGCGATGATTCGGCGCGGCGAAATCGTGGACGCGAAGACGATCGCCGCGTTGCATCACGCGCACGCCTTTATAAGCTGAGGTTTCCCGCCCCTATTTCGGCGGGAGAACCAGCATCTATTCGACGTTTACTTCGTCCGGGAACAGAAACGTCGTAGCCCCGTCGTCGAATCGAACCAGGAACATCCTCCGATTCAGATTGTCGACCTCGCGAACGATTTCAGGTTTTTCGTTAAAGCGGGTTCGACCTTGTTGATCGCGCACCGGCCTCAACAACTGACAATGGCGTCCGATAACTCCATCTGGATGAACTGCTTCCATAACTAGCCACCTTTCCCGCAGGACCGCGTTCGGGCCTCCACCAGCCTCAATAGAGTCTGATAGCAAAAGGCAGACCGCATGATAAGTAAGAAATTTTACTTATCCACAATATTAGACGATGGCGATGTCAGCATAATTCTGTCTTAAAGAGTGCGTCTCCTCGATTAATAGCCAAAGCTTTCCCAAACTGCTTTGCAGCTACGACGTTTTTACTTCTGGCAAAGGGTCGTCGGTTCGACCAAAATGCGGCAGGACATAGCCGAATTCGTCGATTCGGCCAACCAATGAGAGGCTTTGATGACCACGACTTATCCTGAGGTGATGGGCCGCGATGTGATGATCGCGACCGAACATTACCTGTCCGCTTCGGCAGGTGCCCGGATTTTCGCGCGCGGCGGCAACGCGATCGACGCAGCGGTTGCGGCGACTTTCGTCGAGGGTGTCGTGAATCCGCATATGCACACGATCGGTGGCGAAGCACCGATGCTCATATATGTGGCACGTGAACGCCGCGTAGTCGCAATCAACGGGAATATGACCGCGCCGGCGCGCGCGACGATCGAGCATTATCGCAAGGACGGGCTGGACCTCGTTCCGGGTGAAGGGCTGCTGGCGGCAGGGGTGCCTGCGGCCTTCGATGCGTTGGCGAGCGTGCTGCGCGAGTTCGGAACGATGACCCTCGACCAAGTGACGGAGCCCGTGCGACGTCTGTGCGAGGACGGCCTCCCGATGCATCCGGGGCTCAGCGGCCATGGCGAGACCCCGGAAGATCTTTCCGGACTAATCGGCGTCGCCTCGATTCTGAGCAACGAACATAAGTTTCGCGAAAAATGGCCTACGAGCGCAGCTCTTTATATGCCGCACGGCAAGGTGCCGGAGCCTGGCGATATCATCAAAAATCCGGCGCTCGCGAATTTCTTCGGTCGGCTGGTCGAAGCCGAGGCGGGTGCACGCAATCGTGGCCGCGAGGCGGCGATCGACGCGGCGCGGGATCGGTTTTATCGCGGCGATATCGCCCGCGAGATTGTGCGATGGTCGGAGGCCAACGGCGGTTTACTGCAGGAGAGCGATCTGGCGAATTTCACTACGAAATTCGAGCCGCCGCTCAGCATCGATTATCACGGCGTCACGGTGCATAAATGCCAACCATGGTCGCAGGGACCGGTCTTTCTACAGCAACTTCGCTTGCTGGAGGGATTCGACCTGCGGGCTCTGGGCCATAATTCGACCGATTACATCCATACGCTGGTGGAGGCTGCGAAGCTCGCCTTCGCCGACCGCGAGGCTTACTACGGTGATCCCGATTTCACCGATGTGCCCGTCGACGGATTACTGTCGTCGCGCTACGCAGATCTGCGACGCGGACTGATTGATCCTTCGCGCGCGTCGACCGAGTTACGCGCCGGCGATCCGATCAAGATGCGTGCGTTGAGCGAATCCTCGATTCACCCACAATCGTGGGGACCGGGTACGATCCACGTAACGGCTGCGGACGGGAACGGGAACATGGTCGCATGCACCGCGAGCGGCGGATGGATTCCGAGCTCGCCGGTGATCGATAGCCTGGGATTTCCGATGGGCACCCGTGTGCAGACCTTCTACCTGGATCCGAAGCACGCAAACGCCCTTCAGCCGAAGAAACGTCCGCGGACGACGCTCACGCCCTCGGTCGCGACGCACAATGGCGAGCCATTTCTCTCCTTCGGAACGCCGGGCGGTGATCAGCAGGATCAGTGGACCTTGCAGTTCTTTCTCAATCTGGTCGACTTCGGGATGGGCGTGCAGGAGGCTATAGAGGCCCCGCGCTTCTCGACCGCGCATTTTCCGTCGAGCTTCCACCCGCATAGCGCGCGACCCGGCGTACTGCGGATCGAGAATCGAATCGATTCCACGATTTGCTCTGAGTTGGCCGCGCGTGGTCATCAGGTGGAGGTGCGGCCAGCGTGGTGCGAGGGTCATGTGCTCGGAATCCGATTCGACCCATCGAAGCGGCTGCTCCACGGAGGAGCCGACCCTCGGGGACAGCTTGCCGTCGTCATGGCCGCACAGGCGATCGGTTGGTAAAATAAAGCTACCTTACAAGATCGTCAGGTTGTGCGGCTGTGAACGTTGAGACTTCGCACCAAATGGGTGCGAAAGCATTAGTGAGAATACGTTTAGAATAGCCATATTTACCCAATTCGTGTTCAAGGTCGGGCACAAAATCTGCTTTACCAAGAGACGTGGCTGGGTGCTGGAATAAGGGTCTACTAGCCCGGGAGGAAGTTATGCGGAGTTATGCGAAGACGATTGGATTAGCGCTAGCCGCGATTTTGCTGGTTGCAGGGTGTTCCGGTGAGCCTCTGAGCACGCGTGAGAAGGGCACAGGAATCGGAGCAGTGGTGGGTGCAGGTACCGGTGCGATTATCGGCGCTGCGGTGGGCCATCCGGCAGCGGGCGCGGCTATCGGTGGCGCGATCGGTGGCGTTGGCGGTTATGCGGTAGGCAACCAGATGCAAAATCAGGAGAACGCCAACGCGCAAACCCAATCGCAGATTCAGCAGCAACAGCAGGAGATCGAGAATCAGCGGCAGCAGATCGAGCAGCTGAAGACGCAACAGCAGACGGAGTAGCCATTTTGAGCGGGGGGCAGAGAGATGGCGCGATTGAGCAAGATCGGTTTGACCTTGATGCTCCTTATCGGCTTATCGGCCTGTGAGGGGCAGCATCTGACCACGGCAGGAAAAAGCACCGCGGTTGGATCAGTATTGGGTGCCGGGTCGGGCGCGATAATCGGCGCAGCCGTGGGCCATCCTTTGGCCGGCGCCGCGATCGGTGGCGGAATCGGTGCGGCGGGTGGCTACGCGGTTGGGAGCGGCCTGCAACATAACGAAGAGGCGCAAGCCCGCAATCAGGCGCAGCTAGCCCAGCAGGGTCGACAGATCGAAAGCCAGCGACGCCAGATTCAGGCCCTCAAGCAGCAACAAGAGATGGAATAGATCCGACTTTCAGTGGGTGAAGACGATCGAAGCGGAGAGCATCTGATGCTCTCCGCTTTGTGCTTTCAGGCAGCCTGTTCAGGATGACAGAGCTTGCAGGGTCGCAGCCCCGCTTTGGTCGCGCCTTGAACACCAGGATAGATCAGCATCCGATCGCGCCGCGCACGCATCGCCGCCCGGCAAGTCGGACGACAGAAGATGCGGGTCCCCTGATGACCGTATACGGCCTCTGACGGGATACGGCGATCGTCATTGGGTCGAAAGCCTTCGGCTCGCAACAACGCGAGTTTGCGCTCGACCCCGCCGCCGTAATTACCGATCGAACCATCGGACTTGATCACGCGATGGCACGGAACGTAGATCGCGATTGGATTGGAGGCGACCGTGTTTCCGATCGCTCGCTGTGCAGAGGGGGAGCCGGCGGCGGCAGCTAACGCCTGGTAGCTCGTCAGTGCACCCGCGGGGATGGTGCGCAGCCGTCGCAGCGCGCGTCGCTGAAAATCACTCTCGACGAGTCGTAGATCGACCGGCCGAGAGTCGATCGCGCTGGCGTCGCCATGCATCAACGCCTCGATTTCCTTCCCGATTGTCGCGGCCATTGCGTCGTCCTTTTCCAGATCAAACTGTTCTCGCAGCTTGTTGAGAAAAGTGGTTTGATCGCCGATGTCGAGGAACCGCACGGCCATCAGACCGCGCTCACCCTGTACGATCAGCAATGGCGCGACGGTGGTTTCCGTCACTCCGACTGCCACGCGTTCGCGGTGGATGCGCCGGAGCGATGGGTCGAGTCGTTGATGGGCTTGCGCGAGCAATGCGTTCAAAACCTTATTGCTGGGATCGGCTTCGTTCTTCAGTGGCTCATCCAGATCAAATAAACCGTTACGCATGGGGTTACTCCGCTAGCCTGATCTTCTTCATCGCTTGATAGACGTCCGCGCGCGCCGCTTCACTGCTGCATCCTAAGGCCGTAGCGATTTCGTCGTACTCGAGTCCTGCGAATTTTCGCATCAACACGGCCTCGCGCTGCTTGCGTGGTAGACGCTGTACAGTCACTTTAAGCTGCAAGACCTGATCGTGCGCGTTATCGATCGCGGCATTGCTCGCGATTTCGGCGAGTTCGCTGTCATAAACCACGCCTTGGTGACGAGCCCTATCCCTCGTGCGATTCAGGCATAGATTCGTCGCGATGCGATAAAGCCACGGGCGAATGCCGTCGGTGTTCTGGAGCTTGGGATAAGCGCGATACGCGCGTAACCAGGTCTCCTGAAAGAGATCGAGCGCGTCCTCATGGTCACGTGTCGTGCGCACGAGAAAACGCATAATCTCGCGCTCGTGACGACGCAGG
Organism: Binataceae bacterium (SeqCode); assembly: GCA_035541875.1. Classification (GTDB taxonomy): domain Bacteria; phylum Desulfobacterota; class Binatia; order Binatales; family Binataceae; genus JAJPHI01. The sequence goes on from DATKML010000044.1 coordinate 26,563, forward strand.
ATCTCGTCGAACGGCGGCGGCAGATGAGCGATTGGCGACTTGTCCATCTCGGCTCTTATAACCCGGCAGTCTCGAAACTGTGAAATTAGCCGAGCCGTAGCGGGCAGGCACCTTGCTTATCGAGGTGCTTCGCCCCTGTATCACGGCATTTCACGCGGCTGAGGCGACCGGATTGGACGATAATGGAACATTCCTCAAGACATTGGTGCGATTTGCGTAGTCTTCCATTGAGGATACGCATGAGTGGCGGGTTCGCCTTGGTCGCGGCGATCTCGACGTTGATAGGAGCTTCGGGTGTTACCGAGCTCGCTCGTTTAGTCCCCGATGGTGATCAGGTGTCGATAGCTGTAGGCGCGGCGATCGTCGGAGCACTGCTGTTCGCCCTGGTCGTCGGCTATCGGTTCAGTGCCTCTATTACTCAATCGATCGAGCAGATGGTCTGCGCCATGCAGGCGGTTGCCGAGGGGGATCTCTTGCGACGAATAAAGATCAGGTCGCACGATGAGAGACAGCTCGGTTACACGTTGGATACGACGATCGCCGCTTTCCGCGAATCTAGTGCGGCGCTGACGGCAGCTCGTGAAGATGCACTCGCGGCATCGACAGCGAAATCGGCCTTCCTGTCGAGTATGTCGCGTGAGATTCGCACACCGATGAACGCGATCCTGGGGATGTCGGAGCTGCTCGAAGAGACTCCCTTAAGCGACGAGCAACGTCGCTTCCTCGGGATCATGCGCAGCAATGGTGCGGCATTGCTCGATCTGATCAACGACATTCTCGACCTTTCGAAAGTCGAGAGCGGACGGCTCACGTTAGAACGCGCTGAATTCGATATCGAGGTGTTGGTCGAAACGGCGGTGGAGACCTTCAGTCTGCGCGCGTATGAAAGGGGGATCGAACTCGCGACACACATCAGGGAGGGAGTGCCTTCAAATCTGATCGGTGATTCGCCGCGCCTGCGCCAGATCCTGATCAACCTGGTCGGCAACGCGATGAAATTTACAGAGCGTGGCGAAATTATCGTTGGGATTAGTCCCGAGCATATCGCGGAGGATTTCGTGCATCTCCATTTCACCGTGCTCGATACGGGTATCGGTATTCGGGAGGACAAGTGCGAGGCGATTTTCGCTAACTTCACGCAAGTCGATTCTTCGATCAGCCGTAAATATGGCGGCACTGGTTTGGGGCTCGCTATCGTTCGGCGGCTGGTGGAGTTGATGAACGGGCGAATCCGGGTGGAGAGCGAGGAAGGCCGCGGCAGCATTTTCCACTTTACTGCCCAATTCGGCGTTGGAAGCGCTTCTGCTTCGGACCAGATCGCTTCAACGCGCGCGAGATTGCGTGGCCTTCGCGCGTTGGTCGCTGATGATAACGAGACGAATCGTTTGATTCTGCGTGAGATGCTGGGCCGCGCAGGTGCGGTCGTTGACGAGGCGTCCGACGGTATGACGGCACTTGCGCTCAATGCGCACGCCACCGCGTCGGGCCAGCCCTTTCAGTTGATTTTGCTCGATTGCCGGATGCCCGGAATGGACGGGTTTGAAGTCGCGCGGCAGTTGCCCTGTCGCACGGGTCGCACGATCCTGATGTTGTCGTCATAGCAGCTCAGCACGCATCTGGCACAAGCCAATGAACTCGGGCTCGACGCGTATCTGATGAAACCGATCAAACGGGTCGAGTTGTTCAACGCGATCGTGGCAGCGATGGATCGTACTGCCACGGTTGAGAATCCTAAGCTGGCGGAGACCCCGCTTCCATCCAAAGAAGTGCAGCCGCGCGGATCCGTTATCAAGATTCTCGTCGCCGACGACTCGCCCGATAATCTCGCTTTGATTCGGGCATTTGTGGCTAAGGCGCCAGTCGAACTCGATGAGGCGGCTAATGGACAGATAGCGGTCGATAAATATGTTGCGGGTCGATATGACCTGGTCCTGATGGATGTGCAGATGCCGGTTATGGATGGGCTCACCGCGATTCGCACAATTCGCTCGTTCGAAGCGGAGCGCGGGATGGAGAGAATCCCAATCGCGGCGCTGACGGCGTCAGTCTTTGGCGACGATATCAAGAAGTGCGTGGAGGCCGGTGCTGATCTGCACGTCGCCAAGCCCATCAAAAAGAAGCGACTGCTGGAATTGATCGATCAGATGACGGGAGCCGTTCGCGCTCCTTCTAAAGCGCTTCCGACCGAGCTTGGTTCCTCCGTTCCGGTGTAACCTGAAAACTAAGGGCAATCAGACGAGATTGAATCGACGGATCGCCGAGATCGCTTCATCCACCGTTCGGCCCTGCGGCGGCAGAATCAACCGTCCGACACCGAGATCGCGGTAGCGCTCGACCAAATCGCGATCGAGCCGATGCTTCGGGGTGATACTGATTTCGATCTCCTCGAAGCGGCGATTATGGCGAGCGCAGGCGGCGCGAATTCCCTCGATACACTTGGCCGTCGCATCGAGATCGAGACCGTAGCCGTACCATCCATTGCCGAAACGCGCTGTTCGAGCGAAGGCGTAAGTGGATTTGCCACCAAGGATAATCGGCGGATGCGGTCGCTGTATCGGGCGGGGCTCGGCGCGTACTCCTGAGTACGAGAAGAAGCGGCCCTGAAACGTGGCTGCATGATTGGCGGCCCATAGCGTCTTCATCGCGGCGATCGCCTCCTCGGCGCGAGGCCCTTTGTGGTCGAAGGGCATGCCGACCGCACTGAACTCGAACTCGAGATTGCCGATGCCGATCCCGAAGATCAACCGCCCGCCCGATATCACATCGACAGAAGCCAACTGCTTTGCCAGCACAACGGGATTCCGCAGGGTCAGGAGCATGATGCCCGTGCCGAAGCGGATAGTTTTGGTATGCGCCGCTGCAAACGCCATCGTGACGTTGAGATCGACGAAGGCGATAGTCGCCTGCATCGGCGAGTCGGGCGTCTGGGGATCGGCGAGCGCCAGATGCTCACCGCCCCAAAAGCTCTCGAACCCGGCTTCTTCGGCTGCCCGGGCGATTGTGGCGATCGCTTCGGGCGTGATGCACGGCCGCATATTCATCCCGAAGAGCCCGAATTTCACGACCGCCCCTTGCCCCGTGACTAACCGCGCACGAATTCAGGCATCACGTCGGTTGCGAAAATATCGAGCGATTCCTGGGTGCCGGCGATAATGAAATAGGTCATACCGAACTCTTCGATGCGCGAGCGAATCTCTTTCTTGAGTTCATCCGGCGTGCCGAAAAGCATCGAAGGTGAACTGCGAACGGACGCTTCGTCAGGAAAGCCCATCATTTTCATCGTGCCTGCTACGGCCGCGCCGACCGCGCTCTTGTCGCGGGACGCCGTGATCGAACAGAAGCCACTTATCTCGATTGCGTCGGGTGTGCGACCGGCGGCGCTCGAGAGCTCGGACAGGAGCGCTATTTTTTCGCGCAGCCGCGCCTTGTCGAATTTGACCATCGTGGAGAGTTCGAGACGGCCGCGAGAAAGTGGAGGGATAAAGTTCGCGATATCCGCCTCGCGCGCGCTGATTTCGATGAGCTTGCGGCCACCGCCACCGATCATGATCGGTGGATGCGGTTTCTGGATCGGTCGCGGATTATTGTAGGCCTTCTCCACTTTGAAGAAGGGGCCGTGATAAGTGGGGGTCTCCTGCGTCCACATCGTTTTGATCAGCTTTAGCCCTTCGGCCAGCTGATCGAGCCGCTGACGATTGGTCGGGTAGGGATAGTCGTGCGCATGATACTCATCGCGCATCCATCCCGCGCCGATCCCCAAGGTAAAGCGCCCATTGCTGATAACGTCGAGGGTTGAGGTCATCTTGGCGAGCAGTGCCGGGTTGCGGAAGGACATCGCAGCCATCGCGGGAGCTATCCGCACGCGCTTTGTGACCGCCGCGATCGCGCTCAAGGTCGTGAAGCATTCGAGTTGCGGAGTCTCGACCGGTTGTCCCGGCGCGAAGAAATGGTCGTTGAGAGAAACGGAATAGTAGCCCTGCGCCTCCGCTCGTTCGGCAGCAGTGCGTGCCTGAGAATAGTCGCCGGTTGGTAGAAACACGCCAAATTTGATGTCGCGCATCGAAACGCTCCTTGTAGGTACCGCGATATGGACCGAACTTAGAAAAATGCCGCTGTTTCGGCAAACCCGAGGCATAAGAAAAAGCGGCGTCGGTCATCGACCAACGCCGCCCGAGCAATCATTCGCTGAGGATTACTCCTGTTTGATTTCCTTTGCGGCAACCGAGCCGTCGGCTTGAGTCACCCCCTCCACACTCGCAGCAGCAGCTGTCAGGTCGGTGCAGGCCGCGCTTTCATTATCACCAACCTGGATCTCAGTGGTCGGTTGGATTGTCACGGTTAACGCCGTACCACTGTCAGGAGTGAACGAGAAACTAGGCGGCGTAGCTGAGCAGTTGGTGCTGTTGATGGTCCCGTGCGCATGGAATTCGGTCTCGGATACATGAATCGAATTCGCGTTTACGCTCCCGTCCGTCTGCGGGATGCCTTCGACTTCGACGCTGGCACTCGCTGGAATATCGGTGCAGGTCGCGGCCGAAGATCCATCGTGACCTTCGATATCGATCTTGGTGGAAGAACTGATATTGACTGTCACCGCGGTGCTATCGCTACGTGTAACCACAATTGAAGCGGGACAGCTTTCAGAGGTCACCGTGCCCTTGAAGCTGGTGTCCTCTCCTCCTCCGTCACCGCCTCCATCGCTCGAAGGATTCAGCTCGACGCGGCTGGCCGTTACACCACCGCTGGTGTTCGTCGCGCCTTCTGCATCAACGGGCGACCCAGTATACGAAGCCGACAGAGTTGAGCAGTCGGTGATCGCCGTTCCTGTCGCATCATCGATGATGGTGGTGGTTGTCGGATCAAAACTCATTAATACGGCGGTGCCACTGTCCGATGGCGTTACCGTGAGCGTGTTGGGTGTCGCAGTGCAGTCGACCGCGGTCAGGGTTCCTTCGACAGAAACGTCCTCTTCTCCACCCGAGGCAGTGTCGCCGCTGAGCGCTACGTTGTTGAGCGTCAACTTCGATCCGGCCGGTATGCTGATGGTAGTCGTGTACTTCTGGTGATTCTTGGTGAAGGTCACCGTATGGGTACCGGCGATCTTCGCTCCTTTGAGTGAGAAGAAACCGGCCTTGTTGCTGTGCGTCGATCCGGCTTTCGAAACCTTGATCGAAACAACGCCGCCACCAGCAATCGATCCATTGAACACGGAAATCGGTCTTTTCTTGGCAGCTAGAGCCGCGGAATCCATCAGCAACATCGCACCCGCGACGTAACCGACCGCAAGTGCGAATCCGCGAAGTCTCGAATTGGTGCAAAAATGCATCTGATACCTCCAAGACTCCGGCCTTCGGATAGGGTGCCGGTGGCGAGCACCGAATCCCGTGCACGATTATCGCCGCGAGTGTTTCTATCGTCCGCGACTGCCTTGCTTAGGACAACGAAGCAACGTAGGACCGTACCTGAAAATGCCATTCCAGAAGACTGAAACTGATGTAAGGATTTTTCTGATCGCGCGAGCGTGATAGCAGCCGGTTAAGCCGCGGCAGACGATTGGACCGGCGCCGTTCGATGCGGTAATCGCACAGTAAAGGCCGTCCCTTCGCCTGCCGTCGAAGCTACGGTGACCGTCCCACGAAAGAAGTTCGAAACGATATCGCGAGCGATAGGGAGCCCGAGTCCAGTGCCTTCGCCCATCGTCTTGGTCGTAAAGAAATCGTCGAAAATATGGGGAAGATTTTCAGACGGAATGCCGACGCCATGATCGCGCACGACGATCGTGGCCGCCTCAGTATTGTCTCCAACAATGATCTCGACGGGCGCCCCGGAATGCTGCGCTTCGCCGCTCGCATCGATGGCGTTGGTTACCAGATTAGTCAGTACCTGACCCAACTTCGAAGCGTCGCCATACAGCACAGGGGCAGTACCGCAGGTCTCGACGATCAGGTTGATTTGGCTTTCGCGCAGGCGATGCGCTAACAGCAGGCGCACGTCTTCGATTACGTCGAGCACGGCGAACGATTGCTCCTCGCGCGTTTGCAGCGAACGTGTATGCAGCTTGAGGCTGCGAATGTGGGCACCGGCCTTGTTGAGCCAATCGCGCGTGGCATTAACGAGTTTGCCCATGTCGCTCGCGATCTCGCGATGGTCATCAGGTGTGATCGACGTGTCGGAGGCGGCCGAGTCATACTCATGGACGAGGTCGCTCAGCAGCTTCAGATTAGTCATCGAAGCACCCAGCGGCGTATTCATCTCATGTGCAATGCCGGCGGCGAGGCGACCAAGAGTCGCCATCTTTTCGGCGCGGCTCAAATCCTCCTGGCTGCGCTGCAGATCGCGATAGGCAATGCGAAGCCGTTCGAGGGATAGCTGCAATTCGTGATTACTGACCGAAAGTTCGGAGGTGCGTTCAGCAACCCGCTGCTCCAGGACGGCGTTGAGTGTGCGGATTTCGCGGTAGGCCAATGCGTTTGCGATAGAGAGCGCACTCTGATTGGCAAGCGCACCGAGAAAGCTGATGTCGTCGTGGGAAAAGAATTTCCCCGATTCTTTACGGCCCAGCGCGATGAAACCGATAAGGTCCTCTTTGATCACCATTGGGACAAGGATTTCAGCCTCCAGCCGTTCGAACCCCGCGTCGATCGGATCGACCGTAGAATCTTCGCTGTCATAGCGCGATAGCACTTCGCCTCGACTGGAGTGTAGGGCCAAAAGCAGAGGATCACTTTCCGCAAGCGTCTGATGGCCGGAAGCAGGATAGATTCGGGCGTAGTTATAGTCGTCGGACGCGCGCACGAATAAACCACCGACGCGGACGCCAACGGAAGACTCAATTATTTCCCATATCAAGGCAGCGATTGCGTCGAGCTCCAAGGTCGCGGCGAGCGCGGCGCTCGATCGCTCGAGCATCTGCTTGGGGTTGTAGCGAATCCGAAAGAATACGCGATCGACGGTGTGCTGAAGCCCATCGCGTACAGGATTCAGGAGAAAAGCTACTACAATTGTGAAGATGAAGGGGAAAAGCCGGCTATGGGCGAGCGATGAGAAACTGAGGCTCCAGTCGGTTAACAGCAGGAAAATGGCGTAAGCGGCAGCGAGCGCGGCCGTGATCGTAAGGTAGCAAACCGATCGCTTGATAAATGCATCGATCTCGAAGAGGTCGTGTTGGACGATCGCGTACCCGATACTCAGCGGGAACAGGATGACCGTGAATCCGGCATAGTTAACTGCGGTCTCGCCACCCGTCACGCCGGAGTAGAACATCAGGGCGCCCGGGAAGGCGAAGCCGCACAGGAAGCCGAGCAGCAAGACGCGGACGCGCTGGCGGACCAACTCTGATCGACTGGTGAAGTAATCCCAGGCGACTGCGCCGAGCAGTAAGGCGCCGCCGATTCCGGTCGCATCCATGCAGAGATTGTGCACGCGGGAATAGACCGCCGGATGAAACAGAAAAAGTTCGTAGGTTGCGATGAGCCCGCAGGCAATCGTGTACGGGGCGATGATCGCCCCCGTGCGCCAGCTTTTCCCGCGCAGGCGATCAACCGGAAAGACCAGCGCCAGATGGATTAGCAGCGCGGCGGGATAGAACGCTTCGGCCGCGACGTGCAGGCGAAAAAACCAGTACGGTGAGTAGAGGTCTGAGGCGGTAATCGCGAAGACGCCGCCTCCAATGCCACCCAACAAAAGCGCGAGACTCGCAGGCGTCGCCGGTTTGGTGTACCAGACGACGATACCGATTAGCGCCAGCGATAGACCCGACGCGAGGTAGGGTGCAAAGACCAGCAGATAATCCTTGAAGGTAAAGGGTAGTGATCGCGTCTTGAGAATCGAGGCGCGGCCATCGCGGACCAAGGTGTAGGTCTGTTCAAAACCAGCGGGGTGTTCCGCGACTAGTGCGTAGACCTGCTTACCGTCGGTGACTTGGAGGCCATCGACGGAGGTTATCGCCGATTGAAACACGTCGTGCGATGAAGCCGGCCATCCCGGCAAGCTGACCGATGCGATCACCCGATTCTCCATGACGAAGAATCCAGGGAAGACCGATCCAATCCAATGGAGACTGTTAATCGAACAGATCGCTGCGAGCGCAATCGCCAAGAGCGCAAGGGTTGCGGCTACGAATCGATGAGGCGCTGCGCTCATAAGTCACTTAGCTTCGCCGGCTGAAGCCCTGTATGAGACAACCTATTGAAAACGCAGCACATAGGGCAACGAACCAATCACCGTAGCGGGTATACACGGTCAGTTCGGTGTTGGTGGTTACCGGAGCAATATTGACCCCCTCGGGCGCCCGTGAGAGGGCATAGATGCGGCCGGTGGGATCGACGAAACCGTTGATCCCGGCCATCGTGGCGCGGGCGAGAGACCGGCGATTTTCGACGGCTCGGACGGCGGCCATCGCGAGATGTTGCTCCGCGGCTGCGCTACCACCGGCACCGCTCAGCCATACGTCATTGGACAAGTTAACGAGAAATTCAGCGCCATTAGCGGTGAGGGTACGGGCAAATTCCGGATAGGTCGCTTCGAAACAGATCATCACCCCAAAGCGCTCGCCCCTCGGCAGGGTAAAGATCGTTCGGCGCGAACCCGGGGTGAACTGATTATCGTAATCGCCCTTCTGTACGAAACTTGGCGGGAAGGCAGTGGATCGAGTCTCGGCGAACGGCAACAGGCGAATCTTATCGTAGGTATCGAGCAGTTCTCCTTCTGGTCCGAAAAGGTAGGCCGAATTGTAGATCTGAATCAGGTGATTGGACTCGTCGAGGCGTGGTCCTCCCACCAACAGAGATGCTTCGGTGCGATGAAGCAGCCGAGTGAGCGGAAGTCGCATCGTGGGGTCGCGATCGAGGTAGAAGCCGCTCGCGAATTCCGGCCATACGATAAGGTCGACTGCATTCGGTGCGATATTGCTTTCGCTCGCTCCGATATAGCGGAGAAAAGCCTGGGCATAGAAAGCACGTTCCCAACGTTCGGATGCGGGAACGTCATGGCGCACGAGAGCGACCCGTACGCGATGAGCCGATCCGTCCGTCGCATAGTCGCCTAGTCGGACAGCGCCATAGGCCAGAATGAGCACAACAGAGGTCAAAGCGCATCCCAGTTCGTACCAGGGGGAGGGCGCTTCATTGGAACTGTAGCTTGACCGCAGCCAGCGAACGATTGCGGCGGTCGCAAATCCCGTGAGCGCGAGCAGGAACGAAACACCGTAAATCCCTGTCAGATCCGCGATCTGGATAGGGGGTAGATGAGCGGCTTGGCTGTATCCGAGCAAACCCCATGAGAAGCCAGAGAAGAAGGTCGAGCGCGCGTATTCAGCGACGATCCAGAGCGCGGCAGCCGCGAGGCACCCTATCAAGGCATTGCAGGACCGGATCAGGAGTGCAGTCAGACCGGAGGCAATTCCAGTGTAGAGACCGACGTAAAGGGCAAAGCACGCAGCCGTGAGAAGCAGGCCGAGGCTGGATTGAGTTCCGAAGAAAGATGAAATCGCGGGGTAGAGCCATCCGGCGACACCACAACAGATCGCGATACCGAAGAGCAGGCCGCAGAGAAACCCACCGATAAAGTTCTTTCGCTGCAGGACGAAATAGAGCGGCGCGAGCGCGATCCAACCGGTGCTCGTGAAGCCGTAAGGGGGGAAGGACAGAGTGTAGAGCAGACCTCCTAGAATGAGGAGCGCGATATCGAATGCGATGTTGCGTGCCGCCGCGGCTCGCATTGGTCGGTTAGTCTTCAGGCTCTGAGGGTTCTTTTTCCCAATCCTGGCCTTCGCCGTCGTTAGGAAGCTCGGTCGCCAAGTTCATTGACGGGGTGGGCACCACGGGCCCGGCAGGCATTGCTGTCCCGCCGCTCACGCCTTTGATTGCAAAAATCACAGCCGAGTAATCGACGTGCGGGGTGCCATCGCGATGCCAATTCTTGTCGCGCGGGTCGACTTGCTTGATACCGCCGGGACGATGCTGCTTGCAATACGTCTGGAACGAATGGCGACCATAGTAGAGTATATCGCTACTCGAAGGACTCGTTGCGGGAGTTATCGAGAAGTGGTTGTGGCTGGCAGGTGTGAGCGCGTCAATAAAGTAGCCCTGCCAATTATAAATCAGCACATCCCCGTCACCGAAGGACAACGGGATATTTGCAAACGACGACGTGAAGTCGATCGGGTCGCAAACCTTGTCGAGACCGCCCACCGCCACGTAGAGCGTTCCGTCAGCACCGACACCTGTTGAATAACTAACTTCTTCAAATTCAGAGTTCTGCTGATGGACGATCTGCGGCTTTCCCATCACAACGAACCCTGTATTGGGTACGTTGATAGTGTTTGAGCCACTCACGGCCGTGATTTTCGTCGGACCCGAGGCAATGTTGGGAACCGCGATCGTTAACTGGTAATCGCGTGTTCTACCGCTTGAGTCGGTGATATCGCGTCGGTACAGAATTTTTCCGTTTACCGGAACCGACTGGCTACCATTATTGAAAGTGACGGTCCATTTTTGCCCCGACGTAAGAGACGGATCGTAAAGCGTTATCTGCATCCCTGGGTAGGCGACTGATGGAATAACGGTCGCCGGTAGTGGCGGAGGCTTGTTGCATCCGCATCCCGCATCCGCGACGCGTGGTGACATGACGGCAGAGGCGAGTATCGCCAGCAATCCTGTCAGAATCATCTGGATGAGTTTTGCCGTCTGCATCGCCCCTTAAATTAACACAGGTGTCAGCCTCAAGCTTTGTCAGGAATTTTCTGAAATGAACGTCGGTAGGTTACCGACAAACCATGACCTACCAGGCGTTTTCGATAACCTTATGACGTAGCGCAAAGCGAATGAGATCGGCGGTAGTCTCAAGCCCGAGCTTGGACAGGAGACGGGCGCGGTAGGTATCTACGGTCTTCACACTTAGATGCAGACTCTGGCCAATCTGTTTGCCGGTGCGCCCTTCAGCGAGCATCTTCAATACCTGTAATTCGCGATCGGAAAGTGCCGCGACAGGATCTTCCACGCCCTTGTTACTCGCGAAGCGCTCCGGCAATGAATCCAGCAGATCGGGCGGGAGATAAGTTCCGCCACGCGCCACCTTAAGGACCGCGGCCGTCAGTTCGTTGCCGTCGGTACCCTTGCCGATAAAGCCTCGCGCACCCGCCTGCAGGACCCGCACCGCATATTCCTGATTCGCGTGCATCGTCAGGACAATTACTTTGACCTTGGGCATTTCCTGGGTGAACGCGCGGGTGAGTTCGATTCCATCGAGACCGGGCATCGAGAGATCGACAATCGCAACCTCAGGATCGAGTTTCTGCGCGAGCCGCAACGCCTCGTGCCCATCCCCAGCTTCGCCCACCACGCGAATCTCACCGGTATCCTCGAGCAGACGCCGGACACCTTCACGCACCAGTACGTGATCATCGGCGAGTAGCACTTTGGTGGTGGTTGAGGCAGGAGCCATGACTATTGGTTGAGGAATTCGATCCCCGAATCGACAATATTTTCAGTCTTAGTTTGCGCTAAGGCAAGGCCGTCGTTCAGCCACTAGTGGGAACTTGCAGATGTATAGACGTGCCGTTGCCTACTTGCGACTGAATACCGAGATTCGCACCGATCAAGAGTGCACGTTCGCGCATCCCCACCAATCCGACCTCATGAGGATCCGAGACGGACGGCGGATCGAAGCCGCGACCGTCATCAGTGACGATCATAGCGAAGCCCTGCTCGGTTCGAGCGAAAGTAATCTCGATATGTTTGGCGGCGGCGTGACGAGCGATATTGCTCAAGGCTTCTTGCGCGATTCGATAGACGTTGCGCGAGAGTTCCTGCGCGAGGTTCAGCCGCTCCGGCAATTCATTGCGAAAATCCAGTGCGAGGCCGGTGCGCTTGGCGAATTCCATCGCATAGGCATGAATCGCTTCGATCAATCCCTCGCCATCGCGCGCCCCCGTCCTCAGCGACGCACATAGCTCGCGAGTCTCTTTGATAGCCTGCCGGACAAGTCCGGCCGCTTCCGTTAGGCGCTTTCGGCTTTCGTCGAATGGTGCTCGAGGAATGACCCAGTCGACATCCAGACCGATCGCGGTCAGCAACTGCCCGAGCTGGTCGTGAAGCTCTCGGCTGATACGCTCACGCTCCTCTTCCTGGATCGTGAAAAGGCGATCGGACCAGGCGGCGCAGCTCCGTGCGCGATTCGAGCAACTGGCGCTCATGCTCGCGGATATGCCGCAGTTGGCTGGCAGCCTTCAGAGCTACATCGACCCAGAGCAACAGGCGATCCGGACCGTCGGACTTGTCGTGATAGCCCTGAATATCGAGCAGCTTGAGCATCTCGCGCGGTGGCAGCTCGCCGGAGTATCCCGTCAGCAGGATGATCTGGATGTGCTCATCGCGCTTGCGGATCTCCCGCACCAGATCCTCGCCGGTCATCCGCGGCATAAAGTAGTCGACCAGCATCAGGTCGATCACTTCGCGACGATGGAGCGCCAAGGCCTCGTCGCCATTAGGCGCAAGTAACACTTTATGGCCTTCGCGCTTGAGTAGCAGTTCGCTCGAGATCAGGGTCTCCTCCTGATCATCGACGACCAGAATCGTGAAGCCGGAATCGCCGGCCACGGCTCGTTTGCGCGCCATCGCTTCAAGAGCTTAGCCACGATAATTCATCCCGGCCAGCTAGATTTTTGCGTGCGGATAACGCTTACGCATCCAAACGACGAACTTTTCGGGCGCCGCCATGGTCGAGAGGCGCCCTTGGCGCACCAGGGCCCAATCGTCGAACAGTTTCGATTGCTTGATTTCGGTTAGCGGCATTGCCGGTTCGATCCGTCCAGCGAACTCGACATCGACTACCGCTGATTTGGCGTTCTTGGGATCGTCGCGTGGCTCCGAGCGTACATCGGCAAGACCAACGATGCTCGATAAGCCCCCGCTATGGTAAATGAAGATGCGATCGCCGGGACGCATACTGCGAATCACCTTAACTGCCTGAGCATTGGTGACACCGTCCCAAGCGGTCTTGTGATCGCGGATCAGATCTTCGATCGAATAGGTTTCGGGGTCGGTTTTGGCGAGAAAGTAATTCACGCCCTTTCCCTCCTCACGTTGCGCATTGGCCGATAATCTACCATAGGTTGGGTCATCACGCGGTTGGCGCGGCGAAACTATCATGCCGGAACTTCCCGACGTTACTGTTTATGTTGAGGCCCTGAGCGCGCGCCTTATCGGTCAGCAACTGCTCGGGATCGCGTTGCGGTCACCTTTCCTGCTGCGGACGGCGGAACCTCCGATGAGCGCCGTTACCGATCAGACCGTGCGAAGGATTCGCCGGGTCGGGAAGCGTATCGCGATCGGTTTCGCGAACAATCTCTGGCTCGTGTTTCATCTTATGATCGCCGGCCGGCTCCACTGGGATACCGCGCAGCCAAAGAAGGGCGGTCGCAATGTTCTCGCGATCTTCCAGTTCAGTAACGGATGGCTTTGGCTGACCGAAGCCGGGACGCAGCGGCGCGCGGCTCTCCATGTACTGGCAGATGAAGCAGCGCTGCGTTCGCTGGATGAGGGTGGGATCGAGCCGCTGGAGTGCGATTTTAAGAGCTTCGATACAGGGCTGCGAGCGGAGAACCATACGCTCAAACGCGCCCTGACCGATCCGCATATCTTCAGTGGAATCGGCAATGCCTACTCCGACGAGATTTTGCATAGGGCGCAGCTATCGCCAATCGCGATGACCTCACGACTGACCCCAGAGGAGAGCGTGCGTCTTTACGAAGCGACACGAAGCTCGCTGATCGAATGGATCGAGCGGCTGCGGGTCGACGCCGATGGTCGTTTCCCTGAAAAGGTGACGGCGTTTCGTCCCGAGATGGCGGTACATGGGCGCTATGGTGAACCATGCCCGCGATGTGGTGCGAAGGTCCAGCGGATCCGCCACGCTGCCAACGAGACCAACTATTGTGCCGTGTGCCAGACCGGTGGTCGCTTACTCGCCGATCGTGCGATCTCGCGATTGCTGCACGAGGATTGGCCGCGCACGCTCGAGGAGATGGAAGCGCGTCGCAAGCGCTAGGCTACTGCTTTTGCGCGATCCCAGGCATCGCCCGCTTCGCAGATGCCTTGATAGAAGAGCTTCTCGCCAATCAGTGTCGAGACTAATCCGCTCATAATTTCTTCGCGGTCAGCTGCACTTCGGACGTGTCGCAGAATCGGTCCCCAGACCTCCTGTCCGGCATGATCCTCGTCTGCCTTGAGGTGGTAACGAAAAAAGAACACTTGCTCCTCGTTGAGACCGAAGGTCCGCTGCCATGCCTCGGGACGGAAATTATTCTGCGGCATCGTGCTCAGAATGAATTCGTCGGCCGACGTCGTGAGCCATCCGGCGATCCAATGGCGCGTGCGACAGATGTTCTCCCAGATATTGAAGGCGGCATCGACCAACGGCTCGGCTACGACTGCGTCCATCTCCGAGTCGGTGAGCCCGATATTTCGGCCCATCTGCCACAGAATTGCGGTATGACCGGTATGAATTTTGTCATCCATCACCAGTTCCTGGCGGATCTGGCCGATTGTATGGCGCACGACTTCCATATCGGGACAGCGACTCATCCAGGCGGGCCGCAGGACCGCGCTGAGTAAGCGATTACGCAGTATGTGCTGTAATAGATAGTGGCGTCCGCGACCCGGGGTTAGCGGATCGCAGAACCAGCTGATCTCACGCCCGATCTGAAGAGTGTACTCTGCGATTTCGTCGATCAGCGTGCGCGCCTGCTGATTGTCGCTCATGCGATTATCCTCCCGAAGCGGGCTTCAGCGTGCTGGAAAACGTTCGCGTAGCCATTCCGTGATCACTCTTCCGGCCTCTTCGCGGCCGCCTCGATTAGGCTTCGAGTCGAGCGGGAACCCGAAATGATCAGCATCTACGCTAGCGATCGTTTTATCGGATGCGCCCGAATGACTGAGGATCGCTTCCGAATCAGTTGGATAGATCGAATGATCGCCGGTGTAGTTTACGACCAACGTCGGATTCTTGATCGTGGGAATATTGTCGAGCACTGAGGCGCGCGATGACAAACCAGACCATGTACTGAGCCATCCGCGCGGCGTCATATATTTGGAGAAACCCGCTTCGCAGTAATTGAACAGGTCGGGACGGGGTGAAAAGATCGACCCGTAACTGCGCGATGACGGCGAAATCGAGGGGTCAGTGAAAGCCGGGTTCGCCTCTGTGCGGTGAATCACCATATACGCGCCCAGCAACGCCCGTCGGCCAATAAAGCTTCGCCGCTCGAATGGTAGTGAGTCAAATTCGGGTTTCCTCGTCAGTTCCTGAAAGTGGCGCTGGTCTTCGATATGGCGTCGTGCGACCGCGTCGAGACGGGCGACGCGTGCCGTTTGAGCGGCACGGTAACGCGTCAGAAACTCGTTACTATACTTGCTCGGCTCAGGCGGCTCACGAAAGCCGTTGGCGGTGTTGTACATATCGAGCGTCGGATCGCAGGAAAGCGGATCGTCCTCATCAGCGACGGACGGATCCATCGCTTTCTCGAGAACTTTCCCTTCACCGAGATGGGCCGCCAGGATGATTAGTCCGTCAGCGGGCGGCATCTCGACGCGATTGAGGTCATACGGGTCGCCGGCCGCCGTATCTTTGAGTCGCGCCGGCGGATTGAGAATCGCTTGGGCCTGATAGAATGTGTAGAGCGACCCGCCCCCGCTGTTGCCGATAAAGACGATCTTCTGGAAGCCGCGATTCTTCAGAATCGATAGTCCTGCGGCAATATCCGCCAGGACCATCTCATGGATGCATGCGACGTCATTCCCCGGCCATCGCGATTCCTGCCCAAACACCGCGTAACCCGCTTCCACCAGAAAGGGCGTCAGGTAATGGCGGCTCATATCGGCCCGCGGATGCATCAGGCATACGACGGTGCGCTCGCCGCCCTTGGTATAGAGCCCCCCTTTCGATTCACCGCGATCGGCCGCCTGGACACGGATCACTTCGTGGTTGGTTCCTGCCGGGAGCTTATCGAAAGAGATAACTCCGCCAATCGCCGGATAGCGCGCCAATCGAGGTAGAGGCATCGGTTCCTCCTGGAATCGCTTGTATTCGAGTGATGAGCGCGAACATAACCGAGCAGGGTTTGCGACTGCAAACCTCGGCTTCCATCCGCCGGAGTCGCGCCAATTAAGGTTTGTAGAGATTCGGGAACTGCGTCTTCAGCGCTTCCAGCTTGGGCAGGTCATTGTAGACGATATAGGGGTTATCGGGATGCAGTTCGAGGTAGTTCTGATGATAGCCCTCGGCCGGATAGAACTGCTTCAGCGGCACGACCTGCGTCACGATCGGATCGGAATAGGCCTTCTTGCGGGTGAGATCCGCGATATAAGCCTCGGCGATCGCCTTCTGCTGATCGTTCGCATAGAAAATTACCGATCGATACTGCGTTCCCGTGTCAGGTCCCTGTCGATTCAGCTCGGTCGGGTCGTGCGCCACCTTGAAGAAAACTTCGAGCAACTGTTGGTAGCTCACCTGGTTCGGATCGAACGTAATTTCCACCGACTCTGCATGCCCCGTCTCGCCTGAACTGACGGTTTCGTAGTCGGCAGTTTTAGCATCGCCGCCCGAGTATCCCGACACGACTTGCGAGACACCCTTCACGTGCTTGAAGACCGCATCGACACCCCAGAAGCATCCGCCGGCAAGCACGGCAATCTGCTTCGATCCATCCGGCTGAGTCGCGGCGATCGCGTTGTAGCCTGCGGTCATCGAAGCGATCAGTGCTGCCATCAGGCCGAAATAAAGGCGAAGTATCGTATTTCCGTATACTTTCTTCCGGGGCGCCATGAATCTTCTCCGTCTCTGCCCGCAGCGAGGTCTCAACCTTCTTAGACGTGAGACCCTCAAAGCTGTTCAGTTCATAAGGATCATTCCATCGAGTCGCAAAAAAGTTTCGCCCCGATAGCTCCGCCAAATTTGGCCGGAACGATCGGGGCAAAAAAGATCAGATACGGGAAACTTTAGCGCAGGCGACCAGAGACGAAATCCTCAATCGTCGCGGTAGCGATGACTCGTCCGTCCCGGGTAAGGACATCGAACAGCTTCCCGTCGACGGCCTCGCAGACGAAAAGCACCGTTGTGCCCTCTGCTCCACCATATTCCATATGCATCTCGCCTGCCGGGCTTTGCCCGCGGAAGCCGGGGCGGCGTGTCTTATGGAGCGTCTGGGTCTCGGTGGTATCGACGATATGATGCTCGCCCTTCAGCACGGTTGAGGCCGTGCGCCCGAGATGCCGATGGAAGTGGCAGTAGGCGTTCGGTGCCCATACCGAGAGAAATTCGATCTGATTGAGAGCTGGATCGATACGAGTAACCGCGACCGAGTAATCAATAGGGTAGTCGAACTTCGGAGTTCCTTTAACGTGTTGCCACTCAAAATTGCCCGATTGTAGGCGGGACAGGATGTCCGTCGAAAAGTCTGCCAGCAGCTGCTCAGCTACGTTCACTAATTTTCACTCCTTCGCCAACAAGCGAATAACACGCCAAATTATAGCCAGCTTCCTTGATGGGTTCGAGGGAAGCAAGCTACAAATCCTTTCGCCGATCATCTGGAACGACGGCGTTGGAGGGACCGACCTTTGTTGAAGCGCGTATTGATTGCCAACCGCGGTGAGATCGCCATTCGGATCGCGCGGGCCGCCGCCGGACTCGGGATGGAATCCGTCAGCGTGCACCATCCGGCGGATGCGCTCGGGCTCCATACGCGCGTCACCAACGAATCGCGGGTTATCGAAGGCGCCGCAGGCTCCTCTATTGACCCGGTGCGCGCCTACCTCGATATCGAGGCGATGATCGCGGCAGCCAAGGCCAGCCACGCCGATTGTATCCATCCGGGTTATGGCTTCCTCTCAGAGAATGCCAACTTCGCCGCGCGCTGCACGGAAGAGAGCATCACCTTTGTAGGCCCCAAGCCCGAGACCCTTGCCCTCTTTGGCGATAAGACGAAGGCTCGTGCGCTCGCGGAGTCGCTCGGAATCCCGATTATCCCCGGCAGTCCGCAGGCTGTCGAGAGCGCGGCCGAAGCGGAAAAGGTTGCCGCCAAGATCGGCTACCCCGTGATGCTCAAAGCTGCGGCTGGCGGTGGAGGTCGCGGGATGCGCGCCGTCGCAAGTGCCGCCGAAGTCGCTTCGGCCTTCGCGCGCTGTCAGAGCGAGGCGCAGGCTGCTTTTGGCGACGGCTCGGTTTACGTCGAGAAGCTGGTGGCGCGACCACGTCATATCGAAGTGCAGATTC
This sequence comes from Binataceae bacterium (SeqCode), assembly GCA_035541875.1. Lineage (GTDB taxonomy): Bacteria > Desulfobacterota > Binatia > Binatales > Binataceae > JAJPHI01. The sequence continues at coordinate 44,830 of DATKML010000044.1, forward strand.
TCGCCGATACCCATGGCGGAATCGTTCATCTGTACGAGCGCGATTGTTCCGTACAGTTGCGCAATCAGAAGATGGTTGAGATTGCGCCCGCGCCGGGCCTCGATCAGAAGCTGCGACAACGTGTGCTCGACGCCGCGCTCCAACTCGCGCGCGCGGCCAACTACGTCAACGCGGGCACCGTCGAGTTTCTGGTCGTTCCGGAGTCCGGTGAGTTTTTCTTTATCGAGTGCAATCCGCGGATTCAGGTCGAGCACACGATCACCGAGCAAGCAATGCGCTTCGATCTAGTCGAGGCACAGTTCCGAATCGCCGCCGGCGAGACGCTGAAGGCCCTGGGTCTCGCTGATCAAAAAGCGATCATCGCGCCGCCCGGCTATGCGATTCAGGTGCGGATTGTCGCAGGCGGAGCAGGTACTCTGACCGGCTACAAAGAACCGACGGGTCCCGGAATCCGCGTCGATTCCTGCGGCTACCTCGGCTATGCGCCGGCGCCGCAATTCGATCCGATGTTTGCCAAGCTGATCGGCGAATCAAATTCGACGCAATCATTTGTATCCGCGGTTGATCGGACGCTACGCGCGCTCGACGAATTTCATATTGCCGGCATCCCGACGAATCAGCGCCAACTGCGCGCGATACTGTCGCATCCGACGTTCCGCGCCGGCGATGCGCGTACGACCTTCATGGGTGAGCATCCGGATATTGCCAATCCTTCGACTGCGATAGCTTCCGCTTCCGGTTCGCTTGCCCTGCTCGAACAGCAGGCGGCCACGCTGCGCGGCGGCAAGACGATGCAGGCGCTGGCGAGCGCCCAAGCCGGCAACAGCGGGCTGACCGTACCGCAAGGAGAGGAGGGCGTTGCGAGTCCGATGGCGGGTGCGCTGATCGAATTGCCGGTCGAGGTCGGCGCGACGGTTGAAGCGGGAGCCACGCTGATGGTTATCAGCGCGATGAAGATGGAGAGCGTGATCACGGCTCCCTGCGCCGGTGTCGTCACCGGGATTCGCCCGACCGAGATTAGCGCGATTGTCGCTGCGGGCCAGATCGTCGCAACGATCGCTCCGTCGCAGCTTCTGAATGGCGCCGGTACAGCGCGTCAGTACGGTGAAGACACGTGGGCGCCGATGCTTGCCGATGTTGCCGCGCTGCAGGCGATCGCGCACAAACGTTTCGCGCCCGATTCGGCCGATCCCGGCGTAGTGCGTCAGCGCAAACGCGGCAAGCTGACCTGTCGCGAACGGATCGATTTGCTACTCGACCCGGGGAGCTTTCGCGAAGTTGGAAGCCTCGCCGGCTTTACCGATTACGATGACAACGGCCGAATCTCCGGCTTCACGCCCGCGAATCATGTCGGAGGATGGGGCAAAATCGCGAACCGACTCGCTATCGTATGCGCCGACGACTTCACCTCCCGCGGCGGGCATGCTGACGGCTCGATCGCGGCCAAAGCTTTCTATCTGGACCAACTCTCGATCGATATGCGCTGTCCATCGATTCGTCTGCTCGACGGCTCGTCCGGTGGCGGCAGCGTCGCCGCGATGGTGCCGAAGCAGCAGAAGGAGGGCGAGAGCACTGCGCAGGAAAGCTCGGGGACTATCCAGGCGGGGCGGCCGCGCGTCTCGGGGGAGGGCGGTTCGTTCCTGGTGCCTCATCTTGGCAGCACGACCTACACGGATCAGCTGACCAAGGTTCCAGTCGTGAATCTCTTGCTCGGCAGCGTCGTCGGTATCGGTGCGGCGAAGGCCGTGCTTGGCCATTTCGCCGTGATGGTCCGGGAGATTAGCCAGCTCTTCGTCGCTGGTCCGCCGGTTGTCAGCCATGCGATGGGCTACGAAATCACGAAGGAGGAGCTCGGCGGATGGCAGGTCCATTGCCGCAACGGTTCAGTCGATAATCTCGCAGAGACCGAAGAGGAAGCCACCGCGATGACCAAGCAATTCCTCTCTTATCTGCCGCCGAGTGTGTACGAAGCGCCGCCGGTGCTGCCGCCTGATTCGTCTGATCCCCCGGATCGGCGTGACGAAGAGTTGTTCACGCTTATACCGCGAAAGCGCACGGGGACCTTCGACATGCGGCGCGCGATTCGCCTGATGGCCGATCGCGGCTCATTCTTTGAGATCGGGTCGCTATGGGGCACGGATCAGATCGTCGGGTTCGCTCGTTTCAACGGCTATCCGATCGGTATCGTCGCGTCCGATTGCCGTCACATCAATGGCGGCGCAATGACTGCCGATGGATGCGACAAGCTCCGACGCCATCTCGACCTGTGTGATCTCTTTCATATCCCGGTGCTGAACCTCATCGACAATCCCGGCTTTGCCGTAGGCTTGGAGCACGAAATCGCGGGTACGATTCGCAAGGGCGCGGAGTGGATGATCGCCTACGCACAGGTTTCCGTGCCGATTTTCACTGTGCTGATGCGTCGCAGCTTCGGCGTGGCGGGCAACAACTTTGCGACACCTCGCGCCGGCGCCAGCGCGCGCGTCGTATGGCCTGCCGCCGATGTCGGCGGTATTCCGCCTGAGGGTGGTATCGAGGCAGCCTACAAGCGGCAGCTCGCCGAGGCCGCCGATCCGGCAGCACTACGCGCCGAAATCAACGCACGGATCGAGAGCGCTCGCGGGCCGCTCGGGCCGCTCAACAAGTTTCAAATCGAAGAGATGATCGATCCGCGCGATACGCGCCACTACATTTGTGAGTGGATCGTGAACGCTTATCGGATCGTATCGCAGCCCGCATTTCTGGTGCCCCGGGCGATCCAGTTTAGGCCATAGTGGAAGGGTATCGTGAATTTCCGGCTCCGCTCCTGTTTGTCTTTCCGAGCGGCGCGGAGTGGAAGAATCAACGCGAAGCGGGATACCTGTCTGCTTTTCCTCTCGATCAGTTCGAACTTGGTGAGGCGTAGACGCCGGTAGCGACGAGTTCCTCGAACTGGGGGTAGCATTGTTCGTGAACGACGTGGATCACCTCCGACAGGCTTTCGTTCATGCTCCCGATCCCGATCGTGACGCAGGTGCGATCCCGTACCTCGACGCAAATAAAAGGCTGCTCGCCCGAAACGACCTCGAGCCCGCATGCCGGACACTTAATCCAAACTGCACCCATAGTTCTCTCCAACTGACTCTTCTCTGATAGCATTCCCGTCATCGATGAGCGAAGCGAACCGACAGCAGATAGAGCTCTGGAGCGGTGCTCTCGGCAAACGCTGGGTGGCCTATCAGGAGGCCATGGATCGCATCTGGAGGCCGATTAGCGAGATCGCGTTGGAGTGCGCTGGCGTGAAGGCGGGCGAGCATATCGTGGATATCGGCTGCGGATGCGGCGCGACCGCTCTCGAGCTTGCGAGAAGGGTTGGTCCGTCCGGCTCAGTCCTCGGGATCGATGTGTCGGCTCCGATGCTGGATCGGGCGCGTCAGCGGGCACAGGAGTCCGCTCTCAGTAACCTCGCGCTGGTTGAGGCAGACGCCTCGACGTATCCCTTCGATGGCACGGCGGATTTGATCTTTTCCCGCTTCGGCGTGATGTTCTTTGCCGACCCGGTTGCAGCATTCAGCAACCTGCGTCGCGCCCTGCGGCCCGGTGGGCGTGTGACTTTTGTATGCTTTCGGCAGCGCGAGCAGAATGCCTGGTGGCGTGTTCCGATGACCGCCACTTGGACCGTGGTTGCGCCGGAATCACCGACACCGGCAACTGAGCCCGGTCCCTTCTCGCTTGCCGATGAAGCGCGCATCCGTGCGATTCTCGTAAACTCGGGTTTTGCGGATGCCGCGTGCGAGGCCATCGACTGCGACGTTGTTCTTGGCGTCGATCCCGCTTCGACCGCGGAGTTTATGATCAATGCTGGTCCGGCAGCGCGAGCGGTCGGAGGGGCAAACGATGCGACGCGTGTCCGCGTCCACGACGCGATCGCGAGTGCGCTATCTCGTCATGTTAGTTCAGAAGGAGTTTCGCTCCGCGCTGCGACTTGGATCGTGCGAGCAGTAAACCCAAGCTGACGATCACCATAAGACAGTCAGTACCAGAGGCGAAGGCCGAAGACGAAGCGCGGATCGTAAGCATCTCCGCCCTCGCCGCGAACAAAATCAGCCGTCTTCCCATAGCTGCCGGTGTAGGTGAAACCGATGTAGGGCGCGAATTTGCGCGTGATTTCATAGCGGATACGAAGAGCAGTATCGAGTTGTGACAGCCCGGAACCAACGCCGCGTCGATCGATTGTCTTATTGTAGAAATTCATTTCAACTTGCGGCTGCAGGATCAGCCGCTGCGTTAGCAAAATGTCGTACGATCCGACCATTCGACCGGCGAAACGTCCGCGATCGCTGAAATAAAAAGTTGGAGCGAAATGAAAGAAATAAGGGGCCAGGCCCTCGATACCGATAGCTCCCCAAGCCAGTCCCGGGCCGGAGTCGAGGTCATACCGCAGCCCTGCCTGTAAATCGAAATAACGCAGATAAGGAATGGGACGATCGTAGAGCGCTTCGGTAATGCCGTCGGAAGCGACACCTCCTTCGACGACACCTTCGGATTTGACCCAAAGCTTATTCATGTCGGCGCCCAACCAACCCTCGCCATCCCATCGGAAGGCGTTGTCAGTGCCGTTGGCGCGGCCCTCGAGTTGATCGAAGATGACGTGCCCGATGATGGGCTCATCCATCATCATCGACTCGGAATCCATCGCATGATCGTGTGCTCCATTCGACTGCGCGAGCGCATCGACGCTGAGGGTAGCTAACATAATCAAAAAGAATAATGTAATACCGGTAAAAGTTAGCAGAAGCCGATAAATCGAGATTGCCTCGCGCGAGATCATGAAACGATACAGTGCGGAACATGCCTCCCTCCATGTGATAGAGCAGATGGCAGTGAAAGGCCCAAGGTCCCGGCGCGTCGGCAGTCACGAGAAAGCTGAGCCGCTCGCCGGGTTTGACGTTGATCGTGTGTTTGTAGGGCCGAAACTCGTCGAAGCCATTCTCAAGCTCGCTCCAGAAACCGTGCAGGTGGATAGGATGGTTCATCATCGTGTCGTTGATTAGGACGAAACGCACCCGCTCGCCGAGCCGGAGTCTTATGGGCGCGGCTTCGCCGAGTTTCTTGCCGTCGAAGCCCCAGATGAATCGCTCCATGTTGCCGGTCATATGCAGTTCGATCGTTCGACTCGGGGTGCGCAGGTCAGTCGAGCGATAACGAGCCTTCAAGTCGGCGTATGTCAGCACGCGACGTCCGTTGCCGTTGAGTCCAATACCGGGGTCATTGAGCCGCTCAGTGGGCATCGTCGCGATATTGTCGACCTCGGGTCCGAGCGAAAGGGCGGTTACATCGTGTGTCGTTGGCGAGCTAACCGCGATAGCTTTCGACGGCGGCCCTAGCGGAATCACATCGGGGCCCGGCTGGCCAATTGGCTCGCCGCCAGCCGCGCGAAAAGCAGACGGAGTTGGAGATGCGGCCGGAGTCATCGTGGCCATCGTCATGCCCGGCATGTTTTTCATTTCCTCATCCGACATGCCGCTCATGTCCATCGCGCTCGCGGAAGTATTGCCGGTTGCCGCCGGAGTGCCAGCCCCTTTTTTCGACACGCTCGGCATCTTCATGCCCGACATAGCTTTGTTCTCGGACATATCGCCCATCCCCATATCGACCATGGTTAGCTCCGGCCGTGGGTCCATCGGAGGGATCGCTGCGCTCATTCCGGGATGGGGCGCCAGGGTGCCGCGCGCATAGCCGGTGCGATCGAGCGATTGAGTGAAGATGGTGTAGGGAAGCTCCTCGTGCGGCTCGACGATTACGTCGTAGGTTTCGGCAACGGAGATGCGGAACTCATCGACCTCGACGGGCTCTACGTCGTTCCCGTCGGCCTGCACTACTTTCATCAGCAAGCCGGGGATTCGCACATCGAAGATCGTCATTGAGGACGCATTGATAAAGCGGAGACGGATACGTTCGTTCTTGCGAAAAAGCGCGGTCCAGTTCGTCGCCGGCGCGACACCGTTGAGTAGATAGGTGTAGGTCGCGGCGTTGACGTCAGAAAGATCCGTCGGGCTCATGTTCATCGCGCCCCACATCAGACGATCGGAGAGCGTCGCGGATAGTCCTTGCTTTCGAACATCGGAGACGAAGCTGCCGAGCGTGCGCTGATGGTGGTTGTAGTAGCTGCTGTCTTGCTTGAGGTTGCGGTAAATCGTGGCCGGATCTTCGTCGGACCAATCCGCAAGCATGATCACGTAATCGCGATCGAATTCAGCCGGCTCCTTGCCTGCGGGATCGATGATGATCGGCCCGTAGAGCCCGGTCTGCTCCTGAAACTCGCTGTGGGCGTGATACCAGTAAGTCCCGCGCTGGCGAACCTGAAAGCGATAGGTAAACCTCTGCCCCGCATCGATGCCGGGAAAGCTCAATCCGGGAACACCGTCCATATCACTCGGCAGGCGGATGCCATGCCAATGGATCGATGTCTGCTCTTTGAGACGATTGGTTACCGCGATAGTAACGTCGTCGCCCTCGCACCAGCGCAGGAGCGGCCCTGGCACGGTTCCATCCACCGTGGTGGCGATAGCCGAACGACCGGTAAAATTGACCGGAGTTTCCTCGATGGCGAGATCGAAGTGTCGACTTGATAACCCATCTCGTCGATTGCCGATCTCGGCTGCCGCGTCAGGTAATCGCCAAGGATCGAGAGCAGCGATGGCTGCGCTTGCAGCGATCCCTTGACCGAATCGACGCCGCGTAATCAGCATTGTTGGGGATGGCCCGATACGACGGGCGGGACTCGAACCAACACAGGAAATAACCGATATCCTGCCAGGCGAAAACTTACAATCAGCATATCGTTGCTGAGGTGCGAAAGCGACGGTGGAGAGCGCGTGAGGGGTTGATTGCGAATCGCGATGGTTTATTGTGAGGACGAAACGAGGATCTAAGAATGCCGTCTGATTACATCCCCCCTAAGGTTTGGACTTGGAATAAGGCGAGCGGTGGTCGTTTCGCCAATATCAATCGGCCGATCGCAGGACCGACGCACGACAAGGAGTTGCCGATAGGGCGTCATCCGTTACAGCTCTACTCGCTCGGTACCCCGAACGGCGTCAAGGTTACGATCTTGCTGGAGGAACTGCTCGCTCTTGGGCATAGCGGTGCGGAGTACGACGCCTGGCTGATCAATATCGGTAATGGCGAACAGTTCGGCAGCGGCTTCGTCGCGGCGAACCCCAACTCCAAAATTCCAGCCCTGGTCGATCGCAGCGGTCCCAAGCCTATCCGAGTCTTCGAGTCGGGCGCGATTCTGCTCTACCTGGCCGAAAAGTTCGGGGCTTTCGCGCCTACGGAACCTGCGGACCGGGCCGAGTGTCTTTCATGGCTGTTCTGGCAGATCGGGGCCACGCCATATCTGGGCGGTGGATTCGGCCACTTCTATGCCTACGCTCCCGAGAAGCTCGAATACCCGATCGATCGTTTTGCGATGGAAGTGAAGCGGCAGCTCGACGTAATCGATCGTCGCTTGTCCGAGACCGAGTTTATCGCCGGGAGCGCCTACACAATCGCCGACATGGCGATCTTTCCCTGGTACGGATGGCTGGCGAAGGGATGGCTCTACGGTGCCGGCGAGTTTCTCAGCGGACAGGATTATAAGAACGTTCATCGATGGGCCGACGCGCTATTGGAGCGACCAGCGGTGAAGCGCGGCAGTATGGTGAATCGCACCTACGGCAATCCGGCAAGTCAGCTCCACGAACGTCACGACGCGAGCGACTTCGACACCAAAACTCAGGACAAGCTGGAAGCGAAAAGCTGAGCAACCTCTATTCCCAATAACCGCTCATTTATTGACGGTGTAATCTCTGACTCGCCGCGAGCTAAGCTTGCCGCGGCGAGTCATGTATCAACGGTCTTCGATTGCCCCCACTGTTGTTCGCACTTGGCGAAGATGCGGAAGCGTGCGCGGGTACCTTGCCGAGCACAAAGTCGATGAGATCGCCCACCGTGCAGTGACTTTCCACCTGATGCCGCAGATGCAGTCGTGAGTTGATGCGATAGCTGTTGCGGCGTCCGTGACGCTCGCGCGTCAGATAACCCGCCGCTTCCAACTCAGCTACGATCCGTTGTACCGCGCGCTCGGTGATCCCGACCCGCGCGGCCACCTCCCGCAAAATCATGGTCGGCTCCGCCGCGAGGCACAGGAGCACATGACCGTGATTACTGATGAACGTCCACCCCGGATTCAGAGGAACCGCTGCGTCGCTGCGCTTCGCCATAGGGTTTCGAGTATAACAAACGACCTACGCTCTTGACTACGCGACTTCAATTTCGTATCTTGCCCGGCGCAATATACGAAATAATTTTCAGGTTTTTGAAATCGTATGTGAAGAAAGGAGATCGAGCGATGGCCACGAACACCCCTATCACCGTAGCGAAAGGTGACGGTATCGGCCCCGAAATTATGGATGCGACCCTGCGCATCCTGCTAGCGGCAGCTGCCCGCGTCTCAATCGAAAAGATCGAAATCGGCGAGAGTGTTTACAAGCGGGGACTCAGCGCTGGTATCGAGCCGTCAGCCTGGGATTCTTTGCGCCGCACGAAAGTTTTTCTCAAGGCGCCTATCACGACGCCTCAGGGGGGCGGCTTCAAGAGCCTGAACGTTACGGTCCGCAAGGCCCTTGGACTGTACGCGAATGTCCGTCCCTGCGTGGCTTACGATCCCTTCGTACGCACACGCCATCCGGGGATGGACGTCGTCGTCGTGCGTGAGAACGAAGAGGACACATACGGCGGGATTGAGCATCGAGAGACCAACGAGGTCGTGCAGTGCCTCAAGCTGATCACGCGGCCCGGTTGCGAAAAGATCGTGCGCTACGCCTTCGAATACGCGCGTCGTAACGGCCGCAAGAAGATTACCTGCTTCACCAAAGACAACATCATGAAGCTCACGGACGGCCTCTTCCATAAAGTGTTCGACACCGTCGCTACCGAGTATCCGGATATCGAGCACGAGCATTGGATCGTCGATATCGGTGCCGCGAAGTTGGTCGATACTCCCGAAGCCTTCGATGTGGTCGTGATGCCTAATCTCTACGGCGACATCCTCTCGGATGTGGCCGCGCAGATTGCCGGATCCGTAGGCCTAGCAGGCTCCTCGAATATCGGCGAGCACGCGGCGATGTTCGAAGCGATTCACGGAAGCGCACCGCGTCGTGCGGGACAGAATCTCGCGAACCCCTCGGGCCTCCTGCTGGCGGGTGTGATGATGATGGTGCATATCGGGCAGCCTGACGTAGCCGCAACGGTTCATAACGCGTGGCTTCGTACGATCGAAGAAGGCGTACACACCTACGACATTTATAAGGACGGCGTCAGTCGGGAGAAGGTCGGAACGCGTGAGTTCGCCGATGCGGTGATCGCGCGACTCGGCAAGATCCCCCAGACGCTGAAGCCTGTCAGTTACGCTGCGGCAGCAGGTGAGCCAATCAAGCTCGCGCTGGACGCTCCTCCTAAGGCGAAAAAGGCGATGGTGGGTGTCGACGTGTTCGTCGACTGGGACCAGCAGAATCGCAACCCCGAACGCTTGGCCGAGCAACTCCGCCACGCCAACGGCGAGGGACTGGAACTCAGCATGATCAGTAATCGCGGAACCAAGGTCTGGCCGAATGGTCTGCCCGAGACCTTCTGCACTGACCATTGGCGATGCCGCTTTACGCCATCAGGGAGCGGTTCCAAGGAAATAACCCATACGCAGATTGCGGAGTTGCTGAACCGTGTTGCCAAGGTTGGGCTGGATTTCATCAAGACTGAAACACTCTGCACCTTCGACGGCGAGCCCGGATACTCACTCGGACAGGGCCAGTAGACATGCAAGGAGCAATGGTCGTGAACAAAAGAACTGAAGGACTCAAAAGATTGCGCCACGGCGCTGGTCTCGATGGCTATCCCTTGCCGCCGATTCACGAATCGCAAAAACCTGCGCGTGCCCTGGTTATTACTTGTTCCGAGAGTCCGGCATTGGCTGCGTTCGTCGCCTCTATCGATCCGCTCTGCACGCTCCAGAATCTGGGGGGAACGCTTCCCCCCGCGCTTAGCGAGAGCGATGCCGATCGCGACATCTACTGGGGCAATGTCGCCTATGCCTTGGAGCAGATGGGTCTTCGACATTTCGTTTTCTGCGGCCATTCGCGATGCGTCGTTCCTTCGAGACGGCAACACGAGCTGCATTTTCACGCGTCGTTGGAATCGCGCCATGCGGAAACGCCCGCCGGTTTCAAATCGTCGACTCACCTGTGCGCATCGCAACACTGGATGCTGGAGCAGATGCAGAGGCTGTGCGGATGGCTCAACGCTAATCCGATTGGCGGGAAGCTGAATACAGATATCGCGATGCATCTTCTGTGGTTTGAGGAGGAACAGGGAGACATTTTTGCCTACTCACGGGATAAGGATCGTTTCGTCCTGATGAGTGACCTCGATATGGATCGGTTGTTCGCAGTGCTGGAGGGCGGCTGCAATGGCCTCGGGTGAAGCAGCCGGTCTCACCCCCGCAGCGCCGATAGTCGGCGTCGTGATGGGCAGCGCAAATGACTTCGGCCACATGAGCGCCGCCTGCGAAGTACTCGAGGAGCTGCGCATTCCGTACGAGAAGCGCGTCGTCTCGGCTCATCGCACACCTCGTCTGATGTTCGAATACGGAACCGAGTCAGTCGCGCGAGGACTCAAGGTGATTATCGCTGGAGCGGGCGGCGCGGCTCATCTGCCCGGTATGCTCGCCGCCAACACCATTCTACCGGTGATCGGCGTGCCGATTCCCGCGACAGCGTTGGATGGGCTGGATTCGATGCTCTCCATCGTCCAGATGCCTCGCGGAACACCAGTTGCAACGATGGCGATTGGACGCGCCGGCGCCGCCAACGCAGCTCTCCTGGCTGCTCGTATCCTTGCATCGTCAGACCAGGACCTCGCGAAGCGTCTCGATGATTGGCAGCAAAGCCGGAGCGAAGATTGAATATGTTCCGCAACGGTCCGATCCTGCCCGGGGCCACCATCGGTATTATCGGCGGTGGCCAGCTCGGGCGCATGATGATGCTGGCCGCGCGCACGATGGGTTACAAAGTGCGAGCCCTTGATCCCGACCCTCATTGCCCTGCTAGGGTTCTGGCCGACGAGTTGATTGTGGCGCCGCTCTCCGACCCCGCGGCTGCGGCTAAGCTCGCCCGCCAATGCGCTGTGGTAACGATCGAAATCGAGCGCATTGGAATCTTCGGTCTCGAAGAGTGTGCTCGCTATGCACCTGTGCGACCGGGCAGTCGGCTTCTCGCATTGGTTCAGGATCGTGCGGCACAGAAGGCTTGGCTCGGGAAGCACGGCTATCCGATTGGGGCGTGGCGATCAGCTCCATCCTTCGATGACCTGCATCGAGCCGCTATGGAATTTGGCTTCGATGCGTATGTTAAGGCGTGTCGTGGTGGATACGATGGGGGTGCGCAGGCGCGAATCCGTCGGGCTTCGGATGTTGCAGAAGCGTGGAGCGCGATGGGGCCGCAGGCGTATGTGGTAGAGCAGGCATTGGATCTCGAAGCGGAAATCTCAGTGCTCGTTGCGCGACGGCCGAGTGGCGAAAGTGTGGTCTATCCTCCCGCGCTCAACCATCATGAAGAGCGCATTCTTTCCTGGTCGGTCCTTCCTGCACCCATTGCTCCGTCGATCATTCGTGATGCGCAGACGCTGGCAGCCGATATTGCGAACACCATCGGGCTGGAGGGGTTGCTCGTCGTCGAGATGTTCATTGATCGCCGCCGTGGGCTACTGATCAACGAACTGGCTCCGCGTCCGCATAACTCCTACCACTCGAGCGAGCAGGCTTGCGCGACCAGTCAGTTCGAGCAGGCGGTTCGAGCTATTTGTGATTTGCCGCTGGGTTCCACCGAAGTCCTGCGTCCAGTGGCTATCGCCAACCTGCTCGGCGATCTCTGGCGCGATCAAGAGCCCCCGCCCTTTGAGAAAGTTCTGAGTATTTCTGGTGTGCGGTTGCATCTATACGACAAGTTTCCGCCGCGACCGCGCCGCAAGATGGGTCATCTCGCGGCGACTGGTGAGACGCCAGAGCACGCCGTAGCCAAAGCCAAAGTAGGCATGGAACGCCTTCGCGAATCACGCGATCGAGGGTCTAAGTCAGCTTGATGTCCACAAGCGGCTGGCTGCGATCGCGCATATCTGTTAGCCAATGTTACATAATCATTCGTATTTTGGTGATTGTCCTGACTCAGAAGAACTTTCGTTCGGAAGTTCACTAGTAATAAAGAATTATAGAAATATCAGTCGATTGGTTGAGCCAGTCGACTCACCCCGATGTTTGAATAATCTTTTGTTCTGGTCGTCCAACAACCAGCGAAAGATTTGGGAGGAGGAGGGCGTGGGTGCGTCGTATACATCCTTCGGCAAACGCCGTGACACTACACTGGTCAGTCAAGATCTTGCTCGCTGCAATTCTGGTTGTCAGCGATTGCCTCTCCGTGGGACCGCATGCGTTTGCAGCGAGCACGGATAGTTCGACAGAACTTACGCTGGACCGCGCACTTGAACTCGCACGGACTGCAAACCCGGATCTCAACGCCGTTGCGCAGGAACTCAAGATCGCACACGGCGAGCTGACGACCGCAGGCTATCTCTCTCCCTTCAATCCGGAAGTCGCAAGCGAGGGTGCCTATCGTCCTCGTACCAATCAATCTAATTCTCAGGATTGGCGCGTCGGCCTTTCACAGCAGATCGAAATTTTCGGCCAACGTGGGTTACGTATCGAATCATCGACGTTGAACCTGCAGGAGCGCCAAGCGCAGTTCAATGACCGACTGCGCTTGCTCAACGCAGCAGTTAAGTTGAGCTTCTTCGATGCCGGCTTGGCCGGCGCGGAAGTGGATGTGCTCAGGGATATGGCGGCGCTCGATCAGCGTCTCGTTAAGGCGGCCGAGATTCGCTTTAAGGCCGGAGAGATAGGACAAATCGATTTCAATTTGGCCCGCGTCAGGCGGGGTGAAAGCGCGCGCGCGGTGATTGAGGGCGAGCGCGCCTATCATTTGCGTCGCTCCAGTCTGGGGCGCTTGCTCGGCGACGCTGCCGGTCCGGAACCAATCCCGTCGAATCCGAACGTCCGTCAGTTCCCGACCTACCAGCTGGAACAACTGCTGGCTAGCGCGATGGCGAATCGCCCTGATCTTCGCGCTCATGAATTGGAAATTTCCCGCCTCGAGACGGAGGCCAAATTGAATCGCCGATTGGCGCTGCCGAACCTCAAGGTGGGTGCTTTCGGAGGACACGAGAACAATACGGAGTACCCGATGGGATTGCAGGTAGGATTCGCGCTGCCACTGTTCAATCGACGCCAAGGTGAGGCCGAAGTCCTCGAGGGTCAGGTTGCACGCGCCAAAGCGCTCCAGAAAGCGACGCAATTGGATATCGAACAACAGGTACGTGACGCGCTTAACTCTTATCGAGCGGCGCAGGAGTCCTTGGAGATCTATCGCAAGGACGTGAACCAGCCGGCGAAGGAGAGTTTTCGCCTACTAGAGCAGGCGTTCAACGCCGGCAAGATCGATCTGCTCCGGTTATCGGTTGCGGAGCGAGAGGCTTTCCAAGCGCGCATGCGCTATCTCGAGGCGCTTTTTGGGACCGACAGCGCACAGGTCTCATTGGAGACAGCCGCCGGTGGAGCCTTATGATTCGACGAACCAGCTCGTTGACGGCCATAGCTCTTGCTGCCCTTGCAGCAGTCGCCGCCGCTGCGGATGCTGGTCCGAGTAATACCGTTACTCTCGATCAGGCACAGCTGGCGCAAATCAGCCTGACCGCTGTGACTCAGGAGCGGCTCAAGAGCGAGATCGATGCGACCGCAGCCGTGGAGCCCGACGCCAACCAGGTCGCCCACATAACGACACGAATCCCCGGTCGCGTCGTGCAGATCGAGACGCAGCTCGGTGATCTGGTCAAAGCTGGGCAGCCGCTGATGACTCTCAGTAGCGACCAGCTCGGGGAGGCTAAGACCACCTACCTGAACAGTAAATCTCTGATGGAGATTGCCCAGCAGCATTTGCGTCGCGAAGAATCTCTCTACGCACAGAAAATCTCACCGGAGAAGGATGTTCTTGAGGCGCGAGCTGGCTATGACACGGCGCTCGCGCACTACCAGACTGCTCGCGAACGCTTGCGGCTCCTGATACCACCGGCCGAGGTCGATCAGCTCAGTTGGAAAGCGAACAAACGCCCCTTCTCGGATTTCACGCTGACCACGCCAATCACGGGCACGGTGGTAAAACGCGACGTCACGCTTGGTTCGATGATCGACACGAGTGCCGAACCGATTACGGTGGTGAATCTTGATCGCGTGTGGGTCGTAGCGAATGTCTTCGAGCACGATCTTCCCGAACTGCATACTGGGAGCGAGGTCGTGATCACAGTGAATGCATTACCAGAGCAGCGCTTCACCGGGCGTATCACCTACGTGGGAGACGTCGTCGATCCCAAGACGAGAACGATTCCCACTCGTATCGAGGTGCCCAACCCTGAACATCTACTGAAGCTCGGCATGTTCGCCCGCGTACAAATCACGGGAGCGTTAAGTCGTCAGGAGGTGCTGGTAGTTCCGAGCAGCTCGGTCTTCACGGTACGCGATAAGAAGGTTGTTTTCGTCGCTCTCGACGGAGGCAAATTCGAACCGCGCACCGTAGAGATAGGCCAAACCGGCGAAACCATGACCGAGATACGGCGGGGTATCAGAGCCGGTGAGCGCGTGGTGACTCACGGCGGGTTATTGCTCAAAACGCTAAGTCTGAACCGCGGGGAGTAACAGCGTGTCTCAGTGGGTATTTGCAAAGGCGCTCGAAAACCGCCTGATGACGATGATCTTCATTCTGGTTTTCGTCGCGCTGGGTCTCCGCGCGATGGTCTTGCTGCCGATCGATGCGTCGCCGGACGTGACGCCGAACCTGGTGCAGATCGTTACCGACGCGCCTGGGTTAGGTCCCGCCGAAGTCGAAAAGTTCATCACTTTTCCAGTCGAAATTGCGATGCGTGGATTGCCCGGAATCAAAGAGATTCGCTCGATTTCGCGCTTCGGTCTCTCCTCAGTCGCGGTCTATTTCGAAGAAGGCTACGACATCTACTTCGCCCGACGTCTCGTGATGGAACGATTGCCCGACGCGCGCGAGATGATTCCACCGGGCTTCGGTTCGCCCTCAATGACCCCGGTCTCGACTGCACTGGGCGAAATTTATCAATTCGAAGTCGTTGATCCGAAACGCTCGCTGATGGACCTGCGATCGATTCTCGACTGGCAGATCGCTCCACGACTAAAGGAAGTGCCGGGCGTCGTCGAAGTGAACAGCTACGGCGGTGAGATGAAGACCTTTGAGCTTCAGCTTCGCCCCCACGCCTTGGTCGAATATCAAATCAGTCTTGATGACGTTTTCAAAGCCCTCGAAAAGAACAACTCGGCCGCGGGCGGTGGCTACCTTGTCCATAGTGGCGAACAAGAGTTAATCCGGGGCACAGGTTTGATCACCAACCTCCAGGACGTTGGTGAAATTGTCGTCGGTAGTCATAACGGTGTGCCGATCTATATCAAGAATCTCGGTGAATTAGCGTACGCACCTCGTCTACGGCAGGGAGCGGTAACCCGCGATGCTAAGGGTGAGACCGTCGCGGGCGTTGTGATGCTACTTATCGGTGAGAATGGCCGTACGGTCGTCGAAGGGGTCAAGCGCAAAATCGCAGAGATCGCTCCGAATTTGCCGGCAGGCGTGCAGCTTGTTCCCTACTACGACCGCGCTGACCTGATTAAGCGAACAATTACAACGGTGGCTCACAACCTCGCGGAGGGCGCGATTCTCGTAACGGTCATACTGTTCCTATTTCTCGGCAATTTGCGGGCCAGCTTGATTGTCGCTTCGGTAATTCCTCTCGCGATGCTCTCGGCGTTTATCGGGATGCGTTATTTCGGCGTCTCCGGAAATCTGATGAGCCTCGGCGCTATCGATTTCGGTCTGATTGTCGATGGCTCAGTGGTGCTTATCGAAAATCTTTTTCGACGGTTGAGCCACGACGCGCAACCCGGCGAATCGATGACACGCCGCGTCTTCCTCGCTGGGCGCGAGGTCCTGCGGCCGATTGTCTTTGCGATCGGAATCATCATCGTCGTCTATGTTCCGATCCTGAGCTTTACCGAAGTCGAAGGCAAAATGTTCCGCCCGATGGCGCTGACGGTAATCTTTGCGCTCTTGGGTGGGTTGTTCGCTACGCTGACCTTCGTCCCGGTGTTAGCGACGGTGTTTTTGCGCGATATCAAGCACGAGGATCCTTGGCTGGCGCGTAAATGCGATCGTCTTCATGCGCGCATCCGCGCCTTTCTGACGCCACATCCGAAAACGGTCCTCGGCGTTGCTGCTGCACTGCTGATTTTGAGCTTTATCGTCGCCCCGTTCCTAGGTGCCGAGTTTATCCCGACCTTGGATGAGGGCGCCTTGAACCTGGACGTGATGCAAGTGCCGAGCATCTCTCTGGAAGAATCGGTTAAAGAAGCCACCAAGATGGAAAAGGCGGCGCTCGAGGTACCGGAAGTTGATCGCGTGGTATCCCGAATCGGTCGTCCGGAAATCGCAACCGATACGATCGGACCCGACGAAAGCGACGTCTATCTCTTTCTCAAGCCGCGCGAAAAATGGCGCTTCTCCGACCGTGAGCAGTTGGTCGACGCGATCGGCAAGCATCTCCATGAGCGCGTTCCAGAAACCGAGTTCGGTTTTTCACAGCCGATCGAGTCGCGCGTGAACGACATGATCGCCGGGGTGAAAGGCGACGTTGCGATTCATCTTTACGGAGACGATCTCGACCAGATGCTGCAGTATGGCGAACAGATCCTGAAGGTCGTTACCAGTCTGCCGGGCGCTGCCGATCCCAAAATGATCCCGCGTTCCGGTCTGCCCAGTCTGAATATCGAAGTGGATCGCTCTGCCGTTGCGCGATACGGCATCAATGTTTCCGAAGTCCTCGATACCATCGAGGCGATTGGTGGCAGGACGGTCGGTCGGGTAGTCGAAGGCCAGGCTCGCTATCCTTTGCAGGTCCGTTTTGTGAAGAACGCGCGCGACGATCGCGACGCCCTGACCGATCTGCAGGTCGCGGCTCCCGGCGGCAGTATGCTGCCGTTGGCGCAACTTGCCCACTTTGCTCCAAGTGAAGGTCCGGTTGCGATCTGGCGTCAGAACCTGGTTCGTCGCGTCACGATGGCGGTTAATGTCCGCGGAACCGACTTGGCGACTTTCGTAGCCGCAGCCAAAGAGGCCGTGGCCGAACAGGTCAAGCTCCCATCGCACTATTGGCTGGAGTGGGGAGGTCAGTATGAAAATCTCCAGCGCGCCTCGGGACGCCTGATGATTCTCGTCCCGGTCTCGATGCTCCTGATCCTGGTGCTGCTCTACAACACTTTCGGTGCGATGCGAATAGCGTTGCTGATTTTCAGCAACGTACTGCTGGCGGCCAGCGGCGGTATCTTCGCCCTGGCGCTGAGGAGCCTGACGTTTTCGATCACAGCGGGCGTCGGCTTTATCACGCTCTTCGGTGTATCGGTGCTGAACGGTGTCGTGCTCGTGTCCGAGATCAATCGATTGGCGCTGACTGGAATGCCGATAGACGAAGCGATCGCGGAGGCCTCGCGCGAAAAGTTGCGCCCGATTCTGATGGCTTCCGCTGTGGCGCTCTTCGGGTTCATCCCGATGGCGATATCGCATGCCGCCGGCGCTGAGGTGCAGCGTCCCTTGGCGACCGTTGTGATTGGCGGGCTAATCACTTCAACGCCGTTCACTCTCTATGTCCTGCCGATCATCTACCGCTGGATCGCGGTTCGTAGCGAACCCGCTTAGTCGAGTTTGGGAAGCACGCCGGCGATCAACCCGAACGAGGCATGCCGGAGGAGAGAACTTGAGTTCGCCCCGATGCGTTATCGAGTCGGAAGATAGAGCCTGTGACTTCTTGGTTCTTTCTCGGGGCAGAAGGGCGTTAAGCCCGCGTTAAGCCCCCTTGGAAGCGATACGGTTGCCGAGGGTGGGACTCGAACCCGCACGGAGGTTACCCCCCAGAGGAGTTTAAGTCGGCTGGAGTACAAATCTCAACCGGACGCGATCATACACAATCGAACAAAATCAATTCTTGGAACGCTTATCCACAGAGCTAAAAGTCCGTTCAAGCCGATTACGTTCGATAGAACAGTCGCCAAAGTTCAGCCAAAGAAAAACCCGAACGATCGATTTTCTCGCCTTCTGGTGCCGAAAAATCCTCTCTCTTTCTTCTCCTATCGAACAAAGAGCCAAAGTTCGTCTGCTAGAAAATGCGGGTCAGCCGATCCTCTATCTCCTTGGCGACCTCGAAGAGGTTCATCATCCTGCCTGAACCGGTCGGGCATTCGATTTTGAGGTTGTCGCCGTAGTACACGTAAAAGCTCAGAAGCGCTCGGATGATGAGTGCGTTGACCGGCATCCAGATCGGACCCCGCCAGTTGGAGTTGCCGCCGAACATGCCGGTGTTCGACTCCGCCGGCAGAAAGTCCACCCGATACTCTTGGCCCTGTGTCCGGAAGACGTAGGGGTGCTGCGCGTGGAACTTGGAAAGCGAGCGGATGCCGTAAGGGCTCAGGAACTCGCTTTCGTCGAGCATTTTG
>DATKML010000045.1:0-27653 GCA_035541875.1 Binataceae bacterium (SeqCode)
CCCGATGAACTCGCCCGAGGAGGCGATCGCGGAACTCGACTACGCTGTCGGGACGCTAAAGCTCAAAGCGATCGTGATGGCCGGATGGACGCGACGACCGCTGGACACATCATCTCAATGGCCGGCGGAAGCAAAGCGCTACGGCTTCTGGATCGATACGTTCGCGCTCGATGGTGCTTATGACTATGACCCGGTCTGGCAGCGATGCATCGATCTGAGAGTCGCACCGGCGTTCCATTCGCCGAGTGCAGGGTTCGGGATGCGCAACTCGATCTCGAACTTCATGTACAACCATATCGGCCACTTCGCTGCGTCGGCCGAGGCGATCTGCAAGGCGATCTTTTTCGGCGGAGTCACCCGCCGTTTTCCCGAACTGCGCTTTTCTTTCCTCGAGGGTGGCGCAGCGTGGGCGACCAGTCTCTACAACGACCTGCTCGGTCATTGGGATAAGCACAACCGCAACTACGTGGCGAACTTCGACCCGCGCAATCTCGATCGCGATCTGCTCAGTAAGCTTTTCCGCGAGTACGGCAACGACTATGGCGAGGCGATGCTCGCGAAGCTCGGAGAGGATGAATCACAGCTGCTCTGGGGTTCGCGCGAAGAGGATCCGACAAAGCAATCGGATATAGACGAGTGGATCCGCGCGGGAATCGAGTCGCGCGAGGATATCCGCGATCGTTTTGTGCCGAAGTTCTCCTTCGGCTGCGAGGGTGACGATCGGATGACCGCCCTCGCCTTCAATCCCAAACTCAATGCTACCGGCTCGCGGCTCAGCGCGATCTACAGCTCAGACCTCGGCCACTTTGATTTGCCCGACATGCGCGACGCCGCCTACGAGGCTTGGGAACTTGTCGAGCACGGCCTCATCACGGAAGAAGATTTCCGTGACTTCGTCTTCGTGAACGCGGTCCGCGCCAAGACCGACATGAATCCGGATTTCTTCAAGGGCACAAGAGTGGAAGTTCAAGTCGCACGTTTACTTGCTTAAGTGCGGGGCGTCACATTGTAATAAATGAAAGGCAGCACCGTCACCGTTAGACTCGACGACAATTTGGCTCCGACCCTCGACAAACTGCGCCACGCCTCCGGTCGTACGCGCAGCGAGGTAATACGTGAAGCGCTGAGACGCACCTAGCGGTCTTGCGATTTGAGCAGCTCCGACGCGAAGTCGCTCCGTTCGCAGAAGCGAATGGTTTCCTGACGGATGAGGATGTGTTTGAAGTAATTTCGTGAGAGTCTTCCCTGACACGAACGTGCTGGCGAGTGCGTTCGGAACACGCGGCCTTTGCGCAGATGTAGTTCGCCTTGTTCTGCAGAGGAATGAACTAATTACCGGTGAAATACTTCTAGGCGAACTTCGTGCGACGCTGAGCCGCAAATTCAGGTTGCTGGTCGAGCGTGTTGATCTAATTGAACAATTCCTCAGGGAGTTCCACGTCGAACCGGAACCGAAAGAACTGTCGAAACTAAAGCTTCGCGATCACTCCGACCTGATCGTTATTTCGACTGCCGTCGCGGCCAAGGCGGTTATCCTGATAACTGGGGACAAGGAATTATTGTCCTTATCGAGAATCAAACGCGGCCCTCGCATTCTAAGTCTTCGTCAGTTCTGGAACGTAGTCGCTCAAAGGTAGACGGAAACTACCACTTCGACATGAAAAAAAGCGCCGCTTGCTGTGCAAGCGGCGCTTTCGTTTGAAGCTATTACCGCGTAGCTACTCAGGCCTGCTGAGCGAGTGGCCCTCGCAGGAGCCTGCCGGGCAGTGCTCCCGTATGCTCGTTGTTCTTCAGAAGCACCTGGCCATTAACGACCGTCGCGAGGATACCGTCGGCCTTCTGCTTCAGACGACGCGCGCCCGCGGGCAGGTCGTAAGTCAGCTCGGGGAGCTGAGGCGCAACTCGATCAGGATCGAAGATCACGACGTCGCCCTGATAGCCCTGACGCAGCAGACCACGGCCCTGGAGACCCCACTGACTTGCCGGCACGAAGCTGAGCATCCGCACCGCATCTTCGAGCGTGAACGCTTGCTTCTCGCGTACCCAATAAGCGAGCACATGCGTCTGCAACGATGAATCCATGATTTGCGAGACGTGCGCACCCGAGTCAGAGAAGGTCACGACCGACCGTGGATGCTTCATCATCTCGAGCACATGATTCTGGTCTTCGTTGATCAGTGTCTGTAGAAAGAACTGCTTGAGATTTTTCTCCAGCGCAATATCGATCAGCACATCGGCCGGATCCTTACCCGAGCTATCCGCGATTTCCGCGATTGAGCGATACGGCGGGACCGCGCGATCGAGTGGGAACAGCCACTTGTAGTTGGCGTTGCGAGCTTCGGGACCAACCGCACGTCCCTCGCGACGCTCATGACTCGCCTCGACCAGCTTGCGGCGCATTTCAGGATCGCGTAGCGCAGCCTCCTGCTCGGCGAGCGGACGCTTGCGCAGCTCGCGCCAGATAGGAAGCTTGTCGAACGGCAACGCCGTCTCGAATGAGAGCAGCACGTTGAGCGAGCGGCTATGCACCTGGATGAACATCCGGCCGCCGTGCGCAGCGGTCTCGTCGGCGAGTTTGAAGTACTGGCGCCAGTAATCCGGTGCGCGACGCGTGCTGAACATCCCGAAAGTGACCGGCACCCGCGTATCGACGGCGAGGGACTTGAGGCGATTCAGATAATCGCTCACGCGCGGCCCTTCAACGCCGGTATCCTCGCCGGCAATCTCGAAGATTCCAGCGCCCATCTCGCCCATCACGCTCACCAGTTCGCGAACCTCGTTCCAGTTGGCGATGCGGCTCGCAACCGGCTGCCCATCGGGCGTCTGATGGTTCCGTGTGCGCGAGGTCGTGAAGCCAATCGCGCCGGCACTGATCGCGCGACGCATCTCGGCCTTCATCAGATCGAGGTCTTCGGCAGTCGCTTCTTCTTCGAAAGCCCGCTGACCCATCACATAGGTGCGCAAAGCCGAATGGCCCATGTAGGCCGCATAGTTGATTCCCTTGGGCTGCCGCTCAACTGCGTCGAGGTATTCGGGGAAGGTCGTCCACGACCACTTGATTCCCGCCTCCATCGCCTCAGGTGCGATATCTTCGGCGCGCTCGAGGTTCCGCATCACAAGCAGCTTGTCCTTCTCGCCGCAGGGCGCGAGCGAGAAGCCGCAGTTGCCCATCACAACCGAGGTGATGCCGTGCCAGCATGAGCATGTGCCGATAGGATCCCAGAAGACCTGGGCATCCATATGGGTGTGCGCGTCGATAAAGCCCGGCGCGACGATATGACCGTCGGCATCGATAACTTCTTTGGCTGATTCGCGAATCTTGCCGATCGCGGCGATTTTGCCCTGCGTGATAGCGACGTCAGCGCGAAAGCGCGGCATCCCGGATCCGTCGATCACGGTGCCGTTGCGGATAAGAAGATCGTACATGGAGAGTCCTCCAAAGGTTCTGGCGGGCGCCAAGCGACGCTCCGCTGAGCGTTAAAATTGGTACAAACGGTATCAGCTTTACTTATTCCGAAAGGAAGCGAATCACAAGGTCTCACCGGACGACCGACCTGTAGGGTTCATAGACGTAATACTTGGGTCGCGAGTCGATTCGAATGTGCAGCCAACTGACACCCATTCCGGCGGTGTTCACCCACACGGGATTCGCTCCGATCGACGACGTAATTGCGTCGCCGACAGCCGACCAAACCTGATGAACTTGCGTGGCTGGGGCCTTTTGCGTGAACACGGCGAGATGAGTGTAGGCGCCGTGCGAATCGAGGGGATGAGGTGCGACGAGTATTGAATCGCTCCCGATCGTTGGAAACGTCGCATACCCCTTCCCTGAGCTACTCGCTGCGAAATGCTCACGAAAAGGAGCGGGATTCGGCGTTAGGGCACTGAGAGCTCGACTATCAACGAAAACGCATTCGAAAGGCCGACTCAGAGTCTCGGCGCTCAATGGAGGCATCTCCCTGTAATACGCTTCGAATGGTATTGCCTTCAGCGATGATGCCCCAAAGTCGCGAAACTTCTCGCTCTCCCGCCATCCTTCGATAACCGAGCGAACTTCGATCGAACGCGTTTCCGACTCGATAGTCGCGCAAATCGTGCTTTTGTCTTGGAGCGATTGTGTTTTCCAGTGCCACATTTCGAAGAGTATGCGATCAGCTACAGGTTTATCTGCGGATGATTAGAAAGGAAAAGGCCAGGTGAATAAGCCACCCGGCCTTTTCCAGAGGGGACAATCTATTGATTAGTCGGCTTTGCCGTGGCGTAGGAGTTTGCCCGGTGTCGCCCCGGTGCACTTGCCTTCGGCGAAAGTCTCTTCACCATTCACAATAATCGAGCGATAGCCCTTCGGACGCTGTACGCGACGCCATTCGCCGCCCGGCAGGTCGTGCGCGATTTCACCGATCCAGTCTGGCTCGACGCCGAGACCGTTCAGGTCGTAAACGACGACGTCGGCCGCCGCACCTTCCCGCAGCACGCCGCGATCGCGGAAGCCAGCCGCATGGGCAGGCAGCGCCGATAGACGATAGTGCGCCTCTTCGAGCGCGATCTTTTGCTCGTCGCGTACCAGCCATCGCAGGAAGTCGGTCGTGAAGGCACCGCCGGTGAAGAACTTGGTATGCGCGCCACCATCCGAGACACCTGGGAAGGTGTACATCGAGTTATTGATAATCTCCGAGGTGTATTCAGCGTTGAACTGGCGCTCGGGCTGCAGGAACTCAGCCTTCAGATCCGTGGCGAGCGAGAGATCGAGCATCACATCCACGGGATGCTTGCCCTCCTCTTCCGCGATCTGGCCGAGCGACTTGCCGACGTACTTCTCCAGCTCGGGCTTGTTCTCGACCCATTGCACGATTAGCCGCGGCAGCCGTCCGCCAATACCCGGGGCGTTCTTGTCGAGTGCGTACATCGCGCGCTCGCTCTTCGCCGCCTCGCGCATCGCCGGCATTTGCATCTTGGCTGCGCGCTCTTCCTTAGTGCCGGTCAGCATGTCACGCCAGGCCGCCGAAACGTCGTAGAGATTCCAATGTTCGAGTGTGAAAGCAAAGCCCGCGCGGATCGTGCCGCCCTGACCGAAAATCTGCAGCCCCTTGGCGCGCATCTTCTCGATCCATTGGAGGCTCTTTCGATGAATATCCGGGTTCGTGATGCTCGCCGTTACGGCCTGAAACAAAACGGGCCGCTGCATCTCTTCCGCGAGCTTCTCGACGAATGCCAAATCTTGCTTGATATGACCGGTCGCCTGAGTGATTTCGACGAAGCCCTCGTCACGCTCACGCAGTACGCGGGCGAGATTCAGAATATCCTCATCGACCATCGTATCGGTGACCATCGGCGAGCCGTCATAATCGGCCTGACCCGAATGGCGTCCGAGGCGCTGGATCGAGAAGCCGCAGAGGCCCGCATCAAGACCTTCGGCCAGCAGCCGCCGCATCTCGGCGCGCTCGGCTTCGGTCGCGGGGCGCGTCTTGGCGGCTTCGAGACCCATCACGTAAATCATCAGCGAAGCAGTCGGCATGTACTGGATGCAGTTCACGCCCTTCGGTGCGCGATCGAGCGAATCGAGGTACTGCGGAATCGTCTCCCAATCCCACTCCATCCCGAGTTTCATCGAGGAGTAAGGGATCGCCTCAGTACGAGTCATCGTGAGCATCGAGCGATCACGAAAATCCGGCTTGACCGGCGCAAAGCCGAAGCCGCAGTTACCGAGAACAAGAGATGTAACGCCGTGCCATCCGGAGATCGTGCAATAAGGATCCCAGCGGATTTGGGCGTCGTAATGGGTATGCAGATCGATAAAGCCCGGCGCAACGATTAGGCCGGTCGCATCGATAACCTTTTTGGCAAAGCCGGGAGCACGGCCGCCAACCTGGGCGATCTTGCCGTCTTTAATCCAGATATCACCGTGAAAACGAGGCACGCGTGTTCCATCGACAATCGTGCCGCCTTTAATTTGAAGATCGAACTCCGCCATTAAGTTCCCTCCTCCGTTCGGTAAGGACTGCGCGTATAGAATCGCACCATCAGAAGCCGTGATTAATTTCTGCGACTACCCTGCTTATACAAAAAAAGCCGCGGTTCGACCAGCATCACTCTCCGGTCGCGACAGTCGCGGCTTTTGCTTTTTTGAGCCAGACGCAACTAGAGTGGGGAAAAATCAGCAAAAACGTTCGAAGGAGACCCGACAATGAAAGTTGGAATGACGCTCCAATTAACCAGTTTCGGCAACAAGCCGGATGAGGAGACTTACCAGGACGAGCTTAACCTGATGGAGATGGCCGAAGGCTTCGGCTTCGATTCCGTCTGGGCGCTCGACCATCACTTTACCGGCTACACGATGTCGCCGAATCCTACGCAACTGCTCTCGTATATCGCGGGACGTACCAAGAAGGTGCAACTGGGGACAGCGGTAATTGTGTTGCCGTGGCACGATCCGGTTGAAGTCGCCGAAAATATCGCGCTGCTCGACGTGCTCTCCAAGGGTCGCACGATCTTTGGTTTCGGCCGTGGGGCCGCGACTGTCGAATACGACGGCTTCCGGATCAACATGGAGGAGGCGCGCGATCGCTTCGTCGAAGCCTCGATCATTATTCGTAAAGGCCTGACGCAGAAGAGCTTTTCGTTCGACGGCAAGTACTACAAGATTCCCGAAATCCAGATTCGGCCACGCCCGATATCCCATCCGGAGGAGCGCTTCTATGCGTCGAGCGTCAGCCCTGAATCAGCCGAGATCATGGCGAAGATCGGTATGGGTGTGTTGATTATCGCGCAGCGGAGCTGGGAGGACGCGGCGGCGGACTATAAACGCTACTGCGAGACGGCAACCGCCAACAACATCACGCCGCGGCCACCAATCAGTTTGCTCAATATCCTTGTTTCCGAAGATGCCAAGGAGGCTGCAGACCTCGGACACGTCCATATGGAGGCGATGTGGGATTCGATCGATAACCACTACCACTTCTCTGACGGTCATCTGCGGAAGATCAAGGGCTACGAATTCTACGCCAAGCTCGAAAAGACCTACGCCAAGCTGGCGGTCGACCAGGAAGCCAAGTCGAAAGCGGTCGAGTTCTTCAAGAGCCTGCATGCGGCGGGAACGCCGGCACAGGTGCTAGAGAAGCTCCGCTACGTTCATCAGACGGTGCCTCTGGAACACGTGATCGGAACGTTCGCCTTCGGTGGACTGCCTTATCCGAAGCTGGAGAAGAGCTTCAAGCTTTTCGCAGAGAAGGTATTGCCGGTCTTGAAGAGCGATCCGGCATTTCAGTACGTGCCGGAACGACGCTCGCCGCTCCAGATGAACGCGAGCAAGTAAGCAAAGCGATATGTAACAAAAGCGGCTCGACCAGTAGTGGTCGAGCTGCTCTTCTTTTGGGGAGCTTCTATTAGGTCACTACAGCTTCGCAGCTAGCTCGACGAGATCCCGCGCAATCAAGTCGGGCTCGATACCCCACGGATCAAACGCGGCGCTCGGGTTGCGTCGAATCCATGCGGCCTTGAGTCCCGATGCCTTCGCTCCGATCACATCAAAGGGGTTGCTTGATATCAGCCACGTCTCCTGCTTCACCCGCTTCAGTCGATTCGCAAGATGCGCGTACACATGCGGATTCGGTTTGAAGGTCTTCAGCTCATCGACGCTGATGATCGCTTGAAGCAGGTTCATCAACCCGGCGTGATCGAGTAGGTGGTGCAGCGTGGCCGCGACGCCGTTAGAGAATGCAACCAGCGCAAGGCCCTTAGCCTTGAGTTGCGTGAGCCCGGCCGCAGCATCGGGATAGGCCTCAAGCTGTTGATAGCGATCGACCAGCTCTTGCTGTTCCGATGGGCTCAGAGCGATCCGAGCGTTGTCGAGGACGAAACGCAGCGCTTGGTCTGTGCATACGTCGAAGTTTTCATACACGCCCATCGCGGTGCGGCGAAAGGTATATTCAAGCTGCTTGGCACGCCACTGAGCCGCGAGTTCATCGGCTCGATCACCGACGAAGGTCCGCAGATGCGCTGCCATTCCTAGCGGATCGACCAGCGTACCATAAACGTCGAAAGCGATTGCCCCGTTTGTACTCACTTCTGCGCTGCCTCAGCTACTAAGCCGAGAGGCTCACCGCATGATCATACTCAGGCCACCGGGGGTCGTGTAACGTTCGAGGTCGAGATACTCCTTAGGAGCCTGCTCGTTTATATAGTACGGAGCACCTTCGCCGGGCTCGGCGAAGACGGTCGCATGAGAGTATTTGACATCCCAGAAGCCATATACCATCGAATTCGAGGTCAGCTCTGGTCCCAGATTCGGTATGTTCATCGTGCGCGGAAAGATTCCCACGAAGCGCCACGGCTCCAGTTTCTGGTTATACAGATCTTCCCATAGTGGTGCGAAAGACGCCTTGTCGATATACACAACCTTCTTGCCAAGACACTGACCAGCTCCTTCACCGGGCTTGGTCACACTCACGACGTAAACATCACGGAGCTGCCATTTACCCCAGTTACGCATCGGCCAGCCAAGCGGCATATAGTAATTTGCGGGGAAACGAGCGGGAGGCATAGTGTAATCGACCAAGGCGAGGATTTTCTTCTCGCCAACGAACTCGGCATTGATTCGCGTCAGATTGGTATTGAAGCCATAGCGTCGATCATCCGGGGTTTCATCGGTACCAAGATCGGCACTGCAGCGCGCGTTGGGCGACATCGGCTGATAGCGCCGCAACGAAGGAATGAAGACGTAGACCTCTTCCTGCCGTGTCAGATCCTTGTAGGAAGTAGTAAGAACCGTCGTGTAGCGCTCTTGCTCGGGTTCTTTCACCATCTCGTGTTGAGTGAAGTACTTGCCTTCAGTTCCCGGAATTTCAGAGGGAACTCCCGGGTCGGTGTTGTATGCCAGCTGCCGATAGACCTTTTCGCCTGCTTTGCAACTAACGCTGTTGCTGCTGTCCATCGTGCACACGACGCCATTGGTGTTGACCGTGAGATGTGGGAGATAGCGAAACCACAGATCGGCAAGCACCTTCCATCCGCGATGCGGCTCGGCGGGATTGGGAAACGGGATACCGCCCTGATAATTCGAGAGGGTTAAACCGCCGTTGTCCAGTTCGACCAACTTGACCTGACCGGCGAACTTCTCTGTCGCCTCGAGATACGGCTTGGGCAGCGGATTAACCACCGTCGGCCCAATCTCCATCTCAACGTCGGAGGGCATCTTCCAGAAGTACTTACCCTCAAAGAGAGCTGCCATGCCGTCGGGCATGTAATCGCGATATTTTTGCCAGTTTTGAGCGGTCAGGACGGTTCCGACCGCTTCCGTGGGACTGATACCGGCGGCTTGATTGGCCGGCGCCGAATTGGATCCTTGAGCGAACACGCCGTATGGACAGATCAGCGCGAACACCAGTGACAATGCGCAAATTATTCGAGACAAACCCTACTCCTGTCTGTAAATCCTTCGCGCCGCCACGATTACGCAGTTGGCGCACACGGCATCGGTCGTGTGCGCCAACTATCGGTTCAACCGGGTTTCGGTACGGAGGGGACTCCCTTCTCAATCGTCAGCGGCAGCTCGAAGCGGACTTCCTCGGGCGGTTCGCAGACGGTCTCGCTGCAAGCCTGATAGCGCAGCACACCCTCGATCTTGTGTGATCCTGGTTCGATAACCGGGCCGATCTTGAGCAGAAAAGGCGCGGGCATCGGCGGACTCCATTTGATGCCGAGCTTACCCAGGGCGCGAACCCTACCCTCATAGATGGGAAGCGTCTCGTTGAGCGCTTTCATCAGCTTGGTTTGCGGCGCCGGCAATTCAAGCGTCAGCGTATCTACCAGTGGTCCGGACAAAATCAGTTCGGTCGGACGATAATTGCTCGGCAATGGTTTTCCGTAGATATGCCATCCGGGCTTTACGTCGATCTCGAGGGCGATACCGAGCTCTTGCCCCGCGAAGCAGCGCTCACTCGATAGCGTCACCGATGCGTCCAGAACCGCACTCTTGATCGCGACGCCGTGCCCAGCATTATCGACGCCGCAGTTGCGAAAAATTACTGTCGTCGCAGACGCGCGATGCTCATAGCTGGGCAGAAAGACCTTGTCTTTAACGGTTCCATCCGGAGTGACCAGATACTCACCTGGAAAGGGAATACCGTACAAAAAAGCATGGTCCGGCGGGATATTGGTGTTGAAGATACCAAAGTCGCGAATAACTTTGCTGCCCGCATCAGAGAGCATCGGATATTCGATCTTGTAAGCGTTACTGAACGCGCTCAGTACCTCGCGCGCATCGTAGGTGATACTCGCGGCGTTGATTCCTTGAGCCTTCAGCCGAGATAGAGATATTTGCAGCTCGACGAGCTGATCACGGCAATAGGGTCACCATCCGGCGCTGCGACTGAAGACCAGCAGCAACCCATTTGGCCCTGAGAGATCGCATAGCGAACGCATCGCGCCATGCTGATCGGGCAGAGTAAAGTCAGGAATTTTCTCGCCGACCGCAGGTCCGGTGCGG
Source organism: Binataceae bacterium (SeqCode) (assembly GCA_035541875.1). Taxonomy (GTDB): domain Bacteria; phylum Desulfobacterota; class Binatia; order Binatales; family Binataceae; genus JAJPHI01. The sequence continues at coordinate 10,484 of DATKML010000045.1, forward strand.
AACCCGTCGTTCTGCGCTTCGACGAAGTCGAGCCAGCCCTCGCTCGTAATCTCGGCTCCGCCTGCGCCCATTTTGCGAACGATATCGTGCAGTATGTTGGTCTTGTGCTGTGCTTCCATCGCGATGGCACCTCGTTTGCCCCGCTCTTGCCTAGGGACTCCGTGGACGATATTCGATTCTGGAACGATCAGTCAACAGAAGTCGGTATTGCCGATCCGCTGACATCTCCTCTAGCATCAGACAGGATCAGCCGGGCTGTTGATCTCGGGACGGCGGAACAAGTATGGCGGGCGTAAAGCGCTTCAACAAAGAAGAGGTTCTCGATCGCGCGATGACCGTATTTTGGGAGCGCGGCTATGAGGCCACTTCGATCGACGATTTGCTCAAGGCTACCGGTATCAACCGCGCAAGCTTGTACGGAACCTTCGGCGACAAACGCCAACTCTTTCTCGCTGCTGTCGACCGTTACATGGAGAAAGTCGGCTCACCGCTTTTCAGCGATCTTGCCCGCGGAAATCCACGTCACGCGATCAAGCGCATGTTTGATTCGATTATCAGGCGCAACAGCGACGGCACTTCTCCGGCCGGGTGTTTGATCACCAACTCGGCGGTCGAGTGTCGGCGGATCGGCGGCACGATCACCCAACGGATCGAGCGCGATATAAAATTGCAGGAAGATGCAATCTATGAGACTTTGCGCCGCGCCTCGGATCGCAAGCTACTAGGCCCAAAACAAGACCCCCGCGCGCTCGCACGTTTTTTCCTCGGCGTCGCGCAGGGGCTCAATGTCGTGAGTCGAGCCGGCGGCGGTCCCGCGATGCTCAAGAGTATGGCCAAAGTTGCGATGAGCGTGTGGCCACCCGCACCGGGCCTACGCGAAGGCAACCTCGATTAGCACCTGAATCGCCATCGCGAACATCGCGAAGGTCCCTATCGTAAAAACGACCGTACGCCAGGGCTGAACCCCCTTCAGATAAAAGAAGGTGTGCAGGATGCGCATCGCCGTGAAGGTTATGCAGTAAATCGCAAAGTAGTGGGCCGACAGTCCCGCCATCTCGTAGATACCTGCGAGTATTAGGAACATCGGGATATTCTCAAGGTCGTTACGCCAGCACGCGCTCGCTCGCTGAACTGAAGGCACCTCCTCGCGCTCAACCTTACCTCCAAACAGCTTCGCATCTTCCGGAACGGTATAGATCTGCGAGCTGACTCGCCCTATGCCCTGCGTAATGGATATCGCGAACATCTTGAACAATAGGACCACGGTCGTGAGCGCGTACATCTTCATCAGTGGCATCGGTTCTTCCCCTTCCCGATTGGAGTCTTCGTTGCATAGCGCCAATCAGCCGCCCTGTAAACGGCGAACTTCAGCTGGGCGCCGTAACTTCTCCAGCGCTCATCACGAATATAGTCGTGTGAGGGATCGTCAAATCGACATCAGGTTCAACGGCCTGGCCGTTTTATCCCTCGGGAGCGAACATGAAAACCCTGCTTTCGCGTCGCGACTTCATGGGACGAGCTATGCTGGTAACCGGTATAGCGGCCGTGGAATTGACTCCGTTAGGAGGCCTGTTCGAAGCGGTCGCAGGAGCTAGCGAGCAAAGCCAGGCCGGTTCAGTTACGATCGTTCTCTTCTCGGATTCCGGGCATCCGCAAGGGTCAGCTACCCGCTCCAAAGTGGTAAAGACCTCAGCCGAATGGCAGAAAATACTGACTCCCGAACAGTATTGGGTCACGCGGGAGGAAGGCACCGAGAAGCCCTTCCACAACAAGTACGATGAGTGGACCGCTGCGGGTATCTATCGATGCATCTGCTGCGGCACCCCGCTCTTTAGCTCAAAAGCCAAGTTCGATTCCGGTACCGGATGGCCCAGCTTCTGGGAGCCCATAGCGCCGCAAAATATCGCGACCCGGAGCGACGACTCGCTGATGATGGAGCGAACCGAGGTCCTGTGCACCCTCTGTGACGCCCATCTCGGGCATGTCTTCAACGACGGTCCTCCGCCGACCGGATTACGCTATTGTATGAACTCTGCAGCCCTGAACTTCGTCGCCCTGAAAGCGACTTGAAGCATAGCTATCGGCAACGCGGGAGTTAGATCGCTTGGATCGCGCATCGATTCCGAACCATAGACCCCCTCGACGCGAACAGCCGCTCGCTATTCGTATCGCGCATTGGAGCAACGTCGTCTTTCTGGTCATCATGGCCGGGAGCGGGCTCCAGATTCTCACGGCTTATCCAGCTCTGGGACCACGCGGTGAGCAGTATAGTTGGTACCCGTTCCAGAATACGCCGCCGCCCGAATGGCTGACGCTCGGTGGATGGCTCGCAGGCGGCCGCCATTGGCATTTCGCTATCGCGTGGTTCTTCGTCGCGAACGGCCTTTTCTATCTGATCTATTTCTCCGCGAGTGGTGAGTGGCGTCGGCGACTCTTCATTCCGGGCCGCGATTTCGGTAACGCGTTCAAACAGTTCGCCTACTATTTGCGGCTGCGCAAAAATCCGCCCGATCCCGACTTCTACAACGGATTGCAACGGATGGCTTACAGCTCCGTGATCCTGTTTGGCGTCATAATGGTGCTATCGGGCCTTGCGATCTATAAACCTGTGCAACTACATTTTCTCGCGGTTCTGTTCGGCGGCTACGATGGCGCGCGCGTCGTCCATCTGGCGGGCCTCTGCTTGTTCGGAATCTTCGTGTTAATCCACCTGATTCTCGTCGCAACGCATCCACGGGAACTCCTCAAGATGATCACCGGGGGCCATCGTGCCTAAGCTGATTGCACGCCGTAAGTTCATCACTGGAGCGGCGGCGCTCTCGCTACTCGCCGGATGCGAAAGCCGACCCGCAGGTGCTTTCCTCAACCTGATGCGCGAATTCAACGAGAAGGCGGAAGAATGGCTCTTCTCGCCGTCCAGGTTGGCACCCGAGCTTCCTGAGTCGGCGACCACCCCGGAAGATGCTTTTCCGCAATATTCGATATTGCCCGAAATACCGGAAGCACCGCCCGACTGGATACTCAAAATCGGCGGACTCGTACATCGCCCGATGAGCCTGTCGCTCGACGATCTCCAGCGGATGCCGGCGACCGAGATGCGCGTTCAGCATCACTGCGTCGAAGGATGGTCCGCGGTCGCTTCGTGGCGCGGCGTACGCCTCAGCGTAATCGCCAAGATGGTCGGGCTCGACCCCAGCGTGCGCTATGTCGAGTTCAAATCCTTCGATGCGAATTACTACTCGGGATGGGATCTTGCCAGTGCGATGCATCCGCAGACGTTGCTCGCTTACAGCATGAACGGTCATCCGCTGGAACCTGGCCACGGCGCTCCGCTGCGCCTCTACTCAGCCATCAAGCTCGGCTACAAGAACGTGAAGTATCTAACGGAAGTAAACTTCCTGCCGAACAAGATCGGCGGCTACTGGGAAGATCAAGGCTACGAATGGTTCGGCGGCGTGTGACACCAGGCGCAACTGGCGATCATCTTCAGCGAGAATGGAAACGGCGTTCCGACTAAACGGAACGCCGTTTCTTCCTCTTCTTCGATATTGAAGGCTAAGGCGCCGGCTCCTCTGCAGTCTCGCTCACGTTCGGGCTGCCGGTCAGCGGAGAACCCGCACCCGCCAAGGTGACACCAACAGATTGCTTGCAGGTTTTCCCACCATTGCGGAAGACACCTTCGATCGTCAGCTGTGCATTAAATGGCTTGGGAGTGGGCGTCGGCGATGGTCCGTTATAGACCGGAACGACCGGCCGGAACTTGATTTCGTAAGTACAGGTTCCGCTGTTACCGGGGACTTCATGATTCGCCGTACACGTTCCGCGACTCGTTTTGGACGTGAGGATATCGAAGAAACGTGCCTGCTTCGTCCCTGGGATGTTAGTAATCTGAGGATTCTTCAGCTTGATGGTTTGCCCGTAATCGTTTTGTAGGGTCAACTCCATGGTTACCGGCTGTTTGGAAGCAGTAGTACCGAACGCCAAGGTACCGGCCGGATTCGTCGTCAGCTCAAAGTTCGGTGGACAATCAGCAGATGGCGTAGGTGTAACCGTCGGAGTGGTAGTCGCAGTTGGCGTAACTGTCACAGCTGCTGTCGGCGTCGCCGTTGCAGTCGGGGTCACGGTGCTTGATGCAGTTGCGGAAGCGGTCGGCGTAGTGCTTGCCGTTGCAGTAGCGGTAGCAGTCGCAGTGTTGGTAGGCGTCGCGGTCGACGTGGCCGAGGCAGTCGCTGTGGCCGTTGCGGTTGGCGCAATCGTAGCCGTAGCCGTTGGAGTATCCGTCGGAGTTTCGGTGGGCGTGTCCGTGGGCGTCACTCCTCCAGTCGGGGTCACTGTCGGCGTTCGCGTCGGGAAAGTAGCGTTGCTCGGTGCCCCCGCCGGACAGAAAGTAATGGTATAACCCACGTCCTCCTGGCCACTACCACAGGTGAAGGTGCTAAAGGGATCATCATACTGGTAGCTGTAGGCGGATGGGCATGCTTGTTTCAGGACCTTTTCGAAAGGTTCTGCATATTTTATCCAGTTTGGATTGGGCGACGGCGTAGGCGTGGGGAAATTGCCGAAGGGCAGAGCCTGACCGAAGTTCCAAAGTTCGTAGCCGGTTATAAATTGACTTTCCGTGTTAGCCGCATTGAAGGCGGTTTCCGGAGCAAATCCTGTCCCCGCTACGACGGACCATATGTTCGGTACACATTGACCCGGTGTTGGCAAAGGTGTTGGTGACGTCGGTAGCGCGCTGAGGTTATTGCCGTTGCTGCAAGAGAAGTTTGGAGTGTTGGGACAATCAAAGTTGCTGTCACAGCTCGAGGTAGTGGCGCAAACCGAACCGCTTTGGCCAGACACATTCGAGATACAGGAGAACTGTGCACCCAGCGATGAGCAGTCGCTATCAGAGGTACAAGCCGTGGGGCTATTACTGCCGCCGAGGCACAAATTGCTTGTCGTATCCTTGTATGAATTGGCGGGACAAGAAGAGTTAGTCCCGCTAGCTGCGATCATTGGTACGCAGTAGCCGTTTGTGCCGTTCGTCAGATCGCAAGCCATGGTTGAGCCACCGAGCGAATTGCCGGTTGCGCAATCCGACGAAGTCGCACACGGGATTACGGGATATGAGACTTCAGAGTTGCCACACGTCGGCATGGCCGTCGGCACAGGAAACTTTGTGGAAGGAAATGGCGTCGCCGTCGATGCCGGAGTAGCAAAACACATCGGTGCCGAGCATTGGAACTCACCACTAATCGGGCCCAAACCGCTGTTCCCGTTCCCGCATACGGTTACGGGTTGCTGATAACCCGCCAGATAGCCGCAGACTCGCTGGAGAGTGCCATTTGTACCAGCAGTGGGTGTTGTCGTTAGGCCGCAAACAGTACTCGGTATAGAAGCGCAGTCGGTGTCGGATGCGCAGGTTGTCACAGGGGAAGGAATGGCCACCGGATCGAGGAAGCGCATCGCTGACGGAGTGTTCCACGCAGTCGGCGACACCGTTTCGGTTGCAGTGGGCACTGACCAACTACAGGGGAGCATGCCGCCGGTCGCTGAAGCGGCAGGTGCGCCCGGATTCGTGCATTCGTAGAGATTCGGCGTTCCGGAATAAGTGCCGACCTTAGGAACGACCTGCATCGGGATATTGATCCCGTTAACCATACTTACGTCGTAGAAGTCGGTCTGACTATTCCCTTGAAGAGTTGTTTCATACAGTGTCGCCGGCTGATTGCCACCAAGGCCGGCAGGGCAAACGACTCCCGCACCGCAATCGCCGGTAGCACACGCCGGATAACTTGAGTCGCAAACGCAATTGTTGCCCAAGTCACAGGCCGTGCACTGGCCGTTACAGCACTCGACCCCAGTCGGTACGTTGTTCTTCTTGCAAAGTAAAGATGCTGAAGGGGTCGGGTATGGCGTAAACGTCGGCGTCGGCCCCGTAGCGGTCGGCGTTGGACCAGCGAACGTCGCGGTTGGCGTTACACCGTATGGTGCAGTTCCCGTATAGGCACCGGCACACTGATTTTCGAACAGGCTATCGGGACATCCCGCGCGCCCGAAGAAATTCCCGCTCCATTGAATGTTCGCGGTCGGCGTCGCCGGTATGCAGATGGTCGTGTTGCCCTGAGGTTTGAGCTCTCATCCAGGGCTTGGCGCGGGTATCGACGCGTAACAGGTCCCGCCATTAGCGTTGACGTTACATTTGGAGTTAGCGGGGCAGTCGCTGTCAGTCGCGCATCCGCATACCAAGACCTGAGGGTTACCCTGCGGATTCGCGTTCTTGCAGGCCGAAGTGGCTACACCAGAAACGCAATCGTTACCGACGACACTAATACCCTGACTTTCGCAGGTAACCGCTCCTCCGGCTGTCCCCAGCCAAACGGTGTAATTACAGTTATTGTTGAAATCGAGTTCGCGCGTGCCCGAAGGACAATTAGATCCGGCCGACGGTCCGAGGATTAACGGCGGTTCACTGGATTTCGATTTCGCCGAAGCCTCGCCTCCGGCAAGACTGAGGGCCAAAACCAATACGGCCGTAACCGTTAGCGCAACCGCCGACCACCATCGTCCCATCGCCCAAGCCCTCCGTCACCCCAAGCCCAAACATCGATCCATTCGATGATGGTCGCCGGTATACGGAAGCGATACCTTGGATCCACTTCCGTACATGCCATAAAGCAAGCGGTAGCTATCCCCCAACTGCTTGCTTCATACGCATTCCGGCTAATAGTGCACAACACCTTGTATGTGCGAAGCGCACTTGAGTCAATCGAGTTTCGATAAAGCATGGCGCAAACTTTTTCTATTTATCTTTTTGCGCCAAAGGCCCCTGCTCGGCTGTTCTTTTTGCGCCAATTCATCGAGACGGTGGCTCGTTGCCGCGACTTTGCGGCGAATTCGGGGCGGGTCTGGTGCAGCGATCGCCGCGAGCTGGAAGATCCGGCTCGGCGAATGCGGCTCACCGCAATGGTTGAGTCGTAGCAGGATCGGGTTTTGAGGCAGGCGCCCGCTCTGATCCGGATTCACCGCGTCTTTCGATGCGTCCGCGGACGCACCAGGCGGCAAACTCTTGAGGCTTGGTTCGCGGCTGCCCGCGACGCCATCGCAGTGACCCGAGATAGTTGCGGGCTTGCAGCATCATTGCGGCAATCCTGGATGGAGTGACCTCGATTGCGGCGATCATACGATTGTCTTCGTGGAAGCTCAGATGGCAGTGATAGAGTGACTCGCCGAGATCGACGCGACGAAAATCCATCTTGAGCTTCACCGAGGGATATGGCTCGCTGCCGTTCCAGCCAGGAACAAAGATCGTGTCGAGCAGCTGGTTCCGCTCGTAAGATCGGCTCACGTCCAGCGGGAAATGATCCATCGACTCCACGATGAAATGGCTCGGATGGATATGGAAGACATGCCCCTCCATCGAGCGGTTCTCAATCGTCCACTCCTCGATCGCTCCCTGATAAGTGACGATCACGGGCGCGTCATCGTAAAAGAACGAAGTCGGCGTCGCGCCATCGACAGTTATAAAGAAGTTGAAGAGATTGCCTGGATTGCCGGGGAAATCCTCCGAGAAGTAGAGCCGACGCGTTGTCGTCACCGGAGCCTCAGTAAGGCCTGCAAAGCGTCGACCGATTGTCGCGGCGGTAGACGACGCCTTAGCGCGTGCAGTACTCCCATCCGGTGTTGCCGCCGACGTCGTAGCCTCGATCGCGGCGAGGGTCCGCTGCGGATAATTCGATCCGTCGGGGCCGTCGTTTACGGACAATGTGATCAGCTTGGCGCTCCTGACGGTCGAATCAGGGGGCGAGACCAGAAACTCAGCGCGGTTTCCGGGCGCCAGAAGAATATCGGTCGTCGATACGGTCGAGTCCTTAGGCAATGGAGTCCCGTCGAGTGCGAGCAGCTTCATCGTCTGAGCTGCGCCATCGTACTGGAGCCGAAGGTCAATAACGTCGTCACCCGAAGCATTCACGACGCGCCAGAACTGTTGCGGCCCAGCCTTCATCTGAATCGTTGCTGCAGGCGGTCCAGCCGGGCAACCAACGGCGATAAAGTTAATTGTAAGATCGTTGTTCGCCCCAGTGCAGTCAGGATCAGTTGAGTCCGGCAGCGACCGGGCCTTCGCTTTCGGAAAATTCTGATCGCGAACGAGAAGGATCTGGTGCTCGAGTCCCGCGACCTCGGGATGCAATTGCTCGATTCCTTCGACCACAATTACGCCCGTCGCTCCGCCGAGCATTGCGTCATCGATCAGGCCGTGAACGCTCGGATGGTAAAAATAGAGCCCGGGTGGTTCGTCTTCAGGAATTTTGATCGTGTAGGTGAAGACCTGGCCCCAATTCACCATCGTACGAATCACGTTATCGCTATGACAGGCCGGCGAAACGTTCAGTCCGTGAAAATGCAAATTGACCGATGAATCAGTGATAACTTTCGCGCCACAATGTGGCGGGTCAAGTTCAAATTCGTTCGGCTGATGCGGAACGTTGTTCGTGAGATTAATCGTGAGAGTGTCGCCCGGATTGAGATGCAGGGTCGGATTCTCCATCCCGTCCGGGGTCATGAAGCAGTAAAATGGCCCCTGCTGCGATGCGATCGTTTGGTAGGATAAATCGACAGAGAGTTTGCCATCGTTGCTGTAGATATCGGGCGGATTCTGCACGATACCTCCCGCCTTCGGGCGAGCGCACGGATTGCCCACCGCCGGGATCGGCTTAACCTCAGCTTTGATCGGTTCGCCGGCGCGGGCGCTGGAATGATTACCACCCCATAGCGCGACGACTAACGCCACGAAGATTGCGAGGATCGATAGGCTGGCGAAGACTCGTCGCCCGCGTCTCGCGCTCAAGCAAAGCGCGTGACCGGAAAATCCGATCACGCGCCATAAACTCCGGAAGAAAGGTTTCAAGCTATTTGAAGGACAGTCCCTTCATCTCGCCGTCGGCGCGCCATTTGCGGAGCAGATCGTAGAACTCGACGGGGCCGCCGCCGTACTGCTCGCCGAAGATTCCGATATTCGCTTCGGGCTTCCCTTCATTGTTGTAGTAGCCAGGCGTGCACTCGCGCAAAAAACGCTGATTATGGATCGCCTTCTGGCGAATCGTCGCGACCCATCCCGCTTCGGCCTCTGGCGTTGGCTCGATCTGTCGTGCCTCGATCGCGTTCGCGTGCTTGATCACTTCAGCAACGTGACGCGTCTGTTCTTCGAGCATGTGCGGAAAATTTGCCGTGAAGCCGTTCTGCGAGGCTCCCAGATGAAAGCAATTGGGAAAGCCCGCACTGTAAAAGCCGTGCAGAGTCTTCAGCCCACCGGCCCAATGTTCCGTGAGGCTCTTGCCGTCGCGTCCATAGACTTCGAACCCCGCGCGACGAGTATACGCGGTGCCAACCTCAAAGCCGGTCGCAAAGATGATGCAGTCGACTTCGTACTCGACACCATCGAAGACCAAGCCTTTTTCGTTGATCCGATCGACACCACGGCCCATGGTATCGACGAGCGTTACGTTCGGTCGATTGAATGACGGCAGGTATTCATCATTGAAGGTCGGCCGCTTGCAGAACTGTCGATACCAAGGCTTCAACGCTTCGGCCGTCTTCTTGTCCTTCACGATCGCGTCGACGCGCGCCCGCACCTGATTCATCTTCTGGAAATCGGCGAGTTCGATTGCTCGTGCGCGTTCACGCGGAGAGAGATCGGCGCGCTTGGCGGGAAGCAGACCACCGAGAGTGCGGAAGATATCGGTCCATCCGTCGGAAACCAGATCGACGTCTTGATCGCCACCGGAGACGAGGACGTTGAAGTTCTCCATCCGACGTTTTTGCCATCCGGGTGTCAGCGTCTTCACCCACTCCGGATCAGTCGGACCATTGCGGCGCTCATCCACCGAGGAAGGTGTGCGCTGAAAGACATAGAGATGCTTTGAATCGCGAGCCAGATGCGGGATGCATTGCACCGCCGTCGCACCGGTGCCGATAATCGCGACCGGCTTGTCCGCGAGCTTGTGCAGGTTCCCCGTGCTACCTCCGCCGGTGTAGCCATAATCCCATCGGCTCGTATGGAAAGTATGGCCCTTGAAAGTGTCGATACCGGGAATGCCGGGCAGCTTGGGCCGGTTCAGAGGCCCATTCGACATCACCACGAAGCGAGCCCGGAAACGATCATCGCGATTTGTCGTGATCAGCCATCGGTTCTCGTCTTCGAGCCACTCGATCTCGTTGATCTGCGTTTGGAAGCAGGCGTCCTTATATAGATCGAAATGGCGGCCGATGCGGCGCGAGTGCTCCAGAATCTCGGGCGCGAAAGAATATTTCTCTTTCGGCATGTAGCCCGTCTCTTCGAGCAGCGGCAGATAGATGTATGACTCGATATCACACTGCGCGCCGGGGTACCGATTCCAGTACCAGGTGCCACCGAAATCGCCACCCTTCTCGATAATCCTGATGCTGTCGATCCCGGCTTCCCGCAGGCGTGCTCCAGCGAGCAGGCCGCCAAAGCCGCCGCCGATAATCAGGACCTGCACCTCGTCGGTTAGCGGGGCACGGGATGATCGCTGATCGATGTGAGGATCGTCGATGTAATGGCTGAAATCGCCCTTGACCTCGACGTATTGCTCGTTTCCGTCCGCGCGGATGCGCTTGTCGCGTTCGGCGCGATATTTCGCTCGCAGCGCCTCGGGATCAAAATCGATCGCAGGTGAAAACTCGGTAGATTCACTCATCTGGAAACTCCTCGGTCGCCCTCCTCAAGGTTGGACCGCCACCGTCTCAAAGCAATGAGCCTTACCGATCAGCCCATACCGATTCAAGACAGAAATCGCCGCGTGTGCCGCCTGGCGGTTTGACAAAAGGCGCAGAGCACATTAGGTCCCGGTACCAATCAGGTGGCAATTTTAAAATCATACGTATGGAGGCTGGCTTATGATCCCGATGCTGTCGGCTGAAGAGGCGCGCAAACGCCTTGCCGAATCGAAGATGCTCGAAGGGGTGAGCGATCCGAATGTCGCTACCGCGATGTCGAAGCTGAACGTCTTTCGCGCCCTGCTGCAAAATGTTCCGGTGACCGCGGCGCAGAGTCGGCTCGCATCGACGCTGATGGGTAGCAAGATCCTCGATCCGCGCATTCGCGAACTCGTGATTCTGCGCACCGGATGGCGCGCCAAATCAGAATACGAGTTCTGCCAGCATTGGGCGGTCTCGCGGCAACTCAAGATGACCGAAGAGGATATCCTCGGGGTCCGCGATCCAGCGAAATGCAGTGCCTACAATGACCGCGATCGCGCGGTACTCGCGATGACCGACGAACTCTTCGACGCCAGCGTTGTTTCGGACGCAACATGGTCCAAGCTCGAACGATTTTTTGCCGCCCAGGAACTGGTCGAACTGATTATGGTCGCCGGCTTCTGGCACATGATGGCCGGCTTCCTGAAAACCTCTAAAATCCCCTTTGATCCCGTCGATCCGACCATCACCGGATGGCCCGAAGGCAAGGCTCCCTAAGTGGCCATGCCGTCGTAGATTCTCGCCCACAGGCAAATCAAGTGGACTGAGCCTGTGGGCGGGACCACGAAATAAAATTGCTCAACGAGGTACGACCGATGACCGACAGACAAAAACTCGAATGGCAGCTGCGTGCGGCGAAGTGCGGTTTCTTATTCGAAGCGATGTTTACGATCTTTTGGGGTTTCTTCGCTCATAACCTGCCGCCCGTCTCACCCGCCCTCAGCGCGAGTGACCTAGCTGACTATTACATGGCTCATCGCGGCTCGATCATGTTCGGCAACCTGATGGCAGCGGGGGTCTCCTTTCTCTGGATTCCGTGGACGGCCCAGCTGACCGTCGTGATGCGCAAAATCGAAGGATCGAGCCCAGTGCTCACGATCATCCAGCTGAGCGGCGGTATCCTTACCGCCTGGGTGCTGATGTTCTGTCCGGCGATCTGGGCCGCCGCGGCCTTTCGGACCGACGCTCAGCCCGATACAGTTCGCGCTCTCAGCGACGTAAGCTTCATCCTCTTTAACACGACCTATGCGGTAACCTCGGTACAGGCGATTGCCGCCGGTATTGTTGGGCTTGCCGACAAGAGCGAGCATCCGGTCTTTTCCACTCGCGTCAGCAAGTGGGCGATCTTCACCGGCTTCAGCTTTATCCCACTGACCTTCATGCCGTTCTTCACCCACGGCCCGTTCGCGTGGAACGGAGTGATCTGCTTCTGGGGTCTCTTCGGCACCTATTTCGGATGGACCTTCTCGATGGGTCTCAGCATGATTCGCGACGCTCGCCGCCGTCTAGAAGAGCTAAACCATCCGGCACCTGCTCCCGTGGAAGCTCCCGAGCCTATCAGCGCATCGGCCTAAGACTCGTCCGCTCTATATTCGCGGTTCCTGCGTACTGACTGGCAGGAACCGCGCTTTCACGCCACTATGGGTGAGATGGCCGACAAGTCCTCTCGTCTCCGTATCGTCACGACCGGTCTCGCCGCAACTTATCCACTCGGCGGGGTCTTCTGGGATTACCTTCAGTACGCGTTGGGTTTCGCACAGTTGGGCCACGAGGTTCTCTACCTAGAGGACAGCGGCAAATGGTGTTACGACCCGGGTCAGTTCACCTTCGTTGAATCCGGCGCGGCCAATGCCGAATGGTTTGCGCGTGAACTCCCGAAACTCGATTCGAACCTGGCCGAGCGATGGTACTTCCGTGACGCGGCCGGTCAGAGCTGGGGATGGAGTCGCGAGCGCGTCGCCGAGTTCTGCCGTTCGGCTGACCTCTTCGTGCATATCTCGGCTTCGTGCGAGATGCGCGACGAGTACTACGCTGCCAAGCGATTGGCCTTTATCGATAGCGACCCGATGTTCACCCAGGCCAGCATCCCTGAATACGTGGCGGGTCGACTCGGGGACGACGAGCTTTCGCGTCAGCGCGTCGAGATGATCCGCTCGCACGATGTACACTTCACCTTTGGCGAAAATATCGGCGCTCCTGACTGCCGAATCCCGCAAGCGCTCTTCAACTGGATTCCGACGCGCCAGCCGATAACCCTCGGGTGCTTCGTCGGCGCGGGTGTCGAAGTGCCGATCCCTAATCGCCGTCGCGTACTCACTACCGTAATGTCGTGGGAGCCTGCCGAAAAAGGCCCGGTCGTCGAAGGCGTCGCTTACGTGGGCAAGAGCAAGGAGTTCCTGCGCTTCATCGATCTGCCCACGACCGCATCGCTTCCGATCGAAATTGCGATCAGCGGCAAGGCTCCACGCGACGAATTGCGCGCGCATGGATGGAACCTGATAGAAGCGCCGGAAGTCTCCGGCGACCCGTGGACCTATCGCAACTATCTCGCGAGTTCATTCGGCGAATGGAGTATAGCCAAGAATGCCTACGTCGCGAGCCGCAGCGGATGGTTCTCTTGCCGCAGCGCCTGCTACCTCGCGCTCGGAGTTCCAGTGATCGTGCAGGACACGGGCTTCGGATGCGTTGTACCTAGCGGCTCCGGGGTGATCAAGTTCAACTCCCTCGATGAAGCCCGAGCCGCGATCGAGTCAGTGGTCGCCCATCCCGAAAAACATGCAAAAGCTGCGCGCGAAGTCGCTCACGAATACTTCGATGCGTCGAAAGTACTGACTCGCTTTATCGATCAAGCTTTGGCGACTACACCAAGCCGCTGACGGTTCAACCCGAAAGACTATTTCCGATCGAACTCGAAGATAATTTCGCGCTCGGATTGCCCGACTGTGGCTCGTAATCGTTCTAGGCACATCGCGGTAACGGTGTCGTTCGGTCGCTCCGAGAGCAATTCCTCAAGGCTCTTTTCAGGCGAACCGCCGTTATGGATCGCGGCGATCGCTTCGGCAAACCGGTCATAATATAAGGAATCGATGCCGTCATTGGCCAGGCCAACAACCTCAACCACCGGTTCGAGCTGACCGCGTCCCTTAACTCGCACTAAACCGACTTCGCGGCTGATATAGCCGGAGCCAGCTTCCTCTAGTGTGTCCCGATTCATCAGCAATTTGACCTTGAAGATTCTCGTCAGACCTTCGAGTCGAGAGGCCAGATTGATCGTGTCGCCCACGGCGGAGTAGTCGAAGTGGCGCTCGCCGCCGAGGTTACCGACAATCGCATCACCGGTCGCGATACCAACGCCGATGCGCAGGCTGTTGAAACGCTCGTCGCGCTCGCCCAGAGCTTGGAGTTCAGTCAGCATCTTCAGGGCACAGTCGATCGCCGCCCGCGCTGCATTTTTCATCCCTAGCGGCGGCCCCCAGAACGCCATGATACCGTCGCCCATCAGCTTATCGACCACGCCGCCGGTATTCAGGATCACGTCGGTCATCACCGACATGTAGGTATTGAGCAGCGCGACCAGCGGCTCCGGTTCCAGTCGCTCGGCGAGTTCCGTAAAGCCGACGATATCGGAAAAGAGCACGCTCAGATGATGGCGCTGTCCGCCGAGCTTGAGGCCTTCGGGGTCGTCGACCACCGAGGCAAGCACATCCGGATGAAGATACATCTCGAAGGCCGAGCGTAGGCGTCGCCGGTCTCTACCCTCGACCATGTAGCGATAACTGATCGTCGTTAGATACGTAAGAAGCAGCGTAAAGACAGGAAAGACCATCCCGATTACGGCCCCGTTCGCCCTAAAGCGGTGCAACACGTAACTGACGTAGGCCGCGATCAGGAACACCAGCAGTGCCAGACTCTGGACGGCCGTGAGAAATGCGGTGGCGAGACCGATTACCACGCCAAATACCCATCCGGCCCAACGCTCTTCGCCACGTTCATCCACCGACTGATGGAGAAAATCGGCGCGCAGCACATTATCGATCGCAGTCGCCTGGATCTCGACACCCGGAAAGTCTGCTCCCATCGGCGTGACAAAACGATCACCGAGTGCATGTGCAGTCACACCCGTGATCACGATCTTGTTGCGTAGCTCCGACGGACCCACGACGCCGTTAATGATGTCCGCGATCGAGTAATGCGGAAAGGTTCCAGCCGGTCCACGAAAGCGGACCATCATCTTGCCCATCTCGTCCAGCGGAATCTGACGGCCCGCCAGTATCGCACCTTTGATAAGGCCGGGACCTAGACTCAGTATAAGGTTCGCTCGATCCAGATATGCACGACTACTCGCGAGAAAGAGTGGTACACAGAAACGGCCGTTGAAGCGGGTCACTGCCGGGTAAGCTCTTACTCTCCCGTCCTCCTCCGCATCGATATCAGCGTAGGCTACTCCGCGCGCCGCCTGATTGAGCATCGGGATCGGCGGAATGTAGCTATCGGCGCTGATCAGAGTCGTAGCCGCTCCGGGATGCTTGCGCACCAGATTGTAAGCCACCGGAGGAGGCTGCAGAAAAACACTCTGGGTCGCATTCTTGTCCGTAGCCTGCTCAGCACCCACCATGTGCCCGCTGAACGCATAAGCGAGGATAGTCGACCCGTTGTTGGTGAGTGCCCGCTGGAAGGCCTCATCTCCCGATGGACCCAGAGTCTCTCCGATAAGCTTGTCGCTGATACCGGCCTTGCGCAGACGCGCAGTGACCTGCTCCCTCTCAACGTCTGCGGGGTCGCGTTCACTGAAAAACATATCGAACGTAACCACCTTGGCGCCGTCTTTCGTGAGGGCATCGACGAGCGCGGCCTCGATCGTTCGCGGCCACGGAAAGCGGCCGAGCTGAACGATACTGCGGTCGTCGACCTCGGCGATAACGACGTCGCCCGTCGGCGGATTCGGCGGCCATAGATTGTAGATAAAGAAGTCGGAAACCAGCGGCTCAAGCTCAGCGAGCGGACCTTTGAAGCGACGATGGAAAAGCTGATTCGCATCGAGCGTCGTCGCGATCACGACGGCCAACATCGCCCAGAAGATCGTGGTGTAGGCGCGATAGCGTTGATTGCCTGCCCGAGAAGCCATCGGATCTGCCATCGCAGCTTATACTGCCGTCACTCCCTTCGCCATTGTTCAGCATCGATGGAGGCTTTCCAGCCAGCGTCCTCCCACTCATAAGGAAAGTTGCGGCAAGCGGGTAGCATGGATAAGTTAGTTAATGTAGCCGTTTTCGGCCGATCCTTAGTGGCAAAAGCCGCGCATCTCCGGGGGCGAACGGGTTCGACGGGGATTAGAGGGTTGCGGTCGCACGCCGGGGTACTGTTAGCCCGTTAAACAAACAGACTGCGAAATTTACCCGCAGACAATAACGGTTACGCTCTAGCGGCCTAAGGGCCGCTAGCGTCCCGCCGCGGTTCGCCCATGATCGCGGGTCGGGGCGTCATTTAGTGGGCTAGGACACCTTCGTTCGCCGATTGGAAGGTCTGTCCGAAGCTTAAATCGGCTGGCTTCGCGTCAGCCTGTCCGTGGGCGGTCGCGCGGCGAGCTCCAAAATGCGGACTAAGCGTGTAGTGGCCGTAGTCTGAAGATCTTCGGACGGGGGTTCAATTCCCCCCGCCTCCACCAGACCAAAGACTCCTGTCAGCTAGTCGATCAGCGGCTAGGCGGATGGGATGAGCGCCGGGAAGACGACCCCTTTGCACCCTTAAACAACAGGGTCGCCACCGCGCGCTTGTCGTCACAGCCAGCCACAAGTGCGCTCCGCGGCGCGGTTGAGTTACTCGATCGCGGTTATCAGCAGAATCGCACTTTCCTCAAGAGCCTCAAGCTCGTGAAGAACTTTACGATCGAGCGCCGCGATGCTGCCGGCAGACAACTCTTCAGATTTGCTCTCCGCTGAGAAGCAAACTGCACCCGATAGAACGTGCATTGCGATCGGTCCCTTCGTCCGATGCTTGTCGAGTCGTGCTCCTTTTTTAAGCAGCATCAAGAGAACATTCAGCGCTTCATCTTTCACCAGGCTGACGGCCGCGCGATCCCCTGAGGACCACTCGGGCTTCGCTTTCAGGCGCGCGACCTCATCCGCAATCTTAACTGACAACATCCCACCCGCGGTGGGCCGAAGTGCTTGCCTGTGCTCTTCTTGGCTCATTGCTTCACCTCGCGAATTCTAATGTTGGCCGCCGTAGCCTGCCCATCGATACGGTGCTCGCTGATCGAATCGCGATTCGCCAATGGGCTGCATTTGAATGGCACACGAGCGCCGATGTGCGTTTTGAAGACGTTGTAAGGATTAGGCGTCGGCCCTCGAAATACTTCGTAACCGCGACTGGTCGCCGATCGGAGAGCGCGATTACGGACTAGATCACC
>DATKML010000046.1:0-90730 GCA_035541875.1 Binataceae bacterium (SeqCode)
GGCCTCAAAGGGGCCGAGCTTCAATGCAGGTTTGGAAAGCGCCGGTCTGACCGGTTCGCCGTCAACGTCAAAAACAACCTTCGCAACCTCCGGCAAGTGTTTTTCTCCTGGCGTGTCTTATGCCGCGGCCAGCGTGCGGTACGCGTTGTCGGTCGATGGCAAATTGATAGTGTCGCTAGTCCGGCAAGTCGCGCCATCTGTTCGACTCGCGCTTTTAGCTAGAGCGCAACTGATCGAACCCGCAACGAATTCGAAAGTGCGACCCGGCCCAACGTTGCGAAGGATTTTGCGGCATCAATACTCTCCAGCGGCTAGTTTGCAACTGATGGTCCGCAAGCGGTTCCAAACCCACGCTGTTGGCCGTGTCACGAGAGGTGATGGTGCTGTTTGGTTTATAGCTTTTGAGGGCAGTACCTATCGAAAACAATCGGCGTAGCCCGTCTGGTCCTCTCACGAAACGGACTTGATCAGAGGGAACTCGACGCGTTCAGAAAAGAACTCGAAGCTGTGAAGTCTCCGCAGCCTCGTCAGACCGGTTGAGCAGACTGAACGCTGCCTGATTGCCTCGGTCCGTTTGACCCATGGTGTACTATACCGGCTCGTACCTTTGGGTGCGGGGGATTAAGCCATGAAGCTCGCCACCTTTTCGATAAACCTCGCATTAGCGATCGTGTTCGAAATAGTTATGGTGCCCAGTGCTGACGCGCGGCCACTTGCGCGTGAGGCACAGGCGGTGATCGACAGACTCGTAGCGGTGCCCGTGATCACGCCCGAGCCCGGATTCAGCGCAAAGATGCTGATCGCGCCCGGGGAACTCTACGATCCGCTATTCATGGTGCCGCGCGGCACGACGATCTTGCTGAATGATGATGGCAAGGCGACTGACGGCCATGGTAGTCGCGTGCTGTCGGTTACCCCTGAAGGGAAGCTCTCCGTCTTGATGGATGCCGACCAACTGCTACCGGTAGCTGGTTTCGACCTCGCACCTCAGAGTTTCGGGAATTTCGGCGGCCAACTCTTTTCGCTCGCGCAGCCAACAACGGGAATGAAGGGTGCATTGGCTAATCACGTGATCCAGCGCATTGACCTCGCCACTCACACCGCTTCAGTCTTCTGCACCCTCCCGAACGCCGGGAGCGTCGGGAAAGGTATTCCTGGCTACGGTTTCGACGCCCACTTCGGCCCTGCGGGAAGCCGCTTCGCGAACATCTTTTATTCGCTCACTGTGCTGAACGACATGATCTATCAAACCTTCCCAGATGGTTCGTGCAAAGCTTTCGTTGATACCTCGCAGTTTGGCTCTCACGCTGCGCTGACCTATACCGGCGACGGCTCCGCCATGCTAGTCGCAATGGCGCCGGAGGCGCTACCCTCGGCGGCGTCAACAGCCAAAGGAGTGATCATGCGGATCAGTAGCGATGGCAAAATTGATTCTAAGCCGATCGCTAGGGGCTTGGTCGGACCAGCCGGAATCGCCGTTGCGCCACCCGGCTTCGGCAACTATGGAGGCGAGATTTTCGTGGCCGACAGTGGTGATCTTCGAGTCCCGGTTCCACAAACGCAAACGCTGAAACGCGATGGCAAGATCTTCCGTGTCACTCCGGATGGGGAGCTGAGGCTGGTCGCTTCGGGATTCATCAACCCCTCAGGCCTTCGCTTTATCGGCAAGCATTTGTGGGTCACCGACGTCAATGGCGATTTTGTTGCGGGTATGCGAGAACTGCCTGATGGCTTCTTGGTCCAACTGGATGCCATGTAGGCGCTCTGACCGCGCTTCCTTCGCTCGGTGACTCACGGAGGCTCAATACGAAGTCCAGTGTTGTACTCCGCCATCAAAACGCCCGCGACGAGAATGAAAGGTGCTGCCACCCGTAGGGGGTGGTTTCGCGTTAGATCAAAAAAGAGGCTCGGACTTGAGGCAGGAGGATAATTCGATGTCAGCAGACAGCAACAAAGCTCTGATCCGTCGATTTTTTGAATTCATCAATAAGGACAACCTGGCGCCCATCGACGAATTCTTTGCGAACACTTACGTCTACCATAATCCGTCAATGCCCGAGGTGAAGGATTTGGCAGGCGTCAAACAGTTTAACGCAATGGCCTATAGCGCTTTTCCTGACGTCCAATTCACGATAGAGGACATCGTTGCCGAAGGGGACAGGGTGGTATATCGCTATTCAGCACCAGCCACTCATAAGGGCGATTTCATGGGTATCGCTGCCACCGGTAAGCAGGTCACCGTTACCGGGATTGTCATTTCCCGCATCGTTGACGGCAAATTTCAGGAGGATTGGGAATGGATGGATATGCTGGGATTCATGCATCAGCTTGGCATGGTTCCCCAGCTGGCTCGGGAGAGCAATTTCAACTAAGTTCGCTCTCGCACGGAGCAGCTTCCAAGCGCTTCAATCCCAACTTTCTCTCACCCGAATATCGGACCACCGTTCTAGCTACGAGCGGACTTCTCGGTTAGCTCACGCTTCTTCCCGCCCGTCATTTATGATCGCAAACCGGCAGGATAGCTCGAGACCGCTTTTTTCGCGTTCTCCGATGAGTTTGTGATCTGTCTTGGTTTTGCAAACGGATTTGCAAACCAACTCGCGAGGATTGACGGAAAATCGATGATATCAGAAGGGATCGTGGGCACCGAAAGTTCAATTAGACGGGCTTTCTTGGTATGCGGCGACACTTGAAAGGACAAGCACAAACGCATTTGAAGACCGGTGGGGCCACCGGGCCCCTTCCTCCTCCTCACGATCACGTACGGGCAATTCATAGCGAGAGTCGCGAGCTAGCGCAATCGCTTTGCTTGAAAACCCTTGAGCCCCACAGCTCGAGCCGACTAACCTGTTCCGAGCATGAGCGCCTTTGATTTGCTCAAAGATGTGGTCGATTCAATCGCCGCGACGGAACCTTCGATTTGGGGGGAGCCGCGTCACGCCTCAGTGGCGATCCTCGTTGCTGGACCGCGAGAAAACCCGAGTATCTGTTTTATCCGGCGGGCGAAGTGGGAAACCGATCCGTGGTCGGAGCATATCGCGTTGCCGGGCGGTTCCCGGTCAGCCGACGAAGATCCGCTGCAGACACTGCGACGCGAGGTGCATGAGGAGATCGGCTGGATGATCGAGGAGCACGAGCAGCCCGTGCCCTTGCCGCCGCTGCGCATCCGTCTGGCCGGACGCGAGCGTCTGATGATGCTGCAGGCGTTCCTCCATCGGATCGAGGGACCGCCGCCGACTCTGCGATGCGGTCCGGAGGTCGGAGCGGCTTTCTGGGTTCCGGTCGCTGAACTGTGGGATGCGAAAAATCTCGATCATCATGTGCTCGGCGACAACGGCGATACTCTGCTTTATCCCGCGATTCGGACCTCGGAAGGCATTATCTTCGGCATCACACTCCGGGTGCTGACCTTGCTGTCTGATCAACTCGGGATTCCGCTGCGCTATCTTGAGGAGATCCCGATGCTGCGGCGCGCGTTTCCACGCAGTTAGCTTCGGTTGCTCGTTCTCCGCGCTGACGCAATGAAAACCTGGCTGCGCAAGGCTCATATCGGGCCGTTCGGAATGATCCTCGCGATGGTCGATACCGCGCGAGGCCGCGCCCTCGTTTACAATTGGCGTTATGTCGTTCCTATAGCGATCGTGGCGCTTGCGACCTTGTGGTATCTGCTCGGTTATCGCGGGTAGCGAGCTTACGACGTGATCGTATCAGGTGAACTCAACGGTGAGCTTCTTGATCGAGAACTGCCGCTTAACAGCGGCGCATCGCGGGCAAAAGCTCGGCGGGGAATCATCGATCTGCTCGTAATCACATCCGGCGCAATGCCAAACTGGAGCTTCCGCGGCTGCAGCGTTTGCGGTCGGATCATCAGCCAGGCGACGCTGCCAGAAGGCGCTGAACGATTCCGCTTCGAGTCGCTTCTCGTAAAACTCGCGGACGATCCGATCGATTGTCACGGCAAGGGCACCCACCGTTACTCCGCGCCGATAAAGCATCCCGAGCCGGACGGATTCACCGATTCCACCGCCGAGATAGATATCGAACGCATCGACTACGCGGAGACCTTTTCTGACCCGTACCCCCTTGAGGCCAATATCCGCCGTATGGTGTTGGGCGCACGCGTTGGCGCATCCGCTGACCGCGATTCTGATGCCGTATAACTCGACACGGCGTCGCCGCAGATCTTCGAGTAGCTGAAACAGGGAGCCCTTGGTTTCGGTCAGAGCGAGGCTGCAAAACTGTTTGCCCGTGCAGGCCACCGTCTGCCGCGTCAGCGAATCAGCTTCGAAGGAAAGGCCATAGCGAGCGAGCTCGGCGCCCAGCAGATCCTTGTTTTCTTCCGCAATCCCGGTCAGCAAAAGATTCTGATCCGTGGCGGTCCTGATGGTGCCCTCGCCAAACTTGCGGGCGATGAGCGCGATACCTTCCAGTTGTCGCCAACTCATCCGACCCATCGGCGTCGCGACTCCCACAGCCCATCGGTCGGGCTGTCGCTGCCGGAACCATCCGACGAAACTCTCCGCTTTTTCGGGCGGTGGAGGAGGCTCCTCCCATCGCTCCAAGTGGTAACCCAAACGTCTTTCGATTTCACACAGAACTTCGTCGGGCCCGAGTGCATCGACCAGATAGCGGAAGCGCACCTGGTTGCGCCGGGTCTGCCGTGATCCTCGGTTGTGAAATAGTTCCAGTATCCGGAGGGTCACCTCGACGACTTGTTCCGGTCTGACGAAGACCGGCAAGTGAATTCCGAGCCGTGGCGATTGCCCCTGCATCCCGCCGATCAGTAATCGGTAACCGATAGTCGAATCGGGCCCCCGCGCAGCCAGCCAAGCTAAATCCTGGGTCCAGTCATGCGGGGCAGTATGAGCAACGCCCGAAAAGGCGATGTTAAACTTGCGCGGCAGATCGGCCAGCCGGCGATTATCGAGAAACAGCGCGGTAACGGCGCGCGCCGCTTCACGTGTATCGATTGATTCACGCGGATCGATCCCTGCGAGCGGATGGCAGGTGACGTTGCGCACGTTGTCCAAGCCGGTTTGCTTGCTGGTCAGGCCGACTCGCTCCATTGTCTGGATCGCGCGAGGGATTTTGCCAATCGGCAAACCCTGGATTTGGATATTGCCGCGCGTCGTCAGATCAACAATTTCGTGGCCCGAACTATACGCAATGAAGGCCAGGACGCGCGCCTGTTCCGCCGTCATCTCACACGCCTGGATTCGTACTCGCAGCATGTAGCGATCGCGGTCCTGCTTGCGCCAGAAGATCCCGTACCACTTGAGGCGTTGCAGGTCGTCGTCTTCAATCTGCTGGCTGGGTGTTTCGTCTTCCGCCCAACGGAGGAAGTCCGGCCACACGTCGAACCCGTGGCGACGCGCTTTCCATACTTCGACCGGGTTCAGTTCGCTCATGGTTGGAAACCTCGAGCGCCAGTCTCCGTTCGAGTAATAAGTGCCGGATGTCGGACGGTATGCTGCGAGTGTGCCTCTAAGATCCTCGACGAGGTCATCGAGACGGGAGCGAGCAACATCAATGCCACGGAGACGCAGGCTTAGCCTCGATTAGAAACGAAGTTCATCGAACTGGATGCTCGCGAAAGATGCAGTCGCGTCTTCGCTGGGCACACAATGACAGCCTGAACGGCTGCATAAATCGGAAGGATATGGAAAACTCGCACGATGGAATCGAACGAGATGGGCCACACAATCCGCACCCTAATCGAGATGGCCGTGTGGAGCATCGAAGGCTTGGCGATCGCCGTCATCGTGATCGCGACCCTATACGGTACGTTGCGCTTTCTCTTCCACCTTGGATGGAAGGTCCCCGAAGCCTACGACAACTACAAAGTACAGCTCGGCAAGGCTCTTTTGCTCGGGTTACAGCTGCTCGTTGCCGCCGACGTAGTGCGAACGGTCGCGCTCGAACCAACGATGGAGAGTGTCGTCGTATTGGGATTACTGGTAATCGTCCGAACCTTCCTCAGCCTTTCAACCGTCGTTGAGATTGAAGGCCGATGGCCTTGGCAGAAGCCGACCGAGGAATAATGCCCGGCGCCTCGCTACGGACCCGGATCGAAGGTACAGGTCGCTCCACCGCCGGCTTTTTGCTTGATCTCGTTGGGATCGATGAAGCAGGCGAGATGCGTGAAGCCCTCATAAATCGTTCCGGCGGCGCCTTGCGAAGGAACGCCGGCCTGAATCGCTGTGGCGTTGAGTTCATTGGCCTTGCGACCCTTCACGCTTCGATGATGAGTGCCGAAGATCAGGGCGCATGATCGATCAGTGATGTCCACATTGCTGGTGCGGCATACGACCGAATCGGCATTGACGGAGATTTTCTGATTCGCCGGATAGCTCACGGTCAGGTCGCCATCGAAGAGATGAGCGAGTATGTGCTTGTCGTTACTGCTGAGCGCCGGTGATTTCGCACCCACCACGCCCGCAAGAGCCAGCGCGCTAGCTCCGTTGATCGTCGTTGCGGCGGCCGCCGCCGTCGTGGTGTACGCGAGTATCGCGGACATAACCAGCAGGCGCTTCTTCATCGTTAGATCCCCCCGAACGATTAACCCGCTCGCTTGGTCTCCGCCGCGGGTCAATTGCTATGTTAGGCCGCACGAGCAGCGCTTAGAAAGACGAGGAATCAGGCCATGGTCAAACTGGTTATTTGCGCGACACGCAAGGAAGGATTCACTTTCGAAGAGTTCGATCGCTACTGGCGTGACAAGCACGGGCCGCTGGTCCGGAGCGTGCCCGAATTTACGCGCCACGTGCGCAAATACGTCCAGTGTCATGTAGTCAAAAGCGCGGTGCCTTTTGGTATCGCGGCTAACTACGATGGGGTTGCGGAATTATGGTTCGACACTATCGAGGAGGCGACAGCCGCGTTCCGCGAGCCGAAGTATCTGGAGATCATCCGGCCGGACGAACTGACCTTCGTCGATCCGTACAAATGCATCACCTTTGTCACTGAGGAATTGCAAGTAATCTGAAGGTGCTTCCATCTTAGGCCGCGGCAGTAGAATAGCGCTGCGACCGATTAATTTCAGTCGTTCGTACCGCCGACGCCGGTTGTTGGATCAACCTTCGCCAGCGATCATATGTGCGACAGCGGGATGAGTTGGGATCTGTACTGATAGGAAATGAAAGATAGATGCGGGCGGAGATTGCGCCCGCATCTATTCGTTTGCGGGATCTTCGGGCGAAGGATTTTCTCCGCATTTGCGGAGCCGTACGGCACAATTCGACCATCGGCCTTCGAGTTGGCAAACGGGTAGCCCGTGGACTGCCTTGAGCTGCTCAATTTCCGCTCGCAACGAGTCGTTCTCGGCGATTAATGCTTCAAGCAGGCGTTCGAGGTCGCTGCTTTCGGAGCGAGCCGCATCCAACTCGATAGCCTTGCCGCGTAGCAACGTCTTCAGTCGCCAAATCTCGGTGACGAGGGCATCAATTTGCGAAGCGTCGGGAAGATCGCCCGATCTGATCTGCTGCTGAAGTTCGTTGAGTCCTTCTGCGTCGATGCTCATCGTGTTCTCCTCCGCTGAGGCGAATCAACACGGTCTATAATGAGCATAAGCCAAGCATAGCGCAATAAATTATCTGATACGGCCTTATTATGTGGTAATTTTTGACGCAGAAGGCTCCGATCGTCCTCGGAGGTATTGATGCTACTTCCGGGCCGCTGCCTTCCGCATTCTTACGGCGCAGTTCGTCCAGCGGTTTTCCAGAGGGCAGGTTCCCAGATCGCGGATTGCCTTCAGCAATTCCAGTTCGGAGCGCAGTTCCACGATAGTGGCGTTGGCCTCGTTGAGTGCCGCCTGAAGACGGCTCGATTCGTCGAGAGCGACATCGCGCTCGATAACTTTGCTGGCAACCGAAGTTTTGAGCCGCCAGAGTTCGGCCAGTAGGGCCGCGCACTCGGAATTATCCAGATGTTCTCCTGCCGCCAGCCTTTGCTCCAACTCATTCAACTGCTCTATCAGCATGGAGTCCCCGCTTTTTGCTTACTTGCCGATAGTGCCACCTCCCTTCGATTACGCCTAGCCTCAAAATGGCTGAGCGCGGCTGGTCGCGAGCCCGGATTTGACAGCGATTTTGCTCCGATGCTACGGCATCTTCAGGAGGTTTACGCCAATGGTTTATATGACCGCGTCGGTCAAACTTTACGCAGGTAAGCTCGAGGACTTTATCTCGTTGCTGAACGATATCCAGCCGATGCTTGCGAAGCACGGATGGAAGCTGATGGGCAGCTACGCCACGATCGTGGGTCGCCTCAACTCGGTCGTCGATTTCTGGCAGTTGCCGGAGCCGAACGCCGTCGAAAAGGCCCTGCTCGACCCGGAATTCCAGAAGTTTATTCCGCGGATCAAAGAGATCGTCGAGGACGAGACGCTCTCGATTCTAACCAAGCTGCCGATCGGCTGAGCCGAGCCGTAGAGGAGACAAAGTTATGGTTTATATGACCGCATCGATTAAGTTGCGGCACGGTAAGCTGCAGGACTTTATCGCGCTAATCAACGACATCACGCCGATCGTCGGGAAGCACGGCTGGAAGCTGCTGGGCAGCTATGCGAGCGTCGTCGGCCGTCTCAACACCGTCGTGGATTTCTGGGAACTGCCGGAGCCCAATGCCGTTGAGAAAGCTTTTGCCGATCCAGCGTTGCAGAAGCTCGGACCCCGGATCGCCGAGATCGTCGAGGACGAGACTCTCTCGTTCCTGACCAAGTTGCCGATAGGCTGAGCCCTAATCGCGATCATTCAAACGGCCCGGGAGTTTGTTACTCTCGGGCCGTTTCGTTTTCGCCTTTTTGCGCGATCACCGGCGGTCGCGATTGTGCGGCTGTGTGAAATCGATCAGCGGCCCCTTCGGCACGATACGTGTGGGGTTGATACTCGAATGGCTCGCATAGTAGTGGCGCTTGATCTGCGGAAGGCTGACGGTCTCCGCCACGCCCGGCCATTGATAGAGCTCCCGCGTGTAACCCCATAGATTGGGATAGTCGCTGATCCGGCGCTGATTACATTTGAAGTGGCTGTAGTACACCGAATCGAAACGAAGCAGCGTGGGGAAAAGTCGCCAATCAGCCTCGGTGATCCGATCCCCGGTCAGGTAGCGATTCCGCGATAGCCGCGCTTCGAGACTATCGAGAGTGCTGAAGAGTTGGTCGAAGGCTTCTTCGTACGCACCCTGCGAGCGCGCGAAACCGCATCGATAGACCCCGTTATTTACGTTGTTGTAGATGACCGGATTGATCTCATCGATCGCGGAGCGCAGTGCCGACGGATAGAGATCCAGGCTTGCGTCGCCGAAGTCATCGAAGGCGCTGTTCAGCATCCGGATGATCTCGGACGATTCGTTGTTCACGATAGTTGCGGTCTGCTTATCCCACAGAACCGGCACCGTCACACGGCCAGTAAAGTTCGGATCGGTTTTCGTATAAATCTCGCTGAGGTACTGCTTACCGAAGAGATGATCGGGAGTGGAGCCTGCCCAGAGCGATCCATCGGGTGCGGTGAAAGCCCACCCGTTGTCGCCCATGAAGGGATCGACGATCGATATCGAGATCGTGTTTTCGAGCTGTTTGAGACGTCGGAAGATCAACGTCCGATGGGCCCACGGACAAGCTAGCGAAACATATAAGTGATATCGGCCGGACTCTGCGCGAAAGCCGCCCTTGCCTGATGGACCAGGCGAGCCGTCGCGGGTGACCCAGTCGCGAAAGGTCGTATCGCGGCGAACAAATTGTCCTGATTCATTGGCGGGAAAGGCTGCATCAGTCAGCCATTTGCCATCTACAAGCATGCCCATCGCTAAATGCTCCGATACGGCGTCGGGTGGATTAGCCCGGCGCCGGAATGCTGCGGTTCAAGTTGGTAGTCGTCACGGTAGTTCCGGGTAATCGTATCAGTCAAACGGGCCTGACATTCGATGTTGCATGAGCGGTCGAGTGTTCCCCATACTGGCGCAAAAGGGGCGTATCAATGGCGGAGAAGGGCTCATTCTGGCAAACTATCCCGGGAATCCTTACAGCCGCCACCGGCCTGCTGACTGCTGTGACCGGGCTGGTGGTGGCGCTTAATCAGATGGGATTTCTCAGGTCTTCATCGCCGCCGACGATCGCGAATAGTGCGACGCCTGTAGCCCTGGCCTCGACGGTCGGACAACCTCATCGATCGCCGAGACCGCGGCCGACCAATGCCGTTGCGGGCAACGACGCTCTGATCGGGGTTTGGCTGAACGATCAAAAAAGTGCGAAGAACGGACAGCCCGAGAGCAGTCTGACCATCACGCGATTGCCCGACGGCACTCACATACTGCAAGGATTGGGCAACTGCGAGCCCAAGAGATGCGACTGGGGGACGGCGCCATTGCAAATTGCTGCAGGCGGTGCCGGGAGCGATCTCAACGGCCTGCACGCGACCACCAAGCTCGTGCACCTAATCGCGAGCAGGAACAAAGAGGAAGTTACCTATCTCGCGCTTGAAGGAGCCGGAAAGGCGAACTCGATGACGGTGCATCGCCGGCTCGAATCATATATCGACGGCAAGCTCGCAACGACGATCGAGCGGTCTAGCTCGTATACTAAGAGCGAGTCAGCTAATGCCGCGTCGCCGTGACCTCGATGCGCCTCACTTTATAAGGCGACCCGTGCGAGACGATCGAGCTTGGCGCGATAATCACCTACGCCGAACAGCGGTTCTACCGCGCTGACCTGGACGATCCGCTGCACGCCGAGCGACTCCAGCTCATCGAGCAGTTCCCGCGTCTCGGCGCGCTCGTTCGGCAGATCGATCATCAGGGTTATATCGAGCTTGCTGAAATCGCGCCCAACCTTTGAGCACTCGTCTTTGAGCTCTGTGAGCTTGCTTCGCATGAAGCTAACGACCTTGGGCCTGCTGAAGCAGACGGGATTGTAGCCGTCGGCCCATCGCGCGACCCACTTGAGCGCATTTTTGTCGGCGCTGCCGACCAGGATCGGCGGCCCCGGCTGCTGAATCGGTTTTGGATTGCAGACGATATCGTCGAAGTTGGCATATCTGCCATGGAACGAAGCTGCGGGCTTCGACCACAGCTCGCGCATCGCGGCAACGTATTCCGCGACCTGGGTCCATCGATGGTCGAAATCGGAACCGAGCGGCACAGCAGCCTCGCGGAGCCATCCGGAGCCTACGCCGAGGATCACTCGTCCTCCCGAGAGGCGATCGAGCGTCGCGATCGTTTTGGCGGCCGTGAGCGGCTCATGCTCGGGTACGAGCAGTACCGAGGTCCCGATACGGATCTTGGTCGTGGTTGCCGCCGCCATCGCGAGCACGACGAACGGTTCCGGGAAGTGCGCGTAGTGGTCGGGGATTCCGCCGCCGGCAGGAAAGGGCGTCTTCGGATTGGCGTGAAAGAGCATGTGATCGCCGACCCAAACGGATTCGATCCCGAGTTGCTCGCACTCGCGCGCGAAGACGCCGGGATTCGGTGCCGAATCATCGACGCGTTTGTAGATCATCGAGATGCCGACTTTCATCGCGTGTCCTCTACTCCCAGGCTTTGGCGGATTCTTGCACCGATAAGTCGCCGATTACCAACGGTTGGATTGCTCGTGCAATCGCGATGGGCTTGCGGTATCTGTAGCGCAGTATCTCGATGCCTTTTGCTGTGAGGCCATAGCGATGGGACGACTTGACGGCAAGATCGCGTTAATCATGGGTGGCGGCGCCAACGGGCCGCCGGACCCGGGCGAACCACTTTCGATCGGCAACGGCCGGGCGACTGCGATTTTGTGCGCCCGCGAGGGGGCGTCGGTGATGGTCGCGGACGTGAACTCCGCACTCGCGCACGAGACCGCTGCCGCGATTCGTGCGGAAGGAGGCAAGGCCGATTCGTGCGTCGCTGATGTCTCGAAAGAAGACGATTGCCGGCGCGCGGTCGAGGATGCGGTTCGTCGCTTCGGCTCACTTCATCTATTGGTGAACAACGTTGGTATCGCGATTGGGCGTTCGCTGCTCAATACGACGACCGATGAATTTGACACGATGTACCAAGTGAATCTGCGCAGCCATTTCCTCGTGATGCGCTACGCGGTGCCGGAAATTGTGAAGGCGGGCGGCGGCTCGATAGTAAACGTATCGTCGGTGGCGGCCGTGCTCGCAGGCAGTGGGATCGCTTACGAATCGACCAAGGCGGCGCTGCTGGGACTCTCGCGATCGGTCGCGGTGCGCTACGCTCGCGACGGGGTGCGATGCAACACGATTCTGCCGGGACTCATCAACTCCTCGATGGTGCGGCGGGAGATCGGCGATCGCGAGGCGCGGGTGGCACCCCGTATCCCGATGGGGCGGCAGGGCACGCCATGGGAAATCGCGAAGGCGATCGTCTTTTTGCTCTCCAACGATGCCTCGTATATCACAGGAACAACGCTCATCGTGGACGGCGGTATCACAGCCGGCGAAGGGATGCGCAGACGCCCACAGACTTAGAGGCGAGTGATCGCCGGAGATTAATCCTATGCTTCAGCTTTTTAGTTTCGGAACCAGTCCTTACGCGCGGAAAGTGCGTATTGTGCTCGATTACAAGGGCATCCCCTATGAGTCCTGCGAGCGATGCTACTCGCTCGATCGCAAGGAAGACCTGCGCAACGCCAGCAAGCGCGCCGAAGTACCGGTGCTGACGCTCGACAACGGTAACGTTATCTACGACTCGACGATCATCTGCGAGTTCCTCGAACAGGTGTATCCCGATCCTCCGGTGTTCCCCAAGGATGCGTGGGAGCGCGCGCGGATGCGCATGATCGAAGACCTTTGCGATCGCGCATTTGACTCGGTCGGCTTCGGCTATTTCTTCGGCCTGTTGCGCAAGGAAGCCCCTGAATCCCGGCCACTGCAGGAGGCGGCGAAGAAAGAGGGCTTCCAACTGATGGAGAAGCTCGATCAGGAACTGGGCGATCGCCCATTCTTCTGTGGTGATACTCCCTCGCTAGCGGACTTCGCTGCGATTACGCATGCACCGATGGCGCGGACCATGAAGCTTGAGCTTGACTCGTTGCGCCGGGTCACCGCCTGGATGCAGCGGATGCGCGGGGTTCCGGCGGTTGCCGCCGATCGCGAGCGCGCTTCGAAGGCTTGGCAAGGGTCGCATAATCTGGCCGCCGAGTTCGAGGGACCGGACGGTCGTATTCATTGGCGCGACACCCGGTTAGAATTTCCGGTGCGTCACGGCTTTATCGATATGGTCGCGCGCGAGTTCCACGCCGGCAAGATGCTGTTTCCGCCGGACGCAGCTTAGGTTTTACGGGCATCGCGGAGAGTAGTTATGCCAGTCGATTACATTCCACGGACGCGGGAGCCGTATAGCAGTTATTCGCCTTATCGATGGGTGGTGAACACCGATACCCCGCCTTGGACACCGCTCAAGAAACCTATTGCGCAATGCAAGGTCGCATTGATGAGTTCGGGCGGATTGCTGTATCGCGACCAGCCACGGTTCCATCGCGAGGACGCGACCTATCGCGAGATTCCGAAGAATGCGACGCAAGAAGATATCGCGGTATGGCATTTCGGTTATCGCACGGCTGACGCAGAGAAAGATCACAACTGCGTCTTTCCGCTTGCCCGGATGCGTGAACTTGAGGCCGACGGCACGATCGGCGAACTGAGCGATCCCGCCTACAGCTTCATGGGCGGTATCTACTCCGCGCGGAAGGTTCGCGATGAGCTCGCACCGCGTATTGCCGACGAGCTGAAGCGCAAGCAGATCGACGCCTTCTACCTGGTGCCTGCTTGACCCGTCTGCCATCAGTCCGTGGGACTGATCGCACGAGCGGTTGAGTCAGCCGGAATCCCGACGCTCTGCATGACGTCGGCGCTGGATATCACACGGGCGGTGAATCCGCCGCGGGCCGTGTTTCTGAATTTCCCATTAGGCCATCAGACCGGCAAGCCGCATCAGCCGGATCAGCAGCGGCAGATCGTCCGCGACGCGATGCGCGCGTTTGAGACAATCTCCGAGCCTGGAGGGATCGTCGAATTGCCGTACGTTTGGGATCCGAACGATCGTGGATGGGAGGTTACCGACTACACCGGCGACTTCTTGCCGCCGCGACCGGAGAAGGAAACCGCCGATCAGATTGAGGCCGAACGGCGCAATCGCTTTCTATCGGCCAAATAGTCGATTGATTGCGATCGAGGGTGAGTTTCCGTCGAACGGACTCTCACCCTCAATTTTTTCTTTACCAATGAAGGCTTGAGCTATTACTTGCCCGGAGGTGGCAAAATCAGGGTTGGTGCCGCCTGCTCCTGATTGCGAACCTCAATAGCGACGGACTGTGTCGTTAATGGGCTCCAGGCTCGCTGGAAGAAAAAGAAACGCATGGCGCTCTTTCTGTCGAGCGTATTGATATCCGGGCTCCAGCCTTCCGTGTAATCAAATGTCATCGAGCGATTAGGATCGAAATCGCTCTTGCCCGTGGTACCGACGACGACGCTCGCGAGTTCCTCATTTGGTATGGCTCGTAGATCGCGGAAATACCATCGTAGCGCCGCCGGCCACATCCCCTCGTGTGCGACCGTCCGATTGTCCGGGGCGACCTGCTTTCCGATAGCGCGCGTTTGATCCTTGGTTTGAACCGTTGTTGCGTCATCTCCCCAATAGAGATTCGCATGGCGAGCCCAAGTGGCTTCGCTGGAATCGGGGTCGGCATGGATGAAGTTAGTGGCAACCTGGACGTAGAGGGTCAGAAGCGCAACCAATGCCAATGGGTAACGTGCGTAGTTCCAAATTCGCGTGAGATGAAGATAGTTGAGGACGATCCCACTCAAAATGGCGAAGGGGAGAACGACGATCAGAATCGCTCCGGCGGAGCGGTTGGTTAGCGCCAAATAAAGAGCCAGGCTCACGATGACCCATAGCAGGGCAAAAGCGGCAAGGCGTGTTCGCACCCGCAATGCGATCACAACCGCGATTCCCACGAGACTCAACAGAACCAGGTTAAATTCGTTGAAGCCAAAAGGTATCAGTGCCGAGCGCAATTCCGAATTGTAGATACGCGGCAGCCGCAGGGTCATCAGCGGTGCGGCTGATTCCTTAAGCCCGACGAGCGGTAGCCGGAGCGCGGATTGTGACGCGACCCAACTCGCCACCGCAGCGAGAACCACTATCGCAATATGGCCTCGATAGCGCACCAGCCATACGCGTGTGCGCAGCCAAGCATTGTCGGTAACGAAAAACAGGCCGAGGCCAAGAAGGACTATGCTCACGATCATCGATAGTGCGAGCATCATCCCAATCGCGCCGCTCGC
Organism: Binataceae bacterium (SeqCode); assembly: GCA_035541875.1. Lineage (GTDB taxonomy): Bacteria > Desulfobacterota > Binatia > Binatales > Binataceae > JAJPHI01. Next base: position 15,279 of record DATKML010000046.1, read on the forward strand.
TATCAGCAAGCCCCCCGCAATCCCCAAGAATCCGGCACGACGACGGGAAGGTCGCTGACAGAGTGCCAGGAAAACAACCAAGATTACGCTCGCAGCGGCGGCACTGACGATGGAAAACGAACCTGAGCGCGAGAACCAGGTTATTGTCGGTGAGAGAGCGAGCAGGGCGCCGGTACCGATAGCTCCGGCACGTCCGATGTGACGCCGCAACTCGAAGGTCATGCCCACGAGTACTATTCCGCTGAAGGCATAGAGGATGCGCGCCGTGAAATCCCCGGCTCCGAGGAGTACGAAGATTCCGGCCTGAAGGAGATGGATCCATCCCGATGATGTCGGATGGAAACCGGCGGCAGCGGCCTCACTGGTGCGATAGGCGAGATCAAATCCGACGAGACCATTCGCAGCTTCCGAAGCGCTGAGCGGGCGACCGTCCACGGCGATTATCCGTGTGATCAATGTCCACAGAGCAATAAGAACCCAGGCGAGGCGTTCGACTGTAATTACGGCGACCGGCTTTTCGAGCCGCTCGTCACTGGTGTGTGGCTGCGGGGATACAGCCTCGGGCGCGTCATGATCGACCGTTTCCGGCTCGGCGCCGAGATGCCACTCTTCGCCGCGCACCAGTTCGGGTAGCGGTTCCATACCAGGTCGCGGGGATGCAGTCTTCTCGGTCAATCGGTCACACTGCGCATCACGCGCCCGGTGGCGGCGTCGCACAGGTCGACTTTAACTGGCGCCGTGATCTTGAAGGAAGTCTTGGCCTGCTCGATTCCAGCCTTCAGGTCGGTGATGAACTTGGTCGCGGCAAACGGCGGCATCTGGTCCATCGGAAAGTTATCCATCATCACGCGAGCCTCGGAATCGGAACTCCACTCCACGGATTTTACTTTATCGCCTGCGACCGGAAGGTCGCGTACCGATTGCTCCACAGCTGCGCGGAAAGTCGTCGGCGGAGCAGCCGACGGAGTGGTTCCTGACGGGTTCTTGCCGCCGCCTATGCCACCCATCGCGGAGTTGCTGTTGCTATCGAGTGACGCGAGCAATTGCGATGCACGGCTCCGCGCTTGCGCATCGGGGGCCATTTTGATCGCTTTATTTAGGGCGTCCCGAGCAGCCGCAGGATTGCTCTCGCCATAGGCGACGCCCAGATTAAACATCGCTTCAAAGAAATCCGGATGTGCTTCGAGCACGCGTCTATACTGTTTGATCGCCTGATCGGCGGCACCGCTCGATAACAGCATCGTGCCCAAGTCGGTGCGCACATCGGGATCGTCGGGCTTTTTACTCAAATAGTGCTCGTAGGCGGCGATAGCGGCGTCGAATTTCCGCTGATCGAAGTTGATATTGCCGACCCCGCGAAGGGCGTCCAGATTATCCGGATCGATCTTTAGAACATGTTCGTAGGCTTCGGCCGCGGCGGCATAGTAGGAAGGATCGAAAGTTGCTGCGCGCAGCGTCACACCGCCGAGTTCGTTCCATGCGGCGAGGTCATTCGGATGAGCGTGGGCTTTATCTTCAACTTGTTTGATAAAGGCCAACGCCTCCTTTGGCAATTGGACCTGCGGGTGTCCATCCGGAAATTTCTCTCCGCTGCCGGTGTCGCTGGTCTCGGCAGTTGAGACGGCGGGCGGCGGCGCCGAAGCGAGCAGATTCTCGCGAGCCGGAAGCTGCCGCAGGATCATCCAGGCCATCAGGGTGCCAAACCCGAGCAAAGCGCCGAAAACCGCTAAGAAAGGTCCCGACACGACACTGCTTGTCGTCGAGCTTACGGAATTGGCCAGCTTTCCAACGCCCACTGATGTAGCGGCGGCAGGTTGCTCAGGTGCGACGAGCTTTTCGCCGCATTCAGAACAGAAGCGGGTGGCGGTGAGCAGCTTGGAACCGCATTGGGGGCAGAAACGCATAGTCGAGGTGTCGTATCGATTGGGTCGGCTTTTAAATGATGCCCATCACGATATTGAAAAAGGCCAGTCACTGCCAGCGGGAGACGGGGAGATAGCCAGACCGGTTCCACCTCACGCCACCGATACGGTATTATCGCGGGTCGTCGACGATTCGGTCATGGAGTCTGTCGAATCCGCAGACGAAGACGCAACCCATTCAGGAGTTTATTGCCATGCAGATGTACAATTCCTTCGGGCCTAACCCGCGCGCCAATCGGATGTATCTGATTGAGAAAGGCCTTACGTCGATACCGACCAAAGATATCGATCTCTTGAAGGCTGAGAATCGCAAGCCCCCCTTCACTGATCGTAACCCCGGCGGCCAGCTGCCGGCGCTCGAACTCGACAACGGCAAGTGTATCGGCGAGACCGTTGCGATTTGGGAATACCTCGAAGAGAAAAATCCAAATCCGGCCTTGATCGGTTCAACTGCTGAAGATCGTGCGGAGACGCGTCAGTGGGTTCGGCGCATCGAGCAAAATATCACCGAGAACATGTACAACGGCTTCCGGTTCGCCGAGGGCTATCAGCTTTTCAAGGATCGGGTGCCGTGTGAACCCGACGCAGCCCCGGGACTCAAGCGTATCGTGCAGGCTCGCCTGAAGTGGCTCGACGGCCTACTCGCCGGACGCGATTTTATCGTACCCAACCGCTTTACGATCGCGGACATCATTCTGTATTGCGCGATGGATTTTGCGGCAGGCGTGGGCCAGCCGATCGATCCGTCACTGGCGAATGTGAATGCATGGTTCAAGCGAATCGAGTCGCGGCCGAGTGCCAAGGCCAGCCTCCATCCGGCGGCCGAACAGCTCAAGATGAAGGGCTAAGAAGATAGCGATGGCGGAAGAGAACGAAATCGAGTCGCAACTGAGGACCTTCGTACGGACCAAGACCGCCGATCCGGCGGCCGAAGTCGGTGCGATTCGTTCTCTTCCGGGTCACGCCGGACAAAGTTACAGCTTCGAGCTCGATGCGAACGGCAAGCGTGAAAAGCTTGTTCTGCGCGTCGCTCCGGCGGGTGTACGTATTTCGGGAACATCGGATGTGGCCCGTCAGGCGCGTGTAATGCGCTCGCTCGAGGGTACCGGTGTGCCGACACCGCCGATCCGGTGGCTCGAGGATGATCCCCATTGGTTCGGCCGTCCGTATTTTGTCGCCGAGTTCGTGACTGCCCATAAACTCGCGCTCGGTGATCACGAATTCAAGCCAGAGGAACAGCCCAAGCTCGGCAGCCTGACGATGAAGATGCTGGCGACGCTTCATTCGTTGCCGTGGGAGCCCCGGCGTGAAGTATGGGGCGAGCCGGTTTCGCTAACCGCTGAGATGGCGCGGCTGGATACACTGCTCGATCGTCCAACGCTCGATCCAGTGATTATCGCGAGTACGCCCAAGTTGAAGGAGCGGTTGCTCGCGACGTTGCCGCCCAACCCGCGTATCGGGTGTGTTCACGGCGATCTGAACTGGACCAATTGCATGTACGCCGATGGTGAACTTAAGGCGGTTATCGACTGGGAGCTTTCCCAGATCGGCGCAGTGCTGATCGACCTCGGCTGGATCTGCCTCTTTTCCGATCGCGCCACCTGGGTCGTAAAGGATCTGATTCCTCCCTACGTTCAGCAACCCGAGGAACTCGCCGCAATCTATCGCGAATATGCCCAATGGCCGATAGCCGACGCGGATGTCCGCTGGTTCTGCGCCTTTGCCCACTACCGGTTCGGCGTTATCACCGCGTTCAACGTGATGTTGCATCGACGGGGCAAACGCCACGATCCGATGTGGGAGGATATCGCGCTGACTGGCCCGCGCTTTTTCGAACGCGGGCTTGAGCTCCTCGGCTAAATGGGAACTGACTATCCTTCCCGCTTTAGGGCCGCCAGGCTCCTTTTGTAGGGAGCTCGCGCGATACCCTTTTCGGTGATGATCGCGGTTACCAACTCCGCCGGAGTCACGTCGAAGGCTGGGTTGAATATCGCAATACCTTTGGGCGTCAGAGCCTTACCGTTCAGCTCGGAGATCTCCTTGGGCGACCGCTCCTCGATTGGAATATGCGAACCATCACGGCAAGCCAAATCAATCGAGGAGAGTGGCGCGGCCACATAGAAGGGGACCTTGTGACGCCGCGCCAGCACGGCGAGCGGATAGGTGCCGATCTTGTTGGCAACATCGCCGTTGGCTGCCGTGCGATCAGTGCCGACAATCACGCACGAAATCTTGCCCGATCGCAGCACCGTCCCGGCCATATTGTCGGCGATGACGGTGACCGGAATCCGGTCCTTATGCAGTTCCCATGCGGTCAGACGCGCACCCTGCAAAAAGGGACGAGTTTCATCCGCGAAGACACGGACCTTTTTGCCCTGTTCACGGGCTGCGCGGATCACTCCCAGCGCTGTGCCGTAGCCAGCGGTTGCTAGAGCGCCGGCGTTGCAGTGGGTGAGAATCGTCGCAGGCGACTCGATTAGAGTAGCGCCGTGCGCACCCATCGCACGATTAATTGCGATGTCTTCCTTGCAAATCGTGATCGCTTCCTCACGCATCCGACGGAAGAGCTGCTCGGCGTTGAGCGAAAGATTCGCCTCCAGCACCAACCCCATCCGATCGACCGCCCAGGCCAGATTGACCGCGGTTGGGCGCGTCGCTTTGAGCCACTTTGCGACTTGATCGAAGCGCTTCCGGGCTTTTTCACCGCTACAACCCTCCATGCCCAGCGCTACGCCCATCGCGGCAGCGACGCCGATCGCCGGAGCTCCGCGAATAACCATCGTACGAATAGCCTCGCCGACACCGCGATAATCGCGATAAGTCCGCACGACTTCGCGTGTCGGCAAAAGGCGTTGATCGATCATCCGAACTGTATCGGACCGCCACTCGATAGTCTTTACTGCCACCCTACTACCTTAACCGAGTTTAATCTCTGTGATTGAGTCTGCGGTTTTATTTTGGCTAACGCTTGGCCAAGCATACTGAGAGATGACAAAAAAGAAATCCGCTTGACCGATAGCGAGCAGTCGAGCGGATTCCAATTTTGTCGTGAGGTCAGGAGCGCGATTTAGGCGCGTTCGTATACTCCACGCGTCTTGCGCTTCACCGCCCCAGCTTCAATCCATCGAGTGATTGCAGCAAAAAGCTCTGATGGGCGCTTGTTCTTTACCAGATTAACCTGTCGGATATCTGCGGCCTTGAATTGCTTGGGCAGTTGCTCGAGGACGGCGTTCCAGTTGATACGTCCTCCACGACGCGGCGATGGAGGTGCCGCTGGAGCCGCAGCCTTCCGAGCCACCGCCACGCGCGCAGCAGGTGCGGGAGCTCCACTGAGGCGGCTGAGGGCGTCAGCTTCATCTCTCATCTGCTTGAGTTCCGCTTCCTTGTTGCGAATTTCCGCATTCAACGTGATGAGCAGCGAGCGCGCTTGACGTTTAACTTGTTCAAGAGCACTGCCTCCACCCGAACGTCTTCCACGAGGCATCTGAGATCTCCTTTTGAGTCAGTCAATGGGATGCAGTGTATATCAACTTGCAGACTGACAAACAGCCATCGAAGCTACACTGTGGACTGAGACTATACAAGAGATGACAGCGAGTAGGTTTTATAGTCAGACTGAAATGCCAAAAATTCGCCTTTTACGACACCGTAATGAGATTTGGCCAAAGCTATAGGGCGATTCCGCACCCGCTTCAAAATTGTAAGGGAAGCGAACGGGACGGGCCGCTTTCGTTGAAATGTCCCCTTATTTCCTCTGAAAACCGAGCTTTCAGCCTTACGCTACGTTACCGAATGCCTAACATCTTGATGCTATGTTCTGACGTGGCTTGAGTGCTATATAAGGGTGGTGCTTGGGGTCAGGATATTCGATGATGCTTGGGGGCATCAGCCGACTCTGATTCGAAACGGTGTATTTCACGCTTTCGCTAAAAGAGGCTGAAGGACCAGCGTCAGGTAAGCATCCGCGGATCCCGGAGGAGAACGTAATGGGCCGCAGATTGTACGTTGGGAATCTGGCTTGGGCAGTAACAGATCAAGACCTGGAAGACGCATTTGCCGAAGCCGGAAAAGTGGAAAACGCCCAGGTGATAATGGATCGAGCGACCAACCGCTCACGCGGTTTCGGTTTCGTCGAGATGGCGACCGATGAGGGCGCTGATAATGCGATCACTAAGCTCAACGGGCGTGATATCAAAGGACGCCCAATTCGCGTTAACGAAGCCCAGGCACGCTCCGGTGGGGGCGGATCCCGAGGTGGTGGACGCGACCGTTAGGGGTCGCTAATCAACGACTGGGTCATTTGAGCGGCTCATTGTCCTTCCGAGTAGATGGGCCGTGATTCTCTTCGATCAGAATAGGGGTGCGTGCGTTCGGCCATCGATCGGATGCCGCTGGCGAGCCCTCGCGACGCATCGTGCATTTACGCAACATCACAGATCACGGTGAGCGGTCTGCGATAAAGCGTGATGCGCCTTCGCAACATTGTGGTGTGTACGAAACAAGGACCGAGCGAATTGCTCCGCTCGGCCCTCCACCAACCGGGAAAAGGGGGGGCAAACCCCGGCTAGCAATTGTTATTTTACGCAACCTTCGTCGACTTGCAATAGCTAATTTCGTGACGTTCGTCGCTATTTTATTCTTCTTATCCCTCCTTTAGGATGCTGCATGTGCAGGTCGTCTGGTCGCTGTAATTGCTAGCTAGCAGCCGCCGCGTCGCTATCGATGCGTTTTGACAACATCGCCTTTAATACTTTTGGCGGAGACATCGGCAGTTCCTGCATCCGCACGCCTGTCGCCTGATAGATCGCTTCGGCCACCGCAGCCATCGGCGGAACGATACAAACCTCACCCACACCACGCACACCCAGAGGATGACTTGGGTTGGGGACTTCGACCATCAGGGTTTCGATCATGGGTAGATCGAGGCAGGTCGGCATCCGATAGTCGAGGAATCCGGTGTTACGCAGAACGCCTCGATCGTCGTAGAAATATTCCTCATTCAGCGCCCAGCCGATTCCCTGCGCGACACCGCCCTGCATCTGGCCTTCGACGTAACTCGGATGAATCGCGCGCCCGACATCTTGTGCAATCGAGGTGCGGAGGATCTGCACCTTGCCGGTATCCGGATCGACTTCGACATCGACGCAGATCGTGGCGAAAGCGTTACCTACCGCACCGACCGCACCGGCGTTCAGCGTGGCACGACCTGTCACTGGACCGCCTGTACTTATCAATTTGGGGGCGATCTGTTTTAGGGAAAGGGGCTGCACGCCATTACCGCGAGGTGCGAAGTAGCCGTCTTTGAATTCAATTTCAGACGGTTCTTTTTCGAAGAGGATCGCGGCGCGCTGCTTTAATTGTTGGAGCGCGTCGTGAGCTGCGTTATAGACCGCGAGCCCGGTTGCCACAGTGATACGGCTTCCGCCCGTGACGTCGTTGTGGCCGATTGCGTCAGTATCGACGACGAGCGGCCTTGTTTCACGGACCTCAGCGCCCAACACTTCCGACGCGATCATCGCCATCGCGGCGCGCGATCCGCCGATATCAACGGAACCAGTGACGACGCTGACAGTGCCATCGTTATGGATATTAACGGTCGCCGAGGATTGCAGTCCGCCGTTGAACCAAAAGCCCGAAGCGACTCCCCGCCCACGATTCTTCCCACGCAACTCGGAGCGATAGTGATCACTGTTGCGCATCGCCTCGAGGGTTTCGACGAAACCAATTTTTTTGTACGGAATACCCGCGGGTTGCGGAGTTCCCTCCTTCGACGCATTGCGCAGGCGGAACTCAAGTGGGTCGATACCAAGTTTCTCGGCGAGTTCGTTGATTACGCACTCACAAGCATAGGCAGATGCGGGGGAACCCGGAGCGCGATAAGCCGCGACTTTGGGTCGATTCACCACAACGTCGAAGCTGTCGAGTTTGAGATTTTCGAGATTGTAAGGTCCGAGTGTGGTCATTACGCCGGGTGCGAACGGTGATCCGGGGAAGGCACCAGCCTCGTATGCCATCCACACTTCGGCAGCGGTAATTTTGCCCGCCTTGTTCGCACCGATCTTTACTTTGAACCACGTGCCCGAGGTCGGGCCGGTCGCACGCAGCACCTCGTTGCGCGTCATGGTCAGCTTGACCGGCCGCCCGGTTTTCTTCGCGAGTACAGCGGCGAGCGGTTCCAGATAGATCGTAGTTTTGCCGCCGAAGCCTCCGCCGATTTCCGCCGGCACGACGCGGATTTGGCCTTCGGGCATCGTGAGCATGCTGGCGGTGAGCGTGCGGACGTTGAACGTTCCTTGGGTGGAGCAATAGATCGTTACGTGATCGCTCGTATCCCATACGGCAAGGGCATTTTGCGGTTCGATATAGCCCTGATGAACAGCGGCGGTGCGGAACTCGCGTTCGACGATGCAATCAGCCGCGCGAAAGCCCGCTTCGAGATCACCTCGCTCGAAGCGGATATGCCCGGCGACGTTGCTGGGTTCGTCCGGACCTTCCAGCACGCCGGGGTCGACTCGCGACGCCATCCGCATCTGGCGCAATTCCGGTAACAGAATTGGGGTGCCGGGACGCATCGCTTCCTCGGCGGTCATGACGTTGGGCAGGACCTCGTATTCGACTTCGATCAGCTCCAGTGCCTCTTCCGCAACATGTTTGCTCGTGGCGGCGACCGCAGCGACGGCGTGACCGTCGTAAAGGACCTTGTCGCGAGCCAGGACGTTGAGGGAGAGATAGTGCGTATTGACCATCAACTCGCCCATCTGCGCCATCACGCCCTTCACTTCAGGCAGATCGGCGCCGGTGATGACCGCGTGAACTCCAGGATGCTTCAGCGCCTTGTCGATATTGATCGATTTGATTCGCGCATGCGCATGCGGACTGCGTAGCACCTTGCCGTGCAGCATTCCTGGCAGCGCATAATCCGCACCATATTTAGCGCGCCCTGTGACTTTGTCTTCCCCATCGTGACGAATCGGCCGCGTGCCGATTACGCGGAATTGCTTGTCTGAGCTTGGATTGGTCTCAGCCATGACACCCTCCAGAAGATCGTGCTTTAACCGGTTGAACAAAACCTAATCTACAACGGTAAACTCCCGATGGACAGGGCGAGCAATTGCACGTCCGGCATGGTGCAAAGAAAATAAGTTGAACGTTGAATTGCAACGGAGGCTTTGGCGATGAAATCAGCAATCTGCGAGATGCTTGGAGTCGAATTTCCCCTGGTGGCCTTTAGCCATTGCCGCAACGTGGTCGCGGCCGTTAGCCGCGCCGGAGGCTTCGGCGTCCTGGGCGCGACGGCTTTTACTGCTGAAGAACTCGAACTGGAACTGAAGTGGATCGACGAGAATATCGGCGGCAAGCCTTACGGCGTCGACGTCCTGATCCCTGAAAACATCGCCACCAAGAACGAAAAGTCGAGCACCGCGGGTTCGCTCGGATCACGTATCCCGCAGGGCCATCGAGACTTCGTGCACAATCTGCTAGCGCGTTACGACGTCGAGCAACCGCAAAAACGTGACCGCGCCGAGGGGCAGGAGTCAAAGCGGCGGCTTAATCTGCAAGAAGACTCCGTGATGCCGCTGCTGGAGGTCTCGTTTCGCCATCCGATCAGACTGATAGCGAATGCGCTCGGTGTGCCACCACAGTCGATGCTTGATCTTGGTCGCAAGCACGGCGTTCCGGTGGCAGCGCTTATCGGCGCGAAAGAGCATGCCGTCCGGCAGGTGAAGGCCGGCGTCGATATCATTATCGCCGAGGGATGGGAGGCGGGCGGTCATTGCAGCGAGGTTTCGACGATGGTGCTGATCCCCGACGTCCTTAAGGCAATTAAGCCAATACGCAATGTTCCGGTGCTGGCAGCAGGCGGAATCGCGACCGGGCGGCAGATGGCGGCGTGTATGGCTCTGGGAGCGGCGGGAGTCTGGACCGGATCGGTATGGCTGACGACGGCGGAGTCAGACCTGCCGGAGATTATCAAGGAGAAACTCCTTGCGGCGACTTCGCGCGATACGGTGCGATCGCGATGCCGCACCGGTAAATTCTCGCGACAATTAAAATCCGCCTGGACTGAAGCGTGGGAAGGTCCCGACAGTCCGGGTCCGCTGCCGATGCCGTTCCAGACGGTGCTGAGTGAGCCTGCTCTGCGGATGGCGTTGCGTGCGGCTGAGCGCGGCAACAAGAAAGCGGCGGAACTGGTGACCTATTGGGTCGGGCAATGCGTCGGGCTCGTTGATTCGGTGAAGTCGAGCCGTGCAGTGGTGCAGGAGTTTATGGAGGAATTCGCCGAGGCGACTGCGGAGATGCAGGCACTGGCTGAGGGATAAGACCAAGAGAGAACTGGAATGTAGTTGCCCATAGCTGCTTTGTCATACTGAGGGAGTCTACGACCGAAGGGTCACCGATAATTTCTTCGACCTAACGGAAACCGGGATCCTTCGCTGCGCTCACAATGACATATGAGAGTGCTGCTCGGGTGGTGTCGGTCAATTGGTAGAAAAGTAATTGGCATCAGCCATCGACGAGCGAGCGGTTGACTCTGCAGTTGCTTACGCGGCCTCCATTTGTGAACTAGTCAGATCCTGCCAACCGACGAGACGGCGCAGGCGTACTTGGCCACTGCGCAAGAGACCGAACAGCAAGAACAGCACGGCCTCTTCACTGGGTAGCGACGCCTGGGTTTTGGTCCGCCGGCGAAACTCCTCATTGATCCGTTCCAGCGCGTTGGTGGTGCGCAAGGCTTTCCACTGCGAGGGCGGGAAAGCGGTGAAGGTGAAGAGTTCGTCACCGGCCTCCTCGAAGCTGGCACTGACGGCCTTGCAGCGCAGCTTCCATTTGCGCAGAAAGCCCACGCGCGCCTGTTCGATCACTTCGCGGCTTGGGTCGTAGATCATGCGCCGATAATCCTCGGCCAGTTCCTCGCGCAGATGCGCCGGCGCCTTGGCCAGCAGATTCCATAGCTTGTGGTTGGTACAACGCTGGATCGCGAGCTGGGGCCATTGCACCTTAAGCGCCGCGGCCAGCCCCGGATTGCCATCAATCACAGCCAACCGCGGGGCGCCGAGATGGCGTGCGGCCAGAGCGCGCACCGCGTCGAGCCAGGCTTGCTCGCTTTCGCCCCCGGCCAGGCGTAAATCGAGCACCACGCGTTGGCCGTTGGCGCACACGCCCAGCGTGACCAGCACCGGCACCCGCACGCGCTTTTTCCCGATCCTCACGCGCGGATACCAGCCGTCCAAAAACAGGTAACGACTGTTCAGTTCGCCGAGATCACGTTGGGCCCAGACCGCGAAGTCTTCCCGCAGCCGCCCCATCAGGCGCGATACCGCATCCTTCGACAGCGGCGCGCCACGCAGCAGCGGCGCAAGTGCTCCGCGCAGCCGACGCGTATTGGTGCCGCTCAGGTAGACCCCCAAAATCGCTTCGTCGATGCGCTCGGTCCGGCGCTGATAGCGCGGAATCATCCGGCTCTGCCACTCGTGGTCCCGCCCATCGTCAGCTTCGAGGCGCGCCCGCGGCAGCGTGATCGTGGTCGCCCCGAGACTGGTCGTCAACGTGCGGGCGCGCTTGCCGTGCCGGTAGCCAGCCCGAACCGCGCCCACCCGTTGCGAGCGGGCGGCGCCCAGCGCCGCCACCAGTTCTTCCTCGACGAGGGCCTCGATCGTGGCGCGAATCCGCTCCCGCATCAGATCCTCGAGCGTGGCTTTCTCTGCCCCGCCAACCCTGCTATCCGTCTCCATGGCGTCATCCTCCGGCACCCGCCACCAAGCGGGCGCGAGTTGTGGCTCAACTCGCCGGATCTTGACGCCTTTTTACTTTTCCACCAACTCCGCGACACTACCTGCTGCTCGAATGTTTTGCAGCTCTACTATTTGCTCAAACGTTCCGCGACCTCGCGATGAAGCCGTAAGACCTCAGTAAGTGTTTCCGGGTCGCGGCGGCCGAGACCACATTCAGTCGCGACACCGAAACGCGGCAAATGCTGCCTGGCTATCGCTGCCCGAGCGAGCGCTCCTTCGACACTGTCCTGCCGATGAATCAGACCAAGGTACAACTTGGTATCGCCGATCGTGAGATCGCGCAGGGGCGCGAAGTAGTTATCATCCCGTCGATTAACCGGCACCGGCATATGCACCCAATCGACGCGGCGACCGGAGTGAGCGACGGCAAGGTTCGCCATATCCACCGAAAGCGAAAGGCTGTCAGGTTCGACCAGATGGCGATGGCCCAGGTCGCCGTAGCAGAGGTGATAACCGAGCATCGCTGATGACGGCACCGACTTACCAAGTTGCTCGAACGAAGCTGCTGCGCGCGCAAGCGGGTCGCCTTCCAGCAGGCCGTGCTTGGTCGCGATTTCCAGAATCTCGACGCAAACGTCCCACTGGATCGCGAGATCCTGTGCGGGAATTTGCGCGCAGATCTTTTCGATCTCGCGCATCATGGCGGGTACATAGCCGCGATAGACACGTTCCAGATCCTGCGGCTGATCGAAGAAAGTGACGCATCCGCCGAGCGGTGTCGGCAAACTTACCTGGAAGCGGAGACCATCGGGAATCGCTCCCTGCTTGCGCATCTCCGCGAACAGCCGATACGACTCCACCGCCCATCCGGCGTATTTCAAGTCGTCGAACTGAATGACGTTGGTTCCCGGCTTGAGCCGAAAGATCCAATTGTCCAGATAGCTGACCGCAAGGCCATCGGTCGTCGGCGGGCGTCGGATCGTTTCAATCGCAGGATGCTGATGAAAGACCAGCAGCGCCTGGCATTGAATCCAACTCTTGCGCGGGCCGACTTCCCCGTCGGGGAGGGCTTGCAGGTGATGCTCCAGTTCGCTGGAGCAGATTTGAAAGACCTCGCGAGCCGACTCCCGTGGCACACTGCCTACGAGCAGAACGTCACCGGTAGTCATAGCGAGATCCTCCTTGCGTCGCCATCGTGATCTTGGGTTCGCGATGAGGGGTAGAGCCTGCAAAACATATGTTACGCAAAGAAAGGGGAGGGGGGCCCTAGTCCACCCTCCCTACGCGATTTCGGATTAACGGCCCGCAGCTGCGACGCTCTCGCTCGCAACTGTGCGATGCGGGTTGTAGTAGGGCAGGACGTGTTTCCCGATCAGACGCAGTGACTTCATGATGTTCTGATGCGGGATACGGCCGGCCTGCTTGAAGAAGATGATCTGGCTGACGCCAGCCTTTTCGAAGCGTTCCAGCTTGCGATTCACGTAATCGGGATCGCCGACGATAACCATCTCATGATTCTTGAGCTGCTCGTCAGTCGCCTTGGAGGGATCCTGATCCATCGCGAAGACGTTGCGCAGGTACTCATAAGAATACAACTGGTTCTTGACCATCAGCGGTTCGAACAGTTTGGCGACATTGGTGAAGAACCAGCGTGCGCCGTCGAGCCCGATAGCCTCGTCCTCCTTGTTCTCGCAGACGTGGCATACGGTGACTGCAGCAAAGTTATCATTCGCGACTTTCGGAATCTGGTCGCTGCGGGTCGTGATCGCCTTGCGATGCATCTCCATCGAGGCCTGGACCTGCTCCCAGTTGAAGTTGAAGCTGAGCACGCCGAGTCCGCGATCCCCCGCCATCGCGTAGCTCTCGGGGGCGACGCAAGCCATCCACATCGGCGGATGAGGCTTCTGGATTGGCTTCGGCACGACACGGCGTGGCGGAATCTTCATCAGCTGGCCGTCGTACTCGAGAATGTCTTCGGTCCACGCCTTAACGATAATCTCCAGCGCTTCACGCACCTCCTGACGGGTACGATCGTAATCGACCGAGAAACCGTCGAGTTCCTGCGCCGTGGTGGAGCGGCCAGTTCCGAGCTCCATACGGCCGTTGCTCATGATATCGAGCACGGCGGCCTGCTCGGCCACTTTAATCGGATTATTGAACTTGAAAGGGAGCAAGCGGACGCCATGAGCGATGCGGATATTCTTGGTCCGCTGGCTGACCGCACCGTAAAAGACCTCAGGCGCTGAGCTGTGCGAGTACTCTTCAAGGAAGTGATGCTCGACCTCCCACACGTAATCGATTCCGATATGGTCCGCGAGTTCGATCTGGGCGAGCGCTTGCCAATAGATGTTGTACTCGCTCATCGCGTTCCACGGACGCGGGGTTTCCATCTCATACAGCATGCCGAATTTCATAGATTCAGGTTCTCCTCCTGAGAGCTTGCGCAGCTTTTCGGTCTATCGCGTAATCGGGCGGAAGTGTCAAGGCGAGGGTAAATTGATCACGGCGATTCGCTTCCCACAATCCCTCGGCTGCGCTCCAATTTGTCTGGCGCGCGAGGTGCCAGAAAGGCTCGGAGTTAAAGGCCGCCGCCGATCGCCGGGACGAAGAAGATCTCGCTGTTCTCCTTAACCTTATCGAGCAGGCCGCCGGTGCCCATATCCCCGTCGATCGAAACCGCAATCGAAGGCTTTAGCTCGCCGTTCTGCAATAGATACTCCCCGAAGCCTGGGAATTGGCGTTCGAGGTCTTCGATGACGAGACCAATATTGCGGCCCGACACGGTGACCCGATCGGCCCCATCAGTGAGTTTGCGTAAAAGAGCAGGAACAACCACAGTAGCCATAAGTGAAAAAGGGTCGGGTCTCGCGACCCGACCCCTACTCCTGTTCAGCGTTTGTTCTGTTTAGCGCCCAGCTGCTGCGATTTGGGTGTCGGAGCCGCTGCGCTTGTTAATAATAGCCTTGAGCAGACGCGGAGGCGACATCGGCAGCACGTTCATCCGAACGCCAACCGCGTTCGCGATCGCATTGGCGACTGCTGCCGGCGGCGGAACGATGTTAACTTCGCCGACGCCACGTGAACCAATCGGATGGCCGGGGGCCGGAACCTCAACGAGGATCGTTTCGATCTCGGGAAGGTCAAGGCAGGTCGGCATCCGATAATCGAGCAATCCGAAGTTACGCAGATTGCCGCGGTCGTCGTAAACGTACTCCTCGTTCAACGCCCAGCCGATTCCCTGCGCCGTGCCACCCTGCATCTGGCCTTCGACGTAGCTCGGATGGAGCGCCTTGCCCACGTCCTGGGCGCAGGTGGCGCGGAGCACCTTGACCTTGCCGGTATCCGGATCGACTTCGACGTCGATCAGGGTGGCGGCGAACGAGGGTCCGACGGCGCGTAGGTTCACGCTCGCCTGACCGCTGACCGGTCCGCCGGTACGAGCGAACTTGGCCACTACTTCCTTGAACGTCAGCTTCTTGGACGGATCGCTCGCCGCATAGAAAGAGCCGTCTTCGTAGGCGATCTCCTCGGGCTTCTTCTCCAGCAGCTTCGCGGCGCGTTCCTTCAACTGCTTAACCGCGTCTTCGGCTGCCGCAAAAACGGCTGCGCCTGTGGTAACTGCGGTACGGCTGCCGCCGGTCATGTCGGTGTAGCCGATCGATTCGGTATCACCGACCGAGGGACGCACGTCTTCAGCTTTGATACCGAGGACCTCCGCCGCGACCATCGCCTGTGCCGCACGGGTGCCGCCGACATCGACCGAGCCGATAACCAAGCTCGCGGTGCCGTCGCCATTGACGTTCACAACCGCCGAGGAGTTCATCCCGACGTTGAACCAGAAGCCGCCGGCCACGCCGCGTCCGCGGTTCGGGCCTTCGAGCTTGGACTTGTAATGCGGGCTGTTCTTCAGCGCTTCAAGGCACTCGACGTAGCCGATCTTCTTGAACGGAGGTCCAGCGGTCTGTGCGGTGCCTTCCTTGGCAGCGTTGAGCAGGCGGAACTCGATCTGGTCGATACCGCACTTCTCGGCAAGTTCGTTGATCACCGTTTCGGAGGCCATCGCCGCGTTGGTCGCACCCGGTGCGCGGTAGGCCGCGGTCTTGGGGCGATTCACCAGCACGTCGTATGCATCGATGATCATGTGCGGGATATCGTACGGAGCGATGATAACCATCGCGCCCGCGCCCACCGGTGAGCCCGGATAGGCCCCCGCTTCGTAGGCCATCCAAACCTGGGCGGCGGTGATTTTGCCGTCCTTGGTGCAGCCCATCTTGCAGCGGATCGTCGAACCGGAGGTTGGTCCCGTCGCCTTGAGCACATCGGCGCGCGACATGATCATCTTGACCGGCTTGCCGGTCTTCTTGGACAGAGCCAAAGCGATCGGATCGAGATAGACCGTCAGCTTGCCGCCGAAGCCGCCGCCAATTTCAGCCGGAACGACCTTCAGCGTGGTCTCGGGAATGCCACAAACGGCCGCAGCGAGGGCGCGGACGGCGAAGCTGCCCTGCGTCGAAGTCCAAATCGTGGACTTGCCGTCGGCGTTGTAAACTGCCAAGGCGTTATGGGGTTCAAGATACCCCTGATGGACCATCGCGGTCTTGAACTCACGCTCGACCACGTAGTCAGCGGCCTTGAAACCGTCCTCAACCTCGCCGCGCTTGAACTGGATATGGCTGGCGACGTTGGTTTCCTTGTCGCCTTCCTCTTTGTTGCGCAGCTTGGGGTTGAGGATCGTCGCGCCGGTCTTCATCGCGTCCTCGACGGTCATCACCGGCGGGAGCACTTCGTACTCGACTTCAATCAGGCGGACCGCCTCTTCGGCGATATGCGCGCTGGTCGCGGCGACCGCGGCGATCGCATGGCCATCATAGAGGACCTTGTTGCGAGCAAGCAGGTTCTGCGACAGATGAGCGAGATTGACCGGCGCTTCGCCCGCCATCTCCATCTTGTCGGGAAGATCGGGCAGATCGGCGCTGGTGATTACGGCTTTGACGCCGGGCAGCGCGAGTGCCTTGTCGCACTTGATCGACTTGATTCGGGCGTGCGCGTGAGGGCTGCGCAGCATCTTGCCGTGCAGCATATCGGGGAGACTGTAGTCAGCGCCGTACTTGGCGCGACCAGTGACTTTATCAACGCCATCATGGCGAATCGGCCGGGTGCCGATAACTTTAAAGGGTTTTGCTGCCATACTTCGAACCTCTACTCCTAGTTACTAGGCTGCGCGGGCGCTGGAAAGTGTCTTAGCGGCGTCAACAACAGCACGCACAATTTTATCATAGCCGGTGCAGCGGCAGAGGTTACCCGCCAGAGCATACCGGATTTCGGCCTCGGTCGGATTGGGCGTGCGGTCGAGCAGCGCCTTGGCCGACATCAGGACGCCGGGGGTGCAGATACCGCACTGAAGGGCGGCGTGTTCGAGGAATTTCTGCTGTAGGACGTGCAGACCCTCGGGACGAGCCAAGCCTTCGATCGTGTCGATCTTTTTGCCGTTCGCCTCGACGGCCAGTACGAGGCATGAGCAGGTCGGGCGTCCATCGACAACTACGGTGCAAGCGCCGCAGTCACCGGTGAGACAGCCTTCCTTGCTGCCGGTCAGTTCGAGTTCGTCGCGAAGGACTTCGAGGAGGCTCTCGCGCGGCTCACAGAGAAATTCGACGGTTTCGCCGTTGATAGTGGTTTCGACTACCGTTTTCTTTGCCATTTTGCTTTTGCCGATTCGCTATATCTCTTAGTTCGATTTACTTCGGTTTCCGGTGGCCTTAGCGGCTTGTGGCCATGCGAGCCCGTTCAGCCGCAAGCGTCACCACGCGGCGCGTGAGGACACCCACCAGATGACGGCGGAATTCCGCCGTACCACGCATATCATCGATTGGTGAGCTGGCCGCGATCGCTGCCTGCGCTGCCTTTTCGATCGTCCCCGCGTCGAGCTTCTTGCCAACTAGTGCGGCCGAGGCCTCTTTTGCGAAAATCGGGGTCGGGCCGACAGCGCCGAGACCAATCCGGGCAGCAGTGCAACGATCTTCGCCCAAGTCCAGGGTGATCGAAGCACCAACGCCGACGACCGCGATATCCATTTCATTGCGCGGGATGAAGCGCTGATACGCGTCGCTCGAATGCGGTGCCGGTCCGGGGATCTGGAACTCGACGAGAATCTCGTCAGGAGCCAGCACGGTGCGTCCGGGGCCGGTGCAGAAATCCTCGGCGGCGACGATACGCTCGCCCTTCGAACCGAGCACGCGGCACTTCGCGCCCACGGCGATCAGGGCAGGAATCGTATCGGCGGCGGGTGACCCGTTGCAGAGATTACCGCCAACAGAGGCGCGGCTTTGAATCTGCAGCGAGCCAATCAGATGCGCGGCCTCAGTAAGACCGGGATAATACTTGCGCATGTCGGCGTTCTCGTGAATCTCGATCGCCGGCACGGCTGCGCCCAGTTTGAGCCCGTGCTGAACACTGAAGGAGATTTGCCGCAATTCGGGAATCTTCTTCAGATCGACCACGTACTCTGGGCGGCGCACAGCGGCGCGCATCTGGATAATCAAATCCGATCCGCCGCTCATTGCGCGTGCCTTTTCACCATGGGCAGCCATGAATTTGACTGCCTGATCTAATGTCGATGGACTTTCGTAGTTAATCGCGTGCAAGGCCGCAAATCCTCCTAAGGCGGTGTAAGCTTACCGCTTCCCCTCTGTTCAGTCGCACAATTTAGTAAAAGGGCTGCGAAAAGACCACCCTAACGAGGGTTTGATCCCTCTCAGGCGGTCGGCCCCGCGGAAACCGGGGCTTCGATCACCCTTTGAAGCCCAGTTTCGCAACAACTTCGGCTGCTGTACGAGCCAGCACGGGCGGTTGCGCACCCATCGAGCCAAAACGCGGATCAGTGGTCTGGCCACGAACGAAGCGCACATAGATCTGTTGCACGACGGTCGCGGTCTTCCAATGGGCGAAAGCGCGATAGTAGGGCGCATCGGTGACGTCCCGACTGGTCTTTTGTGCGTAGCGCTCGACCAATTCGGCACGGGTCATAAAACCCGGCATCGTCGTATGAGCATGGCCCTCGCTCAACGCGATCAGGTCGGGCGCATCGTCCGGATCGCGCCAGTAGTTCAGCGCGATACCGAGGTCGATCATCGGGTCGCCCAGCGTCGACATCTCCCAATCGAAGACCCCCACGACCGGACCTGAGTTATCCTTCGCGAACATCACGTTGTGCAGGTAGAAATCGTTGTGCAGGAGCACCGGCTTCTGCGGAGTCGGCATATTATCGAGGAACCAGGCGCCGAGCTTGTTCATCAGCGGAACTTCGTCGGTCTTGGCCTTCTCCCACCGATCCATCCATCCGGTGAGCTGCCGCTTCAAAAAGCCTTCGGGCTTGCCGAGTCCTGAGAGGCCCAATGCTTCGTAGTCCACGCGATGGAGGTCGGCGAGTGCGTCGATAAAGCCCTCCGACATCGCGCGAAGGGTCCTGGGGTCGGTCTTGATCTCAGGATCAAGCGGACGGCGGTTCGGGATCGTGAAGCCCGACTTACGCTCCATTACGAAGAAGGGTGCGCCGATAATTCCGGGGTCGTCGCAGAAAAGAATCGCGTGCGGAGCACGGGCAAAGCCCTCCCATAGGCGGGAGAGCACGCGATGCTCACGCGCCATATCGTGGCCACCCGGCGGCAGCGGTCCGAGGGGCGGACGGCGCACAACCCATTCATGGGCTGCTTTCCCATCTTGGCCGAAGCGCAGCAGGTACGTCAGGTTCGAATGGCCGCCGCGGAATTGTTTGACCGCCAGCGGCTGATCCGCTCCGGGAACGTCGTGGGCGCGGAGGTATTCAATCAGTTTGGCCCAGTCGAGTTGCTCCTCTGCGGTGACGTCGCTGAACTCAGGTAATGGCTTGCTGGGATCGTGGGTGTTGGACACGGAGCTCTCCCTTGAACTTTCCTCACGAGGGAAAGGGTGCAATTGAGGAGCGCTTCGCGAACGGAAGGAAACCGGTACCGGCTTGGCGATGACTGGTCGCTAGGCTCTCCAGCCGTCGCCAAGCTATCCGAGGTCCATTCTCTTTGTTCGTGTTGCTCACTGCGCTCAGGATGACGCCGATGACGACTTCCCGTCTCCTTCCCTTCCGGAAAGGGGACGGGGTGAGGTCAGTTCTAGTTCTTCCACTTGCGGCATTCGCGCCGCGCAATCTGCATACGATGGACTTCGTCGGGGCCGTCGACGAGACGCATCGAGCGATTTTCGCGCCAGAAGCGTGCAATCGGAGTATCGTCGGTCATCCCCAATGCGCCGTGGACCTGAATCGCCCGGTCAAGGACGTTCATCACCACGTTGGCGGCCAGCACCTTAATCATTGCAATTTCTTGCCGCGCCTCGCGCTTACCGACGGTATCGATCTTCCATGCTGCCTGCATGACCATCAGCCGCGTCGAATCGATCTCGATGCGCGAATCGGCGATCCATTGCTGCACGTTGGCCTTCTCGGCCAGATAGCTGCCATGCGTGAAACGGGTATTCGCTCGCTTGCACATCAACTCGAGAGCCCGTTCGGCCACACCGATATTGCGCATGCAGTGATGGATGCGGCCGGGGCCGAGGCGTGCCTGTGCAATCGCGAAACCGTCGCCCTCCTTGCCGAGCAGGTTGGTCACCGGCACCTTGCAATCCTTGTAGATGATCTCGCAATGGCCGCCGCCACCCGCATGACCCATCACGGAGACCGGCCTGACAAGATTGAACCCCGGCGTATCGGTCGGAACGATAATCATACTGGCGCGCTTGTGCGGTTCAGCCTTGGGATCGGTGACAACCATCGCGATCGCGAATCCCGCGCCGACCGCGCCTGACGTGAACCACTTGTGGCCGTTGATATTGTAGTAGTCGCCTTCGCGGACGGCCCGAGTCGCCAGATGGGTCGGATCGGAGCCCGGGGTCTCTGGCTCGGTCATCGAGAAGCAGGTGCGCATCTCGCCTTCGAGACACGGAGAGAGCCACTTCTTTTTCTGATCGGCAGTGGCGAAATCCACGAGGATTTCCATATTGCCGGTATCGGGCGCCTGGCAGTTGAAAGCGCGCGCGCCGATCGGGCTGCGGCCCATGATCTCGCAGAGCGGAGCATATTCGGCGACTTTGAGGCCTTGGCCGAACTCATGATCGGGCATAAAGAGGTTCCACAGGCCCTCGGCTTTGGCTCTGCGGCGCACCGCCTTGAGGACTTCGGGTTCGGTATGCTCCTTCCCGTGCTGGTTCATTTCGTCTTCGACCTGTTTTTCGATCGGATAGACATGCTGGTCCATGAACGCTGAGACCCGCTGCTGAAATTCCTTGACCTTGGGAGAGAGTTCGAAATCCATCATTACCTCGCGATGCGCTCCGCTAAATGAAGCCACGCCTCATTTCATAATCCAGAGCGGCGGTAAAGAGAAGCGAAGGTATCAGCGATTGACGTATCAATGAGCGATTGATTACAAGGTCACAATCTGAACATCACGCAAGAGCTTGGAGCAAACGATGGAACTTAATCGACCTCAAATCGACGTTGGTATCTTTACCAACAACATCGACGCGATGAAGGCCTTTTACGGCGATAACCTCGGGTTGCCGTTTGAGTCGGTGCTGCCGGTCGGCGGTGGCTTCAAACAGCATCGCTATGTCGCCAACGGCTCGATCCTCAAGTTGATGGAATCGAAGGATCCGCTACCTCGGCGTCATCCGGGTGGATACGAGACCCTGATGATCGCGACCAGCAAGGTCAGCCAGCCCGAGGCGATTAATGATCCGGATGGCAATACGATCGAGTTGGTGCCTCCGGGACGAGACGACGTGAATCAGATCGAGGTTCGGCTCGGCGTGAGCGATCCCGATGCGTTCGACGGTTTCTACACCAAGGCTTCGGCCGGCAAAGCGATGGACCATCATCGCGTGAGGATCGGCGAGACGATTTTCGCGACGTTCCGCCATCCGCTCCTGCGTCCGGCCAAGCCGGCCCCGTTTGCCAACGCGCTTGACGTGGTCAAGGCGATGGCTTCGCTGGGAATCCGTTATGTGACGCTGCAGGTGAAGAACTGCGATGCGGCGTTCAAGGAGATGACCGACGCCGGGGCAACGGTAGCGCTAAAGCCGGAGAATTTCGGCAACGTCGCGCGAATCGCTTTCGTGCGCGACCCCGATGGTAACTTTATCGAGTTGGCCCAGCGCCCACCAAGCTGAGCGCCTGCGTTAGATCAGACCGGTGCAAGCGCTACGCGAAGACCGTCGACACGGCTCGCGTTCGCTCACCGGCTCAGAATGACCGCAGATTTGGGCGTGAGCCGTGAAGAGCGGCTTACGCCCATTTTGAACGGGAGCGCCCGCGTGGTGACGAACGCTTTCCGGTTGAGCGGAATAGTTTGACCGGCTTGGGCGCATTGATCTCGGGTTGATCGAAGCCTTCGACCGTTTCGCGCTCCAGCTTAAGTCCGAGCGTCCGCTCGATTCGTCCCAACGCTAAGCGATCTTCCGGCGTAACAAGGCTTATCGCGGCGCCTTCTTTGCCCGCGCGCGCGGTTCGTCCGATCCGATGGATATAGTTCTCGGGTTCGTCCGGGAGATCGAAATTGATCACGTGCGAGACACCGGGGATATCGAGTCCGCGCGCCGCGACATCGGTAGCCACCAAAACGTTGTAGGCCCGCTTACGGAAGCCGCCGAGAGCTGCAGTCCGCTGCGACTGCGATAGATCGCCATGAATCGGTGCGGCCTTGATACCTTGCCGCCGGAGATTGCGGGCGACACGGTCGGTGCGGCTGCGAGTCCGGGTGAAGACGATAGCGCTCTCAACTTCGGGCCTTCGCAGCAGCGCGAGCAGGATCCCATCCTTGTCGGTCTGAGCCACAGTGCAGAGGGTTTGTGCGATCGTTGAGGGCGGTGCCGACTTATCGCCGATTGTGACGCGCTGCGGATTGCGCAGGAATTCACGCGCCATCAGATCCGCAGCAGAGCCCATAGTGGCCGAGAACATCAGGGTCTGACGCTTCTCGGGCGCCATCTTCATGATGCTCCTGACCTGGGGCATAAAGCCCATATCGAGCAGGCGGTCGGCCTCGTCGATTACGATCGCGCGGACACGGTCGAGTTTGATGCTCCCGCGTTCGAGATGGTCGAGCAGGCGACCGGGGCAGGCAATCAGCACCTGGGCGCCCGACTTTAGGGCGTCCAACTGCTTGCGCATCGACTCGCCACCGACAATCACGGCAGCACGAAGCTTGGTGTGACGGGCGAGCAGGCCGAACTCGCGACCCACCTGGGCGGCGAGTTCCCGCGTCGGCTCAATTACGAGCATCGCCGCGCCGGTGACCTTCTCGCGATGGAGATGGTCGATCAAAGGGATCAGGAAAGCGGCGGTTTTGCCGCTGCCGGTTTCGGCAGTAGCGACCACATCGACGCCGGTCTGAATCAGGGGAATAGCGCCGGATTGAATCGGCGTGGCCTCATGATGGCCGCGGTCACGAATCGAACGATTAAGTTCAGGAGATAGGGAAAAAGCCGAGAAAGACAAGTGATTCCTTTGGCCCGAAGGCCCGAGAGTAGTTCAAATAGATTGATGCTCCGAATCTGCCGAGCAGCTGCTGCTCGTAGCCACGATAAGCGGGACCCATGAGCGGATTGCATAAAAGCTTATATTACAGCGCCGTCAGAAGCAACGTGGCGTGGTTATGCCCGAACCTCGAAGGTTTTGGGGGTCGAAATTCATTCCAACCACCCATCGAAGTGTTGAAGTTCTGCCCGGATCAGATATAACCGGTCACAGCAACGAATCTCAGTGCGGGAGTCTCGGCTATGGCGAATGCAAAATATGGCCCGACCGATTGGCTTGGTGGCTGGCGAACTCTGTTCGTAAGCTGCGCAGTCCTTCTGGGGCTGAATCTATTCCTTTGGATTTGGGACTATAAGTACGCCTTGGTTTACGGTCTGGATTCCAGCACCCATGCCTTCACGATGCATTATCGGGCCCTGTTTTGGGCCGAATTGCTCTCGCTCGGAGCCTTCACCGGTGTCTGGTACGGATGGCTGGTGCGGACCGGGCGCGCGCTGTTGGGTCAGCCGATCGCCGCGAGCGAAGAGGTCCGGCGCATCGCGGTGCTGTGGGGCATTATCGGCGCTACCAGCCTTTCGCTGTATATCGAGGCGAGCTTCTGGCCGAACTGGGACGGCGCGTGGCATCAGACGATGGTCCGCGATACCGCACTGACGCCGACCCATATTCCGATGTTCTACTTCTTCTTCCCCCTTTCGATCATCTTGGCCCTCGGCGGCTATATCTATGCGCTCTTCCGCCTCCCCACGATCTACGCCTGGAGCAAGGGCTTCCCGTGGTCATTCTTCCTGTTGATATCAGCGGCGGTGATGGAGTTTATCCAGGTCGCGTTCAACGAATGGGGCCACAGCCTGTGGCTGTCGGAAGAGTTCTTCTCGGTGCCGTTCCATTGGCCCTTCGTGACCTACGGATGGCTGGCCAGCGGCATGTTTGCCGTGTGGGGCGAGACGATCATTCGACTCTACGGCATTGAGAACGAGAATCGTACGGTTGAACTGCCGACCCAGACTGCGGCGGCAGGTGGACGCTAAAAGCGCGATAACCACCTAAGAGGGCTCGACAGGAAATAGCATGGCGGCAGCAACCACAACCGGAATGACGGCGGCTGAAAAGCAGAAGCGGCTCGAACTGCGCGATCTGCTCAATGCCAAGTACCAATGGATCGATCGCACTTGGGACGCGGTTTTCTGGATTACGGCGATTTTTATCGTTGGCGGTGCGGCGGATATCACGAAGCTGCTCTTCGCCGGTGACTGGGACTTCTGGACCGACTGGAAAGATCCGCAGTGGTGGCCCGTGGTCACGGCTTTCGCGACGATCATTATCCCGTCAGCGTTGCAGTGGATTCAGTGGGTCGCTTGGCGTATGCCCACCGGTGCGACCTACACCTGCACCTGTCTTTTCCTTGCGAGCTGGATCGGACGTTACTTCCAGTGGCATATCGCCGAGGGCTATCCGCTGAACTTCGTGTGGCCGATCTCGACGGTTCCTGCTGCGATTATCCTCGACTGGATTCTGATGAAGACGCGGAGCTTCGTGATCACCTCGGTGGTCGGCGGAGTAGTCTGGGCGATTCTGGTGTGGGCTTTTAACTATGTACCGCTTGCGCCGTATCTCCAGCCTGCGCAGTTCATGCACCATATTCTGACTGTCTCCGACGTCCAGGGTATCGCTTACATCCGCTCGCAGACGCCCGAATATATGCGCCACATCGAACGCGGCGCGCTCCGAAGCTTCCTTGGTGAGACGCAGTACGTTTCGCTGGTGTTCGGCGGATCGTTGGCGATGCTCGGCTACTGGGTCGGACAGCTAATCGGCCGCTATCTGGCTGTCTGGCCGATCGGGAAATTCATCAAGACTTACTAAACCCAACTATGTTTCGAAGGATGGGAACTGGTTTGTCTGCACGACGGAAACTGCTGGTTGCGCTGAGTTGGTTGCTGATCGGAATTGGCACGGCTCACGCCCACGGCGGGATGGCGGGGCCCGACGAACTCGGACCCCCGGTTGGCATCTCAGTGACAATTGGCCTGGCGTCTTACTTCGCGATCACGCTTTGGCCTACACGATCCCGCGGCTCCGAACGCAAGAACGGCGGCAAAGCAGGATCGCGTTCCGCGCGCTAGACAAGACGCATTTTCGACTGGATTCTCAGGAGACGAAGGTGAGACATATCCGCTTGGGGATAATCTGTTCTTTGGCGCTGCTGCTGCTCTCGTTTGCACCGCAAGGGGCATTCGCGCATGGTGAGGCGGCCGATGAGCCCTTTTTGAAGGATCTCACGACGGCTTTCTACGATGTGCACATTTCGCCGACGAATATTAAGGTTGGCGAACCTGTAACGATCACCGGCCGAGTAACGATTCTTGATACGTGGCCCTACACGCTCGACCCGCCGCAGACCGCCTATATCACGCCAGTCGTCCCCGGACCCGTTTTCGCCCTGACGGATCGTATCGTTAACGGCGATCCGACCTTCGGTTCGATTTTGGTCGATAAGGGCCGAACCTATGAATTCAAGATGACGATGCTCGGCCGCACGCCCGGTCACTGGCATGTCCATCCGGGGATCGGTATCCAGGGCACCGGCACTCTGCTTGGTCCGGGCGAATGGGTAACGGTAGAGCCTAGCGATAAGCCCTTTGTCCTGCCCGTCACTCTGCAGACCGGCGAGACGGTTGATCTAGAACAACTCGGTGGCAGCTTCGTCTGGTGGTGGTCCTTGTTCGGCTTCCTGATCGGCCTCGTATGGATGATCTACTGGACGGTGCCGAAGCGAACGGTTACGCGCCTCGCGGTTACGGCACAGCTCCCGGTTAATGACGACGCGCCGGATATCGGACTTATCACGCCGCGCGATCACTTCTGGATGGATATTCTCGCGGGTCTGACGATCGTGACGTTGGTCGTTGGATGGGTCTATATGGCCGGCAAATATCCGGTGCGGCTGCCGCAGCAGACCGATCGCTGGGCTCCGGTTTCCCTGACTCCCACGGACCATCTGGCGGAGGTACATCCACTCGGCGCAGTCTTCGATGACAAGACCGATACGCTGACGATTAATGCCGAAGTCAAAAATCTCGGTACGAATCCGCTCAACCTTAATAGTTACGTCATGGGTATGGCCTCGTTCGTGAACGGCACAAAGGACGATATGGCCAAAGCCGGTCCGGCGGACTTTGTGAATGAGCTGAAGGTTTCTCCGGACGGTCCTATCGCTCCGGGTGAGACGCGCAAGGTTACACTTACGATGACCAGCGAGATCTTCGATCAGGAACGCTTGGTGCCGCTGCACGATCCCCAGCAGTTAATCGCAGGCGTGTTCCGCTTTTCCGATTCGCAAGGTCGTCAGGATATCGTCACGGTGAAGTCGACGCTGGTACCGACTGAATTTCGCGCGCAATATCTGCCCTGAAGCGGATATTTGATCGATGAAAGCGGCGGTACTCAACTCCTACGACACCAAGGTCAGCGGGCCTGACTTCGTCACCTTGCAGGAGGTCCCCGACCCGCGTATCCAGGGCCCCAGTGATGTTATCGTGCGGATTGGCGGGGCCGGAGTCTGCCGCACCGATCTGCACGTGATCGAGGGCCTCTGGCGCGACCGCGTTCCAGTCCAACTTCCCTACATCATGGGGCACGAGAATGCCGGATGGGTCGAGGCGATCGGTAGCGCGGTCGAGACGGTGAAGGTCCGTGATCCCGTCATTTGCCATCCGGTGCTGAGCAAAGGCGAAACCCTCGCGGGACGCCGCGGCAATGACATGCACGCTGGTGGCGCATTCCCGGGAATCGATTCCAACGGTGGCTATGCCGAATTGCTGAAGACGTCGGAGCGGGCGCTGGTTAAGCTGCCCAAGACGCTCGCTCCCAAGGACGTAGCTCCTTACGCTGATGCGGGCCTGACCGCCTATCATGTCGCGAAGAAAGCGTCGTGCCATCTGCTGCCCGGTGAATACGCGGTAGCGATTGGCGCGGGTGGTCTCGGTCATATCGGGATACAAGCGCTGCGAGCGCTCTGTGCGGCGACGATTATCGTCGTCGATCGATCCGAGATTGCGCTGAAGCTAGCGCAGGAATCGGGTGCCGATCACGCCGTGAAGGCCGATGGGAACGAGGTCGAAGCGGTCCTTGCCTTGACCGGCGGGAGTGGCGCCGAGGCGGTGCTCGATTTCGTCGGCGAAGGTGACGCGGTGGCCAAGGGGATCGCGATGACCCGCAACGCCGGCTACTACTACGTCGTCGGTTACGGCGGCAAAATCGAAATTCCCACGATGGAGATGATCGTCACCGAAAAGACGATCGTCGGTAATCTGGTCGGCACCTATCCGGACCTGGTCGAGTTGATGGCACTGGCTGATCGCGGTCTGGTGAAGCTCGCCACACGCGAATACAAACTTGCCGATGCGAACGCGGCGCTACGCGATCTGCGCGACGGCAAGGTCAAAGGCCGCGCCGTTCTCATTCCTTGAATCGAGGAAGCTCTGCTTGAACATGTCGCATCGCTTACGCCTGGTTGAAGCTCTGCGTCTCATTACATCTCTGTCACTTGCAGTTCTGGTCGGTCGTGGTATCGCGGCCGCATGCATCGGCAGCGATTGCCACGGCGCGCGCGCGATGAATGGTCAGATGATCGCTGACGCAAGTCCCGCTCCAGCCGATGCCTCTTCAGGCGGAGCAGGCGATGATAAGGCTGCAGCTGATGAGATTTACGGTGAGCGTTGCGCTGCATGTCATGGCGCCGACGGTAGCGGCAAAGGCCCCGCGTCGGCCTCGCTGAAGCCGCCTCCAGCTAACTTTCAAGATAAGAAATGGCAACAATCAGTGTCCGACGAGACAATCGCCAAGGCGATCGTTGAAGGCGGTGCGTCGTTGGGCTTGAGCAATCAAATGATGCCTAACCCCGATCTCGAAGATCAGTCCGGCGTAGTAAAGGCATTGGTCGCGCGAGTTCGCAGTTACGGCAAATGAAGGGAACGATTCGATGAACAGGCGTGATTTCCTGAAGCGGAGCGCGTTGGCCGCAGCGGGCACGGCGGTCGCAGCATCGAGCGCCGGTGTCGTCGCCTTCGCGGCGAGCGAGTCCGAGGCGGGTGTATTTACCGAGGCTGAGCGCACGACGCTGCTCAAGATGGCCCGGCAGATCTATCCGCACGACAAACTCGAAGATACCTACTACGCCAAGGTCGTTAATGTGCTTGCCGGCGATGCGGCTAAGGACCCGGATTTAGCGAAACTCCTGAAAGACGGCGTGGCGAATCTGAACCAGGTGGCAGGCGGAGACTTTGCCTCACTGTCGCCAGACAAACAGATTGAAGCTCTCAAGAAAATCGAGACGACTCCTTTCTTCCAGAAGGTTCGCAGCACAGAGACGGTCGCGCTGTATAACAATCCCGAGGTCTGGAAGGTTTTTGGTTATCCCGGCCCGTCATTTCCGATCGGCGGATATCTCCATCATGGCTTCAACGATCTGAAGTGGTTGCCGGATCCTCCGGAATCGGCCAGCCCGAAACCAGCGTAAGGGGAGCGACGTGGCAAAGTACGATCTCAACGACGATTCAGTCGTAGTTATTATCGGTTCCGGCGCGGGCGGCGGCACACTCGCGAATGAACTCTGCCAGAAGAGCTTCAAGGTCGTTCTGCTCGAAGCAGGGAAACGCCAATCCTCGGCAACCTTCCATAACGATGAGTGGTTTGCGTTCAACCAGCTCGCATGGCTCGACAAGCGGACCACTTCCGGCACTTGGCGCGTGGCGAAGGATTTTCCGAATCTGCCCGCATGGATCTGCAAGACCGTGGGCGGCACGACGACCCATTGGGCGGGCGCATCGTTGCGGCTGCAGGAGCACGAGTTCAAGGCCAAGACGACCTACTCGGGAGTAAACGGCGCCAATCTGCTGGATTGGCCGCTGACGCTCGCCGATCTCGAACCCTACTACGCCAAGGCCGAGAACAAGATGGGCGTGACCCGGACCAATGACATTCCGGGGCTGCCGGGCAACAACAATTTCAAGGTGATGTACAACGGAGCGACGAAAGTCGGCTACAAGACCGTGCACACCGGCCGGATGGCGATTAACAGCCGTCCGCGCGACGATCGCTCGTCATGCTGGCAGTTGGGCTTCTGCTTCCAAGGCTGCAAATCCGGCGCTAAGTGGTCGACGCTCTACACGGAAATTCCCAAGGCTGAGAAGACCGGCAAGCTCGATCTGCGGACACAGTCGCAGGTGCTACAGATCCAGCACGACGACAATGGTAAGGCAACCGGCGTGCTGTATGCCGACAAGAACGGGAATCATAATGTTCAGAGGGCGCGTATCGTGTGCGTCGCGGGCAACTCGATCGAAACGCCGCGCCTGCTGCTGAATTCTCATTCGTCGAAGTTCCCCAATGGACTTGCGAATTCGTCGGGACAGGTCGGCAAGAACTACATGCGCCATACGACCGGCTCGGTCTACGCGATCTTCAAAGAGCCGGTGCACATGTATCGCGGTACCGTGATGGCGGGGATCATCCAGGACGAATCGATCCACGATCCGAAGCGCGGCTTTGCCGGCGGCTTCGAGATGGAAACGATCTCGCTGGGACTACCGTTCACGGCGGCCTTCCTGAACCCCGGCGCCTGGGGGCGTGACTACGCGCGTCAGATGGAAGGCTTCAACAACATGGCCGGGATGTGGATCGTCGGCGAGGATATGCCGCAGGAGAGCAACGCCGTCACACTCCATCCTAGCGAGAAAGATCAGTTCGGGCTGCCGATTCCCAACGTCCACTATGACGACCATCCGAACGACGTCGCGATGCGGAATTACGCCTACAAGCAGGGCGCTGCGGTTTACGAGGCGGTCGGTGCGGTTGAGACGATTCAGACTCCGCCGTATCCGTCGACGCATAATCTGGGCACCGCCCGGATGAGCGAGAGGCCCAGCGATGGCGTCTGCAACAAGTACGGCCAGACCCACGATATCAAGAACCTGTTCATCTCCGATGGTAGTCAGTTCACTACCGGAGGGGGTGAGAATCCAACGCTGACGATTGTCACGCTAGCGATTCGGCAGGCCGACTATATCGCTGGAGAAAGCACCAAGCGGAACCTATAATCGAATTGCGGAAGGCCGCGGTCTCTGAGCCGCTGCCTTTGCAAAGGATTCTAACTTTGAGTCAGCGCATTTTCTCCGGTGCGATTGCTCTCGCGATGCTTCTCAGCATCGGATCCATTTCGCCCGCTCCGTCCGCTGCAGATGAAGCTCCGAAAAGTGCTGCTGCTTCTGCGAATGTCGATTATCTTCCGAAGGTTCAGCTGGTAGATCAGTTCGGCAAGCCTTTCACGCTCTCGTCAGTTAAGGGCAAACCGGCGCTGGTCGGCTTTATCCATACGTCGTGTCAGGGTGCCTGTGAGCTGATGACGGCGAAGATGAAGACCGTCGCACAGGATCTCGATCCCAACTTCGCGTCGAAAGTGACGATGGTCTCGATGACGACCGATCCCTCAGAAGATGGTCCCAAGCAACTTGCGAAGTACGCCAAGGATCAGGGTACCGTCGGTAACGGATGGGTTTTTCTAACCGGCAAGCCAGCCGAGATGAAGCGAGCGCTGAACCTCTACGGGGTAGCGGTGAGTGAATCCGAAGACGAGATGACGCACGTCTTCGAATTACGCCTGATTGGCTCTGACGGTCACGAACTCCATCGCTACGAAGGCACCGATGTGAAAGCGGCGGCGATCGCAGGCGACATCAAGAGCGCCCTCACACATAACTAATCACCGCTGCTCGCCGATTTTCGGCTTTTCCCGCCTTTCTCCGTCTCGTAAACGATCGCTACTGCGTTGAGGATCCGTCCCTTATGACCGGCCTCACCGATATCCGGCGCTCGATCATTCGAGTGACCCTGCAGACTGGAGCCCGGTGCCGTGTATTCGTTGCCGGCCTTTTGTTGCTTGCTCTCCAGGATGACGATGGCCTCGGCGCCAGTCTCGCACGCCTTGCGCCGCGCCAGACCTTCGACCTCGGCTTCGTCGGCGTTGTAATCGTCGACAACCTCGATAATCGCAATCTGCTGATAATCGGTATTCGGCATCTGCTTGAGCATCGGCATCGCGCAATCTGCCGGTTTGGCTGCGTGGGTTTGCGGCGCGAGCCAACTGATGGCTACCTCAGGGTCATCTCTTTGCGAACATCCGCAGACGATTGCGGCAGCGAATAACGGAGCGAGCCATCGCAGACGACGGTCCTGACGAGAGATAAGGGGCGAGGTCAGATTCATCGATCAAAACACCTGAAACTTTGGACCGGCCGATGTGCCGTAGATCATTTTGGCCGGCGCTCGGGAAAGTAATAGTCTAACGCCGGCCGACGTACGAAAAAACGCCCCGGCCTGTTCCACGAGGGGAGAAGATTATGAATTTCGGAATCGCTCTGATGTTTCGGAATCCACCGCCGACGCGCACGCCGTTCACGGAAATCTATCGCAAGCATCTGGCGCTGGCGGTCGAGGCCGAAGAGCTGGGTTACGAGACTGTTTGGCTCACCGAACATCATTTTGTCGACGATGGCTACTCGCCGTCGTTGCTGCCGATCGCAGCTGCGATCGCGGCAAAGACTCGCCGCATTCGTATCGGCACCTTCGTGATGCTCCTGCCGCTGCACAATCCGATCCGGGTCGCTGAGGATGCGGCGACCGTCGATATTATCTCGAACGGTCGGCTCGACCTCGGCTTCGGCCAAGGCTATCGCGTGCCGGAATTTACCGCGTTCAACATCCCGCGTAACGAACGCGGCCCGCGCTTGCAGGAGAACGCGGAAATCGTACGACGCCTCTTTACCGATAAGAAGCTCGATTACGCGGGTCGCTTCAACCAGATTACCGGGGCGACGCTCGTTCCACGGGCGGTGCAGAAACCCTATCCACCGATATGGCTAGCCGCGCGCGGACCCAAATCGATCGCGAGGGCGGCACGCAACGGTTACCATCTGATGGGTACCGGCGGAGTCGATCAGCAGCAGACCTATGACGCGGCGCTGCGCGAAGCCGGCAAGAATCCCGCGAAGTTCAATATCGCGCAGTTGCGGACGGTCTTCGTTGCTCCACGCCGTGCGGCCGCGTGGGATGCGGCGCAGGATGGCGCACACTACGTCATGAGCTGCTACGGCAAATGGTTCGTCGAAGCGAACGATCTCCCCGGCGACGCGGCTTTTGGCGCCAAGCTGCCGCCACCGCGCAAGCTGCGCGATACCGAGACGGCCAAGCTCTTCGGCGAGCCGCTGATTATCGGCACTCCCGACGAGGCGATCGAGATGATCGAGGACTACCAGGCTCGCACACGGCTGACCCATCTGGTGATGGCGATGGCGCTACCCAAGACCGATTTCAAGAAAATCAGCACGAGCATGAAGCTGTTCGCCAAAGAGGTGATGCCGCATTTCCGGAGCAAGGCACGATCATCTCGTTAAGAGCTTTTTGTCATTCTGAACGGAGTCTGCAGAGTGAAGAATCCCGGGATTCTTCGCTTCGCTCAGAAAGACATAACACGAGTGCGGTTTCTTAAGAGGCTTGGCGGACTTCCAGACCCTGCCGATAGCCGGGCGGCAAAAGCAGAGTCAGCGCATTAGGCACGATCACGATTGAACCAGGCAGGTGGCCGGCGAACTCGCCGTCCACCTGCATATAGACGCGCGCGTCGCGGCTGGGAAGCAAATTCATTCTCGCTGCGCGGAGGACGGTGACTCCCCGCATGCCGCGCAGACGGTTGAACACCACGCCCAAGAAATAAGGGATGTACCGCAGCGAGTTCTCGCCCTCGAAAAGCACCACTTCGAATTGATCGTCGAAGAGGCTGGTATCGCGTGCGATTGTAAGGTCGCCGCCATAGTTGCGAACTTTGCTTACCAGCGCGAAGGAGCATCGATAGCTGCGAGCATCGATGACGACGGTGAACTCCTCCAGATGGCGACCCATCATGGTGAAGCTGGTTATCCAGTACGCAAACTTGCCGAGACTGTGCTTGAGCGGCGCGCTCAGGTTGTAGATCACGCGCGCGTCCAGTCCGACGCCGGCCATCAGCAGAAAATGGCGGATTCCGGGGCTGCCATCGGTGAATTCGATACGCCCGACCGAGATTCGTTCCGCTGCGAAGTCGCTCAAGTCCCGCGCCGCCTTCTCGAAGTTGGAGCTCATTCCGGTCTCGGAAGCCAGTACATTCGCGGTGCCGGCCGGAAGGATGCCGAGTGGCACATCGGAACCGACCATCCCTTCGACAACCTCGTTGATCGTTCCGTCGCCGCCGGCGGCCACGATCATGCCAACGCCCTTATCGATATAGGCACGGGCCAGATAGCTCGCATCGCCCGGGCCGGACGTTGGTACGAGCAGCGTTTCGCGCCCCGCAGAGTTAAGGATGCGTTGCGCGCGTTCGAGGTGATAGCGACCTCTCCACCTGAGCCTGCCGGCTTGTGGATTATAGATAAGCGCGCAAGTTTTGCCCTGGCCGATGAGACTTCTCCTTATCGCTCAGATCCTAAGCAGCGCACGGGCGAAGGTCGAGTGAGTTCTTGGAGAGGGCAAAAAGAGAGTGGCGGGTTCGTCTGAACCCGCCACTCTCACTACGACGATGACGCTGGTGTTTACGCTACACCGTGGCGGAGTAATTTGCCGGGAGTCGCTCCCGTGCACTTGCCTTCGGCAAAGGTTTCCTCGCCGTTGACGATAATCGAGCGATAGCCCTTGGCGCGCTGAACACGACGCCATTCGCCGCCCGGGAAATCGTGTGCGATCTCGCCGACCCAATCCGGTTCGATATCGAGACTCTTGAGGTCGTAGACCACGATGTCGGCTGCCAGACCCTCACGCAGCATCCCGCGATCGCGGAAGCCTGCCGCGTGCGCCGGCAGTGCCGACAGGCGATAGTGTGCCTCTTCGAGGGTGATCTTCTGTTCGTCGCGCACCAACCAGCGGAGGAAATCCGTCGTAAAGGCGCCGCCGGTGAAGAACTTCGTATGAGCGCCGCCGTCCGATACGCCGGGGAAGGTGAAGGGCGAGGCTGTGAAAATTTCTGCCATGTAGTCGGCATTGAAGCCCTTGTTGGGGCCGAGGAATTCCGCCTTCAGATTCGTCGCGACGGACAGATCGAACATCACATCGAGCGGATGCTTGTTCTCCTCGTCGCCGATCTGCGCGAGTGACTTACCGACATACTTCTCGAGTTCCTCATGGTTCTCGACCCACTGCACGATCAGGTTGCGTGGGCTGCCGCCGACGCCGGCCTGCAACGAGCGCAGCCGAGCATCGGCCTCGTCCGTCTCTTTGATTACGGCAGCGCGCATCGCCGGGTCCTTCAATTTGGCGAGCTTCTCCTCCGGCGTGCCGGTGGTCATCGCGCGCCAGGCGGGACTCATGTCGTAGAGATTCCAGTGCTCGAGCGTGAAGGCAAAGCCGCTGCGGACCGTAGCCCCCTGTCCGAAAATCGGCAAGCCTTCTGCGCGGCACTCATCGATCCAGCGCAGGATCCGCCGATGGATATCGGGGTTCTTGCGGGTCGGTACGACAGCCTGGAAGAGGATAGGGCGCTGCGCCACACGGGCCAATTGGCGCACGAAGGCGAGGTCCGCGCGATTATCGGCGGGATCAGTTGCCTGCGTAATCTCCATGAAGCCTTCATCACGCCTCTGCAGAACGCGAGCGAGGTTGAAGATATCGTCGTCGCACATCGTATCGGTCACCATCGGAGAGCCGTCGAAATCGGCCTGAACCGAATCGGGACCGAGACGCTGGATCGAAAAACCGCAAAGGCCGGCATCCATGCCCTCGTCGAGCAGGCGAGCCATCTCGGCGCGTTCCTTTTCGGTGGCCGGCCGGGTCTTCGCGGCCTCCAGGCCCATGACATAGATCATCAGCGAAGCTGTGGGCATGTACTGGATACAGTTCACACCCTTCGGCGACCGATCGAGCGAATCGAGGTATTGAGGAATAGTCTCCCAATCCCAGTTCATGCCCGCTTTCATCGCGGCATAAGGAATCGCCTCGGTACGAGTCATCGCGAGCATCGAACGTTCACGGCCGTCCGGCTTCACGGGAGCGAAACCGAAGCCGCAATTGCCGAGCACCAGCGATGTGACTCCGTGCCATCCCGAGATCGTGCAGTAGGGGTCCCACCGGATCTGCGCATCGTAATGCGTGTGCAAATCGATGAAGCCCGGCGCCACGATCAAACCGTCGGCGTCGATTGTCTTTTTGGCAAAGCCCGGCGCACGACCGCCAATCTGGGCGATTCTGCCATCCTTAATCCATAGGTCGCCGCGAAAACGCGGAACTCTGGTCCCGTCGACGACGGTTCCACCTTTGATATGAAGATCGAATTCAGCCATCGATTTTCCTCCCCAAGATCGCAGGGCGCGATAACTTGTCTCTACTCAACACCTCCGATCCCGTCAAACCGCCCATCTGCGGATCGGCGCCAAGCCTGAGAGGCGATCCTGTGAGTCATCGAAGCCGATCGATCGCGACGCCGTTTGGCCGCCGCCGACACGCTCTTAGGCAATAGATGGCAGCTCATCCCATCTTTTAGTCGCTAGAAATGTTCTTGAATCAAGTAGGGCATTACTTTTCACTCAACTGAGTAATGCGAGTGCTGATAACAGGTGGTGCCGGCTTTGTTGGTAGCAACTTGGCTATAATGCTCAATAATCACCACGACTGGCACATACTCGCTCTTGATAACCTCAAACGACGCGGATCCGAGATCAACACGCGCCGCCTCGCCGCGAATAAGATCAATTTCGTCCACGGCGACGTACGTAATCGCGACGATTTGGAGGCTATCAGCCCGGTCGATCTGATAATCGATTGTGCTGCCGAGCCCTCGGTGCGTGCCGGCCTCGATGGCGACGCCCGCTATCTGATCGATACGAACCTGATCGGGACCTTTAACTGCCTCGAACTGGCTCGGCGCCATCAGGCGGCGATTCTCTTCCTTTCGACCAGCCGGGTCTATTCGATTCCCGCGCTGCGTGCGCTGCCACTGACTGAAGCGGGTAAGCGACTGACTATCGCTGATGAAATGATCGGCCCCGGATGGTCGTCGCTGGGAATAAGCGAAGACTTTCCGACCTCGGTGACGCGATCGCTCTATGGCGCGACCAAGCTGGCCGCCGAGTTACTGATCGATGAGTATCGCGAGAGCTATCGGATACCGGCGGTCGTGAATCGATGTGGCGTTATCACCGGGCCGTGGCAGATGGGCAAGGTCGATCAGGGCTTCTTTGTGCTGTGGGCCGCACGCCATCTCTATGACGGTCCGCTTGCCTATCAAGGTTTCGGCGGACGCGGCGTTCAGGTTCGCGACGTCCTACATATTGCCGACCTGTACGATCTCGTTGATTACGAGATCGGGAATCTGGAGGCGCTCTCGGGCAGCACCTTCAACGTCGGCGGTGGCCCTGATATCAGTGTATCGCTCGCCGAATTAACCGCGCTGTGTGAAGAGCGCACTTCCAGGAGCGTTGTGCGGAGCGGCGATCCCGACGCTCACGCGCAGGATATTCCTTACTACATCTCAGACCATCGCGCCGTCACCGCGAACACCGGATGGTGTCCACGTCGCTCGGTCACCGAAATACTAGACGACGTCTTTGGATGGCTCAGTGAGTATCGCGAAGATCTTTTTCCTTTGCTGAGCGGAGTCCCTGCGGGAGTTTCAGTATGAGTGTCGCTGTTGTGACCGGTGCTGCCGGCCTGATCGGGTCGGAAACCGTTCGTTTACTTTCGGACAAGGGTTTTGAGGTTGTCGGTATCGACAACGATATGCGCCGCTTCTTCTTCGGAGATGAAGCGAGCACGCATTGGAATCGCCTGCGTCTGGAGCGGATGCTTCCCGGCTATCAGCATTTTGACCTCGATATTCGTAACGGCGCTGCCATCGGTCGTCTTTTCCGCAGCTACGGTTCGGCGATCGAAGCGGTCGTCCATACTGCGGCACAGCCGTCGCACGATTGGGCTGCACGCGATCCCCATACGGATTTTAGTGTCAATGCGACGGGCACGCTTAATCTGCTCGAAGCGACACGTCAGCACTGCCCGGAAGCAGCGTTCATCTTTACGAGTACGAACAAAGTTTATGGCGATCGGCCGAACGCGCTGCCTGTGCTTGAGCGCGAGCGTCGCTGGGTGCTCGATCCGTCACATCCCTATGCGACCCATGGTATCGACGAGTCAATGAGCGTAGACGCCTGTCTCCATAGCCTCTTTGGTGCTTCGAAGTTGTCGGCTGATCTCCTGGTTCAGGAGTACGGACGTTACTTCGGTCTACAGACAGTATGCTTCCGCGGCGGCTGTCTGACCGGTCCGGGCCATTCAGGGGCTCAACTGCATGGCTTTCTGGCTTACCTCGCTCGATGCGCCGTGCGGGGCGATCAGTACGTCGTGTTGGGATATAAGGGTAAGCAGGTCCGCGACAATATCCATGCGCATGATCTGGTGAATGCTTTCTGGCAATTCATCATGCGGCCGCGCGCAGGCGAGGTTTATAACATCGGCGGCGGTACTCATCTCAATTGCTCAGTGCTGGAAGCGATCGAAATGTGCGAGGTGCTCACCGGTCGATCGATGGACTGGCACTACGCCGACGAGCCGCGGATCGGCGATCACATCTGGTGGGTCAGCGACGTACGCAAATTCCAATCGCACTACCCGGAGTGGGGGTATCGCTACGACCTGCGATCACTCCTTACGGAAATTGTCGACGAACTGCGTGAGCGCGAGACGCTCTCGGTGGCTGCCAATGCCCATTGAGGTTCGCTCGCTGGCAGAATGGGAGAGCGCCGGTATTCCCGGGATGCTCTCGGTGATC
This sequence comes from Binataceae bacterium (SeqCode), assembly GCA_035541875.1. Classification (GTDB taxonomy): domain Bacteria; phylum Desulfobacterota; class Binatia; order Binatales; family Binataceae; genus JAJPHI01. The sequence continues at coordinate 53,343 of DATKML010000046.1, forward strand.
ATTCCCGCTCACAATGAGGAAGGTCATCTCGCCGGCACCGTCGAGGCCCTCGTGACAGCTTTGACCGAGGCGGAGATCAATCACGAGATCCTGATTATCAACGATAACAGCAGCGATGGCACGGAATGGCTGCTCCAGGCTCTTGTCGCAAAATACGAGCAGGTCCGTTACGCGAATAATGTTCCTCCGGCTGGTTTCGGCTTCGCTGTGCGTTGCGGCCTGACGCTGTTCCGAGGCGATGCGGTCGCGATTGTGATGGCCGACGGCTCCGACAGTCCAGAAGACGTTGTACGGCAATATCGCAAGCTGCAAGAGGGATACGACTGTGTCTTCGGTTCCCGCTTCATGCGTGGCTCAGAAGTAATCGACTATCCGCTGCCGAAATTGATTCTGAATCGATGCGCCAATTTCATGATCCAGGCGCTCTTTTTGCTCCGTTTCAACGACATCACTAACGCCTTCAAGATCTATAGCCGGAGCGCGATCGCCGGCGTTCAGCCGCTGCTTTCGAGCCACTTCAATCTCACGGTCGAACTGCCGCTCAAGTGTGTCGTCAGGGGATATCGCTACGCCGTGGTCCCGATTTCATGGCGCAACCGCAAGGAAGGTATCTCGAAGTTCAATATCCGCGAGATGGGATCGCGATACCTCTTTATCATCCTCTACTGTTTGATCGAAAAGCTGCTTTCGCGTGGTGACTTCGTCGTGCTCGATCGTGCTTCGCGCCTGCAAGTATGGCCTCACTGACCAGAAACGTTCCGGTCACACCGCGCGCCGGAATATCGCCGCTGGCATCGGAGGCTGCGGCGGAAAACTCACTATCGATAGCCCACAGCAACAGCCTCCTACTCGGATTGGCGGTAGTCGTGGCCGCATTCGGATGGGTAATCCTGGCGATGCGATGGCACCAGCCGTTGCTCGGGATGCATTCCTTCCGCCAGACCCAGACAGCTATCACCGCTTACTCGATTTATCACGGTGGTCCGTGGTTCGCTTACGAAACACCAGTGCTGGGTCCTCCGTGGTCGATTCCTTTCGAGTTTCCGCTGTATCAGTTGATGGTCGCTGGCGTGGCACGCTTGACCGGAATCGGAATCGATCCTGCAGGACGCCTGCTGAGCTATCTCTTTTTGCTGCTGACGATTATCCCGATCCGGTTACTTGTTCGCACCTATCGTCTAAGAGCGGAGACCGGATGGATCGCAGCAATCCTGATACTCGCCTCGCCGCTTTACTTGTACTGGGGCACAGCCCATCTGATCGAGACGCTGGCGCTGATGCTGGGCTTCGCCTTTCTGGCTGAGGCGTCTAGGGCTCTGGAAGGTGATGCAGGCTGGCTGCGGACCCTGTCGGCAATCAGCTTCGGCATTCTGGCCGCCCTCTGCAAGATCACGACCTTTGCTCCCTTCTACGGATTAACTGGATGCGCTCTACTCGCGTCGCTCAATAGCTATCGGAAGAGTGGGCGGTCATGGCTGATTCCCTTGATTCGCAGTGGTGCGATTATGACCTTGCCGCCGCTGTCGTTTTTGCTCTGGGATCGCTATGCCGATCGGCATCGGCTGGCCAATCCGATTGCGCGCTTCATGGCCTCGAAAGCGCCGATGCTACACGACTGGACCTTCGGAACTTGGTCGGAACTTTTTTCCGCCGCGACGCCTGCCACTCTCATGCGCAGTATCACCGATACGTTCGGTATCGCGGCGCCTCTTCTCTTGCTCGCGATCTTGATAGTCGCCGTGGGCTCCAGATTGTTGAGCAAGTTGGAGAGCCTTATCGTCGTAGCCACGGTCGCAGCTTTTCTCGCACCGTATGCTGTCTTCACCCATCTTCATGTCGTTCACAATTATTACGACAGCGAGAATGCCATTTTTCTCCTGTGTGCCGTGGCGATAATTCTGGGCCGCCTGCTCGCATCAGGTGCGAGTAAACTGGCGTGGAGCGGCCTCGCCGCCGTCGTCGCATCGCAGGCGATTTGGTTTGCGATTCACTTCCTGCCGGACGTCAGGCACCCCAGGGGCCCGACGCTCATCGCAATCGCCGATCGGCTCAAGAATGAGACGCCTCCCGATTCGATGATCGTTATTTACGGATGGGAGTGGTCGCCAGTAATTCCTTACTACGCCGAGCGTCACGCCCTGATGGAGCCGACATTCGTCCCGAAGCAGGAACGGATGGATCGACTCAATCGTTGGACCGCAGACGGCGGCGCTGAAGGAATAGGAGCCTTCGTGCGATGCAGATCGTCCTTCGACTCCGATCCCGATTTTGCTCGAGCCTTCGGCCTGATCGAACAGCGCTATCGCCAGGAACAGGTCGGCGGATGCAGGCTTTATTTTGTCGAAAGGCCAGCTCATCGCTCGTAGCAATATCGAGCACTTGCCGCGGTTTCGCTGAATCAGTTAAAGCTTCGCTTTAGTATACGTGACAGACTTGAGGGACGAGGACGTGATTTATGTCGAAGCTTTTCGAGACTATCGATTCGGGGTTAACCAAGTTCATCGAGGCGCAGAAGATGTTCTTCGTCGCAAGCGCACCGCTCGATCCGGACGGTCACATTAACCTCTCGCCGAAAGGCCTAGACACATTCCGCATCCTCGGCCCCAAGACCGTAGCCTATCTGGACTTCACAGGCAGCGGTGTCGAGACGATCGCGCATCTTCGCGAGAACGGCCGAGTGGTAATCATGTTTTGCGCCTTCGATGGCCCGCCGAAGATCCTGCGGCTTCATGGACGCGGCAATGCGGTCGAACCCGGCGATCCGAACTTCAACGAGATGCGCAGCCGGTTTCCCGATTATCCGGGAGTGCGCGCCGTGATCGTCGTCGAAGTCGAGCGCATCGCCGACTCCTGTGGTTACGCGGTTCCGGTTTATCGGTACGAAGGCGAGCGCGATCAACTCGTGCGCTGGGCCGAGAACAAAGGGCCACACGGCGTGACCGACTATCAGAGCAAGAACAACCTTCGTAGTATCGATGGACTGCCGGGACTTCGTGGCGAAAGCCTGAAGGCCTAGCAGCCCTACGATAAGCGTCGGCGCATACGGCCGCCACGATGGTCGATCAGCGACCCCCGTGGCGCCGCATTCGCTTGAGATACTTTCTACACTGCGTGAATAAAAGAGCACCTCTCGTCGATTACGAAAGCGGCGCTCGAGTGGCGTCTTCCTTCTGTGTATTTGCCGGCGGCACCAGATGAACGGGCGCGGCCACTTCGCTCTGATTCGAAATGATCTCGGTCTTTGACCGCGGGATCGCCTTCATCGCGGAGCGCACGACGCAACGTTGATCCGCCGTATGGAACAGCAGGTTGAAGCCGTCGCGTGCCCATTGCTCAAGACCTGTGCCCTCGAGGATCATCGGCTGAACCCAAAGCCTTACGCCGTCGAGAGTTTCTGCATATGGCCACAACACCGGCTCGCAGGCGTCGACGAAATGCAATTGTCGATAAAACCCGGTCAGATCCATCGGTTTTACAATCGCATGGATGATAACCGCCTTGGCCTGCAACAGGCCCGCAACCGCACCTGCCGCGACGGCTGCCAATCGTCCCGCGCCAGCTGAAAGCGACCACAGCTCGCCGCCTTCGAGTACTGCTTCAGGGGGCAGATGACTCATATCGGGCTTGGGATGACTCTGAGGCAGCGTTCCGAGATCATGGAGGCGAAATCCGGCCACCATGCTCTCCACCGGGTCATCTTCTCCTTCGAATAGAGCGTACAACCCACCCATCGCCAGATGGCCGCGACTCAGCTGAGAGCGACTGGTATCCCTGAAGCCGAGCCCATGCATCGCTCGCGCTTTGCTGAGACATTTCGCAAAAGTCTGACGTTCGTGATCAGTTATCAATTGGCGCAGTTCCATAGTTACTCCCCCCACTTTCGATGGGTCGACGCTTAAGTTTCGTTTGGCGTCTATTAACTCTCAGTTAAGTCATGGTGTCAGCCTTTTCCGTGGCGGAGGCCATCGGCCTCTGCCTCTCTGTTGACGTCTCGCCATGGGTCGGTTAGTTCACGTTGGAGGTCAACCCGAAGTTAAGCCAGGTTGCATCGTAGTCGAGGTTAAGGCCAAGATGATAAGAAAAGAAAAGACTTGCCTTCCTTAGCCGAACTAGTAGAGTCCAAAGAATAGGCAAACTGTTACAAGCTTTCCGCGTCGAAACGGCCCTCCAGCGGTCGAAAGGCGCAAGATAGAAGAGACGATGAACGACAGGACTGATGGTCTGCTGAAAGTCGACAAGCTCGTTAACGAGATAGTTGACACCGCCCACGCCACTTTACACCTCATGACGTCTACCAGTGATGACCGCCACGATGTCCAAGTTATATTGAACGAAGATTACGGGCGCCATCTCACACGGCAGTTTAGTCCACAGGATTTACGGTCGGCTGTGGAAGTTATGAGACTTTCGATCCCGCAACTGAATCTGCGGCAGTTTCGGACGGACAATCTCAATACTTTAAAGAAGACGGCAACTCGTCTCGGGGCTCGGTTGATTGCCAAGGACCTATCCGGAAGTGATGGGCTGGCGCTCCTAGGTTTTTATGTCGACCAAGGGCTTCCTTCATTCAAACCGACTATCTACGTGAATAGCGCCCACCATCCGGTTGCGGTCGCGACCGCGTTCTGGCACGAAATCGGCCATCATTTGACGGCTCGTCTGGTTAAGGAACAGCGAGAGATGCTTAATCTCTCCCTTCAGGCGGCCTATTATAAACATCTTGAACAACCACTAGAGTTACTTGCCGACACGCTGGTATGTTTAGCAGCCTATCCCAAGCGTAGTGCAAGACGGCTGTTTGGCTCGCTATTGGAATCGGAGGCTACTATTGGCAATGATGTAAAGTGGGATGAGGTGCTGAACAAGTCCCAGCGGCATTTGCAGGTTGAGACAGGTTTTGAGTTTGAAGAGGAGCTCCCCGCAGCACAGAATTTGCACTACCTCGCCGGGATGCTTCATTTCACGAAATTACGTATGGCACTGTTGAGAGAGTACGATCTATGAGTAAGAAAACGTTTGGAGATGTGATTAGGGAGAAACGCCTGGCGTTGGATTTGACCCAGCGTGATCTCGCCAACCTACTTGGTGTCAAAGCCGCCCATGTTGCCTTTCTTGAATCAGGTAGACGCAAGCCGTCGCTCACTCTTCTGAGACGTATCTCAGAGATTTGCCGCATGGACCCGCAGAAGCTGTTCCTGCTGGCTCATCCTGAGGCGAAGTTCCTGATTAAGCTGGCTGACGGGGAAAAGGCCAAACCGGCGGATTCAACGTGGCAGAGCTTCATCACGAACAGCGCTCTGCTGGCGAAAGAACGGGTAACACCTCAGGAACTGAAGGTATTGGAACAGGTCAGCATGCTGAACCCGATCTCCTCCGAGCGCCAATTCCTTTACGTACTCAACGCCATTCGTCTCGCGGTCGACGAAGACGCTTGAGTTCTGGGTTTGACTGACTGACCGTTCAGTCAAGCTATTCTGTGGATAATCTTTTCTACCTCGTCCGGATGCGTCAGGGCGTCCGGGCGAGGGAATCTTTCTAATTTAACCTCCGGAACCTATCGCCACCGAATCCTTCAGCTATCGGGGACGGTTCGATTCCAGTTGCAGCTCGCGCAGCAGATCGCCGCTGCTTACCAAATGATTGTTAAAGATTCTGCGAGCGATTTGTAGAAGCTCGCCGATAAGCGGATCTCGCAGCGAGTATCTGACGGTTAGGCCTTCCTTGCCCGCGCTGACGATACCTTGATTCCTGAGCACCGCCAGCTGCTGGGAGACGGCCGCTTGTTCGAGCTTTAGAGCATCTTGAAGTTCGTGAACGCTCCGACTTCCATCGACCAGGATTTCGAGAATACGAATTCGCGTCGGATGGGCCAGCGCTTTGAAGAACTTGGCCTTGAACGCCTGAAGCTCGCCGCTTGAGACGGGATCGCCCGTATCTTGAATCCGGCTCGACATATATTAATATATTCAAATCTTGCTATATATTAAGAATTGGGTCAAGCTTAGATCGAAGCCGAATCTCGCGATGATTCAGGCGATGGCTGTGCGGAGTCTCCCTTTCGATGTGTCCTAATGTACGTGTGCCTGAATCCGAGGGACACGAATCGCTCGCTCACATTATCGATGAACTAGCGCATCTTCTGCCCGCTCAGGGGCCGATCAGCATCTTCATCCATCACAACACGCTGCACGCGTTCGAACATCTCCCTTTTGAGGACGCGGTCGTCGAGGCGGGCAGACAACTGGGATGCGAACCCTTTCTGGCTGAGTCCCGCTACCGTGAGAAGCTGGCCTCGGGTCGCATTCTCGCGCGGGATATCGAACGGGTGATCGATGAACAACTCGGCGAGAGAGGCGCTGAGGTCGTTGCTGGCGCCGTCTCGCGTTTCGATCTCTGGCGAGCGGTCCTGCTGTACGGCATCCCCAAGGCAAAGGGAGCAGAGTTGTCTTGGCTTCTGATGGAGACACAGGCACTGGAGCGTTTTCGCGAGGATCTTCCAACCACTATACGAACGGCTTTGTGCCTGCGGCTAATCGACGGTCCTGACTTCGATGAGCGTCGGGTGGTGCGCGACTTATGGAATGCCTGCCAGGCTGCGGTACGACGATCGGGGCAGGGCGCTATCGAACCTTCGCCGACCCCGATTAGGCATCGTGACTTTCTATATTTTACCCGCGGGATCGATACCGATGCGTGGATTCATCCGCCGCTGATTCGCTTTCTAGCGGGTTACCTCGATCAGGGGTTGGCCCATTGGTCGATGCCTGAACGAGGCGACGGCATCCACGGATGCTTCCTCGAACTCTATCGTAACGCGTTGGCCACGCAGTGCGGTCCGTGGGCGCAATCGCTATCGCGTCTCGCTGCTGAGGATTACGAGGGCGGTCGCGACGCGCTGGGTTCAAGCGAGAATTCTTTGGTTCAGCTTGGCGTGTCTACCTCGGAGTGGCCGGAGTATTTGACCGCCGAGTTGCTGGCGCTGCGAGGATGGGCCGGAATCGTGCGGCAGATCGAGGAGCGCCCCGATCGCGTACCGGTCCGTGATCTCACAGTGACGCTGCGCGGCTATCTGGCGGTTCGGCTTCTCTTCGAGCGCGCGGCTCTAGAGCACGCATCGCGCGAACTCTCTTCTTCTCAAGCGTTGGCTGCTATGCGCGAAGCACTCCGTTCTGAGATACGGCCTCAGCGATGTCCCACGGTTGCAGAGCGCGCGTGGACGCTTTTCAACCTTGCCCAACTTTGCGGCCTGAGCGCCTCGATCGTCGAGGGACTGACGCCGTCTAACGTCGTGGATCTCGAAGCCGAAATGCGCGATCTCGACGGTTTTCACCGTCGGAAGATCTTGCATCAGGCTTTCGAACGCACGATTCGCCATCGCCTCTACGATGCGCTCGTTCAGCATGCTCCGCGCAACCCTCTGGAGCGACCTGTGTTCCAGACGATCTTCTGTATTGATGAACGCGAAGAATCGTTTCGCCGCCATCTCGAGGAAGTCGAACCGGCGTGTGAGACCTTGGGCACTGCGGGTTTCTTTAACGTAGCGATCTATCATCGCGGCGCCGCCGATGCGCATCCGCGGCCGCTCTGCCCTGCTGTGATCCGTCCGGAGCATTACGTACCCGAGGCTGACTTGGAGGGTGACGCGCCTGCCGGCCGATCTCGCCGGATGCAACGCCGCGCAGCGGGCTTTCTCGGTTACAATGTGCATGTGGGTAGCCGCCTTCCCGTGCGCGGTGCGGTACTGATGGCCGCGTTCGGATGGCTCGCACTTATTCCACTGATACTGCGGGTGCTCTTTCCACGACTCTCCTCGCGATGGCGACACGCGCGGGAGCGGGCAATCAGTGCGACGCGAACCCGCTTGCAGGTGAAACGACAGGAGACGCCGCCACCGATAGGTTCGTATTCCGGTTTCACAGTGCGCGAGATGGCCGATATTGTGCGCCGCGTGCTCGACGATATCGGTATCAGCGAACGTATCGCGCCGCTGGTGCTGATTCTGGGCCACGGCTCAGTCAGTCTGAATAATCCCCACGAATCCGCTCATGATTGCGGCGCGTGCGGCGGCGGTCGCGGCGGACCAAATGCTCGCGCGTTTGCCCAGATGGCTAATGATCCAGACGTGCGAGAGCTACTGGCTGCGGACGGGTTGCGCCTTGGCGATACATGGTTCGTCGGCGGCCAGCGGAATACCTGCAACAACGAGGTTGCCTTCTATGATGAGGATCTCGTTCCGCCTGATTACCGAGATCGGTTTGAGCAAGCCCAGGCGGCGATTGAAGTGGCGCGCCGTCGCGAGGCTCATGAACGCTGTCGCCGCTTCGACAGCGCACCTTTGAACTGTTCCTCCGAAGAAGCGTTGGCTCACGTTGAAGGCCGCGCTGCCGATCTGGCGCAGCCGCGACCCGAGTACGGTCACGCGACCAACGCGTTTTGCGTTATCGGGCGGCGATCTCGCACTCGCGGTCTTTTTCTCGATCGTCGTGCGTTTCTAGTCTCGTATGATCCGACAAGAGATGACGATGGGACTATTCTCGCGCGGATAATGGCGGCGGTCGTACCTGTCGTCGCCGGTATCAGCCTGGAGTACTACTTCAGCTATGTCGATCCCGTGGGCTATGGATGCGGGACCAAGCTTCCGCACAATGTGACATCGCTGCTCGGAGTAATGGATGGCGGGCAGAGCGATCTACGCACGGGCCTTCCATGGCAAATGGTCGAAGTTCATGAGCCATGTCGTCTAGCCATCGTCGTGGAAGCGACACCCGATCGGCTTCAGCAAGTCTTGCAGAATAATTCCGCTATCAACCGGCTTGTAATGAATCGATGGATTTTCGTCGCGTGTCTCGACCCAGTTTCGAATACCCTATCGGAACTGCGGTCGAGCGGCTTTGTGCAACATCAAGCTCACGAACCGCTCCCGGTAGTCTCCGGCAACTCGGTCCGCTGGTATCAAGGGAAGCGCGGTTTCGTGGTTCCCGCTGCGATACGCCCTGAAACTCTCAGCGGAAGTGTCGCTAGAGGGGCGGCGTGATAGCGCATCCGCCGATGGCAATCATGGTGCTGATCGGTGTCGGCTCCCCGGCGATGCTGCTGGCGCTCCTCGGTATTACCTCGTTGCTGAATCGACCGCTTGGTGAACGACGGACCGGACAGCTCACCGCTGCCGCGACAGTTACCTCCGGTGTCGTGCTGTCTGCTGCGCTCGCCGGTTATATGTCGAGCGGACAGCCCGCACAGTTCCTATCCTACGGATCGTGGTCGACTCTGCACGAAGGCGGAATCGCGGTTCAGTTCCTGATCGATCGTTTTGCGCTGGCATTCGGCGCTCTCTCCGCATGGATCGTTGCGATCGTGTCAGCGTTCTCGAATCGCTATCTCCATCGCGAGTCCGGCTACAACCGCTATTTCACGTTGCTCGCAATGTTTGTGACGGGGATGCTGCTCGTCGCGCTGGCCGGCAATGTCGAGGTTCTGTTTATCGGCTGGGAGTTCGTAGGGTTGAGTTCGGCGTTGCTGGTGGGATTTTTTCACGCGCGACCTGCTCCGGTCTCAAATGCGTTGCGGGTTTTTTCGGTCTATAGGATCAGTGACGCGGCGATGCTTACGGCAGCGGTTTTGCTGCGCCATTACGCGGGCAGCGGCAGCCTTTCGTTGTTGTTCGGACGCGCCAATAGCGGTGCGGCGAGTGTTCTGAGCGGTTCTACTATCGCACTAATTGCTCTGTTTCTGATTATCGCGGTCGCAGGAAAGAGCGCCCTGTTGCCGTTCTCGGGATGGCTTCCGCGCGCGATGGAGGGGCCGACTCCGTCGAGCGCAGTCTATTACGGATCACTCTCGATTCACGCGGGATGCTTTCTGCTACTGCGCGCGGCACCGTTGCTCGAACAGGCGCCGGCAGCGCGAATCTTCGCCGGGGTTCTTGGCGCGTCGACCGCGATCTTCGCAGGCATGACGACTCGCGTCCAAAGTGATGTAAAGTCGTTGTTGGCCTATGCTTCTCTCACCCAGGTCGGGATCATAACTACCGAAATAGCAATCGGATGGTACGTCGTCGCCTTTGTCCATATGGTCGGCCACGCGTCTTTCCGCCTCCTGCAATTCCTGAGTGCGCCGAATGTACTGCACGATCTGCATGGGATGGAAAATGCGATCGGCGGCAGGCTTCCGCGTATCCGAGGCTACTTCGATAGATTGGCTTCGAAGCGCGTCCACCGCCTGCTTTATCTCGTGGCCCTCGAGCGCGGATTCCTCGATAGCATCATCGATCGCGCGATAGTCGGCCCGTTCATCCGATACGCCAGTAGCTTGAGCCGTTTCGATCGCTGGCTATGTGATTTGACTATCGCCCATCAACCGACGGCGATTGAGGCGGTTGAGGCCCTGGATGAGTAATCCGGATGAGTGATCCGCGGTTGTGGGTTGGAGTCGTCGCGCTCATCCCGGCGCTGGTGATCCTGGCCTCGTTTCTTCAACTGGATGTCGAGCGGCTCCGCCAGTCTGCGGTCGTCGCCGCATCGTCGATGCTGCTTGCGGCGATCGGCCTTGCGTTATCTCCACGCATGCGTGACTTCGCGATCCACACCAATGCTCTGAGTTGGCTAAGCCAGGGTGAGGCGATTGTGCGAATCAACGCGTTTTCGTCAGTGCTGCTGCCGTTCGCAGCGGCCTTGTGGTTGCTTACTGTCGCGGTGACACCGCGCGCCGCGCTCGATAAGGGCGGTCTACGTCGCACGGCCTTCGCCACGATGATTACCTTCGCTTCTTTTCTCACCGAAAGTGGCGTTTTGCTGTGGCTCTTGTCGGCCGCTTCCGTATGGAACTTCAGGTCGGCACTCGGCGACCCGGAGCATCGCAATCAACGCCGTATAGTGACGGTCTATCTCGGAGTAGCAACGATAATTTTCGGCATTGGTGTCGCGCTTCTGTTTGGTCCAGGTGCCGGACACTCCGACATGAAGCAGGCAGGGATATGGCTCATCGTGATTGCGGCGTTGGTGCGCAAAGGAATCGTGCCTTTCCACGCGTGGATACCTGAAGTGTTCGATCGCGGCCGTATGGGACCCGCTATCTTGTTCAGCGCGCCACAAATCGGCGCCTACATAACGGCGGTGTTAATCGTACCGCGAGCGACGCCGATGATGCTAGACCTCATTGCGTATCTGGCTCTGGGCACGGCCGTTTATGGAGCCGCGTTGGCGCTGGTCCAAAGTAGTGCGCGCCGCGCCTGTGGCTACCTCTTCGTTAGTCAGTCGGCGCTGGTGATGGCAGGTCTGGATTGCACCAGCGCGAGCGCACTGACCGGCAGCCTAATCCTTTGGCTATCGGCGGGTTTAGCCTTCGCGGGTCTAGCGCGATGTATCCTGGTGCTGGAAGCGCGTCGGGGCCGATTGGATTTGACCAAGTATCACGGCGGATACGGGCGGATGCCGCTGTTCGCGATCAGCTTCCTCTTCATGGGACTCGCCTGTACCGGCTTTCCCGGCACGCTCGGCTTTATCGGACAAGAGCTCTTAGTCGACGGAGCCGTCGACGCATTTCCGGTGATGGGATTCGCAGTGATCGTCGCGGCTGCGCTGACGGGTCTCGCAGTGCTGCGGATGTATTTCTCGCTTTTCTGCGGTCGTCCGGATACACCCTCTCATCCGGGCATCAGCTTCGGTCTTACCCGGCGGGAGGCGTGGACTTTCGTCGCGGTGGTGCTGACGCTTGGTATCTTCGGGCTCCTTCCGCGGCCGCTAGTCGATTCACGCTTCATCGCCAGCGATACGATCCTGCGCGAACGTCAGGCCAGAAGGATGCATCAGACCACCGCGGAGATGCGCCAGCTTGCGCCTATCGGTCGCGTGGAGGGAGCGCCACGGTTGCCGAGCGCACGTGGACGCTTTTCAACCATGCGCAGCTTTGCAGCCTGAGCGCCTCGATGGTCGAAGTACTGACGCCGTCTAACGTCGTAGAACCCGAAGCCGAAATGCGCGACCTCGACGGTTCGGCTCATCGAAGAAGGCTGGCGCATAGCCATTAGTGGTCGGACGTGAGTTCGCGTCTACTTCTGGCGAGCTTCGATAGCCGGTGCCTTAATTCGTCTCAGTAGCAGCTCCCTGTTGGTCGGCATCGGGGCGACTGTGCTCAAGATGTAGCGGATCGTTCCATCGTGGTCTTGCCATTGTTTCCATCGGAGTCGACTGAAAGAAATCCTCGACGGGAAATTCCTCGCGATTAGGCTTGGTGCGCTCCTTGCTTCAATCCATCGGTAAGTAATGGTGGAAAGCGCCGTCTCAACTCTGAGACCGGAGGTGAGCCATGCGACAAGCAATCCCCAAAGATGCGAACCGACGAAACGCGCTCGGTGACGTCCTGAGGCACGCGAGGAATCAATCGCTCGCACGAATCCGAGAATTGCGAGGTGAGCAGGAAGCAGACGTAACTGCTCCACCCAGCGATGAGATGGACGTGGCCCGTTCGCTGGCCGATGTTGAAACCCATGCCAGTCTGATAGAGCGCGCAGAATTTCAGCTTAAAGCGATCGATGCCGCCTTCAGCCGTCTCGAACGTGGCCGCTACGGTCTGTGCGAGGAGTGCGGCGAGGAGATTCCGCTGGTGCGTCTCAAGCTGTTGCCTTTTGCGGCTTTCTGCGTCGATTGCCAGACCAAACGGAATCGTCAGCGACGTGTTGGAGAGGGTTCGATCGACGAGCCTTCGCGCTATCGCTGGGCACCTCCCGAGGAAATGGATGAGTCGTTGGAGAAACAGGACGCTCTGATGGCACCCGAGGAACAGATAATCGTTCATGACGAAGGACCGTTTGGTCCCGAGGTCGGGGAATTCGAGCAGACGGTGCCGGTTGCCACTGCGCGTCGGCGCGGGCGACCAAAAAAGCGCGACCAAGCCGAATGATAAGGTAGGGAGCGTGTCGATCTGGGCGAAGCTTCAAGATCGTCGCGGCGATTGAATCGTCGCAGCGGGTTTTTCTATGAAGCTCCGTAAGCCGCTGCGCCTTGCTTCTGAAGGGCCGATCAGGGATTTGATAGCATAAATATACTTGATATAACTAGTATAATCGACTAATTTCTTCTCATAGAGGGTGTTTAAGTCTCAGGAGGGGATTATGGACAAGCTTTTTATCCGATTAAGGGAGTGGCACAAGGGCCTCAGCAAGGGCCAGACGATGACGGAATACGCACTGATCATGGCTGCGGTCGCCGTGGTGGTCTTCGTGACCTATCAGACGATGGGTAACGACATCGGCTCACTCGTGAACAACATCAACACGGATTTGACCACCGCCAGCTAAAAAGTCTAAGCTAGCCGGCAACACCTGCCACGAAAGGCTCTCGCTCGTATTGGAGCTGGGAGCCTTTCTTTTTTCTGCGCTTAGACTCTCACGAATCTCACGACAGTCGCTCTGATTCGCCAGAATTTTGATCGAAGACCATTTCGCAAAAGATTGGGACGGCGCTCGTCTTACCGGAAGCCGTTAGTTCGCAGCGTCGTCGCTGCTCTGCCAGGCACTCATCAGAGCCTCCAGTATCGGGTCGGCGTTTACGAAAAACAGCGTGACGATACCGGCGGGAACGAGCGCGACTGTCCAATCGGTAGAGAGGAAAACAGATTCGACGGCCAGAGCCAGCAAAACCATCAGGTTCAGAGCATTTCGCGATAATGTGTTCATGACCCTTAAACCTCTTAAAAGCGGTCATTAATCACTATACGTTGCTTTAGGCATTAGAACCATCACTTTTAATTGTCATAACTTAGCTTTACTCACTTCATAGCGCGAAACCCTACCGCGATAAGTTGGAAGGGTTGAGCGCTCGCGTATCCCTTCGTACCGGAGAGCGTCCAGCGCCCAGACCCAAGCCGGTAGCGAACTAGCCAACACACGGGACAAGAAAGAGACTCTGTGGCGATGCAGCAAGTCGGGCTTGACCGCCAGAGCCTCGCGATCCCCTCAGAGGTCGACACTGGTCCAATTAAAGGACTCGCGTCAGCTATCGTATGGCGCTTTGATCAGGGCAATATAGAGACCGATGAAACGCAGCCGCGCCGTTATAGGTATGCTCTTCGCCCTTGCGCTCGCGGCGCTGATAATCGTTATTCATTTAGGTCTGTTCTGATGAGGCTTCCCCACGCCGCCATGCTCGCGCCTGTGGGTGGTATCCGATGGCCTTCTCCGGATGCGCTTCGCAACCCACCAGACTCACATCATTTGCGGCCTCGCTTGGGTGCGTTTGCGGAACTGCGATCCACATCGTCAATGGTAAAGCCATCGGACCGGGCTGTTTATGCGACTCGGCCACACCACCAGAAAATAAGCCGCTCGACACTTCAAAAAACTAAAACGCTCAAGTAGTACCGAGAGGCCTTAAAGCACGACTGCCCCCACGGCCTAGGACACGCGCGCCGTTCTTATGTTCTCATCCATGTGTCCGCTTCATGGAGCTAACCCTGCCGCGCCTCGGCTGCTCTACGGTGTCGTTTCTGAGCAAAGGTGGACTAGAACGGGTAGGCGAAAGAAGAGCGCGTACCAAATTCTCCCGTTAACGGGAAGCGCGATGAATCGCGTCGCCCAGCCCTTTCTCCCCTCCCTCTCCCCTAGAAACTCCAGAGGACATCGTCAGATGTAACGATCAGCCCGGTGTTACGTCTAATGAATGTGTCATCAGGAGGCTGTCATGCGTGAGTTGGCCGACGACTGCCCATTCGACGCCAGTCATCGAACGCGGCACAGGGCGTCTGTTTTGGGACTGCTGATCGTAGTGTGCCTCCTCACGCTGCCGGCGGATAGCACGAGTGCTTCCTCTGGAGTTTCACCCGGCATCGGCTCGCTGAACGACTACGTTCACGATACCCAGGTTGAAGGTTACGGCTCCCCGCCCCAAAACCCTGATCCAACCGGCGGCTTGGGTCACAACAGGCTTCGCGCCGGCACTTATCGGGTTCCATCAAGCCCAGCGCTTATCGGCGTGCTGCTGCTCACACTGTGGGCGGAGCAACGGTATCAGGAACATCACCATCATCACGTGGCAGCGAACGACCAACGGACCGGGCGCGCCCACGCGCATCGCTACTGAGTTTTTCTCTGGAGTCTACTTTAGGAGACGAAGGCTATGTCTGACGAGCAAACGGCTACTGAATCCACTCGTGGGGCCACCAGGCGGATGGATCTTCTCGAACGCAGGCTGTGGCACGGCGGGCTCATAGCAGCCCTTCTATTTATTGGAATAGCGACCCTCATTGCCGGGCATCGCCGCCCCCGAGTGGTGGTGATGGCCGGGCATGCGGGGTGTATGATGCGGCCATGGATGCAAGGGCCTCCGCCATGGGACGGTCCCGACGGATATTGCCGACATGGATGGGGGCCGGGTTCGTGGTCGGAGACCCCTCGCAACCCATATGGGCCGCGGGAACAGCAACCGGCTCAGCCAGCCCCAGAGCAGCGATGATCTAAGCGTCCTCACGAAGCGGACACGGCGGCTAGGACACCGGCCGCAATCGAAGTGGTAGAAGACCACAGTCTGGGTCGAAGCTTCTGGGACCCGAACGATCCCGAGTCCTCCATATCAGCAGCCGAAGGTTAGCTGAACGATATCCCATCGCTCACGTTATTATCGGGTTGAGGATGCAGAACTCGCGACTCGCTTGGTCGAATTAGAGATCATCGACTATTTCTGGTGGCGCGGTCTTGGGTCACCGAACCGAAACTCGCGCCAGTTTGTTCCGGAGAGCCTGACTATTGAGGCCCTATCGGTTCTCCGCCGCATTCCTCTTGTGGCGCAGGGCTTCGCGAGCCTTTATTAGATTGGGATAGCCGAGGGCCTTCCATCTTTTCGGCCGTCGCCTTACCTCCGCGCATCGCGAGCATAGAGCGGGCAGCTTGGCTTCGAAGCTCCGGCGGTACGTTCTTACGCGCCAGAACCCGACCAGGACTAATCTGGCAGTCGTACCAAAGCTTATTGACGGCCTCGACCGCAGAATCCTGAATGATGCTCTCGATCTCCTTGAATCTATACCAGGGCGGGAGATCTACGGCGGATACCAAGGATCTCCCTTCTCTGCCCTTATCTTCCACGAAAATTGGCTTCGTAGCAGGTTGAACCGTAACCAAACAAAGCTCCTTGCCAGTGTCACCACGCAGTATCTCGCTCACTCGGCGGGCGTGCGCTGCGCTGACGCTCTGGCTCTCGCGCTTTCCCGATGCCGATACGGAAGCCTTCGTCTTCCCGCGCCACGCGATAGGGATGCTAGGGTACGAGCGCAAGCCGCACGTCTACAACGTCGATGCCGCTCAACCGATTGGCGAATGGAAAAAGGCTTGGAAGGATGCCTGCCGATTAGCGGGAGTTGCTTATCGCCGGCATGACCTCAGGCACACTTCCATCACGCGGTTGGCGGAAAATTCGAGCGTGAGCGAGCAGACGATTATGAGCCTCGCAGGCCATGTTTCGCGGTCGATGCTGCAACGCTGCTCGCATATTCGCAATCAAGCCAAGCAGGCGGCGATAGCGACGCTCGAACAATCGGCTGACAACTTTGAGACGGAGTCCCCACAGAAGTTCCCACAGACCGGCGCAGACAGGAAAGTCACGCTCAACTGAAAGACGAAAAGTTCTTTTATTTGCTGGGAAATTTTGGTGGACGCACCAGGACTTGAACCTGGGACCCCTTGCATGTGAGGCAAGTGCTCTAACCGGGCTGAGCTATGCGTCCACCGGAGAGAAAGATAATGCGCCCGTTGCCTGCCGGTCGCAAGAGAGCGCCGCGCATTTTCAGCGCGACGCTCGTTAGTCAGAGAAGGGTGTATGGACCGAGCTTTAGGCTACTCGGTATAGGCCGATTGGGTCGACGAAAAGTTGCTCGGGAACCTGATGCCGTAGAAGAAGGGATTCGGCAGGAAGATCAGCGAGCTGGCATTCCAGGTCACGGTAACCTGAACCGCGGTGCCCGTTGCCCGCGCCGAGTTAGGCGTTACACTCACCGAGTAATTGCTTTTGATTAGGGGCGAGACCACGGTATCAAGCGCCGTTTTGACGGCTGATTGCGAGGCCGAACTGTTAATCGAAGCGTAGCGCGCCGCTTGATAAGCGGCTTGGCTCAGAGCGAGATCACCGGCGCCCAGCACAGCGAACTGCACCCCGACGAGGAGTCCGATAAGAACTATCGGTGCGATCAGGGCGAACTCCGCCATCGCTTGTGCCCGCAGGAGTATCCGTCTTCCCAGATACCATTGAGATGTTTTCTCATCGCTAAAGCACACTCACTTTTTGATTGGTCATTGGACGTTCGGTCGCTCTACTGCACCAGGTACGGCATTTTGAAACTGCCGAAGTTATTGCTGGAGCCCGCGCCTCCGCCAGAAGCGTACTTGGACACGTACTGGACGAACTGCACGTTCAGCACTTCGACACTACCGCTTTTGCTGATGCCAACGAGCCAAACCTGCGCGAAGCCCATGATCTGAACCGGACTCGAGCCACCATTGGCCGTACTCCAGTCGACGATCGGCACGGTTACCAACTGCGGCTCGTTACCAGTCAGGACCGCCGGTAGCGTGGAGCCGTCGGCCAGCGACTTAACGGCGCTCGAAACCGGGCCCCACGCGACTCCCGTTTCAGGCATCACCCAGCTGTTAACGCTCGCATTGCAGGTGCAGTCGTTCGTGATGTTCGTGCTCAGTTGGGATGCGCCACCACCTTTCGGTGCGGTCCCTGCGCTGGTTCCTGCGGTCGATCCCGCCGGGATATCGAGCCATCCCCAGTTACCGGACGCGTAGTTTCCCGTCAGGCTGTACGTCTGACCGTACTTTAACGAAGCTCCGTTCGGATTATAGGCAAAGCCGGCTGGAAAGAGTCCGTTGTGAATGGCACTGGTCGCTGTCGGCCCAACCGCTATTGCGGTGGCTCCGGCTGAATAAGGGGCTGTGCGACCAAAGAGACGAGCGAAATAGTTCGCGATGGTGTTGCGCTGGACAGTGACCCGGACGGTTTGCGCTCCAGCCGGCACGCTTGCAGGGACGACTGATGACGGTACTTCTACCGTAAGCTCTGATGCTGAAACATTGTTTTGGACGGCGTAAGTGCAAGCGACCTGAGCTGCCGTCGAACCCGTACATCCCGCCGCGGCGGCCGGAGGCGCCGGAATGTGTTGCATATACTGGGATGCGCCCGCGAGCGCTCCAGCATCAGCAGCCTTCTGAATCTGTTCCCCAGTTCCAGTAATAGCCCAAGACGTCGGTGGTCAGGGCGAGACCACCCAATATGGCTACTCCCGACAGGACGAAAAGGACAGCCGTTTGGCCCGAACTATTTCTTGTAAACAGCATGCCGATAGTCTCCCAAGAAATTAATCTCAAACGCAATCTATAAAAACTTATACGCTTCTAATTTATTCTATTCTGCTAATCTCTTAGCCTTGAAACAGGTGCGTCGGTTAGAGGTTAACCTTCTCCTTGGGACACACACTCATAAATGATGCTTCGATTGCCTAAATTAATCTTTATAAAATTATGCTTGCCTGTTGTCAGATTGCGCCTTACAGTATCTTTAGCAGCCTAAATTTCCTTATGCTCGTGTATCTAGGGCTGGAATGGCGAAAACTATGAAAAAATACCAGGCCGCGAAGACAGGCAGGCTCTCTAAAGGGCAGACGATGGTGGAAATGGCGATCGTCGCTCCCATCATGCTCACGCTGATGTTGGCGATAGCGGTATTCGGAATCGCTTTCGACCAGTACATTGCACTGACGTTCGCGACCAGCAACTCGGCACAGTTGCTCTCGATCAGTCGCGGGCAGACCAGCGACCCGTGTCAGACCACGAGTCAGGCGGCCTATGCGGCGGCGCCGCAATTAAATCCGTCGAAGCTGAAGTTCTCGATTACGTTGGGAACCAACTCGGTTACGAGCGGCACCACCAACCCCTCCTGCGGAGGCAGCCAGCAATATCTGGTGGCGGCCCAAAGCGCGACCGTGACCGCGTCCTATCCCTGCAACCTGCAGATTTTTGGTTTTAATCCGGTCCCGAATTGCACCCTCACGGCGACCTCAACGATGGCGATCCAATGAAAGGCTACAAAGACACAATGGTGACACGTATGCACGAAGTGTTAGCACGACGACGGCAGGCGAATCGCGGCCAAGCGATGGTGCTCGTGGCCCTCGCATTGGTGGGACTTTGCGCTATGACCGGTCTCCTGATCGATTGCGGCCGAGCCTACTATGGCTACCAGGAATTGGTCGCCTCGACACAGGCGGCGGCTCTGGCGGGTGCCTCCGTTCTCAATACCAGCACTGCTGGTCAGGCGATCTCGACCGCAACCAGCTACAGCGCGGTCAGCGGCAATCTCAACTCCGGATCGAACCTGGCGCAATTGGCCAACGTATCCATGGCGACCGGTTATCCCAAGGTGCGATGCCTTAACAGCCTCGGCATCGACTGCACGGCATCGCCGGCCAACGCCAACGCTCTCGCGGTATCGCAGAAGGCGGTTATTCCGACGACGTTTCTGCGCGTGATCGGTATCAATTCGATCCCGCTGGCGGCTACGGCGACGGCCGCGGCACGGAGTGGCACCGCCGTTCCGTACAACGTTGAGATTATTATCGACACGACATCCTCGATGAACAGCATCGACTCTAGTGCGTCGTGTAACGGCACGCGTATCTCGTGCGCTCTCGCGGGTGTGCAGGTTCTGCTCAACAGCCTCTCTCCGTGTTATGCGGGCCTATCGAGCTGTGGTTCGGCGAGCGGCTCCCTGCCGTCGAGCGGCAACAACGTATCCAACCCGGTCGACGAAGTGGGTATCATGGCTTTTCCCGGCTTGGCCTCAGCCTCGGAGTCATCCAAGGACTATGTGTGCCCGACCAGCAATCCCACTACGGTTAAATACAATGCCGGGCCGACGTACTCGATAGTTCCGTTCTCGAGCGATTTCCGTAATTCCGACACTGCTACTTCGCTCAATGGGAGTTCGCCCCTGGTAATCGCGGCCGGCGGTGGTTCCTGTAGCGGGCTCAAGGCTCCCGGCGGCCAAGGCACCTTTTATGCCGGCGTTATCGATGCGGCCCAGGCTGCTCTCACCGCGAATGCGCGCCCGAACACCAAGAACGTGATGATCCTCCTCAGCGACGGTGATGCGACCGCCAGTGCGAGCCAAATGGGAGGTTCATCCTCGAGCTATCCCGCAACCCAGGAGTGTCATCAGGCGGTTGCCGCTGCCCAACGCGCGTCGGCGGCCGGCACGATCGTGTATTCGGTTGCCTATGGGTCGCCCTCGAGCGGATGCACGACGGATACGAGCCCGTCGATCACACCTTGCCAGACGATGCAGCAAATCGCCTCCTCGCCGCAGAACTTCTTCTCCGATTACAGCGCGACGGGTGGTAGTGGTTCATGCGTCTCCTCATCTCGGTCCGCGAGCTCTCTGAATGAGATCTTTAAGTCGATCGCCAACGATCTGACGGTCTCCCGCCTGATTCCGAACAACGCGGTGTAGCGTCCCGGATTCAAAGCAACTGAAGCCGGAGCGGCTGAAGGTGAGAATCACCTTCGGCCGCTTCTGCTTTGAGGCATGGGAGCCGCGACACTCGGGAAATGGATTGTAATCGACAGGGACGAAGCAAAAAAAAGAGCCCCGGCATCGTCGGGGCTCCATCGATTCGGTCTTTCGATAAGCCTTGCTTCAGTTGCCTTTGACGGCGAAACGGAAAGGCCTGCTGATAAACGAGGGCTTCGAGATAGTCACGCTCTTGCGCCAGAACCAGGCAAAAATTCCGCGCCGCGGCTTTACTAATGGTTCGAGATACTCGCGGGGAAGCTCAGGAGGCAGCAATCGAGCGCGAAAGGCGCTAAGGGACGGCTGCCCTTCGGTTGGCCAGATAGCAGGCAGGTTTTCGATGGGTTGGGCTGGAGGCTGAGTGACCACGGCCGAAGGATTCTTGCTATATACACTCATGACAATTCAAGCAGACCTGTAATGGTTTACATTATGCATTGACAGCCTGCGCTCATCAAGAAATTCAGCACATGAAAAAGGGCCGGAGGGGTTACTATGAACCACTCCGGCCCTTTGTGCTGAATAATTCTTATCTTTACTTCGGTTTACGTAGCATCATTGCCGTACGCCGTGCTTTAACTACTACTTCGCCGCGCTGATTCACCCCGCGATGCTCGAAAATCACGATACCCCATTGCGGTCGCGATTTGCTCTCGCGCACTTCCATCACTTCGGTCTCGGCCGTGATCGTATCGCCGATAAAGACGGGCTTGGGAAATTCGGTCTTGTCGAAGCCGAGGTTGCCGACCGTGGTGCCAAGGGTCAGCTCCCCGACGGAGAGGCCGACCACCAGACCGAGGGTGAAGATGCTGTTTACCAGTCGCTGGCCGAATTCGGTCTTTTTGGAGAATTCCGCATCGAGATGGAGCGGCTGCGGATTCAAAGTGAGCGCAGAGAAGAGAAGGTTATCGGTCTCGGTGACGGTGCGGCCCGGCTGATGTTTGAAGACCTCGCCGACCTTGAATTCCTCGAAATACTTGCCTGCCATGATGTCGCCTCGCGCAACAAAGTTCGGTTAGTGATACCGCATCACGAGCATCAGCGCGAGTCGCGAGTGGAGCATCAACAGTGCGAAGTCCCATGATTGGTCTATCGATCAACTCACGCCATAATTAAAGAAAGGTAGAAGTTCATCTACTAAGGAAGAAAGATGAGCCTGAACATCAAGGATCCGACTGCTCATATGCTGACACAGACTCTGGCCAAGGAGACCGGTGAGACAATGACCGAGGCGGTCACGCAGTCGCTGCGCGAACGCTTGGAACGCGTCTTACGTCAGCGGAAGTCGGAAACGGCTGTCGCTGAGCTGCTGGCGATCGGTCATCGCTGCGCGCTGACGCTTAAGGGCAAGCCCGTCGGCCACGGAGAGATGCTCTACGATGAACGCGGGTTGCCGCGGTGATTGTCGATACTTCGGCCATCCTTGCAATTCTATTTGAGGAGGACGACGCGGAGCTCTACGCGCGAGCGATCGCCGCTGCCGAATCGTGTCGGATTTCGGCCGCGACCTTCGTGGAAGCCGGTGTGGTGGTCGATATGCAAACCAAAGACAAAGGGAGCCGCCAGTTCAACGCTTTCATCCGACGCGCCGGGATCACGATAGAGCCGGTCAGCGAAGAGCAGACACATATCGCCAGGCAAGCCTACGCCGACTTCGGCAAAGGTCGGCATCCAGCGGGATTGAATTTTGGCGATTGCTTCGCGTACGCGCTCTCGAAGCTGACCGGCGAACCCATACTCTTTAAGGGCAATGACTTCGGCAAGACCGACGTAGCATGGGCCCTAGCAATGAAGCGACGCTGAGTAGCGACTAAGAGCGAGAGCTTCCTGATCCTACTGAACCTTAGCCCGCGCGGGCTGGACTGCTTGAAATCCAATCGGGTGTCGCAGAGGCCAAACCCCTGTTGTCCTGAAGCTATTTGGTGGAAGCCACATAATTCTTGGCCTCCTGTAGCTCCTCGCACTCTTCGACCTCTTCCTCCTGCTCGGCTGCGGCGACGTACTACTCCAGTGCTGCCTTTGGATCGGCGGAAACTCCAAGCCCTCTCGAATACGCTCGACCCAGTGCCACTTGCGCAAGGCACTAGCCTCGGCGTGCAGCAGCTTCGTACCATCGGACTGCTTCCGATAAATCTCGATGAACTCCGAGGTCTTCAGCGTACATGCGAGCCAAGTTTAGCTGAGCGCGTGGAAGTCCTTGTCGAGCCGTCTGACTCAGTAACTCGAAGGCTTTTGAGTAATCTATGCCGACGCCTAAGCCATCCAAGGAACAGATTCCAAGAACTGTTTGATCGACTTTGCTTCCGGCTGCCGCTCCTCGTTTCAGTTCTTCGATATCCATAAGTTCTCCTGCCATCGGCTAGTGCGTATGCGCGAGTTCCTCCAGCGTTTTGCCGTGGGTTTCGGGTGCCAGCGTGATGACGAGCAGTGCGCCAATAATTGGTCCGGCGGCGAAAAGGGAGGCGGCGTTGCCCAACCCGCCCATAGCATGAGAGAGCAGCCCGACGCATAACGGCGCGAGAATCCATCCGAGTTGGCCAAACACTTGGACCGTCAGACAAAAGCCGGTAGCGCGGGCGCTGGTCGGAAAAAGTTCCGCTGCGAGAGCTGAGGTCGCGGTGCGTGATCCCTGATAGGAGAACATCGCGGCGGCCAGCGCGATGAAAATCGTGGCGAAGCCGGTGCTCCGAAAGAGTGTGGCTGCGGTCGCGGCTGAGGCGATGAAAAACATGACCGCCGTAGTGCGTCGGCCGATACGATCGAGCAGATAGCCACTGAGCATCGAGCCGAGACTGCCGGCGAGGTAGGCCACAACGAAGGCCTGTCCTACCGAGACGGAGGTCCATCCGCGGTCGCGCTCGGCATAGAGGCTGAAGAACGAGATCACCGGGCCGCCGACCAGGCCGACACAGTTGCAAAGCGAAGCGACGAGCAGCATCCGACGGAGCCATGGCCCGCGCATCGGGGCGAGGCACTCGCGCAGCGGTTCGAAAATCTTGCGTTGGCTGATTCGCTGGCGGCTTTGTTCGTTGAGGAAGCGCTGTGTTTCGCGCATCCAGCGCCGCAGCCATGCCACAAGGATCAAGGGCGCGACGCCGAGAAGATACATCCCGCGCCAACCCCATCGCGAGTTGGACATCACGCCGTAGAGTTGTCCGGCGATTACCACACCGATGAAAGCCGAGGTCAGCAGGATCGAGACGGCGCGGCCGCGCTCGCTGTCGGGAAACTCTTCGCTGATCATCGTGATCGCGATACCGAATTCGGCCGCGAGAAAAATCTGCGCACTACTCTGAGCCAGCGTGAAGGTCCATGCGCCGCGCGAAAAGGCGGTAATCAGGGTGAAGACGGCGTAACAGAGAACAGTATTTGCGAGCATGGGCTTGCGCCCGAAGCGATCCGCCAGCGTTACCACGAAAAACGAGAGCAGCCCGCCGAATCGCACGGTCGCCGCGATCGAGCCGACAGTCGCGTCGCTCAGATGGAACGCGCGGGTGATATCGGGCGTGCAGAGATGAAAGATCGTGATGTCGTAGCCCTCGAAGATCGTCGCGGGCATCAGCAGCGCGAGCAGGATCCATCGGTAGCGCGAGGACGGTTCGGGAAGAGTGGGTGATTCGGTGGCAGTCGTCAGCTGAGCCTGTTCCATGCGGTCATAGCGGCAATCGTAAGCCAGCGTAAAGCTTGCCCATAATGTTAATGCGCCTGCAACCTTAGGCTGATTGAGGTCTCAACTCCGATGGCGATTTCGAGGCGACTGGACTATGCTCCGGCCATCTGGGGAGGAACCTGATGGCGCAAACCATGACCGGTGGATGCGCTTGCGGAGCGATTCGTTACGAAGCGCGCGGGGAGCCAATCTTCACCGCGAACTGTTATTGCCGCGATTGCCAACGATGTACAGGCACAGCGGTAACATCGGTACTGGTCTTTCCGCTCTACGCCGTCGCGATTACGGGCGAGGCTCGCTACTTCGTGGTGGGCGGTGATACCGGCAACCTGGTGAATCGTGGTTTTTGCGCGAACTGCGGCTCGCCACTGTTCACGCGGCCCGAGTTGCTGCCCGACGCGATCGCAATCAAGGCGGCGAGCCTCGATGATCCCAATCAATTTAGTCCGCAGATGGAATGTTATGTAGATAGCGCGCCTAGTTGGGCGACGTTGACCGCGGGTGTGACGAAGTTTCACAAGGCGCCGGAGCTTCCCGGCTAAATCAAAGGAGAAACGACGATGGCTGCTGTGACCGGTGGATGTGCGTGCGGAGCGATCCGCTACGAATGTTCGGGCGATCCGATGATGGCGCTCAATTGTTACTGCCGCGATTGCCAGCGATCGGGCGGAGTCGCGATGGCCTCGGTGATGGTCATGCCGAAGGACAACGTTAAGATCCTCAAGGGCGAAGCGCGCTTTTACGAAGTGCTGGCGGACAGCGGCAAGAAAGTCAGTCGCGGGTTTTGCTCGAACTGTGGATCGCCGCTCTTCACCAAGCTCGAATCGTTCCCGACGGTGCTGGGAATCAAGGCCGGGAGCCTCGATGATCCCAATCAGTTCAAGCCGGGTATGAGTGTTTATACGTCGAGCGCGCCGGGGTGGGCGCCGATTAGCGAGGGGCTGCCGAAGTTTCCGAAGATGCCGGGGTGAGGGTCAGGGAAGATTGAAACGCTTCGCGTAGATTCTTCGACACGCCTCGCCTTCGCTCAGCGGCTCAGGATGACAAAGGTAATACTGGGTCTGTCATCCCGATCGGAGCGAGCGCAGTCGAAAGATCGACGCGAAACGATTTTCTGAAAGCTTAGAAGTGATCAGCGGGAGAAAATTCTGATGCACGACCTACTAATTCGTAATGGGACTGTGATCGACGGTACGGGCAAGGCCCGCTTTCAGGGCGACGTTGCCGTTCGCGACGGCAAGATCGTCGAAGTCGGCAAGGCAACGGAAAGCGCGAAGCGGGAAATCAATGCCGACGGGCTAGTCGTGAGTCCCGGCTTTATCGATCCGCATACCCATTACGACGGCCAGATCTGCTGGGATCCAACGATCTCGGCTTCATCGTGGCACGGCGTGACGACCGTAATCATGGGCAACTGCGGCGTTGGGCTCGCACCTTGTCGACCGGAAGATCGTGAAATCGCGACGTGGGACCTCGTGAATGTTGAAGGGATTCCGTTCGATGTGCTCAAGAAGGGCGTCACTTGGGATTGGGAATCGTTCCCGGAATACATGGATGCGGCCGACCGGCGGGGCTCGATTATCAACCTCGCGTGTCTCGCACCGCTCACGCCGTTTCGCCATTACGTGATGGGCGAGGCGTCGATGGAGCGCGCGGCGACGCCGGAAGAGACCGCGTCGATTCGACAACTGCTCAAAGAGGCGATCGAGGCGGGCGCCTGCGGCTTCAGCACCAGCACCGCGCCGCAACATATCGGTTATCAGGGGCGTCCGCTGGCCTGCCGCTTGGCCGATCGCGCCGAGTTTAAGGCGTACGCGAGCGTCCTCAAGGAGCTCGGCAAAGGCACGATCGAACTAATCGCGAATCGTGGTGTCTATTCGATGGAGCCCGACGAGTGCGAGCTGCTCGACCTGCTGCTGGAAGAGAGCGGGCGTCAGATCACGTGGCTCGTGCTGCGCAAGTTTATCCATCGCCCGGACAGCTACAAGGATATCCTGCGCGCTGCCGATGCGCAGATTCGTCGTGGCGCGAAGCCTCAACTCGCGACGGTGCCGCTCATCACTGAGATGGGCCTGGCGCTGCCGTCGATCTCCTTTGCGCCGTATCCATCGTGGAAGCGGGCCTTCAACGTCTCGCCTGAGGAGTTGAAACAGGTTTACGCAAGCCGCGATTTTCGCGAGTCCTTCCGCCAGGAGCTCAAGGGACCGGGTCTTTTCCACGGCCGCTGGGATCTGGTCACGGTGAACGTGGTGAAGAACCCCGCGATGCAGCATCTGTGGGGCAAGACGGTCGAGCAAATCGCTAATGAGCGCGGCAAGGATGGTCTCGATACCTTCTTTGATCTGGTGCTCGAAGACGACCTGCAGATGGTCTACAGCGTGATTCGCACCGAGGTGCCGACCGAGTTGCTCGACGATCCGCGCGTGCTGATCGGCGAGTCGGACGGCGGTGCGCACGTCGATCAGTTCTGCACGGCGGGCTACACCAGCGACATGATTGCGCGCTGGGTGCGCGAGACGCCGATGTTCACGCTCGAACGCGCGATCCAGCGGACAACCTCCGAAGCAGCGGACTTTTTCGGCATCAAAGATCGCGGCCGTCTACAAGTAGGCAAAGCTGCCGATATTGTAGTGTTCGACTATAACAATATCGCCTGCGAGCCGGTGATCGCGGTGAACGATCTGCCGGGCGGCGGTCGCCGGATGATCATGAAGCCGCGTGGCGTCGAGCATGTCGTGGTGAATGGCAAGCCGATTTACGATCACGGCAAATACACTGGTGAAGTGCCGGGTGGCGTGTTGCGCTCGCAGGCATAGCAGGAAAGGCATAAAGCGATGGCGGAGAACGCCAACATGAAGCGACGCCCTCTTGAGGGTATACGCGTGATCGATCTGACGAAGATCGTCGCGGGACCCAACTGCACGAGGATGCTCGCGACGATGGGCGCGGAGGTGATCCGCGTCGAGTGGCACGACAATCGCGCGCTCGACCTGCTGCGGATGGTCAATCCGAAGGCGCCCGGGGGTGATCCGGAGAGCCTCAATCGCAGTGGGCTCTTCAACAATATCAATCCCGGCAAATACGGCGTGACGCTTAATCTGAGTCTGCCGCAGGGCCGCGACCTCTTTAAGAGGCTCATCGCCAAGGCCGACGTTCTCTGTGAGAACTACAGCCCCAAGCAGATGGAGAGCTGGGAACTCGGCTACGAGAATCTGCGCGAGATCAATCCGAAGCTCATCTATATGCAGATCACCGGGATGGGGAAGTCGGGCACCTACGACGGCTATCTGAGCGTCGGCCCCACGGCGCAGGCGCTTTCGGGGCTGACCCACATGTCGGGCCTGCCCGAGCCGATGCCTCCCGCGGGATGGGGTTATTCGTATCTCGACCATTCGACCGGCTACTACGGCGCGATGCTGGTGCTGGCCGCTCTGATGAAACGGCGGCGAACGGGCAACGGCTGCTATATAGATGTGTCGCAGACCGAAGTCGGGATCATCACTTCAGGCACTGCGACGCTCGAAGCGCAGCTCACCGGTAAGCATACGCCGCGCCGCGGGAATCGCGCCGGAGTGGCGAACTGGGCTCCGCATGGCGCTTATCCATGCCGCGGCAAGGACGAATGGATAGCGATCGCGATCCACAACGATGCGCAGTGGACCTCGCTGGTCGAGGAGATGGGCAAGCCGGTGTGGGCGTCGGATGCGCGCTTCGCGACAGCTGAATCGCGGAAAGCTAACGAAGACGATCTCGATAGCAAGATCGCGGAGTTCACCCGGGATCAGGATCGCTACGAACTCGCCAAGCGCTTGCAGGCGCGCGGCGTCTCGGCCGCGGCGGTACAGAACGCTGCCGATCGCTGCGAACGTGACGAGCAGCTCAAGGCACGTGGCTACTTCGTGCCGCTGCCGCATAACGAAATCGGAATGTGGCCGATCGAGAATTTTCCGGCCAAATTCGAATCGATGCGCGTCGAAGTCGGCGGATTACCGGGTCGCGGAGCCCCGACGATGGGCGAGAACAACGAGTATGTCTACGGCAAAATCCTGGGACTGAAGCCCAAGGAGATCGCGACGCTCCAAGAGGAGTGGGTGATTTGAGTACTGAAGCAATTCTGAGTTCCGCCCTCGAAGGGATAACCGTTCTCGAAGTTGGCGACTCGCGTGCCGAGTTTGCCGGGCTGCTGCTGCGATCGCTCGGCGCAGACGTGATTCTTGTCGAAGATCGGCACGGCTCGCACTCGCGGCACGTTGGACCATTCACGACTCCGGAGCCGCATCCCGAGCACAGCCTCTGCTTTTCGCGCTACAACCTAGGCAAGAAGAGCGTCGCATTGGATATCGGTAATCCGGCTGCGCGCGAGGCTTTTGCGCGATTGGCACGTAAGGCCGACGTGATTCTTGACTCGGGCGAAGCGCTCGACGTTGTGTCTCGCGCCGAACTCTATCGCGAGTGGCGGAAAGCTAATCCCAGACTCATTGTCTGTACGGTCACGCCCTTCGGTCTCGATGGACCCTATCGCGATTTCCTGATGACCGATCTGACGCATCTGGCGCTTGGTGGCGTGATGATGTCCTGCGGCTACGACTCGCAGCCCGACGGCACCTACGATACGCCACCGATCGCACCTGCAATGTGGCAGGCGTATCACATCGCGTGTGAGCATGCGGTGGTCGCGCTGACGGCCGCGCTCAATTTCCGCGAGATGACGGGAGAGGGCGATTTTATCGACCTCTCGATTCATGAAGCGGTGAGCACCTGCACCGAGGTCGCGATGCCGACGTGGATCTACAGCAAGGCGTTGATCTATCGGCAGACCGGACGGCACGCGGCGGAAAGCCGATCGCGTCCGTGGCTGCGACGCACCAAGGATGGGCGCTATATCAAGGCGTTCATGTTCTGGGGTGGCAAGGAGCGGCGGGTGGTCGCCGAGATCATGAGCGAGGCTGGAATCGAGCACGAC
This sequence comes from Binataceae bacterium (SeqCode), assembly GCA_035541875.1. Taxonomy (GTDB): domain Bacteria; phylum Desulfobacterota; class Binatia; order Binatales; family Binataceae; genus JAJPHI01. The sequence continues at coordinate 82,528 of DATKML010000046.1, forward strand.
CTCAATTCCGACGCATACAAGGAATTGGCCGAGAAATCGCCGTCGAAGGCCGGAGCGCACTTCAGTGCGATGATCGATCGGCTCTGCGAGAATATGACGGCCGAAGAGATCTTCCATAAGGCGCAGGCCAAGGGATTACTGTGGGCGAGTGTGCGGTATCCGGAGGAGAATATCGAGGATCCGCATTTCAAGGCCCGGGGAACCTTTCAGGCGATCGAGCATCCGGAGCTCGGCCGATCCCTCCAATATCCGGTTTCGGTCGGAACCGACGGCCACACTCGCGTTACTGCCTTCGATCGCGGTGCGCCGCGCCTCGGGGAGCATACGAAGGAAGTGCTCGGTGCAGCAGGTCTGTCCTCGGCAGAGATCGAAGCACTCGCCGTCGCGAAGGCTATCTGAGCTGAAGATGGCGATTCGATTGCGCCACTCTGACAGGAAAGGGGAAGGGCTCTCACAGCCTTTCCCGTCCTGTACAATTGGCCAGCGTGATCGGTCGACCCTCTTCAGCAGCGCCTGATCGACTCGCCCCTGCGGCGCGTCGATCACATAATCGTCAAACCGCGGCGACGGAAGCGCATCAACCGCACGCGCCCCGCGGTGGAGGTTTCGCCCTCGCGATCGGTGCGCTGGGCGTGGTATTCGGCGATATTGGGACCTCGCCGCTGTACGCGGTCGGCGAGATTTTTTTTGGCCACGGCGGGGTTAGCCCGACACCGGAGAATGCTCGGGGTTGTGTATCGCTGGTCATCTGGGCGCTGACGATCGTTGTCTCGATCAAGTACGTTTCGCTCGTTCTACACGCTGATAATGATGGCGAGGGCGGTGTCTTCGCGCTCTACGGCTTGCTGCATCGCCATCGCAAGATAAACGCAGCGCTCTTCATGCTCGCCTTGGCGGCTGGTCTTCTGTTCGCGGAAGGCGTGCTGACTCCGGCTATCAGCGTGCTCTCTGCCGTCGAGGGCCTCGGGGTGGCGACGCCCTTGTTCGATCATGCGTCGGTGCCTATCACCGTTGCACTTTTGACCGTTCTCTTTGCCATCCAGCATCGCGGCACGACCCGGATTGGTCGCGTCTTCGGTCCGATCCTGATTTGCTGGTTTCTCGCGATTACAACGTTGGGCGGACGTGAACTGGTGCGCCATCCCGACGCGCTAAGCGCGCTTAATCCTCTCGCAGGATTCCGATTCATCGGGCGAGCGGGAGTTTTCGGCAGTCTGCTTGCACTGGGATCAGTGATGCTTGCTGTCACCGGATGCGAGGCGCTCTATGCCGATATGGGCCATTTCGGCGCGTCGCCGATTCGGCGCAGCTGGTTTTTTCTGGTCTATCCGGCTCTTGTTCTGAATTACCTCGGGCAGGGCGCGTTCCTGATGCACGAAGGGAACGTCGTTGACGGAAAGCTCTTCTACAGTCTCGTTCCGCGGGATCTTCTTCTTCCGATGGTCATGCTGGCGACGCTGGCGACAGTTATCGCCTCACAAGCACTGATCTCGGGCGCTTACTCGCTGGCGTCGCAAGCGATTGCGCTCGGGCTGTTTCCGCGCCTCCGCACTGTCCATACGCATCACGAGCACGCCGGTCAGATCTACCTGCCCTTCGTGAATTGGGCGCTATACGCCGGATGTATCGCGCTGGTGATCACCTTCGGCTCCAGCACGGCACTCGCCTCGGCGTATGGTCTTTCGGTTTCCGGGGTGATGTTGTCGACGTCGATTGCCATGACTATCGTCTCGCGGATCATATGGAAGTGGAGCCGGCTGGCGAGCGGATTGACCTTTGGTTTGATTGCCGTAATCGAGGGCGCTTTCCTGGCTTCGAACTCGCTCAAGTTTATCGATGGCGGCTATATACCGCTGTGCGTGGGGCTGGTGCTCTTCACGGTCATGATGACCTGGCGATGGGGCCGCAAAGCCACCTTCGCAGCCTATTCAGCCAAACACACCATGAAGATGTCCGAACTCGTTACCCACAAACGTCATGCCCGGACTTTCCTCGAGCGCAACGCGTTGCTGATGGTACCCAAGCCGTTGCGCTCCCCGGATGACAATACGCCGGCATTGCTTCAGTTACTGTGGGACCGTTACGCGATGCTGCCACGCAACCTGATTTTCGTCGAAGTGGTCCATCGCAAGGTTCCGTACGTCCACGACGAGCGCTATCAGGTCACAGTCTTCCAGCGCGACCACGATAAGGGCAGCGTCATCAGCGTCACGCTGAGCTTCGGCTTTATGGAAGAGCCCAATGTCGAACGGGTACTGGAGGAGCTCGCCAGCCATCATCAGATCGTCCTGCCGAGCGACCCCCATCGATGGATCGTGCATGTCTCGATCGAGAATATCCTCCCCGGTCGGCATATGAATTTCTTGGGCCGTCTGAGAATGAAACTGTTCCTGCTGCTGCGCCACGTGTCGCAGCCGGCGCATTACTACTATGGCCTCGGCGATGTGATTCAGCTTTCGGCGGAAGTCGTGCCCGTGCGGGTTCGCTAGGGGGAGTATTGCCGCGTGATTGATCCGATTTCGGAAAGCCCTTAAAACACAGGGGCGGCGCGATCAGCAGGCATCTCGCGCGAAGTTTAGACAGGAGCCGCTGGCGAAGTGACGCCGGCTTTCGATGATCCCATCCAAACAGCTTTTGAGTGAAGTCATCGCCTCGTTGCGCAACGTGATTGCGCCGGCGGTGAAGGATCCATATCCGAAATCGCAGGCTTATATGGCAGCTGTGATCCTCGAATTTCTGGCCCGTCAGCTCGAAGAGCGTACGGATATCGAAAGCGCGAAGGAAGCCGAACTGGCGTCCCTCTTCGGCGAAGTAGCGCGCCTGGCGGGTGGCGATAAAATCAAAGGCGGTGACGTGCCGAGCGAGGCAGCGCTGTGCGGCCTGATCGAGCGGCTTTACAACGAACGCGAGCGCCTCGGCGAGGATGCGTTCAAGACAGCGAATGGTCTGGTGCGTGCATCGCTGCGACGCTTGCTCGATCAGGAACTCAAAATTACCGGCAAGAGCGAGGCTTAAATCCGATGGCCGAACGCACGACGCAAGAAAAGCTCGCGGAATACCTGGCGGCGAAAGTTATCCCCGGCGCCCGCGATATCAAATTCTCGAACTGGGTGCAGACCGCCGTCGGATGGTCGCACGAGACCTTCGTATTCGACGCGGATTGGGTAGCTGACGACGGACCGCATCGCCGAGGCTTCGTCGCCCGTAGAGATCCCGGCACGGGACTACTACGCGAACTGTCAAGTCTCGAAGAGCAGTACAAAGTTCTCAAGGCGCTCGAAAAGACCGATGCGCCCACGCCCAAGGGCTATTGGTACGAGCCCGACATCTCGATTCTCGGCGGACCGTTCCTCGGGATGGAGAAAATTCCCGGCGAGGCGGTGAATCCGTGGTCGAAGGTCGGCAAGCAGTTTTACGCGGAGGCGGCCAAGCGCGGGAAGTTGCCGAAGAGCTTCGTTGAGGCGCTGGCGGCGCTGCATAACCTCGATTGGCGGGCCGCAGGGCTCGATTTTCTCGGCGTGCCGGGTCCCGGTAAGGATTTCGCATTGCGTGAAATCGCGAAGTGGGAAGGGCTGATTGCGCAATCGATTCGCAAACCCGAACCGGTGCTGACCGAAGTGATCATGTGGCTCAAGGCCAACGCCCCTTCGGTGCAGCGGCTCGCGTTCGTGCATGGCGCGTATCGCACCGGGAATTTGATGGTCCATGAAGACCAGATTTCCGCCGTTATCGATTGGGAGCTGCAGGTTATCGGTGACCCGATGTACGACGTCGCTTACGTCCTGTCGGATTTGAATCGGGAGGGGTCGCCGCTGCTCTCGTGCGTGGTCGAGCGCGAATTCTTTATCGACTACTACCAGAAGCTGACGGGTCTCACGATCGATTTCGAGGCGTGCCGCTACTATCAGGTCCTTTATATGATGCGCACGGCGGCTTTCTGGCTGAGCGCTTCGGGACTGTTCGCCGAAGGCCGCAGCAAGGATCTGCGGCTTGCGCGCACGACTTACTCGGTGCCGGTCGTGCTGGATATGGCTGCGCGAGCTTTGGGGTTTTAGGGCGTTTGTACGGGGAATCGCTTCGCGTAGATCTTTCGACTACGTTCGCGTTGATCTCCCCGCTCAAGATGACAAAGAGGTAGTGTAGTTTTTGTCATCCTGAGCCGGCGAGTGAAGACGAGCCGTGTCGAAGGATCTACGCAGCGATGGTCTTCCAAAATTGAGACTTTATTGGAGTTTACTACGATGCTGAGTGGATTCGATGAATTAATGTGCCATCAGTTGCCGTCTACGCTGGACCAGGTGCATACCGAGAGTCCGGAGTGGACCGAGCGCATCTACGTCAGCATCTACAACGTCCGCGACAAGGATACGATTATCGGTCTCGGCGTCGGGCAGTATCCGAACAAGAACGTACAGGACGGCTTCCTCACGATTTGGCATCAGGGGAAGCAGTACAACTTCCGCGCCTCGCGCACGCTGCGCCCGAAGATCGACGAGATCAAGATCGGACCGCTCTCGGTCGATGTGCTCGAAGGTCTACGCCGCTTCCGGATGCGGCTGGTCGATAATCCCTCGACGATACGCGCCGACCTCGAATGGATCGGCTCGATGAATCCACATCAGGAGAAGCGAGACCATCGCGAGAGCGGCGGCAAGGTCGTGCAGGATATCAATCGCTTCGATCAGGCGGGTCGCGTGCGCGGGACGATCGAGTTCGGCGGCAAGAAGATCACGCTGACCGAAGATGCGTGGTGGGCGCATCGTGATCGCTCGTGGGGTACGCGGCGGCCACTGCGCACTGATTCATCCGATGCCGCGAACAAGCAGCAATTCGCGCCCTTCCTCTTCAGTTGGTCGGTGGCGCAGTTTGAGAACTATGCGCTGCATTGGCGTTTCGTCGAGCGGGGTCCGAATAAATACAGCTATCTCAGCGGCGAAAAGGCGTTGCCGTTCGGCCAGCCCGCCGATCCGGGATTCCATCTGGAGCGCACCGAACAGGAGTTTCGCTGGGATGCGTCCGGCCCGATCCAGACGCTCAAAGGCGGCGATATCCGGCTCTTTTACGCCAACGGCGAGACCCGCGACGTATCGTTCACGACGCACGCTCCGCGATGGCATCTCAAGGGCGGCGGTTACGGCGGCTATCACGGCTGGTATCACGGCGACAATAAGGGCGAGTATTACCGCGAGCACGACGTGTGGGATCTGAGCGATCCCAAGGTGCTGGCCGAGGCGAGCACGCTGAGCGACCATCTTATCGAGTGGCACTGCGGCAACGACGTCGGCTGGGGCATCATGGAGTACGGCGTCGGCCCCGGGTATTACAAATACAAAGAGGTCCAGCATCTGCCGACGTTCTAGCGCTGATGACAATCAGAACAAACGAAGATGAAACTCTGCGATGGCGCAATGCTCACGCTGGTTCTCGTCGCGTCGGCTGTCGTGACTCTGATGATGGGCTGCGCGAGCGCGAGGGAAGTCAAGCGATATCCAGATGTTCTCGCCCGTCTTAGCGACGAGTGCAATTCCGGAAAACTGTCATCCTGCGTAGACCTGGCTCAAGTTCGGAAAACCTACACTGAGCACGTCGCGTTTTTGGCTGCATACGATGCTAGTAATTGTGCGTCAGCGGTGCGCAAGACGGACAAGGGCTACAGTCAAACTAGACGCCCCTATTATGCTTAAATGAACCATTCATGCTCGCCCTAGGGCACCGGCCTGAATCACCCGCACGACGGACCGTTCCCAACGTCTGGCATCTATCGACTTTTTGCGCCCGCCTGAGCTACTACTGAAGAGATTTAGCCGCGTCATCCCCGGCGCGGTTTAGCCCGCGACCTGCGCCCAAGCAGGCACGGAGCGGAGGCAAAGGATGAGCGAAAGCAACGCACCTGAAAGGCCGGCTATCGGCGGTGTCGATTTCCTGGCGAAATCGCGAAAACCGCAAGAGTATTACGACGAGATCAAGCGCAAGTTTGCCGAAGAGCGCGACCTGCGCCTGAGCTATCGGCCCGAAGGCACCAAGCAGTACATCACAGAGCTCGAAGGGGCCCTCGCCAAGTACGAAATCGATCCCTACGCGACCGAGGCGCCCAAGCGCGAACCGATCAACGATACCGTCGAGGTGTTGTTCATCGGCGGCGGATTCTCGGCGCTGCTGACCTCCGCGCGACTACGCGAGTGCGGCGTCGAGAGTATCCGGATCGTCGAACGCGGTGCGGACGTAGGCGGAACCTGGTACTGGAATCGCTATCCCGGCGCGGCCTGCGACGTCGTTGCGTACGACTATCTGCCGCTACTCGACGAGATGAACTATGTGCCGTCGCGGCACTATGCGAAGGCGCCCGAAATCTTCTCGCACTGTCAGGCAATCGCCCGCAAGTACGATCTCTACAAGCTGGCCGTCTTCCACACGACGGTGACCTCCACGGTGTGGAACGAAGAAGAGAAGCTGTGGCATATCGGGACGGATCGCGGGGACCGTCTGAAGGCCCGCTTCGTCATCTGCGCCAACGGCACCCTCTCCAAGCCTAAGCTTTCGAAGATCGCCGGGATGGAAAAGTTCAAGGGTCACTCCTTCCATACCTCGCGATGGGACTATGACTACTGCAAGTCGGATCTTTCGGGGCTGCGCGACAAGGTCGTCGGCATTATCGGGACCGGCGCATCGGCGGTGCAGGCAATTCCGCATCTGGGGGCGAACGCGAAGGAGCTGTATGTTTTTCAGCGGACGCCATCCTCAATCGACGTGCGTGACGACTGGCCGACCGATCAGGAGTGGGCGAAGAACCTCAAGCCCGGATGGCAGGCCAAGCGTCGTGCGAAGGCCCGGATGGATCCGGAGCTAAGCGAAGAGAAGAAGGCCGAGCGCGCCAAGATGAGGCCCGAGGAGAAACTCCGTCGTCAGGAGAATGCGAATATCGAGTACATGATGCGCATTCATAAGCGTATCGAGGAGATCGTCAAGGACAAGGCGACGGCCGAGGCGCTCAAGCCGTGGTACATGTTCATGTGTAAGCGGCCCTGCTTTGATAATGACTATCTACCGACCTTCAATCTCCCGACGGTCCATCTGGTTGATACGCACGGTAAAGGTATCACTGAGATTACCGAGGATGGCCCGGTCTTCGAGGGCAAGCAATACAAGCTGGACGTTCTGATCTATGCGACCGGCTTCGAAGTGCAGAAGACCGGTATCTATAATCAGATCAAGGGTGAGAAGGGTCTCGATCTGAACGATAAGTATGCGGATGGAATCCGCACCGTCGTCGGAATCCATTCGCACGGCTATCCCAATATGTTCATCATGGGTGGCTACCAGGCGTCGTTTCAGTTCAATCTGACCGATATGCTGCAGGCGCAGGGCGATCATATCGCAGCGTGCATCGATTACACCCGTCGCCATGGCTATGAGACGATCGATGCGACCCCGGAAGCCGAGGAATGGTGGGTGCAGGAAGTCATCAACCATCGCGGCAAGACCGGCCGCAATCAGGAATGCACGCCCGGCTACTATAACTTCGAAGGTGAGTTCCAGCGGCGCCAGGACGGTAACTACAACGGCGGCTTTAATAAGTACTGCACTGCGATGGATGACGTACGGGCGAAGATGGAACAAAATTTCATCTTCACCAAGAAGAACTAACTCAGGCTAAAGAAGAGAATTCGCGCAAAGAGGTAAGCATGAAAGTAGGATTACAACTCGTCATCCAGGCACATAAGGACTACGACGACCGCCAGATGTACAAGAATGAGCTGCGGCTTGCGATCGAAGCGGAGGCAATGGGCTTCGACGCAATCTGGCCGGTCGAGCACCATTTCTTTGATTACTCCATCTGTCCTGACAATCTGCAGTACTTGAGCTACGTTGCTGCTCGCACCGAAAAGCTGCTGCTTGGCACCGCGGCGATTATCGTGCCCTGGAATGATCCTCTTCGCGTGGTTGAGAAGCTGGTCCTGCTTGATCATCTGTCGGATGGGCGTGCGGTCATGGGGCTCGGGCGTGGTCTCGCGCAGCGCGAGTACCGTGGCTTCGGTATCGAGATGGCGGAGTCCCGCGATCGCTTCAACGAAGCCGTCGAGATTATCGTGAACGGCGTCGAGACCGGCTTTGTCGAAGCCAATACCAAGTATTTCAAGCAGGCGCGCGTCGAAATTCGGCCGCGTCCGTTCAAGTCGTTCAAGGACCGCCGCGCGATGGTCTG
>DATKML010000047.1:0-78331 GCA_035541875.1 Binataceae bacterium (SeqCode)
CGCCAATGGGCTGCATTTGAATGGCACACGAGCGCCGATGTGCGTTTTGAAGACGTTGTAAGGATTAGGCGTCGGCCCTCGAAATACTTCGTAACCGCGACTGGTCGCCGATCGGAGAGCGCGATTACGGACTAGATCACCGCTACGCGGAATTTCTTCCACAGCTAAACAAGCAGCGGCCTGCCGACCCGGCATTGTGCAGACTGCCAGCCGTCGTTGGCACCTCACACCGTATTCCCGCGCACCGAAGCCGTTGTACGGGGGCCCAGTATTGGTCGCGCTCAACCGATCGAAGCAACGGCTGCGTAAATGATGCAGGTTCTGTGCGCAAACCGTTCCAGCAATCTCCCTAATTTTGAACCACTTTCTTCAAAAACAAAAATGGGGCTAAGCATGGGGCGCGAGGGGAAAAGGCGCGGTTCGCCCATGATCGCGGGTCGGGGCGTCATTTAGTGGACCAGGAGACATTCCCGCTCGGTTCGATGACAGATTGTGCGAAACTAAGGCGAAGTAAACGGTGGCGAGTTGCATCGGTCCCGGTAGTGTACAGGGCAACGTCGAAGTACAATGCATCGCTGATAAGGAAGGTGATTGGAGAATGAATCGAGTTCAGATGACAGGGGTGATGCTCGCGACGGCTGTTGGCCTGATGCTCGCAGCGGCTCCCATCAATGCCGATGAGACCGCGCCGGCAAAGATCAAGTGTGTTGGCGGAAACAGCTGTAAGGGTCAGAGCGCCTGCGCGACTACTAAAAACAGTTGTAAGGGTCAGAATTCGTGCAAAGGAAAAGGTTGGATCACGACCTCCAGTGCCGAGGAGTGCACTCAAAAGGGCGGCACAGTGGCGAAATAACCTGTCACGCACACCGAGGAAGGATGTCACAATCTTCCTTCCTCGGATTACGGCCGCTCGAGACCGCCCCTTTTACAATTGCCACACCAAGAGGTCTCCGCAGTTCTGCGCCGACTCCCGTACCAACGGCCAACGGTAACCCGCCGTGTAGCGCAGCCATCGTCGTCATCATTATAGGACGAAGCTTGTAGCCGCAGGCCTGAAAACTCGCCTCTTCGGGACCCTTTCATTGCGCGGAAGTTCAGGTTTTTTTCCAAAACCCCTCCTAAACGGCGCTGTGACACGCCATCTAAAGACTCATCGACGGCTGCAGAATGCCTGTTGTCCCACAGAAATCAACATCACGCCCTAGCACGGCGGCAGGCTAATATAATTCTCGCATCCGCTATTCCAGAGTTCATTGCCGCTAGTATCGCTAAACGACCACACTACCGAGACATCGGTGATATTCGGTCGGTAAATAAAGTAGAAAATCCACCCGAGCGTACCGAAGTTATCGGCCGCGCCGGTATCATTGAGCTGATCGTTCCAGGCCTTCGGGTCGCAGCCTTCTCCAATATATAACTCGCCTTGCAGTACCAAAGGACCGTAGGGTTTAGTCAGCTTGAAATCGAGCGCCTGATACGCATCACCATTTTTATCAAACCAGCAGGCGTCATAGAGAATACCAAAAGTACTCGGCGATGAGGTTGGAGTCGGACTCGGTATCCGCGTCGCGCTGAATGTCGGCGTCGGCACACTGGTCGGTGTGGCCGTTCGCGTTGCTAAGACTGTCGGTGTTGTTGTCGGAGTGGCGGCTTGGGTCGGCGTAGGTGTCGCAATATTACTGACAAAGGATACATCGAATTTGAGCCCGTTGATGCGTCCGGAAGAATGAGGATTTAGTATCGGCTGAATCGTTATTTCTTCAGACACCTGGTCTTCGACATAGAAGGTTATCGCACTGTGCTTGGCTTTAATAACATATTCCTTCTGAGCCTTCGAACAGGAGGATTTGGCTGAGAACCTTACCGATGCTGACTGAATCAGGTCGAGCCGCACTCGTTGATTATGGGCCAACTGAAGTGCCTGACCGTTCCCGTCCAAGGCGGTGATAGTAAAGGCGACACATTGACCTATCGGTACTACAGCGGGCCCAGTAATCGACACACTGCTCGCATTGACCGCTTTCGATTGTCCCAAAAGCGGTTCCGTATCTGCCCTGCTCCCAGTCGCAAATACAAAAGCCAAAACGCCAAGTACAAGAACTTGCCTTATTCTGCCCAGCACAGCGCTTTCCTCCTCCCCTTGGGTCGCCGATTCCAGCCTGAGCTACACCAATGCCTTCAGATGCGAGTAGGTAACTCAGCCGCTTCGGCCCTCCTGTCGCGAGCCGATTCGTGCAACCTTCATTTTGGCCCGATCATGTACGAAGCTTGAGACGTTCCTGGAGAGGCTTACCTACGCCTGATGGTGGGAGAAGCGCTTCAACGCCCGGGTTTAGGTCTGCGCATCAGAATATAGCGCATCGATCGACGTTCGAGCATCCCTTCTTTGCGCATCTCATCTAATAATTGGCTCACCGTTGCCCGCGAGCTCCCGATCATTTGGGCCAAGTCACTTTGCTTGAGCTCAAACGTTATCAGTGTGCCTCGAGAGTCCTCGACGCCAAATCGCTTCGCGAATTCCATCAGAAGGTTATACAGCCGAACCCGATAGGTCTGGCCCAACATACTCATCCACGAGGACACTAACCCCGCCCAGGTTCGATTAAGATTCTCGACGACGGCTATTAGTGTGAGGGTGTCCAAAGTTAGCAGGAGACTCTTGAGCTCGCCGCGAGTGATAAGTGCGACCTTGCATTCTGTGCGAGCTCGCGCCTCAAAGCTCTGGATGCGCCGACCGGTGTGATCCTGGAGATCGACGTGTCCAATAATATCGCCAGGACCGCAGACTTGTATCAACCTCGAGCTTGCGCCGCTCGGGGAAATGATGTCGACGAGGCCAGATAGAATGCAACATAAGATATCTGCCGGGCTGCCGTAACGATACAGCGTCGCCCCTGGCAGATAGGTAACAGCTAAGTGATGCTCGATGAGTGCGTCGACTACTGCAGGTGGTAAGCTAACCGCCTGAGCCAGACGGGATAGACGGTCACTGACGGTTGCGGATAGCAAACGCCGGGCTTTGGATGTCATGCGCCTTCGTATGATTCGTCGCCGGTCGCGGAGATTATAAAGTATGAATTAAGATACGATTATCGTCCGCCTTTAGAAGGGTCCTTAGTAGGAGGCAGCCTCTTTTCGCTTGGAAGAGCCGTCCATAATCGATTCAGATCAGCGGGACTGAACCTCCACAGCCCTCCAACCTTAAAGCCGCGGATCTGATGTGCACGCAACAGGCGATAGACGGTGGAGCGATGTACTCGTAAGTAATCAGCCACTTCACCCACGGTAAGGGCATTGGCGGAGTTGAATGATCGAGGGCTGCTGTCGGCTTCGGATTTCTTCATCGGCCGATTCGATCAAGCTCTTAGCGATCACGGCAGGCTTTTCGCTAAACGCTCAGCCTCCTGTTCCACTTAGATTGATTGTAATCGGACTGGGAGTCGCACCAACCGCTATCTTAAGAATCGCACTGCGATTGCCCGCCTGTGCCGGCGTAAACGTTGTCGTGATCGTGCATTTCTTACCGGCAGGAATCTCGCTCCCGCAATAGCTTGTCGCGGTGAACTCAGCAGGGTTCTTACCAGTAAGAGACAGATCGACAACGCTAAGAGGTACTTTGTTTGAACTCGGGTTGCTCAGAGTCACGACAGGAGACTTCGAACTGATTGTGCCTACTGTCGTCTTTGGGAATCGGATTGAAGAGGGTGAGTGTCCGATTTTTCCTAGAACTCCCTTCCCACGCAGGTTGACGATGACCGGGTTGTTTAGTCCGTTGTGTTCTACTTTCAGAGTACCCGTCAGATTTCCTGTATTAATCGCAGAGAACACCACGCTTATTTGGCAGCTCGAACCTGGAGCGAGCGACAGATCTTTTGAACAGGTGGACGGTGTAGAAGCCTGTGCGATGCTCGGTGACGAAAAGTTGATCCCGCTCAGCGTGATCTGTCCGAGTACTATGCTTCTAGGGTCATTCTTAGGATTCGACAAAATGACGCTTTTCGGTTTGCTAGGATTGGCGCCTTTCGAACCCACGATCTCCGTTGGGAAGTTCAGTGCGTTCGGCTTGGCGATCAACATCGACGGAACGCCAATTGGGCTCGCCGTTGCTGTGGGTGTTGGAGTGGGGGTCAGCGTCGGGGTCGGGCTTGGAGGAGGACCGAGCTGGAAGACACCGCGACCGTGAGTGGCCGCAAACACCGTTCCGTTCTGGTTCTGCTGCAAATCGTACACTGGTACGGTGGGCATGGAGCCGCCATTGTTCGCGGCCTGCCACGTTTGACCACCGTCCGCACTATGAAAAATTCCGATATCGGTCGCCGCGTAGATGCTCTGGCTACATTTGCCGCCTGGGCATGACCCACTGCTATCAGTGGCATCTACTAGAAGCTTCAGAACCGGAACATCTCCCAGAGGTGAGACCCCGCCAAAGCCGTCGGCTCGTTGCCAAGTCGCGCCGAAGTTTTGCGTTTTATAGATGTGTCCCGCTCCGGTGAGAGAAGTAAATCCTGAGAGAGCGAGGTAGGCAACGTTAGGGTTAAACGGGTCCGGAGCGATACTGGTTGCCTGAGAGTTTTTCGCAACCGACGGCAAATTGGCCGTGACATCGGTCCACAATCCGCCATGGGCAGAACTGGTGATATCCAAATTGGCTTGTGAGGTATTCGTCAGTGCGAAATTGGCCACTCCGAGAGTGTCAGCCATGGCTAGGGCCCAAGCTTTGGTATGATCACTTGGAGCAAACTCAAGATCTTCGATCGAGCAGGTGTCGTCCTGACAGTTGATGTCGGTTAGGTCTTCGTCGCTTTGCTGCAGCCAGGTTCGCATCCCATCGTTCGACACATAGACCTGATGAGCTCCAAAGAACACTCGATGAGCCGTAGAGGGATCGACTGCTAGCGGAGGATAATAGGCAGGCCCGGGGTCGGCCGTGGCGTTCAGCTGATCCAGCAGATTGGTGGACCAAGCATCGGCTGCCGAGGCGCAGGCGGGTGGAGAGGCTGACGGTGCGCTGCACCAAGTCGTACCACCATCTGTAGAGGCCGAGATAGTAGGATCACCCAGAGAATTGACGGCGAAAGTGGCGTAAAGGTAATTCGGATCACTGGGATCCCACACCGCAAAACCGCCGTCGCCATTCTCAGAGTCTGGTCCACTCCACAAGGGTTTTGTTCCCGTGAAAGCTTGAAGTCCTATTCCCTGGAACCCGGCGAACAGTTTCTTAGGATCGGTAGGATGAACTCCGAGCCCTTGGGCCATCGACGCGTTGATCATTGAATTATAGGACGTGAATGTTATCGCACTTGGGTCGGCGCCTGCAGCGAACGAGAACAAACCACCATCGTTGCCGACGAAGATCTGTTGCGTCGCAGCGTCGTATTGAAGCGCGTGCTGATCCGAGTGCGTACCGCCGTTTTGCGGTACAAAGGTCCAGCTATGCCCTCCGTCAGCCGATTTATAAAGACCGACTCCTCCAAGAAACAGAGTTTGTCCCGTGGCGTCTGAGGGCAAAACGAATACCTTCAGATCGTAGAAGGACTGCGCATAATTGCTCGGATCGGTTCCATCGATCGTAACACCAGCCTGCGTATACGAGGGCACCGTCTTCGAAGTCCAGCTCGCGCCACCGTCAAGCGACACAAAAAGCCCCAGGTATTCAGCGCCGTCCCCTGCTCCCACCAACGCATACAGAGTGCTGAAGGAACCGGAGCTGGCCGGTCCGAGAGCTAATCCAACTCGACCCTTAAGAGTATATGACGGGATGATAGGCAGCGGCGCCGACTTCCAACCCCCTGACGCGCCCCCGCTGTGAGAATAATAGACCACCGGATTGCCCGAAGTTCCTTCGGTATCAAGAGCGACATAGACATTACTCGGATTAACCGGATCGATGACGACGTCATCCGCAGGACAGGGCGTTCCAGCCACCAGGCATCCGTTGAACTCGACCGACGGATCATAGTGCGTCCACGTATTACCGCCATCACTCGATTTCCAGAGTCCGTTTAGCGATCCATCCGTCTGGTAGACCGGGGCATCGGCGCGACTACCGCTGAACCCATCGGTAACGCCTGCATAGATCGTAACCGGATGCACGCTCGTATCTATCGCCAGGCTCGTGAAAGAATAATGCGCAAAGCCTCCAGGCACAGCCGGCTGCGGAAGTTGTGTCCAGGTGTTGCCTAGATCAGTCGATTCGAAGATCCCTTCGCCGTAGAGCGAATCGGGAGTCCCGTTCCCTTCCCCAGTCGCGACATAGATGGTGGTCGGCGTTGTAGTTGGATCAAGCGCTATCGCGCCAACGGCTAGACTCGGCTCATTATCAAACACCGACTTGAAGGTCGCCCCGTCGTCAGTGCTCAGCCACACTCCGCCCGAAGCGGCTCCGGCGACGACAAGACCGCCTTTTGGATCGATCGCGATAGCACTCACTCTACCGCTCGCCGCATAGGTGGGACCAAACACGAGTCCAGTAAAATTCGCCCTCGTGGTGATCGGCTGCGGACCTAGATAGTTCCAGATTAACGAAGGGGCGAGAACACTGGCGGCAAGACTTCCATTCAGGAGAGCCTGTCGCTCTGCGCTTTGCTGTTGCCGCATCGCACGGATGGAGTCAGCGTAGCCACTCGCTGGAACCCCAAACTGGAAGCCTCTCTTGCTCGCCCAGTACCGCTCCCGCTTGTTTCGCTGAGCAGCCGTCAAAGGCGCATGGGCAGCGCGCACCTCGAACATTTGCGCCGCGATACTGCGTCCCAGTTCTGGCCAAAAAGCGGTGAGTACCACGATTAACGCCATTGCCGCCAAGCCAATAATTCGCCAGTCGTGGGTGCAGGTTCGAGAGGATCCGGAGCGTGCCATTCTATCGATTCCTTCGCATTATCTCTCTGATGCCACCTTTGAGGTCCCCCAACCTAAGGCAAGGCGATAAACGTCACGATCTTGCTGGCAACCAAGTCGACTGTCGGACTGATTATGTGTCCTTCCGCAGTCCGAGGGGCAGCGAGGAGCGCACCCATGTCCACGAGGGCTACGTAACTGCGCTGGTCGTTTACGAGCAAACCAATTCCCTTGCCCAATGTTGTACTGTCGTACGCGCCGATTCCGTGAGGATCACCGGCCATATTCCAGGTGATTCCGGAGTTCGGCGGATTCGGCAGCGTCGCCACGACCCAATCTGTGGCCGCGGGAGTCGTGCCTGCCGGTGCCGAAGTGGGCAACTGGATCACGGCGAAGTCGCCACCACCAAACTCGTCTTCTGCAAGTACCTCGTGATGGACTGGTGCAACCGCTATCGCCGCCAAGCCGCTCGAGATGAAAGACGAGAACTCCGGCAAGCTCTGAAGCTGAGCGGGGGCGTCCCAGGTGTTGGGCGTCCCGGAAGTAAAGTTTACCGAGTTGAGGTTCGCCAAAAACAGGCTGTTTGCCTCTTCATCGCTGGCAATAATCACACCGGTCGTGATATCTGCACCGGCTGCGTCGAGGTCTGCCGATCCGCCAAAGATTGCAGACGCCTTGGCATAGCTGTAGGCAGTCGGCGTCGCGCCGATTGTAATGTCTGACGACATCATCAGCAACGCGTAGTCCGGCGCAAAGGCGGGTACGCCGCTCGGCTGGTCCGGACCAGGCGAGAGCACCAGATGATGGACTGTATCCAGCGCAGGGCTCTCTGAAGGCTGTTCCTCGCCAATCCCGATCGTCGGACCGAACTTATTTGAGCCGAGGTCCAGAACCTGGTAGCCACCGACCGGCAAGATCGGAGATAGATTAAGTCCGATTACTGCAGCGTTCGTAACGGGATCAACTGTGACACCGCAACTCGTGCACGAACCGCCGCTGAAATTCGCGAGTCCTTGTCCGCTGCTAGTCAGGGTCTGCGAGAGCGTCGTACCGTTAATCAGAAAGACTTCATTATTAGCTCCCACACAGACCACTTCGCTGGTCACACTGTCGCCCGAGCAAGCAATGGCCGGTGTGGTGGTGGAGATCAGGGAATTCACCACTGATGTACGAGCCGCATGGCTGGGCTCAAGGGGGACTACGTCGATTCCGGTCAGCGACCCGGCTTCGTAGGATCCACGCGCAATATAGGCCGTTGCGCCAGTGTTGGTGGCGATTATTCCGATACCGCTGGAGGTGGTGCTAACGACTGGTGTTGGCGTGGCTGTCGGTGTTGGAGTCGCCGTCGGGGTCGGCGTTGTTACAGCTCCGTGATGATGAGCTCTCAGGATCACATTCGCGGTCCCGTGGCTCGCATTAGAGGTGAGAGGGACATAAGCCTTAGAGAGCCGGGTGTGTTGAGCGAGGAACGCCACCACCACCGTTAGGCTACTTTTTGGAGCTATCGTGAAAGGGCCCGAACCACTGATAAAACTAAACGCGCTCGCGTCGGGGCCGGTGATCGCTCCTACATTTCCGATAAGATCTTCCGTGCCCGTATTCTTGATTGCGAATGTCTTATTAGTGCCGATATGAGTCGGTGTGGTGGTACCGAAGTTGACATTGCGTGGGGTTATTTTCCACGCTGGGGAACTCGACTTGGCGGCAAGTGTGGTCAAATCGGCGCCAATGAAGATCGTCACCAGCGTGATCACACTCGCGAGTCTTCGCCGGTAGCGTTTCATCGCAGAGAGGTCCGTGCGCGGGGTCGTCACTGAGCCCCTATCCATTCCCGTGCTTTCTGTCGAATGCATTGACGAGTTCATCAGTTCCTCACATGGATTGCGCGATACACAGCGGCTCCGCTCATTAGTTATACGACGCCCTCAACACTCGCACCCTTTGTGAAGGCTCCTCACTGAAGGCGAATTACCGTGGTACTCCGGGCGAGTTCGCCGCAAGTACAAACACCCACACCCGATCCATTGTTAACAAGTAGGTTGCAGGTGTTGACGAGATAGTTTTTCTGCACCTGATCGTACGCAGCGGTGCTGAATGGGGTCGTTGACGTTCCCAACACCGTAGGAACAACGCTCGTTCCTATTGGTGCTACAGGAACCGGAGCACTCAGCACATCAGCGTGTGTTATCCAAGATTCCAATTCAGCAGTCGGTCGATACGGTGAGGTAGGATCGCATCCCCCGAAACATCCCTTCGCGCTGTTGCACGAGCTGGTAGCTCTATTCGGAAGGGCCGAGACCACATCGATCACGCCACTACTGAAGTTGCCCACCGCGTCAGCGCCCCAGGGGTTGCTGGTGAGATCTTCATAGACAGACAGCGAGAGCAGGTCATTTGGCGTTAGCGGACAGCCGCAACACTCTTGCATCTCCTCGTTGTCGTTGAAGACGTACAGCATAGCGCAGAGGTTACCGTTGGCTGAGGTCGGGTTAACTATGCGAACGCGGTTGTCCACCCCGGCGCCCGAGGTCGCGCCAACGTCGAAGTAAGATACTTGGTAGACTGCGCCGGGCGGCGATACCTGGGCGGCCGCGAGTCGTACTCCGACGCCCAGAGAGGCTATAAGAAGCGCCCCGACAATCACCATCGATCGTGATGCCACATTGGCTATCGTGGCAATCAGATTCGTACGCGCTGCATTAGTTTTCATGAGGTTACCCCCTCATAGACCTTTGTAAGCTCTAGCGAATCAGCTACCTGAGCCCGGACGATTGGTCCGTGATGGAAGCTCACAGATGTCGGCACTAGCTAGCCGCGATGACTTATCGTCACAGAGTCCTTTGTTTGCAGGATTGGACTGGTTCTCTGCTCGCGGCTCATCAGCCACTCCAGCCGCGGCATGCCTTACGTTCGACGCGGCCTGAATCTGTTGAACAACAACTTCGTGAAGCATTTCGTACGGAATAGCTCCGCTGAGGTAGTAGCCGTTGATAAAAAAGCTCGGCGTCCCGCTGATCCCTAGCTGTTTGCCTTCGGCAAGGTCTTGCTTAACTGCGGCAGCGGTCTCGCCTGAATCGAGGCACTGATCGAACTGTTTGCTGTCGAGCTTCAGTTCCCGAGCGTCGGCTTTTAGTTGTTCCACACCGAGATTCTGACCATCGCCCTGGAACAGCCGATCATGCATCGGCCAGAACTCGCCTTGTTTTCCTGCGCAGCGCGCTGCTTCCGCGGTCTTCTCGGCAAACTCGTGCATGGGTAGCGGAAAATCACGGAAGGCATAGCGCAACTTGCCCTTGAATTCCTCACGAAGCCGCTGCAACTCGGGTTCAGTCTTGCGGCAATAGGGACACTGATAATCAGCGAATTCGACAAACGTCACCGCTGCGGTAGGCTCCCCGCCCAGCGGAGAAGTCCCCACTCCAAGGTCAACATGGGGCGGTTCGAGCAAAATCTGGATGTTCTGGGCTGCCCGTAATTGAGCGACGTATTCGGTCTTCGCCTGCTTTTCTTGAAGGTTGCGAATATAGATTCGAATTTTGTCGCGGGCCGTCTCATAGGGTTCGGGCTTCTGGGTGCCCATGTAATAGATACGGATGGTCTCGTCGGAAGGATCCTTTATCTTTGAATAAACATCTCGCTTGAGAAAATCATCGACCGACAGATGCGCCTTACTAGCCGCTTGCGCGAGCAACTCGTCGTCGATCGCGTCGTTCAGAGCGTTCCGCTGGGCCAGGTATAGATCGTATCGAGCGTGCAACAACTTCGAGTTGGCACCTTCAAGGTCTGCTTGATCCTTTGACGCCAGTTGTGAAGCGGTAAGCGAGGTCGGGCCGACTTTTGCCAGCACTTTAGTCGGACTGCTACCGGCATTCGCAGCGGCGGCCAACGCAGTGCTTCCCCACAGAATCAAGATAAGCAGTCCAGCAGTCGCTCCGGCGGTCCGTGAGTTTTGAAGTATCTCTTTCATAAGGACATTACCTTCAGCCGATCATTCAAGCGGAGGTCCGGGCGGTAGGCCCATCGCCGCAGCGATGCTGCGGCGATGGCTTACCCTTCGCGCTCAGTTAGTTCGAGCTGTCCAAGAACGCGCCACAGTCGCAGGCGCCGTATCCAGAACCGTTGGAGATGATGCCCTGGCAGGTGTTGGTCAAATAGGTCTGCTCCGCAGCGTCCGTGGCGTCCGACGTAAAAGGCACGGTCGAGGCTCCACCGATCGACTGGGAGTCATAGCCAGTGAGGATTTCCGCATGCGTGATCCAAGCATTCAGAGTAGGCGTCTCGGTATAACCGGCCGTCGGATCGCAGTAGGCCACGCCGTCCGTGTTACAAGCGCCGTTGCTGCACTTGCTTACGTTGCTGGCAGCAGGAACGACCGTGATGACGCCCGACTTCGGCTTGGGACCCGCCAATGCCCAGTTGCAAAGCAGGTCGTTTTTCACCGAGAGGGGATCAAGCTTGTTCGGGCTGAGGGGACAGCCGCAGCAAGCTCCCAGCTCTTCGTCGCTATCAAAGACGTAGATCATGGCGCACAGACTGCCATTGGCCTTCGTCGGATTGACGAGTCGAACGGTGTTGTCTATCCCGGGCGCGTTGTCGTCGTCACCCACATCGTAGTAAGCGACCAGCGGATCTACCGAGGCAGCTGCAGCAGCTCTCCTCGCAGCGTGGGACGCGCGCGGTACCATTACGATACCGAGGGTCGCAGCCATCAGGCCACCCAATACCATTTTTGCCGTTTTCCGTACTCTCATTTCTTCCTCCCAAATTGTCCTTTTGGTTTTCCCAAAACCGTGTCTAAATGAAACCCTGCCAATCACGTAAAGGCCGTCTTCAAGGCGTAAACTAGGCGCGTATTCAGTGGCTGGCGCTCCACCCTCGCAATCGTTGATTTATGCCGAGCTCGCTTAAACACTGACGCCCTGCTTTGCTGACAGATGGAAACTAGAACACGAATAAGCGCGCGAATATCGACAAGTTGCCGAAACTAACGATAAGGGTGAGCGAAAGTTGCGGAGAAATGACTAACGTTCAGCAACTAACGTAACGAAGAGCGATCTGGAGCAAGCGTAGTGCACTTGCGGTGGGATTTACACCGGTCAGCCCGCCTGAGATTGGGGCCATCCAAGCGAGGTAATCACTCGCCTAGACGCGTTTTGAGGGGTCTCAAAGGGTCAGGATCTAGACTCAGCGGGAGGTCAAAAGACTGGATTCGTGAGGAATCAGGAAATGATTTTGCTCAACAACGATCGTGCCTTCATCAACCATTTCCGCCAAGACGCGACTCGTGAGAGCGCGCGAAAATCCTACCATCTCGGAAAGATCCTGATGGGTGAGCGAGAGCACAATCATAACGCCACGCTTTTCTTGTGCGCCAAAGCGTCGCGCCAGGTCCGCTAAAACACACGCTAACCGCTCGCGACAATCCATCAGTACAAAAGACGCCCAATAGTGTGCCTGGTGAGCCCAAGCCTTGTTGATGTGGGTAATTACGGACGTAAGAGTTGCCGAATCGAGCGACTGTAGGGCACGTAAGACGCGTTCCTTCGTAACCATCACTAGTTCGCAGTTCGTCCAAGCGCGCGCCTCAAAAAGCTGAGTAGAGTCCCCCGCTACATCGATTTCCTCGAAACCGAAAAGTTCATTTGGAGCAACCAGCCGCGCCAAAAAAGACCGACCCTGATTGTACGGACAACGGAGTTCAACGATCCCTTTTTTCACCCAATAGAGAACATCCGACGGGCCATCAGTCTGATAGATGAGCCTGTTTCGCTGATGCGATTGTACAACGTGCCGGGGAAAAAATTTTTCCAGCGCGGACTCTGGAAAGTACCATGACATTGCAGCACCTCAAAAAAAGAGCAAAAGGGTCAGCCCTGTCACAAAGACGTGCTATACAGAGCATTCTTATTCAGGTTTTGTCAACTGGTAGCGCCGGGATAATCAATACGCCCTGCCTGTTAGCACCAAGTGGCGCATTTAGTAACAAGAGAATGGACAAAACCGTTAAGATCGAGAAGACATGCTTCTGATAGCGTGCCATCGGCTTCGGAAAGATTGTTATGTGACCTCGAGCGCCCACCGGCGAGATTTGAGCGAGAGCGATGACGTCAGGATGTCATCGGAACGATAAACATCCGTCGTCTCACGGTTGCATATTTAAATTCAGTCCACAGCCTTTTCTACTAGGAAAAGTCCTAGCCCGGAATGTTGGCTGCCATGCGGACGATGGCATCAGTCCGACCGAGAGTGAGGTGTCAGCTATCCTGAATCGGCAGGTGCTGCGATATGTCGCTATCAAATTTCCATTCGATAGTTGCGCGACGATCCTCTATGGCGATCAAAAAGTGGCCGATCTTTTTAATCGGGGCATCATGAGAGTCACCCGTGTGGAAGAATCTTTGCGGTCCACGGTCCCGTCCGGGGTCAAAGTTACGATATACTTCGACCGTCTGGACGATCTTTAGACGAGAACCTCCAGGGGGTGGCAATGACAATCCATAGCGTTCCGCAACACACGATAATCCGTAGGTTCGGCAAGGGTTTCTTTGCCAATCGAACGTCAGAGGCTGTCGCTACGGCCGGCGGCAGGGCATTGCATGTTGTCGGCAAAGTAGTCTCGAGTTTGGCACTGGCGCTTCTGCTCGGGACTGCCAACGGATGTATCGCGACTCGAAGCTGGGTCCGTGATCAAGTCAGCCCGGTTGATGCCAAGGCTGACAAAGCACTGGTTGGTTTGCAGAATCTAAAACTCGATCGACGGCTAGTGCTGGATTCGGAGCACGGACCAACTTTCGCCACTGGATCGTCCAATCTAACGCCCGACGCTAAACATCAGATCGATGGCTTCCTGCAAGATCTCGAAGGACCCGCAGGATCAGCTTCGGGACGTCTCTTTGTCATTGCAGGGCATACGGACAACGTGGGAGGAGAGGACCTGAATTACGCCCTCGGCCAACGGCGCGCTGATAGGGTGGCGGGATACCTGGTCAGCAAAGATCGGATAGACCCGACACAGATACGCGTTATCTCTTACGGGGCAAGCAAGCCAATCGCTGATAACGGTACTTCAAGCGGGCGACGGACCAATCGAAGAGTCGAGATTCTGGTTTACCAAGAGACCATCTCGACAGGCAGCTGATGGTTTTTTCTCTACAACGTGCTGATACTCCCTCGCTTTTGCGAGGGAGTATCGTGAATCGTGAAGAAGCTCCTCGCCTGCAAAGCGGATATCGTTCCAGGCGGCAGCTGTCCCGCTCAATGGCCTTGGCCGCCGGATAGTTCGCGCACCAACGATCCGACCACCGCTTTCGCGTCGCCGAAAATCATTAGCGTCTTATCGAGGTAGTACAGTTCGTTCTCGATACCGGCGAAGCCGGGACTCATTCCACGCTTAATCACCATCACGGTGCGCGCTTTCTCGACTTCAAGAATCGGCATCCCATAGATGGGGCTGTTCTTGTCGTGGCGGGCCGCCGGATTCGTGACGTCGTTCGCGCCGATAACCAGCGCGACATCGACTTGCGGAAATTCCGAGTTCGCGTCTTCCATCTCGATCAGCCGGTCGTACGGGACATCGGCTTCGGCGAGCAGAACGTTCATATGACCCGGCATACGTCCGGCCACCGGATGGATTGCAAACTTTACATCGATGCCCTTCTTCGTGAGCGCGTCGTAAAACTCGCGGACCTTATGCTGCGCTTGCGCGACCGCCATCCCGTAGCCCGGCACGACCATCACGGTCGCTGCCGCCTCGATAATCGCTGCGGCCTCTTCCGGCGTCGCGGAACGAACCGTGCCAACCTCTTCGGTTTTGGCGGCGGACTCCTGTACCTGGCCGAAGGCGCCGAACAAGACGTTGGTGAACGACCGGTTCATTGCCTTGGACATGATCATCGAGAGGATAAAGCCTGATGATCCGTCGAGCGCACCGGCAACGATCAGCAGCTTGCTCTTCACGACGAAGCCCATCGCAGCTGCCGAGAGACCCGCATAGGAATTGAGCAGCGAGATAACGGTGGGCATGTCGGCGCCGCCGATCGGGATAATCAGCAGTACGCCAAAAGCGAGCGGAATGAGAATCAGCAGAGGGAACAGCCAGGTTGCACCCGGATGGGCCACCATGATCAGAGCGATAAGGATGGCCGAACCTAGAATCGAGAGATTAACCTTGTTCTGGCCCTCATATGTTATCGGACGTTGCGGCAGAACCTCCTGCAATTTGCCGGCCGCCATGAGGCTCGCCGTAAAGGTGAGCGAGCCGAGGATAACCTCGATCGCCAACGCCGACATCACAAATGCCGAGATATCGGGGGCTCGCAGATAGTATTCCGCCGTGCCGATAAGAGTAACAGCGAACGCACCGAAGGCGTGGCTCAATGCCGTTCGTTGCGGCACCGCGGTCATCTGCACGAGCCCCAGCGGAATACCGATCAGCGCTCCGACGACCAGTCCGACAAAAATCCAGTGATAGGTGACGATCTGATGGTTGAGCAGGGTTGCGAGGATAGCGATAAGCATCCCAACTTCGCCCGCCAACACGCCGCGCCGTGCCGTAGTCGGTGAACTCAGCCATCGGAGCGAAAGGATAAAGAGCGAGACCGCGATTACGTACGCGAACTCGATAAAAACATCAGTCCCCGTCCCTTCCATTACTTCTTGCCTCCACCGCGGGGGCTGCTCTTGAACATCCGGAGCATGCGATCCGTGATCAAAAACCCGCCGACCACGTTGCTGGTGGCGCTGATAATCGCGAAGGTGCCGAGAAAAGTAGCCAACTTGGTATGGCCTTCGCCGACAATCACGATTGCGCCGACAACTGCGATCGCGTCGAGCGCGTTAGTCAGCGACATCAGAGGCGTATGCAACAGCGGGGAGACACGGCGGATCACCTCAAAGCCGAGGAATCCCGCCAGTAAGAGCACATAGATGTTCGACCAAAGTTCGGAGCTCATAACAATCCTTCCGGTAGAGTTATCAGTTCAGGGCTTATGCAGATGGCGTTGATTCAGCTGGCACGCGCCCGCAGATTCACCACCTCACCACCCTCGGTAACCAGCGTCTCGCGGACGATCTCATCCTCGCGGTCGAGCGCGAGTGCGCCGTCCTTGATCAGATGAGGAATGAAGGTCGCAAGATTGCGCGCATACATTTGACTGGCGTGATATGGCACGGTCGCGGCGAAGTTGAAGGTCCCGACGATCGTGACGCCATGTTCGACGATCGTTTTGTTGGGCTGAGTCAGTTCGCAATTGCCACCGCGCTCAGCCGCCAGATCGATAATCACCGAGCCGCGCGTCATGCCTTTAACCATGTCAGCGGTGACGAGAATCGGGGCTTTCTGCCCGGGAACAACCGCCGTACTGATCACGACATCGCTCTCGGCGATAACCTTCGTGAGCACCTCGCGCTGGCGTTCCAGGAACGATTCGCTCTGCGCGGTCGCATAGCCACGAGCGTCCTGCGATTGACCCGCTTCCAGCGGCAGCTCGACGAAGCGTCCACCGACGCTGGCGATCTGTTCTTTGACGGCCGCACGGACGTCGTACGCGGAAACGACCGCGCCCAGTCGGCGGGCGGTTGCGATCGCTTGCAGACCTGCGACGCCGGCCCCGAGCACCAGGACACGCGCCGGAGTGATCGTGCCGGCCGCGGTTGTCAGCATCGGAAAGAAACGCGGCAGAAGATCGGCCGCTTCGAGGACCGCCTTGTAGCCGCAAACGGTCGCCATCGCGGAGAGCGCATCCATGCTCTGGCTGCGCGTGATTCGCGGCATCAACTCAATCGCGAACGCCGTCGCACCGGTCGCAGCGATTTGCGCCACCGTCTCGGGTGATCCGAGCGGCCGCAGGAAGCCGATCAGCACCTGCCCCTTGCGCAACAAGGGTAGATCCTCCGCGCCGGTCTTGTCGTTGGCACCGTGGCAGAGCACCTGAGTGATTATGTCTGCCTTGGCGAAGACTTCTTCCCGCGACTCGGCTAGTCTGGCTCCCTTGGCCACATAAGCTTCGTCATCGTAACCGGCGGCAACTCCCGCGCCTTTTTGTAGCAAGATTTCGCAGCCGGCTTTCTGTAGCAGAGGCAGGGCGGCAGGCACGGTCGCCACCCGCCGTTCGCCCGGATAAGATTCCGTGGGTACGCCTACAATCATAAGCGCTTAGCTTTCTCCTCCAACCGCCACCTGGACGCACAACTCCATCCATCGTGAGCGAGAGTATCGAATAAGTCGACTGACTCCGATAGCCCAAGCCCATGAGCGAAGCGGAATTACCAAATTTCACGGTTCATCAGATTCGCAAAGACGCCGGTCGTTTGGCAAATGAAAAATGAGCCACGAGGCTCGTGATCGTCCGTGTGCGGTTACCGTTTCGGCAGAATGAGCGCTTTAGGCAAGCGCAGGGAGAGCTTAGCTGCGCTTAGCCTCGACTGTGCGGTGAAGCGACTGTGGAGATCTTCTGTGGATGGTGCGCCGCCCTCAGACGGCGCACCTGTTAGGTATTCGTCAGGCCGCCTCGTACTGCTTGCCGGTCCAACTGCGCGTAGCGAGGTCTATTTCACCTTCGGCTATCCGCCGGTCGCCAGTCGATCGATTAATGATTCCTGTCGTGCGCCATCGATGGATGCCGATAGCCTCGGCCTGGCCCTGTCCGGTTGTGCTGAAGGTTTCTCCGTCGTCTCGGAACACGAAACCGACCAAACTAAAAGTTCCGCTACGGCCTCCCACGAACTCTACAGTCAAAACGACCGTTCCAACGCTCGAGAGGGTGCCTTCGAAATTGCACTTACGAATCGTACTGCCCGCGGGACCAGGGCAAACTGTGATCGTTGTGCACTTGAGCGAGAATTCACCAACTTGCTTTCCCTTGTTCATGAGATTTTCCTCATTGCCGATGGGCGATTGAGAAGATCTGCCTTAAGCCTTCTCGCAGTGCCTGACGGTCCAGGTCCGTGTGGCTAGATCCATTTCCCCTTCGATGATGGGTGTCTCACCCGTGGAACGTTCCAGTATCCCGTTAGTGCGCCAGTGATTGGTACCGGTCTTCTCATATTGACCAGTCGCTGTGCCGCTGACAGTTTCTCCGTCTTCGCCAAATGAGTATCCGTGAGCGATAAAAGTGCCGCTGTGCCGCCCGGCAAACGAAGCGGTTACAACCGTCTTGCCGAGCCCAGGAGCCGAGCCTTCATAATTGCCCGTTAGCATCGTACTCCCGCCCGGTCCAGGACTGACCGCTATAGTCGCACACTTCAGCGCGGTTTCCTCAATTACCTTTCCCTTGTTCATCAGAAGCCTCCGAGTTCTCTGCGAACCGTCGTTTCCCCAAAACGCCAGGGCTTTGTGAGCTGATGAACGGCTCGGATGTCGTTACGCCCCAGCGGCCTTCGCCGCCGTGATGGCTTCTTCCCAAGTCGCGATCGGATGCACCCGCACTTTAGGGACAAGGCCCGCATTGTAGAGTTGAATCCGGGCCGCGAATGATTTGTGTAGATCCGGATTGTCGACTACCAACCACAACTTGGGCGACTCATACGAAACCCACGGTCCAGCGATCAGCTTCGCGTTTGGCGTACCGCCCGCCTTTATCACCTGCTCAACACGTTCCATAATTGCGGCGTTCTTCTCCGGAGTCGACGCGTCGACGTCCATTTCTAATAGATACAGTCCCATTCCCTCCCTCCTTGTCCTATACGGACTGGCAAGACGTAACTAAGACGCATCCAAGCAGTAGCGATAGCTACTGCTTTGTGACCGAAGCTTTGGGCATAACCACTAGTTGTCAGAACTTCTTATAAAAGTTTTGCTTCGCCTGTCAAACCAAGAAGACAGACTCTTGTAACTCAGGGCTGGATCGCCCCCTCGATAGCTTTCTTAAGGTTGCTTGCACCGCCTCGACTGACGGGCAAGACTCTTCCGATGACTATGACGTCTTACTCAACAAAGCCTTTATCTATGACGCGAGCGCTCTGCGGATGTGCGATCCTGTGCGCGTTTCTGAGCGGATGCGCCAGCACGCAGGTAGTTAATCAATCGCCGCCACGGCCGTCGGCACAGCAACAGGCAATCCCGCGGCCCAATCAGATTTGGGTCTATAGCTTCATCGCTACGCCAAGCGACGTACCCAGCGATTCATCAATCGCGGGAGCAATGTCTCCGCCCACGCAGGCGATGACGCCTGAGCAGATCGAGGAGGGTCACAAGCTCGGTGCGATGATAGCTGAGCGTTTGGTAACGGATATCCAGGAGACCGGATTACCTGCCGCCAAGGCCGACTCCGGAACGATGCCGCAGGTCGGCGACGGTGTGATCCGCGGCTATCTCGTTTCGGTCGATACCGGCAGTGCCGTACAGCGCTTCACGATCGGTTTCGGCGCGGGCAAGGCTGAGCTCGATACGGTCGTCGAAGGTTACATCATGACGCCGAATGGCCTGCGCAAACTCGGCTCGGGAACGCTGAGTTCAACCGGCAACAAGACGCCCGGCGTAGTAGCACCTGCGGCTGTAGCGCTCGCGACCGGGAATCCGATCGGTCTGATCGTCGTCGGCGGAGCCAAGCTCTATGGCGAAGCGAGCGGACGCAGCGGTATCGAGGGTCGTGCCGACGCCACCGCAGATGCGATCGCCGAGCAACTCAAGATCCGCTTTCAGGATCGCGGCTGGCTCGCCGCGGACTAGGGTCTGCGCGTGATGCTCTACCGTGTCGCCATCGCCGCCTTCGCGATCGTTATCGCTTCCGCGGCGTCGGTCTTTGCGTGGGGCGACGATGGCCACCGGATCGTCGCTTATATTGCGGCGGCGCATCTGGATGCGCCGGCCCAACGAGCGGTAGCGAAGATTCTGGGCGCCGATCCCTCGAACGCCGGTGCCGTCGCAGACGCGATGGCGGAAGCATCGACGCGTCCCGATTCGGACTTTCGGCCTCGCGATCCTTCGACCGGCCGCTGGCACTTCGTCGATTTGTGTTTGCAGGATACGGAAGCTGCGATTCCTCATCGCTGTAACGGTCGTTGCGTCACGGCGAAGATCGATGAATACGAGGAGCGGCTACGCACTGATCATTACGATAAGTGGGGCGCCGACGGTGATCTCGCATTCCTGATCCATCTGGTCGGCGATATCCATCAGCCGATGCATGCTGCGACCAACGCCGATAAAGGCGGCAACTGCGTGAAGGCCGACTCCGGCGACGGCAACCTTCATCGCGCCTGGGATGTGACCTTCGTCGAAGAACTGGAAGATAAACTGCATACCCGCAGCGGCCCCGATCGTGCGCGTCGCACCGCAGCCGCGCTCGATAGTCAGTACCAAGCGAATCCACCGCGCCAGCACCTGACGTGGAAATCGGGAGGCGCCAACGATGTAGCGTGGGAGTCTTCGATGCTCGCGCGAGACCAGGTCTACGGCGCCCTCACGCTTAAACCCGAAGCCTGCGACTCGGAAATAAAGAGCTGTACGGATGCGCCCCTCGATGTGCGCAGCGAAACGCTCGAATTCAGCCCGGCTTATGTTAACGAAGCCGCCTCGATCGCTGGGCAGCAACTCTATATCGCCGGGATGCGCCTCGCGTCGCTGCTCAATCAGATCTGGCGATAATTTTTTTCGCAACCCGACCGCGCGAGGTAACTTCGCGCCCCAAATGACACAAGGATTCAGTAGTAGAGATCACCGCTGATAAGGATCGCTCGCTCGGTCTCTGGAGACACGCATCTCGTGGCAGCCGCGATCCGTCGGCGTGCAAATCGCGAGGTGTGTGATGAGATTTTTCATTGCTCTCACGCTGCTGGGTCTTATCGGATGCGCCAATCTCTCGTCAGCCGACCTGAAGCCGGCCGATGCCGCACAAACCACGGCACCACCTGATGCAAGTACCATCGGCAAACCCAAACAGTGGTTTACGACTGATACACCGGAAACGCTGCCTAAAGATAAGCTCGATAAGATGACTCTCACCGGTGGCGGCTTTGCCGGCTACTAGCCGTCCTGGCTTGAGCTTATTTCGCGAGATGCGCCAGCTGCGGCCCGAGCTTATCGACCAGCGTGCGACGCTGACTGATACGCGCGGCTTCCTCGTCGCTTAGCTCGGCCAGATAACGCCCTCGCTCCGGCAGAACGATCACAGAACGATAGGGAAAGCCTTTGCGAATTTCGGGATAACATCGTTCAGGCACGATCCCGTCGAGCGTCGCTTCGACAACTTCCTCGTGGACACCGGTCGCGTCGCGATAGACCAATGCCGCCGCAGCGCGAAGTCGCGCCGTCCGGTTGGCCTGCGGAACACCCTCCATCCGGCGAATAATCTCACGCGCCAGCAAAGCATCATCGGGATTGGCAACGCCGAGCCATCGATGGGATTTCACACCCGGTGCGCCATCCAGAGCGTCGACCTCGAAACCACCGTCATCAGCCAAGGTCGGGATACCTGCGAGTTCGAAATAGAAACGCGCCTTGATGGAAGCGTTGGCGGCAAAGGTGGTGGCGTCTTCGGGAGCCTCCGCCGTGATTTGCCGATCGCGCAGCGACAGGACCTTGAGATCGAAAGCGCGCAGCAGCAACTGATACTCGGCAAGCTTGGCCGGATTCGTCGTCGCGATCAGCAGTTCTTTCATCGCAATACTCAGTGAGTGTTCAGGCTCGGGGAACGTAAGTATAGCTCAGCTTGCTGCGCGTGCGATGGTCCGCGATCGCGAGATCAATCAGTCGCTCGACCAGCTTCTCCAGCGGAATACCACTCGCCGCCCACATCTTGGGATACATACTGATCGCGGTGAAGCCGGGAATCGTGTTCACTTCGTTCACGTAAAGCTGTTTCAGGTCGTTGCTTGCCAGAAAATCGACTCGCGCCATCCCGCGCAGCGACAGGACCTTGAAAGCGGCGACCGAGATTTCCCGGATACGCGTCGCCAGTTTGGCCGGGATATCCGCTGGAATTCGCGTCTCCGATCCTTCGGGATCGACGTACTTGGATTCGTAGCTGTAGAAATCATGGCCACCCTTCACAAGCACCTCGCCGGGGACCGAGGCCTCCGGGCGCTCATTGCCGAGCACCGCGCACTCGAACTCTCGTCCGGCGCACGACTCTTCGATGAGAACCTTCTGGTCGTATTGGAAGGCATCGTCGATCGCGGCCTTGAGCTGAGCGGGTTTGGCGACACGCGCGATCCCAATCGACGAACCGAGCGCGTTGGGCTTTACGAAAACCGGATAGCCGAGTTCGGCAGCTTGGCGACTCGCCAGCTTCGGCGCATCCTCCAGTTCGACTCGTGTAATCGAGCAGTAGCGCACGACCGGGATATTCGCATCGCGAAGCAAGCACTTCTGCACATCCTTATCCATCCCGATCGCCGAACCTAACACCCCTGAGCCGACGTAAGGGATGCCCGTCAGGTCGAGTAAGCCCTGGACGGTACCATCTTCGCCGTAAGTGCCGTGCAGCACAGGGAAGATGACATCGAGCTTACCCGACAGAGCAGTTTTCGATCGCCGCTTCGCGCTCCCGTAAGCGGATTCAATCGGAATCAGTGTTTGATGACCCGGATAGGGAGGCAGCGCAACAGCGTCCCCACCGCGACTCAAAGAGCGCAGTTGCGGAGTAGCTTTGCGCAATTGCTCGATCGCATCGTTGCGCAGATACCAGCGTCCATCACGAGCGATTCCGATCGGAACCACCTCGTAGCGCGCTGGATTCAGCGCGGAGATCACTGTTAGCGCTGATCGTAAGGAGACTTCGTGCTCACCGGACCTTCCGCCGAACAGCACCCCAACCCTGAGCTTCTTCCCGCGTGGCATCCGCAGGATTGTGCCACGACCGGAGCGTCCGTTCGAGATCGCACTTAGTGAGTTGGTCGGAAGGCGGCCAGAATTTCTTCCTGACCTTCCTGCGCTATCAACTGGGCGTTCACGAAGCCGGATTGTTTCAGCACGTCGAGCGCTTTCGCCGAACTCTCGCGCACAGTCATCAGGATTGCGCCGCCAGGACGAAGCACCCGGCGCAAACCGCGCAACACGTCTTCGGGCGCGGGCCAGCTCTGATAGGTGTTGATTGCGATAGCCTTGTCGAAGCGCCCTTGTTCCCACGGCAAGAGCGCGGGATCACATACCCGCAGATCGACTCGGCGAGAGCGAATCGCTCGCTCATTGCGCCGGCGCGCGATCTCCCACATCCGATGCGACTGGTCGACGCCCGCCACAAAGCCATGCGTGACCGTCGTCGCAAGACGCTTGATAAGACCGCCCATCCCGAAGTCGAGCTGGATGACATTGTCAGTCGGCAGGATCGCCATCCCGTAAAGCACGGTCTTATGGATGCGACGATTGTAGAGATCCTGGCTGACGCCGCGGACTCGGCCCATCAGGCTGTAGTTGACGATCTCCTCAAGCCAACCGAGATCCTCGAACCTGATAAGGTTCATCGGTAATGTCCCCCCAACGCCGGATCGTATAGGCGTGCCGGGGAACAGGCGAGTCAAATTTATTGATAGCCTAACCTGGCCCAAACTTGAGAACTGAAGACGAAAAACGCGTGATCGACTACCGAGAGTCGATCGCGCGTTCCGATGAGAGGCTCTTACACCCGGTAGTTTGGAGGTTCTTTGGTCATAAAGACGTCGTGGACATGGCTTTCGCGCTGACCTGCGTCCGAGATGCGGATAAATTTCGCACGACGACGCAGTTCAGTCAGATTGGCCGCGCCGATATAGCCCATGCCCGCCTGGAGACCGCCGACGAGCTGCTCGATATTGGCGGCCAGCGGTCCGCGATGGGGCACGCGCCCCTCGATTCCCTCCGGTACGAGCTTGCTCTCTTCGAGTTCGTGCTGGCCGTAGCGATCGCGGACGCGCTCGGTCATCGCGCCGAGGGATCCCATCCCGCGATACACTTTGTAGGTACGACCCTGGTAAAGGATCGTCTCGCCGGGACTCTCTTCGGTACCGGCAAAGAGCGATCCGATCATCACGGTCGATGCTCCCGCGGCAAGTGCCTTGGTGATATCGCCGGAGAAGCGGATACCACCATCAGCAATGACGGGAACTTTGCGCGGCTCGGCGACCGCCACGCAGTCCATAATCGCAGTTATCTGCGGCACACCTACGCCGGCAACCATCCGGGTCGTACAGATCGATCCGGGTCCCATCCCGACCCGGAGCGCATCGGCACCAGCGTCGACCAAGGCTTCGGCTCCTTCGGTCGTCGCCACACTTCCCGCCACAACTTCGACGTCGGGAAATTCGTGCTTCGTCCGCTCAAGCGTTTCGATCACGTTATGCGAATGGCCGTGCGCCGTGTCGATACAAAGGACGTCGACTCCGGCCTTGCATAACGCCGCCACGCGTTCAGATGTTTCAGGTCCCACACCGACTGCGGCGCCGACCCGCAGCCGCCCCATCGCATCCTTGCTCGACGACGGATGCCGCGTGGCCTTGTCCATGTCTTTAACGGTAATCAGTCCGCGCAGCCGGTTTTGCTCATCCACCAGCGGCAACTTCTCGATTCGATTTTCCTGCAGAATCGCCTTGGCTTGATCGAGGCTAATTCCGGGACGCGCCGTGATCACCTTCTTGGTCATCACCTCGCTCACGGGACGATCCGGTCGGCGCTCAAAGCGCAGATCGCGATTCGTGAGGATGCCAACGAGCTGCTCACCCGCCACAACGGGCAAACCTGAGATGCCGTGGCGCTGCATAATTGCGAGCGCGTCGCCAAGCGGTTGCTCCGGATGCACCGTGACGGGATCGGCGATCATCCCGCTCTCATATTTCTTTACCGCGGCGACTTCAGCAGCCTGCCGCTCGACCGACAGATTGCGATGGATAAACCCGATCCCTCCGAGCTGAGCCACCGCGATAGCCGTTCGCGATTCCGTGACCGTGTCCATCGGGCTGGAGATGAGGGGGATGCGCAAGGCGATCCGGGGCGTCAAAACAGTTCCAGTGTCGCAACTCGACGGTAGCAGATCCGAAAATTGGGGCAGCAGCAGAACGTCGTCGAACGTCAAACCTTCACGAAATTCCTGATACTGCATCATTCTTCTCCTAAATGCACAAAACCCGCGAAGGTCTCGCGGGCTCGAATCACGATGCTATTGCTGGGCTTTAATTTTGGAATGGGGAGCGCCATATCTGTCTCTAACAGATGGCGCTAAGACGCGCAAATGGGTCGGTCGAGCGCTTCCTTCCGACAGCCATCAGATAACCCAAAGACAACAAAGCTGACCCTCAGTAGACTGAGGGTCAGCTTCGTAAAGAGGCTCTAAAACCGAAGAAAAGGCCCTCTTTTTCAAGAGGGCCTTTCCCGTTTTTACGAGGCCTCGAAGCCCCGACTCATCGCAGCAGCTAGCCCGGCACTTAGGCCTCCGCCAGACAGGCGGGCGGCACAGTTAAACGGAAACTACTTCTTCTTGGTGGTTTTCTTCGCGGGCGCTTTCTTCTTAGCCGGCATTGCACTCTTCAGCTTTGGCTTTGATTTTACGGTCTTCTTTGCCGCGGGCTTCTTCGCAACTGGCATACACTACCTCCTCTAAGGGGTCGCTGCTGTCGGATGAGTACGAAAACTAATGTTTTGCACTATCCAAACGCGGTTAGTATAGAAACGTGTTATGTTCGAATCAATACTTCTTTTGCAAATTAGAAAGAAATTTTAAAATTCGGATTAGCCGCATGGTTCCTTCGTTTTCTCGATTTAGAATGCTGTTAAGCATAAGTATGGTTGAATCCAGATCAGTAGCTGATTTACCATTCGCATAATGGGAAGCTTAAGTTCAGCTCTCCGTCGCCGATGGCCTTCGCTAATCCTCGCCGCCCTGCTGATCGGGTTCGCGCTTAATTGTGCTACGGGTCCGAATGGAGCTTGGGACCTGATGACTCTAGCGCGCCATCGCACGCGTCTCATCGCCGACAATGAGCGATTAAAGAGCGAAAATGCTCAATTAGAGTCAGAGATCAATCGCCTCCGCACCGACGACGATTACGTTCAGCGTGTGATTCGCCAGGAGCTCGGATGGGCTCGTCCGGACGAGTTTGTTTATCGCTTTCACTCGTCCGATCAGTCTCGCCATTAGTTGATGCGATCACATAAATTCCTCGTATGCCGTTACGGATGATCGCTTCTTGCACTCGCAACTTTTTGATTCTCGGCGTTCTGCTCTCCGGATGTGCGAGTGAACAGATCAAGCAGAACCAGCAGCAGTTGGCGCAACAGCAGGCGGAACTCGATCAGCTGAAACAGCAGATCGTCGCGGTGCAAAATCAACCGCCTCGAAGTTACGCGGCTCCGTTGCCATCGCCCGGCTCCTGCGATGAGACCGTGCTCCATCAGGCGACTCAGAAAGGCGGTCAGCTCTTCGCCGCGAACGATTTTGGTCATGCGCTCGGATATTACCAGGACGCAGTGACCGCCTGCCCCAAGAACGGTCGCGCCCAGCTGAATCTGGCGCGCACCTACGAGGCGATGGGCGATCGCACCCAGGCGATTGCGCATTACAAGCTGGCCGCCGACGAGAGCGCCACCGATAACGATACTGCCACGGCCACTCAGGCTCGCGAGGCGCTCGGCCGCCTGCAAAAGTAATTTCGCTCATTCGGTCGGGAACCAATCCGACCCCTCGATGGTTTATCCCTTCGATGTTGCTGAAGAATCGAAGGTGGGCGGAATGAGGCTGTGCACCGTTGCCAACACGCCGAAAACTGATGCGACTGCGGGAGCCTTCCTGCCTTGCGTCTATTCGGATCTCTCGGGCGGCTACGATCTGACGGGAGAACAGCGCCTGATGCTCGCGCTGCTGGTCGACGCGATTAACGTCTATCAGAAGGGTGCGATGTCCGGTGAATCGCAGGCTCGTCGTCTCTACGTCGAGGCGGAAGCCTGGATTATGGCTACCTTCAACCCAGCCGAAGTTCTCTCCTTCGACACGGTCTGTGACGCGCTCGGAATCAATTCTTCATTGCTGCGGCGCCGTATCCTGGATTGGAAGCATTCCCTCAATCGCGAACGACGTGCACAGGCCGCGCCCGAGCTTAAGTTACGCATCACCCGGCGCGAGCGCCCCACCAATCATCGGAGGGGCCGCCCACCTGCCTACGCCTCAGTCTCTCCGTAGGCTCAAACGCATAAAATTCGCTCTCGCCTTGGCGATCGGAGCCACCTGCGCTACACGATGCACTAACACGGACGCGCGACCGCAGGAGGCTCTATCGTGAAAGACGTCTTTAGCGTTGAAGGCAAGGCTACGATCGTCACCGGAGGTGGCACCGGTATTGGAATCGCAATCGCTCGCGAATTCGCGGTGCGCGGCGCGCCTGTTTTGATCGCGAGTCGCAACGCCACCCATCTGGAACCGGTCCGCGATGAGATCCGCAAGCTCGGCGGATGCTGCGAGATGTTCGTGGTCGACGTGCGCGATGCGGCCAAGTGCGAAGAGATGGTCGCCGAAGCGGTGAAGCACTTCGGCCGTCTCGACGTGATGATCAACAATCATGGCGCGAGCATTACTACTCCCAGCACCAAGCTCTCACCCAACGGATGGAAGGCGGTCGTCTCGATCAATCTCGACGGCACTTTCTTCTGCTCCAAGGCCGCGGCCCAACAGTTCATCGCGCAGCAGAGCCCCGGATGCATCATCAACCTCTCTTCGACCTCCGGCGTCCACGGTTCGGCTACGATGCTCCCTTACGCCGCCTCCAAGGCCGGCGTGATTAAGCTCACCGAATCGCATGCCGCCGAATGGGGCCAGTACGGGATCCGCGTTAATTGTATCGCTCCGGGTCCGGTCACGACGGTGGGTGCAGCCGAACGAATCTGGCCCAACGATGATGTTCGGAACATGATGCTGCGATCTCGCGCGCTGAAGCGCTTCGGCACGGTCGAGGATATCGCGTACCCGTGCCTCTTCCTCGCATCCGAGGCGGCGGCGTGGATGTCGGGCGCAACGATGGTAATCGACGGAGGCAATATCCGCCCTGCGGATATCGTGTCGTTGGGGTTGTAGCCTCACGATCGAGAAGAAAATCGCTTCGCGTAGATCCCTCGACTTCGCTCGCCGACTCGCGCCGCTCGGGATCTACGCGAAGCGATTAACCAATGTCCGTCACGCGAGAAACCCTTGTCCCCTCAATCCCGCGCGTGATAATCGAATCGCTCAGCGCCCGAGCGCTCACGGAGGTCAGCCTTGGACTTCGGATTCAGCGAAGAGCAGGAGATGTTGCGGCAAAGCGCACGCGCCCTGCTCGAAAAGGAATGTCCCTCGACCCTGGTTCGTCGCCTGATGGAAGACGAAAAGGGCTGCGATCCCGCCCTCTGGAAGAAGATGGCGGAACTCGGCTGGACCGGTCTCGTGATTCCCGAGGAATACGGCGGCTCCGGCCTCAACTACGTCGATCTGGTGCTCGTGATGGAAGAGATGGGCCGCGTTGTGCTGCCCTCGCCTTTTATCTGGACCACGATGGTCGCCGAGGCGCTGATTCGCGCGGGTAGCGACGCACAGAAGAAGGCGCTGTTACCCAAGATTGCTTCCGGTGATCTGATCGCAACGATCGCCTGGCTCGAGCCTTCGGCCAGCTGGGATCCATCTTCGATCGCGCTCGCGGCTCGTGCTGATGGCTCGAACTGTATCCTCGACGGCACCAAGCTCTTCGTCAGCGATGCGCATATCGCCGATTGCATCCTCGTTGCAACTCGCACCAGCGGTGCGGGTGAAGACGGAATCACGCTTTTTGCGCTTGAGGCGAACCGTCCGGGGATTACGATCACCTCCCTCAAGACGATGGATCAGACCCGCAAACTGTCCGAAGTCAAATTCACGGGCGTCAAGGCAACCCCGGCTGATGTGGTCGGCACAATCGGCAAGGGATGGCCGATCCTCTCCGCGATTATCGATCGTGGCAAGGTGATGCTCGCTGCTGAAATGATCGGTGGCGCGCAAAAGGTCCTCGATCTAACCGTCGAGTATGCCAAGGTCCGCGCGCAATTCGGTCGTCCGATCGGCAGCTTCCAGGCGGTGCAGCACAAGGCCGCCAACATGATGATCGACGTCGAGGGCGCGAAATCGGCGATTTACTACGCCTCGTGGGCGGTGAGCAATAACGTCCCGGATGCGCCAGTGGCTGCCGCCGTCGCCAAGGCCGCCGCCTCCGATGCGTTCCGGCGTGTCTCAGCGGACGGAATCCAGCTCCACGGCGGTATCGGCTTCACTTGGGACCACGACCTGCATATCTATTTCAAACGGGCGAAGTCGTCGGAATTCACCTTTGGCGACGCGACCTATAATCGCGAATTGATCGCACACGGAATCAATCTGTAGCTTTTTCCGTCATTCCCGCGCGTCTGCGTTGTCCGGCGCGCGAGGAATCCCGGATTAGGGACCTTTCGCGCGGCAGCCACGCGCGAGGGTGACACAGTAGTAGTGGCCAGGAGACCTTTTTAACAATGCCAATTGACAAATCGGTAATCGGCAAAACCGGGAAGCCCTTCACCTTCCCGATCGAGTGGAGCAAGGTGCGCGAGTTCGCCCGCGCTATTCGCGATCCGAACCCGGTGTGGTTCGATCCCGAACTCGCCAAGAAAGAGTGTAACGGTATCCCCGTTCCGCCAACCTTCTTGCAGGCAGCGTCCTTCTGGCAGGACGCCGATTCGATGCCGACCGTGCATTTCGATCTGCGTCGTATTCTGCACGGTGAGCAGGAGTTCGAGCTCCTCAAGCCGATCCTGGTCGGCGACGTGCTCACCGGCTCGGCCAAGGTCTCCGACGTATACGAACGCGAAGGCGGACGCGGCGGCAAGATGACCCTCATGATCACCGAGATCGAGTACAAAAATCAGAAGGGCGAGAAGGTCGCGATCGCGCGTTCAACCCTGATAGAAACCGGACAGGCCGTTGGAGGCTGATTGAATACCTCTCCCTGACCTGGGAGAGGTCGCGGAACGCGCTCGTCGCGACGCGGGTGAGGGCATTTGCTGCATACTTAGGAGGCATCACTGATGGCCATCAAGATCAAATACGATTCCGTAAAGGTCGGCGATTCGCTCCCGACAATCACTGTCGATAACGTT
The DNA here is from genome assembly GCA_035541875.1 of Binataceae bacterium (SeqCode). Lineage (GTDB taxonomy): Bacteria > Desulfobacterota > Binatia > Binatales > Binataceae > JAJPHI01. The sequence continues at coordinate 29,867 of DATKML010000047.1, forward strand.
TCGCGGCCCGATTTCGTCCGCTATGCCGGAGCCTCGGGAGATTTCGTTCCGCTCCATTACGATCAGTCCTTCGTCGAAGCCGCGGGTATCCCGACGGTATTCGCGCAAGGGATGTGGACCGCAGGATGCCTGGGGCGCGTGCTGACCGACTACGCCGGTGCAGGCAACGTTCGCCGCTATCGGGTGCGTTTCTCACGCCAGGTGTGGCCGGGCGATACGCTGACCTGTCGCGGCAAGGTCACCAACAAGGTTGAGCAGAATGGCGAGAAGCTGATCGAAGGCGACGTCGAGGTTATCAATCAGAAGGGCGAGGCTACGGTAAAGGGCAATTTCATCGTCCTCGCCAGCTGATTCTTGCGCCTCTCTCCGTTTGACTAGAGCGATAAGTCGCAGAGTGTCGGTCGTATAAGCCGGTGCTCTGCGACTGTTCTTTGGAACCAAGAAAAATTAATCTGACTCTCGATGGATGAACCCCGGTATATCATCGTTCACGGCCATTTTTATCAGCCGCCTCGACAAAGCCCCTGGACCAGCCTGATTGCACCTGAGCCGAGCGCTGCGCCCTTTGCCAACTGGAACGAGCGCATCCTCAGCGAGTGCTACAACGCCAACGCCCATGCCCATACGATGGCTGGTCGCGTTGCCTATATTCGCAACAATTACGAGCGGCTCAATTTCAATTTCGGCCCGACGCTGCATAGTTGGCTCGAAACCCATGGCAAGGCAGCGAACCGAGCGATCCGCCGCGCCAACGACGCGAGCCTCAAGCTCCATAATGGGCACGGCAACGCGATCGCGCAGGCCTACAACCATTCGATTCTGCCACTGCTCGACGATCGCGGACGCGACCTGCAAATCGCGTGGGGTATCGACGATTTCAGCTTTCGTTTCGGCGCTGCGCCCGAAGGAATATGGCTGCCTGAATGCGCCGTCGATGACGATACGCTGGCTTCCGTCGCACGAGCAGGAATCAAGTTTGTGATTCTCGGTGCCGATCAGGGCCATTTCAGTAGTTCCGGGCGCGAGGCGGGACCCTTTCTGTGGCAGCGCGATGATCTGAGTGTCGCGGTTTTTCGCTTCGACCGGCAGCTCGCCGGATGGATCGCCTTCAGCGACGTGATGAGCGACGGCGCGAAGTTCGCTGAAGCGCTTGCTGGTACCGCGCTCTCCTTACCACCAGGCGCGACGATCCTTGTGGCCACCGACGGCGAAACATTTGGCCATCATAAGCGGACAGGCGCGGCCGAGTTGGCGCATACGATGAGCCTGCTCGAGCAGCGCGACGACGTGATCGTCACCAACTGCGCGGCCTATCTAGCCGATCATCCGGCGACCGGCCGCTTCACGATCAACGGTGCCTCGGCTTGGAGCTGTGTCCACGGTATCGAACGATGGCGCTCTAACTGCGGCTGCCGGATGGAAGCCAACACCTCGCAGGAATGGCGGCGTCCGATGCGGTCCGCGATGGAGTTCGTTAAGGATCACACCGAGGCAATTTATGAGCGCTTCGCCAAGCCGATCGTCGAGGATCCGTGGAAGGCGCTGCGTGAATCGGCGCAGGTCTTTGTCGATTCGAATCCCGCTACGCTGGAAGCGTTCGCCAAACGGCATAAGGTTCGCGACGAAGCCGCGCGCGATCGCCTGATGCGCTTGTTCGAGATGGTCCGGGCAGGGCACGCCTCACTGACAAGCTGTGCCTGGTTCTTCGATGATTTCGGCGGCCTCGAAGGCCGTGTCGCGCTGCGATGGGCCGCGCGAGCCCTTGAACTGGCTGCCGAGCTGACGCCTAATGTTGAGCACGAGTTGCTGCAACGCTTGCGGGAGATTCAATCGAATCGTCACGAAGTCGGCGATGCCGCAACCCTATATCTGAGTGTGAAAACGCGCGAGGCCCGCGGGAGAGTTTAGATGGCTGCCAACGAGACCAATACCGATATCACATCCGTTCTGCGCGAGGGGCGGAAGTTTGCCCCCACGGCCGAGTTTGCCAGCAAAGCGGCGGTCAAAAGCCTGAGTGAGTACGAAGCGCTCTATGCCAGCGCGGAGAAAGATCCGGAGGGCTTTTGGGCTGAGTGCGCGCGTCAGCTCGCCTGGTTCAAGCCCTTCGGCAAAGTGCTCGACTGGCAGTTCCCCTTCGCAAAATGGTTTCTCGGTGGCGAACTCAACGCTGCCTACAACTGCGTCGATCGCCATCTCGAAGGGCCGCGCCGCAACAAGGTCGCGCTGATTTGGGAAGGCGAGCCCGGCGATAGTCGTATCCTCACCTATCAGATGCTCGCCGACGAAGTCGCCCGCTGCGCCAATGGCCTCAAGGAACTCGGTATCACCAAGGGTGATCGCGTTGCGATCTACATGCCGCTGGTGCCTGAAGCTGCGATCGCGATGCTCGCTTGCGCACGTATCGGCGCGATCCACTCGGTCATCTTCGGCGGCTTCTCCTCCGAAGCGCTGGTCGATCGTATCAATGACGCCGAGGCCAAGCTGGTGATCACCGCCGATGCCGGATGGCGTCGTGGGCAGAAGGTCGAACTCAAGCGCGCCGTCGACGAAGCGCTTAAGCGCACTCCATCAGTCACCAAATGCCTCGTGCTGAATCGCGTTAGCGAGAAGGTCGAGATGCGCCACGGCCGCGACGTATGGTGGGATGAACTCGTCCCGCGACAGAGCCCGAACTGCCCCGCCGAGCCGGTCGATTCGGAGCATACACTGTTCACGCTCTATACCTCAGGCACTACCGGCAAGCCCAAGGGCGTCGTGCATTCGACGGGCGGCTATCTGACCCACGTGCTGATGACGATGAAGTGGATCTTCGACCTCAAGGAAGAAGATATCTATTGGTGCACTGCCGATATCGGCTGGATCACCGGCCATAGTTACACCGTGTACGGACCGCTCGCCGCAGGCGCGACGATCGTGATGTACGAGGGCGCACCGAACTTCCCGCAGGAAGATCGCTTCTGGTCGATCATCGAGAAGTACCGCGTCAATATCCTCTATACGGCGCCCACCGCGATCCGCACCTTTATCAAGTGGGGCGATTCGTGGGTGAAGAAGCACGATCTGTCGAGTTTGCGCCTGCTCGGCACAGTCGGCGAGCCGATCAATCCGGAAGCCTGGATTTGGTATCACAAGGTGATCGGCGGCGAACGCTGCCCGATCGTCGATACATGGTGGCAGACCGAAACCGGCGGGATGCTGATCGCGCCGATGCCGGGTGCTATCCCGACCAAGCCCGGCTCCGCCACGCGCCCGCTCCCCGGAATCGCTGCCGATGTGGTCACGCGGGAGGGCCAGTCGGTCGGCGCAAATCAGGGTGGCTTACTGGTTATCCGGCGGCCATGGCCGGGGATGCTACGGACCGTCTTTCGCGACGACGAGCGCTACAAGCAACAGTATTTCAGCCAGATCGACGGGATGTACTTCACCGGCGACGGCGCCCGTCGCGACGAAGACGGCTACTTCTGGATCATGGGCCGCGTCGACGACGTTATTAACGTCTCGGGCCATCGCCTGGGCACGATGGAAATCGAAAGCGCGCTCGTATCGCATCCGATGGTCGCAGAGGCTGCCGTGGTTGGCCGTCCCGACGATATGAAAGGTCAGGCCGTGGTGGCCTTCGTCACGCTGGAGAGCGGTCGCAAGGGCGATACAAAGCTGCGCGACGAACTCCGCCAGCACGTCGTGAAGGAGATCGGCGCCCTCGCCCGCCCCGATGACCTCCGCTTCAGTGACGCGCTGCCGAAGACTCGTAGCGGTAAGATCATGCGCCGACTACTGCGTCAGATCGCGGCAGGCGATCAGACCCTCGGCGATACCACAACGCTCGAGGATCTATCGGTACTCGCGAAGCTCCGCGAAGACGACGAGTGAGCTAATCGCCAAAAACGCTAGCGGGCGCCCTCTCCGAAGAGACGGCGCCCGCTTTTATTTTGGATTCTGGAAGAGGTCTAAACTTATGCTGCAGCCGGGGGAATAATCGCGATCTTACCGCCGACGGCGTTCGTCTCCATCATGTGCTGCGCGCGACCGAGCTCCTTCAGCGGCAGGACTTTACCGACGACCGGCTTGATCTGACCGCTCTCGACGAAGCGCATCGCATCCATCAGCTCGCCTTTGTTCCCGAGATGCGATCCCAGGTAGTTCTGCTGCTTGTTCCACAGCAGCCGTATATCCAGATGGGCATCGAAGCCCGAGGTCGCGCCGCAGGTCACAATCGTACCGCCCCACTTGAGACACTGCATCGAGATTGGCCAGGTATCGGCACCGGTATGCTCGAACACGATATCGGCGCGGCGGCCATTGGTAATCTTGCGAACTTCCTGAAAGACGTCGTGCTTCTTGCGATGGAGCACGAACTCGGCGCCAAGTTCCTTGCAGAGTTCGAGCTTGTCGTCGCTCGACGCCACCGCGATCGCGCGCGCGTTGTAGAGCTTCGCGATCTGGATCGCCATCACGCCGAGTCCACCCGCGCCGCCCCATACGAGTACGAAGTCACCCGCCTGGATGCGGGCACGCGTCACCAGCATCCGCCATACGGTGACCAGCACCAGCGGCATGGTCGCCGCCTCGACGTGAGTGAGATTCTTCGGCTTGGGCAGCACGTTCACGGCCGGAACTTTGCAGAAGTCGCCGTGGGCTCCATCGAGCGGCCCGGTCTGGAAACCCCAAATCTTGAAGTCGGGGCAGAAGAACTCTTCACCGCGCGTGCAGTAGTCGCACTGCCGGCACGAGATACCGCAATGGACCACGACTTCGTCGCCGACCTTAACGTTATGGACTTCACTGCCGGTCTCGACGACGACACCCGACGCATCCGAACCAGAGATATGCGGCAGGATGATCTTCATCCCGGGCAGACCGCGTCGGGCCCAGATATCGTTGAAGTTGCAGGCCGATGCTTTAACCTGGATTACGACGTCGTTCGGCCCCGCTTTGGGCTCCGGCGTATCCGCGTACTTAAGAACTTCGCAGTCGCCATTCTGCTCAAATACGATAGCCTTCATCCAGTTCCTCGCTCTTTTGGGGGTTTTTAACTTCAGTTACGGCCCGTTTTCCGGAGCAAAGAATAGGTATATGTTTCACCCGGTTTTGACAAGATACCCCTGCGCAGCGACTCTTAGATAATCTAGGGCTAAGCTGTTGACCTTGCAAATGGTTTCTGCTCAGAATCTCCGCTGCTAAAACTCGGCAAAATCGCGGCTTTTATCGGTTCACTCCGGCTTTTCGCTTGGCCGGGCGCCGAGAAGACGTTTAAACTAGGCGGACCTCAAAATCGGCCAACGTAATGACTGAACAATCGTTCAGCCGATTCGGTTAATTTATCACGCGGAGACCATTAAAAGATGTTCATTCTCGACCAGGGCGCACGCTTTGTCATCCCTCGCACGGAGATGACCTATCCCGGCCACAGCATGAAACTGCATCAAAACGCAGCGGATGCGGAAAAATCGCCCGTCGATCATGTGATGGCCGATTTTGAAGATGCGTGCCCTTACGAGTTCAAGGGTGAGAAGAGCCGCAAGACGATGGTCGAGGCGCTGAACACACTCGATTTCGGCAAGAAGGTCATTACGGTCCGTCCGAACAATATCCATTCACCCTTCTTCAAGGGCGATATGGAAGCGATCATGCTCGGCGCACCGAACCGCTTCCACGGCATCATGCTCCCCAAAACCCGCAACGGCGAGGAAATTAAGCAGGTCGCCAAGGTCCTCGATGATCTGGAGAAGCGCGGCGGATGGAAGTATCGCGTGCAGATCGAATCGCTGATCGAGACCCCGCACGCGCTCGTTCATGCCTATGAGATCGCAACTGCGTCCGACCGGATGGCTGGGCTCGTCTTCGGTATCGCGGATTTCGCCGCCAATATCGGCGTCCGGGAAATCGTCGATCGCCAGAACGAGAATTTCCACTATGCCAAGCAGGCCGTCGTTGTCGCCGCCAAGGCGGCCGGCCTCCATGCGGTCGATAACGTCTATCTCCGCCTATGGCGCAAAGAGGATTCGCCGGAGCGCGTCGCCGAACTGCAGAAGGGACTGCGCGACAAGAATCAGGGTGCGGCCAGCCTCGGGATGGATGGCACCTGGGTAATCCATCCGCAGCAGGCGCCAATCTGCAATGAGTGCTACACCCCGAACAAAGAGCAGGTCGAAGAAGCTCGCCGTGTGATCAAGCTCTACCACGAGAAGGGGGGCGGCTCGATGGCCGATCCCAAGAGCGGCGAGATGATCGACGAGGCGACGATCAAGATAGCGCTGATGGACCTCGCGAAGGGAGCGCAGGCCGGGATGGTCTCTCAGTCCGAACTCAAAGAATGGTCCGAGAAGAGCAAGGCGATCACGGGCTACGATATCCTGGAGCTGATGCGCCGCGTCGCATAGTTAACTCGTCCAATAAGAAACACCGAGGCCGATGGAGTGATGCCCCATCGGCCTCGGTGCTTCAAGTCCAGGTGCAGCCGTCGTTCCCGATTAACGCGCCGTTGATACGCTATTCGACTGCGGGTAGAGTCGCCGAGTCCGCTACCGATCCATTGTCGGGCGTGCACTGAGCGTGGCCAAAACCACTCGTGCTCGTGCCGATTTGTAAATTAGGCGCGTTGGTCACGTCGTAGATGATATTGTCCGGCCGGGTCCCACCGGCGACTCCGCCCACACCGTTGGTGGCAAGGAAGTCCAGACCCAAGTTCGCACGGGTCCTCCAGGCTACGTTATGGTCTGCGCACGAAGTATCGCCGCTTACACCGAGAGCTCCGACAAAGCCTTTCTTCTTGTCGTAGAGGGCGAGGCCGCCGCCGAAGACGTTCACTCCGCCGATACGGCGACCGATCATCGGATCCTTGCTGGTACCGAAATCTCCTGCCTTTCCAGCATAGGCAACCTCCGGATCGACGGGATTGCTGAACTGCAGCCCGTAAAGACTGCCGCCTGGATTCACTGCGGAAAAGAGGTTCGCGGTCGACAGCGCGAAACTGGCGACGCTCAAACCGTTCGCGGTGTTGGCCTTCTGGGCTGAGATGACCCGGCTAAGAAGCCATTGTGATCCCGCGTCGGAACCAGTGAAGGCGACGGCACAGACTGTTCCATCGCGCGCCACTAAAGTGCCCCACATCTGGTTGCTCAAGCCGCCATTTGTCCCCGCTTGAGCGGCGCTGAGCGCGCTCTTGAGATTAGCCGAGGCACTACTTAGCACGCTGCAATCGCTCAAGGCACCTCCACCACCACCGTCTCCATGCTCGCCACGACCTGCCAGTACCACCGAGTTGGTTGAAATCAGTAACCCGACAGCCGCGAGAGCTCCACCCCAAATCCGCGCTCTAGCTCTTCCTTTCATTTTGACCTCCTTCTTAGCCTAGGCCAGTTTAGCCTTCACTTAGCCAAAATCTTGCCCGTCGCATAGACAATGCGACCATTCCTTGCAAGAGCAGAAAATATGCGACCTCCCAATTGATTATTTTGATGTAGCGAGACTCTAATCCCTGAAGAACACCAGCATTCGCGCTTCGATACTTTCGCGCGCGAGAGCGTCGGGAAGGCTCGTCGTATCTTCGAAGCCGGTATGACCAGTGAAGCGCGCCCGTCCATCTGAGGCAGAATCAAAGCCTTTAAGCAGGATCACTTCGTTGGTGCGCATCCGCGGGAAGTAGATCCATCGATGGCGCGGGCTGAAATTGATCACGTAAATCTCGCCGATGCGATCCTCATATCTCAGATCCATCGGGATGAAATCGTTCTGCACCATACTGCGCGCATCGCAGACGCCCAAGGGCGTCTCTTCGACGGGCTCGCGGATTGGTCGCCATACGTTGATCTGCGTGTAGCGATGCTTCAGCAACTCGTCGGCCTCGGCACCCATCAGATCCCGCACTCGCTGCGGTCCCGACTTGAGCGTGTAGTCGTTGTGAGCGAATTTGACCGGACCGCGCACACCGGGAACTCCCGCTTTGGCCTTGGTCTGGCACCGCACATTGTGATCGAAGACGTGCGCTCGAATCGCGCCGGTGTAATCCATCACGAGTTTCGCGACCTCGGGATAGTAGAGGCGCTGGACTTCGGCAGGATCGTAAAAATTGGAAAACTTGGTTTCGTGATGGACAAAGGCGAAGCCGGCCCCGTCGAGGGTCAGGTCCCGCGCCACCTGACGACCGTCATAAATGGGCACCCGATGCTTGATCGGCGGGGCCGAGCATAATGGCTCTCCCGGCGGCGGCGTATACATGTAGGTGAATGGCCGCTTGCCGCTGTACTCAAGGTAATTAACCACGCCCTCGATGTGGGCGACCTGATCGAAGTTGAGCTCCATCGCAGTTCCTCAGTCATGGAAAGTAGACGGGCTGACTGGAGATGTACAGACGCGGAATAGGGGAATCGCTGTTCCAGATCTATCGCTGCGCTCGATACCCTACGTCGTACTAAGCGGAGCGAGGATCTACGCGGAGCTGTCACTCCTGCGGAGTCGCTTAGAATTCGCCGCGCTTCACCCGATCCAACATCGCTTTGGCTTCGGGATCGAGATAGACCAACTCGATAATCGCGCCGATCGCGGCTTCGGTATCGAAGTAGGTATAAATCGTCTCGCCGAAGCGACCGCTCTGGACGATCGTGTGCCGCGACGCGAAATCTTTGTAGAGCTGGTCGTGCTGGGCGCGGTCCTCGATAAAGTACCCGAGGTGATGCATCCCCTCGCCGCGTCGGTCGAGAAATTCCTTGTAGGTCGTGTTGCCCGAGACATGCTCGATCAACTCGATTTGCGTATTCCCGGAATAACCGATCGCAGCCTTGAACTTGTGCTTGGTCGGACGACCGCGGAAGGTCTTCTCGGTCGCCATATCGCCGAAATTTTCCATCACGAAGAAGCGCGGGACGCCCATCCGCTCGCAGAAGAAGCTTTGCGCGCTGTTGAGGTTCTTCACAACGAAGGCAATCTGCTGGAGTCCGTTGGCCAAGATACCCAACGGCAACGGCGCAGCCGCGATATCCGGTGCATCGGATTCCTCTTCTTCCGCCTCAACCGCTTCAGCCGGAGCTGGCGCTTCCGGAGACGTTGTCTCAACTGTAGCGACCGGCATTTCAGCTGATGCAGTCGCTTCAACGGGGACTTCATCGGCCGCGGGTATCTCGACTTCAACTGGCGTAGCGGCCTCAACCGGTTCCGCGATTTCAGCGGCCGGCGCCTCGATTACTGAATCGACATAAGATACCTGCGGCTCGGCTGCGAAGGCTTCGGTCTCAACCTCGGATGCTGACAGCGTCGGCTCCGCGTACGCCTGCGTATCCATACCGGCCGACGTCACCACCTGACCGGCTTCGAGCACAACTTCATGGCTCGCGCCGAACGATGCCGGATGGGGCGGAAGGACAACCTCTTCGTACGCGGCGTGACCGTATGAGCCGTGGCCGTTGGTACCGTTCACCCCGTTGGCGCCGCTAGTGCCGTTCGTTCCGTTGTGATGAAGCGATTCGTCGATAGCGTCAGAAACGGCCTCGTGCGAAACCTCCGCATCGGGGGCATGCTGCCACACTACTTCCGCCTCTGGCGCGGGTTCTTCCGGAACCGCCTTAATTTCCTCAGCGGTCGTTTCGACGACGACCGGCTCATCCGCCTGATGGGCCATTGCCTCGACCGGCGCTTTCCCTTGCGAATCCGCGGTGGCGATCGGTTCAGCCACCACCTCGACGTGCTCAGGAGTCTCCGGATCGCCCCGATCGATCACGAATTCACTTCCGGGCATCGGAGTAGCGGCCTGCTCCTCAGCAGTTGTTTCGACCGCTTGGGATTCAGCCACAGGCGCAGGATCAACCGACGGTGGCGGCGGCATGGGAATCGCACGTCGGGTTCCGTTGTAGAGCGACTCGATCTCCTCGCGATAGTGCTCCTGGATCGCCTTGCGACGGATCTTCAGCGTCGGCGTCATCTCGCCATTGTCTTGCGAGAAGGGCGTCTCCAGCAGGATTAGATCGGTAACCGCTTCAACGTCAGAGAGCGTTTTGTTGATCGGTTTGATGCGCTCGAGGAAAAAGCTTTGCAGCGCAGGCTCCCGCACCATCTCATCGTGTTCGAGGCCTTCGAGCCCGAGCGGGTTCAGCTGATGCTGCTCCTTCAAATGGCCGAAGTTGGGCACGATCAGAGCTGCCAGATGCTTGCGGCGATCGCCGATCACGCAGGCCTGCGCGATAAAGGGATCAGCCACCAGCTTGGCTTCGATTTTAGCCGGCGAGATATTCTTGCCGCCCGAGAGAACGATAATCTCCTTCTTGCGGTCGGTGATCTTGATAAAACCATCGCTATCGATCTCGCCGATATCGCCGGTATGGAGCCAGCCCTCGCTGTCGAGAACTTCGGCTGTGTCTTCGGGCTGGTTGTAATAGCCCTTCATCACGTTGTCGCCATGCACCAGCAGTTCGCCATCGGGTGCGGTTTTCACCTTCACACCAGATAGAGCGCGACCGACCGTCCCAATCCGCGTATGACCGTGTAAATTGCAGGCGACGACCGGAGCTGCCTCTGTTAGCCCGTAACCTTCTACCAGCGGAACCTCGGCCGCGGTGAAAAATTCGTTGATATATTGCGGCAGGGGCGCGCCGCCCGAGATCAGGTAGCGCATCCGGCTGCCGAAAATCCCCTTGATTTTGGCAAAGACCTGGCGACGATAAAGCGCCATCTTGAGTTCCAGCGCCGCCGGCACCCGTCGGCCGCTTAAGCGATATTCCGCCGCCTGCATTCCGGTCTTGATCGCGCTTTGAAAGAGAAACTTTTTGGTGCGCGACGCTTCTTCGACCGTGCGATTGACCTTGTCGTAGATCATTTCGAGCAGGCGTGGCACCGCGAGCACCAGCGTCGGCTCGATCTCCAGCAGATTTTGCGCAATCTGACCGAGTCCTTCGGCATACGCGATCGTCCCGCCGGAAAGCATCATCGTGTAGTAACCGGCGGTGCGCTCAAATGAATGAGCTATCGGCAGAAACGATAGCAGCAGGTCATTTTCGGTGATATTCAGCGCGGTGAAATTCGACTCACAGTTCGCCAACAAATTACCGTGAGTAAGCATCACGCCCTTGGATTGGCCGGTGGTGCCCGAGGTATAGATCAGCGTCGCGAGGTCATCCTTGTTGCCTTCGATCGCGCGAGTCGGCTCAAAGCCGCTCAGTTGCTCGATCGTGATGACCTCGTGATGGCCCTCATCAGAGGCCACTGCCCTCTGATGCATCGCGAGAATACCCTCAAGCTCGGGCAGATCGCCCAAGCCCTGGACCTTCTCGATTAAGCGCTCACCATAGACCGCGACCAGTCGCGCGCCCGAATCCATCAGTACATGGTGCATCTCTTCGGGCCCGCTGGTCGTGTAGAGCGGCACCACCACTCCGCCCATCCCGAGAACAGCCTGATCAACAATCACCCATTCGGGCGAATTCTCCGCCAGAATCGCGATACGGTCGCCGCTGGTGATGCCGAGATGGATCAAGCCGGTGCGCAAACGCCGAGCGCGCTCGTAGATATCACTCCAGGTATAGTCGCGCCACTGCTTGTCTTCCTTGCGTGTGAGGAAGGAGCGCTTCTCGAACCTCATTGCCTGGCGCTCAAATGCCTTGGCCAGGGTCTGGGCAGCAATGCTCATGCGAATCTGCCTCCGCCGTCTCTCCAATTGGGAGTTCTAGTCAAATTGCGGGGATACGCCAATAAGATTCTATCAGGCACTAAAATTGGTATTATAGCGACGCTCAAGAACGGAGGCCCAAGCGCGTGACCCTCGATCAATTGGATTTAACCGATCTCGATTTTTTCGTTAACGGAGATGTCGAAGGCGCCTTCGCGTTACTTCGCAAGGAAGATCCCGTTCACTGGCAGGAAAAGCGACCAGGGCGCGGCTTCTGGTCGATCACTCGCTATGACGACCTCCAGACCATCTATCGCGATCCCGAGACTTTCGAGTCCGGAAGCGGCGTGACGCTACATTTCGCGGAGGGCGATGACGCGGACGGCGGTCTGGGTCATTCGATGATCATGACTGACCCGCCACGTCATGCGAAGATGCGGCAGGTTCTGAGCCGCCGCTTCACCCCACGTGCCGTAGCACCCTTTACTGATCGCATTCGCGCAATTACCACCTCCATCATCGATTCTGTGAACGAGGAAGGTAAGTGCGACTTCGTTCAGGATATCGCCGCGCAGCTGCCCACCGCAGCTATATGCGAGATGATGGAGATCGATCGCAAGGATTGGGGCCTCATGTTCGCGATTACCAACGAGGCTATCGGTCGCCACGATCAGGAGTACGCGCGCGGGCGATCAGGACGCGAAACTGTTATGGACGCCTTCCGCCGCGCCTCCGAATTTTTCACTGACCTGGCTGCAGAGCGCCGCCGTAATCCAGGCGAGGATCTCGTCAGCGCCCTGGTGAACGGAACGATGTCCGGCGAGCCGCTCTCCCGCCCCGAGATTATCTCGAACTCCTTTATCCTGATCCTCGGCGGGCAGGAGACCACCCGTAATGCGATGTCGGGTGCGATGCTCGCGATGATCGAGAATCCCGATCAGCTCGCGAAGTACCGAGCCAACACCGCCGCGCCTGAAGCGATCGAGGAGTTCCTGCGCTGGACCTCGCCGGTCACCCATATCATGCGCACCGCGACACGCGACATTGAATTTCAGGGACGAAAAATCCGGGCTGGCGATAAGGTCGTGCTGTGGAATTTTTCCGGTAATCGCGATGAAGCACAGTTCGAAAATCCGACTCGCTTCGATGTTACGCGGACGCCCAACGACCATATCGCCTTTGGCTATGGTGAGCATTTCTGTCTGGGCGCTAATCTGGCTCGGCTCGAAATGCGGATTATGCTGCACGAGGTCGTGACCCGTCTCGCCGATATCGAACTGGCGGGACCCATCGAACGTTTGCGTTCCAACACGATCGGCGGTATCAAACGGATGCCGATTCGCTTCCGTGCCGCTGCGAATGCTCATAGCGCTGCAGCTGTTTGATCCTGTGGATAAGTCTGTGGATGCGATGTGCATAGGCGTCGCGCAAAATCTTTGAAGTATTCGTTGAGCTTCATTTGAACAAATCCCAAATTTAGCTAAACTTATCGGGCGGTTCGGCTTAAGCCGAGCCGCCCACCTCCATGGCGAACAATAACGAAAACTCTGTGACGACCCCTCCCGCGCTTCATCGCTACGCTCGCCTCTGCGCCGGCGCTACGCTTTGTCTGATTTTTATCGGCGGCCTCGTGACATCGACTGGCTCGGCCTTGGCCGTGCCGGATTGGCCGTTAGCCTTCGGCAAACTCATTCCAGAGCTGAAAGGCGGTGTCCGCTTCGAGTATGGCCATCGCGTGGCAGCGGGTGTGGTTTCGTTTCTGACTTTGGGCTTGGCGATTTGGGCGACGCGAGCCGAACCGCGTGCCTGGGTACGAAAGCTTGCACAAATTGCTTTCGGTCTGGTGATCTTTCAGGCGATCCTCGGCGGTATCACGGTGCTGCTGGAGCTTCCACTGGCGATCGCTGTCACGCACGCGGCGACCGCTCAGGCCTTCTTCTGCCTGATAGTTACTTTTGCCGCCGTGACCAACCCCCGCTTTACCGAGGCAATCGCTGACGCACCTTCTCCCAACGGCAAGGCTCTGACCAAGCTTGCCGGGATTACGACCGGCGCTCTCTACCTGCAAATCCTGATTGGCGCCCTGATGCGCCATCTGGGGGCCGGACTCTCGATACCCGATTTCCCGCTCTCCTTCGGTCACCTGGTTCCACCGCTCGATTCCGGCTTCGTCATCGTTAATTTTGCCCATCGGTGTGGCGCGCTGGTCGTCACTATCCTGATTCTTGCGACTACATTGCGAGTTCTGGGCTCCTTTCCTAACGACCCTTGGATTCGGAAGCCTGCACTCGGCCTGATAGCGCTGCTACTGATGCAGCTCACGCTGGGGGCTTTCACGATCTGGAGCGGGCGCGCTGTGCTCCCCACAACGGCACACGTCGCGACCGGCGCGGCAGTACTGACGACCAGCCTCCTGCTCACTATTCGCCTCTATGCTGTCAGCGCTTCCCTCGAACGGGCAGAACCGGCTAGATTGCGCGGGTCAGCAGCATCGCAGGGGCCGGCGGAGTCTACGACGCACGGCCAAAACACGGTTCACGGAGCACGGGCGTGAGTTCGCAAGGATTAGCAGTCGATAATAATCTGGCCGCGATGCGGGATCGTATCGGGGCCTACTACGAACTGGCTAAGCCGCGCGTTCTGACCCTCGTTCTGATAACCGCTCTCGCTGGCTTCTATCTCGGCGCGGGCTCCGACTTCGATGTAGCCCTCGCAATCAAGATGCTCGTCGGCGTCGCCTTGGCGGCGGGTGGCACCTTGGCGCTGAATCAGTACTTCGAGCGCGATACCGACGCGCTGATGACCCGTACGCGGCATCGCCCGGTCCCTGCTGGGCGGGTTGCGCCCTTCGAGGCTCTAATCTTCGGTACGATCACCACGATCGTCGGCATCGCCCATCTCTGGATGGGGGTGAATCCGCTCTCTTCGCTGGTGACAGGAACTATCACCGTGCTCTATCTGGCCGCCTACACGCCGATGAAGCGTTACTCCTGGATGTGCCATGCAGTAGGCGCGGTGCCCGGCGCTCTGCCGCCTGTGATCGGATGGGCCGCCGCGCGAGACTCGCTGGCCGCAGAGCCTTTCGTGCTATTCGGCATCATGTTCCTTTGGCAGCTGCCCCACTCGCTGTCGATAGCGCGTCTCTACCAGCAGGATTACGCCCGAGCGGGGCTGTCGCTCCTGCCGGAAGATCGACCGTGGGGTAATCCGTCGAGCGTGCTGATGCTGATCGCGGCAATCGCGCTGACGATCTTCGGTATCCTTCCGGCAGTGATGAAGTTCGCAGGCTCGATCTACCTGGTAACATCCGTCGTGCTCGGCGCGGTTATGCTCTTCTACAGCTTCGCCTTAGTGCGCGGCTTAACGACCGCGCGGCGCGTGATGTTCGTGTCGCTGATCTATCTACCGGCGGTCCTGCTCGTTATGGTCCTCGATAAAATCTGATCGTCATCCGATCAGATTTTTTCCTTACAAACCAAATAAAACCGGGGCTTCATAGGATCCCGTATTGACAGCGAGCCATCAATGAACAATCGTTCAGTGCGGGGAACGTAACCATTTTCGGGGGTTTGCATGGATGTCCGTAACGGCTTGAAAGCGCTGAGCAGGGCGTTTGGCACGACCACTGCCGCTCTTTCGTTTCTAACTGCTTCGACAGTCTTCGCCCAAAGCGCCGCGCCGAGTCCAGCCTTCGCTCCAGCTGCTCCGGCCGCAGGGGGATCTCCGCTTAAGACGGTGGCTCGCGAGTACGAGAACGGCATCAAAGTCGGCACGAAGATCACGATGGCCAACTGGCAGCAGTACCAGGCGTTCATGCCCGACGGGATGATCGAACTCTTCAAGGGCACGAACTTCTGGAAGATGCCGCAGGACGTCGAGATGAATATCGGACCGACCCGCATCTTCCCTCTGCCCGCAGGCTATCCGGAAGCGACCGAGAAGTATGGCGGCCAGACCCAGATGGTGAAGCTGCCCGACGGCCGTTACGACCTCAAGAACTATATAGCCGGGATGCCTTTCCCGAACCCATCCGACCCGGACAAGGGATGGAAGATTCTCGCCAATTCATGGTACGGACCGGTGCCACGAATCGCAGCCGGCACTCCGGAGACCGGGCTTGCGAGCCTTTGCGCGCTCGATAAGTACGGCAGTTCGACCTGCTTGAAGACGGCGTACGTTTACCGGATGCTCTCGCACATTTACACGCCCGGCTACCCGCTGACGGAGCCCAACGCGGGCGGGGCTTGGTACAGCGAATGGGCGATGCTCGAAGCGCCCGAACAATCGAAATATCTCGCCAACCTCACCGTCTTCTGGCAGGACAACCAGAAGATGGAAGACGACTTTGCGTTTATCCCGTCCCTGCGACGGACACTGCGCCTGTCGGCCAGCGCGCGATGCTCGCCGATTTTCGGCACCGACTACACCCGCGATGACGCTCGCGGCGGCTTCAACGGTGGTATCGCCGATTTTCAGGCCGATTTCCTGCGCGATCAGAAGGTGCTCGCACTCAGCCATATCACCACGGCCGACGGCACCTTCCCGGGTGAGTACGACATGCCGCTCGGCTTCGCGAAACCGTCGTGGGGGCCGTGGGAAGTGCGCGATACCTACGTGATCGATATCCGGCGTATCCCGCAAGACGCCAAGGGCTATTGCTACGGCAAACGCATTTCCTACGTCGACAAGGTCTTCATGCATGAAAACTGGAGCGACCTGTACGACGCCAACATGAAGCTCTGGAAGGTCCTGCAGCTCGGTGCCGCGCCCAAGGTTATCAATGGCGTCGAGACCAGCGTTATCGGATCGTTCTGGGCAGGTATGTGGGATTTCCAGACCTCACACGCGACGATCGCCTTCACCGCCGACGGTCCCGGCCGCGATATTCAGATCGACGACTCGGTGCCAAAGGAATATGAGGATATCGAGCGCTACTGCACCCCCGCAGGCATGATGATGATCCTGCGGTAGCCGCTATTAGCTGAGACAGTAGGGCCGCCCAGCGTCACCAGTATGCGTGGCGGCCTTTCTTTTTTCCGCCTCCCGTGAGCTCAACTCCGAACTCCAAGAGAGGCTTGTCGCGCTTCCACAAATCTCGCCCTTTCCGTTACTCTTGAGCCATCTTTCCCTCGATCACGAAAGGTTTGTGCGTTGCCACTCGACGAACAGGAAGCCAAGGAACAGGCGGCCGAACTATCGCGCAATGCCGCCGAGGTAATCTCGGGCGGGGAACTCGAAGCGAAACTGGCGCAGGGTAAACCCCTGCGGATCAAGCTCGGGATGGATCCTACCGCTCCGGACCTCCATCTGGGTCACTCGATCACGCTCAAGAAAATGCGCGATTTTCAGCGCCGCGGTCATACCGTGATCTTCCTCGTGGGCGACTTCACCGCGATGATCGGCGATCCGACTGGGCGCTCCGAAACGCGCAAACCGCTCTCCCCCGATCAGATCAAGGAGAACGCCGCGACCTATCAGAAGCAGGTCTCGATGATCCTCGATCCGGCCAAGACCGAAGTTCGCTTCAACAGCGAATGGATGAGCCAGGTCGATACGCGCAAGCTGATCGAGATCGCTGCCAAGCTGAGCGTCGCCCGGATGCTCGAACGAGACGATTTCGAGAAGCGGCTCGCGAATCAGGAGCCGCTCTTTCTGCACGAGATCCTTTATCCGCTCATCCAGGGCTACGACTCGGTCGCGCTCAGGGCCGACGTCGAGATGGGCGGCACCGATCAGAAATTCAACATGCTCGTTGGACGCGAACTCCAACGCGCCTATGGGCAATCGCCGCAAGTCGTGATGACGATGCCGCTGCTCGAAGGACTCGACGGCGTGCGCAAGATGTCGAAGTCCTACGGCAACTACGTCGGTCTGACCGACAAGCCCGAAGATATGTTCGGCAAACTGATGTCGGTTTCCGATCGGCTGATGATCAAGTACCTCGAACTACTCACCGATACCGATGCCAAAACGATAGAGGCTGCCAGATCAGGGGCGCTCCATCCGATGGAGGCGAAGAAGCGCCTCGCCGCGTCGATCACCGCTGAGTATCACGATGCCGACGCCGCCAAACGCGCGCAGCAATACTTCGAAACCAAGTTTCAGCGTCACGAGGTTCCCGCCGACGCACCGGTCTTCAAGGTGGCCGATGCAATGTGGGTCTGCGAGCTGATGAAGCAGTTACGCTTTGCAGCCTCGACCAGCGAGGCGCGTCGCCTGCTCAGTCAGGGAGCCGTGCGCGTTGACGGCGCAACCGTGAACGATCCAAACTTCCGGTTTGTCCCCGGCGATCACAAGATTCTTGAAGTCGGGAAACGCCGCGTCGCGCGAATCGAGCGCTAGACATGGTTTCGGCAGTAAAATCTACTTGATGTAGAAGTGTTGTCATTCTGAGCGAAGCGAAGAATCCCGGCGTCTACACATGATGGAAAAGGGGATCAGGGATTTTTCGGTCGCATACTCCCTCAGAATGATATCGTGGCCTTTATAGGTTCAGAGACTTGAAATGGAGGGTTAGACGATGAGTCTAAGAACGGTGAACTTCTTCAGCGAAGGAACCAAGATGGAAGGTGATCTGTTCCTGCCTTCCGACTACAAAGCCGGCGAACGACGACCCGGTATGGTGCTATGCCACGGCTTCACCGGCGTGCGCACGATGATTCTCGGCGATTACGCGAAGGCTTTCGCGGAAGCCGGGTTTGTCGCGATGACCTTCGATTATCGCGGCTATGGCGGCAGCGAGGGAACCCGGCGCCGGCTAATTCCGCTCGAACAGATCGACGATATCCGTAACGCAATCAGCTACTTCGAAACGCTCCCCGAAGTCGATCCCGATCGGATCGGGCTGTGGGGAACGTCATTCGGCGGCGCGAACGCACCCTACACTGCTGCGGTCGATAATCGTATCCGCGCGGTCGTGGGTCAGGTCGGCTTTGGCGATGGCGAGCGCTTCCTGCTCGATACCCGTCGCTTCGGCGAGCGGGACCATCTGCTGAAGAAGGTCGCCGAGGATCGCCGGCGCCGCGCCACCGAAGGGGTTGGTGACCGACTGAGCCCCCTCGATGCTTTGAACAGCCCACAGACCAATGCTTTCCTGGGCGATGCGCTCAAGGACGTCAAACCGGCACAGATTGATATTTCGTGGGAGACGATTGAGAAGACACTCGAATACAAGCCGATCGAAATAGTCGATCGAATCGCCCCTCGCGCCTTGTTGTTGATCGGAGCCCGCGACGACGATCTTTGTAAAATCGAGGGCTACGAAAAGATGTATGAGCGGGCGCGCGAACCGAAGAAGTTCGTGGTGCTACCGATCACGCATTACGAGATTTACGCCGGCAAGTGGCTCGCCGAGTCGTCGCGACTCGCGGTCGAGTGGTTCGAGCGCTTCCTCAAGTAGATTGTAATCCGCGAACAGCGCCATAACTGAACTACAACGGCTCAGGAGATAAACTCCCGAGCCGTCTTTATTCTTCGTGGCCCGCTGATGACTCTACGCGTTATGGTCCGAAGGACGAATAGCCCGGTGGCGGATAGCCTGAAGAGGGATATCCCGGCGAGGGGAACCCTGAATAAGGATTGGGCGGAGGACCGAACGAGCCACCGCCGAATCCTCCGCCGAAGTTCCCCGGACCAACTGCGAAGGTCCCACCCGACGCCGCGCTCAAGGCCATCAGCCCGAGCATCAGCAGCGGCGTCATCGTCGTCATCGCCGCACCTGTCTGCTGTTGCTGCACGTATTGTTGCGCTTCGTTCTGCTGCTCGACGTAAGCGTCAGCTCCCGGGTAGCTTCCGTTGTCGGCGGTGCTCGTCGTGGGTGCGCTGCTCGACGGACTCACACTCGTACTTGAGCTTCCGCTGGAAAGCAGCTCGGGCTTCACTTTGATCCGATTATCGATCGCGACGTTCGAATCGTTCAGATACTTCCCTGCCTTCACGGCAGCATCGCTCTTGCCGAAGTCGGAACCGACGTAGCCGTACAAGACGACTGCGCGCTCCCCGTCGGGGCCCTGCAGAACCTGCGCACCGACCAGCGGAAGTCGCCTTTGCTTCAGGTACTCGGTCAGCGCCTGGCTTTCACTCTGATTGGCAACAAAACCAGTCGTATCGATGTGACTCGATGAAACTGCAGCAGTGGGCGCGCCCGTGGGTGACACGCCAACGGATGCCGTTGCGCTCTTCGATGTTATCGTGCCGCTGCTACTGCTCTGGGCGTAGCCGCCGGTGGCTCCGGCCTCAAAGCATCCCTGCTCCGTGACCATCGCTAAAGCCAACCAAGCGGCCCACAACATGCCCTTCGGTAGACGCATATAAAAATCATACCGCATCCGTGCATCGAGCGAACAGTAGTGCGGAAAGCGGCGGCTTACTCCACGATCCGCTTCTGTTTCGCTAAGATGTAAATGCGATGAGTAAGTATGTGGCGCAGCTTGAGAGGGGTATGAAAAGCGATCGTGAGTGGGCCATCTGGTCAAAGGCTCTGCTGGGCTTGGCACTGGTAGCCGGATGCTCTACGCCCGGCAAAGTGCCGATGCAGGTGAATATCACACCACTGGCCAATTACGTTAATCCGGCCCGCCCTCCGAGCTGTAAGATGCCGGTACTTACGACGATGCCGCTGCAGGAGAACTACAAGGAAGTCGCTATCGTCGAGGTTTGGGCTGACCTTCAGGATGACAAGGAAGACGTCATTCCGATGATGCAACGGAAGGCCTGCGAGACCGGCGCCGACGCCATCGTCATCAAGACCAGCCAGCACCAGGACATCAAGAGCTTCCTGTATCAGGCGAGCCCCAACGAGACTCTTAACGAGGCGACGCAGAAAGACGTCTATTCAGGACAGGGCGAGTATATCAAGACGGCGGAGCACACCCGGCGAATCGGTGAGGTCGGCCACAACGGCTACTACCTCGAAGCCGTCGCTATCAATTACGTCGTTACGCCGACCCGCTCTCCCAAGGCGAGCGAGCCTAAAGCGACGCTCCCGCCAAGCTAGACGTCGCGAGTTGTTCAGTCGTTGTCGGGCTTAATCGGCTCGCGGCCGCCGATATATTTCACCAGCTCGACGAGCTCCATCTGGGAGCCCTGAGGGCCGCCCTCGAGCACCTCGGTCTTTACCAAACCGACGTTGGGCGCGTACCAGTCGCGATAAAGCAACTTGGACTTCTTCGGTCCTTTGTCGAAGGCACCACCTTCATAGGTTGCCATCGTATCGATTCGCATGCAGCCGTCGTAACGACCGGCAGGCACTACGATCTCCTCGCCTTCGAAAACCGTCTTGTGATCCTGCTTGATATCGAAGGAGTCGGGCATGTGGCCGAAGGGAAATATCGTACTGCTCCACGTAAAATCAGGCGCCATCGAGGCGGGCATGAACTGACCGTCTTCCGATTGCCCCCATGCCGGGGTCTTGATGTTGTCCCGGTTGTATTCCATGCCGGAAAACCGCGTGAGGAAGCCATCCTTCACGACGTAGACGATAGGTCGGGAGCCGCCTCGATCGAGGTTGTAGAACTCCTCAACCACTTGGCCCGTGACGTTGAGCGAAGGAACATACTTCATGCCGACAACCTTATCGGTAACGACATAGTTCTGCTTCTGGCTCTTGCTGTTGATTCGATAGGTCCAGCTGCTGCTCGGCTTGAGCGGAAAGAAAGCTCCGGCCAGCGCCGGATTATAGTGCCCGGCATGTCGCTCGCATCCGGCCAACGGCGCGATAACGACCGCCGTAAGTATCAAGGTCATCCAGTTGCGGGAAGCAGTTACAAAATCCTTTTGCCTCATCGTCTCTGCCTTAAGCGGGCCGGAAATCCGCTGGTTGCTGTTAATTATGGCTAACGCCGGAACCTTGCTTAAGGTTCCCATTATCCCAGAAAAACCCGCATTCGGATAATTGCAAGTAATCTAACCACGAAAATAGATACGGCGAGCCGTAGACTACCGACTCGCCGTATTGTTTGCTCCGCTTTTGCCGCTTAGGAGACCGCTGCCTTAAGCTCGCGCTCCTTGAGCATCGCACTGCCACCGAAGACGAACTTCGGCCGTCTCCATGAGATATACGCCGGCAGGACCAGACATCCTGCGATCATGTTCGTACCCATCAGAAAGATCAGCAGCGTGCTCATCTGGCTGTGGAAAAGCAGCGGCGAGAAGATCCACGGGAAGATACCGCCGATCATGACGAGGAAGGTATTGAAAACGGCAACACCCGTCGTGCTGAGTGCGAGCACGATAGCGTCGTCGATCTCCATACCGGCCATAACCTCGTCGCGGATACGCGAGACGGCGTAGATGCCGTAGTCGACGCCGAGACCGATACCGAGCGAGATGACGGGAATCGTATCGATCGTTAATCCGATACCTCGGGCATTCATGTAGATGAACGCACCGAAGTTGGCGAGCACGCAGGCCAGCAGGAAGAGGAAGCCCGCCACGAAGGATCGGAAAGCGCCGACACAGAACAGCCACACGACGCCCAACACGAAGGTGATGTTGAGGAAGTCGAGCTGCTTCAGAACGTCATTGGCTGCCAGATAGAGTCCCGCGATACCTGCAAGATACCACGCGGTAACCCGATGACCATTGTTGTTCGGTGCGTTAAGAATCGGGTCTGGATTCAAACGTTCATCGACGAAGGTCTGAATTTCATCGCGGATGTTGTTTAGCGTGTCGTAAGTATGGTCCCGCAACAAGACGCGGATGTTGGTGTCGTCGTTGAGACGGTTAGAAATAAACCGCTCGAGTTCGCCCGGCGCCGATCCGTTTAGATAGAGGAACCATAGGTTTGCCGACAATTCGCGCGAATCGGGAACGGCCAAGAATTTGGGATAGCCGTAATGGAAACGCTCGTTGAACGGCTTCGCGATCGCCGACGTATACGAGATAACCTGCGCCACCTTCGGATCCTTGAAGAGGTAGGAGCGGAGGTCGTCCATCATCTTCAGCGTAGGTGTGCCCAAGACCGAAAGCGGATCAGGATAGGCCGGGGTCGTGAGCACGATCCATCCCTCTTCGAGGGGGAACTTGGCACCGACGGCCATGATGTCCTGGTTAACTTTCGATTGGGTCTTGTAAAGCGGTGTTCCGGCCGATGCGTAACCGATCTTGCTCTTCACGCCGGCGACCACACCGTAAACCAGAAACAGTGCCGACGCACTTAGCAGGGCTTTGCGGAGTGTCCCCGGATTCGTCGGCACGTGCACCAACCAATCGAGTCCGCGTTGCCCGAGACTCGGTCCGCTGCTCGCTTTTGCGGCCTTGTGCTTGACCTCAGGAACCGGGAGATAGCTCATCAGGATGGGCTGGAAGATGAAGACCATCGTGAGGCTGCCCGCCAGCCAGATCGTTCCGGCCAAGGCAATGTGCTGAAGGACGGGAATACCGCCGAAGGAGATGAAGACGATGCCGCTGATGTCCGCCATGATCGACAGGAAGCCCGGCGGCAACATGAAGTCCGTTGTCGCGGAGCAGGCGGCGAACTTATCGCCTAAGCGATCAAGCTCGTCATGATATCGCCCCTGCCACTGAATACCGTGGCTCATATCACGTGCTGTCAGGATGAACGGTATGACGAGCATCGTCGGATCGAAGTCGTACTTCATCCAACCGACGAAGCCGAGGCCCCAGACGGCCGAGAGGGTTCCGGTCACAATCGGTGCCCACCATCGGCTGCGCTGACCACCGGTCGCCCACAGGATGAAGATCATAACTGCGACGGCCAGGAGGAACAGGACGTTAACCCTGGGTTCGTAGTAGTAGCCATAACCACGAACGATCGGCTCGCCGGCTACGAAGATCTGGTTGTTGTCGTCCTGATACTTCTTGACGATATCCTGAACTTTGAAGAACAGTTCGCGATAATCGAGACCGAGCTCGTTGAACGATGCCTCGACACGGGCGCTCTTCAGGTCGGGATTGACCAGCTGCGAGATCGTTGAAACGTTCGCCAGCACGCGCCGCCGCAGTTCGTCACGTCCCGCCTGATCCTTTGGCGGCTCAGGGAACATGAACGGCTTGATCAGCAGCGAGCCGGGAGACGCTTCCGAGTAGCTGACGCGATATGAAGCCAGAGACAAAACTTCGTTGTGGTCGACACCAGGCAGCTTATCGACGTCATCCTGGATATCGTGAATCTTCTGCAGCGTCTTCTCGTTGAAGATATCGCCGTCTTTGACCTGGACCATGACCGACAGCGTTTGTGCGCCGCCGTACTTATGCCAGTTTCGATAGAGCTGAACGTTCGGATGATAGCTTGGAAAGAAATCATCGAACTTCGTGGCGATGTTAACCTGCGTGCAGTAATAGCCCGCTATCGCGCTAATCGCCAGCAGGATACCGCCGATGAGTACGCGGAAGCGCAGGACAAAATCGCCGACCTTAAAAGACCCGAGATTTACTGAACTGCTTGCCATTTTTCGCCTGCGTTATCCGTAAGAAGAATCGTTCCGTTCAGACCAACCATCACGCCTGCGTTGCCGGAGAACGCGATATCCGTGATGTCATTGAAGGTCGCTCGTGAGGCCTCCTGCCATTGGCCGCCCTCTGGCTCTGAGAAGGTTCGACCGCCGGTACCGGCCACCCACATCTTTTTGTTGTTGGTATCGACGGCAAAAGCGTAAGCGCCGACCTGATCAGGCAACTTGGATGGCTTCCACGTCTTACCGCCGTCATCAGAGGTTGCCATTTCGCCGGCCAACCCCCCTACCACAGCGTGCTGAGGATCGACGAAATTGATTGTGAAGTAAGGTCCAATCGTAAAGTCTGCGGTGTTACCACCGGTCACGAGGTTCCACGTCTGGCCACCGTCGGTCGTGTTCAAGACGGTCGAGAACTCGGCCGCAATCCAGCCGGTATTCTTATCGGTGAAGGTGATATCGAAGAGCACGATATCTTTCGGGCTCTTGATCGTCTTCCAATGGTCGCCGCCGTCATCGGTGCGGATGATGATCCCGTCGTTGCCGACAGCCAAGGCCGTCTTTTCATCCAACACCGCCAGCTTGAAGAGGCTCTTGGTGGTACCACTGTCGAGCCGCTTCCAGGTGCTGCCGCCATCAGTCGTGCGCAACACCGTGCCGCCTTCACCCACTACGAAGCCCGTCTTGCCGTCGGGGGCAAAACGAATCGAGTAGAGGTCAGCATCCTGAAAGAGCTCACCGCCCGGACGGACCGGTAAGGTAGCTTGAGTCCAGATCTTCCCGTGATCGGTCGAAGTCATCAGCAAAGCTTTCGATCCAACGGCAAGAATCGCGCCATCGTTGGGACGGAGCGCCACACCGAACAGGTTCAAGTACGGCGGCGCTCCCGTCGTCTTTTCGCCTGCGATATCGGCTCGTGCTCCGACCGCGACGAAGGCAAGAATCAAGAGGCATAGGCCTCCGATCGCCCAAGCTTTTTCCAGCGTGCGAGTTTTGTACCTCAAGACGTAACCCCACTAGCCTTTAGTTTCGTCGAAGAAAGTCGTGATGCGGCCATTTCGTCCCCTCACTAGGGCCGACCTGATCGCGCCTCCGTCACAGAGCCCGAGCGGGAGCCATTTCCCTTTTCTCCCCAAAATGGTGCCGCCCACATGCGCTCCTTAGCGGAGTTGAGCAACCGCTTACAACACGCTTGTAGCCACTGTCAAGGGAAGGTACCGGCGGGCGATCGAGACACTCGACGCTTTCAGTCGTATGGGCAAATTGGAGCGATGCGATGCATCCGTAGCGACGCGATAGGGACCCGTCGATGCTTGTGATCTCGCGGAGAAAAAGAGTTAAGTGGGACAGGGGATTCGCGCGATGAGCAAGAAGATAACCGTATGCCTGACCTTCGACTTCGATGCGATGTCAGTATGGATCGGGACGTTTCACGCGAAATCGCCGAGCGCGATTTCACGCGGCGAGTTCGGCAACGTGGGGGCTCAACGACTGCTCGCGATGCTACGCGATTGGCAAATGCCCTCGACCTGGTTTGTTCCGGGTCACACCGCCGATGCGTTCCCGGCAACGGTCGAGGCTATCGCGGCAGCGGGTCACGAGATTGGTCATCATGGCTATTTCCACGATCGCGCCAAAACCAGCGATGACGAGATCCTCGATTTCGAACGCGCGATGGATACGCTCAAGCGCGTCGCCGGAGTGACCCCCGTAGGTTACCGCTCACCAGCCGCCGATCTGACGCAGACAACGCTCGATAGCCTCCTCAAACACAACTTCCTATACGACAGCAGCATGATGGGGCACGACTTTTCGCCCTATTATTGCCGGATTGGCGATCGTGCGCCTGCTGACGGACCCTACGAATGGGGGCGGGAGGTTAGTCTGGTCGAGATTCCTTTTACCTGGGGCCTCGATGACTTCCCGATCTTCGAATACTTCTTCCACAGCGGCGGCGTGAATCAGGGCTTGGCGTCACCATCGCAGGTTTACGAGATTTGGGCCGGCGACTTCGATTATCTCCACGATCGGCTCGGCTCGGGGGTGTATACCCTCACGATGCATCCGCAAGCGATCGGTCGTGGCCATCGACTCCTGATGCTCGAGCGGCTTATCGATCACATGCGCAAAGCCGGCGACGTAACCTTCGCGACGATGCGGGAGGTCGCCCTCGCCTATCGGGGAGCACATCCGCTCCCATCTAATTGAGCAAAGCCCCTCGGGTAGCAAATCGCTTTTTGCTGCGTTTCGATTGAATCGAAGCGCGACGCCCCGCAGACTGGGACGCCATGGCGTTGAACCTCACCGAACCGCTCGGCTTCGTCCTGATTGGGCTGATGCTCGGGATGCGGCATGCAACCGACTCCGACCACGTCGTTGCGGTCACCACCTTCGTCAGTCAGGAACGCAAAGTAACTGGCGCCGTGAGAATCGGGCTGCTTTGGGGTGTTGGCCATTCCGCGACCGTGCTAATCGTCGGCGCTCTCATCATCTTCTGTCGCGTAGCGATTCCGGTGCGTCTTGGACTTGCGATGGAATTTGCGGTTGCGCTCGTTTTGGTCGGCTTGGGCGCGCGGGCGGCTCGCAACCTGGCGCTCTCCATGTTGCAGCGGATAGGTTTACGATCGGCATCGGCCGAGCAACCACCCCCGGTCGTGCATTCCCATCTCCATTCCCACGGCTCGCTGACTCACAGCCATTCGCATGCCCACTCCGATGATGCACTGCACACCGCGCCTCACGCGCACTATGATCATCGAGTTACGGCTGGCGCTCTTTCGGGGCGCCGTCGGCAGCTAAAATCGCTTGGGGTGGGCCTCACCCACGGATTGGCAGGTAGCGCGGCTATCGCACTACTCGTTCTCAGCACGATCCAAAGCGCGGGATGGGCGATGGCTTATCTAGCTGTCTTTTGCGTCGGAACGATGCTTGGGATGGGCTTCATTACAATGATGATCGCGATGCCGGTGGTTTGGGCGGCTTCACGCGTGGAGCGATGGCAACACGTGATCGCCACTGGAACAGCACTTTTTAGCTTTGGTTTTGGTCTGGTACTCGCTTGGCACATCGGGTTTGTCGATCACCTCTTCGGCAGCAGCCCGGTTTGGCTGCCCGAGTGAAGCGACTTTAAGAGACGCCTCACAGATGCGCGGTGCGGCGATAGGACGGGCGCGCCGGATTCCCCGCATCGCCTGTCTGCACACCATCGACCATCACCATCTGCGAGTCTTCCGGCTCGATATCTTCAAAGAAGCGGTGCTGCAGTTCGTCTGAGGTCTGCTTGTACATCAGATCGAAAGCAGCCGCAGAGTAGTCGCTCTGACCATAGCCAGTGCTCGCAATCTTCATGTTGCCGGTAGGTGTCGCCGTAAAGACGTAGAGCCGTTTATAGGCTCGGCCAAACTCTTCGATCTCTTCTTTGATGCCGTGAATCGCATCCTCGGCCAGCCCGAAAACATTTTCACTAGAGGCGATCGTATCCGCGCCGAACTGCAAGCGTTCGAAGCGCTCGACCATACGATTGATCGTATCGGCATTTTTCAGTGAAACGCGCTCAAGCGCCGCACGTTGCAAGTGAGCGATGCGTCTCATCCGCTGTTCGCGCGAGTTTCCGTCGATCTCAAGAGGTCCGTTACTGGGAAGCACAAAGACCAGATCACAACTCTCGATCGGCACCGCAAACCGCATCGGGACGGGATCGAGCACATCGCCATCCTCAAAGAACGCCCCCTGAATCTTCCCCGGTAAGAGCGGCGCCTGCCCGAGTGAAGCGAAAATCGCGTCGGTTAAGCGCTGAAGCTGTTCGCCGTCATTCTCGATCACATCGATAAAACGATAATTGTCCTGCTTATCGACACCGAGCTTTTCGACCACCTGTTTGACGCCACTCCAGTTAGTCGAATAGCCGAGTGCTGACAGACGAATATCGGTCCGAGTGAAGTAGAGATGAATCTTGGGCGACGGAGCAAAGATAGGATCAATGCGATCCCGGAAGAGTTGCTTGAACTGCTCACGCCACGGACCCGGTCGATAGTGGAATGAACTGATCCCCGGAATCCAGAACCACGGGAAATCAACGAGATCGGAAAACTGCGTTTGCTTCCACCAGTTCTCGATACTGGGACCACCGGGCTTGGGTTCCTCCATCAGGCCGGTAAGCCAGAACATCGCATTCCACGCCCCGGTCGACGTGGCGGTGATCATCTTTACCTTGTCGAGCGCGTTGTACTGACCGAGAAAATCGTAAATCGCCTTGAGCGCACCAGCCTGATAAACGCTACGAGCACCGCCCCCGGGGAGGATAATTCCTATCCTCTGGATGTGGCTATTAAAGAATTCGACGTACTCGCGCCGCCGCGTCTGTCCCGCCCGCTGCATCCCGATAAGCTTCAGCGACCCGTTATTGGGTGCGGCGGATGACTCCTCTTCCGACTCGCGCTCCGAATAGAAGCGCACCGGAAGCATAAGGGCCATTGTGATGTAGCGTTTAGCGATCCGGCTCAGATTGTAGATAAATCCGGCGATATTCAGTGTGACCAAAAAGCGCAGGGCCAAACCGGCAAGACGCAACAAAATCGCACCAAAGCTGCCTATCGCGTCCCAACTGAAGAACGAAACCAAGCGTAGTGCCAGACGGCTCAGGGCATTGGTGGGAATCACATCGCGAACCGCCGCCGGAAGGGCATTGAACGCGCCAGCAATCGCAATGCCCAGGTCGGAAAACCCATCGACTAGAAGATTGTGAATTGTCGCCAGCCCTTGCGTAATCGAAGGGCCTATCGAACTGAGAGGCAACGCTGCCCAAAAGCGGGTTCCAACAATGAAATCGACCAACAGATCATCAACGCGCCACACGATAAAAAACGCAAGCGCGAATAGGAGACGAACGCGTAGTGAGAAAGCGGACCCCAGCCGCTGCATGACCTTCCCTTCGACCACCCCACCCCGCCACGACGGTTCAAACGCCACGGCAGGCTTTGCCAAAACTACGCCCCGGTCAGGCTTAACGCTATGATCTTTTTGTCGGGTCCAAGACCGCGATCAGCTCACCTTTAAAACGATCTTTCCAAAATGCTGACTAGCCTGCATCATCCGATGGGCTTCGGGCGCGTCGGCCAAGTCGAGCATCCGATGGATTGGCGGACGGAGGCGACCGGCTTCGAGCGCCGCACCGAAGCGATCGCTAAAGGCCTTCACGATACCCGCCTTCTCCTCTGTTGAGCGTGGTCGGAGCGTGGAACCGAGGATCCGCAGATGACGCCGGAGAACGGCTGTCAGATCGATTTCGGTCTTGGCGCCCTTCATCAGGCCGATTAGAACCAGACGTCCGCCGTGCGCCAGCGCCTCCAGATTCTGACCGAGGTAGGCAGCGCCGATACTGTCGAGGATTAAGTCTGCGCCACGATCGCTGGTGGCCGCCTTGACCTTGGGTGCGAAGGGACCCGACCCATAGTTGATGGCAACATCCGCGCCGAGCTTAAGGCATTGCTCGCACTTGGCATCCGATCCGGCAGTAACGATCGAGCGCGCACCGGCTTCGCGCAGAAGTTGAATCGAGGCGGTCCCTACCCCACTGCCGCCGCCATGAATCAGCGCGGACTCGCCCGCTTTGATTTCCCCCAGCATGAAAAGATTGAGAAAGGCCGTCAGAAAAACCTCGGGAATGGCGGCTGCCTCTTCATCACTGATCGAGGAAGGAACGTGCATCGCGGATCCGTAATGGACCGCGACCTTTTCGGCATAGCCCCCGCCGGCGAGCAGAGCCATCGCACGATCCCCAACCTTCCATCCGGACACCGCACTGCCGACGCCGATAACTTCACCGGCGCACTCGAGTCCCAGAATCGGCGACGCACCGGGCGGCGGCGGATAGTAGCCCTGCCGCTGCATGATATCGGCACGATTCAATCCGGCGTGACGCACCTTGATTAGCAGATCGGCGGGGCCGGGAGTCGGGTCGGGCGCCTCACCGATCTTCAGAACAGATTCATCACCGGGTTTCTCGATAATCGTAGCCTTCATCCGGCGTATGTTCGCACGGGATGCGCCAAGGGAAAAGACTGCGGCAACCAACGACATACTGAGGCATTTCGCGACTGACGCCTTTTATCGTCATCAAGGGTTGCGAGTTTTCCGCTAGTAGTCCCACCGACAAATTGCACTGTTAGCACGTGAACGCGGGGGGAGGACATGCTCGATGTTGCGGATACCGATTTCTTGCGAATCCCAGGTCATTGGCACAGGGCTACGGGCGCTAAGCGGATGCGCCACGCTTATTAACGGGACTACCGAAAACGTTCGCCTGAGTTCGACCCCTGATGGAGCGCAGGTGACCGTAGACGGCGGGAGAATCGTCACAACGCCGGCAATGATTGAACTCAGTCGCGGCGATCAACATTCGCTTCTCTTCCACAAAGACGGCTACATCGATCAGACCGAGCGGCTGGCACCAACGGAATCAGGTTGGGTTTGGGGCAATATCCTGTTGAGAGGAATCGCAGGCGCAATCGCAGACAAAAACAGTGGCGCGGCCAAAAAGCTTTCAAGAGATACTCTGAGCGTAGTCCTTGTCGCGCAGACGAGTGATAAGACGACCGCGTCCCTCTCCGAGCCAACCACGGGCCAACTTACATCCTCCGCCTCGCACGCGAACCAAAGGGACACTAACGCGACGGAAATACCACCAGCACTTCCGAACGCTCATGCCTCGCCAGCTGCAAGTACGAAACCTATGCAGCCGACATTGCGATCTAACTAGTGGAGCAGCACTATGAATAGGCGAAGAAACGCGGTCCTCCTGTCCTTATCTGCAGTTCTAACGGGGTGCGCGACCAGTGCAGGAACTCCGTATGAGAAGGCGGCGGTCACTCCGGGCAAAGCGGTGGTTTATCTTTACCGTCCTGCTGCCTTAGCCGGGAGCGCCCTGACTCCTAAGATAGTTTGCGCCGGATACACAGTCGCTTTGCGCCCAGGCTCATACCATACATTTTCGGTGGATCCGGGGCACGTCGGCTGCACATCGTCCTACGCCGATCCGGGCAATCATGAGGAAGTCGACCTCGAAGTCACGCCGCAGCATGACTATTACATCAACGAGACTATCGGGATGGGCATCTTTATTGGGCGGGTCCATATTGCTTCAGTCGATCAGCAGTACGGCGAGGAAGAGACTCGAAGCCTGTAGGCAGTTAAAGTGATTTAACTCAAACAAACCAAACAGTCGAGGCCTAGTCATAAGGAACTCAATGTCATCACTAAAAAACCTTGGTAGCCTCCGCCGTTACTCTGTTCTCGGATTTGCCCCTGCTCTGTTGCTGATGCTGCTGTTCAGCACGGAAACAGTGGCAGCATGCGCGGCAGTCGTTGTATCTGGGGTGGACGCGCCCAGGTCCGGCGCGTCCTGTATATGGCGACCGTGGCGGGCGTGCGCAGCAATCCCGCTATCAGAACTTTCTATCTGCGGCTGCGCGCCAACGGTAAGCACGCCAAGCCCGCGCTCACCGCCTGCATGCGCAAGTTCCTCGTCATTCTCAATGCCATGCTGCATCACAAAACGCCCTGGCAAACACCTCCGCTCACCTCCTCGACCTCTTCCCTTTCTCCCCTCTTGGGCGCGGTTTCTGAACACGGTTGCTGCTAGCTGGCTTTTCTCGATAACCAAGAGGGACAGAGGGTCCTGCAACGACTGCCCTCAGTACTTATCGATCACTGAGACGCCGACGTTTTGGAAGGTCGTCATCTCTTCCAGCACGCGGCCGGCATCTTCAAGAGGAACAGTCTCAGTGATCATCGCCCTGGGATTGATCTTCTTCGCCTCGACCATCTGCAGCATCGAGGGATAGCGCACCGCTGGCATCCCGAGCGACGCGATCAACTGCAACTCCATCACCACCATGCGATCGACCGGCAAGGCCACTTCGCCCTTCTCAGCTGAAGTCGTGAGTCCGATTTGAAGGGACCGGCCCTGCTTGCGCAGACTCCGGATCGAGTTACGGCAAGTCGTTGCGATACCAAGCGCGTCGATCGAAACGTGTGCGCCGCCCTTCGAGATATCGAACACCGCCATCGCCGGATCTTCGACCTGCCGCGCATTGATGACGTGTTGTGCGCCCACCTTCCTGGCCAGCTCCAGTTTGCGATCGTCGAGGTCGACCGCGATCACATTCGCTCCGATAGCTGCTGCGATATGTATCGCCGACAGTCCGATTCCGCCGCATCCGTGAACAGCGACCCATTCACCCGGACGCACTTGCGCACGATCGACCACGCCGTGATACGACGTCATAAAACGGCAACCCATCGCCGCACCTTCGATAAAGCCGACGTCATCCGGCATCGGCACAAGGTTCATGTCGGCCTTCGGAATACCGACGTAACGGCCATAGCCGCCCCAGTAGGAAAAGCCCGGTGTCATCGGATTCACGCAGATATGCGATTGGCCGTTGCGGCAATATTCGCAGATACCGTCGCCTTGGCTGAAGGGCACCAGCACGCGATCGCCCTTGCGAAAGTTCCGTACATCCTTGCCGACTTCTTCGATTACGCCGCAGAACTCGTGGCCCATCACCAGCGGCATCATCGGCACCAGTCCGATCCAGCTCCAATCGCCGGACCAGGCATGCCAGTCCGAACGGCAGATACCTTCAGCCTCAGAGCGCAAAATAACGCCGTCGGAGGGACACTTCGGATCGGGCATCTCTTTGACGACGAGAGGCTTGCGCACCGCCTCCATAACCGCTGCTTTCATGGGATTTACTCCTGCGAACTGACTTGGATAGGCACCCTCGAAACGAACGTAGCTATCAATCGAAATTGTAGACCCTGACCAAGTAACGGACAAACCTGACCCATTCCCGGCCGCCGCAGGGTTTTGTTCCCTTGGGGGGTCATGTTTTCGATCCTTGACATAACTAATCGCAATATTAGAATTGCAATCAGCAATATGACTCTAGGTGAGAAGTTACGCTATCTACGAGTAGTTGAAGGGGCTCTCCGCGGAAGCGGTCGGGAAATAACCCAATACGAACTGGCCGTTGCGCTGAAGCGAGAGTTCGGCAAAGGCCTGAGCCAGTCCTACATCTCGCAGATTGAAAGTGGCGTGCGACGTCATCTCACCAACGCTTCGCGCCTGATGCTTGCGCGCTTCTTCCGAGTTCATCCCGGATATCTCGTCGATGATCCGGAGGGCTTTCACTCCGAACTGACCAGCGATCTGCGAGCGAGCGGCGGACGGCTCGATCGATGGCTAATCGAAGGGGCCGAGCAATTCGCTCGCGATCGGGAACTGAGCCGTGCGATGATGCGCCTGGCCCATCATCCGGATCGGCGTAAATGCCTGCTGCTGCTGGAAGCGATGCTCGAAACGCCGGGGTTAGTTGAGCGTCTGGCGGATGTGCTTAGACCTGAACTCAATGCGACACCCCGCGTTGTTCGTAAAGGAACTAACGAGGAGGCAGGACGCTAATGACCTGGGCGATGTTCTACCTGATCTGCTTTCTCATCGGGATGAGCCTGAGCGTTTTGGCCTGTATCGGCGGGAGCTTCCACCTCCTTCACCTGCATCTCCATCTTCCGCACGGCAGCGGCCTCCCTACTCATCCGGGCATGGCCCCTTCGGTGCTGAACCGCGCGGGTATGCCGCATATCAACTTTGCTACCGTGACGGCGTTTCTGACTTGGTTCGGTGCAGCCGGCTATCTCCTGACCCTCTACTCGACTTTTGTAGTTGCGATAGTCCTCAGCTTCTCGATCCTGTCGGGTGGGATCGGTGCGACGATCATCTTTTGGTTCGTGGTCAAATTTCTTCTCGCACACGAGCGCGAACTCGACCCGGCTGACTACAACCGGATCGGCGTGCTCGCGCGCGTCACCAGCCCGATTGGAGCTGGTGGTACGGGCGAGATCACTTTCTCTCAAGCGGGGAGCCGCAACACTTGTGGCGCTCGCAACGAAACCGGAGAACCACTCGCTCGCGGTGCCGAAGTGGTCATCATCCGCTACGAGCATGGCATCGCATACGTCCGTCCGTGGGACGAATTGGCAAAGGGTACTGACTTCGCGGCCGATACTGCGGCCCACGAAGTGGCGCTGAAACTTAAATCCTAGTCGCCGGAGGCAATATGGCTCAGATCCCAGTCGCGGTGTTTGTGATCGTAGGTTCGGCGGTAGCTGCTCTACTGCTCCTGATGGTGGTGTTTGCGAACCTTTACCGAAAGGCCGGACCGCACGAAGCGCTGGTGGTGTATGGCTTTCGTGGCACCCGCGTGATCAAAGGTCACGGAACCGTGATCATCCCGATGATCGAAAGTTGCCGGGAACTATCTCTCGAATTGATGTCCTTCGACGTCGCCCCGCAGCAGGACCTCTACACCAAGCAGGGTGTGGCAGTGACGGTGGAAGCCGTTGCGCAAATCAAGGTTAAATCCGATCCGGAGTCGATTCTCACCGCTTCAGAACAGTTTCTGACCAAGCCAGCATCAGACCGCGAAGGCCTCATCAGGCTCGTGATGGAAGGACATCTGCGCGGCATTATCGGTCAGCTCACCGTCGAAGAAATCGTGAAGCAGCCCGAGATGGTGGCCGATCGGATGCGTTCAACCTGCGCGGATGACATGAACAAGATGGGCCTCGAGGTAATTTCCTTCACCATCAAGGAGGTCCGCGACAAAAACGAATACATTACCAACATGGGTCGCCCCGATATCGCACGTATCAAGCGTGATGCGGACGTCGCCGCTGCGGAAGCCGAACGAGATATCGCGATCAAACGGGCCCTGGCGACGCGCGAATCGGCCGTTGCCAAGGCTCAATCCGACCAGGAACGGGTGGCAGCGGAAACTGCTTCCCTCGCGCGGCAAGCGGAAGCCCAGCGCGACCTTGACGTCAAGAAGGCTTCGTATGTGGAGATGGTGAAGCGACAGCAGGCGCAAGCCGACAAGGCCTACGAAATCCAGTCCAACGTGATGCAGCAGCAGGTGATCGCCGAAGCGGTTAAAGTTCAACAGGTCGAGAAGGAACAACAGGTCAAAGTGCAGGAAGCTGAGATCGCGCGGCGCGAGAAGGAACTGATCGCCACCGTTCTAAAGCAAGCGGAGATCGAGCGCCAACGGATTCAGACCCTGGCGGAGGCGGAGCGCTCGCGGACGATGGTCGAAGCTGAGGGCCGAGCCTCGGCAATCCGTGCGCAGGGTGATGCTGAAGCGGAGATTATCTTTAAGAAAGGTGACGCCGAAGCACGCGCGATGAACGTCAAAGCCGAAGCCTATCAGGAGTACAACCAGGCGGCAGTCGTCGATAAATTGATTACTGGATTGCCTGAGGTGGTGAAGGCCCTCGCAAGTCCGCTGGCCAAGGTCGATCGCATCACGATCGTTTCGACCGGCGATGGCAATGCTTCCGGGATGCATAAGCTGACGGGGGATCTGACGCAGATGGCGGCACAGGTGCCGGCACTGTTCGAATCGCTCTCAGGTATGCAGATGTCGGAATTGCTCGGGAAGATTCGAACGATTGGGGATAGGCCCAAATCGCCCAACGACCCGCCCTCGATGGGTACTGACGGCAAGGCCAAATCATGAGTCGCCAATCGACGCTTTAGCAGGAGTATAGCTATGGCATTGTTACAAAGAGTTTCGACCTTGCTCCGAGCGAACCTCAACGACCTGATCGACCGCGCGGAGAATCCCGAGAAGATGCTCAAGCAGGTTATCCTCGACATGGAGAATCAGTTTATCCAGGTCAAAACGCAGGTCGCCTTGGCCCTGGCCGACCTCCATTTGCTTGAAAAAAAGAAGCGCGATCACGAGTCGAAACATGGCGAGTGGATGCGTAAGGCCGAGTTGGCCGTCTCCAAAAATGAAGAGAGCCTTGCCCGCGTGGCTCTGCGCCATGCACTTACCGATCAACAATTGAGTGAGAACTACGAAACGCAAATCGCCGAGCAAGAGCATCAGGTGGAGTACCTCAAGTCGGCCTTGCGCCAACTCGAAACGAAACTTCAAGAAGCGCGTGCCAAGGTCGATATGTTGATCGTGCGCGATCGGCGCTCCCGCGGCTCCCGTCGGGCCGCGACGGCACAACAGGATCCTCAAGGCGGGGACCGAATCCTCGATCGGATGAGTGCGAAAGTAACGCGTAACGAGGTTTTCGGTCAGGCAATCGCCGAGATGGCTTTCGACGATGCCTACGATCGGCTGGGAGCGCTCGAGCGCGATCAAAAAATCGATCTGTTGCTTGATGAACTGAAGTCCAGGCTAGGCCAGTAGAACCGACATAAATTGCGACGGTGAATTAAAGGCGCGTCGCACGAAAGGAATCCTTCGACCCCATGGGTGACCTCTCCCCGGAAGACAAAAAGCTTATCTCCGTCATCAACAAGATCTACGCAAAGACACGGGCGAAGGAGTTGCATTGGGAGCCGAGCGCGGATCCGAATTTACTCGGCCTCAAGTTGCCCGATTACACCGTGTCGATTTCCCGTGCGCCGGAAATTGAAGGCTCTCCGGAGAGTTTCAACCTTACGATTTCTAATGGTGAAGGACTGGTAATTCAGGAATTGAGCAGTTACCCGGCAGAAAAGGGTGGCTTCACCAATATGAAAGACCTCTTCGATCAGGCTCGACGATACGCCTTCGATATCAACGGAGCATTGGATGAGCTTGTCGAGGAACTAGACGAGATGAGTCGCGGAAAATCTTAGGAATAGAAAGACGGGCTCATAGTTGGCGGGCGAGTCCGACCCGCGTGAATGGTTTGGTCAGCGTCCGACCAATTTCGTGTTGGTGGAACGGCGGTTATCGTCAAGGCAACGATGCCGATCAGGCCTGTTATCAGTCAATGATATGAGCCGAAGCCGCGGGATTTCCTCGGCCAGAGGTCTCGACCAGACGGCAAACAGTAGAGCCGCCGGTTCGAAGCAGGTCTCCAGATGGCTCTCGATACGTGCTCGATCCAAACACGAGGGGAGCCATCGCTCTCGCTGATCGCAATTCGAAGCATCATGTTTCGTAACTCACGCACATTGCCGGCGAAGCGATAGCGATAAATCGCCATCTGCGCGCTCGAGTCGAGTTGAAGCCTCGGATTAGCCTCGCGCAGGAAATGGCGCGCGAGGATATCGAGATCGGTGCGGCGGCGATTGAGAGGTGGAATGGCGATAGTCAGTTCGAACTGGCGCATCAGTATCGGCGCTAAGGTTCTTTTTTCGACCATCCGCCTTGCTGCAAACCGCGATGTGGCTATGAAGCGCGATTCGCGACGACGCATCAATGCGGCGAGCGGCTCTTATCGACCGCGCGGCAATTCCGCCAGATGGTCGAGTAGAAAAGTCCCTACACTGCGAAAGCGACCTGCTTCCAGCAGCCCCTCAACATTGCCGCCCGCGCGATTAATGAGGTCTGCCAGCGTCCGTTTGCCTACCCCGGCCTCACCCTCGATTAGGACGTTCGCGCGGAGTTCGCGGCCAACTGGATTGCCTCGCGCACGATCGCATAGGTCGGCTCGCTGGCAACAATGAAGGGCCGCTCCGTCCGTAAGGTGCGCGACAGAAGTAGCGACGCGGCAGCATAGGCGTTATCGCAGAGGATGCCGCTTTCCGCACTCGTGACACCGGGCCCCTGACAGACATGGCGCATCCATCCGCCGCCCTTCTGGCCTGCGAAGGCAGCCACCATATCCGCATCGAGACCACCGACGCCAAACGGATCCAGCCGTAGCGAAGATAAGAGGCGAACCAACTCACGCGGAAAGTCACCTCGGAGAGCGATGCGCGCCAGGCGATTGGTTAAAGACACGACCGATGCTCCTGTCTGCGCATCCAAACGCAAGGGCGGGACCATCGCCACGCAGCTATCGGGACTGCCGTCTGCCCAAAGCTGGAACATCGGAACGATTTCGAGGCGCTATCTTCGCGACAATCCCGGGGAAGCGCGGTCCGAAACGCGACGGCGCTCCACCATCGACGTGAGATTTTCGGTGCGTGACCTGATATCCTGATAGGGCCTTCGAAAGTGTTTTGAAACCAGTGTCGTCTGTTCGATTCCAAACCGTCGTGCGTCCGTCCAGCGCCATCTTTGGTTTCCTTTATGGTATTGCGCTGGCTGGGGCTGTGATAGTCAGCGGATGTGGCCGCAGCAATCGCGGGCCGGCGGGTGGGATGCCGCCGGTTCCCGTTCTCGCGGCTCAAGCAACGCAGAAGACCGTACCGAATCAAATAAGTGCGATCGGGAGCGTCGAGGCCTATTCGACCGTCTACGTGAAGTCCCGCGTCGGGGGGCATCTTCAGGCGATCTATTTCAAGGAGGGTGACTTCGTCACCAAGGGCCAACTGCTCTTCAGCCTGGATTCGCGTATTCCGCAAGCGGCACTGCGCTCCGCCGAAGCGAATCTGGCTCGGGACCAAGCTCAAAGCCGGCAGGCGGCCACCGACGAGGAGCGCTATTCGGCGTTGCTGAAAGAAGGCGTCGGCTCACGCGAGCAGTATGATCAGGCCCGTGCCAGCGCCGGCACTTGGACTGCAACGGTTGCGGCAGATCGTGCAGCGGTCGAAACAGCGCGGCTCAATCTCGATTACACCCAGGTTCACTCCCCGATCGACGGCCGCACCGGGAATCTGCAAGCGCATGTCGGGGACTTGATTAAGTCCGACTCCGACGCGCCGCTCGTGACGATCACCCAAGTCCAGCCGATTTACGTCGATTTTTCGATCCCGGAACGGGAACTGACCGCAGTCCGCGCCAACCTGGAGCAGCATCCGCTGACCGTCGAAGCGGCTATTCCCAACTCGCAGACGCCTCCAGAGCGCGGCACGCTCAGCTTTATCGACAATACGGTCGATAAGACGACCGGTGAAATTCTATTGAAGGGACTGTTTCCGAACGATCAGCGCCACCTTTGGCCGGGATCGTTCGTTAATGTGCTGCTGACGATCAGCGAGATTCGTGACGCGGTCGTCGTCCCCTCTGAGGCGATTCAGACCAACCAGCAGGGAACTTACGTGTTCGTTATAGGGAACGATCACAAAGTATCGATGCGTCCCGTTACGATCGGCCCGCGGGTTGCTCAGGATACGGTCGTCGAGCGGGGACTTAACACCGGCGAATCGGTCGTCACCGATGGGCAGTTGCGCCTCGCCCCCGGTGCCGTGGTATCGCTAAAACAATCGCTCTGATCGAGCTTTATCGATGAACCTCGCAGAGACATTTATCCGCCGGCCAGTGATGACGACGCTGGTTTCGCTGGCAATAATCATTTTCGGTCTCGCGGCCTATCGTTTTCTTCCCGTTAGTGATTTACCCAACGTCGATTTCCCGACGATTCTCGTCAGCGCTAATCTGCCCGGTGCCAGCCCGGAGACGATGGCTTCGTCGGTCGCGACGCCGCTGGAGCGGCAATTCTCTACGATCGCCGGCCTGAACCAGATGACGTCGTCGAGCACGATGGGCGGCACAAATATCACACTGCAATTCGATCTCACCCGCAATCTCGACGCCGCAGCTCAGGACGTACAATCGAAGATCGCGGCCGCACAAGCGAACCTTCCGCACGACATGCCGAGTCCGCCGTCGTACCAGAAGGTCAATCCTGCCGACAAAGCGGTCCTCTATATAGCGCTGAGTTCCACGACTCTGCCGCTATCACGCGTGGACGAATACGCCGAAACCAATCTCGCTGAACGTATCTCGATGATCAGCGGTGTCGCCCAGGTCGAGGTCTACGGCTCTCAGAAATACGCCGTGCGGATTCAACTTGATCCGCTCGCGATGGCATCGCGGGGTGTCGGTATCAACGAGGTGGCCGACGCGGTTCGCAACGCGAACGTGAACTTGCCGGTGGGCAATCTTTACGGCAAGCACGAAGCCTTTACCGTTCAGTCCAATGGCCAGTTGATGGACGCGGCTGCGTACCAGCCATTAATCGTTGCTTATCGTAACGGCAGCCCCGTGCGTATCAGCGATATCGGTCGAGCCGCGGATAGCGTGCAGATCGATAAGATAGCTGGATGGGTCAAGCAGCAACGAGCGATCGTTCTTGCGATTCAGCGGCAACCCGGCACCAACACGGTCGAAGTCGTCGATAACATCAAGCGGCTACTCCCGACGATACAGGCAGAACTGCCGGCCTCAGTAGAAATGACGATCCTTTACGACCGGTCGGAGTCTATCCGTGCCTCGGTCAGCGACGTCGAATTTACCCTCCTTCTGACCATCTTCTTGGTCGTGATGGTCATCTTCCTCTTCCTGCGCAACCTCTCGGCCACCATTATCCCGAGTCTCGCGCTCCCGATGGCGATAATCGGCACTTTCGCTGTGATGTGGTCCCTGGACTACAGCCTCGACAACCTCTCGCTGCTGGCGATCACGCTCTCCGTCGGGTTCGTCGTCGATGACGCGATCGTGATGCTCGAAAATATCGTGCGTCACATGGAGATGGGTAAAGGCGTCCTCGAAGCCGCCTTGGACGGCTCGGGCGAGATCGCTTTCACGATCCTCTCAATGACGCTGTCGCTGGTCGCAGTCTTCATCCCGGTGCTCTTTATGAGCGGGATCATCGGACGCCTGCTGCACGAATTCGCCGTCACGATCGCCGCGGCGATTCTGGTTTCGGGCTTCGTGTCGCTCACGCTCACACCGATGCTCTGTAGCCGCTTCCTCAAGCCGCCGAAGGAGCAGCATCACGGGCGCATCTACCAGGTGACTGAGCGCGGCTTCGATCGGATGCTCGACTATTATCGGGCGAGCCTCACCTGGGTGATGACTCATCGCCGCTTCACGATGCTGGTCCTGCTCATCACGATTTTCGGCACGGGATGGGGCTTCTCAGTGATCCCGAAAGGGTTTCTGCCTCAGGAAGATACGAGTCAGATTCTGATGTTCACGCGTGGGGCCGAAGGTATTTCGTTCGACGCGATGAAGGCCCATCAGGAAGTGCTCAATCAGATGGTCGCAAATGACCCCAATGTCCTGACTTTCTTCTCACACGTTGGCGCGGCAGGAGCTAGTGGGACGCTCAACTCCGGCATCATCTTCGTGTCTCTGGTGCCACGGTCGCAACGCAAGTACAGCGTAGACGAAATCGTGAATCAGTGGATGGGTAAGTTCAATTCCATCCCCGGCCTGATTGTTTTTGCGCAGAATCCGCCGCCGATTCAAATCGGCGCGCGCTTCACTGAAAGCCAGTATCAGCTGACGCTGCAATCGCCAGACACCAATGAATTGTTTGCAGCCTCGACCAAGTTGGTTGAGAAGATGCAGGCCGTTCCGGGTTTGCGAGGGGTAACGAGCGACCTACAGATCAAAAATCCGCAGGCCTTTGTTGAAGTAAATCGCGATAAGGCAAGCGCGCTCGGCCTGACCGCGCAATCGATCGAACAAGCGTTGTCGCTGGCCTACAGCTCGTCGCAAATCTCTACGATTTATACGCCCAACGACGAGTTCTGGGTGATCATGGAATTGGAGCCGCAGTATCAGGGTGATCCGACCGCGCTCGATCGGCTCTACGTCCGCTCCTCGACGAATCAGCTCGTGCCGCTCAGCACTGTGGCGAAGATTACGCGCAAGCTGGGTCCGCTCTCCGTGAATCACTCGGGCCAGCTTCCGTCAGTCACAATCTCCTTTGATATCATGCCGGGCGCTTCACTCGGCGACGCTATCGCCAAGGTCCGCAATCTGGCCGCGACAACGCTACCAGCAAGCATCACCTACGATTTCTCGGGTGCCGCTCAGGCTTTTCAGAATTCGCTCGGTAACTTGGGAATGCTGCTCGTCATGGCGATTCTGGTAATCTACCTGGTGCTCGGCGTGCTCTACGAAAGTTTCATCCATCCGATCACGATTCTTTCGGGATTGCCCGCCGCTGGCTTCGGCGCCCTACTCTCCCTGATGATTTTTCATCTGGAACTCGATCTGCTCGCCTTCGTCGGTATCATCATGCTGATCGG
Source organism: Binataceae bacterium (SeqCode) (assembly GCA_035541875.1). GTDB lineage: Bacteria > Desulfobacterota > Binatia > Binatales > Binataceae > JAJPHI01. The sequence continues at coordinate 71,808 of DATKML010000047.1, forward strand.
CCTGGTGAAGAAGAATGCGATCATGATGATCGACTTTGCGCTCGACGCCGAGCGCGCCGAGGGCAAAAGCCCGGCAGATGCAATTTTCGAAGGATGCATCATCCGCTTCAGGCCGATCATGATGACCACGATGGCCGCCTTTATGGGCACGCTGCCGATTGCGATTGGCCTCGGGGCGGGCTCCGACGAGCGGCGGTCACTCGGTATCGCGGTGGTAGGTGGGCTGGTCTTCTCGCAGCTCCTGACGTTGTACATCACGCCAGTCGTCTATGTGTATATGGATCGCTTTCAGCATTGGGTCGGATCGCTGTGGCGTAGGCCGACTACGACGATATCCGGCAAAGCACCCCCGGCAACCCCATCGATCGAGTCGCGCCGTCCGCGGATAGCGTCATCGCGTTGAGGGGCTTACGGCATAGGTCCTTTAAGGATGTGAATGCCCGAGTCGAAGATCCCTGGCGATGCTTCCAATGGGTTCGAATCCCTGTAAAAATTGCGCTTCCGCGGATCCCCTCGGTGAGCCGTTAGCTCAGACGGTAGAGCATGTGACTTTTAATCACAGGGTCTCGGGTTCAAGTCCCGAACGGCTCACCAAAAAAATCAACTAAATCAGCCACTTAACTCCCAGCCAGCTCCCAGAAAAGCTCAAACAAGTTGAATTGTCCGACAATTTGTCCGATTCTGTCAAGCATCACCACTCTTTTCGTCGAATCGATAATCCGTAGAACGAAATTCAAAAGTCATCGAGGTTCAATACGGCTACGAAGTCGGCTAATTCCATCGCCTTTGGCTGTCGCTGAAATCGATTGGTGCGGCGAGCCAACCATCGCTACAGCGACGGATCACGGTACATCAGCCCCATTCTAAGCTGCGTACTGCAGTGCGTCTGAAGTCGCGTGGAACAGGCCAGCCAACTGCTCTGCTCTCGGCCAATCGCCATGAAGCATGCTGAAGGAGATTGCGGCAAAGCTCGCAGCTCTTCACGCTTCGCAGGCCGGAACTTTGCCGATCTCGACGAGATTGCTGAGTTTAACCGCGCTCAGAGGCGCGGCAATCTCGCAGCAATAATCTGGTCGCCGGTCCACGAAGCACGACATCCTTCGAAGCGCATCATTTGGCTGAAGTTTGCCAAAGCGCTGGGCTCGCTTGCTCGCCCAATCATTCAAGGTCGCGATGTCTCCTCAAGGGACGCCGGCCGAGAGTATTCCTCGGTCATAGAAAGAAAGCGCTAATCTTTCACTGGGACATCGCAGCCTAGCGCTTAGTTCCATCGGCGGGCGCAGTCCCAAAGACAGCGTCCATCGGCGCCTCCTCGGAATCGGTTCTTCTGAGCCGTTTCGACCGTCGCCGACTGCCAGCGAAAGAAGATTTTGAATCAGTTCAGGATGCGTTGCGGGAAAGTGCCGAGGCTTCCATGCGCTTAAGTAGCGCCGCCGCATCACGGAGTATAGGAGTATCGAAACCTTCAGAGAATTCGCCGTATATCTTGGCCAGCCTGGCATGAGCCTCTTCAAATCGACGGCTGTCTTCCAGAAGGTGAGCGAGGTGACTAGTCGTCTCAAGCTCTTGCGCCTTGTCGTTCTGCGTTCGCGCCACCCGGATTGCTTCTTCAAGGCACTGTCGCGCGATGGCTTGGTTTTGATTGTTTTGATTCAGTAGTAATAGACCTTTCAACTGAAGTAGCCATGGAATAAAGTTTCGACGGTCGCAACTGCTTTCTCTCTCAAGTGCTTTCGCAATGGCCTCAAGACCCTTTTCGCTCTCGTCTATATGCCAATAGGCCTCGGCTAACAAGGCTAGACCATGAGGTCTGTGGTTTTTTCCGCTGACAAGGCCTTCACGGATGAGAGCGATCCCCGCCTCAAAGAGGCCCTTCCTAATCATCATTCCTCCTCGCCCTATCATCGCGTCTTCGAGCAACTCCTCGAAGCCGTATCTGGTACAAAGTTCAGATTCCTCTTCCCAAAGCCGCTCCGCGTTATCGCGATCCCCAATATCCATAAATCGCACGGCAGCGGAACCAAGGACCCAGGAGAGCGTGTATGGATGGGCCAACTCTCGAGCTAATGCAAGTCCTTCGGCTGTTTTTGCTAGGGCCCGATCGAAGCTACCCAACCTATGAAGAACCACGGCAGCAAGAAGAAGCGCCGTTGGACCAGGATCTTGGATAAAGCCATAGCGGCCGGATCTCGAGCGATCGTAAAGAGCAATGCATTGCTCCAGGTGCTCGTAAGCGGCCTCGTTTTCTCCTAGGTCCGAGAAAATGATGCCCATGGAGTAGTGTGCCCACAGCGTATTCGGAGAGTCGTGTGTGCGTTCGGCGAAGTGTAGCAACCGTTCTGCAATCTCGAGCGCCAAGCGTAACTGTCCACGATTGAAGTAAACCGATATTAATCCACCGAGCGTTGCAGGTACCGCTCGCTTTTCGGTTTCTCCCAGCGTCTCGCATATTTGTCGAGCTTTGTTGGAAGCACGCTCCACTTCTGCTGATGTGTAGCCGGTAGTGGCGATCAAAGGTGCCTGTAAATAATTGTACAGTTTGAGTTCCTGCCGAGCCCGCTCACGGCCTGCTGGCAGGATGTCTACGATTCCTAGCGCCGCCCTAAAATGAGCTATTGCTTCGTTGCTTGCTGAGCGACTCAAGGCGTGACGCCCTGCAGCTTCGAAGAAATGGAGTGCTTTGGCGTTCTGCCTTGCGCAGTTGTAGTGGTGTGCTAGCTCAGCAGCGATTTCGTCTATACCTTCGCCGAATGCCTCCTCCTGCCGTTCAGCTATGCGACGATGAAACTCAATTCGCTGGCTAATCGGAACACGGCTGTAAAGCACCTCGCCATATAAGGCATGTTTGAAGCGGAAGCTGCTCGAGACCGCTCCGTCTGGCCAATTGGCGATACCTGACGGTTGGATGAAATCCTCGCTTCGGGCGAGCCGCGCCAAGGAGCCTTCTACTTCACCCACTTCCTGTAGTAGCACCGCTGCGAGGCCGGCACCGCAAAACTCCATCCCAACAACGCTAGCAGCTTCTAGGAGGCGCTGATCTGCAGCTTCAAGCCTTTCCAAGTTGCGCTCGATCAACCGTTGAAGACTGGGTGGCACCTCCAATTGTCCTGCTAGCAGGTCCGAAGTCCCTAGCGCCGACAAGAGGTTCACCATGTTCACCATGAAGAGCGGATTGCCCTCGGTTCGTTGGTGGATTGCATGCGCGACGGCTTCCAAAGAATGCGGACGTTCATCCGCGAAGCGGTTCTCCAAATATTCTCCGATCTCATGTGCGCTAAGCAGTGACGGACGTATTTCTTCACAACACTGATGAAGGTCGAGCTCGTCTTTCATCGACCTCAGGGGATGGCGATCTTTCGCCCTTAGTTCCGCGGTGCGATAGGTGCCGATCACCAAAAGGCGAGCAGGATCCGACCTTCGAGCGATCATTGCGATTAACTCCAGGGTCGAGAAATCGCTCCACTGCAAGTCTTCGATCGCCAAAATTACTGGTCGTTCAAGCGTTAGTACCTCAAGCGCCTGAGTCATTTCGCGGAGCATCCGCAATCGAGTCGGCGTATCATCCGCACGGCCCGCTTTGTCCTGTTCGTCGGCACTGATTAGGGATGGCATCTGCTTGAGCCAGGTTGGCGCATGTTGCTTAAGTACCAAGAGGACCCGGTTATTTTCCGTTTGATGACAAAGCCTGTTCAATGCCTCCAGCACTGGCATATAGGGTTCGCCGGCGCCGTATTGCTCTATACATTGACCTTCAGCGATATACATCGCGCCTGCCGAAAGAGCGTCTAGGAACGAACGGAGCAAAACCGTTTTTCCGATCCCTGCCTCGCCCGACAAAAAGAGAACAGCGCGTTGACCCTGCAGCGCGCGTTCGTAACAAGCCCGCATCTGTTCAAGCTCAGATTCGCGGCCGACAACAACTTGCTCGGAATGCCTTCTTGGCGAATCTGGAGTCCTAGCGCCAGGCGACGGGAGCGTAAGCGACGCTACAAACCGATACCCCCGTCTTGGAACCGTTTCTATGATCTTTGGGGATCTGGCCGAGTCGCCCATAGCTTTGCGCAGCTCAGCGACGCAGACCGCGGGAAGGGAGTCGCTCACTACGACATCAGGCCAAATCGCATCCAGCAACTGCTCCTTGGTTACCAATTGCCCGGCACGATCCGCCATGTAGACCAGCAACTCAAAGGTTTTTCGCCTTAAGTAGAGCTTCTCTCGATGTCGCCAGAGCTGCGCGTTACTCCGATCGAGAAGAAATGGAGGAAAGACCAGCTCTGGGCGATCAGGCATTTTCTAGCAAACGAGTTTGAATAAAAACTGAATAAACATTTTAAGACAACCTCTGCATAACTGTCTAGTAAATAGCTGTCCAGATTGGATTCGTACTATGGGAATTCGCAAATCGTCCTGTGTTCTGGTTGATTAAGCCGTCTTCGAGCCAGCCAGACTGGGTGTCTAAGCATCTTTATGCTTCATTGGAAGTGTTTAGAGCTTCATAACTGCAACTTTGCCGGAGCATGCCCCATATGGTGTCCATAACGAAATCGCTAAGCGCAGAAACGGGAATAGCCCCAAGACAGCCTCGCCCGCTGCAGCGCAAAGATAGAGCAATGACGTGGCACGCTGTTGTGACGGCAGATCTTCAGGGCAGGATATTGACCCAGAATCATACAGCGCAACGATTAATACTAACGTATTTCGAAGAAGAGGCCTCAGACGATTCGCTGCCCGCCAGGGTCATGCGATTCGCCGATAATGAAAGAGCCAGATTGCTTAGCTTAAGAGGCGCAGCCGCACCAAATCATTCCTTGAGGGTTGAGCACGATGGCCAGGTATTGGAGGTCGCAATCGCGATCCAGAGTGATGGCTATGTGCTTACTCTCCGAGAAGAAAGCGACACGCCCGGCAATCACCAGACGAGAACGCTTGGCCTGAGTAAGCGAGAGGCCGAGGTGCTGCATTTTGTGGCCTTGGGAAAGACCAATTGGGAGATCGCAATCATTTTAGGTATCAGCCGACTGACCGTCGGGAAGCATATGGAGCACATCCTTGAGCGTCTCGGCGTCGAGACCCGGACAGCAGCTGCTGCGGTTGCGATTGAAGCCCGCAACGCAACTTAAGCGTCGACCTGCGTTCCACGTATCCCTAATCTCCGTCGAAACCCTGATGACCTGCTCTTTGCCAATCGTGTCCCCTGCACTCCCGCCTTCCCACCAGCAGACGTTAGACTATCGGTGAAATACCAACATCCGGAAAGATCACTGCAGCTCTTCTAGTGCGGCTGTTTTCCGTAGCCGGTAAGAAATACGCTTTGAGGCTCGCCTTTCGCGTTGTCGGTGACAAGCACTGCACCTGATTGGCGAGTTGCGACATTTGGCTTAAAGGTCACGGAGATCGAGCAAGCCGCCCCAACACTTAGACTAAGAGGACAGTCGTTAGTCTCAGTAAAGGCCGACGAATCACTCGAGATCATCTCAATCTGCACTGGGACACTACGATGCTTATTTTCGCCCTTCAAATTGTAAATTTTGATCGTCTTGCTTTTGCTTGACGAGCCGACGAACGTTCTCGCAAAGATGAGGGATTTAGGAACAGCTCGAAGCATTGCGGACACCGGCGTCGCCGTGGGAGTCGGCGTTGGCGTTAGGGTTGGTGTAGGCGTGGAAGTGGGGCAAATGGCCGGCGGCATCGCTGTAGGTGATGCCTCTGGTGTTGCGCCCGAAGGAGTTGGTGTAGGCGGAACTTGATCGAACGCCAGAACTCGGTTGTTAAAGAAATCCGCGACCAGAACACGTTCCGAAGTATCCACCGCTACATCGGTTGGATAGCACAAGGTGCCGCTACTCGGAGCGGTGCCAAACCCCGCTGAGTCGCAGCTATTAGCTGTGAAGCTTCCATTCTGGCCAAGTACAAAGTCGGCTGTCGTATCAGTCGTGAGAGGACTCACATATTCAAGAATCCGGTGGTTCTGTTGATCAGCAACCCACAAGTTATCCGATTTGTCGACGGCTACGCCTGAGAGAGAAAGCGTTCCGCTAGTGCCATAGAGACACAAGCTATCCGCACTTATTGTGGAAGCATCCGCTCCGTTGCAAAATCTTGTTGTAAAGTTGCCCTGTTGGCCAAACACGTGGCTTGCAGCAATCACTCCGGTCGTCAAGGGACTGTCGTATTCGAGCACGCGGTTGCTTTCCATATCTGCCACATAGAGATTACCAGCACTATCCAAGGCAATGCCGCTAGGGAATCTCTGCACAGGTCGGGGAGCGGAAAGATTGGCTGAAAGTGGTGATAATAAGCAGGTTCAACGAAGGGCAGTTGAGTAGTAATTGGTCCGGCGATGAGCGCCCGCGCGACGGCGTACGGCTCGAAGTTTCCTCACAACGCACAGCTGGCCCCTGCGGGGAGCAGTTGTCTGCGGACCTGGTAGAGATTGGCCAGGGCGAACATGGTCTGCGCGCGGGCCAGGTTCTTGGCCAGACCGCGGTAGCGCACTTTGGTGAAGCCCCACAGCTGCTTGACGA
>DATKML010000048.1:0-7700 GCA_035541875.1 Binataceae bacterium (SeqCode)
CGTCAATCACCAGCAGTTCTATGACAACAGCCCATTCGCGTTCAGCGCGATCCGTTACTCGGACGTGGTGAACTGGATGGCGGCGTTGGATATCGACCAGGCGTATGCGCCGTGGCTGACGAGCACGGGCAACCTGACGGCCTTCTTCGAAGTCTACGACAAGATCACGATGGACAACTCGAAGTATACGCCGGTAGGTGCCTTGGCCTCGGCTCAGAACAACAAGAACGATGTCTACGCTCTCGCGAGCGTCGGCACGGGCTGGTTCTGGGAAGATATCGAACCGACCTGGACGATGATCTACCAGCCTAAGGGCACGACGTTCGCGATGTTCCCGACGCTGGTGCTGAATCCGCCCTGGACCAAGAAGTACTTCCTGAAGCTCCAGACCATCCAGATCACGGGTGGCGACATGGGCCATGGGTTGGGTCTCTTCAAGGGCCAGAGCATGGAGTTGGCGACTTTCCAGTACAACTTCAACGTGCTGTAAGCTCTAGAAGCTGAATAACTAAAAGGCGGCGGTCACCCCTAAAGTGGCCGCCGCTTTTTCTTTTCCGCCGCTTTGCCTTCTACGAATGCTCTGCTACGGATGCCTCCGATTACGGCTCGAACCCCGCGACCGGAAACGTCCGTGATGAAAACATCCCCCCCGCCAGTGTAGATAATAGACTCGCTCTCGGGTGCGGCGCCTATAGATCCGAGTCTGTTCCAGTAGAAGTGCCGAACTCGAGCGATGTGCGCGGAGATGGGTCGGCGCCTAAACCATCCTCGGAAACCAAAGATCCTGCTCCACCACCAGATTTTACTTCGGCCTAGACGGGAGTTTGTCGTGTCACGGTGGTAGAGAGGATACCCACCGCGATCGACTCGCCTGGATCGCGAACCTCTCGCCCATGCTCCCTTCCACGCGCAACGAACCAGGCTACGCCAACTCTTCAGCATGCGTCTGGGCACTCGATCGGGCGATAAGAACGCCATACAAGATCCTTTGCGGCTGCTAACGGGGTTGCTCAGATGCTCACTCTAAGTCATTCGGGTGGATTCCCTAATGCCGCGTTAATCTCTGTCTGACATAAATAATGGTGACTCAGAGTCAAACAACATGACAAAGAGTCGCCGATTCTGCGACCGGAAAGGTCTCAGGCTGGGCGTAATGGTGCTGCTTTTGATGAGGGCGGTTAGAGCTCGGCGCGCACGATACGGGCGCCCTCGACCATCGCTGTGAGTTTACCGAATGCGACCGCGGGTGGCAGGTATTTCATCCCGCAATCCGGCGCGGCAATCAGGCGATCCGCGGGAATAATCTTCAGCGCGGCCTGTAACCGATCGGCGACTACTTGGGGTGTTTCGATCTCCTCGGTTCCCAGGTCGAGCACCCCGAGCATAATCGTTTTGGTTGGAAGGTCTTTAAGCACACTGAGGTCGAGGCGCGGCTGCGCAGCCTCGATCGAGATCTGATTCGCGATGCAGTCATTGAGTTCGGTCAGGAAGGAATAGGGCGCGCCTTTCTTCTTTACGTAATGGCCGTAGCCAAAGCAGAGATGCACGGCGGTGGTCCCCGTGACTCCTTGGAGCGCACGATTGATCGCCCTTACGGCGTAGCGCTTGGCTGCGTCCGGGAAGGAATCCATGTAGGGCTCATCCAACTGGACGATGTCTGCGCCGGCGGCGAAGAGGTCTTTTACCTCCTGATTCACTGCCTCCGCGAAGGCCATCGCGAGCGATTCCTCGTCAGGATAAACGGTGTTCTCGGCCTGACGGGTCATCGTGAAGGGACCCGGCAGCGTGATTTTGATCTTGCGATCGGTATTGGCGCGCAAAAACTGCAGATCGCGGACCTCGACCGGTTCGATACGTCGAATTGGACCGGACACCAGAGGCACTACGTCGGGGCCACCTCGTCGATTCAGCCCCTTACCGAGACGCTCTTTATCGACCCCGCCGAGACCATTGGCGAAGCGATTCGAGTAGCTCTCGCGACGCATCTCGCCGTCGGAGATGATATCGACACCCGCACGTTCCATCTCACGGATCGCGAGGATCGTCGCATCGTCCTGGGCTTGCTCCAGCCACGGCTCGGGGATGCGCCATAGATCTTTGGCCCGAACGCGCTGCGGTACCCGTTTCTTGAGCTCTTCGCGATCAATCAGCCAATCAGGCTGCGGATAGCTACCTACGATAGTGGTCGGAATCAGCATCGGCGCGCTCCTCAAAGATCCTTGCTCGCATTCTCTATCTCATGAGGCTGTGGCCGCAAACCCGTTAGCGACTCTCTTCAGGCAATCTTGTAAGTGATGAGCGCATCGGCGACGAGGTTGCCGCGCGTATCCTGAATCGCGACGTTGATACTCGCGACGCGCTTGCCCGCACGCCGCACCACCGCCTCGGCAAGAAGGTCGCTCTGGATTCCTGGTGCAGTGTAGTTCACCGTCATCGAGATGGTGGCGCTGCTCTGCGTCTGCGGCATCGTCCATACGGCAGCGCATGCTGCGAAGTCCGCGAGTGTTGAAATTGCTCCGCCATGAATCGGCACGTCGGGTGGGCCGTAGTTGAGTATTCGTGGATGGAACGGCATCCGGACGACGACCTCGCCCTCGCCGGCGGCCTCGATTTTGAGTCCGAGCAGCGCGGAAAAAGGGCCGTCTTCGAGGGTCGCGAGCGCCGGGAATTGCTGTCGTGGAGCCTGTGCCATCGCCCGATTCTGCGTGATCCACCCGACAGCCGCCAGAGCGCCCAAGTTGTTGAAAATCGCTCCCTATCCACAGCGCTCGCGAGCCGCGCTACGGTAATATGATGGCGGTCGAGAGTGGGGAGGCCGCTGGTTTCACGATGAGTTTCGTACACCTGCACGTTCATACGCAGTACAGCCTGCTCGATGGCGCCAACAAGATTGGATCGCTGTTTGAGCACGTCAAAACCTCGGGGATGCCGGCGATCGCGATGACCGATCACGGCAATATGTTTGGCGCGGTCGAATTTCATTCCAAGGCCCGCGCGATCGGCGTGAAACCCATTATCGGATGTGAGGCCTATCTGGCCCCCGGCAAGCGCACCGATCGCACGCAGACGCAAAAGGGCGACGACGTTGAAGGTGGCAACAACTACCATCTGATTCTGCTGGCGCAGTCGCGTAAGGGCTATCAGAACCTCTGCCGCCTGCTGACCTCGGCCTATCAGGAGGGCCTCTACTACAAGCCTCGAATCGACAAGGAAATCCTGGCTGAAAATTCAGAAGGCCTGATTGTGCTCTCGGGATGCCTCAGTGGCGAAGTCGCCCGCGCCTTGCGTGGCGGTCGTCTCGATAAGGCTCGGGAGTCTGCCGAGTGGTATGCGAAGACCTTCCCCGGTCGCTTCTACCTGGAACTGCAGGATAACGGGCTGCATGGTCCGCTGAACGAGGCGCTGCGCGAGATCGGCCGCAAGTCCGGAATCCCGCTGGTCGCGACGAATGACTGCCATTATCTCCATCGGGATGACGCCAAGGCGCACGAAGTACTGCTCTGTATCCAGACCGGCAAGACGATGGCGGATGAGACCCGTTGGCGCTTTGATACGGACGAGCTTTACGTCAAAACGCCCGAGGAAATGATCGCCGCGTTTGGCGCCGACTCCGAAGAGATCCGCAATACACTCGAAATCGCGAAGCAGGTCGATTTCGAATTCGAGTCGGGCAAATTTCACTTCCCGATCTATCGACCGGACGCGAGCAGTCCTGAACTGAACGATCAGGAACTCGAAACCGAGCTCGAAAAAAATGTGCGCGAAGGGCTAGATCAGCGGCTCGCTGAGCTGCATGCGCGGCGCGGCGACTTTGACGAGACACCGTATCGCGAACGGCTCGATCGCGAATTGCCGGTTATCCGCGAGATGGGCTTCTCCGGCTACATGCTGATCGTCGCCGATTTCATCAACTACGCGCGCAGTGTCGGGATTCCCGTGGGCCCCGGCCGTGGCTCGGTCGTCGGCAGTCTGGTCTCCTATGCGTTGCGAATTACGGAAGTCGATCCGATCGAGCATAAACTGCTTTTCGAGCGATGGCTGAATCCGGGCCGCCGATCGATGCCTGATATCGATACGGACTTCTGCTTTGAGCGGCGCGACGAGGTACTCGATTACGTCCGTAAAAAGTATGGCGACGATCGCGTAGCGCAGATCATCACGTTCGGTACTATCAAGGGCAAGCAGGCGATTCGCGACGTCGGTCGCGTGCTCGGTCTTTCGTTCGCCGAGACTGACCGGATCGTCAAGCTCTACCCGGCGCCGAAGCAGGGCCGCGATTTTCCGCTGAAAGATGCGCTCGAGATGGAGCCGCGCCTTAAGGAAGAGCGGACTAAATATCCCGAGCTTTTCGATTACGCCTTTAAGCTCGAAGGCCTGCTGCGTCACGCCTCCCGACACGCTGCCGGTGTCGTGATCGCCGACGCACCGCTGCACGATCTCGTTCCCCTCTACGTCGATAAGGAGCGCAACGAAAACGGCGTTGCGATCACGCAATATTCTATGAAAGGTGTCGAGGAGATCGGGCTTATCAAGTTCGACTTCCTCGCGCTGAAAAACCTTACCCTGATCAAGGATACGCTCGACCTGATCGCGGCCGGCGGCGGGACACCGCCGGATTTGGTCCGGCTCAACCTCGACGATCCTGATAGCTACAAGCTCCTCGCGCGCGGCGATACGGTCGGCGTCTTCCAGATGGAAGGTTCGGGGATGCGCCGGTTTCTCAGCGACCTCAAGCCTTCGTGCTTCGAGGACGTTATCGCGGCGATTTCGCTGTTTCGTCCAGGCACGCTCGACGCCGGGATGGTCGATCCGTATATCAAGCGCAAGCACGGAAAAGAGAAGGTCGAATACGACCATCCGCTGCTCGAACCCGTCCTGCGCGATACCTACGGCGTTATTATCTACCAGGAGCAGGTCATGCGAGCCGCGCAGGCGCTGTCGGGCTACACGCTCGAACAGGCCGATATTCTGCGCGCCGCGATGGGTAAAAAGTCGATCGCGGTCATGCAGAAGGAGCGCGTGCGCTTTATCGAAGGAGCCGTGAAGAACGGCGTCGATCAGGCGCTGGCCGAGTCGATTTTCGAGAAGATCGCGACGTTCGCCTCGTACGGCTTCAACCGTTCGCACGCGGCGGCCTACGCGCTGACCTCCTACACCACGGCCTACCTCAAGGCGCACTATCCGCGAGAGTTCATGGCGGCGCTGATGTCGCTCGACATGGACGACATGGAAAAGACCTACAAGAATATCGCGGCGCTGCGCGAGATGCGGATTCAGGTGCTGCCGCCCGATATCAATCAGAGCCGAGTCAAGTTTGCCGTCAGCGGTGAAGCGATCCGCTTCGGCCTCGGCGCGATTCGCGGTGTCGGATCGAAGTCGGCCGAAGAGATAATCACGGTGCGGGAACGCGATGGCGCCTTTAAGTCGCTTGCGGATTTCTGCCTGCGGCTCGGCCCGCAGCTGCTCAATCGGCGGATTCTCGAAGCCCTGATCAAATGCGGAGCTTTTGGCTTCACCGGGATGGCGCGTGCGGCACTGATGTCGCAAGTCGAAGATGCGCTCAAGATGACGCAGCGCGCGGCGAGCGACGCGGCCAAGAACCAGATCAGCCTCTTCGGCAAGAGCAACGAGCCTCCGACTCTGGTAATGCGCGAAGCGGTACCGGAGTGGCAGCAGAAAGAACTCCTGAACTTCGAGAAGGAGACGCTCGGCTTTTACATCACGGCGCATCCGCTGGATAAGTACGATCGCGAGCTGCGGCGTATCGGCAAGCTGACCACCGCTGATCTGCCGAGCGCGCCTGACGGTGGCAAAGTCCAGATCGCCGGCGTCGTGCAAGCGGTGAAACTCAAGAACAATAAAGCGGGCAAACGCTACGCGACGTTCTCACTCGAGGATCGCGAGGGCGTGGTCGAGTGTATCGCTTGGCCCGAGACCTATCAGAAGTACGAGGCAATCATCAGCGGCTCCGAGCCGATCGTCGCAAAAGGCAAGCTCGATGTTAACGATGAACGGGCGCAGATTATCCTCGATGAGCTGCGGCCATTGAACGTCGCACTGACCGATGCGGTCCGCGAGGTGCGGATTCGCGCGCCGCGCGCCCGGATGGCCAACGGCGATCTGGAGAAGCTCAAGGACCTGCTCCGTCGCTACAACGGCCAATCGATTACCTATCTTCATCTTGGCTTGGACGACGGCAACGAAGCGATCTTCCTACTCGGCGACGGCTACAAGGTCTCCCCAACGGACGCCTTCGTCGCGGAGATCCAGCAGTTGCTATCGATGGACGCAGTGCAATTGCGCTAGACCGAATTGAAGCTCGGAGAGCTTATGCTAAAGCTAACGCATGACGACTGGGCTGAGATTTATTACGCGCTGGAGTCAAAGCTCGATGAGTTAAGACAAGGCCGTTTGGGAAACGAACTAGAAAAAGGCGAAGACAAAAAGTGGGTCTTGCACCTTGAAGCCATCAAGAAGCTAATCGGTCCTGACGGTTCTTCTGCGGCGTTTCTGGGTGTCGCATCCGTGAAGTAACACGGCACTCATTAATTGTCTGGTTTCGCTTTCTACATGGACACACGATGAACTTCGCTCGACACAACTTCGACAGCTTCCTGTAGGATGCTGGTCGAGAGAGGGAAGGCCATTAAGACTAACTCGACTCGTCGGTTTGCTGAAGGAAGTGAGGCACGATGGATCAGTAAATTGCGATCTCGAAGTGACAACCACCTGTCCTCATGGCACGGGTAAACAAGGCAGATAAGAACCTTCGGTGTTTGCACCACTGTTGAATAAGCGAGTACCTGCAAGAGATCGTTACGGTGTCGTTCGCGGAGTTCGCTCTCCCAGTCTTTCCATCGATTTTGCTGAAGCTCTTCCCAGTGATCCTTGTACTTTGCGTCTATAATAACGGTTGTGTCGCCGCGCTCTATTACTAGATCGGGAATCAGAGCCTTCTGCGAACCCCTGTAGGGCGGATCCCAAAAGAGAGGCACCACTGTTTGCCTCTCTCGGCCGCTTTTAATGCTCCCGCCAATCCGTTGAGATACGAGTGATGCGACTGTCTCGACCCATGCTTCGAAAAACTCCTCCATGGACATCGACCAGGGTAGACCCTGAAGGTCGCTGAGACCTGCCAACCCTCGCTCCTCAACGGTCCATTCGATGGCTTCGACGCCTCGGAGGAAGGGTTCGGTCTTCAGTTTAGTGCTCCGCCAACTCAGCAAGGCCGTCTGACTCGGTTCTCGCGGAGCAACGTCCCTAACCTGATCGATCAGGTCGCGGCAGAGTTCAATTAGTTGGATAACGAAAGTTCCAGCAAGGCGTTGGGACTCTAGCGATCGCAGCTGTTTATCAAGAGCAAAGCGGATAGCCGCTCGCAGATCACGGTCATTCTGAAGTTCAGGAAACCGACATGGCACTTCCAAAAGCTTTGCACGGCCGATTTGATGGTGGGCGTACTTGGCCCAATCGATCGAACCTCGTGGCGTTGGCAGGATTTGATTCACCATATCAAAGCGACGTTGTGTCTGGTCAATTAGACCCTTCAGGCGGAACAACGTAAGCGTCCGGAGTAAGCCGTGTTGACAAGGCCTATAGATACGAAGGGGTATTCCGGAGAAGGCGAACATCGATTGGGGGAGGGAAACGGAACGGCCTTGCTTCAGGAGGTCGTCGCTGGTGCGTTGACTTCGTCAGTG
>DATKML010000049.1:0-41630 GCA_035541875.1 Binataceae bacterium (SeqCode)
CACTGACGAAGTCAACGCACCAGCGACGACCTCCTGAAGCAAGGCCGTTCCGTTTCCCTCCCCCAATCGATGTTCGCCTTCTCCGGAATACCCCTTCGTATCTATAGGCCTTGTCAACACGGCTTACTCCGGACGCTTACGAACCCCATGGTGAGTCAGACGATGAACTTATGCCTCTTCAAGCAGCCGACCTCGTAGCTTGGCATGTACGGAGAGACTGCTTGGACGCTGAGGCTGGGAAAAAGCACAACGATACCGTATGGGCAGCGCTCAAATCATTGAGTACTTATCCTGAATCTATCCTGAACGAAAATGATTTACGGCAGATTGTTGGCTGGAGCGAATTAGAAAAGAATTACCAGGAACAAAACAAGTGATAGGGGAAGCCTGAGCGTAAAAAGCCTAAGCACATTACTGTAGTTGTCGTCCCGACCGGGCGATAACGCCAAAATCTAGACCACCCATCGCCGAGCAAGGGCCTTTCGATGTCGGTCATTGGGCTTCGTCGGTAGCGCCAATCGGCTCGGTGCCGGGACGGATGATTCACTGGCTAGCCGTCCGAGCATCGTAAGAGAGCTACGCCTTTTCCGCCCGCTCAAACTGTCGCACTTTTCCCGGAGGTTCGTAGCCGGCGGCGGGATCCGACGCTTTCTCAGCCGGATATCGATCATGATGCCGCACCCAGGATTGCGGTGCAGGCAGCCCCTCTTCGTCACGGCCTTTCGGCATCCGGTCGAGCCAATGATAGGTCCCGTTCAGCACGTCGAGGCCGCGCTCGTAAGTTGAGTAGGTGTGGAAGATCTCGCCTGAGGCATTCTTGTAAAACGCACTGGCGCCCGGCAGCTCCGATCCTGTGCGCGGCGAGTTCCGGTAGTTATAAAAAATCTCGCCCTTGGCAATATCTTCGGGCCGGAACGAAACGCCGTAGTCGTAGTTGAAGCCGTTCTCGCCTGCCGAGACCCATTTGAAATTCCAGCCCATCCGCTTCTTGAATGCTTCAATCTTGGCGATTGGCGCGTGTGAGATCGCGACGAAGGTTACATCGCGATGCGCCAGATGGATATCGATCCCGTTGAAGTTATCCGCCCAGAACGAGCAATGCGGACAACCGGTCTCCCATTCAGGGCCGAACATGAAGTGATAGACGGCGAGTTGGCTGCGACCGGCGAATAACTGCGAAAGGCTCTCTTTGCCGGTAGGCGTATCGAAGACGTAGTCCTTGCCGACGCGCTCCCACGGTAACTCGCGGCGCTGTTTGGCGAGCGTATCGCCGAGCCGCGAATACTCTTTCTCCTCGGCGAGCAACTCCCGCCGCGCAGCGATCCACTCCTCGTGCGATACGACTTTGTGTTCCGTATCCGCCATGGTGGTCTCCTTTGGCGTTTAGCGTTGCGATAACAGTTTGTGCAGATCGGCGAACTTGCCCGGCCATCCCGAGGCGTACCGCGATCGCCGATCGGGATCGGTATCCCCGGTATGAGCGAGCGTCAGTTCCGTTCCGCCTTCGATCGTTTTGAGCTGGATTTCGACGCGTCCAGCGAGATCGGACTCGGTCGCCTGCCACGACCATGCGATCCGTGACGGCGGCTCCAGCGCGAGTACCTCACAATCGATCCATCCGCGGCCGTTGGGTCCGGCCGGATAGCGGAACTGAAAGCGCTTGCCGACGATCGGCTCGAAGTCGTTTTCCATCAACCAGAACGCGAGCCCATCACGATTGCTGATGGCCTTCCAGACTTTTTCAATCGGATGGGGATAGAACTCGCGAAAGGAGAGGTCGATTTTCATGTTCGTTCACTTCTCGCTGTCGAGGTAGTCGCCCAGGCGATCGAGCGCCGTTGTCCAGAATCTGCAGTATGTCCCGGCCCACTCCTCGACCGTACGCAGCCGCTCCGGTGTCAGCCTGTAGATGCGCGATCGTCCTTCAGCCCGCCGCGCAACCAACCCCGCATCTAGCAGAACCTTCAGATGCTGCGAGACTGCCGCGAACGACATATCGAAGCGCGCGGCAAGTTCCTGGGCAGGGGCTTCCCCAGCCGCAAGCAGATCGAGTATCCGGCGACGATTCGGATCGGCGATCGCGCGGAAGACATCTTCATGCTGCTCACCGGCTTCCGTCATGGAACAACATTTAAGTTATTGCTTAAATGTTGTCAATCGCGAGGAGGGCTCGATCGACGCTACTTGTTCGGACGATCGAGCAGATTCACCTTGCCCGCGAACTCTTCGAGATCGACCTCGGTCGTTTCCAGCACGCGCGCGACCATCCCCCAGAAGCCGATCGCCATCACCAGTTCGACAATCTCGCCGGGCCCGAGATGCTTCTGCAGAGCTTCTAGCATTGCCTTGCTCCCTTTGACGTTACGCGCGATCTCGTCGGTGAAGCGGAGCACCAGCCTCTCCAGTTCAGTGAAGCACTTGGCGCTCTCCCAGTTATCGATTCCCGCGAGTTCTTCGTCGGTGATCCCGGTGCTCTTACCGATAGGCACATGCTGCGTGTACTCGTAGAGCGAATTGCAGACGCGAGCGTTGCGCAGAATCGCGATCTCACGGAGCTTCCCGTTGAGCTTGCCACGCGTCATCAGGGAATTGCCCAGCCTCGAGAAGTTCTGGAACACGGCATCCGAGGCATTCGCGATCATCCGCGCGACGTTGAGTTTGCGCGGTGTATTACCCAGAATTTCGCGGGTCTTATCGGAAGCCTTGCTTTCGTCGACGTAGGGCAACAGCGCCATCGGGGTACTCCTCTAAAGGGATACGGAATGGCGCGAGCGTAGTCTGCACCTGCCCGGCGATGCAACCGGCAATGATCGCGTACTAATGATTGCTGGGTGGAACGGTGCGTGAGGCAGATTGGGTGCGGTCCCAGAGCCAGTACAGGAAGGCTCCGAGGATGACGAGAACTAGGGCCGCTTCCATCCAATGGCTAGCGCGATGGGCCACATGCTCGACCCATTCGAGTTCGTCACCAACCAGATAGCCGACCGTGATGACCAGCGTGCACCATACGATCGCGCCCATCATGTTCCATCCAAGGAAGCGCCAGAACGGCATCCCCGCGGCCCCGGCGATCGGACCCGCCATGAAACGAGCTCCGGCGATGAAGCGGGCCATGAAGACGGCCTTATTTCCGTGGATATGGAAAAATTCCTGCAGGCGATTGTAACGGTCTCGCACAAAACGGAAGCGCTGCGCCAATCGCTCGAAGAGACGCTGCCCACCGAGTCGCCCGAAGCCGAAGCCGCAACAATCGCCCGATACCGCGCTGGTGACGCCCACCAGATACAAGGTTCGTAGTTCGAGTTCGTTACGACCCGCCATGAAGCCGGCGGCCAGCAGGACTGTTTCTTCCGGTACCGGGATCCCGAGATTACCGAGGAAGACCAGCAGGAAGACGCCAAGGTAGCCCCACGTCGCGAGCCAATCAGTCATCTGGGCGGGACTAAGGTGATGCATCCGAGGCTATTCCTAGAAGAGTCAAACTCTTTCACCCAAAGATTGCCGGATAGTTTAGGCTAAAGTAAGAGGTCTGTCGCTGGTTTCGGGCCTGTGTCAAATTTAACCTCGCTGGAAAAAACACCGTATATCGCGCGATTCAGCACACGTAACATACAAGGCCGAAGATAATTGCGGAGGAACGACGATGGCTCTTGCTGGTGAGGTAAAGGATCTCAGTTCGATTGAAGCTCGTGATATCGCTTTCACGAGTGATGGCTTCCAAATGAAGGGTTACCTGGCCCGTCCGAAAGCGCCGGGCAACTATCCCGGGGTGCTAGTGCTGCACGAGGCTTTTGGCCTGGTCGAGCACGAGCGCGACGTTGCCCGGCGTTTCGCTAATGCAGGATTTATCGCCCTGGCGCCGGATATCTACTCCCGTGTCGGCACACCCAAAGATCCCTCCGACATGACCGATGTTCGCGCCAAGATGTTCGGTCTCTACGATACGCAGGTAGTACACGATTGCGATGCGGCAGCCGCTTTTCTGCGCGCTCAGCCCGGATGCAACGGGAAAGTCGGATGCGTCGGTTTCTGCGTCGGTGGGCGCTGGACCCTGCTCTACGCCTGCAACAGCGACAAGGTGAACGCGGCGATCGATTGCTGGGGTGGCTACATTACCCGCGCAACTTTCGATGATGAGAAGACCCCGCAGCGTCCGGTCGTGGTAGTCGATATGGCTGAACAACTCCGTTGCCCACTTTTCATCGTAGGCGGTGAGGAGGATCAGCAACCCTCCCCGGCGATGCTGCAAGATCTATCCGACCGGCTGACGCGAGCCGGGAAGACCTTCCAATTGGAGATTTTCCAAAAGGCAGGTCACGCATTTTTTGCCGATTATCGACCCAGCTATCGCGAAGCCGCGGCCTTTGAACTGTGGCCGAAGATGGTCGTCTTCTTCAAAGCCAATTTGAGCTAAGCGCATGACCACGAGCACCTCCGCTCCGGACAAAGTCTTTCTCAACGGTCGGATCTACACGGTGGACCCGTCCCGCCCGTGGGCGGAGGCGCTCGGGATCCGAGACGGCAAAATAGTTAGCGTCGGCAGCTCAAGCGAGATCAAGGCACTCGTCGCGGCGAGCACTGAAGTGGTCGACCTGCGAGGCCGGATGGTTTTGCCGGGAATCAACGACGTGCACGTTCATCCGCTGATTGGTGGGCGGACGGCGCTCTATGAAACGACCTTTCTGCCGACCCTTTCGATCGCTGAGATGCTCGACGTTATCCGGGCCGCAGCGCGCCAAGCCAAGCCCGGCGCGTGGATTATCGGCGGATCATGGGGCAGCAACTTCACCAACACGCTCGCGAGTCTCGATACGCTTCGGGCTCTCGACGAGGCGAGCGAGGGCCATCCAGTGCTGCTACGTGACGACAGCGTGCACAATCGATGGGTCAACAGCCGCGCTCTGGAACTCGCCGGCATCGATGCGAACACGCCGAACCCCGACAAGGGCGAGATAGTGCGCGACCCTGCGAGCGGCGCACCTGTCGGTTTATTGTTCGAGGCGGCGTCCCATCGCGTGGAACGCGTCGCCCGCGCGGCTCATCCCGATACGTTGGAAACTGATAGTGCCGCGCTTTCGCGCGCGATCGAAATCCTCAACTCTTACGGGGTCACCGGATTGCAGGACGCGGCAGTGAGCGGCGATGTGCTCGCGGCGTATGCCAACCTCGATGCGCAGTCGAAGTTATCGACTTGGGTCGTCACTTCGCTGGTCGCCGATCCGACTGCGTTCCTAAGCGGCAGCACCGGTGACAAGCTGATCGAGGCGCGCGATCAATTCGGCGGTCCGCATATCCACAAGACCTACGTGAAGATTTTCCTCGACGGTGTCCCGATGTCGCGGACCTCGGCCTTCATCAAACCGTATCTTCCGGACAAGGCCCACGGATGTTGCTTTTGTGGCGAGACGACCAAGACCCTGCCGGAGTTAGTGCGTTTGATCGCACGACAGGAAGATCGTGGTCTGGCGGTGAAAATTCATGCGGCCGGTGACGGCGCCGTGCGGATGGCGCTCGATGCTATCGACGTAATCCGATCACTCCGCGGTTCGACCTCTCTGACCCATCACATCGCGCATGCCGGCTTTATCGACTCATCGGATATCCCGCGTTTCAGTCGCCTTAATGTAGTGGCTGATCTGTCGCCGATCCTGTGGTACCCGAACCAGATTATAGACGGGATCGAACAGGCCGTCGGTGAACGGGTTCGCGAGTATTGGCCGAATCGCAGACTGCTAGAAGCGGGCGCTTTGATCGCAACCGGCACCGATTGGCCTGTAATTCCGAACCCTGACCCATGGGCGGGGATGCAAGGACTGATCACGCGGCGCAACCCAGACAGCCAATTCGACGGCACGCTGTGGCCGGAGCAGGCGCTCGATCTGCCTGCGGCAATTCAGGCTTATACGCTGAATCCTGCGCGTGCGATGGGTCTCGACGCGAAGGCGGGCTCGATCGTCGAAGGCAAGTCAGCCGATTTCATCGTGCTCGACCGCAATCTGTTCGAAAGCGCTCCCACCGCTATCGCCGAAACCAAGGTGCTCGCGACCTATTTCGAGGGCGACACTGTCTTCGAGCGGTAATCGTGGCGCGAGGCTCGATTAGGCTGATAGACGGACTGCAATCTCGAGGGTTGCTCCATAACAAACGAGG
This sequence comes from Binataceae bacterium (SeqCode), assembly GCA_035541875.1. Classification (GTDB taxonomy): domain Bacteria; phylum Desulfobacterota; class Binatia; order Binatales; family Binataceae; genus JAJPHI01. Next base: position 6,151 of record DATKML010000049.1, read on the forward strand.
AGTCGTTATGTACATAAGTACATAATTGAGACCGGGTGTATGGCTCACGTTGTGACAATCAATCGTCCCGAGGTCGTTGCCCTCATCGAGGAAGCGGCGCAGCGGCTTACTGCCGGGAACAAAACCGAAGTAATTGGCTTGGCGCTCCGGCGCCTGCTCGAGCACGAATCGCGCACGGGGTCCCTCTTCGGGGCCCATCGCGGCTCGGTGTTGGTACGCGATGGGGTCGATCTGTTGGCCCCCGCGTTGGACGTTATGCCCGACGCTGAGACTGGTCGCGAAATAGACCGGTGACCAATCGTCTTTTGCTCGATACGCACATCGTCCTCTGGCTGGACAGTGGGGATGAGCGACTCAAACCGGCGACACGAAGTTTGATCGATGATTGCTGGCGCGCCGGCGGAGAGATCTTTTTGAGCGCGGTGACTGCTTGGGAAATCGCCCTGTTAGCTGATACGGGCAGGATCGCTCTGGACGTTCCCGTCGAAGAATGGATAAACCGATTTCTCAGCCGCCCGGGCATCGTGGCGGCAGCCTTCGACCCTCTTGCCGCATCGCGCTCTTACATGTTTCGTCGGTTGGAGCATCGAGACCCTGCCGACAGGTTGCTCATTGCCACCGCGATCGGACTTGCCTGCCCTCTTGTTACCTACGACTAGCGGATCCTCCATTTCGCCAAGAGATACGGCAGACAGTACGGATTTTCCGTCGTCTGACGCGTTAGCACTCTAGTCCGTCTCGGCGGTAGGCGTCGGTGCCAGGGACCGAGCCATCGAGCGACAATAATGAAACGCCGAAAAAGAAAACACGTCGGCCGATTGAGGCCGACGTGTTTGCATAACGAGTCAGAGAATCTTAGTTCAAGCCTGAGAAGACATCAGTGCCGAGTTCGCGGCCGTTTAGATCACCGAGTAGCACCATGCCCATGCGATCGCCCTTGAAACAGCTCGATGCGAGTTCAACGATCTGATCGTTGGTGACTTGCTCGATACCGCGAGCGATCTCTTCGAGCGGAATTTCGCGGCCAAAATAGATCTCGTTGCGGGCGAGTCGGTTCATCCGGCTGTCCGTCGATTCCATCCCGAGCAGCATGTTGCCCTTGAGCTGGCTCTTGGCTCGTTCGAGTTCCGCGGGTTTCAGTCCCTCGCGGACGGTACTCGCGACTTCCTTCAGTGTCACTTCGATCACTTCGTCGACCCATTCGGGCGAGGTCCCCGCATAGATGCCGAAGTAGCCGCAATCGAGGAAGGACGAGAGGAACGAGTAGATGCTGTAAACGCGGCCGCGCTTCTCACGTACTTCCTGGAACAGTCGCGAGGACATCCCGCCGCCGAGAGCAGTATTCATCAGATATGCGGCGAAACGCAGATGATCGACCTGACTGAGTCCGCGTCCGCCGATACACAGATGTGCCTGCTCGAGCTTCTTGAAGTGATTGATCACCATCAGCTTCTCGTGCGGCGTCGTAAGAGGAACCTCTTTGCCGCCACCCTCGATACCGCCGAAAAGCTTCTCGCATTGGCGCGCCAGATCATCGTGATTAACGGCCCCGGCTGCTGAGATGAATACGCGTCCGGAACGGTAGCGGTCGTGCATGAACGAAACCAACATGTCGCGGTTGATCGCGTTCACTGTCTCGACCGATCCGAAGATCGGCAGCGCCAGCGGATGGTGCTGCCAGAAATGCATATTGAACAGGTCGTGGATGAAATCGTCCGGCGTATCTTCCGCCTGCGATATCTCCTGCAGAACTACCTGCCGCTCGCGATCGATCTCTTCGGGTGCAAACAACGAATTGAGGAAGATATCCGCCAGCAGATCGATAGTCATTGGCAGATCTTCGCCGAGGACCTTGGCGTAGTAGCAAGTGTATTCCTTGCCCGTGAAGGCGTTAAGCACACCGCCCACCGCGTCGATCTGTTCAGCGATCTGGGCGGCAGTGCGGGTTTTGGTGCCCTTAAAGAGCAGATGCTCGATGAAGTGCGATACCCCGTTCTCTGGTCCTACCTCGTAGCGCGATCCGTTCTCAACCCATACCCCGATCGTGCTCGACACCATCTGCGGCATCGATTCAGTGAGAATGCGAACGCCGTTGGAAAGTACGCTCTTCTGTATCATCAAGTCTCCCGGAATACTTAGTCGGCTTTCAGGTTCAGCTCTTCCTGTGCTTCGCGCATCGACAGTCGGATTTTGCCGCTGCGATCGACGTCGAGCACTTTCACCGCGATCTCGTCGCCCTCGTGCAGGACATCCTCAACGCGGCGGATGCGCTCCTTGGAGATCTGGGAGATATGGAGCAGACCATCGGTACCCGGCAGGATCTCAACGAACGCGCCGAACTCGACGATCTTGCGCACGGTGCCGTGGTAGATGCGACCAACCTCGGGCTCAGCCGTAATCGCCTGAATAGCGGCGATCGCCTTTTCCATCGCGACCCCATCTGCCGATGCGATCAGCACGGTGCCGTCATCTTCGATATCGATTTTGCATCCGGTCTCTTCGACCAGCCCGCGGATAACTTTGCCGCCGGGTCCGATAACGTCGCGAATTTTGTCGGGGTTGATATGCAGGGTAACGATACGTGGGGCGTAGCTCGAAACTTCTGTACGCGGCGAATCGATCGCTTTTTCCATCACACTCAGGATGAATAGTCGGGCTTCGCGCGCCTGATGAAGCGCCTGGCGCATCACGTCCCGCGTGACTCCGCCGACCTTGTTGTCCATCTGGATTGCGGTGATACCCTCGGACGTACCGGCCACCTTGAAATCCATGTCACCGAGATGGTCTTCGTCGCCGAGAATATCGGTAAGGACGCGAACCTGTTCGCCTTCCTTCACGAGACCCATCGCGATTCCCGCGACGGCCGCCTTGATTGGTACACCGGCATCGAACAGCGCGAGGCTGCCACCGCATACGGTCGCCATCGAAGAGCTACCGTTCGATTCGAGAATTTCGGAAACGACCCGGATGGTATAAGGAAAATCCGCTTCGGGCGGCAGCACCGGTAACAGGGCACGTTCCGCCAGCGCACCATGACCCGTATCGCGCCGTGACGGTCCCCGCAGGGGCTTAACTTCTCCCGTCGAGAACGGCGGGAAGTTGTAGTGCAGCATGAACTTTTTGTATCGCTCGCCCAAGAGCGCATCGACGCGTTGTTCGTCAGCCGAGGTGCCGAGCGTGGTCGTGACCAGCGCCTGCGTTTCGCCGCGAGTGAAGAGGGCCGATCCGTGGGTGCGCGGCAGAATCTGCACCTGCGCGCTCAAGGATCTGATATCGGTCGATTTGCGATCATCGATACGGCGATCTTGTTCGAGAATCACGCGCCTGACACGCTCGCGCAGAACCTTGTCGCAGGCTTCGGATAGCTCGCCCTTGCGATCGGGGTAACGCTCCAGCATCTCCTCGACGACGCGGTCCGCGAGTCCATAGACTGCGTTGTTACGCTCCTGCTTGGTGGATATCTTGAGCGCTGCTTCCAGGTCGTCGACCATGCGGGCCTTTACGGCCGCGATCAGTTCCTGGTCGAGGACCTTAGCGTTGAAAGCGCGCTTGGGCTTGCCCGCGAGGCGCTTCAATTCTTCCTGCAGTTCGAAGACCGGCCGCATCTCTTCATGCGCAGTGAAGAGAGCTTCGAGCACACCTTCCTCGTCGACGATATCGGCACCGCCCTCGAGCATCACGATCGAGTCGGGCTTGGCGGCCACGACCATCGAGATATCGCTTTCTTCGAACTCGGCGTAGCGCGGGTTCACTACCAGCTTGCCGTCGATACGACCCATCCGGACCGCCGCAACGGGGCCGTTATGCGGAACGTCCGAGACTTCCAGAGCGGCCGAGGTTGCGATCAGGGCAAGCATGTCGGGGTCGTTTTCACGATCCACCGAGAGCACATTCACGACGATCTGGGTCTCTTTGTCGTAGCCCTTAGGGAAAAGCGGGCGCATCGAGCGGTCGATCAGGCGGGAGGTAAGAATCTCCTTTTCCGTTGGCCGGCCTTCGCGCTTGAAGAAACCACCGGGAATCTTGCCGGCGGCAAACGTCTTTTCCTGGTAATCCACCGTGAGCGGCAGGAAATCTATTTTGTCGCGGCTTTGATAAGAAGATACGACGGTCGCCAGCACTACGGTATCGCCATACTGGGCGAGCACCGATCCGTGGGCCTGTTTGGCCAGACGGCCTGTTTCGAGCGAGAGGCGGCGTCCCGCGAAGTCAATTTCGAGTTTTCGATACATGGTCGAATCCTATGGAGAGATGGACTGCAATTAGTATCAGCGCCACGGAAAACCGCAGCGCCCAGTCCTCTGATATGCCCGTATTGGAGACGCGAGCCGAAGCCTCCGCCCGCGTCGAGTTCTGCGGCGTACGTCGACTAGCGGCGAATGCCGAGCTTCTCAATCAGCCCTTTGTAGCGATCGAAGTCCGTGCGATGCAGGTAGTCGAGCAGGCGACGACGCTTACCAACCAAGCGCAGCAGACCGCGCCGGGTATGATGGTCCTTCGCATGGCTCTTGAGATGGGTGGTGAGCTGCTCGATACGCGCTGAGAAGATCGCGACCTGGACTTCAGAGGAGCCGCTATCGTTCGCCGTGCGGGCGTTGGACTTGATAATTTCTTGCTTGCGGACGGCCGCGAGAGGCATCAGTTCTTATTTCTTCCTATTTTTATTGCTGGCACGGAAGGCTATCAAAGTGGACTGGGCCAGTAAAGAACCGTTCCCGCACCCTCCGCCTAACTAGGGGCCGCCGACCGCCCCGGTCGAGGCCGATTCTGTTCCACTACCTACTGTGACACCCTTACGGACTCTAACCGTATCTTCCGGATGACCAGGGACGTCTACGCGCAAGCTTCGATAACCGCCCCGATCAGCATTGGGAGCCACGAAGCCTACGGTATATTGCTGGCGCAGTTCTTCGCTAATCATCTCGCAGTCTTGGCGCATCGCAACCCCGTCGCCAACCTCCTTGAGCAGGAAGGTACGGGCTCCGGTTTCGTTGGACAGCGTGCGAAGCGTCGCCACATCCACCTGATCCTCCGGCGGGGAACCAAAGCTCAAAGGACCGATCGCGAGAGAGAATGGCGCCGCGTTGGCGTTCCCGATACCGATCGAATAAACGAGCACACCCATCCGGCGGGCATAGGCAATTACTTGCGGCAGCTCGGCCTGACTTTCGTTGTCCATACCGTCGGTTACTACCAGCAGAGCCTTCTTGTCCCAGCGGCCATGCTGCACCATCACCAGCCCATCGATGATCGTATCGAACAGCGCCGTCTGCCCGTACGCTTTCAGGAGCTTGAGCCGATCGAGCACCATCCGATGGTTGGTGGTAAAGGGCTGCAACAAGTAGGCGCGATTGGCGAAGGCGAAGAGAAAGACGTCGTCCCGATCGTTTAGCTGATTGATGAACTCGGCTATCGCTGCTCGCGCCTGCGGAATCTTCGGCTCCATACTGCCGGAAGTGTCGACTAGGATACCCACGGACACCGGAGCGTTAAGATCATGGCGGAAGAACTCGATCGGCCGCTGGATACCGTCGACGTAAAGCTTGAAATCATCCTTCTGCAGGCCAGTTACGTAGCCACCCTGACGGTTCAGCACCGTGATCGTCGCCTGCTGATAGCCGTTTTGACTGCGCAACTCGTGCGGGGCGACGCTGAGTTCCTGCCCCGTCTGAGGGGCCATAGGTGGTGGCGGAATGGTCGCGGTATCGCCGGATTGGCGACCCGTCGTCGGCACCTCCAAGGTCGAGCCCCCGCCTTGGGTCTGATTGCGAGGCAATGACGGCGGCGGCGTGAACGATCCCTGCTGGGCAAAGGCTCTTCCGGAATCGACGCCAAAACCCAACAACACGACTGCCGCAGCTGCAACGAGGGATCGAGTTAAGCGGAATCTTCGACTAAAGGTCGGCATATGATGACGTCTTTCTCGGTCCACCGTTGGTTTGATCTTCCTACTTGCAAGAAGCCGTAGCAAGCACTGACCCCTCGATGATTTGGACGAACGGGGAGAATATAAGTTTCAATCTCCAACTAGTATGCTATGAGAATTAGTGGTCTAGGAGGTTCACTCTGTTTTCGACTGATTCGTTCGGCGGGGCCGTAACTGAACGCGCGATTCTGGTTGGTGTCGAGACCGGAATACGCGGTGGAATCGTAACCGAAGATTCGTTGCTGGAACTGGGCGCACTCGCTGAGAGTGCCGGGGCCGAGGTCGCGGGCCAGGTCCAGCAGAAGCTCAAGGCTATCGATCCGCGCACCTTTATCGGACGCGGGAAGGCTGCTGAAGTGCGCGAGATGGCCCACAAGACTGGGGCCTCCGTCGCCATCTTCGATGATGCACTCAGCCCTGCGCAGGCACGCAATCTCGAAAACGAGATGAAGTTGCGGGTCGTCGATCGCGCCCAACTGATCCTCGATATCTTTGCCCAACGCGCCCGCACGCTCGAAGGTAAGCTGCAGGTCGAAATCGCCCAGCTCAGCTATCTCCAGCCGCGTCTCACGCGCCAATGGGCTCACTTATCGAGACAGACGGGCGGTAGTGGAGCGGGTGGCAGGATCGGTACGCGCGGACCCGGTGAAACCCAGCTTGAGGTCGATCGCCGCCGCGTGCGCGAGCGCCTCACTCGTTTGAAGGCTCGCCTCGGCGAAGTCGAGCGCACCCGATCAATCCAGCGACAGCGCCGAATCGACGTTCCCTATCCGACGGTCACCTTGGTCGGCTACACCAACTCGGGCAAATCGACCCTGATGAATGTCCTGACCGACGCCGGTGTCGAAGCGGCTGATCGGCCCTTCTCGACGCTCGATCCGACGATCCGACGGCTCAAGCTGCCGGGGAACTTCCAGGTGATGCTTGCCGATACGGTCGGCTTTATCCATCGTCTGCCGCACCTTCTTATAGAAGCTTTCAAAGCCACGCTTGAAGAAGTACGAACCGCCGATCTGCTGCTTCACGTTATCGATGCGAGTTCGCCGTTGGTCGATGAGCGGATGGAAATCGTCGATAAGGTGCTTGAGGAGATTGGCGCAGGGGAAAAGCCCCGACTCCTCGTGCTCAATAAAATCGATCTGATGCCCGAACGGCCCCATCTACGGTATGGCTACGATTGCGTGGGGGTCTCGGCGCTTATACATGAAGGGCTCGATGACCTGCTCGAAGCGATCGCGCGCGGCCTATCGCCCCTGCGGGAGGAACTTGCTGTAACCCTGCCGTCAACTCGTGGCGACCTGATCGCGATGGCGCGGCGGGACGGAGAAATCGTAACCGAGGAATATCACGACGGTGTGGTATCGGTACGGGCGCGGGTCAGTCCCGCGGTCGCAGGCCGCTTGCGCAAAGCCGCCGTGTGAGGATGATAGGGCTAGGGGAGAAACTAGAAGGACCGTTCTGGCCGTGGCGTCGCATCCCAAAATTCCACTCAGGTTGGTGGAGAAGTATCAGAAGATGAGCCTGTGGCATCTTCTTAATATCCCCAACGCTCTGACGCTCGCCCGGCTCTGTTCGATTCCGGTCTTCCTCGCGCTCCTGAGTAAGCATCAATTTACACCGGCGCTCTATGTCTTCGGCTTTGCGGCGGTCACCGATGCGCTCGACGGCACCTTGGCGCGCCTCTTCGATGCACGCACGGAAATCGGCGCAGTGCTCGATCCGTTTGCCGACAAATTGCTGTTGCTGAGCGCTTTCGTGACACTCGCTATCGATGACGGTATCCCCGGATGGCTCCTCGGTGTCGTCGTGATTCGCGATATCGTGTTGGTGTTCGGCTTCCTGCTGATGCTCTTCTTCAGTGCCGAGCGCATACCCGTCCGTCCCAGCTACATGGGCAAGAGCGCCACCTTCTTTCAATTGATGTGCGTTATTGGTGCTCTTATCCGTCTGAGCACGAATCAGCCCGCGGTCTGGACTTTGCTGCTTTATACAACGGTCGCGATGACGGCCGGATCAGGTTTGCACTATGCCTACCGCGGTCTGCTCTGGCTCAGTTCCCACGAACCCGAGATGTTTGAGTAGCTGCTTAGGCCAGCAGCACCGCGATAATTCCCGTCAGAAAGATCCCGTCGAAAGTACCGGCCCCGCCGATCGATGCGATCGGCGCGCCCAACTCCTCGAGTTTCGAGAGATTCACGATATCGGCTCCGATCAGCGTGCCGATCGTTCCGCTCACGTAAGCGATAGCATCGATATGCTGCGTTCCACCGAACAGCGCTGATAAACCCCAAGCCGACAGCGCCGCGACAATCGGCGGAATAAACATCGGTATCGCGATACCGAGGCCACGAACCGGTCTTGCGAACCGATGGATAATCGTCGCCACGATAGCAATCCCGATCGCCGCAGGTACAATCGCACCGGCCTGATGCATCAGGACATAGAGCGAGATAAGAATCGGCGTAATCGCGCCGCCTAGGTTGATCGCGACGATCGTGCCGCTTGTATGCGACGGCGAGGGAATGGGATATCGCATCCCGAAGAAATCGACGAATTCCGCATCGTGATGGGTCCCACCATCGATTCGAGTCACCGGTATATTGATGTAACTTCCGATCAAGCTGACGAGCAGCGCAGTGAAGGCCAGCTCAGGCGGCAATCCCAGCGCGCCAAAGGCATAGCGGATAATGCCGATCTGGACGAGGGCGAAGAGCAGCGCGATAAGGCCGAAGAAAACCAGCGCAACGAGCATCAGGAATGGCGCGAAGAACATCTTTGGATGTTACCACGAGCCCGCTGGTCACACTCATGGTTGTCGCAGTACCTGAACTCCTGCTCGCAAAACGGTAAAAAGAGACGTGGGCGAGACGATCAAAATCAGCGGACGCTTCCGCTTCACAGGAATTTTTGGCCATCCGGTGGAGCATTCGCTTTCACCCGCGATGCACAACGCGGCGTATGCTGCCCTGGGACTCGAGCGCGCTTACATCCCGTTTCATGTGACGCCGGAGAAGCTCCGCACGGCGATTCGCTCGATACCGGCGTTAGGCCTGCTCGGTGTGAATCTGACCGTCCCACATAAGGAACAGGCGCTGCGCATGATGGACCATCTGACCGACGAAGCTCGCACGCTCGGTGCGATCAACTGCGTGATTAATCGCGACGGCGAGCTGCACGGCGATAGCACCGATGCGCGCGGTCTCGAAACCGACCTGCGCGAAGCCGGTCTGGACCTCGAGGGTAAGGTCGCCGTGATTGTCGGCGCGGGTGGAGCTGCGGCGTCGGCGATACTCGCCGGTATCCGTCTGGGGGCGAGTCAGATCGCGCTATGCAATCGCACGATTGGGCGGGCCCGCGCGCTCGTTCGTCGGTTGTCGCGCTACGCGCCTCCGTCGACGATGGTCTCGGTGCACGGTCTCGACCTGCTGACTGGATCAGAAATACTGGCGAAAGCAGCTGTTGTGATGAACGCAACGTCGCTCGGTCTCGCGGCGAAGGAGTTTCTGCCGCTCGCCTGCGATGCGACCCCGGCCGACTGCCTTTTCTACGATTTGATTTACGCGCGGGAGACGACGCCGTTTCTCAAGCCGGCATCAGCGATCGGACGCCGGACGCTCGACGGCGCCGGGATGCTCGCCAATCAGGGTGTGTTGGCGTTCGAGCTTTTCAACGGAATCGCTTCGCCACCGGGGCTGATGCGATCCACGTTGATGGCTGAACTGGGAAGGCCGTAGCGTCGGGCCTTTACCCGAACATCTCCTTGAGCTTGTCGACGAAGCCCTTGGCCATCGGATGATTCGCATCTTCACCCGATGCTTTGGCGAACTCTTCGAGCAACTCGCGCTGCCGCGCGCTAAGCCGCCGGGGTGTCTCCACGGTGATTCGCACGAGTTGGTCGCCACTGCCGTAGCCGTGCAGATCGGCGAACCCCTTACCCTTCAGGCGAAAGACTTTGCCCGATTGCGTTCCCGCCGGGACCTTCAACTTGATCTTGCCCTCGAGCGTCGGGACTTCGATTTCGTTGCCCAGCGCAGCTTGCGGAAAGCTGACCGGCACTTCGATCACGACGTCATTGTCTTGGCGGACGAACAGCGGATGCTCTTTGACGTGGACAACGACGTACAGGTCACCGGTCTGACCGCCGGAGAAGCCTGCCTCGCCTTCATTGCGCAACTTAAGGCGCGACCCGTTATCGACGCCGGGCGGAATCCTTACCGAGAGTGAAACCGGTTTGCGGATGCGACCTTGTCCTTGGCATTTCGGACACGGGTCGGCGATGACCGCTCCTTCGCCGCGGCACTGTCCGCAAGTAGTTGAGATCGAGAAGAATCCCTGCTGTGTGCGGACTTGCCCGGTCCCGCGACAGGTCGGGCAGGCGCGAGCTCCTTCCGTGCCACCGCGAGCGCGCGTGCCGTTACAAGCCTCACACGTCGTCAGCCGCTGAAACTTGATAACCTTTTCGGTGCCGCGGGCCGCTTCTTCAAATTCGATTTCGAGGTCGTAACGAAGATCCTCGCCGCGCCGATTGCGCGATCGGGAGCGGCCACGCCCGGTGCCGAAGAAATCGCCGAAGATATCGGAGAAAACTTCCTCAAAGCCCTGGCTGAAATCGAAACCGCCGAAGCCACCCGGGCCCTGTGGGCCCTGAAAGGCCGCGTGTCCGAAGCGCTCGTACTTGGCGCGTTTTTCGGGATCGGAGAGAACCTGATACGCCTCGTTCAGCTCCTTGAAGCGCTCCTCGGCTTGCTTGTCGCCGGGATTGCGATCCGGATGGAACTGAACGGCGAGACGACGATAGGCCTTTTTCAGCTCATCGTCGCTCGCCCCTCGGGCAACACCTAGAACTTCGTAATAGTCACGCTTTTGATCGGCGGCCATCGCGTTGCAATCTTATTCCACTACGGTGCTTGAAGTAAGCGCATCCGCCAACGGCCGCGATCTCGGATACTCACTAGCCGAGCCGACTTATGCCTGACGCAGCGATGACTTATTTTACTTCCTTAAAGTCCGCATCAACTACGTCTTCCTTCTTTTCTTCAGAAGGTCCACCGTTGGTCGAACCGGCCCCGTCCTGCGCGGCACCACCCGCCGCACCTTCCTGACGGGTCTTGCTGTACATCGCTTCCGCCAGTTTGTGCGAGGCGCTCGACAGCGTCTCGGCCGCGCGATTCAACTCGGCGGGATCCTTCGATTCTAGCTTGCCGCGTGCGTCCGCGAGCGCATCCTCAACCGCCTTGCGGGAAGTCTCGTCCAGCGATGAGCCGTGCTCCTTCACCATCTTTTCGGTGGTGTAGACGAGGTTGTCGAGCTTGTTGCGCGCCTCCGCGAGCTCACGCTTCAGCTTGTCATCGGCGGCGTGCTGTTCGGCCTCGCTCACCATCCGCTTGATCTCGTCTTCACTGAGACCCGAAGAAGCAGTGATACGGATCGATTGCTCCTTGTTCGTGCCGCGATCCTTCGCGTGAACGTTCACGATACCGTTCGCATCGATATCGAAGGTGACTTCGATTTGCGGCAGGCCACGCGGTGCGGGCGGAATACCAACCAGGTCGAACTGCCCGAGCATCTTGTTGTCGGCTGCCATCTCGCGCTCGCCTTGGAAGACGCGGATTGTTACAGCGGGCTGGTTATCCTGCGCGGTCGAAAAGACCTGGCTCTTGCGCGTCGGGATCGTGGTGTTCTTCTCGATCAGCTTGGTGAAAACCCCACCGAGCGTCTCGATTCCGAGCGAGAGCGGCGTAACGTCGAGCAGAAGAACGTCTTTGACTTCGCCCTTGAGCACGCCAGCCTGAATCGCAGCACCAATCGCCACGACTTCGTCCGGATTCACGCCCTTATGACCTTCACGGCCGAAGAGCTTCTTCACGCGTTCCTGCACGGCTGGCATACGGGTCATACCGCCGACCAGCACGACTTCGTTGATATCGCTGGCGCGAAGACCCGCATCTTTCAAAGCCGTCAGGCAAGGTGCATCGAGACGCTCTAGCAGATCGCTGCACAACGCTTCGAGCTTGGCGCGCGAGAGCTTGATATTAAGATGCTTCGGGCCGGACTGATCCGCCGTGATGAACGGCAGATTGATATCGGTCTCGGTAACCGTTGAAAGTTCGCACTTGGCCTTTTCCGCAGCTTCCTTCAAGCGCTGCAGGGCCATCCGATCTTTGCGCAGATCGATTCCCTGATCCTTACGGAATTCGTCCGCCAGGTAGTCGATGATGCGCTGGTCGAAGTCTTCACCACCAAGGAAGGTGTCGCCGTTGGTCGACTTGACCTCGAAGACACCGTCGCCCAGTTCGAGAATCGAAATATCGAACGTACCGCCGCCAAGGTCGAAGACCGCGATCTTTTCGTCCTTCTTCTTGTCGAGACCATAGGCGAGTGACGCCGCCGTCGGCTCATTGATGATGCGGAGGACGTTTAAGCCTGCGATACGACCCGCGTCTTTGGTCGCCTGACGCTGCCCGTCATTGAAGTAGGCGGGAACCGTGATAACGGCTTCGGTCACCGGCTCGCCGAGATAATCCTCGGCGGTCTGCTTCATCTTCTGGAGAATAAAGGCCGAGATCTCCGCCGCGCTGTATTTCTTACCGCGGATTTCGACGCAGGCCGCCCCATCATCGTTCTTCATCACCTTGTAGGGCAGAACCTTAATCGCGCGCTGGACTTCCGCGTCATCGATACGGCGGCCCATCAGGCGCTTGATCGCAAAAATCGTATTGTCGGGATTCGTAATTGCCTGGCGCTTTGCGATCTGCCCGACCAGTCGCTCGTTCGAATCGGTGAACGCCACTACCGACGGAGTTGTGCGGGCACCCTCCGAGTTGGCGATGACGGTGGGATCGCCACCCTCCATTATCGCAACGCAGCTATTCGTCGTGCCCAGGTCAATTCCGATTACTTTCGCCATTTGTTCAGGTCCTCTGATCTATCGATAACCACGTTTGAGTGGTTTTCAACTTTGTGGTTTGCCCTCTTCGGGCTTGCGTGACGCACTCTTCGCCACGGTAACTCGTGCTGGACGAAGCATGCGCTCACCGATGAGATATCCGCGATGGAACTCGCTGACGACCGTGTTTGGCGGATGAGCTTCCGATTCCACTTGATCCATCGCCTCGTGGCGCTGTGGATCGAATGGCTGCCCGACGGCGGTCAGCGCTGTGACTCCTTCGCTCTTGAGGAAGTCGATCATCGTTTGGAGCACCATCTCGACGCCCTCAACAATCGACTTACCGTTGCCGCCCCCCTTTGCCGCAGCCACCGCTCGCTCAAGGTTATCGACCACCGGAAGGACGCTGCGAAGGAGATTCTCCCGCTGTAAGCGAATGGTCTCCTCACTTTGCTGGCGCAACCGCTTACGGGTGTTGTCGAAGTCGGCCAGCGTCCGCAGATATCTATCCTTCAGCTCTGCGATCTCTTTATCTTTTTCGACGAGTTGGGTCATTAGCTTTTCCGCTTCCGACCCCCCGTCATTTGTGGCTTCGGCCTTGGTCGTCTCAGCAGCGGCGTGCTCTTCGGTTGCGGCCGCTTTTTCCTGGCTATCTAGGTTTTCTGGTCGCTTACTCATCAGACGAGCTTCATCCAGCCGAGAACCTAAGCACGATTCTCAGCCCGCGCTAGTTTGCAGGCAGGATTTCGTTTCTCGAAGAGGCTTCCGGAGCTTGAGGTGCGATCAGGATTGGTTCTCTTCTGGCGTTTCCGAAGAGGAGGGCGCTCCGTGCTCTGAAGAGATGGTGACCTGATCGGCAATCGAAGGAGTCGTCGCTTCTGTAGCCTGCGAATCGGCGGGTGCTTCGCTCTCCTGACCCTGCGGGCGAGCCGGTGGAAGATCTGACAATAGCCCTTCGATGGCGCGGAACTCCTCGAGATCGGGCAGATCGTCGAGGTTCTTAAGGCCGAAAAGCTCCAGAAAGCCCGCCGTGGTCTCATAGACGATCGGTCGCCCTGGAGCCTCTTTGCGCCCGGCGATGTGGATCAGCGATCGCTCCAGCAGGGTTTCCAGAACGCCCCCGGTGTCGACTCCGCGCAATTGCTCTATCTCGGCCCGAGTGATCTGCGGGCGATACGCAATAATCGCCAGTGTTTCCAATAACGGGCGGCTCAAACGCGGGGGCTTGGCCGAGAGCAAGCGTCTTAAATAGTGAGCATGCTCCACCGGCGTCCGAAGCTGATAGCCGTCGGCGATCTCTTCGAGCACGACTCCGCGATGCTGCTCGCGGTAGGCCGCCGCCATCTCGGCAAGCGCCTTCCTAATTTCTTCTCGCGGGACGCTTTCCAACACATTGCCGAGCCGTGCGATCGATACTGGCTCGCCCGCTGCAAACAGCAAACTTTCGAGAACGGCCTTGAGCTGTTCTTCTTCCACGCTTCCTCTTTAACTCCCGGGTTCGCTGTCGTCGTCAGTAGTTTGGGGCTCAGTCGTCGGGCTTGCGAGCTCGAGTGGAGCCCCGAAGCGATCGCCGCGACCAAGGAAAATCGGCCCGTGCCGCTCCTCCTGCCAGGCTCGAATCGAGCCGCGCCGCACCAGTTCGAGCAACGCCATAAAGGTCGCGATCACCACCGCGCGGTCATCGATCGACTCGAAGAGAGCGTAGAACTCGACGCGATCGTCGTCGTCCAGCGCGGCCAGGATTCGCGGCACGCACTGCGCTACTGGAATATCACGTAACCGGATTTCGCGTGGCGTCTTGTCAGTTAGCCGCTTGAGCACCACCGCCATCGCTTGCACCAGGTCGAAGAGCGTTACGCGATACGGCGGGGCTTTAGGATCGGGCTCGGGCGGCTTCTCGCCCGGAGCGGTGAAGACGTCGCGGCCGAGGATTTCGCGCTCGCCTAGCTTCGCGGCCGCCTCGCGATAGCGCTGATACTCGAGCAAGCGCTCGACCAGATCACGCCGCAGTTCCTCCGCTTCTTCGGTTTCTGTCAGCTCCGGATGGGGCAGCAGGGCGAATGATTTGATCAGTAGCAGCGTCGCCGCCATTACCAGATACTCGCCCGCAACTTCGAGATTCAGTTGCTGCATCATCTCCATGTGCGCGAGGTACTGCTCGGTTATGATGCTCGCCGTGACGTCGTGCGGATCGAGTTCGGCACGTTTGATCAGATGGAGCAGCAGATCGAGCGGACCCTGATAGATCGGCAGGTTGAAGCGCAGCGTATCGTCGCTCGCCAGTTTGGCTTGATGATTTTCTTTGTCAGTCACAGCAACGCGCGCACAATAGCGTTGATCGGCGGATCAATTATTGGACCGAGCCAATTCATATAAAGGAGCAGGAACAGCAAGGGAAATCCATAACGCTCAAGGCCAGCATAAGATCGTGCCAGAGCCGGTGGAAGAATCCCCACCAACACTCGTCCACCGTCGAGCGGCAACAGTGGAAACAAGTTAAAGACCGCGAGCGAAACGTTTACCGCCACCGACGCAACGAGCATCCGCGCGAAGACCACGAGCGCGACACCGCCGCTGTCGACAGTCGCGACTATCAGATGAAAGGCGAGGGCGGCGAGTCCGGCGAGCGCGAAATTCGTCAGCGGTCCCGCGGCCGACACCAGGATCATCCCGAGCCGGGTGCTGCTGAGTTTGCCAAAATTGACCGGTACCGGCTTCGCGTAACCGATTACCGGAAGATGCATGAAAATCAGCGTGGCGGGCATGATCACGGTCCCGAACAGATCGACGTGACGCAGCGGATTGAGCGATACGCGCCCTGCGCTCGATGCAGTATCGTCGCCGAAGAGCCGCGCGACGTAGCCATGCATCATTTCGTGCAGGGTGATCGCAAGAATCACCGGCACCGCCCAGATCGCTAATCGTGTCAGGAAGTTAAAGCTTTCCGGCAATTCAGTCCTCGATATTGCGTGTCGATGGGCGACCGCGGCTGGCCCGCGGATGATAGGTGCGATGGACTTTGCGCAGATGAGCCTGAGTCAGGTGCGTATAAATCTGTGTTGTCGAAATATCGCTATGACCCAGCATCTCCTGCACGGCGCGCAGGTCGGCGCCGCCTTCCAAAAGATGCGTCGCGAAGCAGTGGCGCAGCGTATGGGGGCTGATCCATTCAAGCGCGGGATCGTTCGCGGCCCATCCCTTCAAGGCCTTGAAGAAACCCTGCCGGGTCATCGGTCGCCCCAGCCGACTGATAAAGAGGAATGAGTTGGGCTTGATTGTTTCCGCGACGCTGCCGCCCTTTGCTTCGACTCCGGCGCGCGCCGCTTCGTGCCGAGCCGCAAGATACGTCTTTAGCGCGCGTAGAGCCGCTCCGCCCATCGGGACCACGCGCTCCTTGTTGCCTTTGCCGATAACAGTGACGAAGCCTTCGTCTGTATCGATCTGGTAGAGCCGCAGAGTCACGAGTTCCGAGACCCTGAGTCCGCACGCGTAAGCCATTTCGAGCATCGCATGGTCGCGCTGGCCGCGCAGCGTGGATTTGTCGATCGTATCGATCAGGCGATCAACATCTTTGCGGCTGAGCGTGCGCGGCAAGGGACGCGGATGGGGCCGCAGTTTCAGATCTTCCGCTGGGTCATGTTCCAGAATCTTGTCGTCGAGCAACTCGCGGATCAGCCCGTGTACCGCCGCCAGATGGCGTCGCTGGCTCGTTACTTTGAAGCCGCGATCGGCGAGTTCCTCCAGCCATGCCGTAAGCGCACGGTGGTCCAGGGTCGCAGGTTCGATTCCCGCCTCAACGCAGAACGCGGCAAAATCGCGTAAGTCGGCACTGTATGCTTCGAGGGAGTTGGAGCTCAGCCCGCGCTCGACGGCTTGCCGCCCGAGATGCCGATCGATGAGTGCATCCCACGATGAACTCTCGGACGTCGTCCCTAATGTGCGCGTCGTCATCGTGCGGCGGCTGATTCCATCCCGGGTTCGAGCTTCTCAATCAAGGACGCACGCAGTTCCCGCATCCGGTCGATTTCGACGATTTTGTTACCGGCCTTGTCGCTGATGTAAAAGACGTCGAGCGCCTGATCCGCACTGGTCGAGATGCGCGCGAGGTGGATTACATAACCCAGCTCGTAGAGGGTCTGCGTGATCGTAAAGAGCAGACCGACGCGGTCGGGGCTGAAGACATCGACGACGGTGAACTGCTCCGAGCTGCGATTATCGACCGTCACTTCGGTAGGCGTCTTGCGGATAAACTTGCGACCACCCAACGGATTGCGCGCAGCGTTGGCCACCAGCTCGCTTATATCCTGCTCGCCCTTCAGGACGCGTTCGAGGTCCTGCTCGACTCGCAGCCAGCGTTCATCTTCGAGCCCCAGCCCGCCGATTCCAAGCGAAACGCGAAAGACATCGAGTGCGATTCCATCGGCGCGTGTGGTAATCCGTGCCGACAGGATGTTCAGATTATTCGCGGTTAAAGCACCGGCGATCTTGGCGAAAAGTCCCGGCTGATCGGGCGTTGCAACGATAAATTCAGCGAACTCGAGATCGGGAAATACACGATGGCGGCAGACGAGTGGTTGCCCTTCGCCAAGCGCGCGCATCACATCGAAATGCGTAATGATGTCGCTTTCGGGAACCGTCAGAAAATAGCGATCGGGCATCAGGTCGACGAAGCGCGCGATCTCGTCCGCTCCAGCATTGGTGGTGCTGAGTCGGCTCCGCACTTCTTTCTTAACCAGAGCCAGACGGCGTTCCGGATCGACCGCCTCTTTGTCTCCCTGCTCGAGGATCTTCAGCGCTTTCTGATAGAGCTCGCTCAGCAGCATGTCGCGCCAGTTGCTGTAGATCTTGGGCGCGACCGCGCGGATATCCGCGAAGGTCATGAGGTAGAGCGCCTTCAGGCGATCGATCGATCCCACCATCCGCGTGAACTCATCGACCGTGCGCGCGTCCTCGATATCGCCTTTCTGCGCCACTTGCGACATCGCCAGATGGTTCCTAACCAGGAAGACGACGAGGTCGGTCTCTTCGCTATCAAGCCCAAGGCGGTGGCATACCTCGACGGTCAATACGGCGCCGCGCTCATGATGGTCGTGGCCGTGGCCCTTGCCTATATCGTGCAGCAGCAGCGACAGGAAGATCATCGGCATCGCGTCGTAGCTGCGTGCGACTTCCGTCAGCAGCGAGTTCGCTTCCTTGAATTCGCCGCTACGCAAACGCTCCAACTCGCGTACGGCGGCGAGTGAATGCCGATCGACGGTGTAGATATGGTAAAGGTCGTGCAGCACGCGTGCATGCAGATTCCCGAACTCGGGGATTATCGCCCCGAGGACTCCTGCGCGATGCATCGATTCGAGCGTCATCGCAACCCGCTGCGGACCGCTGAGGATTCCCATCAGCGCATTCCCGGTGCGTGGATCATTCCGCATCGCGTCGTCGACGAGAGAGAGGTTGTCGCGAACGGTTTGATAGGCGCTGCCTGACAACTCGACTTCGTGCGCCTGGCAATCGGCAAATACCGTGATCAGGTTCAGCGGCACGCGCTTGAAGAAGTCCGCATCCGCGATTCCGAGCGAACTTTCATGGATCACGACGCCGGGACGTATCTGGCGGCTGCGTCGCCGCCATGGAAATCGCGAAGGGGCCGCTACTTCGGCGGTCACACGAGCAATCAGCCCCTCGGAAAAGCGCAGTATCGTCGTCGCTTGCTGATAGTAATCGCGCATCAGCTGCGAGCTTGCGGTGCTTCCGGGCTGATCGACGTATCCCAGCATCGGTGCGATCTGTTCCTGCATCTCGAAGGTAATTTGATCCAGATGGCGCCGCGTTAAGAAGTGTAGCGAATTACGCACCCGGAAGATAAAGTCCTCCGCCGCAGTGATTTCGCGTAGTTCGTTCTCGGTTATGATCGCCTTCTGCACCAACTCGGCGAGGTCGTGAACTTTGTATTTAACCTTGGCAAGCCATAGCGCCGTATGGAGATCGCGCAGTCCCCCTTCGCCATCCTTGAGGTTGGGTTCGAGCAGATAGATCGAATCGCCGAAGCGCTGATGGCGTTCGCGGCTCTCCTCCAGCTTGGCTTTGAAGAAGGCCTGCTGATCGCGATTAAGGACCTCGCTGATGAGCGCTTTCTCGAACTGGCCGTAGAGCTTCTCGTCGCCGCAGAGAAAACGGGTATCGAGCGCGGCGGTCTTTTCCTTCAGCTCTTCGGCCGCCATCTTGACGCATTCATTGATATTGCGAACGGCGTAGCCGACGGTTAGCCCGGTATCCCAGAGCCCGTTGAGAATCGTCTCAGTCACGATTTCCAGATAAGGCCCAGGCTTGTAGTCGTGCAGGAAGACGAGATCGATATCCGAGTAAGGATTCATCTCGGCCCGGCCGTAGCCGCCGCGTGCGACCACCGTCAGTCGCTGGTTTAGCCGCGCGAGACGGCGCGAATGGGCAGCTTCGCCTTGCCGAAAAAGCGCGCGGACCAACGTATCCACCGCCGCGGTGAAATCATGCACGATTTCATTGCCGCTGGCGCCCGCGCGATGGCGTTCGAATAACTCCGCACGAACCCGGTTGAGGTATTCACGTGGAATACCGTAGGTTGCGCCTTTCTGCTGGAAAGCGGCGATGAGGCCGGCTTCGTCGCGAATCTCGTTGGGCGCCGTGGACGCGGAAGGCGGTGGTGTTCCCGCCCCGATATTATCGCTCACAGGTTGCCTACCGCGACGTTGTTATTGAAGTAGCCGCCAATCGCCGCCGCGATACCGTCGGCCAAGCCCTGCTGATAGGCGCCATCGGTGAGACGCTCAGCCTCGCCGCGGTTAGAGAGAAAACCGCACTCGACCAGCACTGCCGGCATCTCGGCGCCGACCAGTACATAAAAAGGACCCTGTTTTGCCCCTAAAGCGTTCACTCTGATTCCCGGCGTAGTCGCTAGTGCGGCGACGCTTTCATTCTCGATCATACGCGCCAGGGCTACGGATTCATTCGCTTTATCGCCCTGCCGCAGATCGGTGAGGATGTAGTTTAAGTTGGGTTTTCCGGAATCGCCAGCGGTTCCCAAGCCTTCGTTTTCCATTCGTGCGAGCCGAATCGTTGCGCGGTCCGTCGTATTGTTCAGGTAATAGGTCTCGATACCACTGGTGCCGGTATCGGGACTCGAATTCAGATGAATCGACACGAACAGGTCGGCACCCCTATGGTTAGCCAATTGGGTTCGCTCGGCGAGGCTGAGGAAGCGATCATCTGCTCGCGTCAGCTCGGCGTTGATTCCCAGCATCCGGAGCGACCGCTGCAGGCGCGTTGCGATTTGCAGCGCGACGTCTTTTTCCGCAATCCCACTGGCCGACGACGTTCCCGGATCATGTCCGCCATGTCCGGGGTCGATCACGACGACTGGCGTAGCTCCATTACGGATCGGCGCTGGAGGTTCGAGGCGAGCCATCTGCTGGGGTGGTCGAGGCGCAGCCTCGACGGGAGGTATTCGACTGCTGTTCTCTGAGGAAGGAGAGGCTACAGCCGGCGCTATATACTGGTGAGCGCTCCTCGCTCGCGCCATCGATCGGTGCGGGATGTTGCGGATTACGACCGGCGCGCCGATATCAGGCGCGGTTCCGGCCCGAGCAAAGCGCACAATCAGTTGATGGGCCGCGAGGGTCGCCGCGTAATCGACCTTGCCCTTCACGCCGATAATCAGTTGCGCGTTGCTGCCGTCACTCGCGATCTGAACGTCCGTGATCGGTGCGATCTCGCGACCGGCAAGCGGCCGCTCAGCGATATCTACGCGGGTGTTGGCAAGGTCGATATTGAGTGCCTGATGACCACCGTGGAGCTGCCATTGTGGCTGCGCTCCCTGCACCTTGAAACGCAGTTCGACCATATCGCCACGCATCTGAATCGATGCACCACTGAGCGTGGCCGCCCGCGCTGAAAGAGCGAACAGGAGCAGCCCGGATAGAACACCCGCAAGCACCAACGTCGGCCGCCCAGCCATCGTCCTACTCCGGCTGGCGCAGGCGTCCGACGATCCGTGCGAGTACGTTGAGAGCTTCGATGGGGGTCAGACGTTCGACATCGACCGCGCTGAGTTCGTCGATCGCGCGTTGATTCGCCGAACTGAAGAGACTCATCTGCGGCGCCGCTGAGGAACCCTCCGCTACGCCTCCGGCAATACCATCGGCCAGTTCACCGCGCTCGAGATTGTTCAGGATTTCTCGCGCACGCGTTATCACTGCTCTGGGTAAACCCGCGAGACGCGCGACCTCGATTCCATAGCTCCGGCTGGCCGGCGCTTCGATAACACGCCGCAAAAAGAGGATATCCTCACCCCACTCCCGCACCGCCATACTGAGATTCTTCACGCGCCCACGGTCCCGCGCAAGCGCGGTCAATTCGTGGAAGTGGGTGGCGAAGAGCACCTTGGCTCGGGTTGCGTCGTGCAGGTACTCGGCGACAGCCCAGGCGATCGCTAGGCCGTCGAAGGTGCTGGTCCCGCGCCCGACTTCATCGAGCAAGAGCAGGCTCCGCTCGGTCAGTCCTTCCAGGAGACGCGCCGTCTCGCGCATCTCGACCATGAAGGTTGATTCGCCGCGGCGCAGTTCATCGCGTGCCCCGATTCGCGTCAGCACGCGATCGGTCAGTCCGATACGGGCTTCGGTGGCGGGCACGAAGCTGCCCATCTGCGCCATGATCACGATCAGGGCGACTTGCCTCAGATAGGTCGATTTGCCAGCCATGTTTGGGCCCGTGATCAGAAGCAACTGCCGATCGTCCGGGTCTGTATCGAGATCGTTGGGCACGAACTCCCCGGGCTTCATCCCTGCTTCGAGCACCGGATGACGTCCGTCGCGCAGGCTGAGAGCGAAACTAGAACTCATCGCGGGTCGCACGTAGCCGCGTCGCCGCGCCACTTTGGCCAACGACACGAGCGCATCGAATTCACCGACCGCGCTCGCCGTCGCTAGAATCGTCTGCGCTTTGGTCGCGAGATCGCGCAGCAGCCGAGCGAATAGCTGCACTTCGAGTTCTTTCAGCCCGCTCTCGGCGCCGAGGATTTTGCGCTCGAGTTCCTTCAGCTCCGGCGTAGTGAAGCGTTCCGCTCCAACCAGCGTCTGCTTACGCTCGTAATCGGGCGGCACGCGTTCGAGATGGACCTTTGTGATCTCGATGTAATAACCGAATACCCGATTGTAGCGGACCTTTAGCGACGGGATTTTCGTACGGTCCCGCTCGGCCGCTTCCATTTGGGCGATCACGCTGCGCGCGTCGAGTGCGAGCGATCGCAACTCATCGACTTCCTTGCTGAAGCCCGGCCGAATCGTGTTGCCGTCCCGCGGGTTTACCGGTGGTTCTTCGCTAATCGTCTCATCGATCAGCCGCACCAAATCGGGCTGCGGATGGAGCCGGTCCGCGATATCGCGCATCGCGGATCCGCGTCTCCCAGCCAGCCAACCCTTAAGCGATTCAACCGCGATTAGCGCCTGAGCAACTCGCAGCGTGTCGCGGGGGCTCGCGCGCAAGCTCCCGATTCGTCCCGCGAGTCGTTCGAGGTCGCCAATTTGCTGCAACGCCTTTGCTATCGGCCCGCCAAGGTCGCTCTCGAAAAGCTCATCTACCGCATCGTGGCGTATCCGAATCGCGTCGAGATCCATCAACGGATAGACGATCCAGTTTGCGAGGACCCGCGCTCCAATCGGCGTCAGGGTTTCGTCTAGGATCGACAACAGCGAACCGGTGCGGGTGCCATCGCTTGAACTGACGAGCTCCAGATGGCTCCGCGTCGTCTCGTCGATCAGCATGAACTCGGCAGCCTGATAAAGGCTCGGCGCCCGCATATGAGCCAGGTTGCCGCCGAAGTTTTCCATGACGTAGGCGAGGGCAGCGCCGGCCGCCCCAGCAACCGCGCCACTGAGTTCCACCGAGGTACCGGCAAATCGTGCTACCAGCGTGTCATGTGCTGCCGATGCGTCGAACGCGGCAGCGTCCAAGCGGGAGCAGGGATACCTCAGATGTTCGAGGACGCGATGGATTCCATCAGCATCCTTGGGCGCGATTATTTCGCGCGGCGCGAGCCGGCCGATCTCCTCTCGTACGCTCGGGATGCTCGCGATACGCGTGACGATAAACTCACCCGTCGAGACGTCGAGCGCGGCGAGTCCGAAGCCGTCGCCATCCTGCGCAACCGCTACGAGAAAATTCTTCTCGTCGGCAACCAGCACCTGCTCTTCGCCGACAGTGCCCGGCGTGATGATACGAACGATCTGCCGCGGCATCAGCCCGCGTCCGGCGGCTCGCTCGGAGCGAGGCGCTGTTAGTTGAAACGCAGCACCCTTGTCACCGGAACTCCCCGCGAAGTTCTCAGGTGTACTCTGTTCGCAGATAGCGACTTTCAGGCCGGCCTTCACCAACTTGGCGATATAGCCTTCGGCTGCATGATAGGGCACTCCGCAAAGCGGAACGCCATCTTTCGAGCGTGAGGTTAGTTGGATATCGAGGATGCGCGCGCCGACTTCGGCGTCCTCGAAGAACATTTCGTAGAAATCGCCGAGCCGAAAAAACAGGATCGCGTCGGGAACTTTCTGTTTGACGCTCAGGTACTGCGCAACGAGCGGTGTCTGCTTAATCGGCACGTCGGGCAGAGGATAGCGACTGCTCTACGCAGGCGCAAAATCTCTTGTGGAAAAGTGGATCAGCGGCGTGCAGCCGAGCCGTTCAAGCGATCGGCCGCATCGAACAGGCGCAGCTGATGGGGTGATCGGCCCTCCGGAATCTCCACCGGGTAGTTGCCGGTAAAGCACGCGTCGCAAAAACCCTCACGCCGACCGTTTCCTTCGAGGAAGGAATAAAGCCCATCGACGCTCAGATAGCCGAGCGAATCCGCCGTGATGTACTCGCGGATCTCATCGATCGTCATGGACGAGGCGACCAGCTCCTCTCGTGTCGGGGTATCGATACCGTAAAAGCAGGAGTTGATTGTCGGTGGCGCGGCGATTCGCATATGGACCTCGCGCGCGCCGGCTTGACGGAGCATCGGGATAACCTTGCGCAGCGTCGTGCCTCGTACGATCGAATCTTCGATCAGCACGATCCGCTTGTCGCGTAGCAGCTCCGCCACCGGGTTAAACTTGATCTTCACCCCGAAGTGTCGAATCGATTGTCGCGGCTCAATAAACGTACGCCCGATATAGTGACTGCGTACCAGCGCCATCTCGAACGGCAATCCCGATTCCTCGGCAAATCCAAGCGCAGCGGCATTACCCGAATCCGGCACAGGCACGACCAAGTCGGCGTTTGCAGGGCATTCGCGGGCTAGGGCGCGGCCATGCGTCTTGCGAACGTGATAGACGTTGCGGCTGAAATGGAAACTATCGGGGCGCGCGAAGTAAACGTATTCGAATACGCATCGCTTGATTGGCGTCGGCTCGAATGGCCGGAACGACTTGATACCGTCATCGTCGATCAGGACGATCTCGCCCGGTTCGACTTCACGCACATACTCTGCCCGCACGAGATCCAACGCACAGGTCTCTGAGGCGATAACCCAGGCGTTGTTCAACTTACCGATAACCAGCGGACGGAACCCATGAGGATCGCGCGCCGCTATCATGCATCGTTCGGTGAGAATCGCCGTCGAGTAGGCTCCGCGCACTTGCGAGAGAGCTTCCGCAACGCGCTCGACCAACCCCGCTGCCCGCGAGCCGGCTATCAGATGAATGATCAGCTCGCTGTCCGACGATGACTGGAAAATCGAGCCGCTCGCTTCGAGTTGGGCGCGCAACTCCTGAAAATTTACGATATTGCCGTTGTGCGCCAGCGCCAATCCGCCGTTCGCATATTCGACCACCAGCGGCTGGCAGTTCTTGAGCGAGGTCGAGCCCGTCGTCGAGTAGCGGTTGTGACCGATAGCGCTGGTGCCTTCGAGTCGTTCCAGCACCTCGCTATTGAAGATATCCGCGACGAGCCCCATCCCGCGATGGGAAATCAGGGCCTTGCCGTTCGACGAGACGATACCAGCCGATTCCTGCCCTCGATGCTGCAGCGCATAGAGCCCGAGATAAACCAGGTTTGCGGCCTCCGGATGGCCATACACGCCGAAGACGCCACACTCTTCGTGAAACGCGTCGAGCTTGGATTCCTCGATAACGACAGAACCCTTTACGCTTCGCTTCATCTGGTTCTCAGCTCGCTCATTTGGACTCGATCTTGCGCGTTAAGGCTTCCTCGTACAACTGCCTTAGGTCAACAACACTTTCGTCGATCACAGATTCTATCACTAACCGGGGCGCCGTGGTGACGCGACCGATGACGGTAACGTCGCGCGGTGCAAAGGCATCCCGGACGGCCGTCAGATTGCTCTCGGCGATTGCGATAAGGATGGTCGACGCGCCCTCGCCGAATAATTCCTCGAGCGAAGAGCTCAAGCCGTTGATTTCAGCTCCGACCGCACCATCAGGGTTGAAGCAGCATTCAGCGATTGCAATCGCCAAACCGCCGTCGGATACGTCGTGCGCAGCGCTCGGCAAGCGTTTCCCAGCCGCGTCGATCAGACCGTCGATCAGGCGCCGCTCACTCTTCAAATCGATCGCGCCGAGCTTTCCGTCGATACCAAACAACTCGCCGTACTCGCTTCCTGAGAACGACGGTGCGGCCGTTCGAACGATAACAATCAGATCGCCAGGTGTGGTGAAGTATTGGCCAACGTGCACTCCGGCATCAGCCAGCGTCCCAACCATCGCGATTGTCGGGGTCGGCGGAATCGCTCCTCCCTCGGTCTCGTTATAGAAGCTGACGTTGCCGCTGATAACCGGGGTGTCGAACGCGATTGCTGCGTCGCGCAATCCTTCGACGCCGCGGATAAACTGCCACATGATTTCGGGCCGTTCGGGATTTCCATAGTTCAGGCAATTGGTGACGCCGGCTGGGCGTGCTCCCGTGCAAGCCAGATTGCGAGCGGCTTCGCAGACCGTCGCGACCGCGCCGAGATAGGGATCGATCAAGCAAGAGCGCGGATTCGAATCAACTGTCAGCGCTATTCCACGCCGCGAACCCTTGATTCGGATTATCGCCGCATCGCTCCCCGGCCCCGCGATTGTGTTGCTCTGTACCAGCGAGTCGTATTGCCGGTAGACCCAGCGCTTCGATCCGATGTTGGGGCTCGAGAGCAGGGTGCGCAGTGCTTCACGCGGGCTCGGTGCTGACCGCACGATTCGATTTGGAACCTCTTTCGCCTTCGGCGCAGCGGCCGGACGATCATATATTGGCGCTTCGTCACTGAGCGCATCGACTGGCACATCAGCGACGAGCTGGCCGCGATAGCGCGCGCGCCAGCGGCCTGTGTCCTTAATCTCGCCGACGATCGGAGCGTGCAGATCCCATTTCTCGAAGACTGCGACGATCTCCTGTTCACGGCCGCGCTCGGCCACCAGCAACATCCGCTCCTGCGACTCCGAGAGCAGCATCTCATACGGAGTCAGCCCCGGTTCGCGCAGTGGAATCTTGTCTAAATCGAGGTCGATCCCGAGACCGCCGCGCCCGGCCATCTCGCTCGACGAAGACGTCAGGCCCGCCGCGCCCATATCCTGAATCGCGACGATAGCGCCAGTCTTCATCGCTTCGAGACAGGCCTCGATCAGCAGCTTCTCGGCGAATGGGTCGCCGACCTGCACGGTCGGTCGTTTGGCCGCACTTTCGGCATCGAACTCGGCCGAGGCCAGCAGACTCGCGCCATGGATACCGTCGCGCCCCGTGGCTGATCCGACATACAAAACGGGATTTCCTGCGCCGCGGGCCTTTGCGCTCTGCAAATCCTCTTTGCGCGCGAGCCCAAGGCAGAAGGCATTCACCAGGATATTCGCGTTATAGGCCGCATCGAACATCACCTCGCCGGCGACGGTCGGAACGCCCACGCAATTCCCGTAACCGCCGATTCCAGCGACGACGCCACCCAGCAGATAGCGCGTCCGCGGGTGGTCCAACGAGCCGAATTTGAGCGAGTTCATGCTCGCGACGGGCCGCGCACCCATCGTAAAAATGTCGCGGATAATACCGCCTACGCCGGTCGCTGCACCCTGATACGGTTCGACGAACGACGGATGGTTATGGCTCTCGATTTTGAAAACAGCAATCCAGCCGTCGCCAACATCGATCGCGCCGGCGTTCTCGCCGGGACCGCCGACCACGTTGGGACCGCTCCCGGGTAGCATCTTGAGATGTTTCCGCGAGGATTTGTACGAGCAGTGCTCCGACCACATCACCGAGAAAACACCGAGTTCGGTGAAAGTCGGGTTGCGTCCGAGCAGCTTTTGGATTTTGGCGAATTCGTCTGATGTCAGGCCGTGATCGCGCGCGAGCGCCAGATCTACGGTTGGCTCTCCCGGAAGCGTTACGGGATCCATCTCAGCGCGCGCTCCCGATGATTGACTGGAACAGCTTCAGACCGTCGTCACCGCTAATCAGGCTCTTTTCGACAGCGTGCTCCGGATGAGGCATCAGGCCGAAAACATTGAAGCGCTCATTGGCAACACCCGCAATCGCGCGCATCGAGCCGTTTGGATTGCCCTCATCGGTTTCGTGACCGGACGCGTCGACGTAGCGCAGGATAACCTGTCCGCGTTCTTCCATCTGCAGCAGGTCGGCCTCGGGTGCGACGTAACATCCCTCGCCATGCTTGATTGGCAGCTTCAGCAACTCACCCTGCTTGGCCGCGCGCGTAAAACGCGTCTGATTGTTTTCGACGCGGACGGTCACTTGATCGCAAATGAATGAAAGCGAGCGGTTACGCGTCAGAGCGCCGGGCAGCAGATGGGCCTCGCAGAGAATCTGAAAGCCATTGCAGATACCGACGACGACTCCGCCTTCCTGCGCGAACTTGATCACGCTCTTCATGATCGGCGAGAAACGCGCGATCGCGCCACAGCGCAGATAATCGCCGTAACTGAAACCGCCCGGCAATACGATACATTCAGCACCGCTGAGCTGCTCGTCCTTATGCCACAGCAGCACCGCGTCCTGACCCATCACTTCGCGTAGCGCATAGACGGTATCGCGATCGTCGAGCGAGCCGGGGAACTGTACCACTCCCCACTTCATCCGCCTTCGACCTCAAAGCGGTAATCTTCGATCAGCGGATTCACCAGCAACTGGTCGCACATCTTGCGCGCTTCATCCTCTGCTGCACCGCGCGAAACCGCATCGATCTCCAGGACGATATAGCGGCCGACGTGCACTGAACCGACAGTGCCGAAGCCCAAACTTTTGAGCGCACCTTCGGCGGCGCGCCCCTGCGGATCAAGAATCCCCTTGCGGGGCGAGACGAAGACTTTGACGATCACTCTCTTACCGTTTGCAAGGATTCGAACTTAATTCTCGACCCGCCGCAGCATCTCCTGGTACGCCCCTTCGACATCGCCGAGGTCGCGACGGAAACGATCCTTGTCGAGCTTCTGCCGCGTCGCCTTGTCCCAGAACCGGCACGTGTCAGGGCAGATCTCGTCGCCGAGCAGAATCTCCCCATGATGGCGACCGAATTCGAGCTTAAAGTCGACGAGAATCACCCCACGGCTATCCAGGAAACGCTTGAGGACGTCGTTGACCTTAAGCGCTAGCGACCGGATCTGATTCAGCTCATCCTGTGTCGCCCACCCGAACAGCAGAGCATGCTCTGGATAGATCAGCGGATCATCGAGTGGATCGGATTTGTAGTAGTACTCGACAACCGGGAACCGGAGTTCTTCACCCTCTTCGCGACCCAGCCGCTTCGCCATCGAGCCTGCGACGATATTGCGCACGACCGTCTCGACCGGAACGATTTCCAGCCGCTTGCAGAGCATATCGCGGTCGTTCATCCGGCGGACAAAATGGGTTCGCACGCCTTCTTTCTCGAGCAGACCAAAGAAGAGTTCGGACATCCGGTTATTGATGACACCTTTGTCCTCGATTGTGCCGCGCTTTTTGGCATTAAACGCGGTCGCGTCATCTTTGAAGTGGGCGATAACCAAATCGGGGTCGGGCGTTGAATAGAGCTTCTTCGCCTTGCCCTCATAGAACATCTCGAGCTTTCGCGGATCGGTAGCCACGCACGACCTCCCAATTGCGGATTAAATAGATGAATCTATTCTACTTGCCCGCTACGGCTGGACCAAACTCGGCGAGGGCTAGGAGTCACGGCAATCCACAAACCGGCCTTGTGGATTGCCGGCCGGCCTCAGAGCGACCGCAGGAAATTCAGCATGTCCTGCTGGTCCTCCGGCGAAAGCGCATCAAAGTTTGTGATCACTTGGCTGGCTTCCGAGGCCGGATATTTTGCGCTGCCAGCGCTTGAATGCGCTCTGATAGCCTCGATCAAATCGCTCGTTCGGCCGTCGTGCAGCAGATAGATACGATCGCCCAGGCCCCACAGAGGCGCGGTGCGGAACTCATCCCCCGACGCGCTGCCCTGTTCGATATCGTCCGCCAAGCGAAGCCCCATGTGATGGAGCGCCAGGTCGGAATACAGCCGGACCTTCACGTTGGCGAGAGCCCCTGTGCTGCTGCCAGAGGCCGTTTGCATAGCTGGCGTATGACAGAAGGCGCATCCTGTCGTCTCGAAGAGCTTACTGCCGTGACTTATCGATTTGGCGCCGCCGGGGGTATCAGTCGAAGGCACTGGGGGAGCCAGGAATTTCATGTAGAACGCGAAGCGCTGAATATCGCTCACCCCTTGCGGCAGAGCTACTCCAGAGCCGTTCACCGAGGTGCCGTCATTGGGGATTGTCGCGAATTGGCAAGTAGGGTTCTCGTCGCGCTCAAGGGGGAAAAGTTCGTTGCTGATTCCCATCTCGACGTTGTACGCCTCCCCGGCAAAGGTCAGCAGCGAGGGGTTTTGCGCCTTCCATCCGAAGCGCGCAATAGTTCCCGTGTTGCCGTTCCGATTAGGCCGTCCGCCGATACCTAACCTGGTTTTGCTGCTCTGGTTAGCCTTCAGGTTGTCGAGAATCGAATTGTCTGGGATCGCTTCAATCAGCCCCCCGCCGAAGATCGGCGTCGGGATCCTCAGCGAGACGTTGCCGTTGTCGTACTGCGATCGAAAATCCTCCTGCTTCGCTGCGCACTTTGCCGCGCTTCCGGTCGAGTCCACTCGGCCGCTGATAACGAAGAGGTTGTGCACACCGCCGTCGCTCTGACCATTACTGGAGCGCTTGAAGCGAGCCTCCACGATCGGCCCGTCGGCGCTGACGAAGGGTGGAACGTCGTTGTCAGCACCCATCGCGGTCGCGATCGCCACCTCCGGGTTGATCGCCGGTGAAGATCCTCCGGGTGCAGGTTGGCTATGGCATCCCGCGCAACTATCCAGATTGAAGCGGGGACCCAAGCCGTCTGCGACTCCTTCCGCGACCTGAAAACTCCTCAAGCCTGCTTCGAAAAAACTCAATTCATCGGCAGTCAATCCGTCGATCGGACCGCCCTGGTTCACGCGGGCGATACGAATTCCCGGGTCTTTCGGCCCCATCCGCCGATCTCGCGCGCTAGCGGCTGGCCCCGATGCCGCTACTCCAATGCCCAGTACTATAATCGCCGCGGCGCGGCCCAGCCTTCGCGGCTTGGCTCCAGCCGAACTCAATTTCTTGAACAGCATCGATGCTGCCAGCTCCTCTTTCGCAGACGAGCGCCCGCCCGAATCGCTGCAGCCACCAGACCTGACCAAACTTTGCCATTACTGAATTGAGGCGGTTCGGTCCGAATCATGGGACGCGATAGGCGCGGATGGCCCGTGTGGTTTCGGCGGAGAAACGGCTCGTGAATCTGGGAGATCCGACCCGTCCTTTGCGCCGACGCCGGTAATTAACGGGTTCGCGTCGGTGACGCGTACCAACTTGGCCCTAACGCTTATCGCCTTCCGTTCTTCCTGCAATCAGTACCTTCAGTGTGCCGTTGGGAGCGGAGCTGAACACGTAGCCATAGTCGACGACGTAGATCCGTCCTGTCAGCGGATTCACCGCCACACTCGACGGGCCATTACCGAAATCGGTGCAGGTGTTCTGATCAACATAACAGCCAGCAGGCGTAAAGCCCGAACCGATACTTATCGTGTCCAGCAACCGGCTACTTCGTGTGTTGAAGACAGAGAGATCGGCCGTTGCGAAGTTGATCGTGTAAAGGGTGCTCGTAAACGGATTCACCGTTACATCGAACTGACCCGGGGCGACGGTCTGATGTTTAACTACCTTGTTGGTATTGCCGTCGATCGTGAACAGCGAGCCGTCATTCACGCCTGCCACATAGATTCGATTCGTTGATTCATCGACGGCTGCGCGATCGAGTCCGGAACTAGGATTGGAACAGGGTACTGGCGAGTTAGGCAGATAACATTCGTCAGGCACGGCCGGGTCGCCCACACCGTCGATCACTGCCTCCACCTGATATGAATCTCCATTGATTACCCACACCGTCGCGTCCCAGTATTGGGGTGCATAGATCTTGTTGGTGCGACGGTTGATCGCAAGGAAGTTGGCGTTGTCATCCGGTATGACGGCCAGAACCTTCTTTAACCCCGGATCAACGACATCGATCTGATTTGAATAGTTGCTGGCAAACAGCATGCCGTTCTTGCTGCTGCGAACGATGTCTTCAGTGAAAAGGCCGAAGGTGGCGTTATTCGTATCTACCGTAAAACTGGCGGTCACCTTGTCGGTTTTGCCGTCGATAACGGACAAGATGCCATTGTCGTTGATTGTATAGATGGTGTTCGTCTTTTCGTCGATAGCGCTCGCCGCCGGCCCGGTGTAGCCGGGTGTACCAACCGTGGAATCTCCAACCGCTATCGTGTCGATTATCTGGTCGGTTTTTCCATCTACCACCGAGACCGAGCCACCGGCGAGGTTCGCTATGTAAATCCGGTTTGTTCGCGTGTTGATCGCAGCGTGATTCGGACCGTACCCGGAAGGCCATGTCACCGAGTCGATGATCTTGACCCCCGGCGTCGGCCTACGGTCCGATGCCGCGATGCTGCCATCCGCAACGACGGCGAGCCCGAGTGCTGAGATCAGAAATAGCGAAGCGCGTGAATTTCGAGATTCAATGTTCTTACGGTGCGTCACGAGAATGTCCTTCTGGATGCGAAGGTTGGAGTTTCCGGTCTCGCTCTGGCGCGGCAATTGGATCACTCCCCGCACGAGCAGATCGGGCCTTCAAGATTTCGAGCGCGGGCGATCGGGCTGGTTTCACCCACGTGAAGTCACAGGGGATTCGAACCGTTCCGGGCGACGCCGAACGAAGGCAGAAAGCGGTTTAGCTGACGATGATTAGAGGAACAGCTCTGGGGGAGGCGTGTCCGGGACGATAGGGCGTTTCATCACTGGCTCCGGCATTTCGTGCGACTGAAAGCCTAGATCGAGGAGCCTGTCCTGCGTTGTCTCCATCACAGGTAGTGCGAGCCCAAGATTTACCGAGCGATCGTACGAATCGAGTGCCTGGCAGGTGTTGAGGGTATCTGAGGCCGCTCGTGGCTATATACGATCGTCAGGCCGAGATCGCACGGAACACCTACCAGCATCAGGACGAAGACCATTGCTCGACTCAAGTCGCGCAAGTCAGCATTGGTGAAAATCGCCCGCATAGTCGCAAGAAGCGATACGCCAAAGCGGATTGGTTTGCAAGGTTAAAGCGCAGGTACGCTTATTCGATATAATATCGCTTATTCGCCACGCTAATAGCTGGAACAAGCGCCTTTCGCGTTGGTGTGATGAAGCGCAGCGACCATCGCTGCTACTTCTTGAGGCGCGGCGTGAAGTGTTCGACCAGTTCAGCAGCCAGACCGACATAATTCTTCGGTTCGAGCTTGGCAAAAGCCTCCCGCGCTTCGTCGTTGAGCGGCAGCGTCGCGATAAAGTCCGCGATCAATTGCCGATTCACCGGGCGTCCGCGCGTCAGCTCCTTGAGGCGCTCGTACGGCTGATCGAGATTGTAGCGGCGCATCAGCGTCTGGATCGCCTCGGCGACCACCTCCCAGGATTTCTCCTCGGCGAAATCCGCGGCGATCCGGGCTTCGTTGAGTTCGAGCTTCTTGAGACCGCGTTCGAGCGCGTTCAGCGCGATCACGACGTGGCCGAAGGCATTACCCATCGCACGCATCGCCGTGCTGTCGCTCAGGTCGCGCTGCCATCGCGCGATTGGGAGCTTCGACGCCAGATGATCGAACAGCCCGTTCGCGACGCCCAGATTGCCCTCGCAGTTTTCGAAATCGATCGGATTAACTTTGTGCGGCATCACCGACGATCCGATCTCGCCGGCAACCGTCTTCTGCTTGAAATAGCCGAGCGAGACGTAACCCCATACGTCGCGCGCGAAGCTGATCAGTATCGTGTCGATACGCATCAGCACGTGAAAAAGCTCGGCGATAAAGTCGTGACTCTCTATCTGGGTGGTTAGCGGATTCCACACCAGGCCGAGGCCTTCGACGAAGCGGCGCGAATGCTCAATCCAGTCGACGTTCGGATACGCGAACTGATGCGCGTTGAGGTTGCCGACCGCCCCGTTGGCCTTGCCGAGATATTCCTGGCGCTTCAACTGCGTCAGTTGCCGATCGAGTCGATAAGCGAAAATCGCGATCTCCTTGCCGATCGTGGTGGGCGACGCCTCCTGCCCGTGCGTTCGCGCGATCATCGCGACGTCGGCGTAGCGCCTCCCCATGGCACTCAACTCTCCGACAATTCGTTCGAGCACGGGAAGCAATTCACGCTCATCGAACTCTTTCAGAATCAGCGCGTACGCGAGGTTGCTAATGTCCTCAGACGTGCAGGCGAAATGAATCATTTCGAGCGGCAGCTTTAATCCGCTCGCGCTGATTTTTTCTTTGAGGAAATATTCGAGCGCTTTAACATCGTGATTGGTCGTGGCTTCGAGCTCCTTCACCCGCCGCCCATCCACCAGTGAGAAATCCGTCGCGAGGGCGCGCAGTTTCCTCTGCGCGTTCGCGTCGAGAGGCGGCATCGCGTCGATTCCGGGATTATCGCCTAGCGCGATCAACCACTCGATTTCGACAATCAGCCGATAGCGAATCAACGCGAACTCGCTGAAGTAATCGATCAATTGGCGTGTGCGCGAACGATAGCGTCCCTCGATCGGACCTGCCGCCAGCAGCGCTTCATCGCCTTCGCGCAATTTTTCGTCGGGAAGATTGCTCATATTAGTGCTTAATCCGGCGTCTAGCGCCCGGTGTGCCCAAAGCCACCGGTGCCTCGAGCGCTCTCCTCAAGATTCTCAACCTCGACCAGTTCCGCGTGCGCCACCGGGGTAATAACCAACTGAGCGATACGGTCGCCGGGCTTAATCTGAATTGGCGCTTCACCGAGGTTGATTAGAATCACTTTGACCTCGCCGCGATAGTCCGCGTCGATCGTGCCCGGAGCGTTCACCAAGGCCAATCCTTCGGCGAGCGCCCGGCCGCTGCGCGCCCGCACCTGCCCCTCGAAGCCTGGCGGAATCTCGAACGCGAGCCCCGTCGCGACCGCCGCCCTTTGCATCGGCGCCAGCGTGATCGGATTGTCCATATCGGCCGCGAGATCGAAACCGGCCGCATGCTCGGTCTGATAGCGCGGGGCCGCCGACACTGTGGGACGCAGGCGTTGGAATCGAACGATTGGGGAACTCACGATGAAACAGCGCTGTCGCGTGATGCTTCATTTCGTCAAAAAGCGCAATTCGGCGCAACCATGCTGGAAGCGCATCCTGAGGGCAGCTAGAATCTAACGCTTAGTTGTTCCGCGTCCCGGGGATGCGGTCGAGGAGGGGTATGATGTTGCGTGGACGCTTTCTTGTCCTGTCGCTGGTAATCGGTGTCGGCCTTATGTTCGTTGGCTTTCCCCAGGCCGCACGGGCTCAAACGAAACTGAAGCCCGGTCAATGCTGTCCGGTGAAGGTCAAAAAGTCCGGGAGCTATATCCTCACCGGCAATCTTGAACCTAACAATCCGAACACCGATGCAATCGAAGTTTCTGCTTCGAACGTAACGATCGATCTGGGTGGCTACTCGATTGTCGGACCCAGCAAGACCTCAGGTAGTGGTATTGGTGTTGATGCACTTTCGCAGACCAATGTCAGAGTTGAGAACGGCACGGTAACCGGAATGAGCGGGAGCGGTGTGGCGGTTGGTTCCTACGGGATCGTGAAAAACGTTCAATCGACCAACAACGGCAATGGCGGTAGCGGAGCCGGGATTCAGTGCACTGGCGCGTCCTGCCTGGTCGAGAACTGTGTTTCGAGTGCCAATGCCAACGGCGCGGGGCTAAGCTTTATCGACACGACCAGCGGATACACTGGTAACGTGATTCAGGGCAATCTCTCGACTGTCGTTGGTGGCGTAAGTATCGGGAATGGCGGTATTTCTGCCGCTCCTGGCAGCAACGTTTGCAACGGTTCGCCACTCTGCCCGTAGGTCTTGAGCCGAAGAGTATTTCCTCGCGGCATCGCCGCCAGCAGATAATCGATAATTTACGGCGGGGATGGAACCTCCAGTGTTCTATCCCCGCCGTTTCATTGCAATTGATTGGTTATTTCAGAGCCCGCAGTGCGAAGCCGCGATCGTTGTAACAGAGCAGCGATCGCTTGCCCTGCAAGGTCGTCTCCAGCAAGCACTCGTGACCCCAGAGCCGGAAGACGAAAGCTAGCGTCTTTTCCGCGTATTCGATCTGAAGGTCGCGCCCA
>DATKML010000050.1:0-4385 GCA_035541875.1 Binataceae bacterium (SeqCode)
TCGTCATCCGGGCTATCGGATAAGCCAGCAAAAGCGTCAACGCGTCGAGGAGATCTTCGGCTGGCTCAAAACCGTCGCCGGCCTGCGCAAGACCCGCCATCGCGGCGTCGCTCGGGTCGGTTGGATGTTCAGCTTCGCCCTCGCCGTCTACAACTTGGTCAGGATGCGTAACCTGCTGGCGGCGGCCACCTAAAGTGACCCGCGACTGACGCGGCATGGTCACGCTCCGGGCCCACTCAGCACTCTCGACCCGCCTTTGAAGCTCACCTTTCACTAGGAAATCCACTGCGAATTCCGCTTTTTCCGCAAGCTGCTAAGAGGTGAGAAAGTACTTAGACATATGTCCGACTTAAAAGACCCCGTCGAAAAAACAATCAGCTTATATCGAAGTTTGGCGGTGTTTTTCATCTGGGCCGCCATCGGCTTTGCCGCCACACCGGCAACTGCTGCCTCTGCTCTCTGGGTCGCTGATGAGAACCTTCAAATCGACGAATACCTGCCGAGCCAGCTCCACAACAACAAACATCCGAAAGCGCTCACGATTCCGCTTGGTACTGTACCGTTCGGAGTGTGTTTTGACGCAGCAAAGAATTTGTGGGTCACAACTATCGATCAGAACGTTCTTGAGTTCGC
The DNA here is from genome assembly GCA_035541875.1 of Binataceae bacterium (SeqCode). Taxonomy (GTDB): domain Bacteria; phylum Desulfobacterota; class Binatia; order Binatales; family Binataceae; genus JAJPHI01. The sequence continues at coordinate 634 of DATKML010000050.1, forward strand.
CACCAAAGATCTCAAGAAACTCCCCCATCCGCCAAGCCCGGTTGCTACCATCACCAGCTCTTCGTTTAAACTGATCAATGGTTGCACCTTCGACCCCCAGGGCAATCTCTGGCTCGCCGACGCCGTCAACAACAGTATCGACGAGATTTCGGCGCAACAGCTGAAGGCAGGCACTGGCACCATAACTCCAGCTGTCGTAATTACCGATTCGGCCGACAGCTCCCTCCTCGAACCATCGTTCGTAACGTTCGATAAAGAAGGCAGTCTATGGGCCGATTCGCGGGGATCGCAGCTGCTATCAAAGTACACGGCGTCGCAACTCACCTCCGGCGGTGACAAGCCGGCGGCGGTCATACTTCAGGGGGGTGGGAGTTTGAGCGCCGATCCGGGTCAGATAGCCTTCGACTCTCAAGGCAATCTTTGGGTAGCTCAGTTTAACGCCAATCTTGCCGACATGTTCCCGAAGAGCATCCTCGGCGCGTCTAATAACGACACACCCTCAGTAGTCGTGATCATCCAGGACTTTAGTGAGGGTGCCTGGGGTCTGGCATTCAAGGGTTCCAACTTATGGGTACTGAACGGCTTCAACGGCGATATCGACGAGTTTGTACCCAAGCAGCTTAAGACCGGCGGAAGTCTTAGCCCGAAGGCAATCCTGAGCGGTGCAGCAAAAGAGAGCTCGTGGCAAATTACTTTTGGTCCAGCCTTCGGGAAATAAGGCACGGTTCGGCGACAAGGCTGGAGGAGTGAATCTGTGCGATTCGCAATGCTCGCCTCAGGTTAGTTTAATCCTGCGGTATTCTTTCATGCATATCACGCCCTATCTTCGCCCACTTGAAAACTTCTGATGCAAGGATAGGCGGGCTGGTATCCTTAACATCATGGCGTTCCATGTGACCACGGATGGCTATAGTCACGCTGCGATCGGTCGATTTTCTCTACTTTCCGCCGCGGCTATCCTTCTGACGACACTATCCGTGTCGCAGTCCAGTTACGCTCAAGCAGGAGCCTGCTCCGGGATGAGCGTCGGGCAGCTCAGCAACCTGAATGGTTTCGTGCCGTTCGTTTCGAGCAGTCTCTGGAACACCGATATTTCCGCCGCTCCCGTCGATCCCAATTCGAGCAATTACATCAACTACATCGGCAGCTCGGTCACCGTTCATCCGGATTTCGGGTCGGGCGAATGGGCTGGCAGTAGCATCGGCATTCCCTATCAGGTTGTCGCGAGCTCCCAACCCGAAGCGACGATCCAGTTGGGCGCATATCCCGACGAGAGCGACCCCGGCCCGATGCCGATCCCCCCCAAGGCCTTGATCGAGGGCTATCCTGCCTCCGGCAACGGCGATCGCCATGTGCTCGTGTTGGAAAAGGACGGATGCTGGCTTTACGAGCTCTACAATGCCCATCGCTTGAGCAGCAAAAAATGGAGCGCGGATTCGACCGCCGTATGGGACATGACGATCGACCCTCAGCGGCCTTACACCTGGACCTCTGCCGATGCAGCCGGGTTACCGATCTTCGTGGGACTCGCTCGCTACGATGAGGTCGCGGCAGGTGCGATTAACCACGCGTTGCGCTTCACCGTTCCGAGCACCCAGCAGGCTTTCACCGCTCCTGCAACCCACTGGGCTTCGTCGAATACCAATCCCGATGCGCCTCCGATGGGCACGCGGCTACGCTTGAAGGCGAGCTTCGATATCGCCAGTTTCTCGCCCCAGAATCAGGTAATTCTCACTGCGCTGAAACGTTACGGGATGATCCTCGCCGATAACGGCAGCGCGATCTATATCAGTGGCGCGCCCGATAGCCGCTGGGACAACAGCGATCTCGGCCAACTCAAAACCCTCGTCGGCTCTGACTTCGAGGTCGTGCAGATGGGGACGATCTACTCGAACAGCAATCCGCCTCCTGCGGGATCTGCCCCGACCATCAATAGCTTTGCGCCAGTCCAATCGACCATCCGCCGTGGCCAACCAGTTGCACTAAACTGGGACGTGAGCGGGGCAAATTACAATCTGTTATCAGGTGTGGGTCCGGTACGCGGAACCTCAATTCAGGTCAGGCCCAAAAAGACGACGACCTATATTCTTGTGAGTACCAATCAATTCGGACGTTCAACGTCCACAACCAAGGTGACGGTCCACTAATGAACTTGTTCAAGCGCTCTCGACAGGCGGTAATCGCTCTCGCTTCGATCACACTTCTGACCGGCTCCGCCTACGCCCAAGGTACTTCTCGTTTGCAATTCGCTTCCGATAGCGGCGGCCAGGTGCACATCATGCCGTTGGCGAGCGACACGCCAACTCTGTCGAACCTCGCCGTCGACAACGGACCGCTCATCTACAACGGCGGCCCGATCATGCCATCAGCCAACATCTACGCCATCTTCTGGATTCCTAACAAGCTACAAGACGGCTCGGCGACCGGCGTTTCGAGCAATTATGTACCGATTGAGACTGCGATGCTCAGCAACTACGCAGGCCACGGTCTCGGCGCCAACAACACGCAGTATAATCAATCGACGCCCGCAGCTTATGTTTCCAACAAGGGCAGCCTCGCAGCCACCTACACCGATACTTCACCTTATCCGGCTTCGGGATGTACCGATTCGGCGACGCCCGGAGGATGTATCACCGACGCTCAAATCCAGAGCGAAGTAAGCAAAGTCATGAAGAAGAAGCACTGGAAAGCCGGCTTCAACAACATCTTCATGCTGTTCACCTCCAGCGGCGAGGGTTCCTGCGTCAGCGGTGTGTGCGCCTACACCTACTTCTGCGCGTATCACGGCTTCTTCGGCTCGGCCAGCAACCCGGTTATCTATTCGAATGAACCGTACGGCGATACGGTCAATTGTCAGAAGTCAGGGACGCCCAGCCCCAACGGCGACGCGATCGCTGATACCGCTGCCACCGCTGCGAGTCACGAACTCACCGAGGCGATCACCGACCCCGAACTGAACGCTTGGTATACCAGCCAGGGCAACGAAATCGGCGATCTGTGCGCCTATAAGTACGGCACCAATGGATGGGACGGTGCGCTCGCCAATCAGATGTGGGCCGGCAACAACTTTGAACTTCAGGAGGAGTTCGACAATCACGCCTCCGGATGCGTTCAGGTCGGGCCGTAACGTCTAACGCGTATAGTCGTGGGCACCCGCCTCCGATGGCCATCGGCGCAGGAGGAAGTTCCAGTCCTGCCCTTCCGCCGTTAGGGCTCCAACGTAGGCATCGCCCAGGTCCAACTCGCGCAGCCGCCACCTCTGCAGTTCGCCCGGCTCGGCGACGCGCAGCAGTTGCGCCGGTACGCCGGGTTTGAGAGTGACGTCGAAGGAATCGAGTGGAATCGACAATCCCATCCCCTGCGCCTTGATATACGACTCCTTACGCGTCCAGCAGTTGAGAAACGCGCGTGGCTTCAGTGGCGCAGGAACGGCGCGGAAGCACGCGACTTCGCTCGGCGAGAAGTAATTCTCGGCGACCGCCTCATCGCCCTTCTTCGGATCGTACTCCTCGATATCGACGCCGACCTCCCGATAATGCGTCACAGCGAGCAGCGCTTCCCCTCCGGAATGCGACAAGTTGAAGCGCAGCGCGTCGGCATATTCGCCAGCCAGCGAAGGACGATCATACTCGTTGTAGGCGAACAGCAACCGCTCAGGGATGGTTTGAAGATAGGCCGCCAGGATCGTCCGAAGGGTTCCGCGGCCTACGATAAAGCGCGAGCGGTGGATCGGAAAATAGAAGCGATCCGCC
>DATKML010000051.1:0-203047 GCA_035541875.1 Binataceae bacterium (SeqCode)
ACGTAAAGCTTCAACTTCTTTCTGATTAGAAAACTCCATACCGCCTCCTCTCATGTCAGCAGTATGGTAAACGGCGAGGGCGATGAAAAACATAGCATCAATAAGCACTTTTCAGTGCTAATCGCGAAAAGGGTCCCTGAGATTAGCTTTTTCCCTTTAAAATCAATGGGTAACGAGCGGAAATGAGAGGAAATAAGCGCAAAAAGGTCCGGTATCCGAAGTCTAATGCTCTGTCCAGTTGAGCTACGGGCGCTTGGGCAAAAAGCGTTGCGAAAGCGCGATCGCGAGCACAGTGCAAATTATCCGATCGCCGCAGGTTAGAAAACGCGTCTAGTAATAAAACCTCCGGCAGCGTCTGGATAGCTCGGTGGGCGCCCGTTATGCGCGCGGGACTACTCGATCATCGTCGCCCTACCCTTTGTACTCCTCACGTAGCTCAATCATGTTTCCGTCGGGGTCTTCGAGCCAGATCTGCCGACCGACCAGGCGCAGCACTTCTTCGTTCATCGGGATAACGTCCTGACGTGCTGCGGGCTCGACGAAGTTGATACCTGCTTCGCGCAGGGACTTTTTCGCCGCTTCGATATCATCGACCGCAAGTGCCATGTGCGGCCGGCGGGGATCGATCCGCCCCTCGGGTGCGCGCTCACCGACGATATGAAGCTGATTCTCTCCGATCCCCATCCATTCGCCGGGCACGTTAACCTTCGGACGCGGGATCTTCGCCATACCGAGCTTCTCGTAAAACTTCCGCGAGCGATCGACGTCGGAAACTACGATCGCGACATGATTGATCCCCTTTACCATAACGTGCTCCTTGCGTCTGTTCGGTTCAGCGCCGGACCGTCGGCCCCTGGTCGGCTCTCGATTGTTAATACGCTCGGGCGTTTAGAGCAAACTCCGACTGGTTTAGAATAACGCCCGACGGAATCGCCGCACCGGTTTGTCGATTCCTCATGAGAAGGGATTTCCAATCACCCGACATGTATCCATTTTCCAGGTCGATTTTTATGAATTCTCAGAAACCATCTGCTCACATATCGAAGCCTTTGTTGGCTCTCCTGATAGCCTTCGCATTTCATTTGATTGGCATTCGACCGATTTGGGCCGAACCGAGCGATCTTTCGCTGCGAGTGGATTTTAGCGGCTACTCCGGCGGATCGGTCGAAGACTGGATGAAATCCAAAAATTACCAATTCGAGAGCGATGCGAAGAAGCCGGATAGGCTAGGCTTGTCGATCAAGGACGGAGTCCTTTCGCTCGAGGCCAAGCGCTCGATGAGCGGCCTGATTCTCAACGACAACGTCAATATAGAGCCCGTGCGCACAGTCAGAATCACCTGGGGTGTGAGCAGCTATCCCAAAGACGCCTCCTACGCCGCCCACGTGAACAACGAACCGCTGATGCTCTACTTCTTCTTCGGCAAGGACAAGCTGCCGAGCGGCCACGTATTGATTCCCAACAGCCCCTACTTCATCGGCCTTTTTCTCTGCCAGGATGAGGAGCTCCAGCACCCCTATAAAGGACGTTACTTTCACGCGGGCGGACGCTTCGTATGTCTGGGCAAACCCGCGCCGGGACAGATGGTCACGTCAGAGTTCGATCTCGACGCCGCGTTCAAAAGATATTTTCAGAAGGACCACACGCCCTCGCTGACGGGCATCAGCTTTGGGATCGACACGAGCAAATCGGGCGATAGCGGCCGTGCGGGCGCCTTTATCAAATCGATCGATTTTCTCGGCGGAAAGTGATGATCAACGGCCTCATTTCGATTTGAGTACTCTCCCGGTGCTCGAATCGATATGAAACAGCCAGAACGCCGTCACATCTTCCTGCATGATCATTGCCACCAATCCGACTTGGGGAGCGAAAAAGGTGTAGGTCGTATCCACGGTGTTTGCGGGTCCGACCTTGCCCTGGCTCTTGGCGCGAAAGAGGACCGCCGGGAAAGTGCCTGCTGGAACCGTAACCTGAAAAGTGCCGAGATAGGTGTAGGTTCCCGTGAGTGATCCGGAGTAATCCTGCTGCGATGGATTGTCGAGATAATTAACCGCGACCTGCTGCGAGAACGATCGCGATTCACCGGGCTTCATACCCTGTAACACGAACGGATTCGCCGGCGTCGTTACAACAATTACGCCTTCTCCCGGATCACTAACCGCCGGCATTATTATGCCGCCATCCATCGCTTGCGAAATAAATCCCGTGAGCGAGCGGGAGAGATTAAATCGCCACGCCATCCGACCGCCGGGACGTCTTACTTTGGCAAACTCACTCGATTCCGAGTTACCGGCACGTGGTCCGCTGGTAACCTGATAGGTCACCGCCCGTTCCTTCAGCGGAAAGTAAATCGACGCGTCGGTGATCGTGTTGCTGGGCAAAGCATTGCCCACCACTCCGGGTCCGAGCATGGAGGTGATTCGACTCTGGTCCTCCGCCGGGAGTTGCAGGACGACGCCTTGTGCGAAGGCGAATCCGGAGGCCGTGAGCAAAAGGCCGAAGGTCATCGCTATCAGTTTGCGCATCACGTTTCTCTCTCACCGCGTAATCGACGATCGCGTCTCAGCTCCGATCAGAATACCGATCGGTTCTGTCGAATCGAGCATGCCCTCGATCAATTGAAGCTCGATGACCTCGGTTTGCCGCCAGGTCCGCTGTAGGTCGCAGTAAAGCCAGGCTGCCGGGTAAAGCTCACCTGCGGCATCTGCTCGCAGAGCCACTTCCACGCAGCGATCAACTCATCTTCGGCGCGATAATCAAATGGGTCCTGGAGGATCTTCTCGTCAGTGCCGTCGCGCTCCAGAGGATGCTCTTTCAGCCATCGCGCGGTGCGTGCCAACCCGTCTTCGGGCTGCACAACATCGTTGTATCCGAGCTGCGTGCGAAGCTTGGTGATATCGAGCACACGATGGGTCATCCAAGGCTGGGCCATCAGTGGACGCGCTGGCGTCGCAAAGGCCCACGGCATCGAGATGATCTCAATCTTCGCGCCGAGCGCATCGGCGATCACCCCCACTATCTGTCGGAGCGTTAGCAGCCGTTGATCGCCGCAATTGTAGATTTGCCCAGCGGACGCCCCGGGCTTATCGAGTGCGAGCAATACCGCGTGCGCGGCGTTCTCGACATAGTTCATGTGGTTAAGCGCGAGACCGTCCTCAGGCAGGATAATGGCGCGACGCCCTTCGAGAATCCGGCGCACGATACACCATTCGCGCGGGGCTATCTGATACGGGCCGTACAAGAACGGATAACGGAAATGGGTTGCAGTCGGATGATTCGCGAAGACCGCATCCTCGGTTTGCGCAACGCGCCAACCTTTGCCGTCTTCCTCTTCAACGGGCACTCGAGGCAAATCCTCGCTTGCAGGAACCGGCAAGCCTTCGGGATGCAGTACCGTCGGATTCATGTAGCCACGAAGAGCCGGGGCCCCGCCGATCGATAGAAAGCGCCCGGTGCGACCGACCATAATCTCGGCGATTCGACGTAAGCGTCCATATGCCGCGATTGTCACATCGAAGGTTCGCCCATCAACTGCCACTTTGAACGCATCGGCGGAAAACGCATCGGTATGGATATGTTCCACCGAGGGAGGAATCTCGGCCACCTCATGGCGGCCCGAATGAAGCATCGCGACCGCGTAGCCGCGTTGAATCAAGCCGTTAACGATAAAGTGGCCGGTTGGCCCAGTCCCACCGATTACGAGCGCTTTCACACGTGCACCTCTTCCGCAAAAAAGCATGGCTCGACGGCCAGTGCGTGGGAGCTTAGCCCAAGCCTTGGATCAAAATGAACAACGGCCGCATCCCGATGGGATACGGCCGTTGTGTTCAGCAGAATTGTTTTAGTCGAGAACTACGCCGAGGCCTCGAGCCGAGACGCATCGCCGACCGGGCGATAGCCGCCGGACAGCGGGCGCGAACCGGGCTTCACTTCGAACGGGCTCGTCAGTTCCAGTTCCTTCGCGATTTGACGGAGGGCCGGCATAACTTCCTTGCCGAGCAGTTCGACGCAGCGACGACGATCCTTCGGATCATACGGGCCATCGAGCCAAAACGAGAAGATACCGGGGCGCAGTACTTCAAGGATGTAGCGCAGCTTCTTGATCAGGGTTTCCGGCGAACCGGTGATAACCTGGCGCTGCTTCTGCCAATCCGGATAACCGGCATACATCGCCTTCTTGAGCGCCTGCACTTCGGCATCCGAAGTCGGATCCGCATCGGGGTTCAGCGTGCCGCGGAACAGGTTCGGATTTGCGTGCTGCGCCGCGAGACGGCGAGTCGCAGCCTTCGAGTTGTAGCCGGGAGGGAACATCCATTCCGGGCGGGCAAAGTGCGAAAAGCCGCCGCCGAACATGAAGCCCTTGCCGAGCTCATAGGCCTTTTCATCGGTATCGGCGCAGAAGACCGGCTGCAGGTAGCCGAAGTTCTCCGGTCCCGCCTGATAACCCTGATCAGCCGCGAGCTTGCCGTACATGTTGAAAAGTTCAAGAGTCGGCTCGAGCATCGTCGCGAGTGCCACATAGGGATACTTGTGGCCGGCCGTCCATACGACGGTCTCCGGGCTGATGAGTCCCGGAATCCAGATCGGGGGATGGGGCTTCTGGACCGGCAACACCCACGGATTCACGAAGCGATAGTGGAAGTGCTTGCCTTCGTAGCGCCACGGACCCGGCTTGGTCCACGCATCGAGGATGAAGTCATGCGCTTCATCGAAATATTCGCGGTTGTAGGCAGGATTCGCGTTGTTGGCGAGCTGCTCGCTGCCGGCGCCACGGACCCATCCGGGAACCAAACGACCGCCGGAGATCATGTCGATCATCGCGAGCTCTTCGGCCAGACGGAGCGGATTCGCCACCGTGGGGATCGGATTCCCGAGCAGAACGATCTTCACGTTCTTGGTGGTCTTCGCGAGGACCGCCGCCTCGACGTCCATCACCGCGCCCATGCAGAACGGGGTGCCATGATGCTCATTGAGCATCACGCCGTCGAAACCAAGCTCATCGCAGTAGATCTTCTCGTCGATATACATGTTGAGCTGGGCGGCACCCTTCTGCGCGTCGAAAAACTTATTCGGCACGCCGAAGAAGCTGCGCAGCTTGAAGACCTCGTCTTCCGGAAGACCGTGGTACGCGCGCTCCGTAAAGAACATTATATGCATGGTCGAACCTCCATACGGTTCATAAACTTAAAATCATTATTAGCAGGCTCGCTGGTAACGAGTAACAGGCCTTAGCGCCTCCTCGCTCGTTGCGCGACCACCCGCCGATCCAACATCGATCACCCCAAAAAGTTCGTCAGCTCGCGGATAAAGTCATCGGGCTTCTCGACTTCGGGCATATGCCCGCAGTCGAAGGTGACGAGCTTCGAACCCGGAATCTTCTTATTGTAGACCTCGCCGGCCGATAGCGGCACGATCGCGTCCTTCTTGCCCCACATAATCAGCGTGGGCAGACCCGCGATGTTGGCGAGTAATTCGGGCATGCTGTGACCGAACATATAAGGCTGCCATGCGAGGCGCGAAGTCTGCGCGCGCGCATCTTCCCAAGCCTCGAACTGTTCAGGCGTCTGTTCGCCGCCGAAGAGCTTCTTGAATTCGTCGCCCTGGATGTCGGCGACCGAGCTGTTGAGATAGGCCCGCGCGGTAACCGTGAAGAGATCGGCGATCACACCGGACGGCGGTCGCACACCGGTCGCGCCAACCAGCACGAGCTTGCTGAACTGAGTCGGATTCGCCAGCGCCATCTCGGCCGCTATCCAGCCACCGAGCGAAAAACCGATCACATCGCAGGGCGTTAGCTTTTGCTCGCGGATGAAGCGCGAGTAGAACGCGGCCTGATCGCGGATAGTCATGATCCAGTCCGCGGCGGGCGATTTGCCGAATCCCGGATGCATCGGGATGCAGAGGGTCCGCTTCGCGGCCAGCGCTGTATTCCACTTGAGCCAGCCTGGAAAACCCAACTCGCCGTGGAGCACGAGCAACGGTTTTCCGGTACCGCCAGTTGCGACCTGAAGTTCATGATCGCCGACCTTGAACTTCACCTCTTTAAAACCTTGGTCCGCCATATCTGCTCCGTTTTGCCTCCAGCTTGGCGGCACGCCCGTTGCGCCTCATGACCCGTTAGCGCACACGCTCCGCCGAATACTAACCGGGCGGAAATATATCCCGAGGACAGTGAAAAGGGAAACGGCGAGACTCTGCGATATCACGTCCCATTGAAGGACTGTGGCGCGATAGTGAGGGCTTCTATACTTGGTGCAGCAGCTAGTTACACGCGCATTGTGAGCAAGCGAGTTGTTGTGCCCTCGTCGAGAAGTTGAGCGCACCGGGTTTGGTCGTCCCTAGTGTTGACGCGGCATTCGGATTCTCGAAACCCTGAGGCAGCGTGGCCGCGGGTGCAAATTGGTTGGTCTGATAAGTAGAGATCACTGGTGGAGCGGTCTGACGACCCTGATTATAGGTCAGGCATGCACCTGTTGCGGCCTGCCGTGCAGCAAAGAAGCCTGAGGCACTAATCTGCCCGGTCCAGCTCGTCCCCGTAGTGGGTCCGTAACAACTGCAAGTGAAATTGCGAACCGCCGGCGTAGGCGGCGCTGCTGCCACCTGAGGCATTGGGTCCAAAGACGGGACAGAATCCGGTTGCGCGGGTGCCTGAAGATCGGCGGGAGCACTCGGAGCCGGTACGGGGGCCACGAGCGGATTCGGCGGTGGTAATTGAGCGCGAGAGAGCGGCGTCACGATCAATGCCATTCCGAGCGTGACAGCACTTAAACTCGCTGCTCTAAACAAATTTTCAATCCGCATTTTTGATGAATCGCCCCGGCCGATTTGGTAGAAGAGCGCCGAAGCCTTTGGCTATAATCGCGCTTCCGGTGCGTTGCAAGTCAACTCGCATGTAGCACGCCGCTTTTTTTCGTCGCCCACTTTCGCATACAAGATGAGCGAAGGGAACGGTCGGCTTTCCCGAGGGTTGCAAGGAGGCTGTGTTCGATGGTCCGTATTAAAAATATCCTGCCCGCGTTGGGGCTACTCGCGTCAGGGATGGCGATAGCCGTCGCGTCGATGGCGCAGACGACGCCGGCGGGAACCACCGCTGCGCAGACGTCGACTGCGAATCAGACGAACCCCGTTGCGGGGATCGCAACGCCGCAGGTTAACGTCAACGCCGCTGCGGCGGACCAGTTCGAACGCAATCCGATTCTGTCAATACCAGGCGTGGTGGCTCGTCAGCTCACTCCGGGAACAGCTATCGCACCCGAAACTCTGATCAGCGACCAGTATCTCAGGAGCTTCGACACGACGTGGCGGTCGGTCGGTCTCAAAGAGGCCATCTATATCGCGATCAAGAACAATCCCGGCCTCGCCGTCACTCAACTCGATCCAGTTGCTGCGACCGAAGCTATCAAGCAAGCGAACGCCGCCTTCGATCCGGACCTGAACTCGCAGCTCGACATGTCGAAGCAGGTGAGCCCGGTCTCCTCGACCTTTCAAGTTCGCAACAGCGACGCCTTTACGCAAAAATTCTACGACTGGAATTTTGGTATCAACAAGACCCTCGCCACCACCAATGGCACCCTCGGTCTTACTTTCAATAATAATCGCACTCTAAGCAACTCGACTTTTGCCTCGGTAAATCCATCATACAATCCTTCGGCTCAGGTCTCGCTAGTCCAGCCGCTCTTGCGAAACTTCGGATGGGATTTCGCGCGCATCAATGTGCATCTGGCGGAGTCCGCGCAACGCAACGCGCAATGGAACTACGGCGCAGCGCTCAACGATTTCGTGCAGCGGATCGCCAACGACTATTGGAACGTCGTAGCAGCGACTGAGAATCTCTCAGTTAAGGAATCAGCACTCAAGTTCAATCAGGACCTGGTCCGCGTTAATCGTATTAGCCTTCAAGTCGGCACGATGGCGCCGATCGATCTGCAGGAAGCGCAGTCCTCTGCCTCGACCGCTGAAGCCAATGTATACGGAGCCAAGGCGGCGCTCAGAGATACGCTCGCTCAGTTGCGGCAGGACGTGATGCTGAATCCCAACGGCACCTTTGTTCCGGAGAACGTTCAGCCGATCGACAAGCCAAATCCGGCAGTCGTCAGTCTGGACACCGAAGAGGCTGCGCTTGAAAAGATGATCGAGTACAGCCCGTCTCTCGGCGGCCTGCGTGAATCGATTCGTACTGCTCTGCTGCAAGTAAAATTCGCCGAGAACCAGACGATGCCGCAGCTAAACTTTGGCTTCCAGTTCGGCGTCACCGCGACGGCCGGATCCGCTAATTGCATCAACTTTACCGCGACGGGATCTAGCGGGAGCGGTGGCAACTGCAATTTCGTCCGCGCCGATCCTTCCGCCTCCCCCCCAGTTGAAGCTCATTTCGCGGGCAGCAAATTGCCTTTCGGCGGGATTTACGGCGATGCGCTCAATCGCATGCTCGATGCGCGCTTCTACAATTATGCGACCGTGTTGAGCATGGAGATGCCGCTCGACAATGCCGCGGCCAAGGCAGCCTTAGCACAGGCGCGCGTGGCCTACGAGCAAGCACGGCTCAGTTATCGGCAAGCGCTGTCGCAGTCAGTGGCACAGGTAGAGACTGCGATCTCGAATCTGCGCGCCGACATCAAACGCGCGCAGGCTACTCGCGACGCCACCTTCTATGCTCAACAGTCGCTGCATGATGAGAACATTAAGTTCAAAGTCGGCTTGGCCACGACCCACGATCTCCTGCAGTACCAGAACTCTCTGGTGACCGCGCAAGGTAATCAGGTTCAGGTGGATGTAGGGCTCGAAGAGGATCGTATCGCCTTGTGGCATGCAGAGGGAACTCTGCTTAGCAACTTTGGTATCGAGTTCCAGCCGCAGGATAACCGCGACTCACCCTGGTACTCGCTCTTTTAGATGAAGAGCAAGGACCTGAGGGCGATCGGATGACCTATCTCTGGATCGCGATCGGCGGTGCTATCGGTAGCATCGCGCGTTACGGGTTAGGTACCTCGATAGCCCGTCTCGTCGGCGGAGCTTTCCCATACGGAACGCTGGTCATCAACGTCACCGGCAGTTTCGTAATCGGTATCCTGGCTGCACTGGCAGTTGCCAACGGCCGGATGATTTTGCCGCCATCGGCACGTTTTTTCACCATGGCCGGAATCTGCGGCGGATACACAACCTTTTCCGGCTTCAGTCTGGAAACGCTCGTCCTGCTGCATGAGGGCAAGTGGCCGAGCGCCTTCGCCTACATGGTTCTCTCGGTCACGCTCTCGCTACTTGCAGTATCGGTCGGCTATTCCGCGGCGCTCAGGCTAAACGCCCAACCATAGGCGCTTCGATTCGTGTAGCCCTACCGTAGTTCAGCCGTTAGTTTTTTCGAGATTGGACGTAGCTCCCGAAAAGGAGCCTTCTGACATCTGGAATGAAAGAGGTACGGCGCTTAGAGGGTCGGGGCAAGAAACCCGGCAAGGAGGAGGAGCGTATTACCGCCCTCGCCTCCTTCCGGTTCCCCCCTTTTACCCTTTCCCCCCAATCCGCCACACAACTGTCTGCCCCTCAACAACCACCGAGCGAACATACAGCACAATGCGTGCCGGATTCGCACGTTCCCATCAGTTCCTTGTTGTCCGAGTCTGATACATAGCGTTAATCTGATTCTAAGCCGCTCCTCAACCCTAATTATCGAGCCCCCATAGTGCAGACCAATTTCCAAGTAGCAGCCTGATTTAATCCGAGCTTCAATAGCCTTAAAAGTCGTATTGCACTATCAATGGCATTCTGCGATGAATCTTAGAGTCAATTGATGACAAGAGGCGACATTTAGCAGAGGTTCTGATTATGGCGTGCAAACATCGGGCGGTAACTCCTAACTCTCTGCGCGGAATCAGCCCGAGCAATTGGCCGACTGAAGATGGCAAGATGCATATCAGCGGACACTGCGAGGATTGCAGTGGCGAGGTCTGGCGGCACGTCGAGCCCGACGAAGAGGTGCCCTGGAGGTTGCAAAAAGTCCCCTGCGGGTGCGAAGCCGCAACATAAAGTTTCGTTTTACAAATAGTTTTCCCTACTCTTTGTCGGATAGCATAAGCTGTGAGAAGAGCCCTCACAGCCGATGCCAATCGCGATTCGATTTGCAACACCTCAAGACGCATCAGCGATCTTTGAACTCATCAAGGGTCTCGCCGAGTACGAACGCGAGCCTGACGCCGTCGAGGTCACAGTCGATCGTCTCCGCGAGCAGATGGAGAGCCCGAATCCGCCCTTCGAATGCTTGCTCGCGGAAGACGAGTCGAGGGCCATTGGGTTTGCCCTTTTCTTCCGTAACTACTCGACTTGGCGTGGGATACCAGGCCTCTATCTCGAAGACCTCTACGTCCTTGAGGATTATCGCGGTCGCGGTATCGGGCAGGCGCTGCTCGCGCGCTTACAGGAGATCGTTGGCGAGCGCGGATGGGGTCGGATGGAGTGGGCGGTGCTCAACTGGAACACTCCGGCACAGGGATTTTATCGTGAGATGGGCGCGCGACCGATGACCGAGTGGACCACGTGGCGGCTCGACCGACCCGCGTCGAAACGCAAGTCATAAAGGGTTGGTTACGGCACCCCAAGCATTTATGCTATAAGCCGCCGTTAGAAGAAGGAGGACTGATACTTATGTCCCACAAGGGCTTTTCCCATTTCGGGCTTTCCACCCTCGACCTCGATAAGACGCGCGAGTTTTACGAGGGCGTGCTCGGATTCAAAGCGGTGGTCTGCGACACAATCAAAGTCAAAGAAGGCGGCGAAATCCGGCACATATTCTTCGACACGGGCCGCGACCAGCTGATTGCCTTTATGGAAGCGCGCAATGTCCCAGGCGTGCCAAAGGAATATGATGCCGGGATTAATCGCGGGCTAGGGGTACCGAGCGCCTTTTATCATTTCGCCTTCGAGGCCGGCAGCGAGGCTAACTTGGCAGCGAAACGGGACGAATTGCGAGGCAAGGGCGTCGACGTTACCGACATCGTGAATCACGACTGGGCGAAGTCGATCTACTTCAAGGACCCGAACGGAGTGCAACTCGAGTACTGCTGTCTCGTGCGGCCGTTTACCGACGACGATGCGAAGATGCAGGAGCGGTTCGAGGTTCCGATCGGCGCGCTAGGTCTCGATGTCGCGATACCGAATCATCGCCAGCGTTAGAATTCACGCTGTCATCTGATTAGCTTTACGGTGCCGGTCGAATTGACCGGCATCTTTTTTTGAAAATCGCCTGCGACTGGCCTTCGGGCATCCTGATATGCGATCCTGCCGCCCTGAGTCTCATGCCGAAAGAAATCCAGCTTAATAATCTCGACCTGTCGGCATTTATCCGACCGGGCGATAGCATCGTTTGGGGTCAGGGAAGCGGCGAACCTGTCACGCTGGTCGAGAAACTCGTCGAGCAGCGACACGCTGTCGGTAACGTGAACGTATTTCTTGGCGGCACGTGTTATAGCAATACGCTTAAGCCGGAACATACCGATCGCATCACTTTCTCAGCCTTCGGCGCTATCGGCGAGAGCCTGCGCCGCCTCGGTCAGGCGGGAGCACTGCGGATTATCCCCTGCCATCTTTCGCAGCTGCCGGGCTACCTAACCGACGGGATTATCGGCGCGGACGTCGTTTTCCTCCATCTGAGCGCCCCCGACAAAGAAGGCCACTACAGTTACTCGCTATCTAACGATTACCTCCAGTTCGCGATGCGGCGGGCGCGCGTCGTGATCGCCGAGGTCAATGATCAAGCGCCGTGGACCTATTTCGACGGTCCGCTGGACCCTGCGCGAATCGACTATGTTGTGCCGGTATCGCGCCCGGTGATGGAATTGCAGCCGGCGAATTTCGGTCCGGTCGAAGAGGCGATTGCACGGAATATCGCGAGATACGTCGAGGACGGGACCACGATCCAGATGGGTATCGGTGCGATTCCCGACGCGGTGCTGGCGGGAGTTCGCGATCGCAAAGACCTGGGAATACATTCGGGACTCATCACAGATCGCGTCGCCGAGCTGATGGAATCGGGGATCGTAACTAATGCCCGCAAGCCGATCGATACGGGCATCACGACCTGCGGCACGATGCGCGGAACCAAGAAGCTGTACAGCTTCGCGCATAAAAACCGTGCGATGAAGCTCTTCACCTTCATGCATACTCATCGCGCGGAGATCCTCTCGCAACTCGACAATATCATCGGGGTTAACTCGGCGGTCGAGATCGATCTGACAGGACAAGTTAATGCCGAAGTTGCCGATGGCGTTCATGTCGGGGCGGTCGGTGGTCAGGGTGACTTCGTTAGAGGCACCCAGATGGCGGCGCGTGGACGTTCGATAATCGCGCTGCCTTCGACGGCGCGGAACGGCAAGGTCAGCCGGATCGTGAGCCGACTTAGCGGACCAGTCACCACCGCACGGAGCGATGCTGATCTCTTTGTGACCGAATACGGCGTTGCCGAACTAAGGGGTCAGCCGCTGCAAGAGCGTATTCCCCGGATGATCGCGATAGCTCATCCGGATTTTCGCGAAGCACTCGAACGCGACGCCTACGCCGCGATGAAAAAGAGATAATCAGAGGACAGAACTCATGCCGACTGCAGACGAAATCGCCCACGAACTGGAAAGCTTCTATACCGGCTATATCGACGCCTTCAATCGCGAGGATGTTGATCACTTTTCGGATTGTTTCGCCCTACCCTACGCCTGGGTCACCGGCGACAAGGGACTGATGACAGTCGCCAATGAAGGAGCCCATCAGAGCGGTTTCAGCCGAATCATGATCGACCTTAAGGAGCGTGGATGGGCCCGCTCAGGCGTCGATCGCTTCAAGGCGTACGTTTTTGCCGATAACCTCGCGATGATCGTGGCTGACTACTCGCGCTACAAGGCCGATAACTCGATTCTGGAGCAGGGCCGCGCGACCTACACGCTGCGCCGCGATGGGAAGTCGTGGAAGATCGTAACGGTGAGCGAGGTCAAACAGCCGTATCTCGGCCCCGGCGATCTTCCGCGCTAGGACCACGCGCGGACGCCCCTCGCGTCATCCCGAGCCAGTGAGCAAAGGCGAACCATGCCGAGGGATCGACGCGAAGCGCTTCGCCTAGTCCGCTGCGTTCACCGCCGACAGCGTCAGACCTTCCACAGCGACCGCGGGGACAAAGTAAGCCTCGGGGGCGCCCCAGACGATAGCCGGTTCCGACTTCTTGGCCACCGCGAGCGGTTTGGTGAAGACCTGCGCGATATTCGCATTGATGCGCAGAGCATTGGGCGCGAGCGGCGCGGCCAGCTTACCATCGCGAATAATGTACGAATCGCCACTGATCGTGCAGGTAAAATCTCCTGCGCGTTGGCCATTAATCGGATAGGTGTACCATACGCGGCCGATGTAGATACCGTCGCGCACCCCGGCGATCATTTCCTTCTCGTCGATGCCGCCGGTCGTCTTCATAATCACGTTGGTGCCGGTGGGACTTGGATGGGAATCGAAGCGGCGCGCCGCGCTCTCACCGAGGCGGTAGGCGCTGCGTGGAGGAAAATCGAGGCCTTCGAGGTTCGCCGCCGTACCAAGCTTCTCGCCGCGATTTGGGTCCGTCAGCAGCCGATTACGATCGTAATAATTCGAGAGCAATCCGACGAGCTTGCCGTCGCGAATCAGCTCCGACTTAATCGCGGGCAGACCTTCGCAGGTTATCTGCCGATGGACTGAGCCGATCTTCGCCTGAGGATCGTCGAGCAGAGAGAGTCGTTGGTCCATCACCGCAGTCTCAAACTGGCCGTGATATGCCGAGCTCGATGCGTGAAAGGAGCCGGTCGTCAGCGAGCCCATCACAACGTAATTGATGATTTCCGCGATCGGCTGCGGCCCGAGAATCACGCGATAGGTTCCGCCTGCCGGTCGTTCGCCATGACGAAGCTCCAAGGCGCGGTTGACCGCGTCTCGTCCAAGGCGACCAGCCGCACGTTCCATCTCGGCGAGCGATCCGCCGATCGCGGTCGCGGTGCCCTTTGCGTCGAGCGACTCGATCAGCACCGTCACTGAAGACAAGAAATAGGCGGTCTCGTCGGTGCGAATATCGGCGAAATTTGAACTCGCGATCGCGATCCGATCGCGAATCAGGGAGAGATCGCCGCCGACAATCAGACCCGGATGAGCCAGCTTCAGCGGCGCACGTTTATCGAAAGTTCCGATCGCGCCGCGGACGATACTCCAGGCGCCCTGCGCGAGATGCGTATCGGTGGACTTCATGAGATCGCTCGCAGGATGAGCCGTCTCATCGCGTTCGAGCTTGCTCGCACCTATCGGCAGTCCGGGGAAATCGGGATCGACCACCAGCGCCGCACGAGCCCGCGTAATCGCCTCTCGCACCGCCGCAGGACTGAAATCGCCGGCGATCGCGGCATGGCCGATCTCATGGGGATCACGGGTCGTCATGATGCGCATCGCAAAGCCGTCGACATCGAGCGATTTGAACTCCTCCACCCCACGCGAAGGAATATCGGAAGTGTAGTTAAGCCGAGCCACGCGATGCTCTGCACTGGAGCAATAGATCTCGTGCGCTGCGATCGTCTTGTCGCGGGCGACCAGTTCTGAGGCAGCGCGTGCAAATTGTTTTAACTCCGTCGAGCGCTTCACGCCTTCCCTCCACCCAGCATCGCGCGCGACCGCAGCGTCGGCCCGCCGTTAGCCATCCGCTTCACCTGCATCGGCTGACCTTTGCCGCAATTGGGAATCGCGAAGAGCCGCAGATCGTTACCGACCGCATCGATATTCATGAAGAAGCGCTTCGAATCGCTGATAACGCTGCCCGAGCGATAGAGCCGTCCGAGCCGCCCACTCTCGATCTCATAGACGCGCCGGCAGGAAATACGGAAGTTTTCGCGCGATTCGGCGATCGATGGGATCAGATTGCCACAGACGTAATACCCGTGATCGACTTCCCTAATCATCGCTGTCGGATCGCTATTGCCGGGCATGAAAAAGGTGTTCGACATCCGGATCAGCGGCATGTGCCAAGCCTCGCTCGCGCGCGAGGAGCCATTCGGTTCGACGCCGAGTGCTGCCGCAGTTGCCCGGGAGTTGAGAAACCCGCGAAAGACGCCGCCCTCGATATGAATTTTGCGCTTTCCAGGAGTGCCCTCATGGTCGTAACGATACTGGCCGTAGCTATCGAGACTGGGATCAGAGCAGGCCCAGAGAAGCTTCGAACCGACGGGGCGTCCTATCTCGTTGCGCGCCGGCGATTGCAGCAGCCAGCTTCGCCCCGCATACGCCGCTTCCATCTTGAGCGCCCGATCGGCCTCGCACGGATGGCCGATAATCTCGTGCGCGACCAGCGCATTGAAATGCGGATCGGTTACGACGGTCACTTCCTTATCGCTAGGTTTCAGCGCTGGCGCAGCGGCGAGTTCGCGCGTCTCCTTGCCGAGGTCGAGTGCGAACGCGTGTAAAGAGGGACTCGGCGACAGCTCGTCGCGGCGTCCGTCGGCCAACGACTCGAACCCGCGTTGCTGGCCGATCGCATCCCAAGTCTCCTGATGGCCCTCCGCGGTCTGCGCAACGACGTAACAATCGCCCTGCGAAAAGGCGAAGGCTTGAGAGATGCAGGCTCCGGCGGAGTTGATAAAGAGCTCGTGCCGTAACTCGACCGACGACGAGACCGCATTGAAGGCGATCTCGCTGCCTAGTCCGGTGACGGCGGCCGAAGCCTCGCGACAGGCATGCTTGAGCCGATCGCGATCGAGGGTTCGCGGGTCCTGCTTGAAGATCGCTGGGACTTCGCCTCGTTCGGTGGAGGGCTCGACAGCGCCCAAGGCCGCGATACCCGCCGCCGCATTTCCGAGCAACTTGAGCGTAGCGGCTTTTTCGCGAAGATCGGCCTGAGCACGCGCGAAGGAATCGTTGAGCGCCCGTTTGAGCGCATCGAGGAGCTTGGTCTTGCTGAGCGCCAATCGTCCAACTTCAACCCCGGTGAAACCGGTGCCGACCAACCCGCCATGCCCGGCAGAATGGACGCGCACACCAAAGGCAGCTGCCTCGTTCTCACCACCTTCGCGAATTTCGCCGTCGTTCGCGCTCGCCGAACGGGTGAAACTCGCCTCAAAGCGGAACTCGGCGTAGGTCGACCCACGATGCGTCGCCACGAAGCGCCGCAGGATCGACTCGCCGCTTTCTTTAAGAAACTCGATTGAATCGAAGATATCGCCCATCACCGATCCTCATTGCACGGTTATGGGTATCCGAATGTCGAACTCGGATTCAACTGCAATACCGCCGCGCGTGGCGGGGGTGAAGCGCCATTGCTTCAAGGTATCCAGGATAATTTCGTTGAGCCGGGGATTATCCGTTGGCTGCGCGAGGCTCACTTCCGCCACGCCGCTTATATCCACCTTGAAATGAGCGATGGCGACGGTGTTGATGATATTTTCGCGCAGATCGTCGGGAATCTCGGGGACGGGCGCGTACGTCGCTCGGGCACCCTCATTGTCGGTTCCCTCGACTCCGCCACCACCCTCTTCCTGTTGATCATTGGCTTCGGCTTTATCGCCGGAGCGGACCCCCGTTGGTGGTGCAGGAGCAGCCTCCCTCTTGGCGGTTCCAGATTCCGATGGGGATGCGAGCGGCGCAGGTGCAAGCTTCGGCCTCGGCACCGGTCGCGGCTGCACGCGCTTGGGTGCCGGCTGGACTCGGGGCTTCGGTTGGACTGCGGGAGCCGGTGCCGGGACTGAATTGCTCCGTAATCCGGCAGTGGGCGGCGGTATCTCGATGATTCGCGCTTCAACCGGACTATTCGCGGGCGGCGGAGCCGCGCTCTGCTCCAACAACAAGGAAAAAGTAAGCAGCAATCCCGCCCATAGCAGGATCGCGACCGGAGTTAGCCAGGCTAGTCGCCAAGGCTCTTCTAGCCAGATCGATTCGGATGCGCGCGCTGAATCGCTCATTCCTTTTTCACGGCGATCAAAAAGTGATCGACGCCCGCGCGCCGTGCCTGCAACATAGCCTCGACCACCGTGCCCTCCGGCGCAGCGGTATCAGCGTTAACGACCAGACCGTGATCCTCGGCCGAGAGCATCGGCTTCAGCACCGACGCCATCGTGTCGAGTGTCACCGGCGTCTTGTCGAGAAAGATCTTGCTGTCCTTGGTCACTGTTAGCGTGACCGGTTCCTTATGCTGAAGGTTCGGCGCGTCCCCTTTCGGCAGGTCGACAGTGAGCGAGTTAAGACTCTGCATCGAGAGCGACGCGAGCATAAACGTGACGAGCAGAAAGAACATCACGTCGATCATCGGGATGATCTCGATCCGTCCGCGGCGATAGCTGCGAGAGCGGCGTAATTTCATCGCGCTGCGCGGCCCTCGCGTGTCGTTACGGAATCCGTCGCGTCGCCACCCACTTCGTCGAGGCGGATATGGTCGGTGAGCTTCGAGCCGAGACGTTCCATCAAATCGAGCGCGTGAGTCTGCAAACGCGAAAAGAAATTGAAGGCGAACAGAGCGAGAATCGCGATCAAGAGACCGAGCGCGGTCGCAATCAAGGCCTGCGCGACACCGGCGGTAACCTGGGTCGGGGCGACCAGGCCCGAGCCGCCGATTACGCGAAACGATTGCATCATGCCGGTGATCGTCCCGAGCAGACCCATCAGAGGCGCACCGGTCACGATCGTCTCCAGTACCCAGAGGCCCCGGCCAAGACTCTTTTCGATGGCGCCGGCTTCATCACCGGCGCGGGATTCGACCCACCAGGCCGGCTTCTCGCGATTCGTGGCGATCACACCGAAGAAGCGCCGATAAGCACTGGCCTGCGGCAACTGCCCCAGCGTTCGATCCAGATCGGTCCACGAGAATTCATAGGTCTCGACGAGATCGACCAGACTTTGTGGTAAACGCAACATCCGCCAGCAAGTAATCGCGCGGTCGAGGATAATCACAACGGCAAGCGCCCCGAGAAACAGCAGGGGATAGACCATCGCGCCGCCAAATTTCAGCGCCGCCCATGCTCCACTCAATTCACCCATTCGACTCCACCTCAACTGTGCGATCAGAGGTCAGTGACTTGATCCGTTCCTATTGAAGAAAGGTATTTCCCATTTGAGCCCGCCAAATATCGAGCGCCGCTCCCCATACTGCGCGGCGAAGACCCCGATACCGGTGCCATTACGAATCTGGTACGTGTGATCGAAGAGATTGATCACAGCAAGCCGTGCCTCGAAGGGGCCCATCGAAGGAAGTTCGAAGCGCTTGGTCAGGCCGAGATTGGCTGTGAAATACGGCAACATGTTGCCGGTATTGGCAAAACCCCGGCGCAAACCACTTTCGTAGTTAGAATCGACCGTGAACATGAATCCACGCCATCGATAGGTCGTCCCCACATCGGTCGTGAACGTCTGATCATGATCGAGGAAGACGTAGTGGTTGGCGATATAATTCAGCTCATCGGCTTCGAAATTAACCTGGCCACTTGTCACATTGGTTCCCTGCGCCACCGAATAGGTAAAGTTCGCGTAGGAAGTGAAGTCACGGAGGCTAAAACTACTGGTCGCCTCTACGCCGTAAATGCGCCCCTTTTGGTAATTGATCGGTGTGAAAACCAGTGCCGGGCCGAACTGGCCTTCGTCAAGCAGGTTCCGCACCATCCGATAATAACCGTCGACTCCCAGCACCAGTGATTTGCCGACTTGCTGAGAAGCTCCCGCATCGAAGTTGTACTCGCGCGCCGGTACCGGGAGGCTATTGTACAGCGTCGGGGGCTGGCCCGTCGTACCCTTGAACTTATTGATATCGACGTCGGTAACCACCTCGGTTTGAGGTGGGGTAAAGTAGCGTGCAAAGGCGGCGTGCAAGGTAGTTCCGGTCGGCAGTTTGTAGACCGCACCGAAACGAGGGCTGAACTGGGTCGCCCGCACGAAGGCATCCGAGAGATCGAAGCGTGCTCCGACGTTGAACGTCAGAGCCTCGGTCGGCTTCCATTCATCCTGCAGATAGCCCCCGTAGAGCCAATCGGTGATCTGCACGTTATCGACGATCTGGAACGGCACGTTGCTAGTCTGTTGGCCCGAGGAATCGGCGGGAAACACCAGCTCATGATTGCCGATATAGACGTTCTCGCCGCTGAAGTAGAAGCCGCCGCGCGCGGTGTTGGCGAACGGAAGCCGATAACTGACGTCGCTCTGCACCCCGTTAACGAAGCTGCTGCGAAAGACGTCGGAGGCAGCGCCGTCATAGATGAGATCGCCTTCGTTATCAGGCACGAAATGGATATTGGAATAGCGACTGAACGCGGCGACCTGATAATCGAGCTTCGAGCCCCACGAACCCTGTAGCGCCAGAACATTGTAGTAGTTCTGTTCTAGCTGCCGTTCGTGGACATCGATTGATGGATAATATGGCACCCCTGTAAGGCTGTAAGCGGGTGTTTCGCCCGAATTCGCTGGAATTTCGAAATTGGCGATCGCCGCTCCTGTGAGGAGCGTCAGTCTTACCTGCGGCGAGAGGTAGTAGGAGAAATCGCCGAAGTAGCGACCTTGATCGGTGGTGTCGTTAGTCGGACTCGGTCCGGGAGTCGGCGGGTCGAGGCCACGAGTGCTGTGGGTATAGCCTCCCGTAAGGTAGTAACTGAATTGACCCTGCGTTCCGCCGAGTTCGAAGCTAGGCTCGAGGGTCGAATGTTGGCCGCCGTAAAAATCGACGGCTCCACCCGGCGCAATCGTGCCGGTCTTGGTCTTGATATCGACGACCCCAGCTGTGCGTAGGCCGAACTCAGCCGGCAGGGCTCCGGTAAGTAGCGAAAGGCTGTTCACGAAGCGGGTGCTGAAAGCATTGGCAAAGCCACTCATCCCTTCGGGCAACTGGATGCCGTCGATGCGGTACTGCAGGTCGGCGTGATCCCCTCGGACGTGGATCTGACCATATGAATCATTCACGACCCCCGGGGCCTGAAGCAAAACTTCATTCAAGGGCGTGTTGTTCCCCTGCGGTAGAGCCTCGATAGCTGGTTGCGTGAAAGTATAAGAACTACCGCCTGTGGTGGGCGAAAGGCTGTTCCGCGCCAAATCCAAGCGTGTGGCCGCGACCTTTAGGTTGAGGGCTGCTTCGGCTTCAAGCACGATCACCACTGGTGCACGGCTGGCAGAGCGAATAGAAACCGCCGATATGCCTTGGTGAAAGCCCCCTTTTTCTGAAAAGATCCTGTATTCCCCTGCTTTTATGCCAGTAAAAGTGAAATGGCCGGAAGGGTCTGACGCCACACGAGCGACCAGGTTCCCTCGGTCAGTTTGTAGTTCTACATCAACATCAGAAAGTGGACGACCCAAGGCATCCTGAACAGTGCCAGCGATGCTACCAGATAAGATTTTTTCTGCCTTTTGCGCCAGAGCATCTGGCGAACTCGAAAAAAGACCTGCAAGAAGACTCAAAATAATGAATATCCGGAACGTACCTCTCCGTATTCGCACGGTATAACTCCCCCAAGATAGATCGCGACGTCGATCGCGCCGCGATGAATAATCAACAACCAACGAAGGAAGGTCAGAATGAGGACTTCAGACGTTGGCGTGCGGAGGAGCTCGCGTAAGAAAAAACGAATGGCCGCCGACAGGCGTAAACTCACTGTCGGCAAGTTGAACGGATAGCGTCTGATGGACGGGATGGTGAATGAGCAGCGGGGTCGGGGGCGTCACCGGGGCGTGCAACGCGAGGTCGCATAGCCCGCAGACATCGGCGACGGCTACCGCCGGGTTTTGAGTGAAATTCGGATCGTTGTAGTTCCGATGAAAGTGCGCGACGGCAAGGAACTGAGACGCGAGCAGGACAAGGATGGCGATCGCGGCAAGACTCTTGCCGCTGGATCCTTTACCCGCGCTCAACCCCATCGAAATTTGTCCCACCTTCGAAACTGGAGTCGCTAGATTATACCCTGTTGCTTGAGCTGATCTAGATCGGCCTTCGTCATACCGAGCAAATCGCCATAGACCTCGGCGTTATGCTGCCCCAACAGCGGCGCGCTCTTAACTTCGGCTGGCGAATCTTCCAGCCGCACAGGACATCCGGGCATCGTGAATTTGCCGCGCACCGGATGGTCTATCGTCACCACCATCCCGCGCTCGATCATGTGCGGGTCCTTGAGCAGCTCGACACTGTCCTGAATCGCACCGCAGGGGACTCCGGCCTCGCCCATCGCCCGCATTACCTCGAACTTGGTGCGCTTGGAGGTCCATCCTTCGATGATCGCCGCAAGTTCGTCCATGTGATTCACCCGCTCTTTGCGGTCGGCAAAGCGCGGATCTGAGAGGACATCGGTACGCCCAATCGTCTTCCACATCGCATCCCACATCTCGGGTGACGTGCACAGCATGTAGACGTAGTCGTTCGGACCGCCGGGGGAGCACTTGAAGACATCGCCGACGACGCCTGCGCCGACGCGATTGCCGCGCCGCTGCGCCGGTTCGTGCGTAATGTGGGTTTCCATCATCGGCACACGCACGAAGTTGAAAACCGCTTCTTGCATCGCGAGCTCGACCTTCTGGCCTTTGCCGGTCTTTTGCCGCTGAATATAGGCGGCGAGCACCCCGATCGCGGCATGCATCCCGGTGCCGGTATCGCCAATCGTCGGACCGGGCTTCAAAGGTGGTGAATCGGGGTAGCCGGTGAGTGAAAAGGCTCCGCCCATCGCCTGTGCGATCATGTCGAAGCTCTTGTATTTGCTGTAGGGCCCCGTCGTGCCGAAGCCCTTGATCGTCAGATAGATGAGGCGCGGATTGATCTGTCGCAGCTTGTCATAACCGAGATCGAAGCTTTCGAGCGTGCCGAGCGAGTAGTTCTCGGCCAGGATATCGACCTTCTTAACCAACTCGATAAACATCTGCCGCCCACGCTCGGACTTGAGGTTGAGCGTGATACTCCGTTTGTTCGCGTTCAGGAGCATGAAGTAATGGGAATCGACGCCGGGCTTCTCGCTCAGCATCCAGCGCCCCTGCTCGCCCATCTTGGGCGGTTCGATCTTGATTACGTCGGCGCCCAGCCACGCGAGCATCTCGGTGCAGGATGGCCCCGCTTCGAATTGCGTGAGGTCAAGGACTTTGACTCCGGCAAGTGCCTTCTCCATCGATCATCCCCTGATGCGATCGTCCGTCAGCGCAGGCCTGACGGGTCGTATTATTGATGACGGTAACTTTGATCTTTGTATCGCCATCGGCCTCTAACGGCAAGGCAGCATCGCGCTACTAAAGAAGCTCGGCCTAGATGGAGTCTCAATCGGATGCGGCTGATCACTTTCAATCCGTTTGATAAATTGACCGCCATGGAAGGTTCGGCTGCGGCCACCCCGAGTATGTCGACGGCGATGAGCAAAGTCGCCGCGATTCGCGACGAGCTTAATCATCTCTTTCTCGAGCGTTCCGATCTTATCGATGGAGCCCTGTGCGCCCTCCTATCGGCTCATCATGTGCTGGTTATCGGGCCACCGGGAACGGCGAAATCGATGCTCGCCGACGAACTGTGCGGGCGAATCGACGGTGCAAACTATTTTCAGTGGCTTCTAACGAAGTTCACGACCCCCGAGGAAATTTTCGGCGCGGTCAGCCTGAAAAGTCTCGAACAGGACGATTACCGGCGCGTAACCGATCACAAACTCCCTGAGGCGCATATCGCGTTTCTCGACGAAATCTTCAAGGCCAACTCATCGATCCTCAACGCGCTGCTCACCCTGATCAACGAGCGTATTTTTCATAACGGCCGCCAGCGGATCACCGCGCCGCTGATCACGATGTTCGGCGCATCGAACGAGTTGCCCGACGAAGAGGAACTGACTGCGCTGTTCGATCGGTTCATGCTGCGCTTCACGGTCGACTATATCGGCGAGGATTTTCGCTTTCTGAAGATGCTGGAAGGAACGCCGGCGGCTCATCGCACGATGCTGAGCTTCCAGGAACTCGACCTGCTGCGTCAGGCCGTGAGCAAGATCGCGTTTCCCGGCGGAATTCTCCAGGCGATCGCCGAACTGCGACGCGGTCTCGCGAGCCAGCAGATTATCGTGTCGGACCGGCGATGGCGGAATGCACTCGCGATCCTGCGGGCCCATGCGATGCTCTTCAATCGCGATCGCGTGAGCGAGGACGACCTCCCCTTCCTCGAGCATGTGCTGTGGAAGGATCCCGAAGAGATCCCGAAAGTGCGTGAAGCGATTCGGCGACTGGTAAAGGGCTTCGAAGACGAGGCGCGCGAGCTTCTGATTCAGGGTCAGGAGCTGCGCGAGTATGCCGACCGCGGATGGGAAAGCGAAGAATTGCGCAAACGCGCGGTGATCGAGGCGCACAGCAAGCTCGCCAATATTCTCGTGAAATTCGAGAACCTGATTCGCGATGCCTCGGAGAGCGGTCGCGATACCGGCGGTATCGAGGCGATGCGCTCGAAGGTCAAAGAGATCCAGCAGGCGATGCTGCGGTCGGCCGTCTGAGATGCCGGCCGAAGAATCAACGGCGGCGATTGTCCTGCGCGCGCGGGATTATTCCGAATCCGATCGCATCGTCACGCTGCTCACGCGCGATTTCGGCAAGATGAGCGGGATCGCGAAGGGTGCCAAAGCCTCGAAGCGCCGCTTCGAACGCAAACTGGAACCTTTTTCCTGCGTTACCCTTTTTTTTCGGCGTCGCCCGCTGGGCCAGTTGGTCTTTATCTCGCGCGCGGAGCCGGGCGAGATGACCCATCCGGCGATCGAAGACGACCTCGCGAAAATAGCGCTCGGCAGTTATATGCTCGAACTCGCCGACGCACTCACGACCGAAGAGGCCGAAGCGCGAAGCGCGTATAACGTACTGATCGACGCACTCGATATGCTGAGCAGCAACCCGGCTAGCGCGACGCTTCGGTACGCCTATGAGCTGAAGATGCTGCGCGCAGCTGGCTACGGACTCGATTTCGAACGATGTCGTCTTTGCCAGAATCCGGTCGCGGCGAGCGGCCATCCCGTCTACTTCGTGATCTCGCGCGGCGGTGTGATTTGTGGGCGATGCCGGCCCGAGGCACCCGAAGGGGCGGTTCGGCTCGACGGATCGACTGCAGTAGCGCTCGCCCATATCAGCGCAGCGACCTTCGCCGAGGTTTCGTCCGTGGCTCCAAGCAATGCCGCGGGTGCGTTCGCACTCTCGCGGTTTCTTTGGAGCATTCTCGATCGGAAGTTGCGGTCCGCCGATTTCCTCGATTCGGTTCTATAGTCGAGGAAAACATTGCACCATGCTCCCTCCTCGCGAGGAGCTCTCCGGGAGCATCTGAAACCGCTACCGGCTTCGCGCTTGTCGACCGCTTCGCTCTACGACACTCGCGGAGCTGTCCGAGATTCTTCGACTTCGTTCGCGATGCTCGCTTCCCTCAGAATGACAAATGAGCTTCGTCAACTTCCTAAGCCGGGAAGCACCTGAATGTACCGTCTTGCAAACGGCGATGGGCAGATTAAATCTAGCGCATGGATTTCAATTTCAGCCCCGAGGACGAAAAGTTCCGCGCTGAGTTTCGCGCCTGGCTCGAAAAGAATCGCGCATACGCAGTGCCCGCACGGGAGCCTTTAGCCGACGAACTCGAAGGCGACTGGGAAGCGCGCGTTCGGTGGCATCGCAAGCTGTACGAAGGCGGCTGGATGGGCATTCATTGGCCGAAGGACTACGGCGGCCGCGGTGCGACGATCCTGCAAAACGTCATCTACCAGGAAGAGTTGGAACGCGCCGAGGTGGCGATGCCCTTTACTGGTTTCGGTATCTCTCTGCTCGGACCGACGCTGATTCACTGGGGCACCGACGAACAGAAGCGGCAGCATCTGCCTAAAGTCCTTGCGGGCGAAGAATTCTGGTGTCAGGGCTACTCGGAGCCGAACTCCGGATCGGATCTGGCATCGCTGCAGACCCGCGCGGTCGAAGACGGCGATGATTTCGTCGTAAACGGATCGAAGATTTGGACTTCGTCGGCGCATCATGCGGACTGGATCTTCTTGCTGACGCGCACCGATCCCGACGCACCCAAGCATAAGGGCATCAGCTATCTGCTCGTCGATATGAAGACGCCCGGTATCACCGTGCGTCCGCTCGTGCAGATGACCGGGGCGAGCGGCTTCAACCAGGTTTTCTTTGAAGACGTACGAGTGCCGCGCAAGAATATCGTCGGCGAGAAGAACAACGGATGGCAGGTCGCGATCACCACGCTGATGTTCGAGCGCTCCTCGAATCACGATCGCGGCTTGCTCAAACAGATCGATGAGCTGGCGGAATTGGCGAGGCGAATTCCGCGCAACGGCGGAGTCGCGTGGGACGACACCAACGTGCGGCAGCGCGTCGCGCAGATGCGCTCCGAAGGCGAGGCGATCAAATACACGAGCTATCGGCAACTGACGCGGCAGCTCAAGGGACTGCCGCCGGGATCGGAAAGCTCGATGCTGAAGCTGTGCGCGACCGAATTAGCACTAAAGATCGCGTTGTTCGGGATGGAGTTGCTCGGCCCGTACAGTCAAGTCGAGAAGGATTCACCCTTCGCGATGGATGCTGGACGATGGGCGCAGCGGATGCTCGCGGCTCGCGGCCCAACAATCTATACCGGGACCAACCAGATTCAGCACAATATTATCGGCGAACGCGTGCTGGGCTTGCCGAAGGGATAGACGCTTCGACGATTCTCATCGGACCGCGGTTGGCCGGACTCTTTTTTTTCTGTCATTCCGAGCGGAGCGTAGCGAAGTCGAGGAATCAACGCGGAGCGATGGCTTGTCTGCCTTAGCCGCAAGAAATCGCTTCGCGTCGATCCCTTCGCTACGCTCGCATACTCGCTTCGGTCGGGATGACAGAGCTTTCATGAGCGAGAGCGACTCTAGGCGGCGGCGCGAGAAACAAGCTCCATCATCTCGGCCAGTCCGTCTGCGAAGCTGATCTGCGGACGCCATCCGAGCGTCTCGACCGCGCGCGAAATGTCGGCGAGCGTAACTTCGGCATCGCCGGCGCGACGCGGACCGCGATGCTGCACGCGCGAGATCATATCCGCCAGTTCCTGAACCGAGATATTCGTCCCGCTTCCTACATTCAGTGTGACGCCACGAACCGGCTTCTCGTAGGCCACGATATTCGCCTCGACCACATCGCGGACATGGATAAAGTCGCGCCGCTGCTCGCCGGTACCGTGGATTTCGAGCGGTTGCCCGTCACGCCATCGGCGGAGAAAAACGCCCAGAACGAGCGCGTACGCGCCTGCCTCGGGCTGACGAGGACCGTAAACGTTGAAATAGCGGAGCACCACCGTAGGAAAATCGAGCTGCCGATCGAACATCCGGCAATATTCCTCGCCGGTGTACTTGCTCAGCGCGTAGAAGTTGAGCAGATCGGGTCGCATATCCTCGCGATGAGGCCCCGGCTGATTACCGTAGTAAGTCGATGAACCGCTATAGACCAGCTTCTTCACGCCGGCCTCGCGCGCCGCGATCAGAATATTCTGCGTGCCGACGATGTTCTTCTGAGTGCATTCGTCGATAGCGACCAATGACGGTGCCGCACGAGACATCGCGGCGGCGTGGAAGACGCCTCTAACGCCCTCGCAGGCTTCGCGGCAGATATCGGGATCAGTGATGTCGCCGCGAATGAACTGAACCGCGGGCGGAACCCATTCGAGTCGACCGTAGACCAGATTGTCGACGACTCGAACCTGATAGCCCAACTCGAGGAGTCGTTCCGTCAGATGACTTCCGATAAACCCCGCCCCACCTGTAACCAGCACCGTATCTTTCATCGCGATCCTAAACCCTCGAGACTGTTCGACTCACTCATGATTGATTGAAAGAAAGCGAGATCCTGCGCCGTATTGATACCGCGAGCTTCGCGCTCATCGTCGATAACGAAGCGTCGCACGTCCCATCGGCTCGCCGACAGGTACGGCAAAAAAGGCAGGAAATTGATTTCGCCGGTCGCGCCTCCGACCTCTGGTGAGCGCCGATACGACTCCCAGCGTTCGTGAAGGTCAGCAACAGAGAGCACAAAAGTGCCGATATCGCTGTATCCACCCGGACTACAGCTATCCCCTTCGCGACTCTGCTTCACGGCAATAAGACGCTCCGCATCGAAAATATATTCGACGTAAGGTTGGCTCATCGCGACGACCGGGATAACGACTGTTCGATCGTCGCCGGCATGCAGCGCACAAGCTCGGCGCAACGTCGCGAGGGAGACGAAGACCTGATCGCCCCAAACGATAAGGGCCGAGCGTGCGCGCGACCAGACTGGGTAGCCACGGAAGATCGCGTCACCCATCCCGCTTGGCTCCGGCTGGATACTCAACGTCACTTGATCGTCAAAGCCTTCGCGCTCGACTACTTCGCTTATTGGATCATAGCCGTCGGGTGAAACAATCAGATTGACGTGATCCGCTACCACGAGGAGTTTGCGGCAGAGCACGCTCAGGATTGATCGGCCGTAGCCAAGCGGCGCGAGGATCTTGGGCTGATTCAGGCCGAGCCGACTGCCACGCCCCGCAGCTGGAACGACCGCGCAGATCGAACGATCAATCTGCTTCATGCGGACGCCGGCACCATCGAGGTAGAGGCGCCTTCAAGCGCGAGTTTCATCGTGTAGAAGTCCGGGAAATAGCTGTCTGCTGCACTGGCGATAACCGGATTATGCACTCCGATCACACGCAGGCCGGCGGCTTGGGCAGAGCGCACTCCGGCGGAGGCATCTTCCACTGCGATTGAAGAGGCTCGATCGAGTTCGAAACGCGCGAGGCAGGCCAGATAAGGAGCCGGCGCTGGTTTACCCGCGGGCGCATCTTCGGCCGTGATGACACCGGCGAGGTAGCCGCGTAATCCGCACGAGTCCAGTCCGCGTTGCACCGATTCGGCGCTTCCCGAACTTACGACAAAGCTCTCTGCTCCAAGCGCATCCACCGCGTCGAGAATCGATCGGGCACCCGGAAAAGCCTTTAGGTGACCCTCCGCGACCGCCTCGCGATAGATCCGCTGCTTGGCCGACACACACCAATCGAGGGTGGCCACATCATCGATTCCGAGGCGGACGAAACTATGACGCGTGGTCAGCCCTTTGATCGTCTCGTAATCGAACTGATCGAGCAGGCCGGGAGATACTGTCGAAAGCACCATGCGAAAGGCCCACTCATGCAGTGGGGCCGAATTGACCAGGGTACCATCGAAATCGAAAAGGAAGGCGCGCGCCGACAAAATCATCGCAGTATCCCCATCAGATTGGCGAACCCGCGCCGCAGCCGCCACTTCGGATCAGTGAAGCCGGCAAAGGTTCGATATTGGACTGGCAGTTCAGCGATTTCGATACGGTTTTGGACGAGCAGCTTCGTGATCGTCATCGGGGTCGCATGATGATCCGGTGCGAGCAGATTCTCGAGCGCATCGAGCTTCGCACGACTGTAGACGCGGAAGCCGGTCATGGGATCAGAAAAGATCACACCAAAGCGAAGGGCATGAAGCATGCTCAGGATGAAGGCGCCGGCGAAGCTCAGGCGATAGGCCAGGCCGCGTTCGCCATAGGCGGCGCGCAGCGAAGAATTGAACTGGCGGCGGCTCTGCGTGCGCGATCCATAGACGGCACCGAAAGGTCCCTGTTCGAGGACTTTCACGCCGAAAGCGATATCCCGCAGACGATACTCACCGTCGCCGGTAATCGTCGCGAGGTAGTCACTGCCACCGGCGCGCAACCAATCCGCGGTGACCGATACTTCGGGGAAAGAGCCGTCGCAACGCCACTCCTCAATCGCGAGACATGGTGGAACCGCCGGCAGTTTCGGCAGCTTGCCATGGACGCGCAGCACTACACGGCGGAAATAGCGTGGCCACTGAAACTCAAGAAACTCTTCGACGAGTCCGTCGCCGGCCGGACGCCGCGAAAGATCGTAAAAGATTTCGAGCGAAGGCTTTTCTTCGTGCAGCTCGCGGCGGCGGCGCAGATCGAGCATCCGGGAAACGACCGCGTGGCCATTATGCGCCTGCGGGTTGAGATCGCTCTTGAAGGGACCGCGCACCACGGTCGCGTTCTTGTAACGGCGAAGCACCGCGAGCGGTTCACCCTCCAATCGGTCGGTGCGACGCGAAGCATCTTCGGGAATCAGAATATTGGTAATTGCGGGCGACGTGTTTTCCGGATCGCCCATATAGGTCAGCGCGCGATCGACCAGATTCTTCGCCATCAGGCCCTGGATATCGTGGTCGGGCGCAAGATTGGCGACGAAGACTTTCATCGCCGCACGCGAAGTGCGCAGTGCGTCCCCTGCGATCCGATAGCTCGGAAAGAGTGACGAGTGCTGGGTACCGGGTCCGTAGACAATCAGATCGGCGTCGCGCAGAAAGCGACGCGCCTCTTCGGAAACTTCCGGTAGGGATTCGTGAGCCGCGAGCCACGATTCTTTGTACGCGACGCTCTCACCGCTTAATTCTTCGAGATCGCTTTCGCTCAGAGGCTCCGCCAGGAAGAAGATATTGCGAATCGGTACCGGCGATTGTGGACCGACAATTTCGACTTCGTGGGAGAGCAGTTCGCCATCCTCTTTGAGCGCGACCAGGATGCGATTTTCGCCGCTGCTTACGTTAACGAGCACGGCCTGCGAGCTGACTAGTCGGCTCATCACTTCAGAGGCGGCGTTAAAATTGCCACCTTGGCTGAGGTACGCCCCGGCAAAAAGCAGATTCCCAACGGCGCAGTCCCGAAAATCGAACTGCTTTACTGATCCGTTGGCGTAGTCGAAGAAAACTTTGAGCAGTCCGCGAACTGTGTCCGAGGCAGTTTCGTTGAGACCACCGAGAAGATCGCTCAGAGGAGTCGCGACCAACTGTGTGTTGCCGCTTTGGGCGAACTCGCCCAGGCGTTCAACTTGCTCCTTCCCGAAGTCGAGGGGAAGGCGAAACTCGATGAGATTTTTCAGGGCGTATTGCTCGTCGGAATAAAGGTCGAGCAGGTAGGAAAAGTTCTTGCGGAAATCGGACGGCCCGAGCATCCCGGGGATAAAATTGCGCAATGCGCCGGTCGACAGACCGTCGTCATAGGCGTTCACAAGCAGCGCGAGTTGCACGTCGGGCGTGCGCAGCAATTCGCGGACTATTGTCGCGCTGCCGCGACCTCCGCAGAACAATGCAATCTTCGTCGCCATGGAATCCCCCCTTCTTGGACTCCCGGCTTCAGGACAGCGGACGTCTCAAGACGCCGCTCCCGAGCAACATCTGGCGCAGCGCGATATAGGTCACGAACAGGAACCGGTCACGCGCGCCGCGAAACAACTTCATATGGCTTTGCCCCGCACTGCGCGGACGATGCTCGATCGCCACTTCGACGATCGGTACACCCGATTCGAGCAGGCGCGAAGTTATCTCGGTCGAGTAGTTCATCCCTTTCGCTTCGAAATCTAGCGCCCGCAAGAGCGGACCCCATACGAGCTTGAACGCGGAGTTAAAATCGCGAATCGAGCTGCCATGCAGCAGATTGCAAACCATCGCGCTGGCGTTAGTACCGAAGCGCGCAAAGAGACGATCCTTCTTCTGACGAACACCTATCGCGGCCGGCACCTGATTCCGGCGCAACTCGGTCAGCATCGTAGAAAGGTTCGTGATCGGGAACTGACCGTCGGAATCGATAAGCAAAATCCAGTCGAAGCGCGTCGCCGCGATAGCAGCCGTGAGCGCCGCAGCAGCACCCTGATTGGTGGCGAAATGGACGGGCCGAACCTCGGGGTACTCCTGCGCCATCGAGTCGAGAATCGCACCGGTGGCGTCGCGACTGCCGTCGTTGCATACGACGATCTCGAACTCCTCGATAGCATCCAGCTGACGCAGATGATCGAGCCAGTCGCGCACCACCTGGCGAATACCCTCAGCCTCGTTGAAGGCCGGAGCGGCCAGCGACAATTTTATCGGTCCCTGAAATGCCGACGGATCGGGCAGATAGCAACTGCGTATTCCGCGATGATCCTCGGCGAGAGTCATACAGTTACATCACCGCCTTAACGAGGCGGAGTGCGCCCTGCTTCCAGGCCACGCGATGGCTCGTGCCGGTCTGCTGGGCCATCGCTTTGCCCTCGCGCAAATACCAATCGTAAGTCCCGATCATCGCCTCGCTGTTGCTAAAGCGCGGCTTCCATCCGAGCGCCTGCAACTTGTCGGTGCTAACAAACGAATCCTGATCGGCGGTGTCGTAAACCCATCGATAGACCGGTGACAGGTGAAGTGCCGAAAGCACGCCGAGAATCGCCTTCGTCGGCTGCGACGGGATATGCAGAATCCGGCTGCCGCTGCCGGCGTGTTCGAGCAGCATACCGAGGTCTTCGTTAACGGTGCCGAAACTGGTTGCGCCGGCGTTGTAGACTTCGCGATCTTTGCCGTGCAGCATCGCGACGTAGATCGCATCGACCAGGTCGCGCACCTCCATCAACTGGAAGCGATTCCGACCATTGCCGAGAACCGGGATCTTCTTGCCCGATTCGATCCAATCGAACAGCACCTGGAAAATGCCGAGACGACCGGTACCGATAAAGCTCTTGGGACGAATCCGGACAGTTTCAACGCCGCGCGCCTCGATGCAATATTTTTCAGCTCGGGCCTTCGCGATTCCGTAATCGCCCATCGGATCGAAGGGCGCATCTTCCGCAATCGGATGGAAACGCGGCATACCATAGACCGCCGTGGTCCCAACGTAAACCACGCGCTTGACGCCGGCCTTGGCGCTAACTTCGAGCACGTCGCGCGTTCCTTCCGCGTTAACGGCGGCAATCTCGGCGGGTGCAGCCAGAGCCAGTTCGGCGGCGGCGTGAACGACGTAATCGGCATCCTGCAGGCTGCGCTCCAGTGCGGCGCGATCGCGGATATCGCCCTTAACGATCTCGACGCCATAAACGTGTTCGTCGGCGGGAAAATCTGCGCGGTCATAGGAGATAACCTGCTGACCACGGTCGATCAGGCCGCGACAAACGTGAACCCCGAGGAATCCGGCACCACCGGTAACCAGCCATTTGGCAGAAGAATCAGCAGCCATTCGCTTTCGATTATCTAAATAGGTCTTATTAGATTCTTATTTAATACTACGAATTTTTAAGAACTTGATTACATAGTAATTGGTGACCATATAGCGTCAATCATCTTTATTGCAGACAAGCATCTGCGGGCTGCATTCCTCGATGCAGACGATAACGCAATACGATGTGCAGCACAGGTCGAGGGACCTAAGCTAGATATAGATTAGTTAATTATGATCGAGTGAAGCTTTAGATAGGATTGAGCGAGCTTTGACGATTAAACCGCGTTCGCTCTTATGGCTGGCGCGCGAGGGCGCCTCTTCGAGAGGAATCCAGCGTACTTCGTCGACTTCGTGGTCGTGATGGGCCGGATCGCCGCCGACACACTCCATCAGGTAAAAATGGACGCGCTTGAAGATCCGGATAGGTTGATCGGCGGGGCTGTCGCGCCATGAGTAAAGATAGGAGACCTGTCCGAGCTGCTCTCCTGGCGCAACTTTGAGGCCGCTTTCCTCCATCGCTTCGCGCACGGCCGCGTCGAGCAGTGTCTCGCCCTGTTCGACATGACCTTTGGGCAGAACCCAAGTGGATTTGCCTGTGGGCCGCACGAGAACCACCTCGATACAGTCGGCACTTTCGCTGCGACGCCAGATCAGGCCGCCTGCCGAGACCTCGCGACGGACCTCCGGCACCTTACGTTTGCGACCCTCGCCATGGGCTCTGGGTTTTGGGGAACGACTCGGCACGCCTCTAGCCTATATCGGCAAGGCTGAAGCCTAAAGCCATCAGCTTGTTGATTTCGTGAGTCGCGTTGGTGGATTCCGCAGATTCAAGGGCGGGATCCTTTCTGATCCACGCCTCGGCCAACTCGCCGGCCTGGGCGATAAGTGCCAAGTCTCCGATAAAGCGAGCGAACCGCAACGGCAGCGCGCCCGACTGACGTGTACCGAACAGATCGCCGGGACCACGGGTTTTCAGATCCAATTCGGCGACCTCAGCACCATTGGTGGTGCGCGACAAAGCTTCCAGACGAGCGCGGGCAGTAGCGTTAGCCTCAGATGAAACCAGCAGGCAGCATAGCGACGGAGCGCTACCCCGTCCGACGCGGCCGCGCAGCTGATGGAGCTGGGCGAGTCCGTAGCGCTCAGCCGCAGCGATAACGATGATCGTCGCTTCGGGCACGTCAACGCCAACTTCGACGACGGTCGTGGCGACCAGCACCTTGAGGCGTCCGTCGCGGAAATCGCGCATCACGCGATCTTTCTCCGCCGGGCGCATCCGGCCATGCAAAACACCAATCGCCTGCTCACCCACGATCCCGGCGAGCCGTTTCGAAGCCCCGGCGACAGACCGCGCAAAGCTGTCATCGGTTTCTTCTTCCTCGATCTGAGGCAGAACGTAATAGGCGCGATTGCCGCGCTTGAGCTCCTCGCGGAGCAGTCGATCGGCCTCGGCGAGGTCTTCGGCCGCGACCAGCTTCGTGGTGATTGGTGCTCGACCCGGCGGCAGTTCGTCCAGTTGCGAGACGGCGATATTGCGCAGCAGCGTCATCGCGAGACTGCGGGGAATCGGCGTCGCCGTCATCAGCAGGACGTTGGCCTCTGAGCCGCGGGCGACCAGACGCGCGCGATCGAAGACGCCGAAGCGATGCTGCTCGTCGATAATCGCGAGGCCGAGTTTGCCGACGCGCACCTCCCCCTGGAACAAAGCATGAGTGCCAAAGGCAACTGCGATCTCACCACGCTGCAACGCCCGCAGAACGCGACCACGCTCTGCGGCAGTGAGCCGACCAGTGATCAGAACGCTGGTCACGCCGAGCGGACCGCACATCCGATTGAAATTGCGAAAATGCTGCTCGGCCAGAAGCTCCGTCGGCGCCATCATGACGGCCTGCCATTTTGATTCGACCGCCCGGAGGATCGCCGCGAAGGCAACCAGTGTCTTGCCGCTGCCCACGTCACCGATCAGGACCCGATTCATCTGCAGCGGCGCAGCAAGATCCTGCTCGATCTCCGCGATCGCGCGGGTCTGCGCGGCGGTCGGGGTATAAGGCAGCGATCGCAAGAATTCACTACTCAAGCTTGCGGGGCTGTCGAGCACGGCCCCGGCGCGACGGCCGAAGCGCACCCGGTCGCGTGCTAGGGCGAGTTGAAAACAGAACATCTCCTCAAGCGCGAGCGCCTGATGAGCGGGCGTTGCACCGATCTGCAAACCTTCGATATCGATATCCGCTGGTGGCTGATGCAGCGACGCGAGCGCCTGCGCCACCGACGGCAAGGTGAGGATCGATCGCAGTTCCGGCGGAATCGCCCCGATATTACGGCTCTGCGAGCGGCGCAACGCTTCCCCGACTATCGTCGCGAAGAGCTTCTGCGGAAGTTCGGCGGGCAGGCTGTAGAGCGGACGAATCGCCGGCGGTTCGGAGCTCTTTAGCCGGTAAACCTCCGGATGGAGCATCTCCAGCGATCCACCCGTCCCGGCTGTAACACGTCCGTACAGAACGACCGGCTCACCCACCGGCATCCGGCCGTCGCCATAGAGATTGAACCAGGCGACCCTCAGAGCGGAGCCTGACGGCTCAATCAGATTCGCAGTAGTCATCCGCCGCGACCACATCCCGCGCATCGGCCGGGTCTTTAGATCGCTCAATATACCTTCGACTACCGCCGACTGCCCTTCGCGCAAATCGCTGACACGGTCGCGCCGTCGCAAATCTTCGTAACGATACGGCAAATGGTAGAGGACGTCGGCGAAGGTCTCGAGACCACGGGCCTTCAGCGCCGCGAGGCGCTTCGGTCCGACACCCGAGACCGCCGCGAGACTCGCGGCGAGCGGATCAGAGGCGGCAGCAACTTTGGCGCGATCGGGACGAGACCCCGCTTCGACAGTCGCGTTAGTTCCTGTGGTAGTCCTGGAGGGCACGCACTTCCAGCGGGCGTTGCTTGAGAGCGCCGATCGCTTCGACTGCGGCGATCGCTCCAGCCATCGTGGTGAAAAACGGGAGTCGCAGTTCGAGGGCGGTGCGGCGAATCGAAAAGGAATCGGCCGTGCCCTCTTCGTCCGGCGTATTGATGACCGCGGTTATCTCGTTTGAGCGCATCAGTTCGAGAACATTGGGACTGCCCTCGCCTACTTTGCTGACGACCGCACAGGGAATCCCGAGTTGCTCGATATGCCGCGCGGTCCCCCGCGTCGCGACCAGCGCAAACCCGAGTGCCTTGAGCCCACGCGCGATCGGCTCCAGCAGGCGCTTGTCACTATCACGCACGCTGACGAAAACACGTCCAGACAGTGGCAGATGGGTTGCGGCCGATATCTGCGCCTTGGCGAAGGCCGTCGCGAACGACGTATCGATACCCATTACCTCGCCGGTCGATTTCATCTCAGGGCCAAGAATCGTATCGACACCCTGGAAGCGCGCGAACGGAAAAACCGATTCCTTCACCGAAAGGTGAGTAGGAACGCGTTCCGTGTCGAAGCCGAGGTCAGCCAACTTCGCACCGGCCATCACGAGGGAGGCCAGCTTGGCCAGCGGCGCTCCGATCGCCTTGCTGACGAAGGGAATCGTCCGCGAAGCACGCGGATTAACTTCGAGGATATAAACTTCGTTTTGATAGATAGCGTACTGAACGTTGATCAACCCGACGACGCCAAGTTCCGAAGTGAGTAGCTTGGTCTGCCGCATCAGCTCGTTTTGCAATTCCTGATTGAGCGAGCGCGGAGGAAGGACGCAGGCGCTGTCACCCGAGTGGATTCCGGCGTGCTCGATATGCTCCATGATACCGCCTATCACCACGCGATCCCCGTCAGCGATCGCATCGACATCGACCTCGATCGCGCCATCCAGATAACGATCCACGAGAAGCGGACGGGCTTCGGTCGCTTCGAGCGCCTGATCGAGGTAGCGTCGCAGGCCCGTTTCGTCCGCGATTATTTCCATCGCACGGCCACCGAGCACGTATGACGGACGGATCAGCACCGGATAACCAATCGAAGCGGCACCTGCGATCGCCTGTTCGGCGCCGCGTGCAAGGATACCCTTAGGCTGGCGCAGTCCGAGCTTTTCCACGAGGTGATTAAAGCGCTCGCGATCCTCGGCACGGTCGATAGCGTCGGGCGGAGTGCCCAGAATCGGCACCCCCGCTTGCGCAAGCGGCACTGCGAGTTTCAGCGGCGTCTGGCCGCCGAACTGGACAATCACACCCATCGGGCGCTCGCGTTCGACAATCGCCAGCACGTCTTCAAAGGTGAGCGGCTCGAAATAGAGACGGTCGGAAATATCGTAGTCCGTCGAGACCGTTTCGGGATTGCAGTTCACCATTATGGTCTCGAAGCCGGCGGCCTTGAGCGCCATGCTGGCGTGCACACAGCAATAGTCGAACTCGATACCCTGCCCGATTCGATTCGGACCGCCGCCGAGAATCATAACTTTGCGGCGATCGTCGGGCGGCGCCTCATCTTCCTTCTCATAAGTCGAGTAGAGGTACGGCGTATGAGCTTCGAACTCAGCGCCGCAAGTATCGACGGCTTTGAACACCGGCTTGATACCCGCGTCTCGGCGCTGACGCGCAATCTCGGACTCGGCGACACC
Organism: Binataceae bacterium (SeqCode); assembly: GCA_035541875.1. GTDB lineage: Bacteria > Desulfobacterota > Binatia > Binatales > Binataceae > JAJPHI01. The sequence continues at coordinate 36,564 of DATKML010000051.1, forward strand.
CCTCAGATCGGCGATACGACGATCCGAGAAACCCTTCGCCTTGGCCCGTCCCAGCGAGTCCACGTCGAGCGGGCCTGACGCGAGTCGCGCTTCGTCGGCGATAATTTCGGCAATCGCGTCGAGGAACCAGGGGTCGATGCGGGTGAGCTGATGGATTTCTTCGGTCGACAAACCCAGCCGCAGCGCATCGGCGACGTAATAGAGCCGAGCACTGTTGGGGACGCGCAGATTAGCGCGGACACCTTCGAGCGCGGCCTCGCGCGACAATCCCGCGACGCGGCTCTCGAAGCCCCATGATCCGATTTCGAGAGAGCGCAGCGCCTTCTGAAGCGATTCCTTGAAGGTGCGGCCGATCGCCATCGCCTCACCCACCGACTTCATCTGAGGGCCGAGCTCGTCGGTGGCGGCGCGAAACTTCTCGAAGGTGAAGCGCGGGATCTTCGTCACGACATAATCGATCGTCGGTTCGAAGCAGGCCGGCGTCATCTTAGTGATATCGTTGGGAATCTCGTCGAGCCGATAGCCGACTGCGAGCTTGGCCGCGATCTTCGCAATCGGAAAGCCGGTCGCTTTCGAGGCGAGAGCCGAACTGCGCGAGACGCGCGGGTTCATCTCGATAATGGTCATTCGCCCGTCCACCGGGTTGATCGCGAACTGGATATTCGAGCCACCGGTGTCGACGCCAATCTCGCGGATAATGCGCAGCGCTGCATCGCGCATTATCTGGTATTCCTTGTCCGTCAGCGTCTGCGCGGGCGCGACGGTAATCGAATCCCCCGTATGCACACCCATCGGATCGAGGTTTTCGATCGAGCAGATGATCACGACGTTATCCGCAGAATCGCGCATCACCTCGAGTTCGTACTCTTTCCAACCCTCGACCGATTCTTCGAGCAGGACCTCGCTAATCGGCGACATCTCAAGGCCCCAAGCGACCTTAGTACGGAAGTCAGCCTCGTCGCGGGCGATCGATCCGCCGGTACCGCCCAGCGTGCGCGAAGGTCGGATAATCAGCGGTAGACCGAACTCGCGCACAGCGGCATCGGCCTCTTCAAGCGTATGGGCGATCGCGGATCGGGGAACTTCGAGCCCGATCTTGAGCATCGCTCGTTTGAAGAGATCGCGATCTTCGGCCTTCTTGATCGCCTGCAGACTGGCACCGATCAGCTCGACGCCGTATTTGTCGAGCACTCCCGTTTCCGCGAGTTCAATAGCTAGATTGAGCGCCGTCTGACCGCCGACGGTCGGGAGAACCGCGTCGGGCCGCTCTTGCTCGATAATCTTCGCGATCGTCGCCGCGGTCATCGGCTCGATATAAGTGCGGTCGGCGAGTTCGGGATCGGTCATGATCGTCGCCGGATTCGAATTGATCAGAATCAGGCGGATACCCTCTTCGCGCAGCGCCTTGAGTGCCTGGGTGCCGGAGTAATCGAACTCGCAAGCCTGGCCAATCACGATCGGGCCCGACCCGATCAGCAACACGGACTTGAGATCCTTGCGTAACGGCATGTCAGTCCCGTGCGGCCTCCGCTTCGATTACCCGATCCATCGCCTCAACTCCGTAGCGTGGAAAGGCTTCAACCAACTTGCGAAAGCGATCGAAAAGATAAGACGCATCGTGAGGACCCGGCGACGCCTCGGGATGATATTGGACCGAGAAAAATGGCACCCCTACCCCACGTAGCCCTTCGACGGTGTGATCATTCAGATTGGTGTGTGAAAGCTCAGCCTTGCCGCACACCGATTCCGCATCGACGGCGAAGCCATGATTCTGCGAGGTGATCTCGACCTTGCGCGTCCGCAGGTCTATCACCGGATGGTTGGCGCCGTGATGGCCAAAGCCCAGCTTGTAGGTCTTGCCGCCGAGCGCGAGGCCGAGAATCTGATGCCCCAGGCAGATGCCAAAAATCGGTTTCTTGCCAATCAGATCACGAACCGTTTCGTAGGCATAAGGCACTGCCGCCGGATCGGCTGGGCCGTTCGAGAGAAAGACTCCATCCGGATTCAGCGCGAGCACTTCAGCCGCCGTGGCGAAGGCCGGCAGCACTTTTACGCGGAAACCGGTGGCGACCAACCGCCGCAGGATATTCCGTTTGATCCCGTAGTCCAGCGCGACGATAAAAGGCGCGTCGCGCATCACAGCCGCATCCTGTTTGCGGTATCCGCCGATCAACTCCCAATCGCCCGAGTCCCAATCGTAAGCAGAGGCGGAGGTCACCTCTTTCACCAAGTCGCGCCCTTCGAGACTCGGCGAGGCTTTCGCCTTCGCCACCAAGGCGTCGGCATCGAGATTCGTGCTTGAGATCACTGCCTGCTGTGCGCCGGCCGTGCGGATATGGCGCACCAGCGCCCGCGTGTCGATCCCTTCGATTCCCACGACTCCAGCTCGTTCGAGGTACGCACCCAGTGATATTTCGGCGCGCCAATTGGATGGCCGCCCTATGTACTCGCGAACGATAAACCCCTCGACGTTAATCTTCGCCGATTCTTCGTCCTCGGCGTTGATTCCGGTATTGCCAATTTGCGGATAGGTCATGCAAACCATCTGCCCGCGATAGGACGGATCAGTGAGAACCTCCTGATAACCGGTCATCGCGGTATTGAAGACCACTTCACCAACGGTCTCGCCGATCGCACCGAAGGCACGACCACGAAAAACTCGTCCGTCGGCCAAGGCCAATAGAGCTTCGCGCGCAGCCATTAATGCGTTTCCTCGCGGCGCGCGTCGAAAACGATCGCACCATCAACAATCGTGAGTATCGCTTTTCCTTTTAACTTCATTCCGGTGTAAGGCATGTTGCGGCTTTTTGAATGAAAACGGTTCGCATCGACCGTCCATTCGCAATCCGGATCGATCACAGTAACGTCCGCGGCGATCCCCGCCGACAGCGTGCCCGCCGTATCAAGGCGAAGCAAGCGCGCGGGATTCACCGACATCATTTCGACCATACGTATGGGTTTCAGAAGCCCTCGATGAACCAGTTGGAGCGTCAATCCCACCGCCGTTTCGAGTCCGACTATCCCGTTCGCTGCGCTTGCCAGTGCGCACGAAGCGTGGGCTGCGAGATGACTCGCGCGATGGCCCCGATGAAACAGGGGTCCGAGTTGGTCCATCTTCTTGGAAACCGGGTCGTGCGGCGCGTGGTCGGTCGCGATCATCGTGATCGTGCCGTCTGCAATCGCACTCTCGAGCGCGCTCCGATCCTCGCGACGGCGAAGAGGCGGCGCCATCCGAGCATCCGGACCAAATTCGAGCACGGCCTCATCGATGAGACTGAAGTGATGCGGCGTCACTTCGCAGGTCACGGCGACACCCTTGGCACGTGCATCGCGCACCATCGCCACCGCCTCGGCGGTCGAGATATGTGCAATATGCAGCGGCGCCTCGATCTCGGCGGCAAGCGCCAGATCGCGGCGTACACGGCTGGTCTCGGCGCTCGGCGGAATACCCTTCACACCTAGCTGCTCAGCGGCCGTACCCGCATTCATCGCGCCATCGGCGGTCAAAGCGCGATCCTCTTCATGCAACGATACCGCGAGGCCCGAGTCGGCAGCGATTCGCAGTGCGCGCTTCAGCACCGCGGGATCGTCGATAGGAATCCCGTCGTCGGAAAACATCCGGGCGCCGGCCTGCATCATGTTGCGAAAATCAACCAGTTCATTCCCAGCGAGATCCTTGGTCACAGCCGACACGGGCACGAGGCGCGACAGCTTAACCCCGCGCGCCTGCTCAAGCATGTATGCGGCAATCTCGGGCGTGTCATTGACCGGCGAGGTATTCGCCATCGCGGCAACCGTGGTGAAGCCACCCGCCGCAGCGGCACGCAGACCGGTTCCTATCGTCTCCTTTTGCGGAAAGCCGGGGTCCCTCAGATGGACATGCGGATCGATCAGTCCCGGGGTCACCCATAACCCGCGGCAGTCGATCGTCGTCGCGCCCTCAGGGGTTGGGACGTCCGCCGCAGCGATCTTTCCGTCGACCAGCAGCAAATCGGCAACGCGATCGATCCCGCGTAGCGGATCGAGCAATCGTCCGTCTTTGAGCAGAATCGCGCTCACTCGATAGCACCGCCCGTCGCCATCGGCTCGACCATCGAGTAGAGCACCACTCGATCGGCCGCCTTACGATCATCGCCACCGATACGCACCTGAACGCGATCGCCCCGTGCGCTCGGAATATTTTTACCGATAAAGTTGGGTTTGATTGGCAACGCCCGATGGCCCCGGTCGATTAGCACAGCGAGCTTCACCGAGGCCGGTCGGCCATGCCGCCAGAGTGCCGTCATCGCGCGCTGAATCGTCCAACCGCTATTGATCACATCGTCGACCAGGATCACTTCGCGGCCATCGACACTGAAATCGACTCTGCTGTCGTCGATCGAGTGCAGCGCAACATCGTCGGCGTAAACATCGACCGCAGCACAGGCTGGCCGGACCCCGCTCGCCTTCTCGATCAAATTGCGCATCCGGAGCCCGAGCAATGCCCCGCGCGACACGACACCAACGATCGCCAGCGCGGCGGGATCGCCCGAGCCGGCGAGCACCTGCGTCGCCATCTCCTCGCACGATCGCTCGATCTCGGCCGCATCCATGATCTCGCGTTGCGGCCCGCGCTTGTAGGGCTCGTAGCCCCGCTCCTCGGCCTCTTTCAGATTCTCGAAAACCGCGAGCGAGCCCTCTTCGATCCACTGCCGCACGTAGCCATACAGATGCTCGTCGAAGCGGTAGAAGCGACGACTCGTCGCGTGACCGACGTACTCGACGGCCAGCTCGCGTTCGCAAAATTCGCAGCGCAGGGCCAGGGTCGAGCGATTAACGCTGCGACCGAGCCGAAAACGCGGCACCAGATAGGCGGTCTCATGCCGCGTGATACAGGCGGCGCTGCTGCACCGAGGAGGCGCCGCGTGTTTGAACGAAATCAGTGGCGATGCGGATGCGGGACGCGTATCCCGCGCCGCCCCTTCCATCATCCACGCTATCAGCGCCATCCGCACTGGAACCCCAGCAGCTGCCTGCTCGAAATAGACCGCCCGCGGATCGCTATCGAGTTCGTAGGCGAGTTCGTCCGTGCGCGGCAGCGGATGCATCACGACAGCCTCTTGGGTCCGAATGCTGCGCAGCGCGCGCGCATCGAAATGTACGTAGGCCGCGTCAGCGCGGTCCTTCTCGGCCAAGCGTTCTTTCTGAAGGCGCGTCACGTAAAACGCGTCGAGCGCGGCTGGTGGTCGTGCCGCGGGCACTCGCTCTAGAGGATTGTTGCCGGTAAAGAGCGCCATCTGATGGGGTGCGCTCGGCGTCAGGTAGAGCGCATCGAGCGCTCCAGCCTGCGACTTGAGTTCATCGATCGTAACGGTCGAGAGTGCGTAATTACGTTCCGCCGCAACGCGCTCAAGCACGTAATCGGGAACGTCCATACCTCCGTACGGCACCGTCACGATATTCGCGCCGAAGCGGGCAAGCGCATAGATCAGTGAGTGTACCGTGCGTCCGAATTTCAGATCCCCGCAGATCGCGACAGTCAGTCCCTGCAGGCGGCCTTTCTTGCGCCGCAGAATGTAGAGATCGCAGAGCGTCTGCGTCGGATGCTCCCGGCTGCCGTCGCCCGCGTTGATAATCGGTATCGAGGCATATTCCGCTGCGACACGCGCGGCGCCGTCATTCGGATGACGCACCACCAACAGGTCGGCGTAAGCGGAGACAACGCGGACAGTATCAGCCAGGGTCTCGCCCTTGGCCGCCGATGAAGCATGCATGTCGGCCGAGCTGATCACGGAGCCACCGAGACGATTCATCGCGGACTCGAAGCTGAGCCGCGTTCGCGTCGAGGGCTCGTAGAAGAGCGTCGCCATAATGAGGCCGCGTGCCGATTCGATCGTTTCGCCGCGCGCGAGCTTTTCGGCAAACGAGTCAGCCAAAGCAAAAATATGCTCGATCTCGGCGGTTGAGAGGTCATCAATCGAGACGATGTCGTATTTGGGTAGGCGCGCCATCGCTCAGGTCTTCTGCTCCCCGACCACGACCGCATCGACCCCGTCGATTTCGTCGAGCCGTACATAGATGCGTTGGCCCGGCGGCGCTGTGACGTTCTTGCCGACGTAATCGGCTCGGATCGGAACTTCGTGCTCGCCGCGATCAATCAGAACCGCCAGTTGAATCGACTCCGGGCGGCCCAAATCTGCGAGCGCCGTCAGCGCTGCCCGCACCGTGCGCCCGGTGTAAAGTACATCATCGACCAGCAGAACGCGCTTGCCGTTGAGCGGGAATGGAATATCGCGGCCGAGCAGACGCGGATCGCCGGGAGAACCCTTTCCGTCGTCACGATACGACGAGATATCGAGCGTCCCGACCGGAACATCACCGAGGCCGTTCTGCTTGAGGTTCGCCGCTATACGCTGAGCGAGGTTGGCTCCGCGGCGCAGGATTCCCACGATAGCGAGCTTCTCGCGACTCTCGGCCTGCTCGGCGAGTTCGTGGGCGATACGTTTCACCGCTCGCGCGATACCTTCGTTATCGAGAGCAACGACGGGTTTGCCGCTCATCGGACAATCTCAGCGATGCGGCGCAAAAAAAGACCGACGCACGTATTGCGTCGATCTTTTGATCCTGAACTTCTCATTTATTCGCCTTTCCGCCCTCGCAGGAGCGGTTTAAAGGTCAACTGAACTATAATTCAGTTTAGCGGTCGTCACCGCCGAGTTCAAATGAAAGATAACTTTCGTCCGCGGGCCGACAAGTGAATCGTCACCCGGGCGACTTAATTGCGAGGTCGGAGCTTGGGAAAGCCTGGGTGGCACAATGGATCACCGGGAGAAAGCGTGCAGCTGAGGACGGAGAAGATCATGCCTTCGCCATCGGGTACCTCGTGATTCGTGCTTCGCGAGCCACCCTTGTCGAAGGCTGAGCGGGAAACATACGTAGCGTCGTCGCCAAAAAAGCGTAGCGACAGCGTATGCCGCGGACAGTCTCTCTTGGTCGCCGCACCGCCGTGCAACATCGCCGGATGAAACAGGACGACATCGCCGCGTTCGACTGCGAACGAAACGATCTTCCAGCGCTCGCGCTCCGCCTCGATATTGGGGAGTCGCGGCATGCGTCCGTCCTTGTATAGCGGTGCCGTGTCGTCTGCAGGGTCGAAGCTGGAGCCGTTGTAGAGCATCCCACGATGAAACCCGGGAACAAACTCGAGTGAGATCGCGCGCCACCGGATCGAAGCAAATCCACATCACTGCGATCTTCTCGCCATCGACGGGCAAGTAGGAGGAATCTTGATGCCACGGGGTGCGTCGACTGTCGCCCCCTTCCTTCAGGAAGACCTGCTCGTACATGAACCAAACGTCTGGCGTATCCCAAAGCTGGCCGACGATATCGGCGGCGCGGGATTCATCGAGCAGGCGGCGATACGCCGGCAGCGCCTTCGGGTTGGCTAAATCCTAGTAGAACTTGATCGACGGGTCTTGCGAGAAATCGCAGGCATTGGGGCTCGGATGCGCTAGGCTCCATTCGTAGGCCTCACGCGCCATCGCCAGCTCAGACGGACTCAGCGCCTCTTTCAGGAAGATGACACCATCATCGTCGAACTGCTGCCGAAGATGAGAAAAATCGTGCATCAACTTCCCGAGAAGAAACTGAGCTGCGACTTATGCGGACTTTACTAACGCGACGCCGTGCGACGCTCGAGCTTCCGCAGCCGCTGATCCTGGTCGCGGGTCTCGACGGTAATCTTGTCGTCGAAACGCTCGAATTTCCGCGTCAGGCTCGCGAGCGCCTTGTTGGTATGCTTGAGCTCGGCCTCGACCTTCTTCACCAGCGCTTCCGACGAGGCGGACAGCTCTTCGCGCACACCTTCGGTGACAGAAGGCAGTTCGCGACCGAGCACAGTGCGTGCCGCGGCGAGTTCCTTGCGGAGTTCTTCGCTCGCGGCGGCGATTTCGCTCTTGAGTTGAGCCGCTGCTTCGGCGGAGCCACGGACCATCTCGGCCGCGATCATCTCGCGGACCCGAGTCGCTGACGTTTCGGCGCTCTGGCTCAGTTCCTTGCGGATAGCTGAAAGCTGTTCGCGGAATTCGACACGGGTGGCACCGAGCATCTCACCCAAGCGGATCATCTCAGCGCCAAGATCCGAACGGGTCGCGGCATTGGCTTCGCGATTTTCGGCGATTCGATCCGAAACAAAACGGATCTGGCGGCCAACCTCGGAGAACTGTCCGCCGATTTCGGTGCGAAGCGAATCCATCTTGCCGCCGAAACCAGTGACGGCTTCGACTACCAGATCAAAGCGAGCGCCGAGTTGCTCCAGAATCGTCCCAATCCGGTTGATCGTCTCATCCCCCACGCGCATGACCCCCTGACAGGTAACTGGTTATATTATCTGATGACGTGGAACAACCGGGACCACCGCACATCGTAAAAGCAGCGGATCATCGGTGCGTCCTCGCCCCCGCCGCACGACCAGTAGATAAACATCGCGCGGCCTTCGATCGCATCGCGCGTAGCCGGCCCCCAAAAGCGGCTGTCGTAGCTGCGATCGCGATTATCGCCCATCATGAAGTATTGCCCCGGCTGGAGTTTGAGCGGTTCGAGGCTGTCACGAGGCGAGGATGAGCGGTCACCCGGTGGCACTTCGTAACGGGTGTAAGGCGCATCGACAGTCGAGCCGTTGAGATAGAGCATCCCCTGCTTGATCTCGACGGTATCGCCCGGGATCGCGACGACTCGCTTGATGAAATCTTTGGTCTGATCTTCCGGATAAACGAAGACGACGACGTCTCCCCGATGAACCGGCTCGAACTCGTAGATGTACTTACCGTAAGGGATCTTGTCTGCAAACGGCGTCAGCCCGAAGAGCGAATCGGGCATCCGGATGCCGTAGATGAGCTTGTTAACGATAATGTGATCGCCGATCAGCAGCGTATTTTCCATCGAGCCCGATGGAATTTTGTACGCCTGAACGAAAAAGCTGCGTAGTACTACCGCGAGTAGAACGGCAACCAGAAAGGCTTCGATATACTCGCGGGTAATCGATTTGTTGCCGACTTGATTCTCGGCGGATCCCTCCGCCGGCGGAATATAGGCCGTCTCAGACATACGACGCCCCTTTATTCCCCGAGCCGCAACAGGGCCAGAAACGCTTCTTGCGGAATTTCCACCCGCCCCACCTGCTTCATCCGCTTCTTTCCCTCTTTCTGTTTCTCCAGAAGTTTGCGTTTACGCGTGATATCGCCGCCGTAACACTTGGCCGTGACGTTCTTGCGCAGCGCCTTGACCGTCTCACGCGCGATAATCTTGGTGCCGATTCCCGCCTGGATAGCGATTTCGAACATCTGGCGCGGAATCAATTCGCGCATCTTCTCGCAAAGCGCCCGGCCGCGCTCGTAGGCACGATCACGATGGACGATCATCGAAAGCGCATCGACAATCTCGCCGTTGATCCGAATATCGAGCTTGACCAGATTTTCGGCGCGGAAATCCAGGAACTCGTAATCGAGCGAGGCGTAGCCACGAGTGCTCGACTTCAGCCGGTCGTAGAAATCGAAGACGATCTCAGCGAGGGGAATCTCGTAATGGAGGATCACATGCTGATGTCCAGCGAATTTCATATCGCGTTGCACACCGCGCCGATCCTTACAGAGCTGCATCACCGCGCCGAGATATTCCTCCGGCACGTGAATCGATGCGAGGATGAACGGCTCCTCGATCGCATCAATTTCGTTCTCGGGCGGCAGTAGCGCGGGATTGTCGACCATCACGGGCGCCCCGGAAGTGGTCCGCACGCGATAAGCAACGGTCGGGGCGGTGACTACGAGATCGAGCCCGAACTCGCGCTCCAACCGCTCCTGCGCAATCTCCATGTGCAGCAGGCCGAGAAAGCCAGCGCGGAAACCGAACCCGAGAGCCTGCGAGGTTTCGGGTTCGCAGAGCAGGCTCGCGTCGTTAAGCCGCAGCTTTTCGATCGCGTCGCGCAACGCGCCGTACTGATTAGCCTCGGTCGGGTAGAGACCCGCGAAGACCATCGGCTTGAGTTCCTTGAACCCTGCTAACGGCTCCTTCGCCGGATTCTCGAGGTCGGTCACCGTATCGCCAACGCGCATATCGGCGACGGCCTTGATTCCTGCCACGATAAATCCGACTTCACCGGGTCCGAGCGCATCGACAGGCCGCTCGTGCGGACAGAAATGGCCCATCCGCAGGATCTCGCCGGTCTTCTGCGTACCCATCAGCCGGATTTTCGCGCCACGGTGCAACTCGCCATCGAAGACGCGCACCAGACCAATAACCCCTTCGTAGGCGTCGTACCAGCTGTCGAAAATCAACGCACGCGGGGGCTTCCCGGCATTATTCGGTGGCGGTCCGATCCGGGTGACGACGGCTTCGAGCACCTCATCGATTCCGATGCCCTCTTTGGCGCTCGCCAGAATCGCGTCGCTCGCGTCGAGACCGATCACCTGCTCGATCTGCTCGCGAGTCCGGGGGACGTCGGCGCCGGGCAGGTCGATTTTGTTGATCACCGGGACGATTTCGAGCCCGTGATCGAGCGCCATGTAAACGTTGGCGAGTGTCTGCGCTTCGACACCCTGGCTCGCATCGACTACGAGCAGCGCCCCTTCGCAGGCGGCGAGACTCCGCGAAACTTCATATGCGAAGTCAACGTGCCCGGGCGTATCGATCAGGTTGAGGACGTAGTTCTTCCCGTCCTTGGCGGTGTAGTTGAGCCGTACCGACCGCGCCTTGATCGTAATCCCGCGTTCGCGCTCAAGATCCATCGAATCAAGAAATTGCTCCTTGAGTTCGCGTCGGCTAAGCGCGCCGGTCCGTTCGAGCAGACGATCGGCCAGCGTCGATTTGCCGTGATCGATGTGAGCGATAATCGAGAAATTGCGAATTTGATCAGGAGCCGTCATTGAGTCGTCGGTTCAGTTGCCGCCCCGGAATAATAACACGTTCCTCAGGCTTGGCGCGCCGCCCGCTCCTTGAAGTAGTTGTATGTCCGCTTGAGCCCATCAGCGAGGCTAACCTGTGGTTGCCAATCCAATTCGCGCCTGGCTCGTGCCGGCGAGATAACGGATCGACGCTGCTCACCCGGTCGCCCTGGACCGTGGTTTGCGGTCAGACTCGATCCTGCGCTGGCCGCCAGTACTCGATAGAGTTCGTTCACGTCGGTTTCAACGCCGGTTCCGACATTGAACGCCCCCGATACCGGCCGGCTGATCGCTGCCAGATTTGCGCGCACAACGTCGCTGACAAAAACGTAGTCCCGCGTCTGGCCGCCGTCGCCGTTAATCGTGCACTGTTGATTCGCGAGGATTTTGCCGCAGAAGATCGCTACGACGCCCGCCTCGCCATGCGGATCCTGTCGCGGGCCATAGACGTTCGCATAGCGCATCGCGACGTAATCGATCCCGTACTGGACTTTGTAGAAAAAGAGGTAGGCCTCGGTCGCAAACTTGGCGATACCATAAGGTGAGACCGGTCGGCATGGATGGTTCTCGTCGCAGGGAAAGACATCCTGCTCGCCGTAAATTGCCCCACCAGTTGAGGAAAAGACGACACGCTTGAGGCCGCGCTCACGCGCCGCTTCCATCAGATTCAGGAAGCCGACGAGATTCACCTGTGCATCGAAAGCCGGATCGGCTACCGAACGCCGCACGTCCATCTGCGCCGCCAGATGAACAATCGTCTCCGGCCGCTCGCGTTCGATCGCATCCTTGACCTTGGCGGCATCGCGCAGGTCTACCTCGTAGAACGTTGCCTTCGGATTAATCTGCTCGCGCTTGCCGGCTGAGAGGTTGTCGAGAATCGACACCTGATTGCCCCCCGCCTCAACCAACGCGTCGACCGTGTTCGATCCGATAAAGCCCGCCCCGCCCGTCACCATTATTCGCATAGAATCCAAACCTCCGCGCCCGAGTCCGACTCAGCGACGCCCTCCCCTTTGTGCAACTTGCCTAAAGAACCGGACGACGCCCGATCGAGTAGTACTTAAATTCGAGCGCCTTCATCAGCGAAGGATCGTAGAGATTGCGGCCATCGAAAATAACCGGCTCTTTCAGCTCCGCCTTGATTCGCTGGAAATTCGGATGTCGGAATTGATTCCACTCCGTTAGGATCATCAGCGCATCCGCACCCTTCAAAGCTTCGTAGTTGGTGGCATGATAGGCGACCCGGTCGCCAAAAATCTTGCGCGCACCTTCGAGCGCCTCGGGATCGTGAACCTGAACCTTGGCACCGGCGGCAAGCAGTTCCTCGATCACGACGAGCGAGGGCGCCTCGCGCATATCGTCAGTACGGGGCTTGAAGGCCAAGCCCCACACCGCGAAGTTCTTGCCTTTCAAATTGCCGTTGAAGTGCTCCTTGGCGCGCTGCACCATGATGCGCTTCTGCTCGTTATTCACCTCGTCCGCGGCGCGGAGGATCGAGAAATCGAGTTTGCGATCAGCCGCGCTATGAATCAGCGCCTGGACATCCTTCGGGAAGCAGGAACCGCCGTAGCCGACGCCGGGGAAAAGAAACTGCGGGCCTATACGCTTGTCGGAACCCATCCCGCGGCGGACGTCATTTATCTCCGCTCCGACGGCTTCGCAAAGATTCGCCATCTGGTTAATGAACGAAATACGCAGCGCGAGCATCGCATTCGACGCGTACTTGGTCAGTTCGGCGGACCGCGGATGCATCACGAGGATCGGATTATCGGTGCGCACGAAAGCTGCGTGAATTTCGCGCAAAATCGCCGTCGCCTGCTCGCTCGTGCTGCCGATCACGACGCGATCCGGGCGCATGAAATCTTCGACCGCAGATCCTTCCTTGAGAAATTCCGGCACCGAGCAAACATCGGTACGGCCGTTGCCATACTGGGCGACGATCTCGCGAACACTGTCGTTCGTGCCGACCGGGACCGTGCTCTTAACTGCAATTACGTGATACCCGACGGCGGCCTTGGCGACCTGCTCGGCGACGCGAAAGACCTGGCTCAGGTCGGCCGCGCCATCGGGACCCATCGGCGTGCCGACGGCGAGGAAGGAGACCATCGCATTGCCGACCGCCGGTCCCAGTTCGGTCGTGAAGCTCAGCCGGCCCTCTTTGACGTTACGGCGTACCAACTCTTCGAGCCCGGGCTCATAGATTGGAACCCTGCCCGAGTTGAGCATCTCGATTCGTTCGCGATTGATATCGACGCAGACAACTTCGTTGCCGCTCTCTGCAAAACAGGTCCCGCTCACCAGACCGACGTAGCCGGTCCCCACCACCGCGATATTCATGCAGCCTCTAGAACTCCTCTTTGATCACATATACCGGCTTGCCCTGCGATTCGTGATACGTTCGCGCCAGCATCTCGCCGACCAGTCCCAGACTGACCAGCTGCACGCCAACCACGACCAGCAGTACGGCAAGCCATAGTGCAGGGCGATTTCCGAGCTGATAGCCCAGCACGATCTTCTCGAACACCAGTATAGCGGTCCAAACGGCCCCAAGTCCGCCCATTATTACGCCGATTAATCCGAACACCTGGATCGGTCGTGTCGCGTACCCGGAGAGGAATCGCACGGTCATCAGGTCGAGGATCGTGCGAATAATGCGCCCGGGACCGTACTTCGAGGTCCCGGCGCGGCGCGGGCGGAAATTGACTTTGAGCTCGGCTATCCGCGCACCCTGCTCGGCGGCGATAGCGGGCACAAAGCGATGCATCTCGCCGTAAAGCATCAGGCTATGGGCTATCTCACGGCGATAAGCCTTGAGCGTGCATCCGTAGTCGTTCAGTACAACGCCGGTCATCCGCGAGATTAATGAGTTGGCTACCTTCGAGGGCAGTCGTCGCGTTAGCGGCGAATCCTGCCATCGCGCTTCGCGCCATCCGCTGACCAGGTCGTACCCCTCTTCCAGCTTTTTGAGCAGCTTGGGGATATCGACCGGATCGTTTTCGCCGTCAGCATCGATCGCCACGATCACGTCGCCGACCGCGCGATGGAGCCCGCAGGCGAGCGCCGCCGTCTGACCCGTATTGCGCGCGAGCCGCAGCACCCGAACATGTTCGGGATTCTCGGCCTTGATCTGGCGCAGCACGTCGACGCCGCCATCGACGCTACCGTCGTCGACGAAAACGATCTCGTATGAGCGACCGAGGCCGCTCAGCACCTGATCGAGTTCGCGATGGAGTGGCGCCAGGTTGTCCCGTTCGTTGTAGAGCGGAACTACTACTGAGACATCCATCGTGCGTGATGTGAGTCCGTAAGTTCGATAAAGGCCCGGTATCGTTCCTCGATATCTTCCCAGGTCAGCGTCGCGAGCCGATCGACCGAGAACTGCTCGACCACAAACGAGGCCAGCACGCTGCCATAGACGATTCCGGTGCGCAGAATCGATTCGTTGATTCGTCCAGTCCGTGCCAACCAACCCATCAGGGCACCCGCGAAAGTATCACCCGCGCCAGTCGGATCGATCACCTCTTCCAGCGGCCACGCCGGAACCGCGAACATCGTGTCGTTGCCGAACTTGAGGACGCCGTACTCGCCGCGCTTCACCAGGACGGTATCGGGACCCATCTTGAGGATCGCGCGCCCGGCCTTCACGAGGTTGGATTCACCGCTGAGCAGCCGCGCTTCCTCATCGTTGAGCGTCAGGAGATCGAGCCGCGGCAAAAGCTTCATCAAGCCTGCCCGCTCGTTCACGATCCAATGGTTCATCGTATCGGCCGCGACCATCTTGGGACTGCCGATTTGCGAGAGCACGTGGAGCTGAAGGTCCGGCGAGATATTGCTCAGAAAGACGTAATCGGCGCGCCGTTGATCGGGCAGCAGCTCCGGCTTGAAACCATCGAAGACGTTGAGCGCGAGACTAACCGTATCGCGCACGTTCATATCCTCATGATAGCGGCCATGCCAGCGGAAGGTCGGCCCGTCGATTTGGGCCATCCCGCGCAGGTCGATACTCCGCTCGCGGAAGAGATCCCAATGGTCCTGCCGAAAATCGGTGCCTACTGCCGCGACCAGGCTGACCGGCGCAAAAAAGCGTGCGGCAATCGAAAAGAAGCTCGCCGATCCGCCCAAGGCATCACTCACGCCACCATGATTGGTGTCGATCGTGTCGTACCCGATAGTGCCCACCACCACGATACTCATCTTAAGTCTCGCTCGTCTCCACCATACTCAGATTAGAGATATTTCCCGATTATCGGGCGCAGGTTCTCGACCACCGCGGGCGGAATCGCCTTGGGATCAGTAATGATACCGCCCTTGAGCGCCTCACCGCATCCACAGGACCGGGTCTTGCCCGCCAGCGCCTTGGCCACATTCGCCACTGCGCTTTGTGCTTTTTCCACGTTCAGCCGCATCACGCGCAGGATCTCCCCGATATCGACCGGGCCGGCGCTCTGATGCCAACAATCATAGTCCGTGACCAGCGCCAGTGTCGCGTAACAAAGCTCGGCCTCGCGAGCCAGCCGCGCCTCCTGCATCGCGGTCATGCTAATCACATCGACGCCCCACGAACGATATAAATTCGACTCGGCACGGGTCGAGAACTGCGGTCCCTCGATACAGAAGTAAACGCCGCCGTCGTGAACCGTGGCTCCGGCCGCGCGGCCCCCCGCTACCAGACTCTTTTGCAAGTCAGCGCAGACCGGATCCGCCAGTGAAACGTGCGCGACGATTCCATCGCCAAAGAAGGTTGGGCGACGCTGATATGTATGGTCGATAAACTGATCCACCGCGACCAGATCGCCGGGTGCGATATGCTCCTTCATGCTGCCGGCGGTGCTGACCGAAATCAGCCGCTCGACGCCGAGCTGCTTCATCCCGTGGATATTGGCGCGATAGTTCAGCTCGCTCGGGAGTATCCGATGGCCTTTGCCGTGGCGCGCGAGAAAGACGACTTCGAGGTCGCCAATCGCACCGCGATAATAAGTGTCAGACGGCGGGCCGAATGGGGTCTTGAGATCGATCGGCTCGACCCGATCCAACCCCGGCATCTGATAGAAACCGCTCCCGCCTATAACTCCTAGCATCTTTTACTTTGGCCGCGCCTCGCAAACTCGGCCGCCCCCTGTGCCGTGCCTCAGGCACGGTCCATTTTATTTCCTAACGGCTTCCCCGAACGTGAGAGATCGGTCGGGCATCTTTCGCCCTACGGTGAGGGTCAGGGATTCTGCTCGGCGTTCAATTGGCCGCACGCCGCCGCAATATCCTGTCCCCGGCTCTCCCGAATCGTCGCGGTCAAGTTACCCTGTCGCAGGATCGCTTGAAAGGCCTCTACCCGCGCTCGCGGACTCGGCCTGAACGATGAGGCTGGAAACGGATTGAAGCAGATCAGGTTCACCTTCGCCCGAATTGGCGCGAGCAGCTTCACCAGCCGACGAGCATCTTCGGGCGAGTCGTTCACACCGTCGAGCATCACGTACTCGAACATGATCCGCAGTCGTCGCTGGATGGGCAGACGCCGACATGCATCGATAAGCTCGCGGAGTGGATAGCGTTGGTTGATAGGCGCGAGGCGATCGCGCAGCGCATCGGTGGTCGCATGCAAGGAGATCGCCAATTTGACCGAGAAGTCGGTGAGCAACCGCTCCATCATCGGAATCAGCCCAACGGTCGAGACGGTGATCCGCTGCGGCGAGATTCCCATCCCCCACTCCGAGGTCATCGTTTCGAGCGTCCGGCTCAAGCGCGGATAGTTCGCGAGCGGCTCGCCCATCCCCATAAACACATAGTTGGTGAGGGTCTCGCTAGGACCAAGTTGCCGACGCGCGGCGATTACCTGCCCGAGAATCTCCGAGGCGCGCAAATTCCGATGGAGCCCCATCTGGGCAGTCGCGCAGAACGCGCAATTCATCGCACATCCGGCCTGGCTGGAGATGCAAAGCGTCACGCGGTCATCCGCGGGGATAATCACGCTTTCGATTCGTTCGCCGTCGTCGAGGCTCAGCAGCAGCTTGCGCGTGCCGTCTCTCGAGCCCGCGATATGCGCAATCGCCACCGGCTCAATCTTAAAGTTCTGCTTTAAATATTCGCGGAATGCTGCTGGCAGTTCGAGCATCTGGTCGAACGATTCCGCATCGCGCCGCCAGAGCCGATGGGCAAGTTGCTTGGCGCGGAACGATGGCTCCCTCACCGAGGCAGCTAGTGCTTCCAGCTCAGAGAGGCGTAAATCGCGGATATTCTGGCCGGGCGACGGCTCGGCGTTGGAACTCTCGGCATTCAACATCGGCAGGTTCAATTGTAGATCAATGAAGAGCCGCACGCACTGCCAACTACAGGTGAAGCGCGGTGGAACAGTTCAGTTCGATGGGAGTCGGGTGAACGGGTCTACGACGAGCAATCCCAGCGGCTTGAAGTGACGCACATTCCGACTCAAGAGCGTTAATCCCCTGCTCCTAGCCGTGCCCGCTATCGCCAGATCCGCGAAGCCCGGGTTCTGCCCCTTGGCGAGCGCCTCGTCGGAGAGACGCCCGGCGCATCGTGCTGCGGCGATATCGAAGGCCAAGACCCGATCGGCATACAGATGAAGGATGGTTTCCAACCAGGCATTGAGCCGCTCCACCTGTGATCGTGAGCCCGAACGGTTCGCCTTTGCGATACCGCTTTCGACTTCAGCCACAGTCACAGCCGAGATGAAGAGATTCGCGGAATTACGGTCCATCCAGTTCGCAACAGCGCCCTCCGATCGACCCGGCGCGCTACTGGAAATAACGTCGGTGTCAACCAGATACATAGCTAGAAACGCATCGACCGTAGACCTTTGCGACTGCGCTTAGGCAAATCTTCGGCTTCAAGCGGCGCAGAGGCCAGGAGTCGCCCGAAGGATGGGACCTCGGCGAGCTTCTTCCATTCCTCGTAACTGAGGAGAACTGCTTCACGGCGACCGTGGCGCGTGATCACGCAGGGCTCGCCGCGAAGCGCGTCGTCGACCGCGCTCGACAGTTTCGCCTTAGCCTCGCGCAACTGGATCGTCTTCATGTGACCACTGTAGTCACAAGCGAGACTCGACACAATCTAGCCGAAACCTACCGCATCTTGATCTTATCTTCCTGCGCCCAGCCCTCTTTCAGCGGCACCATGAAGTACGGCAGCAGGGCCATCTTCTTGAACTTCCACTCACCGTTGACCTTGGCGTAGTCATCGTTGAACCGTGCAGCGACCAGGAAGGCCTCGCCGCCGTAGATCGGCTTGGCTTCGAGATACGATACGCCGTGACCGTGATCCCCATGCAGATCGATCGTGTGGTTGTGGATGAACTGCTTCACGAAGCTGATACGCGGTCGATTCGATTCGCGCGCCGGACCGTCGCCCACGATACCGCCGTAAAACTTCGCAATAGCTTCGCGCCCGTGCGCCTTGCCCAGATGAGAGAAGTCGAGGTCAGCATCCTCGGTGAACAATTCCGGGATATCCTTGAAACGGCCCTCGTTTACGTACTCGTGGTAGCGATAGCGCAGGTTGCGGATCTCTTCTTTGTCGGTCAGTTCCTGCACCTTGGCTTCCAGTTGCCTTAGCCGCGCTTCCAAATCTGCCATCGACGGTCCCCTCCTCGGAAAAGCCTTTTTGACCTCTTTAACACGGCGACCCTTACCCTCAAAATGAGCGCGTTGCAAAGCGCACTTATGCTACAATTTCGGTATGGACAAGGCCTCCGCTCTAACAGCACTAAGAGCGCATCAAGCTGAGTTGAAGCAACTGGGAGTGGAGCATCTCTTCCTCTTTGGTTCGACAGCGCGGGGCGAGGCCCGCGACGACTCCGATGCGGACCTTTTCTTCGATCACCCGCTGGGATCAATCGGACTGCTCGGACTAATAGACGTAAAAGCAGTGACAAGCCGGGTGCTCGGGCACCCAGTCGATGTTATGACCCGTCGAAGCCTGCATCCGATTCTGCGCGAGGCGATCGAGAGTTCAGCGGTGCAAGTATTTTGATGGTCGACCGCGCTCATGTAGCCAGCCTCACCGACATTGTCGACGCCATAACCATCGTCCGCGAAGAAATAGAGCGGATCAGTATGGACGTCCTCGAAACTGACCGACGAAAGCGCTGGCTAGTTGAACAGGGAATTGAAATCATTTCCGAGGCAAGCCGCCGACTTCCCGTTGCGCTTAAGGAACGTCACCCAGAGATACCTTGGCCCAAAGTTGCTGGTATCGGAAATATCTTGCGGCACGAATACCAGCGCGTCGCTCACGATCTACTCTGGCACGTTGTCGCGGAAGATCTTCCCGGTGCGAGACGGCTTGCCGCGCGGAGCTATCGCGGGCCTGAGCCGGGCTTTTGACCCGTTTGATTAGATTTGCGCGATCAATAAGCGCCGATATATAAGATACGCGCCTGACACGCGGACACTAGGCGGATCGCAGCGGAGCCGACGAGGCGAGTCTGCGAGATGCGTAGCGAGAGTTCGCAAACAACTTTCACGGCGGAAATTATCGTGGCCAAAAGAAAGAAGATCGCTTTCGTCGGCGCCGGCAATGTCGGTGCAACCTGTGCCCATCTCTGCTTCTTGCGCAGCCTGGGCGACATCGTCCTCTACGACATTATTGAGGGTCTGCCTGAAGGTAAGGCACTCGATATGCTCGAATCGGCGCCGGTACTGGGAATCGACGTCAATGTAACCGGGTCGACCAAGATTAAGGATATCGAGGGCGCCGATTGTATCGTCGTTACCTCGGGTTCACCGCGTAAGCCCGGGATGAGCCGCGACGACCTGCTGAAAATCAATGCGGGCGTCATGACCAACGTCGGCAATGCGATAAAAGAGGTCGCACCGAACGCTTTCGTGATCGTCGTGACGAACCCCCTCGATGCTATGGTCACGCAGATCAAGCGCGTCACCGGTTTCCCGAAGCATCAGATCGTCGGTCAGGCTGGTGTGCTCGATTCCGCCCGGTATCGCACCTTCCTCGCGACCGAGCTGGGGGTTTCGGTCGACAGCGTCAAGGCGATGGTTCTCGGTGGCCACGGCGACGACATGGTACCGGTGCGCAGCTACACCACCTGCGGCGGCGTGCCGATCGAGAAAGTTATCGACGCGAAGCGCCTCGAAGAAATCGAAGTCCGCACCCGTAACGGCGGCGCCGAGATTGTAAATCTGATGAAGACTTCATCCTATTACGCGGCTGGCACTGCCGTGTATCGGATGGTCGAATCCTACATGCTCGACAAGAAGGAAGTTCTGCCCTGCGCCGCCTATCTCGATGGCGAGTATGGCGTGAAGGGGCTCTACGCCGGCGTGCCGGTCATTATCGGTGGCGGCGGTGTCGAGAAGGTTATCGAGATCGATCTCACCTCCGCGGAGAAGAAGGCTTTTGAGTCTTCAGTCGCCCACGTCCGCGAACTGGTTGAAGCAATGGACAAGGTGCTCGCAGCATGAATATCCACGAATTTCAGGCCAAACAGATTCTCGGGCGTTTCGGCGCCCCGGTGCCGAAGGGCCATCCGGCGACCACTCCGGATGAAGCCGCCAAGGCTTTCGAAACCCTCGGACTGCCGAAAGCTGTCGTCAAAGTACAGATCCATGCAGGCGGCCGTGGCAAGGCCGGTGGCGTAAAGGTTGTTTCGAGCGCCAGTGAGGCGCGCGACTTCGCGGCCAAATGGCTCGGCAACAAGATCGTGACCCATCAGACGGGACCCGACGGCCGTATCGTCCGCAAGATGTACGTCGAGCAGGCGAGCGAGGTCGAACGCGAGCTTTACCTTGGGATGGTCGTTGATCGTAAGGCCGAGAGCCTCGCGATTATCGCCTCGACCGAGGGCGGTATGGAGATCGAAGAGGTCGCCGCGAAGACCCCCGAACGTATCATCACCGAGCCGATCGATCCCGTTATTGGACTGAGCGGTTTCCAGGCGCGCAAGATCGCCTTCGCGCTGGGTTTGAAGGACAAGCAGGTCGGCCAGTTCGGCACCTTGCTCAATTCGCTGTATCGAGCCTTCAACGAGACCGATGCGTCGTTGGTCGAAATCAATCCGCTGGTTGTAACCAAGGACGGCACGGTCATCTGCCTCGACGCGAAGATGTCCTTCGATGACAACGGCCTCTTCCGCCACGCCGATATCCGCGAGATGCGCGATCCTAACGAAGAAGATCCCGCAGAAACTGAGGCGTCCAAGTACGACCTCAGCTATGTGCATCTCGACGGCAATATCGGATGCATGGTCAATGGCGCCGGGCTCGCGATGGCGACGATGGATATCGTCAAATACTACGGCGCGGAGCCAGCGAACTTCCTCGATGTCGGCGGTGGCGCCAACTCACAGAAAGTCGCTGCCGCGTTCCGGATTCTGCTCGCCGACGAGCGCGTGAAAGCGGTGCTGATCAATATCTTCGGCGGCATCATGCTCTGCGACGTTCTAGCGCAGGGCGTCGTCGATGCGGCGCGCGAAGTCAAACTCAGCATCCCGCTCGTGGTCCGGATGGAAGGGACCAATGTCGAGAAGGGCAAGCAGATCCTGAAGGATTCGGGCATCGCCGTGATCGCGGCTAGTGACATGGCTGACGCGGCGCGGCGCGCGGTCGAAGCAACCAAGCGGGCTTAACCATGAGCGTACTCGTAAACAAAAATACTCGCGTACTAACGCAAGGCATCACCGGCGCGACCGGCCAGATTCATACTCGCGCCTGCAAGGAATACGGCACCCAGATGGTCGGTGGCGTCGTTCCGGGCAAGGGCGGCACCAACTTCGAGGGTATTCCGATTTTCGATACCGTCGAAAAAGCCCGCAAAGAGACCGGCGCCAACGCTACGGTTATCTACGTGCCGCCTCCGTTCGCCGGCGACGCGATCCTTGAAGCGGTCGCGGCTGGAATCGAACTCGTTATCTGCATCACCGAGGGCGTCCCTGTCCTCGATATGGTCAAAGTTAAGAAATACGTCCGCGCGTCGAAGAGCCGCCTGATCGGCCCGAACTGCCCCGGCGTTATCACTCCCGGCGAATGCAAGATCGGCATCATGCCCGGCTATATCCACAAGCCCGGCAATATCGGTGTCGTTTCCCGCTCGGGCACCCTGACCTACGAGGCGGTATATCAACTCACTCAACTTGGCCTCGGCCAGTCGAGTTGTATCGGTATCGGTGGCGACCCGATCGTCGGGACGAATCACACCGAAGCGATGGCGCTCTTCAACGACGATCCCGATACCAAAGCGGTCATCATGATCGGCGAAATCGGCGGCACAGCCGAGGAAGAAGCGGCTCAGTACGTAAAACAGAATATGAAGAAGCCGGTCGTCGCGTTTATCGCTGGACAGACGGCACCGAAAGGCCGCCGAATGGGCCATGCGGGTGCGATCATCTCCGGCGGTCGTGGCACCGCGGCCGACAAGATCGAAGCGCTCAAAGCAGCTGGAATCACGGTCGCGATGAGCCCGGCCGAACTCGGCATCACGATGAAAAACCTGCTCGAATCAAAGGCTGCCTAGTAAAAAGTCCGCGACGGAGGCGCGGTGCCTGCCGCAGCGGAGTTTGCGGAGCCAGGGGGCGGCGGAGTCTGCGACGCGCGGTCAAGGATTAAGAAGATTTTTATGGAACGTACCCTCGCAATCGTTAAACCCGACGCCTTCGGCCGTAAGCTGACGGGCGATATCCTCAAGCGGATCGAAGCTTCGGGGCTCCAACTCTGCGCGCTAAAGGTGAAGCATCTGACGCGCGCCGAAGCGCAGATGTTCTACGAAGTGCACAAGGAGCGCCCGTTCTATGGGTCGCTTTGCGACTACATGACCTCGGGTCCGGTAGTCATCGCGGTGCTCGGCGGCGACAACGCGATCACGCGATGGCGCGAGCTGATGGGCGCGACCGATCCGGCCAAGGCGGCGGCAGGCACTATCCGCAAGGACTTTGGGCTCGACGTCGAAAAGAACGCGACCCACGGTTCGGATGCTCCTGAAACGGCAGCTCGCGAAATCGCCTTCTTCTTCAGTGCACTGGAACTTGTTGGTTAATCTCTATTTTCTGCTTGGGCTCGGGGGCACTCATCCTGCTCCCGAGCCTGAGGGAATCGAAGCCTGGATCAATATCCGCATCATCCAGCGCTTGGTCCATCATACGAGCGCGGTCGTTGTGGCGGTCGCGCTCTTTGCGTTGGTAGGCTATCTGATGCAGCGCCTGATGCACGACAGTATCGTGAAGCGCGCTGTTCTGATCTTCGACGAGATCGTCCTCGTCGGCCTGCTGGTCTACTTCGCCTACGAACTATTTCTCTATTTATGATCTAGGGGCTCTCTTTCCGCGCGATGTACTTGACCCCGGAAATGTTCGCGAAGTCCGCTTCCTGCGTCCAAAGCGTAGCGTCATAGGCCCGCGATGTAGCAAGGATAATGCTATCCGCCATCGGCAAAGACTCACGCAGGCTGACCTCCGCGCTGGCGATGGCCAACTCGGTAGTAAGGTCGATAACCGTGCCAAGCTGCATGGCGTTCACCGCTCGCAACGCGAATCGAATGCCGCGCTGCCGATTCATCAACTTGTAGACCTCGTACACGATTATCGACGGGACTATCAGCTCGCGCACCCCTTCGATTGGCTGTGCAAAAATGGCAGCGTTAGCTCCCTCGCCGAAGAATTCCAACCAACCAGACGAGTCGACAACGTTCAATAGCGATCCTTTTCCCGAGGAACGTTAGTATCGATCCCTTTGGCGAAGCCACGCAGGTTCTCGATTGGTTCAACGGGAATCAATTCGATTCCATCGCCCAGCGCTATAGCGCGAAACTTCTGGCCCGGCTTGATTTTCAAGACCTCGCGAATCGCTTTCGGTATCACGACTTGAAACTTCGGAGAGATTGTCACTGTTTCCATCGATAGCCTCTTTGACTTACGATCACCCTATCGATAGACCCAGTCCGGAACAACCGCACATGCCGAACCTCGATTAACAATCCCACGACCGTCGTTGCTATACTCCGGCGCGATTCGAGGATCGGAGCCTTGCGATGGACTTTCGTTACACGCCTGAAGAAGACGCATTTCGCGCGAAGATTCATAACTGGCTTAAGACGACATCGGCCGAGGTGTTCGGTCGCAGCCGCGATGGGGCATCACCAGCGGCCGACTCGGGCGACGATCGTCGCTGGGGGCGTCTGCTCGAATATCATCGCCGACTCTACGAAGCCGGTTACGTAGCGCTCCATTGGCCCAAGGAGTACGGCGGGGGCGGCGCGACGATGATGGAACAGGCTATGTATCAGGACGAGGTGCTGAGCTTCGGCCTTCCGCTTTACGGTGCGAACCAGCTCGCGATCGATCGTATCGGCCCTACCCTCATCTTCCTCGGCACCCAGAAGCAGAAGGAGCGCTACCTGCACAAGATGCTCACCGGCGAGGAGATCTGGTGCCAAGGCTACTCTGAACCTAATGCAGGCTCCGATCTGGCGGGGCTGCAAACACGCGCCGTGCTCGACGGCGACAGCTTCGTAGTCAATGGCCAGAAGGTCTGGACCAGCCTCGCCCATCGTGCCGATATGCAGGTACTGCTCGTACGGACGGACCCGAATGCGCCCAAGCATAAGGGTATCTCCTACCTGCTAGTCGACATGAAGAGCCCGGGCATCACGATTCGCCCGCTGGTTCAGATCACCGGCGACCGCGGCTTCAACGAAGTCTTTTACGATAACGTGCGAGTGCCGAAAGAAAATCTGGTGGGCGAGATCAATCAAGGGTGGCAGGTGTCGATCGCCACCCTGATGTACGAACGGGTCTCCGGCGGGACGCGTCATCCCGTGCAGCGAAGCATCACCGAGTTATTGGAACTGTCGAAGCATGTCGAGTTTGAGGGAATCCCCGCGAATCGCCATCCGTATGTCCGTCAGAAGCTGGCGCAGTTTGCCGTCGAAGCGGAGTGCTTGCGGCTCAGTCGCTATCGCTCATTAACTGCGCAGCTCAAAGGACGGATTCCTGGGCCTGAGAGCTCGTTCGGCAAACTCTTCGCGACGGAACTCAATTTGCGTGTCGCAATGTTCGCCGATGAATTGCTCGGACCCTACGGCACACTCGACAAGGGATCGATTGGTGCGGTTGAAGGTGGTCGCTGGATGACCCGGACGATTGCTGCCCGCGCGCTTACGATCGCGGCTGGGTCGAGCGAGATCCAGCACAACATCATCGGCGAGCGCGTGCTGAAGTTGCCGAAGGGCTAGACCTTGGCGGCGAAATACTTCTTCAGCGGAGTCCAGTAGTAATCCTTCCAGCCCTGGCGATAGTTCGGGGCCTGGGCAGCGGGAACTTCGGATTGAACCATCGTGAGGCGCATCCCCTTATCCGCGCGCTCGAAGGTAAACTCTATCAATGACGGCGGGTACTCAGATGGCCACTCGCGCGTGCTCCATTGCGCGACGATCTTCCGGCCCGGTGCCAGCTTCTGGTATTTCCCCGTGATGTAGCCGTCCCAGGCAGTGAACTTTCCACCCTCTTTGTTTGAGGAGGTAGCCTTGGCGCCGGTAAAGGCAGCGTGCTTCTTCGCGTTCACGAGCGCGTCGTATACCTCGACCGGCGTCGCGCGAATCACAACTGATTGCTTGATCGTCCGCGTCGCAAGCTTTTTCACCGTCAGAGCTTTCGCGGCGCTCGACGTGTTCTTCGGCCTAACCGACTTCTTCGACGTAGCTGCTTTGGTTGGCATCGTAGAGACTCCCCCCGCTCCGTCACTAACACAAATCTTGATTATCCGGCTAAGGGCGAAGACTCCGATATCACATACCGGATGCTAAGGGGTTGTTGATTGCTGAAAAGCGGAAGGTTGTTACGCAACGGCTACTCGGGAGAAATAACCAAATGAAAACGGATGCGTTAGCGGCAGGACGCCTGCGACAACTCGGCGACGGTCGATCCGAACTTATCGTCGAACAAGCTACCTATGAATCGAGCGGCAAAGGTGCCGCGATCGCCTACGCGATCGCGCCCTCTCCTTTTGGCTATCTACTGGTGGCCTCGACGAAAAACGGCATTTGCTGGGTTGGGATTAATGAAGCCATCGCTCATCTAGAAAGCGAATTGCGGCGTGACTTTCCCGAGGCGACTATCCTTGGCGAGCAGGGCGAAGTGAGTGACGTAGCTGGCCGCATCGCCGCCTCGATTTCCGATCCCACTGTAACACTCGATCTGCCGCTCGATATTCGCACGACACCCTTTCAGCTCGCGGTGTGGCGCGAACTCTGTGCGATACCGCGGGGCATAACACGCTCGTACGGCGAGATTGCGCAAAAGCTGGCACGGCCTGAGGCATCTCGCGCTGTCGGTCATGCCAACGGATCGAATCCGGTCGCGATTATTATCCCATGTCATCGTGTGATCGGGAGCAACGGCAGACTTACCGGCTATCGATGGGGTGTCGCTATCAAGCAACGTCTGCTCGAAGCCGAAGGGGCGCTGGCGCAGACGAGCCTCGCTGCCGCGGGCGGATAAGACCGGGATTAAATTGCGTCGTCTGGCGCTGAAGAACCGCGTTAACTAAAATCGAGGGAACGCTCGTTATGGAGATAGGCCTACGAAGATCGTAGTTGATTATAATCGCTGTGAGAGTAACGCCCGCTGCATGGAGGTAGCTCCAGATATCTTCCATGTCGGTGAAGATGACCAGCTCACGATCCTGAACGAGAATCCCCCGGAATCGGCGCGAGAACGGATCCTCAAAGCGATCCGGGTTTGCCCCAAGCAGGCGTTGTCACTCGTCGAGGATAAGTAACGCTTCTCATTGTCGAGGAGCGACGCCCTCGCTCCCATCCCGATCATTGTGAAACGCAACTGTTTTATTCTCGGATGTGGCCGCAGCGGCACGAGCCTGACAGCAGGCTTGCTTGCCGACGCGGGCTATTTCATGGGCGAGGAGCTTTACCCGGGTGATATCGGCAACCCGAAGGGCTACTTCGAAGATCGCGAAGTCAACGGGATCAACGAAGGTCTGCTCGCGCAAATTATCCCTGGAGCTCATCGCAGTCTGGGCGATAAACTCCTCGGACGAGCAGTGCGTGATCCAGGATGGATCCGCTGGCTGGCGGAGATTCCGACGGATCAAAAGATCGGGTGCCCGCCCAAAATTGCCGATCGAATCCGCGCCCAGGTTGCTCATCAGCCCTTTTGCTTCAAGGACCCGCGCTTTTGTTACACGCTCGGCGTCTGGCGGAAGTTCGCTCCTGAAGCGGCAGTTCTGTGTGTTTTTCGCGATCCTGCTGTCTCGGCCGCGAGTATCGTCAAGGAAGCTGAGCGCGGCGAGATGATGCCGGGTGGCAAGCCGGTCGACTACGACCGCGCGATGCGTATTTGGCAGGCCACCTATGGCTACGCCCTCAACGTGCATCTACCGGCCGGTGGCGATTGGCTTTTCGTTCACTACGACCAACTGCTCGATGGCAGCGGATGCGACTCTATCGAGAAACTGCTCGACGCCAAGGTCGAGCGCGGTTTTGCCGATCGTAAACTTCGGCGCACGGTAGCCTCCAAACCCGTCCCGCCGGAGGCATCGCAACTCTACCGGCGGCTCTGCGAACTTGCAGGCTTCAGCGGTGACTGACTCGCTCTGACGCCACGATCGAGCATCTATGCGGCTCGCCGTCATAATCCCGGTCTTCAATGGCGCGACAACTGTAAACGCCGCGATTACGAGCGCCCTCAAACAAAAGCTCGATGAACCCTTTGAGGTGATCGTCGTCGATGACGGCTCAACCGACGCGACCCCTGAAGTGCTGGCGGGCTTCGACTCAAAGATAAAGGTTGTGACGCAGGCCAATGGCGGCTTGTCAGCGGCGCGCAACGCCGGGGCCACAGCGACCGCATCCGACAACGAGTATCTCGCCTTCCTCGATGCGGATGACGTATGGCTTCCCGATAAGCTCGCGAGTTCGCTGCCGCCGTTCGATCTTCATCCTGAAGCGGTTCTCCTTTACACGGACGTTCAGTCGGTCGACGACCAGGACTCTCCACTGCCGCTCTCATCGATGCCACCGCGTGAGACGCACGCCCCTTCTATGAACGATCTGCTGAGCCGATGGTGGCCGATAATCCCCAGCACCGTCGTAGTGCGGCGCAGCGCCTTCGAGGGATGCGGCCGGTTTTGCGAGAGCTTTCGTGGCGCAGGCGGCCACGAGGATGTCGATTTCTGGCTGCGGATGCGCGAGCTAGGCGAATTCATCTACCTAGAGCGATCGCTGGTCAAATATCGGGTCGTGGCCGGAGCTAATCCGATGCTCAAGTATCAGACCAACTTCGAGCTTTTCGAGGGCCGCGTCACCGAACGCTACGGACGGAGGGGACAACCGCTGCTGGCCTCGATGCGTCACGGTTACGCGACCGCCCTGAGCCATCATGGGCTTATGGAACTGGAGCGCGGCGATCGGATAGGTGCGCGCCGAGCCTTTCTGAGCGCGCTCCGCTACAAACCGTCGCATTTCAAGAGCGTCTTCCGCCTCGCGCGGACCTTCCTCCCGGCAGCCCTCGCGCAAGCCCTGGCGAGTGGTTCCCGGCGCCGCGGCTATCAGCCCGACCGTTGAGTAGCGACTTCCGCCGGACACACTACAACCTTTGCGCCGCGTCGATTAAACTAACGAGGCGCTCGCGCTGCATGACGTTCAATCCGATAGCATCGAGCAGTTATTCGTAATCGATGAGCAACGCTGTATCTAATCAATCGCGTGGACGCCGCCTGCCGGATTTCCTGGGCGTCGGACAGCCACGCACCGCGACCTCATGGCTCGATACTGTCTTGCGCGGCCATGTGGGCCTTCCGCGGGACGTCAAAGAGGTCGATTTCTTCGTTAAGAATTACCATCGCGGCATCGACTGGTACGCGAACTATTTCACCGATTGTGATCCGAATCTCCCGGTGGGCGAGATATGCCCCAGCTATCTGGGGTCCAACGACGCGCGCGAACGGATCGCACTGCATATGCCTCATTGCAAAATTATCTGCACGTTTCGCGATCCGGTGCAGGTGCTGTTTTCCTTCTGGAAGCTGGCGCGGCGCAACGCCTGGACCAACGCGGATTTCGAAGCCTATACCCCTGATGGCTGGCAAACCGGCGGCAAGGGTCTCGCAGGATGGCGAGTGACTTTCGGCCAAGACAATGTGCTCGCGCAGATTTACGACGACCTTGAGGCTGACCCGCAGTCTTATCTAGACCGGGTGTGCGATTTCATCGGTATTCAGCGCATTGCGATCAAGGGTTCCGCGATCGCGCGGCAGAAGGTGAACAGCTTCGAGCGGATGCCGCGTTCCTATGCCCTCGCGCGGCGCGGCCGCAAACTGCGCGATTGGCTGCAGCGCAATGAACGCTACGGCACGATCAATCTGCTGACCCGTGCCGGTTTCTGGCGTTTTTGCTTTGACGGCGGCCCGGTCTTTCCCACGCTCGATCCCGAGACGGAAATGCGTATCCGCCGTCGACTGATGCCGCAGATCGAAGCACTTGAACAAGCGCTCGCTCGCGATCTTAGCCAATGGAAAGTCGTTGATCCGACGCCGACGCATAGCGCTGCCGCGGGCGAGTGAGTTACCGATCGATGGCTCGCGTCGCGGTTATCATTCCGGTCTATAACGGTGCTGAGACTGTCGCTGAGGCGATCGAAAGCGTACTCGCACAGACTTACCGCGATTTCGAGTTGATCGCAGTCAACGACGGATCGACCGATAGCACCGCCGAAGTGCTGGAGCGCTTCGCCGGTTCGATCAAAATCGTCACGCGACCCAATGGTGGTATCTCGGCTGCGCGCAATTCCGGCCTGCGCGAATCATACAGTGAGTATGTAGCCCTGCTCGATTGCGACGACACTTGGATGCCGGCGATGCTCGAGCGTACGGTCGCAGCACTGGAGCGGGATTCTTCATGCGTGATGGCCTATACCAACCTCTCGGTGACCGACAGCAACAGCAGACCGCTGAACACGGCATTGGTAGGCCCGGAAGTCGCGCACGCGCCGAGCTTCGATGAGATGTTCATGCGGCTGTGGCCAATTATGCCGAGTGCCGTAGTCATTCGCCGCACAGCGCTCGACGCGATCGGCGGCTTTGCCGAAGAATTCCGCTCCTACGGCTTCGAAGATGCCTACTGCTGGATGCGATTGCGGGAACTAGGGCCGTTCGCCTATATCGATGAGCGCCTCGGTAATTGGCGTTTCTCGCCCTATCCAAGGCCGATCAAGAATTTCAGCTTCAGCCCCGAGGCCCGCGCGATGTTCACGCAACTAGTGCGCGAGCGCTGGGGCCGTTCGGTCGAGCCGCTGCTTCGATCACGCGCGCGCGCTTCGCGCAGTATCCTCGGCTATATCGGCCTCACTGAATTAAGCAACGGCAACAAACAACAGGCGCGCGAGGCCTTTCGACGGGCGCTCCAACTGGATCCCCGCCGTTTCAAAAATTATCTCCGTTATCTGCGGACCTATCTTCCCACCGGACTAGCGCGCGCCTTGAGCGGCCGGACGGCGACTAAAAGTCCTAACGCGGCGGCGCGATAATCGTCAGGCGTGGCGGTCGCGCACCCGTATCGATAAACGCGATCAGTTTATTGTCGGGTGACCAGCTCGCCGCAATAGAGGCATCGGGCGGTAAGGCTGCAAGGGCAAACGCCGCCCGCCCTGGATACCAGTACTCGATCAACTCGCGCAATGGCTCCATCGTTTTGACCGCCGCGATATCGATAAGACCCGTGTTCACCGACGGCGCGAATAGCATCGAGGTTCGCGCGAGCAGTTCCGGTGTCGTTTCGAAACCGAGGGAGTTCACTGTGATCGATCCGTCTCCGGGCGGGAACAGAGCAATTTGCGCGACAATCGGTTTGGTCGATCCGCTGCTCGCGGAACGCCAGGTGAGCTGCTCGTTGCCGATCGCAATAGTGGAACCGTCCGACGCGTAGGCTGCTGCTCCCGAAGCAATCGCTACGAGGCTACTGACTCCGCTCGCGTGGTCGTAGCGAAAAACGCCGGGCACTCCCGTAGGGCCCGGGGCGACATAGAGAAACGCCAACCCATCGGGTCGCCACGACAATACGCGTATCGGATCGCTGCGATCGATCGGCGAGCAAACTTCGTTATCGAGATCGAGCAAAGCCGGTGGCGTGTTCGGATCACCCTGCCCTACCGCCCAGCGTCCGTCAGGACTGAAATTCAACGAGGCGAAAGCGCACTGAATTTTCGTGAGGGCATTTGTTGTCACCGGGTCTCCAAGTTTGATGATTACGACTTGCGCTCCGTTTGCAGGTCCAGTTGGGTCAGATGGGTTGATGGTCGGAGGATCGCTCCGCAGGATGAGGGCAATCGTCCTCGCGTTCAGCCACTTAACCTGTGCCCCGCTGTAGACCCCCGGAATCTCAGCAACGGTCCGCCATCCGCCGTCGCCAGCGCCGATTCGAATCGCGAGGTTGCCGCGCTGAGGACTCGCGACCACTAGAGCTAATGCGGCCGCATCGGGACTAGCATCGGCGCCGAGAATCACGCCTTGAGGCGCCCCTGCCCCGTCGTCCGCTGCGATTACCAGCTGCGTTGCAAAGCCCGGTCCGCTGTATCCGATCAGCCCCGATCGGCCGTTCGCGGTCCCCGCGATAGCGACGAGCTTTCCCCGCGCCATCCAGATTGGTCCGTAGGCCAAATCCGGCACGAATCCGGGCGGCAATCCGATCGAGGCCAACACCTTGATACCGTTCGTGACCGCCATCGATCCGACACGATTCGCTGGCGGAGGGGGCGACGCAGGATGCGGTTTGGCCTTACGGCTCGCACATCCTGCGAGCAATACCGCAAGCCACAGCCAGACCAACCTGGTACGAGGGACAGACGCGTTCATCGAAAACCGATATTCTTGGGGTCGTTCGACCCTCTCGCAACATCATAAGCGAAGGCGGAAACCTTGATGAAATTGCCTCGATTCTTACCCGCAAGACTTTCCCGCGAAGCTCGGCTCGGAATCGCGGTAGCGATCCTCGTTGCGCTGGCGGCTATCGCGCTCGATCGGCAATGGTTCTTCACCAGCTTAATCCTACTCCTTGCATCGATAGGGCTCGTTGCCGCCTTCTATGCATTCGTCGCCCGTCCATCCCGTATTCCTGCGGATGCGATTCTAACCTTGCGCCTTGCCGAAGGAATCCGCGAGGATGCGCCCCGATCGGCACTTGAGCAACTCCGCAGTCGCGGAGCACCAACACTGTTCCATTTGCGCGAGGCCCTCAATGCCGCCGCCACCGATCCCAAACTGAAAGCGGTATTGGTCGAGATCGCTTCCCCTGGTGTCGGCTTGGCTACAGCTATGGAGTTGCACGATCTGCTGCGTGCGGTCGTAGCCAATGGCAAACGTGTAACGGCTATCCTGAGCGGCGACAACGTCACGCTTCACGACTACCTACTCGCGTGCGGAGCCAGCGAAATCGTCGCCAATCCCGACAGTGCGATGCTGATGCTCGGATTTGCCGCAGGCAGCATGTTCCTGAAGGATGCGCTGGCGCAACTCGGCGTCGAAGCCCAGACGTTGCAATGGAAGGAATACAAAGGCGCTGCCGAGACTTTCTCACGCGCCTCGATGTCGCCGCAGCTGCGCGAGAGCCTCGACGCTCTGATCAACGATTCAAACTCAGTCGTCGTCGAACGCATTGCAGCCTCGCGCAGGATCGACCCTGCTCGGGCGCACGAGTTGCTCGGCTCCGGTTTCATCAGCGTAACTTCAGCTCGCGAAGCGGGTCTGCTCGATCGGGCCGGCTACCTCGAAGATCTCCAGGATGAATTGAGCGAGGGAACCGATGAAGAACACGCCGACCAGCTTTTCGTCGGACTCAGCCGCTTTCTGCGTCACGTCCATTACCTGCGCGACTCTCGCGGTGCCGATTGTATCGCACTGATCCACGCGCTCGGTCCGGTCGTCGCCGGCGACGCACCGATGGCGGGCGAGTTTATGAGCGGCGAGCGCCTATCGGAGGATTTGCGGCACGCTGCACGCGATAGCCACGTGCGCGCGATCGTACTGCGGGTCAATTCGCCGGGCGGATCGGCCGTCGGCTCGGATTTGATTTGGCGCGCCGTGCGCTATGCGCAAAAGCGCGGCAAGCCCGTGATTGTCTCGATGGGCGATGTCGCGGCGTCCGGCGGCTACTACGCGGCGATGGCCGCCGATGCGATCGTTGCGGAACCCACGACGATCACGGGGTCGATCGGTGTCGTTTATACCAAATTCAGTGTGCCGCAACTCTTGCAGAGGCTCGGCGTTAAGATCGAGGCGGTCAAGACTGCATCCATCGGCGATGCGCTCTCGATCGCGCGTCCGCTGACGGAAGTCGAACTCGCCCAGCTCAACCAGACCGTCGAGCAGCTCTACATGAACTTCACCGGCAAAGTCGCCGAAGGTCGCAAGCTCTCGGTGGAGGCGGTCGAAGAGGTCGCGCGGGGCCGAGTCTGGAGCGGTATCGCGGCCAAGAATCGCGGACTAGTGGATGAACTCGGAGGTCTCAATCGCGCGATAGAGTTGGCTCGCGAGAAGCTTGGCGTCACTGCCGATGAGTTCCTCGATCTGCGTCCTTATCCCGCGCAAAATCTCCTGGCCTCACTGAGCCTGAATTTCGCGCGTGCCGAAGCGTCGTCGCTACTGGATAACACCGCGAAACTGCTCGATCTTCCGCCGCGATGGACCCCGGCCCTGCTCCATCTCCTGAGCCGCCGCGTCGCGATCCTGCAACTCAGCCCATTCTGGCGCTGATCCAGGACGTCCCCATGTAAAGAGAAACGCCCGACGGGCGACTGTTGTAAGCCGCGCGTCGGGCGTCAGAACGAACAATTATCGACGATCAGATAACTTTATCGCGGCGCAGCCCTTCCAGATCGCTGGCCGAGATTCCCAGCAGCTCGCCGTATATCCGCTGATTGTCGTGGCCGATTCCCGGCGCACCGCGCCAGATTTTGCCCGGCGTTTGCGAAAACTTCGGCACGATTCCAACACCCTTCACCGGACCGGCCTGGAGATCTTCCCACTCGATATGCATATTGCGCGCGCGATAGTGCGGGTCTTGGGCAATATCCTTCGAGGTCATGATCGGCGAGCACGGCACCTGGAATTCATTGAGATGTTTCACGACTTCTGCAGTGGTGCGCTCATTGACCCATCCGCGGAGCATCGCGTCGAACTCAATACCCTCGATTGATTCGAGATCGGTGCGCGCGTTTTGCCATCGCGGGTCCTTCTCGTCAAAGCCGATCGCGCGCAGCAGTCGATTATAAACGTCGGCGATCGCACCGATTACGACGAAACCATCCTTGGTCTCGAAGCTATCGAGCGGCTGGAAGCCCTGCGCTTTATTGCCCGAACGCTCGCGCACCAGTCCCTGCTGAAAGTATTCGAGCATCGTGCCGCCGACCGTCCGATGGATCGTCTCGTACTGCGCAACGTCGATCGACTGTCCCTTGCCATGCGCTCGTGCGTAGGTCAGCCCAGCGAGCGACGACCACATCGTAAACATCGCGGTCATGTAATCGCCTGTCCACGGAGCAGCGCGCACGGGCGGCGTTTCCGGGAAGCCGGTCTGATACATCACGCCGGCGAAAGCCTGGCCAACGATATCGTAAGAAGCGCGCGTCACGTACGCCGGATCGCCCTCTTGTCCGAAGCCGGAAACATGCGTGATCACCAGCTTCGGGTTAATCTTCCAGAGCGATTCGTCCGTGATTCCCCACTTGGCATAGGTCCCGGGCTTGGAGCTTTCCATCCAGATATCCGCGGTAGGGATCAGCTTGAGGAAAATCTCCTGGCCGCGCGGTTTTGAGAGATCGAGCGTCACGCAGAAGACGTTGCGCCGCTCCTGCACCCAGTTGGTCGCCACTTCGCCGCCATCTTTGGTAGGCAGCCTGATTCCGATCGATCGCCAACCGGCGTCGCCCACTGTTGGCCGTTCGATTTGGATAACCTCGGCGCCCATCTCGGCGGCGAGCTGGCCGGCGAAAGGCTGTGCGATCAACGTTCCCGTCGAGATGATGCGCACGCCCTGTAGCGGACCAAATGGCTTATCGATTAGGGGTTGTCCCTGCATCGGATCGATCTCCCAGACTTCTCAAAGATGGTGTGCGGCGATCATGCCGCGTTTTCAAACCGCCGGGCAAGGCATAATTACCATCGATTGGCTGCTACGCTTTGCCCAAGGTTCCGTCTTAACGAGTGTTGCTGATCATCCGATGGCCCGCTGTGTAGCCGCCATCCACGACGATCGCCTGTCCCGTGATAAACGATGCATCGTCGGAGCAGAGGAATAGCGCGGTGGTCGCTATCTCCTCGGGGTGGCCAATACGATTCAGCAGATGTAGCGCGGTGAATGCCTTCAACGCACGCTCCTTCCGCTCCGGAGTGAGATTCTCATAGCCCGTTTCAAACAGCGGCGTGCCGATTCCGCCGGGGCAGATGCAGTTAACGCGGATACCGTACTCGGCATAGTCCATCGCCATCGATTTCGTCAGCAGGATCACTCCGGCCTTGGCCGCGCAGTAGTGCGGCATCCGGCGAATCCCCTCGATTCCTGCGATCGACGCGGTGCTCAGAATCACGCCACCCCGCTTCATCATTTCCGGCAACGCATATTTGCAACCCAGGAAGACGCCCTTGAGATCGACGTCGATCGTGCGATCCCACTCCTCTTCCGTCATCGTGTGCAGCAGCTTGGCGTCACCGATTCCGGCATTGTTGTAGAGAATATCGAGCTTGCCAAAGGCGCGTACGGTCTCCGATACCATCCGCTCCGCATCGGCGGCCTTGGAAACGTCGGTCTTGATCGCGATCGCCTCGCCGCCTTTTTGTTTGATCTCGGCCACAACTGCACGAGCCTGATCCTCAACCCAATCCGCAATCGCGATACGCGCACCTTCCTGCGCAAAGAGTAGTGAGGTTGCCTTGCCGATACCGGAGCCCCCACCGGTGATCAGCGCCACTTTGTTATCGAGCTTGCCCATGTTTCACTCCGTCATGCTGGGTCAGATACGAAAGACCTCGACGCGACTGTCATCGGAACAATCGCTTCGAGGCGTCTACAGGACCGGAAGACCGTTAAATCTTCGGCAGTATATCTTCCTTCAGCCTCCGCAGATCGACAATCGTTTTGGCCGTCGGTACCCCGCGGAAGGGAGGCCACAGGAGCGGGAAAGTCAGACCGGCGTCGCGATAACGCTTGAGGTTGTCCGTGATCTGCTGCACGGTTCCCGTCATCGTCGGAGTCAGTTTGCCTTGTAGCGTCTGATCGGTCTTATCCTTGGTGATATCGAAGAAAAGCATGCTCGAGATTTCGAGCGTATCGACCGATCGGGTGCTGCCGATCGCTTCGAGTTCCTGCTTGATAGCCGCCTTCCAGGTCGCGATATCCTCGGGCGTATCCTGGATTCCGATCCATCCCTCAAGGTTGTACTTGGCGATACGCTTGGCTGCGATCTTCGGCACTTTGAGTCCGCCCACGTAAATCGGAGGATGGGGCTTTTGCACCGGCTTTACACCGAAGCCGCACTTCGGGAACGACGCGAACTCCCCGTGGTACTCGAAGAGTTCATTCGTCCATACGCCCTGCATCACCTCGATCGTCTCGATCACGTGCTTGTTACGCTTCTCATAGATATGAGTTGCGCTCGCCGCATCGAACTCCTCGGGCATCCAGCCGGAACCGACGCCGACGTTAAGCCGCCCGCCGCACAGATGGTCGATCGTCGCCAGCTCCGCCGCCAGAACACCGGGAGCGCGATAAGGTGTATCGATTACGCTAACGCCGATACGGATCTTCTTGGTTATCGCCGCGAGATAGGGAATCAGCGCCGGTCCCTGGAACCACTCGCCGCGCGCGATAACCGGCAAGGCTCGCGGAAACTCCGTCATGAAGCCGAAGGGCTTGCGCAGCTCCTGGCGATCGGAGGCCTCGGGAACGACGACTCGGTCCAGTGTCCAGAGTGACTCAAACTCCAGCTCCTCGGCCGTGCGCGTCAGATCGATAATCTCACTGACCGTTACCTTGTCCCTGAAGTTCGGCAGATATAGTGCGAGTTTCATGCGTAAACGACCTCTATTGGATTCTGGAGATGATGGCTCTACGGGATGAGTAATTCGCGCTTGATGCTAGCTATTCGCTTTGCGGAGATCGAGGGTAAGGTCCGTCGCACGATAGCGTCGCTCAAGTCGGTTATGTAACCATCGGGAGCATTCCAGTCGAAAGAATGCGACCATGCCGGCCACCTATACGACAGCCCGATGAAGGCGCGTTTGAAGCTGTGGCCCCGGGAATTTCCGTGCGCGATCTTGGTATCGGCGCGCTCACCAACGGAGAATTGACCGCCCAGATCGTTCGCCTGACGCCCGAGGGTGCGCATGTCGCGTACCTCCATCAGCATGACGAAGGCTTTTCCCTGACCTATATTCTCAACGGCTGGCTCGACGTGGAATTACAGGAGATCGGGGTGCAGCACCTTCGGCGAGGCGCGGTCGTGCCTGCATTCAATGGTTCCGTCCATCGCGAACTTGCTCGTCGTAGCGCGGAACCCGATGGGTGAGTTCGGCACGCATCGGATTTTTGTCCAGAAGGAACGTGATGCAGCCTACAAGGCAGGCATAAGGGACGGCTTTCTTTGTCGCGACTTCGGACTGAAAGAACTGACTGATGGCCGGATGCTGGCAGCGTCGCTCAAGCCCCTACCGGGGCCACCCTAACGCGGCAGGTCGCATACGCATGGACCCTACTTTCAGTCGTTCTACACCGCCGAGGGTTCGATGGAACTCGAAATACAACGACCTCGGCATCGTCCGCCTGGAGCAAGGCGCGATCGCTTACCAGCCGCCGACAGTGCGGCAT
The DNA here is from genome assembly GCA_035541875.1 of Binataceae bacterium (SeqCode). GTDB lineage: Bacteria > Desulfobacterota > Binatia > Binatales > Binataceae > JAJPHI01. The sequence continues at coordinate 74,300 of DATKML010000051.1, forward strand.
GCGGCAATTTCATGCAGCGATGACCTGGTGATTATGGAAGTTAACACACCCGGCGTGATCGGCTGCAGGCCTTAGCCTCAGCCGATCACGCGGCGCACATCTACAGTTTCAAACGAACCGAATCAGTTCGCACTGATTGGGGCGAGATCCTTACGCGACAGGATATCAGCCTTGCCGGTCTTGATATCAACCGGCACCGACGCGTGTTCATGCTCGATCTGCCACTTGCCGTTGATTTTGCCGTAAAGCTCGGTGATCCGCATGTTAATCTCGATCGGCTTATCCTTGTGGTCGACGCCCGCAATATGTTCGATCACGTGGACGTAGCCCATCTTGCCGTCGGTATCGATTACCATGTCCTGCATCTGGTAGGTAATCGGTCCCTTGATACCGTCCAGGAAATCGCTCCAATCCTTGCGGAAGGCATCCCATCCCAAATAGTAAGTCGGCGGATAGACGTCGAACACGAACAACTTATCGCTATGCAGATAGTTGCTCATGATCAGATCGAGATTCCGGGTCTCCGCACCGTGCGCGATACTCTCCTGCGCGGCGCGAATTTCGTCGGTCGCATCCGCCTTGGCGGGCGCGGCATTACCCATCGCGAGGAAGGCCGCTCCGCCTAGCGCAATCAGCAGGAATCCGCTTCGGGTCCGCATCGCCCTTACGCCAAAGCTGCGGCGTCGGTGATTGGCCGGTACTGCTCCGGATTCCCCAGCCGACGTGAGCCCGGCTTAACTTCGAACGGGTCATTGAGTCCAAGCTGCTTGCCGTGTTCGCGCAGCGCCGGAATTACGTCGCTGTTCAGCAGTTCGAGGCAGCGCTTGCGCTCTTGCGCCGAGACCGGACCATCGAGCCAGAAGGAGAAGATACCGGGGCGCAGCGCGCTGATAACCTTCTTCAGCTTCGGAATGACGTCGTCCGGGGTGCCCGCGATCATCTGCAAATCCTCTAGGACCTGCGGATAGCCGGCGTAGATACTCCGCTTGAGCGCCTCGATCTCCTCGTCGCTCTCCTCGCCGGTTCCGGAGAAGATGGGCTTACCCGAGGTGTTCGGACCGTCGAGGGTCGCGAGACGCCGGGTCGCAGCTTTCGAGTTGTATCCGGGAGGGAACATCCATTCGGGACGGGCAAAATGGGCGAAGGCCCCGCCGTAGAGTAGGCGCTTGCCTAGTTCCACCGCGCGCTCCCGATTGTCGCTAATCATAACGGGCTGTAAGTAGCCGAAATTCTCCGGGCCAGCCTGATAGCCAGCGCGTGCCGCGGCCTTGCCGTAGAATTCAAATAGCTCAATCGTCGGACCGAGCTTGGTCGCGAGAGCCACGTATGGGTAGCAGCGGCGCGCACACCAATCGGCGGTGTCAGGGCTGATGAGCCCCGGAATCCAGAACGGCGGATGAGGTTGCTGGAGCGGCAGGACCCACGGATTCACCTGGCGGAAGTGGAAATTCTTGCCTTCATAGCGGAAAGGTCCAGGCGTCGTCCAAGCCTTCTCGATAAAATCTACGCCTTCCTCGAACAGTTCGCGGTTCTTGGCCGGATTCGTATTGTTCGCGAACTGCTCGCTGCCTGCTCCACGAACCCATCCGGTGGTCAGACGTCCGCCCGAGATCAGATCGATCATCGCGAGTTCTTCCGCGAGACGCAGCGGATTACCGACCGTAGCTACGGGATTTCCCAGCAGCGTGATACGGATACGCTTGGTCTTCGCTGCGATAACAGCCGCCTCGACGTCCATCACCGCGCCGAGACAGAACGGTGTCCCGTGATGCTCATTCAGCATCACGCCGTCGAAGTTCAGCAGCTTCTCGTCGGTATAAACCTTCTCATCGAGATACTGGTTGATGATCTTGGCGCCGTGTTCGCGGTCGAAGAAGCGGTTCGGCGTGCCGTAAAAGCTGCGCAGCCGCAGAACCTGATTTTCCAGTTCGCGATACTTTTCCGGTTCTACTTCGGGGTCGTAGTGATACGCACGCTCCGTAAACCACATGAAATGCATCAGAGTAACTCCTTCCGCTTACGCCAGAAATTTTTTGACTTCATCGACGAACCGATCGGTCTGTTCAATCTCAGGCCGATGGCCACAGTTGTCGAGGGTCACCAATTTAGAACCGTTCAACGCCTTATTGTAGGCCGTGACAGCTGCCTGCGGTACAACCTTGTCCTGCCGTCCCCAGACAATCAGCGATTCCACTTTGCCCGCGCCTTCCAGCAGATACTGCAGGCTCGGCGTATGGAAATACGGCTGCCACGCGATCCGCGAGAATTCGGCGCGCGCATCTTCCCATGCTTCGTACTGCTCAGGTGTGCTCTCGCCACCATAGAGGATTCCGAATTCGGGAGTCGCCGCGGGATTGTTCACGGTAGCGCGCAGATACTTGTCGGCGGGAACCTGGAACAGATCCATGATCTCACCCTCGAAGGGCTTGATTCCTCCGGGCGCGACCAGCACCGAGCGGCGGAATTGCGCGGGGTTGTTCGCGATCATCTCCGCCGCAACCCATCCGCCGAACGAGAAGCCGATCACATCGGCACGATCGAGACCCTGTTCACGCATGAAGCGCGCATAGAAACAGGCCAAGTCGCGGACGTTATCGATCCACGGAATGCGCGGGGTCGGCCCGAAGCCAGGCGCCATTGGGATGATCAGCGTCCGATCCTTCGCCAACTCCCGTTGCCAGTTAAGCCATCCGGCGTAACCGAGCTCATCGTGCAGCACCAGCAACGGGGCGCCGCTGCCGCCCTTGATTAGCGCCAAGTCGGTCCCGGCGATACGGACGGTTTCTTGTTTTTGATCTTGCGATGCCATCCAACCTCTTCAGATCGTCTTATCGATTTAGGCGCGAAAGTCCGCGCCCGTTCTACTCTTTAGTTCTTTTGCCGCCACTTGGTCACAAAGTCACCTTGCTCCGTCTTCAAATCCACCGGGACTGAAGTGTGAACATGGACGATGCGCCACTTTCCGTCGACTTTGCGATAGACGTCGGTTTCGCGAAGATTTAGCACAAACGGCCGTCCGTTCTGCCGCGTCCCCCTGATTATCTGGAGCATGTGGGTATAACCGAAATCGTCGTCACAGCTCGCAGTCAGATAGGTCAGCTTGTAGCTGATGGGACCTTTGAGCCCGTCGATAAAATTCTTCCAGTCACCGCGGAAGGCATCCCAACCGATATAGGCCTGCGGCGGATACATATCGAAGACGAAGAGTTTATCGCCAGGGATATACGGCGCCATGATCGCGTCGAGGTCACGCCGCTCCGCCGCTGCGGCGATCTCTAGCTGGATCGATTTGATTTCAGTTGCGCAATCCGCGTGAGCAATCTTCGGGAGCGCGATTCCTTGAAACAGAGTGGCAAGCGGCGTCAGCAGTGCCGCCCAACCCAATCGTCCTTTTCGCATCCTGAGTTAGCCTTTCCGAGAGGCTTCGGTCTCCGCAATCCTGGTTTTGATGAAACTCTTTCTGGCACAGAAGGAACTTGCCCGAATGCCGCTTTTCTAGTCCTACATCGACGCGCCGGTCAACTGGGAAGCGGGCGCCGATGGTCCGGCACCAAACCAAATTTTCGGCTTGGCGGGCACAGGTTTCATTCGAGCACTACGGCTCGATACCACAGCGAGACGGAATCTATCCCTCTACTTCTAACTCTTGCTCAGCGCTTGAACGGCCTCGCGATCGAGCCAGGCTCCATGTCCACTAGGACACGCAAAAACGGCGTGCGTCCCTTCCATCTTTGTGGCGAGCACAGCCTTGCATTTGGGACAGTGCAGATCTTCGGTATTGCGCTGAAGCAGCTTCTCCATCAGTACGCGATCTTGCTCACGCGCCCATTGGTCTTCGCGCGCCTTTTCGAGGTTGTGTAGCTTGTCGCCAAATCGATCTTTTTCGTCGCTCATAGATGCTCCACGGGCAGAACTACAAATGGTAGATCGCCCGTCCTTAAGTCATATCCTTGATTAGCTTGCCACTACGGGCCTTTTCGACTGTCTCGTCGAACTTGGAGCCCAAATCGACGCCCATCTCTTTGGCCCGCTTTTTTGCCCAGAGACCGACGTTGCGCGAATCCTTGTAGAAGGAATCATCTCGTGCCCCACCGGTACTGAAGTTATCGAGCCGCGATCCCTCGCTTTCATGCACCGCGAAGGACGACATCACCCGGCGCGTTCGCTTCGAATGGCAGCGCTCGCACGCAGGGCACGAACGACGCTTTGAGCCGAGGACCACGTAGTCTCCAGTTGCGCCACAGGCGAGGCATTCGTATTCGAAAATTGGCATCCGGCTTCAGGATAATCGAGAGGTCAGATCTGGGCAATTCGGATCATACGCTACGCCCCTCATCCACTAACGACTATCCCGTAATTCCCCGTCGCGCACACCGATACTGCTACGATATCTTTCGATGCGCACCGTAATTCTGTTGCTTATCTCCAATACCTTCATGACCTTCGCCTGGTACGGACATCTGAAGCATCCGTCCATCTCGATGGTGCAGGCTATCGTCATCAGCTGGCTTATCGCGTTTGGCGAGTACTGCTTTCAGGTGCCCGCGAACCGAATCGGCTATGGCGAGTTCACCGGGTATCAGCTCAAGATTATTCAGGAATGCATCACCCTGACGGTCTTCGTCGTATTCGCCTACCTCTATCTTGGCGAGCCGATCCGTTGGAATTACGCCCTTTCGCTGGGGTGCATCATGGGAGCGGTCCTGTTCGCCTTTTGGGGACGAATCTAAGGCGAATCGACGCCGAGGACCATGTTCAATTGGCCTTACTCGAATCGCCCTTCGGCTCGTCGGGAGATTGAGCGGCACCGATTGCATAGAGCGCGGGCGGACCACCGCCGCCGAGCAGATGAGATTGCAGCACCAGATGGATACTCCGACGGACCGGCGGAGCGAGTCGATTCAATTCGCGCGGACGCGCAACTAAATAAACCTGCTGGTTCGCCTGCGCGCCGTGTTGGGCTATCGCTCCCGGCAATGGAGGCGCATCGGGGCCGTAGTACCAGGCGAATTCAGGATCGAAATACGCTACGTAAACCGGCGATCCTGCGGCCAAGGCTCTGACTTGTGCGGCAAAGGCGACCTGACTGCGTGAGTAGGTCTCGATCGGTCGAACGACGCCATTCCATATCACCGAACCGGCGACACAAAGCGCCGCCAAGCCAGCCCCTATTCGAGCCGCATTATTCCTCCGGTAGCCGGTGAACGCGACGTAACACGCAACCACAAGGGCAACCTCGAACACGATGAATGGCAAATTCTGCCGCGCCAACCCATCGACGACGATCGACGCGTAAGACGCATCGCTCGATTGGAGCTGAGCACTGAGAGACCCTAGCGTCAGCAACCCGTTGCCAATGGCGGTAACACCGATCGTCGCTACGAAGACGAGAGCAAGAATCGCAAGGCAGGTAATATCGCGAACTTTTGCTGCGCTTGCGCGGCCTTCGGTCCTAACTTCAGTAAATAGTCCGGCAAAGAGAGTCGCCAGCGGAGGAAGCGCCGGAAGGATATAGTCGTCGCGCTTAGCGCTCGCTGCAGAAAAAAAGATCAGCACCGCCAAAACCATCGCGAGCTGAAAAAAGAGCGGACGCCGCGCCGACGGAACAAACTCATCATGCGCGAAGGCGATTCCGATCGCCGGCAGCAGCAGCGTCAGCGGCAATGCTCCGCTGAGTAATCGCACCAGGATGTAATATACGGGTCGCGCCGCCTCTCCTGTCCCACCCATGCTCGCAGGCATAAAGTGGCCGAAGTTCTCGTCGATAAAGACCCCGGAAAGATCATGCGCGCGGCCGGCAAGGAAAGCCGGGATATACCATCCCGCAGCGATAACGATCGCGATCGCGAAGATCATCCAGGGCCATCCCCGAGTCAGCAGTATGAACGGATTGCGCCGTAGCATCAGCAGATAGATCGCGGCCGCGAACCCAAACAGCACGATAACGATCGGTCCCTTGGTCAGTACGCCGAGACCGAGCAAGAGCCCCGCCGTGACGATCCGCGAGCGAGCCACCCGGGTCTCATCCAACGCCGGATGGATAAGGTAATAGACGGCGATCAGGAAAGCCGACATCAGCATATCGGTGAGCGCTGTCGTCGCGCGCGAGGCGAAGGCATAGCTGCCGATGAGAAAGAAGAAGGCGAGCCATCCCGACGCCGTTCCAAGCATCGCCGCTGTCCATTCGAGTACGACCGTCGCGAGTGCGGCCCCGGCAATCAGCGAGACCACGCGCGCTCGCGTTTCGTCCACGTATCCGCCGGTAGCTTCGGAGATACCCGCGGCCATCCAGTAAAAGAGCGGCGGTTTACGATCGACGAGACCGTAATAGTCGAGGGGCAGTAGCCAGCGCCCGTTGTGCACGATATCGACGATCCACTGGGCCGATTGCGGCTCAGCATCTTTCACGAAGGGTGTAGCGATACCTTGCCCCAGAAGGATGAAGGCAAGGATGAGAGCCGCAACTGGTCGTAGTATCCGGTTGGCTTGCCCTGCAGCTTTGTAAGGCGTCGGCTTGTTCGGTGGTTGATTTGACACTTCAGTACGGGCGCAATAGAGCTTCGGTTTCGCTGAAACAGGACTCCACGGAGGACGGCCAGTGGCTCATTTAGCTGGAAAGGTTGCAATTATCACTGGAGCATCGCGCGGCATCGGGCGGGCAATTGCCGAACGTCTCGCTCGCGACGGCGCCGCAGTGGTGGTCAATTATGCTCGCAGCGCAGAGGAAGCTAAAGCCGTCGTCGCCGCAATCGCAAACGGCGTTGGTAAAGCGATCGCGATCCAAGCCGACATCGGCAGCGTCCCCGACATACGACGGCTCTTTAAGGGGACCATCGCGCAGCTTGGCCGTATCGATATCGTGGTCAATAACGCGGCGAAGACGGTCTTCAAACCGATCGAAGCTATCACCGAGGAAGAGTTCGACAGCGTCTTTGCCGTAAATGCGCGCGGACCTCTCTTTGTGCTGCAGGAAGCAGCGCGAGCGCTCGGGCAAGGTGGGCGCGTCATCAATATCTCGACCAAAGCGGCCCAATTGGGTTTCCCGCTGCTCGGAGCTTACTTGGCGAGCAAGTCGGCTTTAGAGCAGTTCACGATGGTCTTGGCGAATGAACTGGGGCCCCGCGGCATCACAGTGAATACGGTCAGCGCGGGTGTGACCGAGACCAAGATGCTCGAGGAGCTATGGGGACATTTCCCGCCGGAGTTGAAGCAGGTCAGCATCATGCGTACTGCTCTGGGTCGACTCGGTCAGCCGGACGAAATCGCCGACGTCGTCGCGTTCCTGGCCAGCGAGGACGCTCGATGGATCACCGGTCAGAATATCGTTGCGGACGGAGGATTCCGGTAGAGCGGCAACTTGCTTCAGTTACGACTGTTCAAGCAGGCTCTCACTTCTATCGCGCCGTTGTGACCTTCTTCGCAGTGAAGCGCGATAAGAGGTTTACCGTATAGCCGATATGCCACCTGAGCGTGAACAAGCCGAGCTCGTTACTATCTACACAAATCTTGATGTGATGTTGTTACATATAGCGAGAGATCTTCTCCGTGATGGGGGAATTGAGGCCTATATCTTTGACGCAGAAACCTCCAGAATCCTTGGAATGTACGGGCGTGCAGCAGTTCCACCGCGTCTCATGGTATTCGCAGATCGCGTAGAAAGTGCTCGCGAGATATTGAGCGCACAGGGGTTCAACTAACAGCTATCTGACAAGCGAGGGAACGACGAGATGGCGCGAGCCGCTATTGAGATCGAACGTCGCTATCTCCATCGCGTCGGCGTTATGGGCAAAGCCGAAGCGGCCGCGCTTATCGACCGCGATGACGCCCGCTTCCGACCCGGTTACGGTCCACAACTCTTGAATCGCAAGCATGGAGGCCTCTTGGGCGGATTTCCGCCCGAGACCTGCGACGGTCTTACGACAGAGCGCCGTCTTGATAATCGCCTCGCCCTCGCCGGTCGCCGAGGCCGCACCCCTGACATCAACGAATAATCCAGCGCCGAGAATCGGCGAGTCGCCAATTCGTCCAGGCAGCTTGCGTGCAGTTCCACCGGTTGAGGTTGCTGCCGCCAGATTTCCGTGCGCATCGACAGCGGCTGCGCCGACTGTGCCGTGCCGATCAACTGTCGAAGCCTTCTTGCCGCCTTGGGTTCCTGCCAGCCAACGTTCATGCGCCCGCGGCGAAATCAAAACATCGGGCCGGCAGAGCTTGATTCCAATTGATCGCGCAAGGCGCTCGGCCCCCGCTCCTCCCATCAGGACATGCGGCGTGCGTTCCATCACGGCGCGCGCCAGCATGATCGGGTTTCGAACGCGACGCACCAGCACCACACCGCCCGTTGATACGGTTGTGGCACGGCGTTGAGTTTTGTCGGTGACAACTTCCATCGATGCGACGGCCGCATCCATCTCGACCTGCCCTTCGGTGGTAAGGAAGGAGCCGTAGCCAGCGTTGAAGAGCGGATCATCTTCAAGCACCACGACCGCAGCGACGACCGCAGCGAGAGCCGAGCCGCCATCACGCAGGATTCGCGCGCCCGCCTCGACTGCCGCGAGCAAGCCCCGGCGTCGCCCTGGTCGTTCAAACTGCGGCGCACGCCCACCGGCGCCACCGTGAACAATCAACGCTGGATTAATCGTTCGCGACGGCATCAAGCTTCGGGTCGCTGGGCCCAAAGGAAGAGACGCCGGAAGTTGAAGATCAGTTCGCCCAAAGTTCCATACGCCTGCTCGAGGCGTCGGGTGAACTCGGTCGTGAACTCGGCGTGCCGCGCGGCCGGGATACGATCGAAAAACGGGCGCATCGCGGTGGCACGGCAAAACTCGACGACCGCGGCCGGATTTTCCATCGGATGGTGAAAAATCTCGTAGTAACAATCGACGTCTGTGAAACCGATAGCGGTCAGCATCGCGGCGTACTCTTCAGGCGCTCCCACTTGATGAGACGGCGTCTTCAAATCGCCGATCAGGTCCCGCCAGCGCGAGTCAGTCGCGAGCGCGCCGAGCGTCGCTTGCGCGATCTCCTGATGGTTCGATGGCATCTGGACAACCATCCTTCCGCCCGGAGCTAGCGTGGTGAACCATCGCGTGAGAACGCTCCGATGGTCCCTGGCCCATTGCAACGCGGCATTCGAAAAAACGAGCGAGTAACGTCGCTTTTCAACGGGCGCCTCGAAATTCCGCTCAACGAAACTAATCCGCTCTTGAAGTTCCGGTGGAAGCGATGCGTGCAGTTCGTGCGCCTTGGCGATCATCGCCGGGGAAGAATCGACCCCGATCGCGTGTCCCGCTTCGGTCCGTCGCGCCAGTTCGATCGTGTTCTCGCCGGTGCCACAGCCGAAATCTATAATTCGGTCATCAGGCCGAAGCGGCAGGCGCGCGAGGATATGCTCAAACGGTTCGGCGCGATATTTGGCAAAACGACGGTAGAGTTCCGGATCCCAATCGGCCATCCGCTACTCCTCGCGCTGAGCCACAATGAAATGTTTGCGCGCGTCGGCCGCACGGCCCGCCCGACGAAAATCGAAACGGAGCGGTGTACCAACGTCTTCCAGGTTGAGCGCGGCTCGAAAGCGGCTTTCGAGAAAGCGCATGTAATGGGCCGGGATATCGCGCTCAAGATTGGTAAAGAAAGCCAGCCGCGGCGGCGTGGTCGACACCTGCGTCACATACATCAGCTTAAGCCGCCGACCAGCCACCAAAGGAGGATCCATCGTCGCCAGCGTGTCGGCGAGTATCTTGTTGAGCGCCGCGGTCTGGAAGCGTGATCGCCATGCTTCGCCCGCGCGAACGGCTGTCGGAATTATCTGATCGACGCCATCACCGGTTAGCGCCGAACTAAAGAGAACCGGTGCAAAATCGAGAAACGGATAGCGCTCTCGCAGCGCGCGGACAAAAGTGGGAACTTTCTTTCCCGATGCCGCCGCCGCGTCCCACTTATTGCAAATGATAACCAGGCCGCGATCGTTGCTCTCAACCAATCGCGCCAGACGCGCATCCTGATCGGTAACTCCCTCGGTTGCATCGATCACCAGCGCCAGCACTTCGGCACGCCGTATCGTTTCGATCGCGCGCCCGACCGAGTGTTGCTCCAACTCCCCCTCGACCTTCGTGGGCCGTCTGATTCCCGCGGTATCGACGAGCAACAGACTCAGGTCGCGATCTTCGAGCCGGATATCGATCGGATCACGTGTGGTGCCCGGCCGGTCAGCAACGATCGATCGCTCATACCCCGCTAACCGATTAAACAACGAAGACTTTCCGACGTTGGGTCGACCAATAAGCGCGAAGCGCAGATCCGGCGGCGCTTGCTCCGCCGGTTTTTCACTTTCGGGCAGCAACGCCACTATCGCATCGAGTAGCCCTTCGATTCCGCGGCCATGCGCAGCCGAAATATTAACGACCGTCGGTACGCCCAGCGCATAAGCTTCGGCTGCAGCCACGTCCTGACTTGGATTATCGAGCTTGTTGACGGCGACAATCACCGGGCGACCGGTCTGCCGCACCAGCGTAAGCACCTCGCGATCGCCGGGCGATATTCCAGCGCGCCCATCGACAACCAGAACTACGACAGCCGCCTGCGCGACTGCGCGCAGAGCCTCTTCCGTCGCACGCTCGGTCTCCGGCTCTGAAGCATAGAGTTCGAGACCGCCGCTGTCCGCCACCATGAAGTCGTGACCGCCATACGACGCATCGCCGAGGTTCAGATCGCGAGTCGTACCCGCGATCGCGCTGGTGATTGCGCGACCGCGCCGACTGATTCGATTGAAGAGCGTCGACTTCCCGACGTTCGCGCGCCCCGCCAGCACCACAACCGGCCGCTCGCCAGCCGCGTTTGGCAGTATTTCGGCCGACGCTTTCTTGTTACGTGCCATCCTAGAAACCCAACTCTCGCAGCTTGCGCGGATCCCCGGTCCATCCGGGCTCAACCTTCACCTGCAAACCGAGAAAGATATGCCGCCCAAGCAGCTCTTCGAGTTCCTGGCGCGCCGCCGAACCGATCGCCTTAAGCTGTCGTCCACCGGCGCCGATTACCATCCCCTTATGTGATTCGCGCGCAACGATAATCAGCGCATTGATTCGGGTCAGCGCTTCCTCATCGACAAATTGCTCAACTACCACGGCCGTCGAAAAAGGAATTTCCTGGCGCATCGCTAGGAAAATCTTCTCCCGCACGATCTCCTCAGCCAGCATCCGCTCGGTCTGGTCGGTGTACTCTTCCTCGGGCATCAGAGGCGGACTCGCCGGGAGCAGGGGTTTGATCACCCGCAGTAGAGCATCGACGTTATCGCCGGTCAGTGCACTAATCGGAACTATTTCGGAGGTCGGCATCAGCTGATGCACTCCCTCGATCAACGGGAGTACCCGTTCGCGTGCAACGCGATCAACCTTGTTAATCACGATTACTGTGGGCCGACCCAAAGCGCGGACCTCGTCGAGCAGCGCCCGATCTTCTGGATCGAGTTTACGACCCGCCTCGAGAATCAGCGCAATTACTTCACCCTCAGCGAGGCACCGGCGCGCCGTGTCGATCATCCGACGATTCAGCGGATGGCGCGACTGATGGAAGCCCGGGGTATCGATCAAGATGATCTGTGCATCGGGCTCACTGCACACTCCCACGATTCGCCGTCGCGTTGTCTGCGGTTTGGGGGTAACAATCGCAATCTTTTGCCCCACCAGACGATTCAGGAGCGTCGATTTGCCGACGTTGGTACGCCCCGTGAGCGTCAAAAAGCCCGCGCGATGGGTGCCGCCCGGGCTGGCGTCTGTTGCCGTACTACTCATTCAATACTCACGCCTGTTCGGCGTTGTTGTTGCTGATCTGTTCGAGCGCTTCGCGGGCTGCAGCCTGTTCGCTTTGCTTCTTGCTCGCGCCCTCGCCGATGCCAAGCTCACGGCCGCCAATTCGGATTCGCGTGGTGAAGCGCTTGGCGTGATCGGGGCCCTCTGCCCCAATCAATTCATAGACCGGCTGCGACCGGAATTTCCTATAGGATATCTCTTGCAGCTCGGTTTTGTAATCGCGCTCGACCGCTGAACTGCCGATATCGTCGGCAAACAATCGCTCGACCACTACCTTGGCCGGTGCAAGACCGCCGTCGGAATAGATCGCACCTATAATAGCTTCGAACGACGCCGCCAGGATCGAGACCTTGGTGCGGCCACCGCTCTTCTCCTCACCCTTGCCCAAACGCAACCGCGGGCCGACGCCGATCTCTAGCGCCTTGTTCGCCAGTGTCCGGCCATTGACGATCGAGGCGCGGTCTTTGGAAAGCGTGCCCTCTTTCGCGTCAGGCGAACGACGCATCAGTAGGTCTGCGATCGCCAGATCAAGCACTGCGTCGCCGAGGAATTCCAGACGCTCGTAATGCGGCTCACCCGTATTGGCAGCGCTCGGATGAGTCAGCGCGACGGTGAGCAGATCGCTCTGTTTGAAGCGATAATCGAGCGCCAACTCGAGTTCGTGATCGAGATTCTCAGGCGATTCGGGGCGCGGGCCTGCCGCTGCTTTCGACCGCAGCCATCCCGACAATCTCCCCCACCAACTCTGCGCGCCCTGCAAGCGAATTGGTCACCTCAACTTCTACTTCATGATTAGTCATGGCGAGCTCGGCGCGGGTCAAGACCCTGAGATAATTTCGGCTATAGCCGCGGAGCAGTCCGTTGCCCGCAGATTCCTCAAGTAACACTTGAAGTTTATGGCGATTGAACCGCGTAGCGAAAGTGCGGCGCTTCGTCTCTCCCAGCTCTCGCAGGACTGCCGCTCGACGCTTGATTTCGGCCGCATCAATCTGGCCGTCCATCTTGGCAGCCGTCGTACCGGCACGACTCGAGTAAGGGAACACGTGAAAATAAGCCAGCGGTAGGCTTTCGACGAACTTAAAGTAATTGTCGAAGGCCGAGCTGCTCTCGCCCGGAAACCCCGCGATCAAGTCGGTGCCGATCGCGATATCCGGCATCGCAGCCATAAGCCGATCGACCCGCTCGCGAAACTCATCGGTCCGATAGCGCCGGCGCATCCGCCCGAGCGTCTCGTCGGTTCCCGCCTGCAGCGGCAGATGGAGATGATGGCAAAACTTACTGCTCTGCCGGAGGATTTCAATAATCCGATCACTCAGCTCTTCCGGATCCAGCGAACTAATTCGGATACGCCCGACCGGCGCTCGCTCGTCGATCATCTCAAGCAATGCTTCGAGCGAGATCGCTGGTTCGAGATCCTTGCCATACCCCCCCAGGTGGATTCCGGTGAGAATCACTTCCTTGAAGCCCTGCTCGTAGAGGCCGTCGATCGCTTCGAGGATTCGGCGCGGTCCGACACTGCGTGACCGGCCGCGCGAGGTCGGAACGATGCAGAAAGAGCAAAACTGATCGCATCCTTCCTGCACCTTGAGGAAGGCGCGCGTATGCCCCTCCAGCACAACAGCACCAAGCTCTATCGGCGCCCTCTCCTTGCGCAGGTTCGAGACCATCGTGCGCTCGCTATTCGTGCCGAGCACAGCGGCCTCGAGATCATTCGGGCGTCCCAGACCGACCACTGCATCGACCGCCGAGGACTGATCCAAAGACTGAGGACTCGCCTGAGCGAGGCATCCGGTCATGATCACGCGAGCTTCGGGATTCAGCCGGCGCGCCCGCCGTGCGATCCTCAGACTCTCGGCGTCCGCACGATCGGTCACCGTGCAGGTATTCACCACATAGACATCGGCGACCTCATCGAACTCACAGCGCTCGAAACCAAGCCGCGCCATCCGCGACTCGATCATCGCAGAGTCGTACTGATTGACCTTGCATCCGAGGGTTGCGATCGCGAAGCGCACTAGTCCTGTGCCTCCAGCGCTCGCTCGATAAAACCGCCACCGAGAACTTCATCACCGCGATAGAAGACGCAGGCCTGTCCCGGCGATACAGCCGGACCATCGCCATCGAAACGGACCTCGGCGAATCCGGGCTCATCGAGGAGGCGGACGGTCGAGGGAATTCCATGATGGCGATAGCGAATTCTCACGTCGGCCTCGAAAGTCGGCTCGCGCCGAGGCCAAACCATGTTCACTTGCCGCGCTTTCAAGCCCTTCGCGCTGAGGCATTCGCGACGACTGATCGTAACGTCGCCCGTATCCGGATTGATCGATCGCACATAGAGCGGCTCGCCGGTCGCGACGCCCAGGCCACGCCTCTGTCCGATCGTAAAGTGATGGACTCCATCGTGACGTGCTAGTTCGGCACCGTTGTCGTCCAGGATACGACCCGGACGAAGCCCGACTCGCGCAGCCTTCTCTTCGACAAAGCGTGCGTAATCGCCGTTGGGTACGAAACAGATTTCCTGACTCTCGGGCTTGTCGGCATTAGTCAGTTTCAGATCGCGCGCTATATCGCGAACCTCGGCCTTGTTCATCGCACCCAGTGGAAACAGCGTACGCGACAATTCCTTCTGGCCGAGATTGAAGAGGAAATAGGTCTGATCCTTCGTGATATCCACCGCACGACAGAGCCGATAACTGCCGTCCTGCGCTTGTGCGATCCGCGCATAGTGACCGGTCGCGACGAAGTCCGCCTGGATTGCCTGCGCGCGCTGCCACAGACGATCAAACTTGATCTCGCGATTACACATCACGCAGGGATTCGGTGTCCGTCCGTGCAGATACTCGCTGACGAAATTTTCCATCACACGCGAAGCAAAGTCTGCGCGGAGATCGACTACATAAAAGGGAAATTTCATTCGTTCGGCGACCCGGCGCGCATCTTCGAAATCATCATGCGAACAACAGGTGCCCCGCCGACTCAAACCGGTCGCGGTGCTATCGGGCGTCAGGCGCATAGCTACGCCGACCACATCGTAACCCTGATCATGCAGTAGCGCGGCAGCCACCGAGCTATCGACACCACCCGACATCGCGACGAGAACTCGCGGCTTCATCAGGCGGCCTCCGTCGTCGGGATTGGTTCAGCCTCCGCGATACGCTGCCATACGCGGGGGATAATTTCGCCGGCAAAGGCTATCTCTTCGGCCGTGGTGTTCCATCCCAGGCTGAGGCGCAGGGAACTTCGCGCGGCGGCGGCGCTCCGACCCATCGCGAGAAGCACATGCGAGGGCTCGACAGCACCTGCCGCGCACGCCGAACCCATCGAGACTTCGATCCCTTCAAGATCGAACGCTATCAGCAAAGTCTCGCCGAGCACGCCAGGAAAAGTGAGGTTGAGCGTATTCGGAAGACGGTCCTGCGAAGGACCGTTCACGGCCAGGCCTGGGATTGCGGCCGAGAGACGATCGAGCAGCTGCTGCGATAGATGACGGAGCCGCTCCGACTCCTCATCGAGATTGGCAGCGGAAACCTCCGCCGCGACTCCGAACGCGATCGCGCCGATTAGATTCGGTGTCCCAGCGCGCAACCCTGACTCCTGCGGTCCACCAAGGATAGTTGGTACGATCCGCGCTCCGCGACGAAGAAAAAGGGCCCCGCTGCCTTCGATCCCGCCGAGCTTATGCGCACTGAGTGTCATCAGATCGCACCGAAGCTTACTCACATCAAGCGGAATCCGTCCGGCGGCCTGGGCCGCATCGAGATGAACCAGCGCGCCGGCATTGGCAGCACTTTCGGCAATCGGCCCGATTTTCTGGATCGAACCAACCTCAGCATTGGCCAGTCCGATCGATACCACGGAAGTTTCGTCGTTTATCTGCTCGGCGACGGCGGCAGGATCAATCAGCCCTTCGCGATCCGGCTTAACGCGGATTATTTCGTAACCGCGGCTTTCAAGATCAATCAGCGGCGTCAGAAGCGAAGAATGCTCGATCGCAGTGGTGACGATTCGATGACGCTTGGGCGCTGCGCCGATCGCACCAAAGATCGCGAGGTTATTCGACTCGGTGCCGCCGCTGGTGAAGACGATCGTTCGCGTGTGAGCCCCAATCAGGCTCGCGACTCGTTCGCGAGCCTGTTCGAGTTCGCGTCGGGCCTCTTGCCCCGATCGATGGACCGAGGACGGATTCCCGTGCGTCGCACGCGACAGGTAATCCGCAATCGCGTCGCGAACTTGCGGACGGATCGGAGCACCCGCGTTATGGTCCAGATAGACTCGCACCGTTCGATACCAATTGAATCGATAAGCGTACCGCACCCGAAGCTCCGGGGACAGTCCCGCCCGGAGCGCCCCGGATCGCGGCAATCCACTTCATCGAGCTTCTCCTTCGATCTGACCTAGCGCATCGATCCGGAGTCAAGTGCGATCCCTACTGGTCCGTCAAGGCCGGTATCGGGACCTTGAATGATCGCGTCCCTAATAATCCTGCCATCGCTCAACCGCATCGCCGGAGCGACATTGCCGTTGCTGCCTGGCGGATAGACCGTAATCGAGTCGAGGCTGGTCCCGTCGCCACTTTGAACGTTGGCGACGTAGATATTTCCGATCGAGTCAACTGCGATGCCACTCGGCATCTTAAGTCGCGTTCGAGGCCCTGAGATGGAGGCAATCGGTGCGACGTTGCCATTACTGTTAGCCGCGTAGATTGCGACTGAATCGGGGCCGTAGGTGGTGACCCCCTCCTTCGATACATAAGTGGTAGCGCTGCCTTCGTTGGTGACATAGACCCTGTTGCGGCTGTCTACAGCAAGACTCGTTGGCGAATCAAAGCCCATTTGTTTGTCATGACGAGCGCCGCTTATTGTCCGTACAGGGGAGGCATTCCCGTTACTGCCCGCGGCGTAGATGCTGACGCTGCCGGCCGGGGCGTTCTCAGTCGCCCGGTTCAGCACGTAGAGAAGTCCTGAAGAATCTGTCGCGAGTGCGAGCGGGAGACTTAGCCAGGTCCGATCACCGCTAATCTCGCGGATTGGCGGAATATTGCCACTGCTACCCGGCGCATAAACAGTTACGCTCTCAGCCTGACTGTTCAGCGAATAGATTTCGCCTTTCGGGCCTACCGCGACCCCCGCGGGGTCCGACAACTTGGTCTTATCTGGCTCGCCGGCGGGGGCGCCGATAGTCGCGATCGGCGCTACGTGAGCGTAACTTCCGGCCGGGTAAATCGTGATGCTATCGACTCCGCGCCCGCCAGTGCCACCATTAGCTACGTAGATCTTTCCGCTCTTGTCGAACGCAACGCCGCTGGGGCGATCCATGGCGCTGTCGGGACTCGAGATGGCCTCGATTGGCGCGACATTGCCGCTTACATAAGTTGTGGGTGTGCAGCCGCCCGCGCCGTAAGCGTGCATATACTTTGGCTCGGGCGACGGTGTAGGCCGTGCAGCGAGCTCATGTCTAAGCGGGGCAAAGATCGCCACACGGTTAGCGCTTATATCGGTGACGTAAATCCTCTCTTTGGAATCCAGAGTGACTCCGGCCGCTTGGCTGACGCCAGTCGCTCCGCCACAAATCATAGCCTTCGGCATCGCGCAACCGTCGATTATCCTGTAGGAGCCGTCCCTGCCCTTTGCGTAAATAGCGACACTGGACGACGATTCATCTCCGATCTGCCCCTCGTCGGCTACATAAATGTTACCGTCACGATCCACTGCGATTCCTGCTGGGTGAGCCAAGCCGCTGCAATCGGCTGAAACAGAGACATATTGAGCCGCACTCGTGCTCTCGCTCTGGAGATCTTGGGCATTAACGGCCATAAGCCCATGGTGAGGCCGAAAAAGGTTGTGCGTCGTTAATCTGCCCTTGCTGGGTGCTCGATAAGTTGCGTACTGCGTTTTGCGGTTGTAGCGAAATATCTGAACCGCTTCACCCTCTCTGTCATCAGTTGCAATAAAGATATTGCGTGCTGCATCTACCGCTACTGCAATCGCGCTACCAACTCCGTCTAGTGTTGTGCTCGGCGCAACATTGCCCTTGCTGCCCGCCTTAAAAATGGTGAGGCTGCCTCTCACATTGTAGCCGCTATTGACCACGTAGATGTTCCCGGATTTATCTAGGGCAATCCCTTCCGGCTGAGTAAGTCCTGTCTTGTCCCCTCGAATTATCGCACTCGGCCGAATGTCTCCGTTACTGAGCCGTGGATAAACGGTAACGCTCCCCCCGTTGCTAGGTTGGCCACCGTCTCTCTCGTTCGAGACGTAAATATTCCCATTCGCGTCCAGCGCCACTCCGTCTGGAGATTTAAGTCCGGTCTTGGTGCCGAAGATGGTTGCGATCAGGGTCAATCGGCCAACAGTATTCGGCGCATAAACCGTAATCTCGTCGCTGCCCGAGTTCGCCACATAAACCCTGCCGGCAGCATCACGTGCGATCCCCCGCGGACCGTTGAGATTGGGATCGACGACGAGCGACCGCACGTTGCCAAATTCTCCGACGGGATAGACATCCACGCTGTTCCCGCTCTCATTGGCTACGAAGATTCGGGGCGCTTTATGCGCAGATCGTAGAACGGGCTGGGCCCGCACCGTCTGGACCGCAGCAATGGCGATCAGAAGGCATCCAAGCATGGTTGCCACAACTAGCGGCAGCGATAGCCCAGAGTTTATCGGGTATCGTTTCGTCTCCACATCATGATCGATACACCCTCACAGTGGAGTTGCGGAAGCGGCTTGTTGAACGGAACGCCTGGAATCAGCTCGATCTCAAAAGCTATCGAAGGTGCGATTGCGCGCGCTGTCCAGATCAGTCGTTCTTAGCGGCGAAGCCGTTCGTATGGACTTCGGTCGTCGGCAGCAGCTTATCTTCGAGGCAATTCTGCCGCTCTTCAATCTCGTCCAACCGCACCGCGATTTTGTTGAGCTTATCGAGCAGGTTATTGAGCGCCCGAGCTACCGGGTCAGGCAGCTTGGCATGATCGAGTTCGGCGACGTGGCGCGTCGTTTCGCCTTCGATAATCTTACCTGGGATACCTACGATCGTTGAATACGGCGGTGCCGACGAAACCACAACTGCGCCCGCACCGATCTTGCTGCCGTGACCTATCCGCACCGGTCCAATTACCGAGGCACCAGCGCTGATCATCACTTCACTTTCGATCGTCGGATGGCGCTTCTCCTTGCTCAGGCTGGTGCCGCCCAGCGTGACGCCCTGATACATCAACACGTCGTCGCCAATCTCGGCGGTCTCACCAATTACGACGCCAGTACCGTGGTCGATAAAAAAGCGGCGACCGATCGTCGCTCCCGGATGAATTTCGACGCCCGAGGCGAAGCGCGCGAACTCGCTGACCAGACGGCCGAACAGTTTCAGATCACGCTCCCAGAGCCAATGAGCGATTCGATAGAGCCAGATCGCCCGCAGACCGGGATAGGCCAAAACAATTTCGAGGCGGCTTCGCGCCGCGGGATCATGCTGGAAGACCGCCTGAATATCTTCGCGTATCCGTTCGATTACACTCATGGCTCGTCCTCCTTACCTCGCGCTTATCTCGCGCCGACTAACCGTCCGTCACTTCTCGCCCAACGGGGGAAGGCACTCTAGCGCGGATCACTTTGCTTTTACCACCGAGCGGCTTGCGTTGCTCGCGCTTAATTTTCCCGCCGTGACCGTTGAGTCCAACGCCGCTCAGCTTAGCACTTTTAGGGGCGGACTGCCGGGCGATTCGTGGCTTAACCTTATCTTTATGGAGCTTAAACTCAATGGAATCGACCAAGGCCTGCCAGCTCGCCTCGATGACGTTGGTCGAGAGACCGACCGTGCCCCACTGACGGGTACCGTCGGTTGACTCGATTAGAACGCGCACACGCGCGTCGGTACCGCTACCGTCGTCTAGAACGCGCACCTTGTAATCGACTAGTTGCATCCCTTCGAGCGCCGGATAGTACGGCACCAGCGCGCTCCGCAGAGCCGAGTCGAGTGCATTAACGGGACCATTGCCGATAGCCGAGGTCCGCGTGCGGCGCCCATCAGGACCTTCGATAACGACCACCGCCTCACTGAAGGGGGCCTGATCTTCATGCCACTTATCGTCGAAGACGCGGAAACTGACGAAGCTGAAATGATCTTGCGCTAGCCCCAGCTTGCGAAGCATCAGCAGCTCGAACGACGCATCGGCACCGTCGAAGGTGTAACCGAGTCCTTCAAGCCGCTTGAGTTCCTCGAGCAGCGTGTCGATCTGGTCGGGATTCAACTCGGCACCGAGACCGAACTCCTTGGTCTTATAGAGTATATTGGCCCTGCCGGAGAGTTCGGAGAGCAGCACACGGCGATCGTTGCCGACCAACGCCGGATCGATATGTTCGTAGGTGCTGACGTTGCGTTGGATTCCCGAGACGTGCAGTCCCGCCTTGTGCGCGAAGGCGCTCCGTCCGACGAAGGCCTGCCGCGGATGAGGCGAGATATTCGCCAACTCGTAAACCAGCCCGGAGGTCTCCTGAAGATTCTTCAAGCGCGATTCGGGGATACATTCGTAGCCCAGCTTGAGCTGCAGGTTCGCGATAATCGAAATCAGATTCGCATTACCGCAGCGCTCGCCGAGTCCGTTTATCGTGCCCTGCACTTGCGTTGCGCCATTGACCACGCCGGCGATCGAATTCGCAACCGCACACTCCGTATCGTTGTGACAGTGGATGCCGAGCGGGGTTCGGACGGCGATACGCGCAGCGCGCATCGTTGAGCCAACTTCCTCCGGCAGACGCCCGCCGTTGGTATCGCAGAGGCAGATAGTATCGACACCCGCGGCCTCAACCGCGCGGATACATTCAAGCGCATATTCGGGGTTATGAGCGTAACCGTCGAAGAAATGCTCAGCGTCGAAGATCACTTCGTCGAGATGCTTCTTCAGATAAAGAATCGTGTCGTGGAGGATCTCGAGATTGGCCTTGAGGGGAATCCGCAGGGCGTCACGCACATGCAGATCCCAGGTTTTGCCTACGACGCACGCGGCGGAAGTATCCGCCTGCAAAATCAGTTGCAGGTTTCGGTCAGCCGAAGCTTTGACGCCATGCCGGCGGGTCGATCCAAAAGCAACAACACGCGAGTGGCGCAATCGCACGCGTTTGATCGCGCTGAAAAATGCCGCGTCACGCGGATTCGATCCAGGCCATCCACCCTCAATATAGTCGATCCCCATATCGTCGAGTCGTTCGGCAATCCGAACCTTATCTTCGACGGCCAGCGAGACATCCTCGGACTGGCATCCGTCACGGAGGGTCGTGTCGTATATATGGATTTTCTTCTCGGCGGCCATCAGCTTAAGCCTGCGGCAACGGATTAGCCCCGTCGCCTAAGAATGCGTCGTGCAGGGCGCGCATCGCGAGTTCTCCGTATTTGGCATTCACGACAACGGAAACTTTGATTTCCGACGTTGCGATCATCTCGATATTAATCGCCTCAGTGGCAAGAACTTCGAACATCTTTGCCGCCACACCAGCGTGGGTACGCATCCCGATACCAACGATCGAAACCTTCGCCACCTGATCCTCGTAACGAACACCTGCTGAGCCTACTTCGGTCGCAACCGTATTAACCAGATCGAGGGCGCGGCGCAGATCGGGCCGCGGTACCGTGAAGGTCAAATCGGTCCGGCCATCGGCACTGGCGTTCTGGATGATCATGTCGACGACGATTCCAGCGTTAGCAATCGGACCGAAAATCTTGGCTGCAAGACCCGGACGATCCGCGACGCCAGTCAGGGTAATTTTGCTCTGGTTGTGGTCCAGGGTAACGCCCGAAACCAGTACTTCTTCCATCGACTTCTCCTCCTGGCTCACAAGCGTGCCGACACCATTTTCCGCGAAGCTTGAGCGC
Organism: Binataceae bacterium (SeqCode); assembly: GCA_035541875.1. GTDB lineage: Bacteria > Desulfobacterota > Binatia > Binatales > Binataceae > JAJPHI01. Next base: position 95,968 of record DATKML010000051.1, read on the forward strand.
ACGACCAAAGGAACATTGTAACGACGCGCGAGTTCGACCGATCGCAATTGCAGGACTTTTGCGCCAAGACCCGCCATCTCCATCATCTCGTCATACGAGATCCGGTCGAGGCGCCGCGCCTTGGGACAGATATTCGGATCGGCGGTATAGACACCATCGACGTCGGTGTAGATCTCGCACGCATCGGCCTTCAGAACCGCGGCCAGCGCAACGGCAGTCAAATCCGAAGCGCCGCGGCCCAGCGTCGTGATATCCCCTTCCGGACTGATCCCCTGGTAGCCCGCGACCACAGCGATATTGCCGGCATTCAAGGCAGCATGCAGCCGATCGGCATCGATTGATTGGATTCGCGCTCCGCCATGCCGCGAGTCGGTAACGATCTTCAACTGATAGGCGAGGAACGAAACCGTGGGATAGCGCAACGCGCGCAGCCTGATTGCCAGCAACGCGGCCGAAACCTGCTCGCCGGTAGCGACCAGAACGTCGGTTTCGCGCGCGCTCGGATCTTCGCTCAGCTCGTTGGCCAAAGCGAAGAGACGATTCGTCTCACCCGCCATCGCCGAGACCACAACCACCAGCTTGTCGCCCTTGGCGCGTGCCCGGGCCACGCGATCAGCGACTATCTTGATACGTTCGGTCGAGCCGACCGACGTTCCTCCATATTTCTGTACTACCAGCGCCATCGGGATACTGTATCGCCCTCTCCTCGCAAGGGGAGCTAGGTATTATGCGTCGAAAAGGTCGGTTAGACCAGCGCCCAGCCAACTGGACGGGGTGATTCGAAGCGCGGCCGATGTGGGAGAGCAGCTAGTGGATCAGCGAGTAGCCGATAACAAAGACGTAGGCAAAGAGCCCGAAGCATCCGAGAAAGATCACCGTGCTTACGCCGGTGTTCTCGGAACGCGAAGCCGAGAAGATCAGCATGCCGATCAGCGCAAGCACGAGGAGAACTTTGGTCGGAGGCTGCAGCCAAGCCCATTCGACCAGAATCTCATTCCAGGCTACCGAGAACGCGGCCCAGATATCGCGCACAAAAGGAGGCATACACAGATGCTAGCCCGCCGATACGTCATTTAGAAGCAAATAATTTACCGTAGCGACTAGTAAATCGCAGCTATAATCACCTATTACGCTCATCTTCATGTCCGAAACGCTCATTCAGACTCTCCAGCAAACGTACATATCGATCACCGGAACCACGGAAGACAATCAACCGATCACCGGCACTGGTGAAGCTAATCTTGATTTCGAGGCACTCCAGGCTGGGTGCGTCGCGCAGGCGCTCGAACCATTCTACCGCCGCGACCGCATCGGAGAAGAGGTATTCGCGCAGTCCGAGTTCGTCGAGGGGCACATCCTCCAGGCGATAGAGGTCGATATGGTAGAGCGGTAACCGCCCCCGATGCTCCTGAATCATCGTGAAGGTCGGGCTGAGAATCTGATCTTCCCGAAGATTCAGTCCTCGTGCGAGTCCCTTAACGAAACAGGTTTTGCCCGCGCCGAGATCACCGAGTAACGCAAGCAGCTCGCCACCCTCGAGCAGCGTCGCAAGCCTGCGACCCCATAGTTTGGTTTCGCGTGGCGAGTGACTTTCGATAGTTAGATGTGCTTCGGCCATCGGTCAGAAATATCCTAAGCCGTAATTGTTCAACCCGCGAGGACCCTGAAGGTCGCCGGCAGTTCCATCGCGAGGTCACCGGCGAGATAGCCGTACGGTCCGATACGAGAAGCGAGCCGATCAGCCGCGAGCCCATGAACAAAGACGCCGAGCTTCGCGGCGTCGCCAGACGCGATCTTCTGCCCCAGCAAGGTGCCGATTATACCCGAGAGAACGTCGCCCATCCCGGGCGTGGCCATACCTGCGTTGCCGCTCGCATTGATCGAAATGACCCCAGCGGGACTTACGATCACGGATCGCGCGCCTTTCAGAACCACTGCGGCTCCCGTCAGCTCGAACAAACGGCGGGCTGCACCGATCCGATCACCATTCACGGTGCCAGTGTTACTGCTCAACAAGCGGGCCATCTCTCCCGGATGAGGCGTCAAAACGATCGGTCCCTGTGCGGTACGCAAGGTTTCCGCTCCGAGTGCAGAGAGAGCGTTGAGCCCGTCAGCATCGATCACTATCGGCAGCTCCGGCCGCGATACCTCTCGTATCAGCCACGCGAGCAGAGCCTGAGTATCGCCCGAGTTACCAATTCCGGGCCCGAGGACGATCGCATCTTTGCCCTCGATCAATTGCCGCAACTGCGCAAGCGATACCTCCGAATCGAAGTGGCCGTTGCGATCCGCGATCGGCTCGGTCATCAGCTCAGCCTGCCCATTCGCTACAACCATCGCGACGCACTCAGGAATTGCAGCGGTCACTAGACCCGCTCCGCTGCGCAGTGCGCCGCGCGCGACCAGTATCGCCGCGCCTGCTTTGCCGCGACCGCCCGCGATTATCAGGATATGGCCGTAGGTACCCTTATGAGAATTCGGATGCCGCGGTCGGATCAGGGTACGTGCTTCGGATAATTCGACGAGCCGTCCAGCCGCTGCGACGGTGGCTGCTGCAGCCGGGCTGAAGCCGATATCGACGACCTCAAGCTCGCCGCAATAATCAACCCCGGGATACGACACGTGACCGTACTTGGCGAAACCGAAGGTAACGGTACACGCAGCCCGCACGGCGGCGTCGAGCACAGCCCCTGAATCAGCGTTGATACCTGAAGCGATATCGACCGCGACGATCGGGACCTCCATCGCGTTGATCCGTTCGATTACGTCGCGTATCCCGCCGCGCACCGGAGCGTTGAGACCTGTACCGAAAATCGCGTCGATGATGATGCCCGGATGCTCCGTGTTCAACGAATCCACGTCGGCCCGTTCGACGATTCGACCACCAGCGGCCAGATAATCGCGAGCAGCCTGGGCAGCGTCGCCCTTCAAGTCCGCGACCGACGCGAGCAGCATTACTTTGATCGGGATTTTCTCAGCGGCAAGCGCTCGTGCAGTGACGAAGCCATCGCCGCCGTTATTGCCCTTGCCCGCGACGACCAGCACGCCACGACTCAGTGCGTCGGGCCACCGATTCTTCGCCGCACGTGCGACGACCTCGCCCGCTCTGGTCATCAGAGCGTACGAGGGAATTCCGTGGACCTCGATACTCAGACGATCGAGCTCGCGACTCTCTGCGGCGCTGAGCAGGATCATCGGATAGAGTCTATGCGCCGATCACGTCGCGAATCTTGCCCGCGATCGTCAGCGCGATACTTTTCACTTGGGTTGGCTCTTCGCCTTCGACCATCACCCGCGCAAGCATCTCGGTGCCGGAGTAGCGCACGAGCAACCGGCCGCATCCAGCGAGTTCATTCTCAGCGCTTGCGATAGCTTTTTGCACTTCGGTGAGCTCGTCCAAGGGAACCCGCTCGCGTACCACGACATTTTCGAGTAGCTGCGGTACGCGCTTGACCATGCGTAATTTGCTGAGCGGCTTCTGCTGCTGGATCATCTGCGACAAGACCAGCAGGGCGGTAATCAATCCGTCGCCGGTCGTCGAATGGTCCATGAAGATCACGTGCCCCGACTGTTCGCCGCCGAGATTGTAATCATTGCTGCGCATCTCCCGCACGACCGCTGGATCGCCAACGTCAGTTCGCACCAGTCGAACATTATGTTTCGACAGCGCCGACTCCAGACCGTAATTGCTCATCACGGTTCCAACCACGGTGTTGGAGTGTAATCGGCCCTCGAGGGCCATCCGTGAGCCGAGAAGCGCCAGCACATCGTCTCCGTCGAAGACGTCGCCGCGCTCATCTACGAGAATCGCGCGATCGCCGTCACCGTCGAGCCCTACTCCTACATGGGCACCAGCAAGCATCACTGCTTTGCGGAGAAGATCGAGATGGGTTGCGCCGCAACCATCGTTGATATTGACCCCGTTGGGTTCATTGCCTATCGCAATTACCTCGGCACCCAACTCTTCGAGCACTTCCGGCGCGACCCGATAAGCGGCGCCATTCGCGCAATCGACTACGACCTTCAAGCCCTCGAAACTGACGGTTCGGGGCACACAGGTTTTGAGGAAGACCAGATAACGCCCGATCGCATCATCGATTCGGGCGGCTTTGCCGATATCCGCCCCGCTCGCACGCGAGCTGGTCAGAGCTGCATCATCGAAAACCAACGCTTCGATTTGCGCCTCAGTTGCATCGTCGAGCTTGAAGCCCTCGCGCGAGAAAAACTTGATTCCATTGTCAGCATAGGGATTATGCGACGCCGAGATCACCACGCCGGCATCCGCTCGCATGCTGCGCGTGAGGAACGCAATTCCGGGAGTCGGAAATGGACCCACCAGCCATACATCCGCGCCCATCGAGCAAACCCCGGACGCGAGTGCTGTCTCCAGCATATAGCCAGACAGGCGGGTGTCTTTGCCGATTAGAATACGGCGATGACGCCGGCTGTCGTTCTTGAAAACGTAAGCCAGTGCGCGTCCCAGACGCAGAGCAGTTTCGGAAGTTATTGGTTCGAGATTCGCGACACCGCGTACACCGTCCGTTCCAAAGAGCTTCTGTGACATCGCTCTCAACCCTTTGCCGCTCGCTTCTCTCGAGCCAGTCGTAGTCTGACCTTCGTTACCGATTGGTCGACTAATTTTACGCCCTCGGGCAGCGTTACTTCGAGAGGAATTTCGTAATTCCCCGGAGCAAACCCGGACGCATCAATCGAAACCAGCTTCGTCCGATCCAGTTGATCGAGTACTAACTCAGGACCATGCACGGTAAGGCTCATTAACGACGGATGGACCGTCGCCGGATAAGCGCTGTTATGCACGGTGATGGGAACGGCGCGTACGACTCGATCCTCTTCGATTGGCCCAATAACCAGTTTCGCTCCAACCTCAGAAGGATCAATCCTTACAGTGGCCGACGGCTCAGCGAGCGGTACCATCCGTTCGATATTGCCGGTAAGACCGCTGAGCTGAATCGGCTCACTTTCTACCTCATCGATATGAGCCAGATCTTTGCTCGGGCCTCGCACTGTGACGGTATGCGGGTTCATCTCCAGTGAAACTATTCGATAGCCCTGGGCAACTTTGCCCATAAGGGCGAGATGAGTCGGAACTTCGCGCGACACGACTTTGTCGAGTTCAAGAATTATCTGGGATGGCGTAATGCTCGTCAGGGTCGTCAAGCGCGGCAGGCTGAACGCATCGGGATCGATCTTGAACGAGGCCTGCCCGACGCCGACACCGGTTAAATCGAGCTTCACCGTGAGTCGGTTCGCATCGATTATTGAGAGCAAAGTCCGCGGTCCGGAAACTTCGATTTTTACGCTCTCCGGATGCGGATTAGTGATCACGAAATGCGGAGGAATGTTGCGGTAGCTGATCGGTACATTGAATGACTGCAGGGAGCCGCGCTGCCCGGCATTCACGAACACCCACAGGCCGATCGCGAGCAAGAGCGAGAGGATACGAGTACCGATATTGTGGCGCACCCAGGCCGCAGCCATCCTTTGGCGAAGGCTCATCGTCATCGCGCGGGGTTGAACCGGCGGCAATGGAACCTCTTTAGTCGCTTGCTCCGACATTTCCGCCAATACCCTTGCCCCTACCCCGGAAGTTCGCGCAACGACATGAGCAACTGCTCAGCCTTTAGTCCGCGCTCGAGCGCGCCTTGCCGAGCGAGCGATATCGTACCGTCCTCTTCAGACACCACCACGACCACGGCGTCGTTGTCTTCCGTCAGACCAATCGCCGCGCGATGGCGTGTGCCAAGTTTCAAACTGACGTTCGGATTCGTGGTCAAGGGCAGGAGACATCCGGCGGCTACGATCCGATCGCCCTTGATAATCACCGCACCGTCATGAAGCGGAGAACCTCGCATGAAGATCGTTTCGAGCATTTCAGGTGAAACGCGACCGTCGATAAGACGTCCGGTTTCGGCCACATCCTGAAGTCCGACCTCGCGCTCGATCACGATAAGCGCACCGATCCGCCGAGCTGAAAGCCATTCGGCGGACGAAGCGAGTTCCTGTGCGATACCGGCAACCCGCTTGGGCGTGACAAAAAAGGAGCGGGCTCCCACACCGGTCAGCGCCCGACGGATATCAGCCTGAAAGATAACGACCAGGATAATAATCGCGGAGCCGAGAAAATTATTGAGCAGCCAATTCAGAGTAAAGAGGCCGACAAGCTGCGAGGCAATGAATGCAATCCCGATAACGGCGATACCAAAGACCATCTGCATCGTCCGCGTGCCACGAATCAGCAGCGCGATTCGATAGATCATGTACGCCACGATCAGAATGTCGACCACGTCCTGCCAGCGTGGTTTCGGCAAGACCTGCAAGAAGGTATGCATCAGATTCGCCCTTGCCTCATCGCCTCAGCCATCCGCACTGCTGCAACCGTTTGCGCGACATCGTGCACCCGAACGATCGCTGCGCCTTCGAGGATCGCGAGGGCATTGACGACCGCATTGCCGGATTCAATCGCGAGGGCGCTCTCGCCCGCACATTTCCGGATAAACGACTTGCGCGATGCCCCAACTAACACGGGATAGCCTAATTTGCAGAGTCGCGACAGGCCTCTCAGCAACTGCAGATTGTGGCCGGCAGTCTTGGCGAAGCCCAGTCCGGGGTCGAGTACGACGCGATCCTTAGCGACTCCTGCTGCAATTACCGCCCGTGCTCGCCGTATTAGGTAATCAACCACCTCATTAATGACGTCGGAATAGCGAGCCAACTTCATATGATTCTCTGGCCCGCCCCGCATATGCATCAAGACGACTCCGGCGCCCGATCTGGCGGCCAGCGAAGTCATAGCCGGATCGCTTTCAAAGGCACTTACATCGTTGAGGATAGCCGCACCCAGATCGAGAGCGAGTTCCGCGATCGCTGCCTTGCGCGTATCGATCGAAATCGGAACCTTTAGCTTTTTCTCGAGCAGTCGCAGGACTGGTTCTACTCGAGCCCTTTCCTCTTCGATCGAGAGCGATCGCGCTCCTCGCGGGCGTGTCGACTCACCACCCACATCGATAATCGCAGCACCTTCGGCCTCCATCTCCAGGGCATGGTCAAGTGCACGCTGAGGATCGAGAAAGCGACCGCCGTCGGAAAAGGAATCGGGCGTAACATTGAGGATTCCCATCACGGCAGGGAATCGGATTTTGCGTTTGTCGCGGAGAACCAGTGCTCCGGCAACGCACCTGCGCGGAGAAGTCATTTCACTTGATCCGGTACGTGTGCCAGTTCAACGCCACGCCGGACGACCGCCCCGCTGCCTTAGTGCGCGCTGGCGCTTTGATCCGTGGTGTTGCCCGTGGCGCGATTATCCGCCGCCCGGTGATGATGGCGCGAACCGGCTATCCAGATAGCCACCAACCCTGCGATTACAGCCGCCGCGATAACGGGGCGGCTCCAGTTGCGCGGTTTTGGCAGCGGCCGCCGCCGATCCATCTCGATCGGCTCTATAGATCGCGAAGGCTGTACTATGTCGGCGCGTTGCACCTCGCGCACAAACCGCATCACGATATCTTCGGGATCAAGCTTCAGGAATTCGGCGTAGCGGCGCAGGAAAGGGAGAACGTACAGCTGATCGGAGATCATCGAATAATTGTTGCTCTCCATCATGCGCACGTAATGGTCGGGAATTTTGGTTTCGCGGATCGCTTCTTCGATCGAGACACCGCGCTTTTCGCGCGCAGCCGTCAGAAACGAACCTAGACCAGACGTATCCTTTTCCGGCTCAGGTTTAGTCTCGGCGTCGTTGTTCGATACGATTGCGGGACTTGCCACCGCCGCGGTCTTATCGCTCAAAGTTTGCGTCCTCCCCGCCTCTACCGCTTCCATGGCGGTGATTTTATAGGCGGCTGGCGTCGAAACCAAGACTAAATTTCAATGCTTTTCAAGCTCTTCGTGGCATTTTTCGTCGATTTACGGCACTTGGCGGTTAATCAGCGCGAATTTCTTGCCTTCGCAACCGATCGCTACCGGCTTGGGTGTCAGTATCGTCTCTAGATGGGTGAGATCTGAGCGATTAGCGATCACCACCACACACGCGCCCGCCGACCAGTCATGCGCCAAGCCCTCATCAGTTGAAATAAAGCTTGGCGCCGCATCGGGCGAATCGGCAAAGGGTGCTAACTCGCCCCGAAAGCCAGCCAGGATCTCACGACTTCCTGTATAGAACGGGAGCGACTGAACAAAGTGATGGTAAGAGACCAACGCACAGCCGCTTTGTATGCGTGATCCGATCGCTCGCGCGAGTTCGCGATACGACACTCCCGGCATGTCGATTCGTACCTTCGCTCCGACAACCGCAACCAACGCCGCCGCAGCGATACAAACTCGATCCATCCTGACCGCCCGCCACTTTAGAAGACGAGCAAGCAGCAGGAAGGCCGTTGGAAGCGCCAGACAAACCGCGAGCAGAGTCGCATCGGTTGCAATCGAGCGGCTGTCCCCTTGGATGCTCATCACAAGAGCGTTGCTCGTCCCCTGCAACGCGAGTCGCGGCAGAAACCAAATGCGCGCTATCAAGACCGCTACGAGCGGAATCGCACTGATAACGGCGAACCAACGGAGAAGACGTTTTGCGGCGGTCAGCTCAGCCGAAGAGATTCGCTGGAGTCCGATAGCCGCAAGAATCGCGATCGGTGGAATGCCAGGGAGGATGTACTCACCGAGTTTGGAACGAGGAATCGAGAAAAAGGCGAAAATAAGGCCGAACCAGATCAACAGAAATCGAAGGTCGCTCCGACGGCGATCTGATTCGTGCGATCCCGTGTTCCAGAGCGCTTGCACTCCCGACGGCACAAAATAGAAGAACGGCCACATCCCCACGACCACAACGGGTATAAAGAACCACGGCCCCCATCCGTGCTCGGTGTTTTCCAGATAGCGCTGCCAATGCTCATGGACGAAGAAGAAATCGAGAAAGCCTGGGTTACGACTCGCCGCGAGCACGAACCACGGCACGACGATCACCGCAAAGATGGCGATACACTCGGGCCAGCGCAACGCGATTACTTGCCGCACTCGCCCGTCTAACACCATCCAGAGCAGCGCGATTCCTCCGCCTAGCACCAGTGCCACAGGACCCTTCGCCAAAGTGCCCAAGGCGAGCATCGCGGATGCAAGTAACATCAACTTGCGGCTGGCGCCGGTGCGAAAATCACCCCGGGCCGCGAAATAGAAGGCACCGAGCGCGGCAGTGAGGAAAAAGGCCAACAAGGGATCAGGCGACGCGAAGCGCCCGAAGATAAAAAAAAGTGGGCTCAGACCCAAGGCTGCCGCCGCGAGCAGACCGATACTTTCGCCCGCGATCGCTTCGGCCAAAATCTGCATCACGACGACTGAGCCGACACTCGCGAGCGCCGCCTGCGATCGTGCCGCGAATTGCGTCGACCCGAGCAGTTTCATCGCAGCCGCGCTGGTCCAATAGACGAGCGGCGGCTTTTCGAAGTAGCGGACCCAATCGTTGCGCGGAGTAACGTAGTCGCCGCTGAGCACCATCTCGCGCGGGATCTCGGCATAACGACCCTCGTCGGGTTCCCACAAAGCGGGGGTGCCCAGTCCGATAAAATAGACCAGGCAAGCGATGCCAGCGGTCAGCATCAGGCGCTGATTCCGAGTGAGCCGCGACCCCATAGTGTGATGCAGTCTCCAAGCCCGCCGACGCCAGATCAACCGGCGATGTCGAAGGGCCATTTCGCGTCGAGGCAGTCTTTAACTGAGATCATCCGTTTGTCAGAATGCTGCGCAGTCGCATCGATACCTTAGAGTTGCGACCGCACGAGCCCGGTTGAGCGCTTCAGGTAAAATAGCAGCACTGCCAGAACAGCATCCGCAGTCGTCCGCGATGATTTCGGTCGTTATCCCGGTTTACAACGAGGCAGCCAATCTGCCCACTTTGTGGAAACGACTCCAGCCGGTGATGGAGAGCTTGGGCTACGACTATGAAGTCATCTTCATCGACGATGGCTCGGTCGATATCTCGCTGAACCTTCTGCGCGAGATTGCAAGCCACGACGAGCATGTACGCGTGGTCGAGCTGGCCCGCAACTTCGGCCAGCACTCCGCGATTCTAGCGGGCTTCAGCAAGTGCCGCGGCGATATCGTCGTCACCCTCGATGCTGACCTGCAGAATCCGCCCGAGGAGATTCCGCGCCTGATTGCGGCGATCGAGGCGGGCAATGATGTAGTGGGTGGATGGCGCGAGGAACGCCAGGACAGCAGCTATCGAAGGATGGCCTCGCGGCTGCACAACCATCTGACTTCGATGATCGTCGGCGTCTCGATGCATGACTACGGTTGCATGCTGCGCGCCTACCGCAAGCATATCGTCGATACGGTCGTCGCCTGCGATGAGAAATTCGCCTTCGTTCCCGCACTCGCAAACTCTTTCGCGAAGAGGGTCGCCGAACTTCCCGTCTCCCATGCGGAGCGCGCGGCTGGCGAATCGAAATACAGCATCTTCAAATTGGCGCATCTCAGCGTCAATCTGATTACCGGCTTCTCCAATTTCCCGATACAGGTGCTGAGCCTGTTCGGTATCGGCATCTCGTTCCTCGCGACGCTGCTCGGCACCATCCTCGTGATCCATCGATTGGTCTTCGGCCCGCAGCAGGAAGGTGCGCTGTGGACCCTCTTCGCGATCGCGTTTTTCTTTTTCGGATTGGTTTTTCTCGCCTTCGGCGTAATCGGTGAGTACATCAATCGTATCTATCTTGAAGTGCGGCGACGCCCGACCTTTATTGTTCGCCAGGTGCATGGCCAAAGCGAATCAGGCACACGAGCGGCTGAGTCACACCATCTCCAATGAGTGAAATCGTCCGGGACGTGCGCCGCGCGCGCTGCGTCCTATTCGCCTATCACGAAGCCGGCTACGTCCTGATCGAAGAACTGCTGAAGCTTGGAGCACCGATCGCCGCGCTGTTTACGCATCAGGATTCACCGAGTGAGGAAATCTGGTGGCGATCCTGCGCCGAACTGGCGAAGGCCAACGCGATCCCCGTCTACACGCCCGAAACGATCGGTGATGCGGAATTGGCGCTGGTTCGGTCGCTCGACCCGGCCGTTATCTACTCGGCGTACTATCGAAGTCTGCTGCCGAAAGCCGTGCTGGAGGCCGCACCGCTGGGAGCTTACAACCTGCATGGGTCGCTGCTCCCCAAGTATCGCGGTCGCGTGCCGGTGAACTGGATGCTCGTCCACGGCGAGAAAGAAGGCGGCATCACGCTCCATCACATGGTCGAGCGTGCCGACGCCGGCGATATCGTGGCGCAGCTCTCCGTCGCGATCGAAGACGAAGACACGGCACTGACGCTCTATCGCAAGATCGTGCCGCTCGGGGCTCAGCTGATCCGCGAATACCATCCGCAGATCGTCGCTGGAACCGCGCCGCGTCATCCGCAGGATCTGAAGGCGGGCAGTTACTTCGGTCGACGACGACCCGAAGATGGCAAGATCGATTGGTCGTGGACGGCACGCCGTATTTTCAACTTGATCCGCGCCGTCACGCATCCGTATCCCGGGGCGTTCACTCTGGCGAATGGGCAAAAGCTGATTATCTGGGCTGCGCGAATCGCGTCGGAGACGGGACATAGTGGTGAGCCCGGCACCATTATCCGCCCCGGTCCTGGCAACAGCGTTGAAGTCGCCGCGGGAGACGGAAGCCTTTTGGTGCAATCCGTGCAATTCGATCATCAGGCCGAGCGCCACGCAGCAGAGGCGCTCGCTAACTGGCATAATAAGCGGCTGCAGTAAGAGGAGGTCACATGCGGGTTTTGATCACAGGTGGTGCGGGCTTTCTAGGCTCGCATCTGGCAGATGGGTTTATCGCACGCGGCGACGAGGTTTTTGTACTCGACACCGGTTCAATCGCGAAGGTGCGCCACCTGCTGAACGAGCCCCGCTTTCATTACGTCCACGACTCGATTTTCAATATCGAACTGCTCGACAGCCTGGCCGCCCGCGTCGATCTTATCTATCACCTCGCAGCCGTGGTCGGTGTCGAACATTACGTCGGCGACCCTTACGAGACGCTCAACGTAAACGTGAACGGCACCCAGAATCTGCTGAAGGCCGCATACAAATACGGCAAGAAAGTCGTCTTCAGTTCGACCTCCGAAGTCTACGGCCGCAACCCGAAGGTACCCTGGAAAGAGGACGATGATCGCGTGCTCGGTGCGACCACGATCGATCGATGGTGTTACTCAACCTCGAAGGCCGTCGGCGAGCACTTCTGCTTCGCCTATCACAAGCTCGGCCTACCGGTGACGGTGGTCCGCTTCTTCAATATCTATGGCCCACGCCTCGATAAGGTTGATGTCGGCCGCCTGTTCACAATTTTCATGGGACAGTTGCTGCGCGGCGCCGATCTAACCGTTATCGGCGATGGCTCCCAGACGCGATGCTTCACCTACGTTACCGACGCCGTATCGGCGACGATCGAAGCCGGGCTTAATCGCAACGCCGACGGCCAAGCGATCAATATCGGCATCGATGTGGAAACATCGGTACTGGAGTTTGCCAAGCTGATGCTTGAGCTCTACGGGCCCTGCAAATCGCAGATCAAGTTTGTCTCGCAGGAGCAGGTCTACGGCAACAGCTATGAGGATATTCCGCGACGGGTGCCGGATAACACCAAGATGCGCAAGCTGCTGGGAATCGAGCCGAAAGTCTCGTTGCGCGACGGCACCAAACTAACGATGGACTGGTTCCGCAAGGAAGCGAACGCCTGAAGGTTGCGCTTAAAATCGACGTCGATACCCATCAGGGTCTCGGCGAAGGTGTACCTCGACTTCATCGCGCGCTCGTCGATCTCGGGATCACCGGCACGTTCTATATCGCGATGGGCCCGGATAATTCCGGCCGCGCGATCGTGCGTGCGTTTCGGAATCCGGGCTTTCTGACCAAGATGCGTCGGACCAACGCCGTCGCGATGTACGGGTTGCGGACGGTGCTGTCCGGAACGTTGCTGCCCTCGCGGCCCATCGCCCTCGCCTATCCGGAAGTGATCCGCGACCTCGCGAAGGCAGGCTTCGAAGTCGGCCTGCACGGTTACGATCACGTCTTCTGGCAGGACCACATCGGCGAGCTACCCGAGGCTCAGGTACGTGCCGAAGTAGAGGAAGCCGCCGAGGTCTTTCGTGCGATATTGGGCGAGGCGCCGAAGGCTTTCGCCGCGCCGGGATGGCGTACGAGCGAAACCGCGTCTCGCCTCCTCGATAATTTCCATCTCAGCTATCGCAGCGATACGCGCGGGCGTGTGCCCTTCCGATGCCGCATCGGCAGCACCGTGCTTGAAACGATCGAAATACCGACCACGCTGCCGACACTCGACGAAGTGATGGGGACGCCCGCCGTCGAGGAAGCCGGATCCGTGGCCGAATACTATCTCCGCCAGATGCGAGAGGATACGCTCAACGTTCATACGATTCATGCTGAGACCGAAGGGATGGGTCAGCTCGACGCGTTCGTCGCACTGCTCAAAGCCCTGAAGGACCGCGGCGCCGAGTTCGTCCGTGTCGATGAGGCCGTAGCGCAACTCGCTCCTTCTGAACTGCCGATCTGCGAGATCGTCCGCACTACCCTGCCCGACCGCGCCGGATGGGTCTCCGGCCAAGGCCCCAACCTTTAATCGGGCTTTCGCTCGCCGCCATTTCGTGTATCAATGGCGGAATTAATCCGCTGGAGCCAAAGCCTCATGTCGTTAGCGAATCGCATTATCGGAGATCCACGCGAGATCGGACTCGATCCCGAGAAAGTTGAAGCGCTCTTTCAGCGTGCTGAGCGCGAAGTCGTCGATGGGCTGTTGCCGTCGTGTCAGCTAGCGATCGCACGGAACGGCAAGATCGGCGCGATGAAGACTTTCGGTCGCGCCATCCAGGGCGGTCAGGATCTGCCCGCCACAAACGACACGCTCTACTGCGTTTTCAGCTGCACGAAGGCGATCATCTCGGCTGCGATATGGATTCTAATCGGCGAAGGCAAGGTCGACGTTAACCAACGAGCGGCGGAGATTGTTCCGGAATTCGGGACGAACGGCAAAGAGGCGATCACGGTCGAACAACTACTGATTCATACCGGCGGCTTCCCCTTCGCCAGCTATGCGCAGCCGCAATGGCTCGACCGCGACGTGATGCTTGAACGGTTCAAGGCGTGGAAACTGCAGTTTCCCATCGGACAACGCTTCGTCTATCACGCTACGTCGGCATTCTGGGTCTTGGGCGAGATCATCCGGCGGCAATCCGGGCTCGATTTCCGCGATTTCGTTGCGCAGCGAATCGCGGCACCGCTCGGGTTGCCCGAGCTACGACTGGGTCGGCCGAAAGCGGAACAAGGTCGAATCGCCGATATCGTGCACGTCGGTGACGCGTTGACCGCCGCCGATTACGAGAAGATGGGACTTCCTCCGCCGCCGGAGACCGAAGTGACCGAAGACGCGATTTTAGGTTTCAATGATCCAATCGTCCGCGAATCCGGCGTACCGGGCGGTGGCGGTATCATGACTGCGGCCGAGTTAGCCCTCTTCTATCAGGGCTTGTTGCACAATGAACCGATCAATAGCGAACGCATCTGGAAACCCGAAGTCCTCAAGGAAGCCCTGCGCGTCCGCTCAGGCGACTACTTCGATCCCGTGTTCAAGTACAAGTGTAATCGCGCGCTTGGTGTCGTTATCGCGGGCGACGACGGTTTCAGTAACTATCGCGGATTCGGACGCGCCACGTCGCCGATTGCTTTCGGGCATGGCGGCGCGGGCGGACAAATCGGATGGGGCGATCCGGTGACCGGAATCTCGGTAGGTTACTGCACCAACGGCTTCGATCGCAACGATATCCGGCAAGGCCGCCGCGGCGTCGCGATCTCAAGTCTCGCAGCAGTATGCGCGGCCTAAACGGCTGCGCATACCAGGCGTCTACCGGTTAAACCTCGAACGGATTTTCGAGGACGATCGTCGCGTCTCGGGCGGCGCCCACTCCGATAATCGAAAGGCGTGCTCCGCATAGTTCGCGGACTCGATTCAGGTAGCGTTGCGCGTTGGGGGGTAGCTGATCGAAGCTGCGAGCGCTGGAGACATCCTCGCGCCAACCAGGCATCTCCTCATAAATCGGTTTCACCTTTTCGAGCATCCGCCTGCTGGCCGGAATCTCGTCGTAGCGCTTCCCACGCACCTCGTATGCAACGCAGATCTTAACCGGATCGGTGCCGGTCAGTACGTCGAGCTTGGTAAGAGCGAGCCCCCACATCCCGTTCAGCCGGATTGCATGGCGCAGCAGGACCGCATCGACCCATCCGATACGGCGGGGACGACCCGTAGCGCTGCCGAACTCTGCCCCTTGCTCGCGCAGATTATCGGCAAGCGTGCCGAAAATCTCCGAGGGGAATGGGCCGGAGCCGACACGTGTCGTATAGGCTTTCGTGATTCCAAGCACTGCTTGAAGCTTGTGAGGCGCAACCCCTGCACCTCCCGCGACGGCGCTGGCTCCGCAATTCGACGAGGTCACGAAGGGATAGGTACCGTGGTCGATATCAAGCATCACACCATGCGCGCCTTCGAACAGAATACGCTTGCCCGACGCGATCGCGTCGTTGAGAAACTCGGGCGTATCACAGAGATAACGCTGTAGGCGGCTTCGTGCCTTGAGAACGGTCTCGACAATCTCCTTGGCACTCAGTGGCTTCGCCTTAAGGATCGTTTTGATATAGGCGTTTTTCTCGCTGATATTCTTTTCGAGCTTTTCGAGGAATGCAGCCTTATCGTTCATGTCATCGAAACGAAGGCCGACCCGCGCCATCTTGTCTTCGTAAGTGGGACCGATTCCAAAGCCGGTGGTCCCGATAGCCTTTTTGCCGAGGCGCGCTTCGCGACCGCGATCGATCGCGCGATGATACGGCATCACGAGATGCGCATCGTAGCTGATCTTCAGATCGTCGGGGCCGAGCTTGCGACCTCGCTTTTTCAGATTGTCGATCTCTTTGACCAGCGCGACGGGATCCACCACGGTGCCGTTGCCGATGACGCAGACTTTCCCGGGGTGCAGTGCACCCGCGGGAATCAGACGCAGGATGAATTTTTCGCCATTGACGACAAGCGTATGGGCAGCGTTGTTACCGCCCTGAAAACGCACCACAACGTCGGCGTCGTGCGCCAGCAAATCAACTACTTTGCCTTTGCCCTCGTCGCCCCACTGTGCACCCACCACCGCGACCGTATTCATTTAAGCTTTGTGCCTGTCATATGAGGTGTTCGTGACGCAGGACTACACACCGCGGCCATCGCGTCATTGAGTTTTCCATCCTTCAGAGCCGGAGTGTAGACGCCGAGACTATCGCCGGATGCGTTTTGAGCTTTTCCAGCACCGCCGCCGGAACTGGTCCATCAACTTCGAAGAAGCTGAGCGCCATGCCGCCCGCTCGATCGCGCCCGAGTTCCAAACCCGCGATATTGACGCCGGCCTCACCGATCATCGTGCCCACGGCACCAACGACCCCCGGAACGTCGCGGTTATGCAGCATCAGGAAGTAGCCTTCAGTCGGCGCCTCGATCCGATAACCGTCGATACGGATTATCCGAATCGCATGGCTACCGAATACTGCACCCGCGACTTCGTGCTGACCCTTCGCCGTTCGCACCGTCACCGTGATCGTATTGATGTAATCCGACGATTCCCGCGATCGCGTCTCGGTCACGGTGATACCACGCTCACGGGCGATAAAGGGGGCGCTCACATAGTTGAGATTCTGATCGAGAAAGCCGCTCAGCAACCCCTTCAACGCCCCTGCGATAATCGGCTCGCCGCGGAGATTCGCCGCTTCACCGGTAAAGCCCACCGTTACGTGTTCTGGCGAGCCGTTCACGAGCTGCGCAACCGCCTGTCCCAGCTTTTCGCTGAGTTGCAGATGCGGCGCAATCGTCTCCAGCTCCTGCACGCTCAGGGCCGGGATATTAACCGCAAATCGGATCGTTCCCTCAGTCAGGAAATCCAGCACCTGATGAGCGATATCGACGGCGACTTGAACCTGCGCTTCGTCCGTGGCCGCACCAAGATGGGGCGTCGCGGTTACATTCGGATGACGCAGCAGAGGATGATCCGTCGGGGGCGGTTCTTCGACGAACACGTCGAGCGCCGCGCCGGCGACTTTGCCCGACTGGAGCGCCTCAAGCAATGCGCCTTCGTCGACGATTCCGCCGCGCGCGCAATTAACGATACGCACGCCCTTTTTCATCATCGCGAACGCGGCCGCATCGATAAGGCCGCGCGTCTCGTCGGTGAGTGGCGTGTGCACCGTGATGAAATCGGCGCGACGGAAGATTTCCTCTAGCTCGACCTTCTCGATACCGACGCGGGCGGCAGCCTCCGCCGTCAAAATCGGATCGTAGCCGATCACCTTCATCTTCAGGCCCATCGCGCGATCTGCCACGATCCGCCCGATATTGCCGAGCCCGACGACGCCGAGCGTCTTATTACAGACTTCCGTGCCGGTGAACTTGCTGCGCTCCCACTTCCCAGCGAGCAGCGCCGCGTTCGCCGCCGGGATATGACGCGCCATCGCCATCATCATCGAGATCGTATGCTCGGCCGTCGTTACGCTGTTGCCGAGCGGACTGTTCATCACGACGATACCGCGCCGCGTTGCCGCTTCGAGGTCAACGTTATCGACGCCGACACCGGCGCGACCGATCACCTTGAGCAAATCGGCACGATCGATAATCTCGCGGGTCACGCGCGTCCCGCTGCGGATAATCAGCGCCTGATACGACCCGATTATCTCCGCCAGTTCAGCAGGCTTCATACCCGTCTTGACGTCGAATTGGATACGGTCGTCGCGCTTCAGGACGTCGAGGCCCTGAGGGGCGAGCGAATCGCTGAGAAGTATGCGAAAGGTTTCCGCCATAAAACTTATGCGTCAGCTTGCGCGATCTGATTTTGTACGGCTGCGACTCCGGCGCCGCGCGTCAGCTTATAGCCGAGGCGCTCAAGTCCCAACTCCAGCGCACTGATAACGACCAACGTATCGAAGACGCCGAGATGGCCCATGTGCCCGATACGCACGAGCTTGCCCTTCATATGGTCCTGGCCGCCTTGAATCGACACACCACAGTCGTCGCGCATCATCTTCACCAGTTTGCCGCCGTCGAGTCCCGACGGAGTGAGCAATCCGGTGACGCTGGGCGCGGGCGCATCAGGGGCGATCGGAGCTAAACCGATAGCCGCACCTGCCGCACGGGTCGCGCGGGCCATGAGATCATGTCGCGCAAAGACCTTAGGCAGTGTCTCCCCATGGATTATGTCGAGCGCTTTGTTCAAGCCAAAAATCAATGACACAGCAGGCGTATAGGCCGTCGTATGCTCATCGCGTTGCGCCTTGAGCTCGCGATTCAAATCGAAGTAGTAGCGCGGCGTCTTGTTGGTCTTGGTGCGTTCCAGTGCTCGCTCCGACAGGGCAATCACGCCGAGCCCCGGCGGCAGCATCAGCGCTTTCTGGCTTCCGGTAACCAGGGCGTCGATACCCCACTCGTCCATCTTCTGTTCAAAGACTCCGACCGAGGTAATTCCGTCGACCACGAGCATTGTCTCGCGTTTGCGGGTAATGGATGCGATCTCTGCCACCGGATGCACGGTACAGGTCGAGGTCTCGCTGGCTTGTACAAAGACCGCCCGTGCCGTCGGATGGGCTCGCAGCGCCTCCTCGATCTGCTCGGGACGCACCGCCTGCCCCCATTCGACCTTCACTTCACGCGCCGTCGCGCCGAAAGCCTGGATCAACTTGCCCCATCGCTCCCCAAACTTGCCGCCGTTCACGAAGATCGCTTCGTCGCCGGGTTGCAGGAGATTGGTCACCGACGCTTCCATCGCGCCCGTGCCGCTCGAGGCCAGCAGGATTACCTCCTGCTTCGTACCGAACAACGGCTTCAACTTCTCACGAGCCGCATCGAGCACCGCACTGAACTGCGGAGTGCGATGGTGGATGATCGGTTGCGCCATTTCGAGCAGAACTTCGGGCGGAACCGGCGCGGGTCCTGGGGTAAATAGATATTTCTTCACTGTTGCTACGTTTTGCGTTGGCCCAGCGATTCTAATCGGTTCGGGGCGTCGACGCGATAAAGCCGCCATCAAATTGGCGAACTTTTGGCCAAAAAAAAGCCTGGTGCCCGCTTCCGCGAGACGCCAGACCCAAATGCGAATTAAGGCCTATCAGCTAAGAATTATGATGGAACAGGGGCATCGATGAGTCAAGCCGGGTTTTTCGAGCACTGGCACCCGCACCTCGTTGAATGAAAACACCCGCCCGTGCTTAAAGTGTGTCCTACGATATGGCGCTCGAATACGAGATTCGTGACGGCTCGCTCGTCTGGATTAAGAACCCCATCACCGGCGTGATCTCTTACGTCGTCGACGTGCGCGGCAAGAGCTTCGCGTTTACGCTCGGCGGACGTGAAGAGCTGAATCCCACTCCGCCGCCGCCCGATACCAAAGCTCTGCAGCAGGCCGTTCGCGTATGCCCTTTTTGTCCGGGCAACGAGGAGCAGGCCCCGCCGGAGCTTTTACGTGTCACCCGCGACGAATTCCCCGGATGGAAAGGAGCGCCCATCCTTCCCGAGGCCAACTGGGTCGTACGAGTCTTCAATAATCTCTTTCCGCGGATTCCGGAGGGGCTTACCGGAGGCCGCAACGAGTCCTATATAGTTGTTGAAGACCCGCGCCACTTTCTCGATAGTCCGCGCTCGGTGAATGATCTGATGTACACCGGCGTGCTCGGTGAGGAGCACTTTCTCCATCTGATCAAAACCGACGTCCATCTGATGGAACGGGTTTTCTCCAATCCCTCGATCCACTCGGTAATCATCCGCAAGAACCAGGGCCGCGAGTCCGGCGCGTCGCAACCGCATCCTCATCAGCAGGTAATTGGATCGCCTCAGCCGCTGCCCGCCGTTGAAGCGGAAGCCCGAGCCGAGCGCGAAAATCCGACTCTCTGGCGCGATCTGATCAATCTGGTCGAAGAGATTGGTCTGCTAATCGAATGGCGCGATGGCGTCGTCAGCTACGCGAGCCCTGTCGGGGCGTTTCCGCGCAGCTACGACGTAGTGATGCCGGCATTTCGCGGGATGCTGACGGATCTATCATCGGAGCAACTGACCAATTTTGCACGCGCGATTTTCCGCATCCTGCATACGGTGGGCCCGCTGCCGCTGGATTACGAAATTCATCAGGGCGCGGGACTTCCGCTGCACGCGCATATCAATGGTCGGCTGTATCCTTACTCGAATGTCGCGGGCACGCTGAACCTGCCAAGCCAGTTGGTCCAGAACGTCACTGCTCTACGAAAAGCGCTGGCGCGGAGCTAACTCCGCGCCAGTTTCCCTCTAGTCACTAGAACTTTTCAGTTAACGCCTGCTTCGCTGACGGGGTCGCCTGCGATCCGCGTATGCCACATCACGCGCGGCTCCTTCATGTCCCAAGGCATCGCTCGATGAAGCAGACAGCGATTGTCCCAGATCACGACGTCGCCGGCCGACCAGTTGTGTCGATAGAGCCTCGGCGGGCGACACGCGAAATCCATCAGCTCCTGTAGAAGGCTCTCGGAGTCCTTGGGATCCATGTTCGGGATATTGTGTGCGTGCCGACCAATAACCAATGATTTGCGACCAGTTTCGGGATGGACTTTGACGATCGGACGCAGCGGCACTGGTCCATCGTGAAAGCCGTACCCATTGTAATCGCTGCCTTTCCTGGGCGTATGCCCCAGCTTGGCTTGGCTGAAATAGAACGAATGATAGGCGGCGAGGTCCGCGATTTTGGCTCTTAGTACGTCATCGAGAGCATCGTAGGCTGCGCGCATATCGGCCCATTCGGTCTCTCCACCGGCAGCCGGAACTACGCGGGCACTGAAGACAGCGCCCTTGGCCTGCAACGGCATATAGGTGCTGTCACTGTGCCAACCCATATTGCCCTTGAGAACTTTTATGCGGTCGCTGTCCTCGGTTTCGGGGATAACAGTACCGTCGGCTTCGACGTTAGTGAGCCGCCCAAGCTCGAACTCCAGCTTCCCGAAGCGCTTGGCAAAGGCTGCCTGCTCCTCGCGGCTAAGATGCTGTTCCGGGAAGATGAGTAGTGCGTACTTTAACCACGTGTGGTATAGAGCCTGCCAGGATCCGTCGTCGAGAGACGCCAGTTTGATTCCTGTGATAACGGCTCCGAACGTGGCATCGACTGGTTCGGTATGGAATGGGCTCGCCATGCGACCTCCCGCTTAACTAATCTCCAGAGCTTCCGGCGCTATTACAATCCGAGCATCTTGCGGGATGCTGCCACGGCTGCCGCGAACGACGGTCGCGCCAGAGTCTTATCGACGTACGCTGCGAGCTTCGGCCAACGCGCCGCGTCGACTTTCTCGCCCGAGATGACCAGGTTGGCGAACTGGGTGACGACGCTGATATCGCCGATCGAAAAACGTCCGCCGACCAGACCTTCGCCACTGCCCAGCTGACCTTCGAGATAGTCATACATCGGAGGCAGATCCTCGGTCAGAGCCTGCTTCACTACGGCTTCGTCGGTCGGTGTCTTGAAGAGTCGTGGACCAACGATTCGCTGGCGGAAGATATTCGCGCCAATGATAGGGCCGAGACCTCCGTCGCCGTATTCCTCGAACCAGAGCGCACGCGCATAGTCACGGGCGTCGCTCGGGAGCAGTGACGGCGTCGGATGCGCCTTTTCGAGGTAGAGCAGGATTACGGACGAATCCGCGATCGTTAAGTCGCCGTCCTGGTAGGCCGGGATGCGCCCGAGCGGGCTGATCTTTCGATAATCCGGGCCTGCCGCGAATGGATTAACTGGTTCCAGTTCGTGCGCGATACCCTTCTCCGCAAGGGAGACCATCACTTTACGAACAAAGGGGGAGACGGGCGCGCCATATAGTTTCGGCATGTTTCGATTCCTTTCGATGTGACTAATCTGACCCGGTTAAACGGTTTGATGCTTTTATTATTCGCCGGTCCAATTGGGCTTGCGCTTCTCGAGGAAGGCGCGGATACCCTCTTTTGCGTCCTTGCTCGCGCGAACCATCCGCCCCATCTCCAGGATATCCTCGTGATAGGCGTTGTTGGATTCGCTCATGTTGCGACGCAGGCTCTTCTTCATCGTGCGGAGCGATAGAGGTGCGTTCGCCGAAATCTTTTGCGCCAGTGCGACGGTGGCTTCTTCGAGCTTCGCGTTCGGAACGATCTCGTGCACCATGCCCATCGCGAGGGCGCGCTTCGCATCGACCGGTTCCGCCGTATAGATGATCTGTGCGGTGTTCGCCGCACCGATTACCTCGATCAGCTTGCGAATGAAGTCGTAGGGCACCAGTAGGCCTACGCGCGCGACGGTCATTCCCATCCGCAGGTCTTCGGCGCCAATCCGCAGATCGCAATGGAGCCCAAGCTCGCAACCACCCGCCAATGCCGAACCATGCATCGCAGCGATTGTCGGCACAGAGACGTTCTCCAGCTTGTGGAACACGCGCTCGATTCCGACCGGACTATGCCCGCCCTCGAGCTTCTCTGCCTCCGCCAAATCGAGCCCCGAGCAGAAGCTGCCGCCGTTGCCGCGGATAATCGCGGCGCGGATCTCCTTGTCGTTCTCGATTGTGACGATCGCGTCGTCGAGTGCCCGCAGCATCGCCTCGTTCAACGCGTTGCGCTTCTCGGGACGATTCAGCGTGATAATCGCGTAATTTTGTTTGCGCTCTAGCGTGAGCACTTCCCCAGCCATCAAAAACTCTCCCAAATCTCAGTTGGTTAGTTTAATGCTTGTCATTCCCGCGCGTTTTCATTGTCTGGCGCACGGGGCATCCCGGAATGAGGGCTCTTCGCGCGGTAGCCAAGCGCGAAGGGCGACAGAAGGACTCCGTTTGGATCGAATCGGCTGCTTACTATACTTCTCTACCGTCCGAAAGCAGACGTGACCATCTCGGTATCGAGATATTCGTTAATCTCTTTGATCTTGCCGTCGATCACCTTGAAGACCAGACAATAAATATTGTTGTAAGGGTTCCCCGTCTTGGTCTTACGGCCAGTCGCGTGCTGCTGCACGACGACGTAATCGCCTTCCGCGATCACATTGTCGACGTGGCTCTGGCCCATGCTCTCCAGCTCGCTGGTAATTGGCTTGAGGAGCTTGTCGACGATCTCCTTCTTTCCGTTCATGACCAGCGAGTATTTGGTGCTGCCCTGGATCGTCCAGCGCACGTCTTCGGCCATCGTCGCCAGCATCTCGTCGAGACTCTTGGCCGCACCCATCTTGCGAACTACTTCTTTATTTTCTGCAACGCCCATCGTAATTGCCTCCGCTTAATCTTGGCCAGACTCGCATCGAGGCGCGCCGTTTTGCAAACGCCTGCGATACCCGGCCGATACCTATAACGCGAACGATACCTTAACCGCCTCCGAGCTTTTCTTGCTCTGCCCTTCGATCAACGCCTCACGATTTCCCGAGGCTTAGCGAAAGGCCGGGATAATCTTCTTCGTGAAAAGCTCCAGATGGGGTTGTACCCAACGCGTGGGAAGCCCGGGCGGCAAGGTCCACGAATAGTAATGCGTCAGCGGAACGGAACTCGCATACTCGCGAATCATCTTTATGCACGTGTCGACATCGTGGACCTGAAGAATGCCGGTTTCGCGCAGATGAGCGCGGTCGCGGAGGTGCGGAAAGGCGACCGGATCGCCGGACTTGACCA
Organism: Binataceae bacterium (SeqCode); assembly: GCA_035541875.1. Classification (GTDB taxonomy): domain Bacteria; phylum Desulfobacterota; class Binatia; order Binatales; family Binataceae; genus JAJPHI01. The sequence goes on from DATKML010000051.1 coordinate 119,683, forward strand.
TCCAACGGGAGTAGTCATTAACCTGGTGGATGACGTGGTCGGCGGCCTCGTTCCACGTCTTCTCAGGATCGTTCGAAGGAAGCAGCCAGAAATGGCCCCCGGCCAAGCGGATATTGTCAGTCGGCTTATGCAACTTCTGTAATTCCTGCACCAGCTGCTGATACGCTGCCGCGAGCGGTCCGACACCGATAAAACCATCGGCGTATTTCGCCGTCCGACGAATAGCCGGCGGCGTAAAGCCACCAACCCAGATCGGGGGTCGCGGCTTTTGAATCGGCTCCGGCGTGAGACGGGCATGGTTCACTTCGAAATACTTGCCTTTGTAGGTGACTGTCTCGCCTTCCCATAGGCGGCGAATGATTTCGAGGCCTTCGTTGGTCCGACCGCCGCGCTCCTTGCGCGCAATCGCGAAACTTTCGAATTCATCAACGTGATAGCCGGTGCCAACGCCCAACTCGAAGCGCCCCCCCGAGATTACATCGACCGTGGCCGCATCTTCAGCCAACCGCACCGGGTTATGGAACGGCAGCAGCATCACGGCGGTGCCGATGCGGATAGTCTTGGTCCGCGCAGCGATCGCTGCCGCAATAGGTAACAGCGCCGGCGAATAGCCATCCTCGATGAAGTGATGCTCGGAAAGCCAGACGTCATCGAAGCCATGCTGCTCGCCCCAAGCGATCTGGTCGAGGATTTCGTTGTAGAGTCGATCGAACGGCTGCTTCCATTGCGGCGGATTGCGGAAGTCGTACCAGAGACCGAAACGAAGCTTCGCAGATGTGCCTGCGCTCATATTGTTGTTTCCTCTTCTCTCTTTAATTCTAGTTACCTACGAAGCCTTCAGCTAAAGCCGTTCAACGTCCAGACACCGGCCCTATAGCCGTTGCCGATAAGGCCACGACAACCCCCTGAAGCGCTATCCTGGAGACTTCCCTCGCAGCTCTCCGCTAGGCACAATCGAGGTTTAGCAGCGAGATTGCCGCAGTCGTCTTATTCGCCTTTCCAAACCGGCTTGCGCTTTTCGAGAAAGGCGCGAACGCCCTCTTTTGCATCATTGCTGGTCCGGACTTTCATCCCCAGCTCGTCGAGGTCCTTATGCTCAACCTCGAACGCCGTGCTCATCACACGTGCGATCGTCTGCTTCATCGCACGGACCGAGAGCGGCGCGTTCCCTGCGATCTTGGTCGCCCAGGCTGTCGCCGCAGCTCCCAATTCCGCATCGGGAACGACTTTGTGCACCAGTCCCATCTCACGCGCCCGAGCGGTATCGACGGGATCGGCTAGATAGAGAATTTCGGCGGCGTTAGCCGGTCCGATCGTCTCGATAAATTTACGGAAGATCCAGTAGGTCGGCAGATAGCCGATACGCGCCGGCGTCATGCCGAGGCGCGCGCTCGATGCGGCGATACGCAGGTCACAGAAGAGCGACATCACCAGCCCACCAGTCAGTGCCTGACCATGGATAGCGGCGATCGTCGGCACCGGGCAGGAACCAAGGCGCTGGATGATCTTATCGAACGGAATACCGCCAGGACCGGTCTGCTCCAGGTCGCGCAGGTCGAGCCCCGAGCAGAAGTCGCGTCCCTCGGCTCGGATTATCACCGCACGGATCGCTTTATCGTTCTCGACCGAGCCAAAGGCTGCGTCGAGCCCCTCGATCATCGCGCGATTAAGCGCGTTGCGCTTCTCGGGACGGTTCAATGTGAGGGTCAGATAATTTTCCGCGCGTTCGACTTTTACTACTTCATCCGCCATGGCAATACCTGCGTGATTTGAGTTATGGCGCACAATCGCACGACAGCCACGATTCCATCAAGGCGTCCCTTCAAATGCGAATCTCCAGCACGATCGTGTAACCTTGCGAGCGATGCCGCCGCCCTACCGCTTTGAGCTGTCTCTCGTCGGGCCGATCGATTTTCCGGCTTCGCTGGAGATATTCCGCCGCTCAGGCGACGATCTGCTCGATCGTTGGGACGGCAGGTGGCTACTGCGCACGATCCGCGTCGGCATGCGATCCATTCCCTACGCCTTTCGCCCGAACGAGGACCTTGAAAAGCCCTGTCTCTCGGTCGTGATCGAGGATAGCGCCGACGAAGCGCCGGTGACCGAAACGATCACGCAATCGCTGCGACCGCTATCGGCAGCCTTTCAGCAGCTATCCACGACCGATCCTGCGATCGGACGCCTCGCGGATTTGCATCGCGGGTTACGCCCAATATTGCATCCGGAGCTGCTCGTGGCACTGATCCGAGCGATCAGTGCGCAACAGGTTAATCTGCGCTGGGCCGCCACTGTGCGACGGCGACTCGCGGAGCGCTTCGGCGATGCGCACGAAATCGACGGTCGTCTCGTCTATAGCCTGAATCCAGAGCGCCTCGCGTCGCTGAAAGTCGCCGATATCCGCGAGCTGCAATTCACCACGCGCAAGGCTGAGTACGTGATCAACGTCGCTCGTGCGATGACCGAGGGTCTCACTATCGAACGTCTGCGAGCGATGACCGATGACGAGGTTATCGCCGCGATCACGGCTGTTCGTGGACTCGGCCTATGGAGCGCCGAGTGGACGCTCGCTCGCACGCTTGGTCGCCCGCGCGTATCGGCAGGCGATCTCGGCGTCCGCAAGGCGGTCGGCAAAGTCTATTTCGAGGGCCGGATGCCGTCGCCTGACGAGGTTCGCCAAGCGACGGCCCATTGGGGCGATGCGTCCGCGTTCGCGCAGGAATTCCTGCTCCACGCGCAGCATCTGAGAACATTACCTAACGCCCCACCAGTTCCCTAAAGAAAGGGCGCCAAAAATCGTGTGATCAGAGGCTCATTCGCTATCCATGCAAATTAGCTTCGTCGCCAGCCCTCGCCTCTGCTTTCTGCACTCGCAGCGTACCGAGGCATATCAGCGAGTGCTTGCTCGAACGCGCTTCTTAGCTCCGATTGGCTGAAGCCATTATCCCAGAGCTCCGTCATCAGCGTGTTTATAATCGAATCCTACGCATTTAATGCGTAGAGATTGCTACGACTGAGTTCGAGGAATTCATGAGCGAAAGCCCATGCGGCGTCATCAGCACGACCTTCCCAAGGGATATCCTCTTCCACGTCCTTATTTCTCGGGCTCCTTTACGAAGTTTGGTTTGCGCTTCTCGACAAAGGCCTGAACCGCTTCCTTATGATGCCAGGTGTTGAAGGTCATCATCTCGTAGGCCAAGCCGGTATCCATGATCAGATTCGCCTGATCCTTAAGCCACTTGTTCACCGCAAGCTTGCTCCATCGGATAGCGAAGGTCGGCCCATCGGCGAGTTCCTGAGCGAGTTCCTGCGCCTTCGCCATCACCTGTTCCTGCGGCACGGCGTAATTCACCATCCCGATCCGATTAGCCTCCGCGCCATTGATAAAATGACCGCGCATCAGGAATTCCTTCGCGCGATGGGGTCCAATTAGCAGCGGCCAGATCACTGCGCCGCCGTCGCCCGCGACCACGCCGACCTTCACGTGTGTATCGGCAAAGCGAGCCTTCTCAGATACCACCGTGATATCGCATAGCAGTGCCAGCGTTGCGCCGAGCCCGATCGCGTCGCCGTTGATCGCGCCGATAATCGGCTGCTCAACGTCGAGCATATTCTCGACCAGCCGGCGCCCGTTGGCGGCCTGAATTGCGCCGCGACCGCGTCCACGGCCCTTGCTTCCTTCGCTGCCTGCGAAGCCGCCCTCGGCCATCCCCTTCACGTCGCCACCGGCGCAGAATGCACGCCCCGCGCCCGTGAAGATAATCGCATTCACGTCCTTATCAGCTGCCAGATCGATCCAGATCTGTTCCAACTCATGATGGAGCGGGCCGTTCACCGCGTTGAGTCGATCGGGTCGGTTGATCGTCAGAGTCGCCACGCGATCCTTCACGTCGACCTTGAGAAATTCGTACTCGCTGTAATCGATTGCCATCGTCTGAAACCTCCTGCGCTTTGAGCACCTATACAATGGCGTGCCACACCAGAGCCAACGCGACGGTTAACCTTTCTCGTTCGGATACGCTATCTTGCCCAAGGTCCCGATGAAGTTCGGAGGAAGTTAATGGCTGCGGGAATTACTCGGCTCAAGGATAAAGTGGCGATCGTTACAGGTGCCGCGCAGGGAATCGGACGCGCGCTCGCGACGCGACTCGCCGAAGAGGGCGCCAAGGTAGCTATCGCGGATATTCAGGCGGATGCGGCAGCGAGCACAGCGAAAGAGATTGTCGCCGCTGGCGACTCGGCTATCGCCGTCAAGGTCGACGTGACCAGTCTGGACAGCGCGACAGCAGCTGTTCAGAAAGTCGTCGCCGACTTCGGCGGAATCGATATCCTCGTAAATAACGCCGGGTGGGACAAGCTCGAACCTTTCATCCAGAGCACGCCCGATACCTGGGATAAGGTAATCGCGATCAATTTCCGCGGCGTGATCCATCTCTGCAAAGCGGTCATCCCGCAACTACAGGCACGCGGCGGCGGGAAAATCGTCTCGATAGCCTCCGATGCGGGCCGCGTCGGCTCCCTCGGCGAAGCGGTCTATTCGGGTTGCAAAGCAGGGATCATCGGCTTCTCGAAGACCCTCGCGCGCGAACTCGCCCGCAACAATATCAACGTCAACGTCGTATGCCCGGGGCCGACGGAAACCGCGCTGCTCCATGGCGTGATGGATAATCAGCCCAAGGTGCTCGAAGCGATGAAGCGCGGTATCCCGATGCGCCGTCTCGGCCAGCCACAGGATTTGGCCGGCGCGGTCGCTTTCCTGGCCTCCTCGGATGCTGACTATGTAACCGGACAGGTTATCAGCGTGAGCGGCGGCCTCACGATGGCTGGCTGAACTTAAATCTCAAAGGAAGCTACTTCGATGGCGAATCAGAAACTCGATTTGGAAAAAGCGAAACAGGTTGCGCAGACTGTCGTCGGCGATGTCGCGACCGTTGTGCACGGCGCGTTGGTGTTTATCGGCGACCGTATGGGCCTGTTCAAGGCGATGATGGACGCCGGTCCGATGACCGTAGAGCAGCTCGCCGCCAAGACCAATCTCAGCGCCCGCTATGTGCGCGAGTGGCTCGGCGCGATGGCTGCGGCGCATTACGTCGAATATGACGGCGGTGCCGATACCTACCTGTTCTCTCCTGAGTATGCCGCCGCTTTGGCGGATGAGGACTCGCCGTTTTTTATCGGCAGCTATTTCCAGATGGCGCAAGCGGCCGTGACCGTCGCGCCGAAAGTCGCCGAAGCCTTCAAAACCGGCAAAGGCGTGACGCAGGCCGAATATCCGCCTTCGTTCTTCGAAGCCGCCCAACGTAATTCACGCACCCGCTATCTCCATAAGCTGATGCGCAAGTGGATCCCCTCGATGCCGCAGGTCGTTGAGGTGCTGAGCGCCGGTGGTATCGGTGCCGACGTCGGATGCGGCGGCGGGCTCGCCGCGATCATGATTGCGCAGGCCTATCCGAAGGCCCGGATGGTCGGGTACGACGTCCACGCCGAATCGATCGAGCGGGCGCGGCGCAACGCACAGGAGGCGGGCGTCGCCGATCGCGTATCATTCGAAGTCGCCAACGGATCGTCTCTGCCCGAAGCGAAATACGATTTCGTCTCCACTTTCGACGTAGTGCACGACGCGGTCGATCCGCTCGGCCTGATGAAGGGAATCCGGCATGCGTTGAAACCGGACGGCACCTACCTGGTGCAGGAGGTCAACGTCTCACACAAGGTGAGCGAAAATATCCGACCGATGGGCAAGATGGTCTACTCCGTCAGTACGCTCTACTGCATGACGACCTCGCTTGCTCATGGTGGGGCAGGGATCGGCGTCGCGATGGGCGAGCCGAAAGCGCGCGAACTCGCGACTGACGCCGGCTTCTCGCGCTTCACGAGACTGCCGGTCAAGGACGACTTCGCCGTGCTCTACGAACTGCGCCCTTAAGCGCGACCAGGTAAAGATTGTGTCGGTCGGCAGCGACTGGCAGATTTCTTAGCGAGTTCGTTGCTGGAGATCGACATTAGTATGAGCAATTCGACCGGAATCAGTTCTGCAGAGATACGCAAGCGCGTAGGCCATCCGATTATCGATTCTGACGGCCACGTGGTCGAATTCGAGCCGGCGCTGCTGGACTATATCCGTGATGTTGGCGGCTCGCATATTCTTGAGCGCTACAAGACGGCTTTCGATACTGCCTTTTATTTCCGCTGGAACCATCTGACGCCTGAAGAGCGCCGGGATCATCGTGCGCCGCGCCCGGTCTTCTGGCCCTATCCGGCGAAGAATACCTACGACCGCGCGACGGCTGCCCTGCCCCGCCTGATGCACAAGCGGTTGGACGAAATGGGGCTCGATTTCACGATCCTCAATCCGAGCCAGGGGCTCTTTGCGCCGCATATCGGCGACGACGAACTGCGCCGCGTGGTGTGTCGCGCTTTCAATAACTATCACGCTCAAATTTTCCGCGAGTACTCCGATCGGATTACGCCTGCGGCCTGTGTCCCGATGAATACGCCGGCCGAGGCGATCGAGGAGCTTGAGCACGCCAAGAAGCTCGGCCTCAAAGTCGCTATGATGGCAGCGTTCGTGCGCCGACCGATCCCGGCGCTCGCGCGGCAGGCTCCCGAGATGGCGCGCCATCTCACCTGGATGGATAACCTCTGCCTCGACAGCGAGTACGACTACGATCCCGTCTGGGCGAAGTGCGTGGAGTTGAAGATCACTCCGTCGTTCCATTCGTTCGGCTTGAACTGGGGGATGCGTACCTCGATCTCCAGCTTCATGTACAACCAGATCGGCCACTTCGCGGCGGCCGCCGATGGAATCTGCAAGGCGCTCTTCTTCAGCGGTGTCACGCGACGTTTCCCAACGCTGAAATTTGCCTTCAAAGAAGGGGGTGTTGGCTGGGCCGTCAGTCTCTATTGCTCGCTCTACGAGCGCTGGCACAAGCGCAATATCAGAACGCTCGACAACGTCAATCCGAAGAATATCGACCGCGAACTCTTTCGGCAGCTTTGCCGCAAGTATGGCGATGAGTTCACCAAGGGGCGGCTCGACGGCGAGCTGTTTCTCTCCGAACTCGAAGGCGGGGGCGGCGGCGATCCTTCCGAATGGGACGAATGGCGTCATGCGGGAATCGAAACGGCGCAGGACGTCTACGATCGCTTTATCCCGAGCTTCTTCTTCGGCTGCGAGGGCGACGATCGCGTGACCTCGTGGGCCTTCGATAGCAAGCGTAACCCGCATGGAGCGCGGCTCAATGCAATCTATGGATCAGACCTCGGTCACTATGACCTGCTTGATATGCGGGACGCGGCGGTGGAGGCGTATGAAGGGGTCGAGCACGGCCTGATGACCGAAGAGGATTTTCGTGACTTTGTCTTCACGAATCCGATAAAGCTGCACTGCGGGATGGATCCTGATTTCTTCGAAGGCACCGTCCTCCAGGATCACGCTCGCAAAGTGATGGCCGAATTGAAACGCACTGCCAACGGCGGTGCCTCGGTAGCAGCTCATTAACCTGTCCGGGAAGGTGACGTAATGGTGAGATTGTCCTCTATGCTTTTCAAGCCGAAGTCACTTCTGCTAATCGGCGCGATCGCTTCCCTTATGGCTATGGCGATCACCGCTGATACAGCGATGGCTCAAGCTGCAGCTCCGGCGTCGTCCGCGGTGATGGCTGCGGGGAAGGCCGATTATCTGGAGAACTGCGCTGATTGCCACGGCAAAGATGGCAAAGGCGGCGGGCCCAATTTGAACGTGATTCCCGGGATGAAGCCCGCCGATCTCACTACGATAGCGGCTCGCAATGGTGGTGAGTTTCCTGCACAACAGGTGGCGGATTCAATCGATGGTAGAGCGCAGGTACCGTCGCATAAGCGGTTCGATATGCCGTTCTGGGGCGTAAAGTTCCAGGAAGAAGGCAAAGAGTTCACGCCTGAGAGCGAGGCCAAGGCCAAGGCGCGTATCGATGCGATAGTGGCGTATATCAAGACCCTGCAGGTGAAGTAGCTAGCGCTCCGCCATTGCTGGGTTTAGTAATTGATGCGACCATGAGGGCTTAATGAAACGCAGGAAGCGCAACTTGATACTGCTAGGCGCTGCGGGCGTGATCTCCGCCGCAGCGATAGCCGTTTCGGTGTCGCAACCCTCATGCACCACGATTACCGGCGGCGACAAGCTTACGGTCGCGATGGCGAAGCTCGCGCCCGGTACCGCCAGTTTTTTCTGCTATCGCGACGAAGCGGGCGACCATCTGCGCTTCGTCCTTGCCCGTGACGAAAGTGGCCAGGTTCATTCGATTCTCGACGGCTGCCGGCAGTGCGGTAAATTCCACAAGGGCTACGCTACCGCGGACGGGGAATTGATCTGCCGGGTCTGCGGCAATAAGTATAAGCTCGCCGACGTCGAGCGTGGCGAAGGTTCCTGTGTGCCCGTGGCGCTGCCCAGTAAACAGAGCCACGATCATATCGAGATCAAGGTCGCCGACCTCAAGCAAGCGAGTCAGCAGTTTTGAGAAGCAGCGAAAAATCTTCGATTGCCCTGATTCTCGCGATTAGCATGCTAATCACTGGACTGCCGATCGTCGCATTAGGCTCTCCTACGAGTTCCCGTCCAGCTTTCACTGTGGATATTTGCACGCCGGCACAGGTAACCAATCACTCGTCGATTCAGTCTGCAACTCCGCTAATCCCGACTCATGCGGTCGCCTTTGCTCCGATCTTTTCAGTGCAGGCCGATTTCATGGTTGCAGCATTCGAAGCACGCTTCTCCGATCCGCCCACACCGCCACCACCTAAATCGTTAGTCTAGTCGGCTAATAGTATTTTTTGGTCAGGCGATGCCTTCGCGTGGCCAGTGTCGTGAAGGTTTGCCCGCGCAAGCGGAATTGGATGGAGAATTGCGACAGTGAATTGCCCTAATTGCGATTTATTTCGTGCTTCCTTAAGTGATCGAAAGCACGGCCTGCGAAGGAGTGCCGCCGCCCTGCTCGGTTTGACGCTCGTTCTCTTGGCTCTGATACCGGGACTGAGCTGGGCCTGCGCCTGCGGCTGCGGCGTGTTTGAGGTAGGAACATCTTCGCTCTTTCCACAGGGAGCGGGGGGGACTGTCTGGTTTGAATACGACTACATGAACCAGTACCTGAACTGGCACGCGACGGAGATCGCTTCGTCCGGTAAGAATGACGATAAGATCCTTCGCACTCATTTCATGACGATGGGTGCGCAATACATGTTCAATCGCGACTGGGGTGTCGAACTTGAGCTACCTTACTGGTACCGCTATTTCAAATCCGTTAATGACGACGGAAATATCGCGCGCACTAATTTTAGTTCGATCGGCGATATCCGCCTGATGGGGATGTACACCGGGCTTTCGGAAGATATGTCGCTCGGCCTCCTCGGTGGCGTGAAGGTTCCCAGCGGATGGTGGTCCTATCCTCAGGCCGATCGTGATACCCAGATAGGCACCGGTAGCACCGACCTTCTGTTCGGCGCCTACAAGCTCGGCAACCTGCCCTTCAGCCTCGCCGGTCGTTCCTTTACCTGGTTTGGCCAGGGTTTGTACGACCTACCGGTCTTCACCCAGGACCATTATAAACCTGGCCGCGAGTTCGATGGCGCTCTCGGTTCGTCCTATAATTTTGGTGAATTCGGCTTTCTCAAAGAGACCGCACCGATGTTAAGTCTCAAGCTCTCGGACCGCGTGCGCGATAGCCAATCGCAGGCCAGCCCCCAGAACACGGGCTACACTCGATTACTTTTGGCACCCGGCGGTGAGATTAAAGTTAACACGGTTCGTCTCTACGGCGATGTCGAGTTTCCGCTCTTCCAAAATATGAACGGAAACCAGATCACAGCACCAGTGATGTTCAAGACGATTGTGAGCTACGATTTCTAGGAGCTTAGTATGCCGTCTAGGTGGATGGTGCGCTGCGTGCTGGTTCTTTTGTTGGCGAGCCCTCAAGCGTCGTTTGCGTTCTCAGCACCGGTCGGGCAACCGGCGCCTGCGCTGGTCTTGCCAACGCTGAATGGCGAGACGTTCGATCTGAACGCGGAGCGCGGAAAGGTGGTTATAATCCACCTATGGGCGAGCTGGTGCCCAGCTTGTCGCGCCGAGATGCCGGCGCTGGAGGAACTCTACAAGCGCTATCGCGCCGACGGTTTTAGCGTAATCGCAGTAAGCGCCGATCGACCGCGCGACGAAAGCGCGGCGGCCAAGGCGATGAATTCGTACACCTTTCCGGCAGGCTTGCTTAGCAACGCAACCAGCAATGGTTTCGGCAGCCCCAGCAGCCTGCCGGTGACTATCGTCATCGATCGGAACGGCGTCGTGCGAGACAACTTCACCGCCGATCAGACGTTAACCGCAGTAGATCTGACGACCGCTGTCTCGACGCTGCTTGGAGCCACCAGAACCGCGCAACACTGAATACGAGGGATATCGAGCTTGAGGCTTTTAGCTGCAATTGGCGCGCTGGCGTTGCTTTCCGCCGGATGTGGACCTGCATCGTCGCCTCTGGGCGAAGGCAATCCCAGCAGAGCGCAAACTCCGGCTGAGCAAATCCGAGCTTACCAGCAAGCTGGCGCGGAAGCGCACGACCAGAGGGTCTTGATAACCGTCCTGACAACTTCCCATCCCCATTGAGGATGAGTGGAATGGAATTATTACTGTGAAATTGCCAATCCTGTTTTCGCGTCCGCTACTCAACCTCTTAATGCTTTCGTTGATCGCTTGCGGCCTGCTGCAATTGAGCGCTTGCGACAGCAATAGCGAGCCTATCAGCGAAGGCTCGGTAAGCGGTCATCACGAGTTCTTTACCGACGTCACGCTCACCGATCAGAATGGCCAGAAGGTATCGCTCGCATCGCTCAAAGGAAAACCGGCTTTGGTCGATTTCATTTATACGACCTGCCCCGGTCCGTGTCTGGTTCTTACCAGCCGGATGAAAGCGATCGCCGATCAGTTGGGCCCTCAAGCCTCGTCGAAGGTTTCGTTTATCTCGATCACGGTCGATCCCGAACACGATACTCCTGCGGGGTTACGCGCCTACGCTAAGGAGCAAGGGGCGGATCGCGCCGGCTGGATCTTCCTTACCGGCTCACCCGCGGACGTCGAGCGTGCGATGGGCGCGCTGCAACTAAAGCGTCAGCGCGAAGCCGATGGATCAGTCGATCACGTCCTCGAGTTCTTTCTGATCGGCGCCGACGGAATCGCGCAGAAGCAATACCTTGCGAACGAGGTGAACGCGGCAAAAATCGCGGGCGATCTGCGCGAGGCCGCGAGTGGGTAAGCCCTATGAAAATTACTTTGATCACCGACCTGACTCGGGTGATCCTCCTGGCGATCGCCAGTCTCGTCATCGGGTTAGCGGTGAACTTTTGGCGCGGCTCGCCGCTTTCTTTCGCCTATCATTCACCCGAGCAGCGGCTAGTCAGCGACCTCAATCAGCTGATTACAGCACCGGCTTTTCGTTTGAGTGACCTCGATGCGGTCCAACTCGATGAACTCAAGGAAATCGTCGCTCAGCACAAAGCACTGATCGTTGATGCACGCACCAGCGCCTTTTATGACAGCGGTCATATTCCTGGTGCGGTGAACTTGTCGCGAGCGAACTTCGCACGCGACTACCTCCACCTGCGATCGCGGCTCGATGAATCGAAGTCATCGCCAGTGATCGTCTACTGCTCAGGCGGCGAGTGCCACGACAGCCGGATGGTGGCAAGTGCGTTGATCACCCTCGGCTTTAGCCAGGTGCGAATTTTCACCGGCGGCTGGGACGCGTGGACGGCAGCCTCGGAACCAGTGGAGCATCAATGATGGGCATCACGAGTCGTTCCTCGTTTTGGCGCGGAGCCCTCCTTCTCACCCGTTTGGTCCTGGGGGCAGCCTTTATCTACGCTGGATGGATTAAGGCCCTCGATCCGGTCGGTTTCGCCGACAGCGTTAACTCCTTTGCGATTCTGCCTTCGATACTGATAAGCCCGTTCGCTCTGGCGATGCCAATTTTTGAGATCTTCAGCGGTATCCTGATCCTTACCGGCATCCCGGCGCGGTTAGGCGCCTTCGCGCTGCTCTGTCTGACGGGGGTCTTTTCGATTGCGTTGGTGTCGGCGATACTCCGTGGCCTCAGCGTGAATTGCGGATGCTTTGGGCCCAGCGCCTCGACGACGAATCCGTGGGTCGATCTTGGCCGCGACATCCTGATTATCGTCGGCTGCGCGGCCGTCTATCGAGGTTAAGTTCTTCTTAAGCTTCTGGTCGTGCGTATCGGGCGGACTCCGATCGCGTTTACTCCCTGCCCTTCTCCAAGTAGACTGAAGGCCGCGCGACCGACGGTTAAAGCTCGGCCGCGCGTTGATTTATATAAACATGCGTCGTCAGGATATTCGTAATCTCGCTATCGTTGCGCACGTCGATCATGGCAAAACCACCTTGGTCGATGCGCTGCTGCGACAGTCAGGCGTTTTTCGTGCTAACGAACAGGTGGCCGAACGGGTGATGGATTCGATCGCGCTGGAGCGCGAACGCGGCATCACGATCATGGCCAAAAACACCTCGATCGTCTGGAACGGTACCCGTATCAATATCGTTGATACGCCGGGCCATTCCGATTTCGGCGGCGAGGTCGAGCGCACGCTCTCGATGGTCGACGGTATCCTGCTTCTCGTCGACGCTTGCGAAGGGCCCCTGCCCCAGACCCGTTTCGTCCTGCGCAAGGCACTCGAAGCGCATCTCCCTGCGGTCCTATGTATCAACAAAATCGACCGTAGCGACGCACGGGCTCCCGAGGTCCTCGACGAAGTTTACGACCTCTTCATCGACCTCGATGCCGAGGAAGGCCAGCTCGACTTCCCGGTGCTTTACACCAATGCCCGCGTGGGTACCTCGACCCTCAAGCTCGAAGAGCCGGGCACCGATCTTCACCCACTGTTCGAAGCGATCGTGAATCATCTACCGGGTCCTGATGTCGATCCGGATGCGACGGTGCAGTTCCAGGTTAATAACCTCGATTACGACGATTATGTCGGTCGCCTCGCGATTGGCCGAATCGTCGCCGGCTCGCTTGTAGTTGGTACGACCTATTCGATCTGCTCGGGCGAGACTCGTCGTGGGACCGGCAAGATCAGCCGTCTCTATGGATGGCAGGGACTCAAGCGCGTCGAGATCAACGAGGCTCAGGCCGGCGATATCGTGATGGTGGCGGGGATCGAAGAGATCGAGATGGGCGACACGATCGCGGACCTGGATAATCCGCGCCCGCTGCCGCCGATCCGAGTCGACGAACCTACAGTCGCGATGACTTTTTCGGTTAACAACTCGCCTTGGGCGGGACGCGAGGGCGAATTCGTAACGTCGCGCAAACTGGGTGAGCGGATCGACTTTGAATCACGCCGTAACGTTTCCGTTAAAGTCGAGCAGCTGAGCCCCGAATCGTGGCGCGTGATGGGTCGCGGCGAATTGCAGCTAGCAGTGATCCTGGAAACGATGCGCCGCGAAGGCTACGAAGTCCAGGTCTCCAAGCCCACGGTACTTACGAAGCAGGACGAGAATGGGAACCTGCTCGAACCAATGGAGCTGCTGGTTATCGATATCCCCGAGGACTCGGTTGGAACGGTAACGCAGTTGCTGGCGAGCGCGAAGGGTCGGATGCGCTCGATGGTGACCCATGCGAGCGGTCGCACCCGCCTCGAATATGAAGCTCCCTCTCGCGGGCTTATCGGCTTCCGCGGTCGTTTCCTGACGGAAACGCGCGGAACTGGCCTGATGCATTCGGTCTTCAACGGCTACGCTCCATGGTGCGGAACGATCAAGACGCGCCAAAATGGGGCAATGATCTCCGATCGCGACGGCCTCGCGACGGGCTACGCAATTTTCCATCTGCAGGAGCGCGGGCGGTTCTTTATCGGCGCAGGCGAGCCAGTTTACGAGGGGATGATCGTCGGTGAGTATTCACGTGAAACCAATCTGCCGGTCAACGTGTGCCGTGAAAAGAAGCTCACCAATATTCGCGCTGCCGGTCACGACGAAGCGATCCGGCTCACGCCCCCGCGCGTTATGGGACTCGACGCTGCGCTCGAATGGATCGACGAAGAAGAGCTGGTCGAACTCACGCCCAAATCCGTCCGAATCCGCAATCGGACTCTCAAGACCGCTCTGCGCAGCAAGCATCGCGCAGGATGGAGTGAGAACGCACCCGCGCCGCAGCCTGCCGGTACAGACTAATCAAACTCCCCAGCCGGTTTCCGGCCGGGGAGTTTCAGATCTGCGGCAACGAAAGGTGCTCGCATGAGAGCCCTTCGCCTGCTCGGGTACGCACTGCTGACGATCTTTGCGGTCATCGTCGCTGCGGCATTCTTCGTCTACCATAACCAACGCCGGATCGCTGAACTCGCCCTTGCCCAGATTCATCAGCGCACCGGATGCGATATCCAGATAAGCGGGACCCAGCTCGATATCGGCTCGCGCCTAAGCGTCGTGCTGAAAAACCCGCGCGTGCTCTTCAGAGGACAAGAGGTCGCACGGCTCGAGAATATTCGAGCTATCCTCAACTTTAGGTCCTTGATCCACAATTATGGCCTTCCGCTCTACCGGTTGGGCCTCGATCGCCCTAAGGTTACTCTTCCTGCGCGTCAGGCCGATGTGACGGTAGCCGGTATACCTCGCCTCGATGCCAAAGCGGTCGATGCTCTCAAACAGGGACTCGACGCGCTCTCGGACACAGCTATGCAGGTCGACGTGTACGACGGCACGGTCACGGATAGTGCCGGCTTGGGAATCGTTGAGCATATCGATTTGCATGCGTATCGACGCCATCATCGGCAGCCGGGCAAATGGCCGTGGCTACTCGATTTCGCTGCCGCGTTTACTCATCCGCCGGTCGATGGATTGCATACCTCGGGGAGTCTGGTCCTTGGATCAGAAAATAGCGTCGCCAACTCGATCGCTCGAGGACAAGCCTGGTTTTGGAGCTTCAAGCTGAGTGATTTCCCGATCGGCTCTTTTACACTCACCGACATTGCTGACGGTCACCTCAGCTTTGTGATCGATCAGGCGGGGGTTCTCACTGGAACCAGCGAGACCAACCTGCACAGAATAATCATCGCCGGTAACGCGATGCTGAAGCCACAGGAGTTGGGCGATGCGCAGCTGCTTAGCAAATTCCACGCAGCACCCGACGAACTAACGCTTTCCAGTATCGAGTTGCAACGTTCCGGCGCCGACATTGCTCAGGCGCAGGCTACGATGGGGCATCCCTATGAGGACGGTCGCACTCTCACTTTCAGCGCCAGCACGGAGCCTCTCGATATACCGTCATTGGGCAGTTTTGTCCGTTCGATTCGCGACCTGCCGCCACGACTCATCGAGTTAGTAGGTAACGTTGATAGCGGCAAAGTGAGTATCGCAAGTGCCGCTGTCAATACCACTCAGCCGTTGCGCGAATGGAATCTTCAAACACTGCGCAACAACTTCACCAGCAATCTGGTCATCCGTGATGGCGGCTGTCACTTCGCCGCTGACGCAAAATTGCCCGCGATTCGCGGGCTTAGTTCGCAGGTGGCATACAACCCGGGACGCCTTCAATTCACTCAAACGGGTCTCGATTTCGGCAACACGCATATCGCGCAACTGAGTCTGGACGCGAACCTGCGCGATCTCCCGAAGCTGATTCGATACAAGCTGCAAAGTCGCGCTGACCTCGATATCGCGGAGTTATATCCGCTCGCCAAGGATCGGATGCAGACCTTTTTGCCGGCTGCGACTTCACACGTCGCCAAACTTGAAGGTCGCTCCACTTCGTCAGTCGACCTGTCCGGCGTCCTTGATCTGTCTTCGCCCGGCCTTCCTCACGATTACCTGGCCAATATTGCGCTGGATCATGTGACCGCGACGACGATCAACCCGAACGCGCAGATTTCGATTCAGCAAGGACAGGTTAAACTCAGCCCCGACACACTCGATATCGACCATCTTAGGTTACTGCCCGCAGGTGCTACCGGAGGCGATATAACTTTCAACGGTATCGTCGAATTACGGCCCAACGCCACGGCGATGCGCGACTTTTCAGCGGAGCTGCATGGAATAAAGATCGAGCAGTGGCTGCCATTCGTCGTAGAGCCCGATAGCCTCGCGGTCCATGGCGCGGTCGGCGGCGTGATTCACGCCAACACGAATCCGAAAAGTTCTATCCCGGAATTGACGGGCCGTCTGACGCTCAGCGACGGCGATCTGATGTTCGGTTTCCTGCGAAGTCCGATTGTGACTCGCTCGGCCATCCTGACCTTCAATGGACCGGGACTCCAGCTGAGCATCGCCAGCGGAAAATTCGAAGATCAGCCGGTTGATTTCAATCTGGATGTCAGGGACTTGGGCCATCCGGAAGTTCAGATCGAGGCGATGGCCTCAAAGATCGATTTCCTTGCATTGAACTTCATCCGTTTGCCGTGGTCTCCGCATCGTCCACCGCATTTCTTTGCCGTGCCGGTATCAGGGCATATCGGCGCTCACGCTGCGACATTTGATCGGTTACCGCTCAAGGAAGTTTCCACGGACTTCAGTCGCGATTTCACAGATTGGCACATCAAGAATTTCAAATGTGAAGCGTTCACTGGGAACGTCGGTCTATCGATCGACGGTAAAACCGGCCCCAACAACTGGATTCACGTCATCGGCAAGATCGACGGGTCCGAGGTCGGTGGCATCTTCCGTATGCTCGATGCCACCAAAAAGCCGGCACTGACGGGAAAGCTGACTGCCGACGGCGATTTCTGGGCCAATACCGATACCGACTTCTTCGATACGCTAGCTGGCACAGTCAGGTTCACGATCGCTGACGGCGTGGCCGATCGCTTCACGGCATTGTCCCGCGTGTTGGGGCTGATTGATCTGAAGAGTTGGCTCACGGCGCAGATTCCGGATCCCACGGTCCATGGGCTTCCCTTCAAGACGATCAGCGGCCTGATGAAGGGCCACAAAGGCGACTTCTATACCGATGACCTGCGATTGGCGGGCCCCGTGATGGATTTGGCGGCTGAGGGCCACATCCTGTTTTCCAGTGGCCACGTCGATATGGAAGTCGGCGCCTTTCCTTTCAACACCGCGAACTGGCTTATCAGCCATATCCCGATAATCGGCGACAACCTCGCAGCGGGCAGTAATGGTCTGGTCGCGGCCTATTTCCACGTGTACGGGCCCTTCAAAGACCCGAGCGTCGTACCGATGCCGATCACGTCGGTCACGGAGTTCATCAAAAAAGTGCTTGGACTGCCGATTAACATCATCGTGCCGAACACTATCAAATGACGCAGCCTGCTTGAGTCGATTCTCAAGCAGCGACAGCTTGGACTGCCGTTTAAGCGTCGATAGAGTGTTCGCAATGGCGGCAAAGAAGAGGTCCGGCGCTTGCGTGATGTTCGTGATGGCCGGTGCAGAGGAAGAGGCTGAAAAGATTTCCCGCTCGCTTGTAGAGGAAAACCTCGCGGCTTGCGCCAATATTATCGGCCCAGCTCGGTCGATGTATCGATGGCAGGGTAAGGTTGAAGACGCTCGCGAATACCTGATCATGATCAAAACTCGCACCAGTTTAACTTCCCGAGTCGAGCGTGCCGTGCGCAAGCTCCACAGCTACGAAGTGCCTGAGATTATTGCGCTCACGATCACTGCGGGTTCCGCGCCTTATCTCGAGTGGATTTCCCAGAATACCACTGCGCCTAAACGAGCGCGTCGCGCCACACCGAAATCATGAGTACCTCGTCGAATCGAAAGACCTCGATGTTTCGTGCTGCGATCGAGCAGATGGCCCCGTACGTACCGGGCGAGCAACCCCGGCCGGGCCAAAAGCTGATCAAGCTCAACACCAACGAGAATCCTTATCCACCGTCGCCGCAGGTTCGTCGAGCAATTATGCAGGCTACCGGTGCGGCATTACGCCTGTACCCTGCGCCACACGCTGATGCGTTTATCGGAGCGGCAGCGAAGGCATATCGCTTTCGGCCTGAATCGATTCTCGCAGGTAACGGCTCCGACGAACTCCTCGCGATGCTTTTCCGAGCGGTGCTCGATCAGGGCGATAGAGTAGCCTACCCGCTCCCGACCTACTCACTCTACGATACGCTCGCCCAGGTCCAGGGAGCCAAGTCGGTACGAGTCCCGCTCGGGCCCGGATTCTCAATCCCGCTCGAGGCGCTCGGGCGAGAGCAGGCGCGCCTCACGATTGTATGCAGTCCCAATTCACCCTGCGGCAGTCTTGCCGATCGCGAAGGTCTCGATAAGCTCGCGCGCAAGCTGCGCGGACGGCTCCTAGTGATCGACGAAGCCTACGTCGACTTTACCGAAAGCAGCGCGATCGATCTGGCCAAGCAGCATAAGAACGTAATCGTGCTACGAACGCTCTCTAAGGCCTTTTCTCTGGCGGGGATGCGGCTCGGGCTCTGCTTTGGCCATCCCGACCTGATGGTTCAGTTACAGAAAGTTAAGGACTCCTACAATTTGAACCGTCTCGCGATCGCAGCCGGCGCCGCCGCGATCGATGATATGGCGTGGATGCGCCGCAACGCTGAGCGGGTGAAACAGACGCGAGCGATGACCGAGGCTCGGTTACGCGCGATGGGCTTCGAAGTGCCGCCGTCGCAGGCGAATTTCGTTCTCGCCCGGATGGCCGATCATGACATGGCTCCGATCACGGCCGCACTGCGCCGACGCGGGATTCTTGTCCGCCATTTTCCGCGTTCGGTTTTCCGCGACGCGCTCCGTATCTCGATCGGCACGCCCGCCGAGATGCGCGCTTTATTCAAAGCGCTCGAACCACTCGTGCGTCCGCTCACCCGAGTGCAGAAGAAGGGGCGCGCTGCCTGATTATCGGCGATGAGCCGCATCGGCAATCTCTTTGAGAAGTTTCGTCCCGCTCCCACATCGGATGGGGACAGCGACATTCGCCTCGAAGGAGGTCGATGGGTTATCGCTGGATTAGGCAATCCGGGTGAGCAATATCGACGCTCGCGCCACAACACCGGGTTCATGGCCGCGACATATCTGGCCGCCCGTTACGGCGTCGAGTTGAATCGGCGCAAATTCAGCGGCTTTTTCGCAGAGACACGTATCGCGGATGCGCCCGCTATCATCGTTATCCCGCAGACCTTCTACAACAAGAGCGGTGACTGCGTTTCGCCGTTACTCGGCTACTACAGAGTTCCGCCGGAACGCCTGATCGTAATCCATGACGAGATGGACTTGCCGCTGCCGCAGATTCGTATCAAGCGCGGTGGTAGCGATGCGGGTAATCGCGGTGTGCGTTCGGTCGCCGGTTCTTTGGGAACTCCCGATTTCATCCGAGTGCGGGTCGGTGTCAGCCGACCCGGCGGCGCGGGCGGCGCGATCGAACACGTCCTGCAGCCGTTCACCAACGACGAAGCGCGGGAACTAGAGAAGGTCTTCGACCGTATCGCTGACGCCGTCGCGTCCATTATTCGCGACGGACTGGAGCGCGCGATGGGGACCTTCAACCAGCGCGTCTGAACGCTATGCCGCAGGCTTGGGCGGAGGTGTTGGGCCGCGGTGGCCCCAGATACTGCCGGCTTCGTGGCGCTGCACCTTCCACGTCGCGTCATCGATCATTCGTGCGCCGTAGCCATACTCAACTTCGAAGCCCGACGGCGTCCGCATGTAGAACGACACCATGTGATCATTGGTGTGCTTCCCTAGCGATCCGGAGATTGGTACGCCCTGGTCCTGGCACAGGTACATCGTCGCGCCGACATCATCGACGTTCTTAACCTGCAACATGAAATGATGCAGCCGCTTACCTCCCGGCAAAGGAATTTCGCCAAAAGCCAGCGTATGATGGCGGGGATTGCAATGCATGAAAGTCAGCGTCAGCGGTGTGACCGGCTGACCACGGCGCATCTTCATGTCGATAAAGTCGCTTATGCGCATCCCGAGCACGTCGCGGTAGAAATGCAGCGACTTCGCCGAGTCATCGACCCGGATAACCATGTGACCCATCCCCATGATTCCAGTTTCGAAACCGCCAATCGTCCGTGCGGAATGAAACGGCACCTGAAAGTTCATCAGGGGGCCGTAGTAGGCTTCGCTGGGGATGCCGTTCGGATCATTGAATTGGATCAACTCGACGACGCCGCGGTCCTGCGCCAGTTCCTTTGCACCGGGGTTAACTTCGACTCCCTCGGCCTGCAACTGCGCCGTGAGTTCGCGCAAAGCCGGCTGGTCAGTGACTTCCCATCCGATGAAGGCGACGTCGTCCGCGTCGTTTTGCTTCAGGATGAACCGATGATGGTTCTCGTCCATCCGCAGATAGACCGAACCGTCAGAGGCCCTGCCCGCGATCTGCAAGCCTAGAATCTCCGTGGCGAACCGCTGCCATTCTTCGAGGTTGCGGACGTTAAGTCCGAGATAGCCGAGCTGCGCTACATTCGCCATCGGTCCTCGCTCCTTTCAAGCACGCTTAACGTGAGATTGTCGATCACCTCATTCTTGTTTACAAGGACAGCCTTTCTCGCGGCGGTCTTCGAGCGATAATCATTGGCGAACCCGAGTCTCGTGAGCCGAGCGCCAGTCGAGCGAGACGCCGGCTCACGCCAAGGCTAGTCGAAGACACCAGAAAATAAGCTTATGAGGCACTTACACATCATTTATGATGCACCCTGTTTCATCAACTTAGCGCCAACTTTAGTCGTATTCGACCTGTGCTCATTTTAGCTCAATAGAGCAATCTAGAGTATTTAGATTTATTTTGGAGCCAAATTGGTACCTAACTTGCTCCCAGAGTTACCATAGCAGCTAATGCTGATCAGATTGAAACTGACCTTATTCCAACGGAGGGAGCTGAAGATGGAAGTGATTGCGAAGGTTATGGTGCGGGTTCGGGAATGGCATAAGGGGCTGAACAAAGGTCAGACGATGACCGAGTACGCCCTGATTATGGCGGCTGTTGCGGTCGTCGTGTTCGTCACCTACCAATCGATGGGCAATGACATCGGGTCGCTGGTGAACAACATCAACACCGACCTCACGACTGCGAGCTAAAATTTCGGGTCGACGCGGGCGCGAGGATTAAACCTCCTCGCGCTCGCTTTTTTCGTGCGACCTGACGATTAGACCGGATACACCAGCGGGCTCCTCGCCACAGGAAGTCCCGCCGGCGGAGCCTCCGTGAGGAATCAAGCGCAGAGGCTTCTGGCCTATTCCTTCACTAAGTTCTCGAGCTCAAAACGCTCCTGTTTGCGGCGCCCATCCGCAAACCAGATGCACGACGCGATTTTGCTTCCGTCGTCGGCCGTCTCGATCGTTCCGATGGTCATCACATGACCACCGGTCTTGAGTCGAACGAGATCGCCTTCATTTAACTGCTCAGCCATATGCTCTCCTCCGCCCTAGGACTCGCAGTTCAGGTGTATGTCGGGATAGTCCCCATCTAGACCTTTCCCGAATAAAAGGCAAAGAGAACGGCGCGGCTCGATTGCAGCAACTCCAAGAAACGAGAAACGGCCGCCGGAACAAATCCGACGGCCGTTATGATTCGAGACTCAGTCTGAGTTAGACCGCGATGTGATAGAGCTCTGCGACGTTGTCGTGGAGGATCGCATCCTTCTCCGTCTGCGACAGGCCCTTGGTGTGCTCGGCCAGGATTTCCTGCGACCACGGCCAGGTTGAATCGCTGTGCGGGAAGTCGTTCGCCCACATCAGGCGCTGGTAATTGAGGAGGTCTTTCTCCTTGAAAGCGACCCAGTCGTCTTGGAAGGTCAGGTAGACGTGATCCTTGAAGTACTCGGAGGGCAGCCGCTCAAGCTTCTGACACTTCATCCACTGCCGATGGCGCTTGTAGGCGTGGTCCATCCGATACATGTAATGCGGAACCCATCCGGCGTCGGCCTCGACGCAGATGATCTTGAGATTCGGGTTGCGCTGGAAGACACCGCCGAAGATAAACGTTCCGATGATGTCCTGATTGCCGCGAATGATCGACAGGAAGCTGTTGATCATCGGGCCACGCGTGCTGACACCCGCCTGATCACTCTTGCTCGTCAGGATATGGAAGCTCAGCGGCATGTCTAGATCGATCGAGGCCTGCCAGTACGGATCGTACATCGGGTCGTCGTAATCGTTCACCATCGGATTGCCGGTGAGCATCACGCCGCGCAGGCCCATCTCTTTCATCTCGCGCAGTTCTTTGATGCCCTCTTCGACCGAGCGCATCGTGGTCTGCCCGAGGCCGATCAGACGCTGCGGGTTCTCCGAGCAGTACTCGGCGATCCAGCGATTGTAAGCGTCAAAGCAGGCCTTCTTGTAGTCGAAGTCGCTGTGATTGCAGAGCAGCATCCCTACCGTCGGATAGATGACTTCGGCGGCGACGCCATCGCGCTCCTGTTCGGCTATGCGAGCCTTCGGATCCCATCCACCGCGATGAAGACTCTCGAAGGTAGCACCCCACGCGCGCAGCTCCTCGGGGGACTTCCCGGCGGCTGCAGCCAAGGCTATCCCGAGGGGCTTCTTGAAGCCTTCGATCACGAACAGGTCGCCTTTGGTCTCGTGCCGGACCATCTTCGGCGCGATGTCCTTGAACTTGGGATCGATGTAATCGACGTAACAATTGGGCGGCTCCGTGATATGCGAGTCCGCCGAGATGCAGGGCTTGGTCACGCTTTTTCCTCCTTGCGAAGTCCATCGTTGGTACTGACTGACGGCTTCGGGGCTGCCTTCGAGCATAATCCGGATTGAGGAATTTTGCCAATCTTTATAGTACCCGAGGAGCAATCGCTCCCGTCGGCAGGAGTCGTTAGGATAACTTCGTGGCTGCCTACTACGTGCTCGCTCCGATCAACTCGATACTGAACAGTATCGCTACGGTTCTTTTAATCGCCGGGTTCTATTTTATCCGGCAGAAAAGGATTCAGGCCCATCGCGCGTGCATGGTCGGTGCCCTAATCGTCTCGACAGCCTTCTTCATCTCCTACTGCATCTACCACTACGAAGTCGGCGACGTCCGGTTTCAGGGCCTGGGATGGATTCGACCCGTTTACTTCACGATCCTTATCACGCATATCGTGTTAGCGGCGGCAATCGTTCCGCTCGCTCTGATTACCGTAACGCGCGCCCTGCGCAGCAACTTCGAGAAGCATCGCCGGATCGCGCGATGGACTCTGCCGATCTGGCTCTACGTCTCGGTCACCGGCGTCGTGGTCTATCTCATGTGCTACCAGCTCTATCCGCCGGGGTATCAGCAGCCGCCGCAAACAACGGCCGTGGACTCGCGCTGAATGCCCAACCTTGAGCTAACCCGACTCGAGCATTTGGGCGTAGCCTTGGCGATCGGTTTGCTCATCGGCATGGAGCGTGGATGGGAGCGCCGCGATCGGCCCGAGGGATCGCGGATGGCGGGCTTTCGGACCTTCGGCCTCATCGGATTACTGGGTGGCCTCACCGCGATTCTCGGTGGAGACTCGCTCGCCTTTCCGCTTGGCGCCGTAGCCGTAGTCCTTGGGATCGCACTGGTGGTGGGCTACTGGCGCGAATCCAGCACCGAAGCCAACATCAGCCTAACTACCGCGATCGCTGCCCTACTCACCTTCGGGCTGGGCGCGCTGGCTGGGAGCGGCGACCTCGCAACGGCTTCGGCGAGCGCAGTAATCGTCGCGATACTGCTTGGCTTCAAGACCGAGTTGCACGAGTTACTCCGCCGGATCGATCGAGAGGAACTACTCGCCACCTTGCGCTTGTTGCTCATCGCTGTAGTCCTTCTGCCGGTCGTCCCGAATCGTGAGTACGGTCCGTGGAATGCGCTCAACCCGTATCGGATCTGGTGGATGGTCGTACTCGTCGCCGGGATATCGTACGTCGGGTACTTCGCCACCCGGATTTTTGGCGCGCAGCGCGGCGTGCTGTTGACCGGGCTCTTTGGCGGGCTCGCTTCATCGACGGCGGTGGCGCTCGAATTCTCCCGCCGCGAGCAGCATGGTCCGGCGGAGGCCGATCTGCTTAGTGCCGGGATCGTGACTGCTTCCGCAGTGATGTTTCCGCGTATATGGCTGGTTCTTTTCAGCGTGCAATCGCAGCTCGCATCGATACTAGTTCTCACGCTCTTCAGTGCCGCGACGACAGGAATAGTTATCGCCGCCGCACTTGCGCGCCGGGCACGCGGTTACCAAATCCAAGCGCTCGAGGTCAAAGCCGAGAATCCGATTGACCTGAAAATGGCGCTCCGCTTTGGCGCAGCAATCGGCGTCATCATGGTGCTTTCGCGCGCCGCCAACGCCTGGCTCGGTAACGCCGGACTATGGAGTCTCGCAGCGCTAGCAGGACTCGTGGATGTCGACGCCCTCACGCTCACGGCCGCATCGATGCTCGCAGCCCAGCAAATCGCGCCGGATGTTGCTGCGATCGCCGTCCTGATCGCGGCCTCAGTGAACACCATCTCAAAGATAATCATTCCGGCGGTTCTCTCGGGGACAGCGTTGGCGCTAAGAGTCGCGATAGGCCTAACCGCGATGCTGCTGGCGGTTGCCGTCGTGCATTGGGCCGTCTAGCGGAGCGGGTTTCGCGGAGCCACAATGGATCGAAGTGATTGTGGCCGAGATGTTGAGAAGAATTTCGCTATACGCGTTGTTGGCGTCGCTGTTGGTTACGGCCCCCGGATGCTTGCCTTTGATGCTCGGCTCACTTGGCTACCAGGCTTACAAATACGAAAAAACTGGTGAGATTCCGGGAGTGCCCTCGAAGTCCGGGCAATCTTCCGATAACACTTCGAATACAGGTTCGTCGTCTTCGACCAAGACCCAGGACGATAGCATCGAATGAGATGGTCGCGGGCGAAGTGCTTTCTCTTTTCATTACTACTCCTGCCACTACTCGCGGCTCTGCCGTCGACCAAGCATCGCAACACGCAGTTCCCAAATGATGCGTACATCTGGCAGCATCGATGGACGCCTGCCGTCACGGACGCGATTGCGCAATCCAGCGACCTGCTTCGCGACTGGCGGGTGCTACTCGCGGAGGTTGATCGGAGCGGCCAATGGTCGAAGGCAAATATCGATTGGGAAGCGCTGAAGCGCACTAAACGACCAGTCATCCTAGTCATCCGTATCGACGGCCAACTGGCGCATCTCGATGAGAACGCAGTACTCGATCGCCTGATCGCGCTTATCGACTCTTCTGAGAAATCCGGCGTTGCACTTGCTGGAATCGAAATCGATCACGACTGCGCAACGATTCGACTCTCCGCCTATGCGAATTTTCTCGCTGCCTTGCGCCGGGATCTTCCACCATCGACGCCGCTCGCGATCACAGCTCTACCGACGTGGCTCGGGTCGGACTCAGTCGATGAAGTCTTCAGGCAAGTCGATGAGATCGAGCTACAGATCCATGCCGTGCGCGATCCTAAGCTCGGTCTGTTCGATGGTCCGCAGGCTCTGCGATGGATCGATACCTTATCGCGGCGCAGCTCGAAGCCCTTCCGTGTAGCGCTGCCCAACTATGGCTCACGCATCAGCTGGCGCTCCGACGGCAGCCTTCTGGCTATCGAAGCGGAGACGCCCCTTCTGGCAGGCGGTGATTCCTCAACCGAATTGATGGCTTCGCCGACTGATGTCGGATCGCTCGTGCTCGACCTCGAAGCGAACCCACCGGCGCATCTGGCCGGCTTCGTATGGTTCCGACTGCCGACTCGCGATGACGAGCGCGCCTGGAGTATCGAGACGTGGCGTTCCGTGATGCGGGGTTCACCGTCGAATGGCGCAATCGACGTCAGGATTCGACCGAGTGGTACCGCAGGTATGAACCTTCTGGTGCTCGCCAACAACGGCGACCTCGATACTGATCTGCCTCGTCAAATCGCGCTGCCGGAACAATGCCAAATCGGCGATGGCGCCAATGGCTACTCGAC
Organism: Binataceae bacterium (SeqCode); assembly: GCA_035541875.1. Taxonomy (GTDB): domain Bacteria; phylum Desulfobacterota; class Binatia; order Binatales; family Binataceae; genus JAJPHI01. Next base: position 145,557 of record DATKML010000051.1, read on the forward strand.
GGTTTCTGACTATCCCAATCTAACTTTGCGGCGAGGCGAAGCCGGCCTGCTGCGAGGCCATCAGGAACGTGTAATCGGCTGGGCACGATGCGCCCCGGCCACGGGGGAGATTCATGTTCAGCCGTAGGATTCTCGCTGCGATCATTCTTCTATCAACCGGCGTATCGCTCGCAATCGCCTGCGGCCCGTTCTTCCCGTGGCAGCTCTTCGACAACCGGGTCGAGACGTTCAAGGCGGCGCCGGTTAATAGTTTCGTCTTTCAGGCTGTGAAGATCGCTCCGTCTCCGACCGACAAACTGAAAGCGATCGGGAGCGATGCTCCTGATGCGTTGCCGAAGGCCGAGGCCGTCGGCCTGTCAGCCGCCCAGAGCACTCTGCTGCAACAAATCAGAACCGATGCGACTGGCGATCAGGCCTACCAACAAGGAGCAAGTCTGCCTGAGTCGATACGACTTTATGCTGGTGGTGCTATCGACTTTCATCAGAAGCAGTTGGCAAAGGCACAGCAACGTTTTGAGGCGGTCCTTAAGGTCCCCGGGAGCGATCAGCTACGAGCCACTTGGGCCGCTTACATGCTGGGGCGGATCGATGCGCTCAACGGCGACCCCGATCAAGCCGCACAAGAGTTCCAGTTAACTCGTCAGTTAGCGATCCATGGTGCTCCCGATCCCTTGGGCCTCGCCGTCGCCAGTTATGGCGAGGAGGCTCGACTGCATCTGAATCGCGCGAAGAGCGATCTCCTCCAGAAGGACAGGCGACCCAAAGATTGCGTAGCCGATTGCCGCCGCGAGCTCGTCGCAGCGATTTCTTTGTACGCAGAGCAGGCCGCTCGCGATTCCACGAGCGGCATCGACTCCTTACGAGAAGTTGCAAAGCTGTTGTTGCAACCGATCGACCAGGTCAGACCTTACGCCTTGCTCAATGCCACGATCGAAGACCCGATCGTTCAAAAGCTGGTTGTCGCCTACGGACAAGCCTATTTCAAAACAGAGGGAGTCGATTCTCCGGTCAGCCAAAATGGTGGAGTGTGCAATTCGGGCCTGATCGACGCTGCTGCGCATCTGGCCTGGCCCGACCAGACTGCGGCGTTGGCCTATCAGTCAGGGGCTTATGATCTGGCGCGTATTCTGGCGGATCGGGTGCATAGCCCGTTGGCGTCGTGGGTCAAAGCCAAGCTTGCCCTGCAGAGGTACGATTTGAAGGCCGCTGCCGCCTTTTATGCTGAGGCATCGCACGGGTTTCCGCCCACACAACTTACGCATAATCTCGACGATGACAATCGGAAGCGCTTGGTTGGCGAGACTGGCGCCCTGGTCTTGGCGCGAGGCGAGTACGTCCAATCGCTCAAGTATCTATATCCAGTTGCCGATACCTACTGGGGTGACGTCGCCTATATCGCAGAGAGAGTACTGACCTCCGACGAACTGAAGAACTTCATCGACGCTAACGTTCCGGCACCGGCTATCGCTCGATCGCAGGATGACCAAGCACAACAAGGTTTTATATGGAACGCCAATAAGGCCGCACGCCTCCGCGATCTCCTCGCGCGCCGCCTTGTTCGCGAGCAGCGCTACGCCGATGCGCTGCCGTACTTTCACTCCCAACAAGACAAGAATTTCGAGAATCCCAAGGTACGTGAGGACGTGACGGCCTACGCCCAGGCGCTGCATACCGCTCACCATTCATGGTTGCGCATCAACCGCGCCCGCGGTTGGTATGACGCCGCAGTTCTCGCGCGCAAGTCGGGCATGTCGATGATGGGATACGAAACCCAACCGGATTACTTCGTAAATAGCGGTGGCCTCGTTGGAGGGTACGGCCAGGAAAATCCCGGGCGAAGCTGGGTTACTGACGGGGAGTTGGCTCGCTTCGATGCTTCCAAACCCAAGGTCGAGCTACGACTCCATTACCGCTTCATCGCCGCAAACGAGGCGATTCAGGCCGCCGACCTGCTTCCGCCTCGATCGCAGGCTTTTGCCGCCGTACTTTGCCACGCGACCAATTGGATGAAGGCGACGGCTGGTATCGTCAAAGATCAAGCCCCGGCGACGGTCATAGCCGATCAGTTGTATCAACGTTATCTAAAGGAAGGCGCGTACATTCCGTGGGGTAAGCAATTCGGTCGCATCTGCTGGCATGGTCAGTCGCATCAAGGTGAACTACTTGAACCGCGGTCAGATTGCGGATGCCCTGAGCCCGATTTCGAGAGCGCCGCGCGCCTACCACGCGCTCTTTTCATCCGGCAGACCCGCCACTTCGTCAGCGTCCATCGATGGCCCCTTTTCTTCGCAGGGATCGTCTTCCTGATCAGCGCAGTAGGCCTCGTTCTTCGCGGTCATCGTCGGACCGCTTAGATCGGTTCTTCGCAGTTCGACGACCGATAGTGCTGATCGTTCCGCTCTTGTCTCCATCGCTGGGGCGTGGAGAATCGGAGTTGCCCCCAATTCATTCAAAGCGACCGCTTCTGCCGGTCGTGATTTTCTCAGGAGGATACGATGAAACTTTACTACTCACCCGCTGCATGCTCGCTCTCACCCCATATCGTAGCGCGCGAGGCAGGTCTCGCGGTCGACTTTGAGAAGGTCAACCTCGCGGATCATAAAACCGAAAAGGGCGAGGACTACAGCGCCATCAACCCGAAAGGCTACGTTCCGGCGCTGCGCCTCGACGACGGCTCATTGTTGACCGAGGGTCCCGCGATCGTGCAGTACCTGGCCGACCAGCGTCCCGCGAGCGGACTTGCTCCGGCGGCCGGCTCAATCGATCGCTACCGCCTGCAGGAGTGGCTAACGTTTATCGGCACCGAGTTGCACAAGCGCTTCGGACAGCTCTTCGACAAGAGCACTCCCGCGGAGGTCAAGGATAACGTCAAGACGGCGATCGCGAAGCGGCTCGCCTATGTGAACGATCAGCTGGGCGGCAAGCAGTATCTGCTCGGAGCGAATTTCACGGCCGCCGACGCGTACGCCTTTACTGTGCTGAACTGGACGAATTTCGTCGGAATCGACCTGAAGCCCTACCCGAATCTGGTGGCCTATGTGCAGCGAGTCGCTGGACGACCCAAGGTCCAGGAAGCGCTGAAGTTTGAAGGATTATTAAAGTAATACCTTAGATTTATAAAGAGCACGGGCCGCGATCTTTCGAAGACCGCGGCCCGTTTCATTTCCAACCAGTTACGTTACTAGCTCTTCAGGAAATCCCTGACCGCCTTCACGAAAGCTTCCTGCTGTTCGTACATCGGCATGTGGCCCGCCTCGGCGATCGTCTCCACGCGCGAGTTCTTGATGCGGCTGGTGAACTCGTTCGCGTAGACCGGCGGGATCAGCTTGTCCGACGCACCCATCAGCACCAGCGTCTTGGCGCTGATTCGCCACGCGCGCTTCTTCAGCCCGCGATCGGGAATCGGCCAGAGGAACTTGCTCGCCTGCGTCATCCGCTTGACGCGCTCGACGTACATATCCTCGAGCAGCTTCATGTCTTCGGGCACCGCCATGAACATCTGCGCAATCGGCGACTTTGGATCGTGGAACAGATGCGCTGCGAGGTCCGGCAACTCCATCGAGAAGAAATCCGGAATCGGATGCTCGTCGAGCCAGAAGCCTGCCGGGGTTACCAGCACGAGCTTCTTCACGCGACTCACATCCATCGCGGCGAACTCCGCCGCGAGCATCCCACCCATCGAATGGCCAACGACGTGGGCGCTCGAGATGCCGAGCTCGTCGAGCAGCTGATGGTAGAACAGGATCGCGTCGAAAATATCTTCGATCTGTTCGCCACCGGTCGATTCGCCAAAGCCGGGCAGATGTGGTGCGATCACCTTGAAGCTGTGACCGAGATCTTCAAGGAACGGATCGACTCCGAGCAGACCGCCCGCTCCATGCATGAAGAGCAGCGGCTCACCCGTACCAAACATGTGTAGCTCGACGTTGTACTTACCGCCGGCTATGCGGCGAAGATCTTGTACTTTCATTTCGCTGCACCTCGATGCGCTCCGCCGTTGGTCGGCCCATGGGCGGTCGATCCGTTGGTGGTGGCCGCAGGCTTGTTCAAATTGATCGGCGCCGGCATCGCGAGTTCATTCTCAGGCAACCGCTTCGGCGACCACTTGTCTTCCCAACCGGTCCAGAGATCGCGCAGATGGGGCATAACTTCCTGGGCAAACATCTGGGTGTTCTTGCGGGTCAGTTCCGGTGGCATCGATCCTATCTGCTGCAGGATCATCAGATGGCCGCAATTGAGCGTCTTCATCGCTTCGCGCAGCCGCTCGCGTACGGTCTTCGGCGATCCCGCGATAATGTAGCCCTCGTTGATGAAGTCCTTCCACTTCATCCCTTCGCGACGTAGCGCCGCAGCGCGACCAACCTGTGCGAGGAAACCCGCGCGAATCGTGCTCTCCGTGCGATACCCGGGCGCATCGGCGAAGCCCTGATAGACGTGGAGGCATCGATTGTAGAAGTAATCCATGTGCTCGGCGTAATCGCGCTCAGCCTGCTCGTCGGTCTCCGCGACGACAACCGCCTGCGCGAAGCCCATGCTGTACGGATTGAGCGGCTTGCCCTTCTTGGCCATCACGTTCCAGTAGCCATCCGCAACTTTCTTCGCCGCGAGATAACCGAAGTAGGAAAGGAAGCTGTACTGATAGCCGTGGTCGGCACAGAAGTCCCAGGTCTCAACCGAGCCGCCGCCGGGAATCCAGATCGGAGGATGGGGCTCCTGGAGCGGCTTGGGCCACAGATTCACATAACGGAGCTTGGTGTACTTGCCGTTGAAGGAAAAGCAATCCTTCTCGGTCCATGCGCGCATGATCAAATCGTGCGCTTCGCGATACTTTTCGCGCAGCGTCGCCGGGACCTCGCCGTAGCAGTAGTTCACGTCCATCGAGGTGCCGACCGGGAAACCCGCGATCAAGCGACCGCCGCTGATCACGTCGAGCATCGCGAACTCTTCAGCCACGCGCACCGGAGGATTGTAGAGCGCGATCGAGTTCCCGAGAATCACGAGGTTGGCGTTGCGCGTCCGCCGCGCCATCGAAGCGCCCATAATATTGGGCGAGGGCATCAGGCCATAGCCGTTCTGATGGTGCTCGTTGACTCCGAGGCCGTCGAAGCCCATCTGATCGGCAAATTCCAGCTGATCGAGATAGTCGTTGTATAGCTTATGGCCGATCTTCGGGTCGTAGAGATTACGCGGAATATCGACCCATACGCTGTGATACTTCTGCGTGAAACCGTCCGGCAAAAAGCGATACGGCATCAGATGGAACCAAGTAAATTTCATCGCTATCCTCCGTCGATAGAAGGCTTGGAAATGCCCTGAACTGTCGTTCAGTATGCTTCCATTGGTCCATCTATCGCAAGCCATCGACCGAGACGCCAAAGGCCCTGAGCCAACGTGCAAACGCTTCTTATCCTGCTCCTGATTTTCACACCGATAGCCGGCGCCGGTGCGCTCCTCGGCTTCTCGCCCACCGCCCTCTTCTTTCTTTCCGCGCTCGCGATCATACCGTTGGCCAAGTTCATCGGCGATGCGACCGAGGAGCTTGCGGCGCGGACCGGCCCCGCGCTCGGAGGACTGCTCAACGCGACGTTCGGCAATGCGACCGAATTGCTGATCGGAGTCTTCGCGATTCGTGCCGGGCTAATCGAGGTCGTTAAAGCATCGCTGACGGGATCGATCGTCGGCAATCTGCTGCTGGTGCTGGGAACAGCGATGTTCGCCGGCGGTACCCGTCACAAAACCCAGACCTTCAACCGGGTCGCGGCTCACGCCAACGCCTCGACCCTTCTGCTGGCGATCATCGCGCTGGTAATCCCGGCAATCCTCTACCAGACGGCTCCAGCGATGCACGCGGAAACGACGATCGAAGAACTGAGCCTGGCTGTCTCAGCGCTGATGATCCTGATCTACGTCGCGGGGCTATGGTTCGCTTTGCGAACCCACTCGCATTTCTATGCCGCGGACACGGACAAAAATCCGCCTAAATGGAGCCTCGCCAAGAGTGTAACCGTGCTGCTGATCGCAACTGGCGCCGTCGCAGCAATGAGTGAAATCCTAGTCCGATCAATCGAACCGGTCGCGGTCGGCTTTGGATGGACGCAGTTGTTTATCGGTGTCGTCGTCGTGGCGGTGGTTGGCAATGCGGCCGAGCACACGTCAGCGATTGTGATGGCGATCAAAAACCAGATGGACCTGAGTCTGCAGATCTCAATCGGTTCGGCCACCCAGATCGCGATATTCGTTGCACCGGTACTGGTCTTGGTCAGTGCGGGTTTCGCGACACCGATGAGCCTCGTTTTCAATACCTTCGAAATCGTCGCGATTATTCTCTCGGTGCTAATCGTGAATCAGGTCGTCGGGGATGGTGAAAGTAACTGGTTCGAAGGACTCCAGCTGTTGGTGGCATACGCGATCATCGCGACCGCGTTCTTCCTGCACAATTAGCAAGGATTTAACCTTGAAACCAAAAAGGGCAGGTCTTCCGACCCGCCCTGCTTATCGCTCGTTGGGACGCGAATTCCTACCAGCGATCGCGACCTCCGCGATCGCCACCGCGACCTCCACGATCGCCACCGCGACCTCCACGGTTGCCGCCGCCACCGAAACCGCCTTCACGCGGCTTGGCCTCGTTCACCTTGATATTCCGGCCCTTGAGCTCGGAATCGTTCAACTGTTCGATCGCGCGGCTCGCCTCTTCCGCCGTGGCCATCTCGACGAAGCCGAAGCCCTTGGATTGACCTGAGAACTTGTCCGTTATTACCGCGACGCTCTCAACCTGTCCGACCTGCGAGAAGAGTGCTTCGAGATCGCCGTTAGTGACCGAGTATGGCAAATTGCCAACGTATAGCTTGCTGGGCATCGGTTGCCCTCCGAAAAGTTAGTGCTGGGTGAGCTCCGAACAGGAAACTCGGGCCAATTCCCGAGTCGAGTGAAAGGAACGAATCCGAGCGTTACATAAATAAGGATACTCATCTCCGCTCAGCAAGCAATAGAGGGGCCTGCAACTCTTTGAACGTGCAGTTGACTGCCCGCCCCGCGATCCCCATTAGTTCTGATGACGTGAGTACAGCAAAGATACGATTCGGCTTAACGCTGCCCCAACGCGCGATTCCTTTCGGCGCATCAACCTGGCCCGAGTTGCTTGAACTGGCGCGAGCCACCGATGCGAATCAGCTGTTTGATTCGCTATGGGTGGGCGATAGCGTGATGGCAAAAGCGCGCCCTGACTCGGTCGCGCTGCTGGGCGCGCTGACCTCGGTCACCACGCGGCTGCGCTTGGGCGTCGGATGCATGGCGAGCTTTGCCGTGCGCGAGCCGGTAGTTTTCGCGGAGCAAGGGGCAAGTCTGGACCTGATATCGCAAGGGCGGATGCAGCTTGCCGTTTGCACGGGGATCGGCCTAGGCGGGACCAGCGCCAAGGAGGGTGCCATCTGGGGCGTTAAGGATTCTGAACGCGGCCAGCGGATGGCAGAGAACAGGGCGATATGCCGCAAGCTCTGGAGCGCGAAGACCACGTGACCTTCGAGGGTCGTTTCCGTTCGTTCGAAGACGCGTCTATCAACCCGAAGCCCGTTCAGCAGACCTGCCCCATCTGGATTGCCGCGAATCTGCGCCCAGCCCTATCAGGCAAGCCACTGCGGCGGGTCGCACAAATAGCCGACGGCTGGATGCTTGCCTGGGTATGGCCGGGACTGTTCGGCAAACTATGGCCTAAGCTCTCGCGCCACCTGGCGGAAGCCGGCCGCGACCCCCAATCGTTTCCAAATATCGCCTACCACAACATCCAGGTGGCCAAGGACCGAGCCGAGGCACTCGACGAGACAATGCGCTTTCTCCGGCGCTATTACGGGCCGGTATTCTCGGCAGAGCAAGCCGCCGGATGGACCGCAGCGGGCACGCCGACGCAGTGTATCGAGGATCTGAACGGCCTCATCGCCGCGGGCGCTAAATCGATCACGCTGCGCATTACCGGCTGGAAGCAACGCGAACAGTACGAGCGTATCGTAAACGAGGTGCTGCCTTTCGTAAGTTCCGAGTGAATCGAGTACTCCTACCAGCCTGCTACGCTAGCGAAAATTAGTCGAATTATGCAGCCGGGTTGTTCGTCTAACTAGTATGGCTACAAAAAATATCGAGTTAACTACGAAGGCGACGGGCGAGACCGGTAATCGATCCCGCCTCATCACGGTGCGCGAGTTGGCGGCTTACCTGCGGGTGCATCCAACCACGGTTTATCGCTTATTGCGGCAGGAGAAGATCCCGTCGTTCCGCGTCGGTTCAGACTGGCGTTTCGACCGCGAGGCTATCGAACGATGGATGAGCGAGAAGCAGGTGCAAAACTAACCTAAGAAGCCTGACGTATCGCGCCTGCGAGCTTGGCCGCCTCCTCTTTCAGCAGCTTATCGATAATGCGTCGTGCGTGAATTGGTCCGGCGTCGCTCGGTATATTAATCGTCGGCGCATCCTGAGCCCGATCATATTCCACTGCTGCTGAAGTTCCAGAACCTCGACATCCTCCATAAAGGTTCGATGGATCTCCTTGAAGATCCCCTCGGTTGCCGCTTCATCCTGCGGGGCGCGCTCCTGCGCGATAGCCCAAAAGTAATGGGTGCTCGTCTCGGTCTCGGGCGTCATCGCGTCGAGATTGTGGAGCCCAACACCTCCGTGCCGGTTCCCCTCGGGCGCCCCGGTTCCGGTATCGGCAGCGCCGGCGTAAAGGTTTACGAAGACCGGCGGATCGAAACGCATGATCTGCCATCGATCGACGCTGCCCTTGAAACCTGCCCGCGCGTAGGTCGGAGGTGGCTCGATATCGATCATCCAGCGCGAGACCGTTACCGACCTCTCAGCCAGGTCGTTCTGGACGCGCGCCTGCTCGACGTTTGCCATCGAGCCGATCGTGTTCGGATGAACGAAAGTGAGATGCGTCAGATCGAGCAGATTATCGAGGATAAAGCGGTAGTCGCACTTGATGTATAAGCAGTCACTCGCCCCAGGCCGGATCCTGGAGCCAGTGAAAATCGACAATCTGCGACTCATCGGCCAGCGCCGGCGATCCCATCCAGATCCAGACCCATCCCCAGCGCTCGAGGATCGGATAGCTCTTGATCCGGCCACCGGTAGGAACCCCCGAATGACCGGGGACTTTGACGCAGTTGCCGGCACAATCGAATTGGAGTCCGTGATAGCCGCACTCCAGCGTATCTCCGATCAGTCGGCCTTTGCTCAAAGGGTAATCGCGATGACTACAGCGATCTTCGAGCGCGACGATTTTGCCGGCCTCATTCCGATACAATCCGTCCTAGCGGCTGCCGTCCAATTTCGTTGGAAAGAGCGGCGACATACCAGTGATTGCGCAGGAACATAGGGCCTCGTTTGAGCAGCGAGCGCCTCCGGCCAACACTTTCTTCAGCGTCGCGGGAGGTAAACCGAGTTCGGTGATCATCCTGGGCGCGCCCCAGAAACCATCGAAGTGCGGGTAGTCGGTCGCCCAGAGTAATGTTCTCGGGTCCGAGATAATCGGCCAACAGGGTCAGCGAACGTTCGACCGGTTCAAATGAGATGAAGCCATTGCCGCCGGAAGATCTCACTCGGTCGCGTGCTGAGACCCGTGTCGTTCATGCCCTTGTCATCGAAGTGACGATCCATCCGATCGAGCCATCCGGCCATCCATCCACCGCCCGATTCGAGAAAGCCCACTCGGAGCCAAGGAAATCGATCGCCGCCGCCCCCATCTCGAAAGTATGCGCGACGCAATGGCGTACAGCGCGGCGATTCCCTTCGAAGCGATCCATCGCGAGCGTCGGCTGACCGCTTTCCGCCCCGCTATGAATCCCGATAGCGACGTCGAGTTCCTGAGCCTCGCGCCAGAGCGGGGTGTATTCCGGCGAATCAAGCACTCGTCCGTTATAGGGATTGGGCCGAACGAACCCACCGCGAAAGCCGAGCTCACGCACTGGGAAGCGAAGCTCCTGTACGGCTAGTTCAACCGCCTGGAGCGGCAGCATCGCGATACCATACAGACGCTTGGGATGCGGCTTACAATAATCGGCCAGCCAACGATTGTAGGCGCGGCAGATGGCAGCCGCGAGTTCCGGGTTCTCGATCGCGCCGAGGAACAGGCCAAGGCTCGGGTAGAGGAACGCCGCTTCGATTCCTTCGGCTTCCATGTCTTCGATTCGCTTATGCGGATCGAAACCGCCGGGCCGCCCATCCGCATATTTGATCCAGACCGAGACCTTGCCCTCGCGCGCGCCGATAGCGCCCGTCGCACCGAATTTGACGCGTTGGCGGCCGGGTCCGTTATCGGTCAGTTCACGCTCTCCCAGATGCAAGATCTCAGCGCCCTCTTCATTCACCACGATACAAGGTGCGAGGTCGCGAAACTGGGTTCGATGTAATTCAGCCACATATCGGGCGGTTCGAGGACGTGGCCGTCGGAGTCGATTACTTCGCAATCTCGTAGCATCGGGCAGAGGATCACAGTTGGATCGCAGCCGATCAATAGTTGCGGATGCGAAGGTCCAGTGACGCTCCACTGCTTTAAGGCGCGAGCGTCACGACCACCGCCGAGCAGGTCGCATTCCCTGCCGCGCGGTAGCTATGCGGGACGTTTGAATCGAAGTGGATCGCATCTTCCTTGCTCAGCTTGTGCTCCGTCTCTCCGATCCGAACGACCAATATCCCCGACAGCACATAGATAAACTCGACCCCATCGTGTTCATGCGATGGAAGACGCTTCGCGCGGGCGTTGGCAAATTCGGCGTAGAAAGCGTTGAGCCTTCGATCGCCGGCGTCAAAATCGAGGCACTCGAAGCGATAAAGAACCTCGTCGCCGCCAAACTTCTCTTCGAATCCGATCCGGTCTTCCTTACGGGCGATAGCTACAACGTGTCGGTCCTCAGTAAAGAAGTGTTCCAGCCCGACATTAAAAACCATCGCGATCCTCAGCAACGTCGGCAGCGTGGGGAAGAGTCTTCCGCGCTCCACCTTGGAAAGCATCGCGGGAGAGAGCCCCGTATGACGACCCAGTTCGACCAGACCCATCTTCTTTCTAAGCCTGAGCCGGCGAATCTTTTCCCCGATAGCGTACTTCTCAAGTCCTTCTGTCAGTGTCTCCGAGAGCATCTTCTGTAACTCGTTTGAGCGCCAGGCAAGAAACCGGGCGGCCTTATCCTTTCCGTAAAACAGACTTTATTCAGAGGCCATTCTTCTCTTAACAGTTAACTTTATTTTCTCTACCATCACATTTACGCGTTGGTCGAAAGCTAAAGCAAGAGCGTTCGGCACCACGCAGAAATACGAAAGGAGTGGTTCAGGAGATGAAAACTTTGCAAATCGTCGCGGCAGTACTCGTGATTGTTGGGGCTCTTAACTGGGGGCTGGTCGCCCTCTTCCGCTTTGACCTAGTGGCAACGTTGCTCGGGATGAGCTTCGGCCAGACCTCGGCGCTCAGCTCGGTCGTCTACGGATTGGTTGGCCTCTCTGGTCTGTATCAACTAGCGACGCTCCGCGGCGCCGTTGCCCATCAATAGGGAACCCGTAGCCGCCCGCATCGAGAGGGTGAAATGGCGATTCGACCAAATACGAACAAAGGAGCGTTGGCAGTCATGAGCGATCGCCTGATTCTTCTGACCGGTGCGAGCGGCTATGTCGGCAGCCACCTGCTGAAAGCGCTCGAATCCGGGGGCCATCGCGTGCGATGCGTTGTGCGCCACCCCGAGGCCCTCGCGACCAAGGCTCCATCGACGACGGTGGTGCGCGGCGATGTGCTCGATCGCAAGAGTCTCGCGGCTGCGATGCATGGCGTTGATACCGCGTACTATCTAATTCATTCGATGAGTTCCGATCGTGCCTTCGAAAAGGCCGATCGCGAGGGCGCCCATAATTTTGCCGACGCGGCCCGAGCTGCGGGAATCCGACGTATTATCTATCTGGGTGGGCTCGGCACTTCGTCACGGTCGCTCTCGCGGCACCTGCGCAGTCGTCATGAAGTTGGCGAGATACTACGCGCATCGGGTGTTCAGGTAATCGAGTTTCGTGCCTCGGCTGTTATCGGGGCAGGCAGCCTCTCCTTCGAGATGGTGCGGGCGCTCGCCGAACGTCTGCCAATCATGATCATGCCGCGCTGGGTGAGCATGGAGGCGCAGCCGATCGCGATCGATGACTCCCTCCGCTACCTAATCGCGGCGCTCGACCTCGACACTCGACGCAACCGTATTTTCGAGATTGGTGGAGCCGACCGCGTCTCCTACGCGGGCATCATCAGCGAATATGCTCGCCAGCGCGGATTGAGACGCGCGATGATACGTGTGCCAATACTCACGCCGCGTCTCTCGAGCTGGTGGCTCAAGCTGGTAACGCCAATGCAGGCGCGCGTGGGGCGGGAGTTAGTGGAGAGTATCCAGCACGCCACGGTCGTTTCCGACGATCTGGCGATGCGTACCTTTCCGATTCGGCCGGTCGGAATAAGCCAAGCTATCGCCGATGCGCTGCGCGCCGAGGACCAGGAAATCGCCTCCATTAGATGGTCCGACGCGTTGTCCGCGACGCCCCTTAATTCCTCTTGGGGTGGCGTCCGTATCGGCAACCGTCTCGTGGTCTCCCAGACGATCGAAACAAGCGATTCGCCGGCGCGAGCCTTTGCTCCGATCCAGCGAATCGGCGGCGCAGTCGGATGGTATTACGGCCGCTGGTTGTGGGAAGGGCGTGCGCTCGTCGACCGCGTGCTCGGCGGACCGGGCATGCGGCGTGGACGCGCCGATGGTTCGACGATCAAGGTCGGCGACCAAATCGATTTCTGGCGCGTCTCCAACTTCGAACCCAATCGCAAACTCACTCTGGCCGCCGAAATGAAGGTGCCGGGGCGCGCCTGGATCGATTTTGAAGTTGAGCCTTCGGCGGCGGGAACGACCATCAGGGAGACCGCGCTCTTCGACCCGCTTGGTCTCTTTGGTTTGCTCTATTGGTATCTGTCATACCCGATTCATCAATGGGTTTTTCGCGGGATGCTACGGCGTATCGCCACCGCGGCAAGCAGTCCCGCTCATACGGCCACAAGGCCAATGCGCGCCGAAACCTCGGCGCTGAGTAGCTGATTAACCTAGAAAAGAGAGGAGTTGAAGATGGAAACTCAAACTGTAGTCACCAAGGAGAGAGCATCGGCACAGTGGATCGCGATACTCGGCGAGGGTGTGGTCGCAGGAGCGGTGAGCGGTGGAATCGTCGCGATGTGGTACCTGATCTGCGATATCGTCGCTCGTCGCCCGTTCCATACGCCGGCATTACTCGGAGCCATATTCTTGGACGGCCTGCGTGGTAGCGATATCAGCACAATCTCGTTCGCATCGGTAATGAATTTCACGGTGTTGCATTTCGCCACCTTCATCGCATTCGGCTTGGCGACCGCTTTGGTAATCGCCGCCGCTGAGCGTGAGCCACTGCTGATCCTCGGAGCCTTGATGGTTTATGCCTGTTACGAGGTATGCTTCCTGGCCTTCGTCAGCGCCCTCGACGCATCCGCGCCTGGCACCATCGGATGGTGGAAAATAGCGGCTGCGAATCTAATCACACTGTTCGCGGTGTTCAGCTACTTCGAGATGAAGCATCCGCGGCTACTCTCGCGCTTGAACGAGCGATGGACAACCTTCGACCTTGAACCCGCTACTGCTCAATCGGGGTTCGCTCCTCAAATGGTCACTGCGTTCACTACGTCGGGCAGCCGCACCTGAGCAAGTGTCTGACAAGCTTTGCGGGCTCGTTGGTAGGCATCCCCCGTCAGGATACACCCCCCCCGGTCCTGAACCGCCGACCCGATGAAGCCCGCTAAAGCTCTTGGGAGACGTCGACGATCATCAGCCCGGTTCATCGTTCGCCGTTAATCTCGTGATGACCAAAACTTACCGATTAGAACAGTCACAATTCATCCGGAAGCGGAGGGAGGAGATTTTTCTCTTCTTCGCCGATGCATCGAACCTCCAACGCATAACGCCTCCATTCCTGCATTTCCACATCCTGTCGGCACCGACCAATCCAATCGAGGCGGGGACGCTGATTGATTATCGACTGAAGCTTTATGGTGTTCCGGTCTATTGGCGAACACGCATCGAGACCTTCGAACCACCCTACTCGTTCATGGATATCCAACTTTCGGGACCCTATCGCCTGTGGCACCATCGGCACGAATTTATTGAAGTACCGGGCGGCACTGAGATGAGGGATATCGTGGATTACCAACTCCCATTCGGACCATTGGGATATATCGCGCGATCGCTCTTCGTGCGACGCTCCCTGAAACAGATCTTCGACTACCGCAAGGCCGTGATTGCTGAGATCTTTGGCGAGTAAAGCCGCACCTAGCGGCGGCGGGCGGCTAAAGGAACCGGGCCGAGGAATTGGCCCGGAGCGGGCGAAATAGCAGTTAGCTTGAGCACCGCGTCGGCGAGATCTGCGAGATTGCGTTGCGCGTCGGCAGTGAGCTTTCCCTCGGCAAAATCAAATGAGGCCAAATAGGCACTCGACGGCACGACGATAGAGCCGAACCACGCGAGTATGTCGCGCAGATGCCAATCGACGCCGAGATAGTGATGATCGGTCGCACCCATCGCGATGATACCAACCGGCTTGGCCAGTGCTTCGACCGGCAGCTGATCGAGAAGATTCTTCAGCGCGCCGGTGATCGAACCGCGATACACCGGGCTCGCGATAATCACGGCATCTGCACTCTGGGCACTTTTGATAACGTTCGCAGTATCGTCGCCAAGCTGCTCGGGTGGTCGGCCATCGGCGAATGCAATTCGTTTGTCCGCGAGATTGATCAGTTCGGTCTCGAGGCCACCGTGCGTCGCAGCCGCGTGGTCGAGCGCCCATCGGGTTGCCGTTAGCAGCCGGCCCGGAGGCGTTACGCTTCCCAGAATTCCAAGTAATTTCATCAGTAACTTCCGGGCGTTGGCTCAACCAGAGCTGCGCATCTGCTTTTCAGGTTCAAAGAATTGATTCTTCGGCCAGGGCAAACCGAGATTTTCGCGCAGCGTTCTGCCTTCGTATTCGGTGCGGAACAACTTACGCCGCTGCAACTCGGGAATTACCTTGTCGACGAAATCATCGAGGCCGCCTGGCAGATACGGAAACATGATATTGAAGCCGTCGCACGCTGCAGTGAAGAGCCATTCCTCCATCTGATCGGCGATCGTCTGCGGCGTCCCGACGAACGCCAAACCGGGATAACCCCCGACCCGCTGCGCCAACTGACGAACAGTTAGGCCCTCGCGCCTCGCAATTTCGAGTACCCGTTCGCGTCCGCTCTTGCTCGCGTTGGTCTCAGGAATCGGCGGCAACGGTCCGTCCGGATCGAACCCGGACGCATCGTGACCGAGCGCAATCGAGAGCGACGCGATCGCACTGTCGTAATGCACCAGCGAATCGAGCCGCGCCCGCTTTTCGCGCGCCTCGGCGACCGAATCGCCCACCACCACGAAGGCGCCGGGGAGCACTTTCAAATGGTCCGGGTTGCGCCCAAGACGCGTCATCCGCCCCTTAACGTCGGCGTAAAAGCTGCGACAATCAGCGATCGGTCCGCCGGCGCCAAAGATCATCTCCGCCGTTTCAGCGGCGAGCTGACGGCCCGCCTCAGACGCACCGGCTTGCACGATAACAGGCCATCCCTGAATTGGCCGCGCGACGTTCAGCGGCCCACGCACCTTGAAGAACTCTCCCTCATGATTCAGGACGTGCAGCTTTTCCGGATCGAAGAAGGTGCCCGTCTCCTGATCGCGGATGAATGCATCATCGGCCCAGCTATCCCAAAGACCGGTGACCACGTCGATAAACTCGCGGGCCCGACGATAGCGAGTCGCGTGTTCGACGTGCTCCTCGAGTCCGAAGTTCATCGCTTCATGCGGGTTGCCCGAGGTAACGACATTCCAGGCCGCACGACCATTACTCAGATGATCGAGCGACGCGAATTTGCGTGCGATATGAAAGGGCTCGTTGTAAGTGGTCGAGGCCGTCGCGATAAGCCCGATATGTTCGGTGACTGCGGCCAGCGCCGGCAACAGGATAAAGGGATCGAACGAGGTCACCGTCGCGCTGCGCTTGAGAGCCTGAATCGGCATATTCAGCACGGCCAAATGATCGGCCATGAAGAAGCCATCAAACTTGCCACACTCCAGCGTTTGCGCGAAGCGCTTGAGATGCGCGTAGTTGAAATTCGCGTCCGACCACGCGCCGGGATATCGCCAGGCGGCGGTGTGGATGCTGGCGGGCCGCATGAAGGCGCCCAGATGCAATTGACGTGACGGCATATCGATAAGGCTCCGTTATGCCTCGACTTAAGCACCACCCCGTATGCCGCTCAACCCCCAAAATGGAGGCCGTATCCTTCTCTCCCGGATCAATGAATCGTGCAGTAATCGAAGATGCAGCGCGGGCTTGCCGTCAGTTCAGCAGCTCGGAATCGTCTGGTCGCGTCTTAAGTTCTGCCCGCAACTTACGGATAGTTTCGCGCTCGATCGGTTTAGGCACGAACCCATCGACACCGAGTTTGGCAGCATTTCGATTGTACGCATCGATTTCCGATGCCGATCGGGCCGTGATGATTATTCCGCGGATAGTGTCGTCGCCGAGCCGTGACTTGAGCTCGCAGATCACTTCGGTGCCCTTCATGTCCGGCAGATTCATATCGCATAGCACCAGATGGGGTCGGAACTCCGGCGCTGCATCCAGAGCTTCTCGACCCGTCTCCACCGTACGGACCTCCAGCTTTTCCCGCTTCAGCAGGCTCGCCGTTGCGACGGCCACACCTGGATGATCCTCTACCAGCAGTACGCGCAAACGCGCTGATTTTCTTGCCTTCGCCCTCTGCGACTCGTTCTCTGGGGCATCCAGCAAAGCCAAAAGCGCGTGAACATCGATCGGCTTGATCAGATAGTGATCGAACGCCGACGCTGTCTTTGCGGTCTGCTCATGTGGTTTGAAGCCCGATACTGCGATGAATGTGGCGCCGCGAAGCCGCCTGCGCTCCTTCAGTTTCGCCGCGAGTTCGTAACCATCCATTCCCGGCAGGCCGATATCGAGTATGATCGCTTCAGCGCTCAATGCGGCCCCGGCAGCCAGCGCCGCAGCACCATCGGGGAACACGCGGACCTTGTGACCCGCCTGCTCCAGCGCCATCCTCATGACTTTCGCCAGATTGGGATTGTCCTCTACCATCACGATGGAGCGCCGATGGCTCTTTGACCCTGCTGTCCTTTGCGCCGGCCGTTCGGGCAGGCTCGCGTCCTCTGATGGCAGCGCCAGGGGCAATCGAACTGTGAATTCACTACCCAGACCCGGACCAGAACTGGCGGCCTCGATAGTTCCACCGTGCAGCTCGGTAAGTTGTTTGGCGAGCGCTAACCCGATGCCCAGATGCGCCTCGCCGTAGCCAAATTCCGTACTCGTCCCCCTGGCGAACGGTTCGAAGATTTTCGCGAGATTTGCGGCCTCGATACCCTGTCCGTTGTCTTTACAGCGCAAGACCACGTGCGAACCTTCTCGGCCACCAGAGAGCTCGATTTTGCCGCCGATGGGCGTGTAGATAGAGGCGTTAGCGAGAAGATTGCCGATGATCTGATCGAGCCGGGCCCGGTCGGCCATAAAGCGCACCGATTTAGAGGGAAGCTCGATACGCAGGTCCTGATCACGATCATCAACGACCCTTCGTACGCTCGCCGTCGCCCCCCACAACAGATCACGCAGATCGACAGACTCTTTCTTCAGTTCGATATGGCCATGCGAAATCCGGCCGATATCGAGCAGATCGTTCAACAGGCGCTGCATCAGCGTTAACTGGTCAGTCGCTACCTTTTCCAGTTCAGCACGCTCTGCGGACCGCGTCGCGCGCGACAGCACCTGTAGAGCGGTTGATATTGCAGCCAGCGGATTTCTGAGCTCATGACCGAGTAGCGCGAGGAACTCATCTTTCTTACGGTCGGCTTCGCGCAAAGCTTCCTCCGCTTCTTTGCGCTCCGTGATGTCGGCGCTGAAACCCACCACTCGGCCCTCGCCGAGTGGTCGTCCCGTGACGAGAAGCCAACGATATTGGCCGTCGCCACGGCGGAGGCGACACTCGTAGGTATAGGGTTCGTTATGCGTTGCCGCTCTCCTGGCAGTAGCCACGTAAGGCTCGAAATCATCAGGGTGCATGAACTGCGCCCATCCCATCCCGCGCAGGGCATCGAAATCGACCCCGAAAAAATCGAGGTATTGCTGATTAACGAAGAACAGCCCTTTGGCGTCTCCCTCCCAGATGAGTACCGGAGCGGCGTTCGTCATTGCGCGGAACCGTTCATCGGCTTGGTGCAATGCCTGCTCAGCCTGTTTGCGCTCGGTGGTGTCGACGTTAAAGCCGACGTAGAGGTCTTCGCTGAGAGGTCGGCCCGTGACGAGCATCCAGCGTTTCTGGCCGTCGGCGCGAATCACGTGCCCCTCGTAGGTAAACGGCTCGCGCCGCGCTAAGGCTTCGCGAGTGATGGCCAAGTAGCGAGGGAGGTCTTCCGGAGGCACAAACCGGGTCCAGCCCATCGCCCGTAGGGACTCGAAATCGACACCGAAGAAATCGAGGTATTGCTGATTACAGAAGAGCAGCCCTTTAGCATCAGCTTCCCAGATAAGCACCGGAGCGGCGTTCGCCATTGTGCGAAAACGCTCATCGGCTTCGCGCCATGCCCGCTCAGCTTCTTTGCGCTCAGTGATGTCGACATTAAAGCCGACAAAGGTGTCGTTGCCGAATGGGCGACCCGTGACAAGGAGCCAGCGATATGGCCCATCGGCACGGCGCGCGCGGACCTCGTGGGTGTAAGGCACACGCTGCTCAAGGGCTTTCACAGCGACGGCGAGGTAGCTGGCGATGTCGTCAGGATGCACAAACTCCATCCACTTGCGTTCCCGAAGAGCATCTAAATCGACGCCGAAGAAATCGATGTATTGCTGATTGGCGAAAATAACGTTGTCGAGGTCAGCCTCCCAGATAAGCGCCGGAGCCGCGTTCGCCATGGTGCGGAAGCGTTCGTCCGCCCGGCGTAACGACTCTTCGGCCTGCTTGCGCTCAGTGATGTCTGCGCAGAAGCCGACCAGGCGGTCTTCGCCAAGCGATCGACCGGTAATAAGCATCCAGCGATACTCACCGTCGGCGCGGCGAATTCGGCACTCGTAGTGGAGCGGTTGGCGATGTACGAACGCCTTCCGAACGGCAGCCCTGTAGCCTTCTGCGTCTTGAGGATGCAGGAATCTGATCCATTGCATCCCGCGAAGTTCATCGAGACCGACGCGAAAGAAGGCGAGGTATTGCTGGTTGGCGAAGACCAGACCCGTTTTGTCACCTTCCCAGATGAGCACGGGAGTGTCATTTGCCATCATGCGAAACCGTTCGTCGGCTTGGCGCAGCTTCTCCTCGGCCTCTTTACGCGCGGTGATGTCGGCGCTGAAGCCGACGAAACGGTCTTCACCGAGTGGTCGTCCCGTAACCAGGAGCCATCGATATTCACCGTCAGCGCGGCGTGCTCGGTGCTCGCAGGTAAAGGGTTCGCGCTGCTCGAACGCTTTGTTACGCACGGCGAGGTAGCCCTCGATGTCTTCCGGGTGCAGGAATTGAGCCCACTTCATGTCGCGAAGCGCCTCGAAATCGAGCCCGAAGAAATCGAGGTATTGCTGGTTGGCAAAAAGCAGTCCCTTAGCGTCGCTTTCCCAAATGAGAGCTGGAGCGGCGTTCGCCATCGCGCGGAAGCGCTCATCGGCTTCGCGCAACTTCTCCTCGGCCTGCTTACTCTCCGTCACGTCGGCACAAAAACCGACGAAACGGTTTTCTCCAACTGGTCGCCCGGTAACAAACATCCAGCGATATTGCCCGTCGGCACGACGCGCACGGCACTCGTAGGAGAACGGCTCGCGCCGCGCGTATGCCTCGTTGCGGACGGCCAGATAGCCTGGCGCGTCATCCGGGTGCAGGAATTGAACCCAGTTCATACCGCGCACGGCGTCGAGATCAGCGCCCAGGAATTCGAGGTAATGCTCGTTTACGAAGAGCGCCCCACTCATGTCGGTCTCCCAGATCATGACCGGTACGGCATTCGCCATCGCCCGAAAGCAATCATCAGCCTCGCGCAAAGCGTCTTCAACCTCTTTGCGCTCGGTGATATCTGCGCTGAAACCGACAAAGCGATCTTCATCGAGTGGCCGTCCCGTAATAAGCAACCAGCGATATTGGCGGTCGGCACGGCGAACACGACACTCGTAACTGAAAGGCTCGCGACGGGAAAACGCCCTGCTATGCACCTCAAGGTAGCCTGCTGCGTCATCCGGATGGAGAAGTTGAGCCCACTTCCGCGAGCGAAGAGCTTCTAAATCGAGGCCAAAAAAATCAAAGTATTGCTGGTTGCCGAAGATGACATCATTGATGTCAGATTCCCAAATGAGCACCGGGGCGGCGTTGGTTATGGCACGAAAGCGCTCGTCGGCTTTGCGCAAGGCTTCCTCGGTCCGCTTTCGCTCTGTGACGTCGATGCAATACTCGCAGATCGTGCCGTCTCCCAAATCGCGCCCGGCGAAGAGCATCCAACGCCGCGATCCATCCTTGCAAATGAATTCCTTTTCGTACGGACCGATACGCCCCGTCTCAGCGAACTTTGCGACTTGCGCCTCGCTGCCAGCTATCCACTCTGGCGGGGTCATCATTCGCCAGTTCAGCTCTCCACTCTCAACTTCTGCACGACTGTAGCCAGCCATCTTGAGGAACTCGTCGTTTGCGCCAATCAAGGTGCCGCCATGCTTAAAGAACAACACCCCAACCGCGTCCGTTTCGAGCGTTAGCTTGAGGCGTTCGTTGCTTCGACGTAACTCTTCTTCGACGAGCTTACGGTCGGTGATGTCTCGGATGGTTCCGACGATGCGGGTGCGCTTCGTAATAGTGGAAGCTTCGACCAAAACACGAGTAACTCTCACCCAGCGCATTGTCCCGTCTGGTCGCAAGATGCGGTATTCGATGTCGAGTCGACCGTCGCCAGCGGCAGCCCGCACAACGGCCTCATCAACAGTATCGCTGTCATCCGGGTGTCTGGCGTTCCGCAAGACGGAGAGATCCATTTGATCGCTTTGGGCGATCCCAAAGATCTTGCACACCTGCGGAGAAACATAGGCCACCTGCCCGTCGGTATCGAATTCGAAGACGCCGACGTTGCCGGCTTCCGATGCCAGGCGGTAGCGTTCTTCGCTTGCGCGTAACTCCTCTTCCGCCTGTTTACGGGCGGTTATGTCGCTGGCTGCGCCTAACCATTCGATGATCTCGCTTCGCTCATCGAGCAGAGGGACTGCTCGCGAAAAAATCCACCGCACACTGCCATCCGAGCGCAAAAAAGGGTGCTCCAGTTCAAAGGTGGCTTTGTTCCTGATGGCGTCCAGCGCCGCTGCCATCACCCTCGCATGATCGTCCACAGGAATATGCCTCTTCAGCCAATCAAGGACCGGAGCTTTGTGCTCAGACAACCGCATGCCCTTGGAGTCGCGCACTTCGCTCCAATCCGGGCTCATGCGATAGACGATATCGGAAGTGGCATCGACTAAAGCGCGCAACTGCGCTTCCGACTGGCGCAGGCCTTTCTCGGCCCTAGCCCGCTCCTCGGCCTCGCGGTTCCGGGAAATGATGATGGCTGCGTTCTGTGTCACAACGGCAGCGCGCTTCAAATCCCCCGAAGTAGCATCACGAGGCTCCTTGAAGTACAGCGTGAACGAACCGACGAGTTCACCCGCCGATGTCTCCACTGGAAAGGACCAACAGGCTCGATACCCATATTGTTCAGCCAGCCATAAGAACGGCTTCCAGAGCGGCTCCTCACGAACGTCCGGCGTGATAAGCGGCTGCCCTCGATGGACGGCTAGGCCGCAGGCCAGCGATTCGGGGCCAATCTTAAAGCCATCGATGTGACGGGCATAAGATTCAGGCATACCGGTCACATGGTGAAGTCCCTCTCGGGCCGAATCCGCGAGGTAAAACGCACACCTCGCTTCGTTGCCATACAGCTTGATAGTGGTGGTGATGAGAATATTGAGTGAGACCTCAAGGGGTTCGCCGTTCATCGCGGCCCGGAACGCATTTTTCTGCGTCGTCAGCCAGACCTCCGCTTCGTGGCGCGGCTCTGAGTTAGGATCGAAATGAGTTTCTGGGGAAAAGGAACCGGGCGATGTGGCCCCCGGCGGCAGGTTCTTGGCTATCGTATCCGCCGACATCGAGTCTCCTCAAACAAAATGCAGCCCGTTCAGCAATCCACGCTTCGCCAATCGGGGAATGCCTTGAAGCAAACCCCGACCGTGTCATCCCCACCTCTGCATCAGCATTGGTCGAGCATCAGGCAGTAGCAAGCCCGACGCCATGCAAGTTAGCAGATTTCACCTATCTCGCGCTGATCACTTTCGTCTTTTGCAAAAATAATCGACTGAACTGGGGACTCCGCGTGACTTGGGCGGCTCAGTTTCTGCCCCTTGATCGCAGATCAGGGGCGTCGTAAGGTCGCGTCATCAGCAATAGAGAGGGTAATCTACCCTCATAGGCGCGCATCCCAAGCAGGAGAACTACTATGGACCGGGTCAAGGATATCGAAAACCACGTTGGGGGAACTCCGGGAAATCCCTCGTCGGTCTATATTCCACCCTTTGAGCTGACCAAGGGTCAGGGGTCACCAATCGCGGCAAATGGCGGCCTCTCTTATATGTCCCGCGATCGCAACGGCGACGCGGGAACCGCGGCGGCTCTGGAAGACGCACTCCGTCTGATTGCGGAAGGCAAGGGCCGAGCCCTCGTCGAGCAGCTGGATAAGGCGCCTCCCGGACCTATCCAGACCAAGTGGGGCGTCGGCTTCCGGACGCTCGAAGAGTGCCTCGAATATATCCACGCCCAAAAGATGGTGGCTCCGGAAGGTGGCGTCGTGCTGCCGATGCGCTACACCGTCGACGAGCAGCCGTCGTATTCGATCGTCTCATCAAACGCGCTCTGGAAGGACCCATCGCGCGAGAGCGAGCAGAAGTTGCTGCGCGAAGATGAACGACAGATCGGACGCCGCGGCCTCTTCTTTCCGATTGTATTGCGCGACGCCCGGCGTATCGGCGAGTACTATCCCGGCCTCTCGCCCTACAGCGCTGAGTGCATGGATAAGCTCGGCGTGTCGTTGGCCCATTGCGAATCAAAGTGCCAGAATTTTTATGACGCGGCGGAAGTAGAGCGCGTCTTCTATCCCGAAATAGAGAAACTTCTGTTGGATTTCTTCCCCGGTGCGACCGATGCGCTCGTCTATAACCACGACGTTTTCGATCGCGATTACAAGGGCGACCGCACTGAGGATCAGGCCAAAAAGAATCCGGGCGTGAACTCGAATTACGCCTATATCGTGCACAACGATTTGAACGACAACAGTGGCCGGATGCGCTGTTGGGAATTGCTCAGCAAGAATCTGCGGAACTTCGGACGCGAGGTTCGTTACACCGAAGAAGAGGTTCGCGCAAAAATGTCGCGGCGGTTCGTATCGATCAATCTTGCGAAACCGATGGAGACGATCCGGCAGAATCCCTTCGTGCTCTGCGCCTGGCCGTCTTTCGCGGATCAGCCTTATATCACCAACTATCGCGTCTACGACGATCGCGTCGGTGAAACAACTCGCTTTACCTATCGCCCGAACCATGAGTGGTACTGGTTCCCGCAGCAGAAGCCGACCGAAGTATCGATGCTCAAGTGCTACGACTCGGTCACCGACGGTTCCGTGTCACGCTGGTCGTTCCATGCAGCATGCATCGACCCGACGGCACCCGCTGATGCGCCCTGCCGCCGCAACGTCGTCGTCCGCTCATTTGTCTTTTTCTAGAAAGCTCGGAACACCGAAATCCTAACGAGAAACGCAAAGAGCGAGGGAGTATCTCCCTCGCTCTTTGCGTTTCCTCGCGATCAGCAGCAGCCCTTAAAGGCGGTGGCGGCATGAGGACCCGGATCAGGTTCCCATCCCCAGCTCCGCGGACCCCACTCCGGGGTAAACACCTTGCCGCGCTTGATCGTCAGGGCGGGCATCACGGCTTTGTTCACCTCGAGACTCGCGCCAAGTACGTCGTAAACAGTCCAATCGCCCTCTTCGATCCGCAGGATAGTGATATCGGCCTGACGGCCGACGACGAGGCTGCCCAACCGATTATCCGCACCGATTGCCGCGGCGGGATTATGCGTGCACATCGCCACCACCTGATCGAGTGTGAACCCGAGCCCGAGGAAGCGCGTCATCATCTCGGTCATGCTGTGCACCGTGCGAACCCGGCCCGGCACCGTGATATCGGTGCTGATGCAGTGCGGGAGTAATCCTTGGTCGATAATCCGGCGGCCAATATCGAAGCTGAAGTTCGCCTGGCCATGCGCGGTGTCGAACCACACGCCCGTTTTGGCCGCTTCCCACGCTTCGGGCACGAGACGTCCATTTCCATCGAGCACCCCACCGGGATTGGCCGTGAAATAGTGCGTGAGAATATCGCCCTTCTCGAGCAGGGGCAGCAGACGACGAATGACCGTGGGGTCGTACCGCTTCTCGGTATCGCCGATATGAACCATCAGCTTGATTCCGCTTTCACGAGCGGCGCGCTTGGCTATACGCGGCATCTCCATCCCGAGGATTTCGAGCGCCGGCGAAACCATCCGGGCCTTGATTCCGCAGATTAGATTCTTGTGCTTGGCCGCGACTCGCAATGTCCCGTCGAGATCGATGCTGCGCTCGGCGACGATATCGGGAAGCGTTGCCAGACCCGTCTGGCAGATATGCATAAACGGAATAATCTCGGTGTCGCAGTTCGGCAGAATATGGTGTGGGAATCCTTCGAAAGTAGCGCTTCCGCTGCTGCCCGCATCGACCAAGGTGGTCACCCCGGCATGAACTCCCACCATGTCAGGATGAACGCCCAGGCGCGTGAAGCCTTCGAAGACATGAGCATGTAGATCGATTAACCCCGGCGTGACGGTCTTGCCCGTTACGTCGAGAACGCGACGGCCCTCTTCGGCCGGAATCGCTGAGGCTATCTGGGCAATCAGGCCATCCTGAACGGCAATATCATAGGTGCCGCTGAGATGTGCGGACGGATCGATGACCGTCCCACCTTTGATAACGAGTTCGAACATACGCACCTCGAACGCCGGATTCGGCGTTCCCGCCGATAACATGACACAAACCGGCTCGAATCAGTGATCAGATCTGATTGTGAGAACGACTCGCGAAGACGAACTCTGGGCCTATCCGCATTGACTTGACGCCTCGCCCAAGTGTGGTAGTACGAACAATAATCAACCATTTTTTCTACAAGCTGAGTCCTGGAGGGAGGCTGTCGGATGAGCGATAAGTCTGAATTGCTGAATGCTACTGATGAGATGATCGATGACGCGGTGAAGCATGCCGACCCGATGGTGTTGCGCGGCCTCGTCTATCAGTTAACCGGTGACGAGAGTATCGCTGCGACTCGGGCTGCGATGGCGGATATCAAGCACTCCGAGGCGAGCAACGCTTCCAAAGAGTTGGCGATCGCGCAATCGAAGGCTGATTTGTCAGACCCGGCTGACGTCGCGATGATTCAGGCCAAGGCCGCTGCGTTCCTCAAGTCCTACCGGGATCAGGGTGCGCCGCAGATTCCGTGCGGAACGCCTGAGCGCCTCGCCCGTAGTCTTAGCCTTACGGCCGGAGCCGATATCCCTGCTCACGAGATGGAGATGTGGCTTGAGCAATTGGCGCTCGATCCGTGGGCGCGAGCACTCGAATGGACTGATCCACCGGCATCGCAGGATTTACAGAACTTCGTTGTCGCGGTCATCGGCGCAGGGATGGGCGGTCTGAACGCTGCCGTTCAACTGAAACACGCGGGTATCCCCTACTTCGTAATCGAAAAGAACGACGAGGTTGGCGGCACCTGGTACGAGAACCAGTATCCGGGAGCGCGTGTCGATTCGCCAAGCCGCACCTATACACATATCTATGGTGTCGACTTCGAATATCCGAACGCCTTCTGCCCTCAGCGCGAGAACTTGAGGTACTTCAAATGGGTGGCCGACAATTTCGACATCCGCAAGGACATCACGTTCAAGACTGAGGTCAAATCGATCGTCTGGGATGAGGCGGCCAAGCTTTGGGAGATCAAGGCCGAAGGTCCAGATGGTCCGCGTGTTTGGCGCGCGAATGCCGTGATCGCGAGCGTCGGCTTTCTCTCACGCCCGAATATGCCCGAAATCGAAGGCATGGACACCTTCGAGGGCAAAGCCTTCCATACCGCGCGATGGCCGAAGGGTCTCGATGTGAAGGGCAAGCGCGTCGCGGTGATTGGGACCGGCGCTACCGGCTATCAGATGGTGCCGGAACTAGCGAAATTGGCCGGTCACACCTACGTTTTTCAGCGCACTCCGAACTGGTGCTTCGACACCAAGAGCTATCTCGATCCGTTTCCGGCACAGGTGAATTGGCTCGATCGGAACTTCCCCTACATACGGAATTTCATCCGCTTCCGCCTGAGCTGGCTGGCCGGGCCCGAAGCGTTTGCGCCGGTGATGCGTATCGATCCGCAGTTCGAGGATCAACACGCGCGGAGCGCTCTCAACAAGCGAATCCGAGAGCAGCAGATCGACTTCATAAAAAGGAAGCTGGCGAGCCGCCCCGAACTCATCGATAAGATGATTCCGGTGGCCCCACCCTACTCTGCGCGACCGATCATTATCGACACAGACTACTCGATCTACGATGCCTTACTGCGTGACGATGTAACCCTCATCAGCGACCCGATACAGCGAATCACGCCAAAAGGAATCGAGGTAAAGGGTGTCGGCGAAATTCCGCTCGATATCATCGTTTACGCTACCGGCTTCAAGGCCAACGACTTCCTGTGGCCGATGGAGATTCGCGGACGCGAGGGCAAACGTATCGAGGAGCTATGGCAGAAGGACGGCGCCCGAGCCTACCTCGGCACGATGCTCCCCGGGTTCCCCAACTTCTTCATGATCTACGGTCCTAACACCAATAATTTTGGTGGCCTGCAGATCGTCGATTTCGAAGAGATGGTCACGCGGTTCTCTCTCGAATGCATCGGCGGGTTGATCAAACAGAAGAAGAGCACAGTCGATATCTCGTTCGACGCCTACTTGCGGTACAACGAAGAGGTTGATCGAGCTGAGGCGCTGATGATCTACAAAGATCCGCGAGCCCATAACTACTACAAGAACGACAGCGGACGATCCGCCGCAAATAATCCGATCGATATCCGGAAAATATGGGCGTGGCTGCGTAACCCGCTAAATGGCAAGGCCCACGGTCAGCAGATTGGGGATCCGGAGGCCTTAGCCAACCGAAACGTCCGACCCTATTTCCAAGCCGATCTGATCATAGAGTAAGAAGACCTTCAGTGACCGTCTCTCTAACTTCAAACAAAACAGCTCCAGCGGCTTACGCCGCTGGAGCTGTTGCTTTTTTGGTTTCGGTCCTGGTTAGTCGTTGCCCACCGGGACCTTATCCGAATACGTAGGGTGAGAGCGTCGACTGCGCTTCGCCGCGAATTTTTTCCCAGGCGCGACCTCCGTAATAGGCCAAACTGCCGGGCGTCGCCTTGCCCTCGCCGTTGTAGTACGAGATGCAATCGCGCAGCGGTGCCGTAGCCACGTCCACCTCAGCACAATGTTTGGCGTACTCCTCTTCGGGCCCCTTGTGCACATCAACGATACTGGCGCCGCGCTCGCGCATGGTCTTCATCATCCACACGAGATAGTCGGCGTGCGCATAAATCACGTCGGTGAAATTGAAGCTGCCACCGCCGCCCTGCGGACCAGTGACGATAAAGAGATTCGGGAAGCCACTGGTGTGGAGCCCGAGGAACGTGCGGGTTCCCTCCGTGTTCCATTTCTCGGTTAACGTACGGCCCTCACGCCCTTTGATCTTTTGGAACGTCGAGGTGCCCATCCACTGGAAGCCTGTGGCATAGATCAGCACGTCTAGCGGATATTCCACGCCCTCATGCACCACGCCACGCTCGTTGATCTCGGTTACACCCTTCGGCGCGGTATCAACCAGATGAACGTGGGGCAGGTTGAAGGTCGGCAGGTATTCGTCGTGGAAGGTCGGCCGCTTGCAGCCATACGGATAGTAGGGCTTTAGCGCCGCTGCCGTTTTCGGATCCTTTACGATCGCGTCCACCCGTGCCCGCACCTGTTCCATCAGACGGAAGCTCGAATCGAGCTGCTTCTCCATGTACTCCTCGGGAGTCAGCTTGCGATCGTACATCTTCCGTTCTTTGAAATCCGGAACCTTGCCCGCGAGATAGTCATCGTTGGCCAGCACGGCTGCGCGCACTTCCGAGATACGCGCGAAGCGTCCGCGCCGCGCCTCGGCCCATCCGCGTTCTTTTGCCCACTGCTCCCGCTCTTCCGCGGTCGTCTCACGCTGAGCGCGCACGTCAATTGAAGAGGGAGTGCGCTGGAAAACGTAAAGTTCGCCAACGACCTTCGCCAGTTCGGGGATTGCCTGTACGGCGGTCGCGCCGGTACCGATAATCCCGACGCGCTTGCCCTTAAGGTCCACGTCGTAGTTCCAGCGCGAGGTATGGAACGACTCGCCCTTGAACTTCTCCATACCGTTGATACGAGCCAGCTTGGGCGTCGTGAGGATACCGTTCGCCAGAACCACGAAGCGCGCGCGCATCTTGTCGCCGCGATCCGTCTCGACGATCCAGCGGCCGGAAGCTTCGTCCCACGTCGTCGCCTCAACCGTCGTATGGAATAGGCAATGATCGTAGAAGTTGAACTTCTCCGCGATCCGCTGGCAATGCTCCATGATCTCGAAGCCGGAAGCGAACTTCATCGACGGGACATAACCCGTTTCATCCAGCAATGGCAGGTAACTGTACGACTCGACGTCGCAGGCGATACCGGGATAGCGATTCCAGTACCAGGTGCCGCCCACGTCGCCGCCCTTCTCGCAGAAGCGCACGTCAGTGAAGCCGGCTTCACGCAGCTTGTACCAGAGCAACAGGCCGCCGAAGCCTGCGCCGACGACCAGAATCTCACACTCGTCTGTGAGGGCTTCGCGAGGAATTGGCGGCTCGGAGTAGACGTCGTCCAGATACTTCTTGAACTGCCCTTCCATCGCCATGTAATCGGCAGCACCGGCGCGGGCTTCCTTGAAAGCTCGGTACTTGGCCTGCTCTTCCGCGTTGAAGGTCGCGCCCGGCGGCAACTTAGGCAGTTCTAACAGCTTCTGATCGGTGACGACCGAATAGCCCTTGCCCTTAATCTTCTCTGAGGCTTTGGCGGCGCGCGTATTAAAGATCTTGCGCCCGGTCTCGGAATCGATACGAATCGCTTCGCTCATTTGGATTGTTTCTACACTCCTTGTTAATGAGAAGTTAGTCTGGCTGCGGCATCCAAACGCGCGAATGCACGTAACCCGTTTGCTCTCACCGCCACGGACGCTTGCGCCAACCCTCTCGTTAGCATAGGTCGCCGCCCCTTCAAAGTCTTTTTATCTTGATAACTCGGGGGCGAGATCGAGAAGTTCGCTAGCGTTTCTGCAGCAGTGCGTTAACGGCACCGTCGACGACGGTGCCGTTAAAAAACCCCGGATTCATACTGGTCCAGAGCCGCGCCGGATTCGCGAAGACAAAATCGCGAAAGTTATCCTCGCTGATTAATCCGTGTTCGACCAGTTCGTAAGCTTCTTCCGTGACTTCAGTCATATCCGGCACATCCCAGTGCCCGATATCGGAGCTGAAGATCGCATTGAGCTTCGCGCCGAACGGCAGCTTCTTCGTGTCAAAGGCGAACGCATTGACCGGATCGTCTGCCTCGCAGCCAAAGTAGAAATTAGGCACGAAGAGGTCGCGGATATCTTCGGCTTTCTCGATCCCGCATCGCGACCAGTCGTCAAGTGCCGTCGGATCTTCGCGGGTGCCGCTGACGCCCCAGCCCTCGCTGCGATCTGCGAGCTTGTCCGCCACGAGCTTACCGCCATATTGCCGGGCGAGATCCTGAAATAACTTCAGATCCAGGTTGGCCGGATCATAGTTCCCGATCGCCTTGCCATTGCGCTTCTCCCAATGGCCGATCATGTCGGCGTAAAGGCTGCAGGCCCATCCAACGCCGCACTCAAGAAAGGCGCAGCGCAATTGCGGAAAGCGTCGAGTGACACCACCGAAGAACATCGCCTTACACAGCGCTTCGCCCGCAGCGGCAAAGTGCCCGATATGATTGAACATGTAGTTCGAGATTGAGCCCCGGCTTCCCCAGCCCATCCCGAAGGAGTGGAACGAGGGCGCGATACCCAGCTCGATACACTTGGCCCATACGGGGTCGTAGTCGTAAGCGCTATCGATCGCGAAGAAGTCGAGCCAATAGGCGTAACGAGTCGGATGCGATAGTGCGCGCTTGACCGCCGGAATCGGTCGACGCACATGCCCCGCCATCATTACCACCTTGAGACCGAGGGTACGGACCGCGTACTCCAGCTCTTCGATCGCTTCCTGCGGCGTATGCATCGGGATAACCGCCGCAGGTGTCAGCCTGTCGCCGTACTCGCGGAAGATATCGGCGTAAAACCTATTCAGTGAACGGCAGATCGCGCGCCGCAACTCATCTTCGCGGATATGCGGTGCGGCCAGTCCAACCGTCGGATAGAGCACCGCAAAATCGATCCCGGTCTGATCGAGCCGCTCATGGAGTAACTTCGGAAAGGTCGCCGTCGCGCGGTCCAGCGTGTTCTTCGTCGGCAGCGCCCACCAGGGTGGACGCCACGGACGCTCCGCCTCGCGCTGCTCCTGCGTCATGCGATACCACCCGGCACCGTCGAGACGATAGCGACCTGCGAGGCCCGCGCCGGCGACCTTCCGCACGTAATCCTGCAGCGCCGGCTGGAACTCGACCGTATGGCCGTCGGAATCGATCACCGGATGGTTCAATCGCGCGCGTGTCTGCGCCGATTTGGAAAGCCGCACCGCTGATGTGGTCGCCGCCATAGTTCTTTCCTCCTTCAGCGCGCAAAGAAGAATATCGCCGAAACTCTGCCCCGAGAAATTACTAGTTCGTCTTGGGCTTCTTCGGCGGTGGGAACAGCATCCTAGCGATATTTCCGATCACTACATCGTTGGTGATACCCATCACGACCCCTGCGTGAGCGTCGCGCAGATAACGATCGAAAGGCAAGCGACGTGCATACGCAGTGCCGCCGCCCATCCCCATGATCTCAGAGGTTACGTGGACTGCCGTCTCCGAGCAGGCGACCTTGGCTTGCGAACATGCAAGGATACTGGTCGGCTGATCGTGATCGAACGCCGACGCCGCCGAGTAGAGGAGCGCGCGTGATCGCTCAATCGCGATACTCAATTCCGCCATCCGATGGCGCGTGACGGGATTCTCGATACGCGGTTTGGTCTCCTCGTCGGAGTATTCGAGAAACTTCCTTGCCTCATCAAAAGCACCGGCAGCAACGCCCAGATAGACGGCTGCGTAGGTTGCGGTGACGACCGGCAGGAACTTTCGCGCCTGCTCACGCATCAGCGTGTGCTCGGCTCCGATCAGATTCGCGCGTGGCACGACCCCGTTGAAGATGACGGGCGAGCTGTTGTTGCCGCGCATTCCAAAGCCGTTCCACGGCTCGGCGATCTTCCAATCAATCTTGTCGCGTTCGACGACAAGGCCGCTCACCTGATCGGGCGTAGCGTCTTTACCAACACGGCAGAGGAACAGGTGATGCGTCGCGCGGCCGGCCGAAGTTACATAGCTCTTGCGCACGTTCTCAACGCGAAGGCCATCACCCTCCGGGGTCACGACCGACATGGTATTGCTCTGCGCAAAGGCGCCACCGCGGCCAGGGACCTCCGAACCAGCCACCGTGAAAAAGGCCTCTCCCGCGACGATCCGCCGCACGAAGCGTTCCATCTGATCGGGCGTGCCGATGCGTGCCACGAGTTCCGAGGCCTCGAGATGCATCTTGTAGCAGAGCGAGGTCGATGCACATCGCTTGGCCAGGATCTCCGTCACCAGCACCGTGGTCAGCAGGTCTTCCTCGAAACCACCGTGCTCACGCGAGACACGCAGCTTCCAGAAGCCCTCGCGCTTCAGGATATCCAGCCCTTCCGATGGAAACGTTCCCGTGCGATCGGTTTCAGCCGCTCGCGGCGCCAGATCGCGATCGGCAATAGTCGCGGCCTTTTCAGCCCATTCATTTTGTTTACTGGTTAGGGGGAAGTATCCGTCTGCCATATCATCTCCTGAAAGGTTGGTCCGATTGTCGAGCCCGAAAGTGGCCGCGGGTCGTTCGGCTCGATCAGTTCCGCGCGGCGTTCATCAGCTCGCGAGCATAATCTGATACGAGCTTCATCTCGTACGGATGCTCGTCGAAGGTGAACGGATTCCATACGCTGCGGTTCGCGAAGTTGAGCAAATCTCCACCGTAAACGTGAATCGCGTAAGAGGCGCGTTCGAGCGGATTTGCGATCGCGTGAATAACCTCGGCGCCGAGAACGACCACATCGCCCTGCTTGAGCTGCTTCTCACCCGCTTTTTCCAGCGACTGCGTACCGCGGCGATAGAAGAAGTTATCTTCCTGCCCGTCGCAGGTTCCGATCACGGCCCACATGTTGTGATTGTGCGGCGGCGTCTTATAGTGCGGCGGCGTCATTGCCCGCAAAACCGTAAGATTCGGCGAACGGAAACAGATGCTGGCAGCGATGCCGCCCTTCGCGATATCGCGATCGGCTAGCGCTTCATCGAGCGCCTTGCGCAGCGCCGCGGGATCACGCAATCCCTCAGTCACCAGATCCTTAACCTCCGCCGCCGATTTTCCCTGACAATCTTCGATAAATTGCTTCAAGTTAAACATCTTTTTAACTCGTGATGGCCTATCTTGCTGCGGCCGCTTCGGCACCGTAACGCCGGAAAATCTCACGTATCACCTCTTCGCTTTGCGCCCCGCCGAACGAGTACGGCCCGAGGAAAAACGCGGGAACGCCGGTGACGCCAAGCTGACGAGCGAGCATCGTTTCCTGCCCCATCTGATACGCGTAATCCTCCGAATCGAGAGCCCCCTCAGTCTCAGCGCGCTCCAGTCCGACGTCGATCGCGAGGTCGAGCAGGACGCCGCGCATTCCGATATTGAGCCCTTCCTTGAAATAGGCTTGATAAACCCTCTGATCAAACCTTTCGCCACAACCTTTTTCGCGAGCGAACATCGCTGTCTGGAGTGCGAGGCGTGAATTGGCCAATATCGCCGGTGGCTTCATCTCCAGCCCCGCGGCGTCAGCCAGTTCGCCGATATGATTCCAGATCATCTGGCGCGCCTTGGGATCCATCATTCGGGGATGGCGCGCCAATTCGAGTCCTTCGGGTGGCCACTCAGGATGAATCTGAAAGCTGTGCGGCTCAATCGCAAACCCAAATTCGGGTTGGAGCTTACGTACTGTGGCGGAGCCAATGTAACAAAATGGGCAGATAAAATCTGCGAAAACCTTAAGCGTAAAACTCATACGGTTCGCCTCTTCTGGCCAGCGCTGCGATTTTGTACACTACATAACCGGTTGTGCAGTGTACAGCAAAGACGCTGCCTGCTTTGCGGAGTCTAGTGCTATGAGGAACCCATAGGACTGACCTCAGGAGACTCAATGGAACCTTTTGCCCCCATCGACAAGGTCGAGATCCACGTTCTCGTGGACAATGCCACCGACAGTCTTTCGAGTATCTCCTCGCATGCCGAATCGGAGTTCGCCTATCTCGATCGACACGGGATGGAAGAGCTGTCCGGCGATATGTTGTGTTGCGCCTGTCACGGTCTCGCCCTCCTGATAACGGCGACGCGCGGGAATCAGGCCCATACCGTTCTGTTCGATAGCGGTCCCGAGGAGTATGCCTTCGAGCGCAACGCTGCCCGGCTGAAGGTCAACCTGGGCAAAGTGGAAAGCGTCGTACTCTCGCATGGCCATTGGGATCACGCGGGTGGGATGCTCAAAGCGATCGATCTGGTGCGCGCGAGCAGCGGTGGTCGCCAGCTCAATTACTATGCGCATCCGGGGATGTTTAGCTCGCGTGCGCGACGCCTACCTAACGGCGAGTATCGACCGATGCGCGACGTGCCTAAGCCGGATGCCCTCGCCGCGCGCGGCGCCACGGTCGAATCGATTCGCGAGTTGCGCGCCTTGCACGACGGGATGTTTTTCCTGAGCGGCGAAATACCGCGCGTGAGCGGCTTTGAACGCGGACTACCCGGTCATTATCAACGCGCTGCCGATGGAAGCTGGCAGCCCGATCCGCTCATCATCGATGAGCGCTTTCTGATGGTAAGCGTCACGGGCAAGGGGCTTATCGTCTTTACGGCGTGCTCCCATGCTGGTGTCGTAAATGTGCTGCGTCACGCTCGCGAGAGCGCACCGGGAGTGCCGATCTATGCGGTGATTGGCGGTTTTCATCTGGCGGGAGTGAACGAAAAGATCAT
The DNA here is from genome assembly GCA_035541875.1 of Binataceae bacterium (SeqCode). Taxonomy (GTDB): domain Bacteria; phylum Desulfobacterota; class Binatia; order Binatales; family Binataceae; genus JAJPHI01. The sequence goes on from DATKML010000051.1 coordinate 180,050, forward strand.
CCCCGAAACGGTCGATGCGATGAAGGAGTTTAATCTGCAGATTGTCGGTGCAGGCCATTGCAGCGGATGGCGTGCGGTCCGCGCCCTGGCAAACGCCTTTGGAGATAAGGTCGTCGACCCCTCGGTCGTCGGCAAACGCTATACCTTTTAACTATTGGAGTGACACTGATGTCTTCGAACGAATATCGCAACCCCAAAGCATTGGTCGAGACGGCGTGGTTAGCCGAAAATCTCAACGACCCCAATTTACGCATTTTCGATTGCACCACGCATTTGAAGCCCGCAAAGCCCGGCAGCGATCTGCCGTACGACATTGTCAGCGGACGCGCTGACTACGATACGGCACATATCCCGGGCGCGGGTTTTATCGATCTGCAGGGAGAACTTTCGGATAACTCGACTTCCCTTCGTTTCATGCTGCCCTCCGCCGAGCAGTTCGCCGCAGCCGTATCCCGCTATGGCGTCGGAAATGGCTATCGAGTCGTCCTCTACTGCGCCGGTGGCATCATGTGGGCGACCAGGCTCTGGTGGATGTTCCGTGCGTTCGGGTTCGATAACGCTGCAGTCCTCAATGGCGGATGGGATAAGTGGCAGGCCGAAGGCCGCCCAACCTCTACGGCTCCCTGCAACTATCCCGCGGCAACCTTCACGCCACATCCGCGGCCGGGCCTCTTCGTCGATAAGAATTACGTACGTGCACGTCTCGGTGACGGCAAGACCCTGATGATCAACGCGCTGCCGCCCGAGCTACACGCCGGCAAAACACCAAGCCGCTATGGGCGCGCAGGTCGTGTTCCCGGAAGTATAAATGTACCCGCAGGCCGATTGCTCGATCGGGAAACCAAGGCCTTCGTACCGCTGGCCGACGCCAAGGATAAGTTCACTGCGGCCGGAGTCGAACCGCAAAAGGAAGTGATTTGCTATTGCGGCGGCGGCATCTCGGCCACGGTAGATCTATTCATGCTCTACCAGCTCGGGTACGAGAACATCACGCTGTACGACGCCTCGATGGGCGAATGGGCCAAGGATACTGCGTTGCCAATCGAGACCGATTAGCGGAGAGCCCCGTAATTCATCCGGCTTTGCGGCGCAGATAATGGCGCTGGGTCTTGGCGCGATTGCCACAAGCGCTCATCGAGCACCATCGCCTGCGTCCGCTAAGACTATCGTCGAGGAATAGCCATAGGCATTTGTGATTCGCACAGAGGCGCACGCGATGGAGATACTTGCCGGTTAAGAGGTCGCCGGCTGACCAAAGCACCGGGGCGAGCAGGCTTTCATGCGAACCGCCTTCCTTCGGAACGCTCCACGCGAAACCATCCTCAGCCCGTTGTATCAAGCTGCGCAGCGGAGCTGCCGCAATCGCTCGATTCAGATTCTCGATATCCGCCAGTGGAGTTTCACGTTCTGAAGCAAAGCCTCCAAAGATCCGATAAATCGATTCGCGAATCTCAATCGCCCGATTGAAGACTTGAGCGCCCGATTCCGCATTGCCATCGGACCACGACCCCAGTTCGTCCGCTACCGACTTTGCTAACGGGACTTTCTCCGCACACCATAGCAGCAGATCGCTGAATCCGTGGAGCGACTCGGTCGGCGTACTACCCCGACCATAACAGGTGTTCGCGAAATCGAGACAAAGGCTCAATCGCGGAGTTGGAAACGGTGCGCGGTTGCTCTGATCTGCTGTGGGCGCCACGTAATTGACTTACTTAGCGGCAGCGCCGTTGACAAGAGCACCCTCTTCAACTACACAACCGGTCGTCCAGTTGTCGGTAATCGTTCATGGGGAGAAACGGGGATGCAGGGAGTCTGTTCGCTAGATTTTCTTGGCTGGCCGCGCCGCGTCATAACAGTCGAGGCGGTCCAGTGATCCGCTATTTTCAGGCAGCAGCGCTATTTCTATGCGGGCTTCTGTGCGTCGCGACGGCAGCGTGCGCCAACGATAGCATCACCGTCTTCGGTGACAATATCCGCATTCAGAATGTTGCGGAGACCGATTGGGCAATCTCGACGGCCGGCAAGAGCAACTCCTACAACTCCAACTTTCAGAATTGTACCGCTCATTCCCAGCGTGGATGCGGACTCTCCACCAACGGCAATTCGTGGAACCTGATGGCCTATCGGCTCGATACGATGATTGGGTTCCGCCTTCGTCAGTCCCAAGCCGATGCGCTCGGCCTCGATAGTGTCGAGGCGTTCGTCCATAGCCGCTTTTGGTCCGATGTCGCGCCCTATGTCGATGGCTCCCTGCCGGCAATCAACGCCGAGGGCTTTCGTCAGCGCTACGCAGGCAACGGATGGGCAGCGCAAGTGGCCGAACACGAGTATGAGTGGGACGCCGCTGAGGCCTACGTCGACCTCCACCGCGGACCCCTCTGGATGAGACTCGGAAAGCAGCAGATCGTCTACGGCGAAGAATTGGGCATCCAAACTCTGGACCAGGTGGACTCGCTCGACTTTCGTCGCCACAGTCTGTTCAACTATTCCGGTCTCGAGTTCTCCGACGCTCGTATCGGCGAATGGACCGCACGCACGACGTACGATGCCAGCAATCTGCTGGCCCCTCTTCATCAGGACAACGCTCAGATCTCGACCTGGATCAGTCCCGACTTTCAACCCGACGTCTTTCTACCCGGCGGCAGCCCGTACAAAGCGAATCCGGCTTACTTCGTTCTGGAGAACGGGAACGGCATCAGTCGCGCACGGCACAAATTGGTTTATGGTGCTGTGCTCGAATCAAAAATGTTCGACGTCGACTGGAGCCTAAACTTCTACAGCACGCCCGAGCACGTCGGTTGGACCAAGTACATCGCTGCACCTCTAATTGGTGGCGCTCCTGATCCGACGGTTTTTCCCATCGATAATTTTCGTGGTGCCCAAATACTTGGCGCAGGGAACGGCTACCACGAAGCGATCGTCACGCGCGAGATGCCCCGAATCAACATCTACGGCGGAATGGCGTCGTATACTATCGATCCCGTCTACCACTTCCCCGGATCGATTTTACTCAACGGTGATCAGATTAAAGCGTCCGTGGCCTACACACCCGGCAAAGCCTTCACCGGCCCCAACACGCTCAATCTGGCCAGCCCCGACGTGAACAAACCCTTGAAGGTGGGCGAGATCAACATGGCGCTCGACCTCGAACGCGACGTGCGCTGGATCGAGGGACTCCCCTCCGCTTACCTGTTCCTCGAATACAACTTCCGTAGCCGCAGCGATCTCTTCGACGACTACCTTGCGCAGCCCGCCTACGGTAACCATCACAACTTCAACCTCGCGGTTATCGGCATCACGCAACCGTTGGCGTCGAACAAGTGGACTCTGGTCTGGGTCCAATCGGTGGAAGGTAACGCGGGCGGATCGATCTTCGAGCAGCCAGCCGTTCTCTACAAGCCCGACTCCCATCAGGAGTACCGCGTCTTCTGGAACTTCGCGACGGGAACCAACAAGTCGTACCTCGGACCGTCGCGCTACATGGACGAAATCGTCTTCGCGGCTATCTACAAGTTCTAAGCAGCGCAGCAATTAGGAAACTATTCGATGCATATAATTAGGTATGGAGAGGGATGGACACGCCGTCACTTTCTGTCGCAGATGGGCAAGGGCGTCCTTGCCGCCGGAGTGCTTAGCCCCCTTATCGATGTGATCGGCCGCAATGGAGACTGCTCTGCTGCCTATCCGCCTGAATTGCTCTCAATCGAAGCCTACACCAAGGGCAAGTTGAAGCCAGGTGATGTCCTGACGGCAGACAACGTCGACCTCGTGAAGGACCTGCTCGACGAAGTCGCCTATTGGCAAGTCAAAAACGACAAGCGCGAGATCAACCTTATCGCGACCGAGACCGACGTTTCCAAGCTAATCGCCAAGCCCTATCTCGAGGCCACGCTGCGTAATCGCGGGGTGCATCAGGTTGGACCCGACGGCAACGTATGGACCAAGGATGGCAAGCCATGGATTGGGGGCAATCCCTTTCCAGACGCCAAAAATGCGGTCGAGCTGTTGCTGCAAAATGCCCTGACCTCTTCGACGCTCTACTACGACAGCACCTCCTGCGCCTCGAAAGAATGGGAAACCAACGCCGACGGTGACGTTGATTACACCTACGAATATATCTTCGTCGGTTATCGCACAGTCGGCCGCACTACTCTTGAGCCCAAGCCCTACTTTCCGGGGCATGAGGGCCAACTGCGTATCAACAGTTCGCTCTTTACTTCGCCCGAAGATCTGAGCGGCAACTCATCGCTCGAAATCTGGTCATACGATCAACATAAACTGCCAAAGGCGCACGCCTTTTCGCCCCAAACAAAGCGAATCCGGAGCGTCCCCGACTACGCACGCTTCGAGACCGGTGTTCCCGGCGCCGCGTGGTTCTCGAGCGATTCGGCGGGAGCCGGCGACCCGGTCTATACCTGGGGCAACTTCAAAGTAGTTGGCCACGGCCCATTCCTCGCCGCGACGCACGGGAACTGCCACTTCGGCTATCCCAATTGGGAAGTACCCCTCGTTGGCGGCAAGAACGGTAAGAAGTATTTCCGTACCTACATGGAACTCGTGCCTGAAGGCTATGTCGTGGAGCTGGAGCCGACTGGATATCCAAACTCGCCCTACAGCAAAAAGCGCGCTTGGTTTGATGCTCGCACTGGTATCGCACCGTTGATCGTCACCTACGATCGCGAGGGCAGGCCCTTCCATCAATCTGAATGGTTCTATGACTACGCGGTAAAGAAGCCCGGGATGGAATGGCCGGAAGGGATGCCCGATGAGTTCTGGGCCAGCTATCTCAATATGCACATGTTCGACATGAAGAGCGGTCGGATGTCGCGAATGGGAATCCTGCCTCGCATCACCGGCGGCTACATCAACAGCATCGATGATCCGAAGCTGTACTATGAGTTCTGTACTCTGAACGCGATCCGGCGTTTAGGGCGCTAATGCATTAGTGAGTATCTGTGCCAACTATTATAAGAAGAATATGAAAATGCGCTTTTCGACTGCCCTGGCGATATTTCTATCTCTACTCTGCGGAGTCACCCTCTTCTCAACGCCAACGCTCGCTCAGGATAAGACCGAGATGTCGCCGACGGGCCAGCTTACCTCGGGCAAAAGGGATTTCATGGAGTACTGCGCCCAATGTCACGGCAAGGACGGCATTGGCGACGGCCCCGTTGCGTCGACCTTGAGCAAGAAGCCCGCGAATCTCACACTACTGTCGAGAAGCAACGGTGGGACCTTTCCGCAAAAGGAAGTGCGTGAATACATCGATGGGGGTAAATACGAGGCAGCTCACGGGACACGCGACATGCCGATCTGGGGCTATGCCTTTATGTATCGGCAATCCAGCCATAACGGCCCCGGCGGCGCGCCTCTCACTGAAAATGAAGTTCACCACAAGATCACTCGCCTGATCGATTACATCAAGACGATCCAGGTGAAGTGATTCTCCTCATCGGCTAGACCAACAGCGAGGCTAGGCATCGAGCGCCCTGCTTTTTATACTGACCCTGGTAACTACCGACAGTCGATCCGACTTGGCGGCAATGACGTGCACCCAGTAAATCGACTCGTTAATATCGGATCCCCACCACTGATTGATGCCTATAATCGTACGTGCCAAACAAGAATTAGGTAGTGCCCGATCGTCGGGTAGTCCCCTGAACAAGGAACTGGCGAAACAGAAGCCGAAGCCAGCACGCGCAGGTGTCCTTAGTCCGCTGCAATTGCAGGATTGATTTCTTCCGATCGTCTTCGTCTCGATCGTCGCCTGCTGTACATTTCCGAGCGCACGAAGGTATGGACCACCGGCGACCGTCGCACCAAGCGCTTTCCGGACCCCACCCAATCGTTGAGCGATTCGCGCAATGCTTGAGGATTTATACCCAGGGTCTCGCAGACATTGCCGAAAGAGAACAGAGGCTCATCGTCGCGATCGGCAATCCATTGCGCCGCTAATCGCGCCTCTTTACGTATGCTGTTACTGGCGAAGTTCGACGAGCCGGCGCTCAAACAATCAAGGGCATCGCGAAGCATCGCAATCATCAGGCGTCGGAGAGCATCATTATCACGGACTTGCTCCCAGCTGCCGTTTGCTTCGCTTGTTTCCGCCATCGAGAATCTAGAAGGGTTCACTTCGATTCACCACACTCAAAAGGGTCATTCAAATTGTCGGACTGAACCTTGATACACGATCCGAGTTCATGATACAAGAGCTACCCTATTGATTAACTGGATTAACGAGGTGCGAATGTTCGAGGAAGAAACAATTGCCGTAGCGTGCCCCAACTGCGCTCACAAGAATTCGCTGCTGATTAGAGAGGTTGAGTCAGCGACGGAGGCTGAAGTCACTTGCGGCCACTGTCATCGGACGATCAAGCTAGAGCTGGAAGGCTTCCACAAGCATCTGGACCAAGTAAGAAGCGAGCTGGACGCAATTCAGCGTGATGCCGTCGCCCCCAAAAAGCGAGGGGCCTCATCTGAGGACGACTATCAAATCTAAGTGACCCGCCTGGTCGAGCGGTTACGCAGGATCAAGCGCGATGCTCGCAACGCACCGCGTTTTCGCCTCCAAACGCTGCGTCTTAAACCCTAGGCGTTTGCATTGCTATCGACCGGTGGCGAAGTCTCGATAGAATTGTTGTTTCCATTTGGCCACCTGAAGGCAGCTGCCGGATGATTGCGAGGAAGGCGAGAACGTCCGGAACCGTAGAGCTTTTCGCGTAATGTACCGGGACGATACTCACGCTTATAGATTCCCCGCCGTTGCAGCTCCGGCACTACCAATTCGACAAAATCCGAGAAGCTTTCAGGCGTTACGGCATAGGCGAGATTGAAGCCATCCACATCAGTTTCGTTGACCCAGGATTCCAACTCATTGGCTACAGTTTCCGGCGACCCAACCACTATCGCGCCCATCCCACCAATTCCAACGAACTCTGCTATCTCACGGACGGTCCAAACCCGGTTTGGATCGGCGACTGTGAAGGCCTCGACCGCGGAGTTGATAGCATCATTTTTCACGTAAGTAACGGGATCATCCAAATCCAGTTGAGCAAAATCCACTCCGGTCCATCCCGAGAAGAGCGTCAGCGCACCCTCGTGGCTGATGTAAGAGCGGTACTCGTCGAATTTGGCCTGTGCCTCCGCATCAGTCTTACCGGTGATCACGGTCATCAGTGTGAGCACTATTATATCCCGCGGATCGCGGCCATAACGTCGCGCGCGTTCCCGAATGTCGGCGACGCGAGGCGCGACCACCTGTTTCGATGGTCCGAGCAGAAAAACACACTCAGCATGTTTGGCGGCAAAATCACGGCCCGCAGTCGACGCACCGGCCTGGTACAGCACCGGTGTGCGTTGCGGCGAGGGTTCGCATAGATGTATCGCATCGACGGCGTAGTTAGCTCCTTTATGGACGATGCGATGAACCTTCTCCGGTCGTGTGAAGATCCCGCTCTCGCGATCCCTCACTACCGCATCATCCTCCCAACTGCCCTCCCAAAGCTTGTACATGATCTCCATGTACTCGTCGGCGACTTCGTAACGCGTGTCGTGCGCGGTCTGTTGATCGAGACCCACGCCTTTCGCGGCACTGTTGAGATAACCGGTGACAATGTTCCAGCCAATTCGACCATTTGTCAGGTGGTCGAGGGTCGACATCCGTCTGGCAAACGGATACGGCGGCTCGAAAGAAAGCGTACAAGTCACCCCGAAACCCAGATTCCTGGTGACGCGCGCCATCGCAGGGACCAGCAAAACGGGATCGTTTAACGGCAGTTGAGCTGCCGTTCGTAGTGCGGCGTCAGCGTTTCCGCCGTAGACATCGTAGACGCCTAAAACATCGGCGATGAAGAGTCCGTCGAACTTGCCTTGTTCGAGGATTTGCGCGACTTCGGTCCAGTAATCCAGACTAGCGTAACGGTGTGCCTGGTCTCGGGGATGAGTCCAGAGGCCCGCCGATTGGTGAACTACGCAGTTCATATCAAATGCATTGAGACGAATTTCTCGAGTCACGTTTATCTCTCTTTCAAGCCGCTGCGCGCACTTTCGTTGGACGCGCTAATCCGAGATGTTCGCGCAGGGTAGTTCCCGTATACTCAGTTCGAAACAGTCCGCGGCGGCGTAGTATCGGCACGACGTGTTCCACAAAGGCCTCGGCCCCTGAAGGTTCGACATCAGGCATGATGTTGAAGCCATCGACGGCGCCGGCGAGGAACCACTCGGTAATCGTGTCGGCTAATTGTTCCGGGGTGCCGACCACGAGCCGATGCCAAGTCAAAACACGGTCCATCAGTTGTCGCACGGTCAGTCGTTCGCGGCGCGCAATATTAAAGACGATATCGCGAGCGCCCTGAGCACCCGATGCGGGTTGTGCCGTCTGGAGCAATGCCTCGGGGATTGGCTTATCCCAATCAAGGTCGTTGGGATCGAGGCTAATTTGCCAGGCGAACCATTCCAGTCGTTGTTGTCCGGCAAGTTCATTAAGATCCTTGTTGCGAGCTTGCGCCTCCGCTTCTGTCCCTCCTAAAACATAAGACAGGCCCGGTAATACGCGAATCGAATCGGCTGGCCGACCGAAGCAAGCGGCTCGATTGCGAAGATCGCTGGTATATGAGATCGCGTCCTGCAACGTCCCTTGCGCAGTAAACACGGCGTCTGCGTAGCGAGCCGCCAGGTCGAGCCCCGCGGGCGAACTGCCCGCTTGCACGAGCACCGGGTGTCCCTGCGGAGACCGAGGCACGTTCAGCGGACCGTCGACGTGAAAATAGTTGCCATGAAAATTGATTGGTCGGACGGCCCCGGGCCGTGTGAAGCGGCGCGTCGCCTTATCGGCGATATAAGCGTCATCGTCCCAACTGTCCCAGAGCGCACGTGCAACTTCGATAAACTCTGCCGCACGTGCGTAACGCTCCGGTTTGGGAGGATGCGCATGCAATCCAAAGTTACCCGCCACCGTGCCGTCGACGGTCGTAACCACGTTCCAGGCCGCGCGACCGCGGCTCACATGATCGAGTGAGGCAAAGCGGCGAGCCAAATTGTATGGCTCCTCATAGGTGGTGCTTACCGTACCGATCAAGCCCACATAGGTACTGACTGAGGCCAAACTCGAGAGGAGCACCAACGGGTCGAGTGCTGCCCACGATGGTCCGGGCAGCGTGCCGTCCGGACTGACTGCGAGACCTGGTTCATCAGCCAGGAAGATTGCGTCGAGGGTACCCTTCTCCGCCACCTCCACGAGCCGCGACCATTGCTCGGGTTTAATGTAACCGAGAGGGTCCGACTCCTTTGCTAGCCAGGCCGCCGGGTGCATACCGGCGGAAAGTACGTTGAGCCCAAAATGAAGCTGACGATCACTCATATTCTTGCCCTAGAAAACGGCTCTTCTTTGTTATGCGATGGCTCCGCTGATCGACGCAGCGTGATGACCTTGCAACGGCCTTGAGGCAGCGCATCCTCGGTTCGGCGGCTCCTATTCCTTAAGGAAGTGGAGCCGCCAAACGCTGAAGAAGCTCTCTTGTTCGATCCTGGCGCTACCTACTCAGCGAAGGATCTCGTTCAGCCCGGCGGGCGAGCCATACTTTTCGCCGTTCTGATATTCTTTAGGCGTTAAGCGATTAAGATAATGGCCGCGAAGCTGAGGATTACCCCAAGGGCTCCAAACCGTGGCGTGGGTGTTCTGAAGATCCCAGTTTATCGCTGCTACACCAACCCATACGTGTCCCAGGGTCGGCACGTCACCCGTTGCATTTTCGTAGGCGGCAACCTTCCAGAGCTTATGAGCGCCGTCGAAAAGATCGACCCAGTAAGGCAACCAGAACTCCTTGTCGACCCAGAGCACGCGGTTACCGTAGCAATAGCCATTGTTTTCAGTAGGAATCCGATGCGCATCGATGACCGCGGCATCACGAACTTCCCATTTACCCCACGACGGCTTCGGGAAGCCGAGTGGCATGTAGTAGTTCCCCGGAAACTGGCCGCTGGTGTTATTCAGCTGAACTAGTTCAAGCTGCTTGCGATCACTCAGGTAATCCGCGTCGAATATCGAGGTCCCGCCGTTGAAACCATTGATTTTGGCATCGTCATTGGTCCATTCGCTGCCGAACAGCGGCGCGCATCGCGCAGTAGTGGAAAGACGCAGCGAACGTCGGAGGGCAGGAACGAAGACGTATGTATCAGGAACCGGATGCTCCTCCTGGTCCTTGTAATAAAGAGCGAGACTCGCCGTATAGCGAGCCTGCTCGGGTGTCTCCTCCATGAACCACTCGGTGTACCAGGTGCCCGGGGCGTAGGTCTCGTCCTTAGGGAACTCGGCATCCGTGTTCCAGCCGCTCTGTCGATAGATGAAGTCGAACGTATCCTGCGAGATGTTGCCGAAACGATCGACGAACCAGATCGCTGAGGTGTTTTCGGGGCCGGCTCCGAAGATTGCGGGCGCGTGTGCGAAGAAAACGTTAGCGAGCGCCTTGAATCCCTTGTGCGGCTCTTGCGGATTGGGAAAAACAACTCCACCCTGGTAGTTGTTGATCTTGAAGTGACCGTTTGGCAGAACCTCGACAGTATCCTGCGCGCCATATTTCTCGGTGGCTTCAAGCCAAGTCTTCGGCAAGTTGCCGTACCGGGTGGGACCCACGTCAATCTCTACGTCATCCGGCATCTGCCACGGATACTTTTTCTCGAACAGTTTCACCATACCGAAGGGCAGAAAAGCCTTGTACTGCTGCCAATTCGCATAGGTGATCTTGGCCCCGTCCGCTGGCGGCGTACCCTGATTGGCAGTCTCCTTGAGGAACTGATCGAGTTCACTGCGGTCGGTTGACCCGAACGCCCATAGATTTGATGGCGCCAAAGCCACCAATAGTCCCACAACTGCAAAATATCGTTGTAACTTGCCCACGTTAAAAACTTCCTTCACTCTGTTAAAATGATCGATTGACTAGAGTAATGCGTGAAAAAAATTTGCTGTTTCTCCTACCCTCCCTAAGCTATTCCCCGAACCGTTCCACGTTGCCCTCACCTCGAAACTGCGGCCCTCGAGGAACCCGACACGGGCAGAAATGCAGCGTGTGGAGGTTCCAATCCCAGTATTCGGAAGGCCTCACCGACGGATCTTCTCGCGCGGAACATGACCGCTTCTTCGGCTAAGTAATCCCCGACAAAATCGTCCTCACGAGCATAAATCGAAGTCGGGACAGTGCAGTAGCCGAGTTGGCTTAAGAGCGGGCGAAGAGAGTGCTCCAGAGCCAAGGAATTGCAATCACCCCGATCGGTGGCGGCGATAATCGCAACCTTTTCCGCTTCGACCGACTCCGATGGCTTCACGAGATCAAGGAGGTGTTTGAGAAAGCCCGTATATGAGCCATTGAAAATCGGGGTGCCGATCACCAGGAGATGCGCGCTCTCGATCCACCGCAGGGACTTCTCCAGGCGCGGCGCTGCAGCCGCTCGAGAGAACGTCGTACCCAGCTCGGGCAACAGATCGACCATGTCAATTGAGATAATGTTGTGCGGTAGCGTGGTCGTTACTTGCTTGAGCACAAAATCGACCAGCGCCTTCGCCTTTGAAGACCTCGTGATGGCCCCGGAGAGTCCTACAACATTCATCATTTAGCTCCTTCGATAAGTACCAAGTGGGCTCGCGAGGGATGGCCCTTTGCTTCTGCTGGTAGCCTCCGATCTCTCCTGAGTCGGAAGAACCAACTGGAGGAACCCTTCCGACTACGACTCGCGGGGAACGTGTGGGGCGGCAAATTCAGCAGGGTCAGCGCGAGATTGAGTGGGCCGTCCAAGTTGTCGGCAATAAACTGCGCCCGCGAGACATCCACTTTGTACGCCAGACCTTTACCGGCGCGATGACTGCTGTCAAAGACCACGGTTTCTCTCCTTTCGGACTAGCCGGTCTGACTGGTTGAAACGGAATCGGCCTTCTCATCCCGGACAGCCGCAGCACCTTCATCGGTTTTTTCAAGCCGTTTCTGTGAGCGACCGAGATCCCAGAAGCGGTAACTGCGCGCCGGGTGCCATTCCGGCAAATAGGGACCACGCCCAAAGAGCTTTTGGCGTAGAGTTCCTGGTTGATATTCGCGTTGCATGAGGCCGCGCCGCTGGAGTTCGGGCGCAACCTGCTCGATAAAATCAACAAAGGTTCCGGGAGTGGTGCTGTACATGAGGTTCACTCCGGTGACCCCAGCCGCGGCCCAGTCTTCGAGTCGATCCGCAATCTGCTCCGGCGTCCCAGTTATACGTGTGGTTTTGCCGAGCAGGCGCGCAACGTCTCCGACCGTAGCGGCCCTGGTGTGACCGACGCTTGCAACGACTGCTTGCATAATGCTTCGAACGCCCTCGACCTCGATATCACCGACAGGTTGATCCCATTCGAGGTTCCCGAGATCGATACCAAGGCCACCGCTGGCGTGCGCGAGCATCCCATCGAGACTCATGAAATCGTCGATCTCAGCCTCACGTCGACGCGCCTCTTCCTCAGTGCTACCGACGACGAAGGAGAGTCCCTGCAGGTAGAGCAGATCATCGGGATAACATCCCGCGGCGACTAACCGCGAGCGCATGTTCCGAATATAACCCCGAGCAACTTCCGGATTAGGCGCAACGATAAATTGAGCTTCCGCGTGAAGTGCAGCGAATTCGCGACCCGCCTCGGACGACCCGGCCTGGGCGAGGAGCGGAGTACGCTGCGGCGAAGGTGCCGGGAGATGCGGCCCTTCGACGCAATAGCGCTCTCCACGATGATGAATCTTATGAATCTTCGCGGGGTTTGCATGGATACCGTGCTTCACGTCGCGAAGCAGTGCGTCGTCCTCCCATGACCCCTCCCAGAGCTTGTAGACGACTTCCATATATTCGTGAGCCCAACGGTACCGCTCATCATGTTCGGTAAGGCCGTCGAGACCGAAATTGCGAGAGCCGTTCGCCAACGCGTTAGTTACGATATTCCACGCAACGCGCCCCTTCGTGAGATGGTCAAGGGTCGAAACTCGGCGAGCAAAATTGAACGGATGTTCCTGAATGATCGAACTAGTGAAGGCCAAGCCCAGATTCTCGGTGACGTGCGCCAGCGCCGAAATCAGGACCGATGGGTCGTTACTGGGAATTTGGAGGCCTTCACGGACATAGGTGTCCCACCCGCCGCGATAATCTCCGTACAGACCAATCACGTCCGCAAGGAAAATCGCATCAAACTTACCGGCCTCAAGGAGCTTCGCAAGATTAGTCCACGTCTCCAGGTCCGTGTACGCAAGCTGTTGCGTCTTCGGATGCCGCCACAGACCGTGATAAATGTGCGACACGGTATTCATAGTGAACGCACAGAAAACCAAGCGTTTCGACACTGGCGCCATTGGGTTCCCTCCTTAGTTGATCGATGCGGTCGTGCCCGATCCGTGACCGCCACTCGCATTGGGCGCCGCATTCGCCTTTGAACCCTCGAGCTTGCGGAGACTGAAACTCTGCTTGCCGGCAACACTCACCGGAGCTTCACCGGCAACGGTCACTCGGCGCAGGATGCGCGGTTGATCGCCGTAGTCATCCACGGCGCTGTGCTGAGTAGCTCGATTGTCCCAGATCGCCACATCACCAACCGCCCACCGCCAACGCACGGTGTTTTCGAGTCGCGTAATGTGAGATTGAAGCAGCGCCAGCAGATGCGCTGATTCCATAGCCGACAACCCCACGATACGCTGGGCGAAGTGACCTAGTACGAGGGTCTTCTCGCCCGTCACAGGATGAACCCTGACCAGCGGATGTTGCGTTTCGTAGATTGTTGAAGTGAACACTTCGTGATAGCGCTTGAGCGCCTCAGGCTTGCCTGTCGGATAGCCACCGTAATCGGATCGGTTACTGTGGACCGCCCACAACTCCTCCGCGAGAGCGCGCAGCGGCGGCTTCAGCGATTCGTAGGCCGCGGCAGTGTTGGCCCATACCGTGTCGCCACCGGAACTCGGAACGACCAGGGCTCGCAGAATCGAGACCTGGGGATAGTCCTCAACGAATGTGACATCGGTGTGCCAGAGGCTCGCCCGCACACCGGTGTTACCATCAACATCCAAAATATGATCGGTACCCTTCAGAGAAGGAATCGTCGGATGAGGCACGAGCTCTCCGAAGAGACGACCAAAGCCTTCCAGAGCGCGTTCGTCGAGATGCTGCTGTTTGCGAAAAAACAAAACCTTGAAACGGAAGAGCGCCTGGCGAATTTTCTCGATAGTCGCAGAATCCAGTTCTGCGCCAAGACGAAGGCCGGACACCTCCGCGCCGATCTTCCCTGCGATTGGGCTGATAACGAACTCGCTATTCAGTGACGATTTTGGTGCACTCACAGACGACCTCTTTCAGTTCAGTTACTCGATTGTTTGACTAGAGTAATTATTCCGGTATGCGAGTCAAGTGGAGAGTTACGTTTACGATGAGTGACTTTCGTTTTGCGGGGACTGGAACGTTCTGAAGCTACCTTACAAATGAGGTGCCGCCGCTGGGAACCGGCGGCACCCCCTGCGCTCGTCAGGACCGCTCGGGAGAGAAGAAGACGATAGCGCGAACTTCAATACTTTCGCGATGGCCGGCATGAGGTGGCTTTGTCGGATCATCGAAAGCCGTATGTGCGGTGTAACGCGCGCGACCATCGTCTTTCGAGTCGTAACATTTGAGCAAAAGAGCTTCGTTGGGCTGCATGTCAGGAAAATAAAACCATCGATGCGACGGGTTGAAAACGAAACCGAGGGTCTCCCCCACTCGATCGGGATAAATCAGGTCGCTCGGGACCGCATCCTCGGGCGCGATGCTGCGCGCATCGCATAGGGCTAGAGGGGCATCCTGTAGGGGCCCCTTGATTGCGCGCCATACATTGATTTCAGCGAAGCGGTTCTTCAGCAAAGTCTCAGCCTCTCCCGGCAGATGATCCCGCACGCGACGAGGTGCCGACTTGAAGCTGTAATCGTTATGCACAATTCGCCCGGGCTCCCGAATATCTTTTGCTCCGCGTGCCGCAAGTAGCGGATTCCGCACGACGTGATCGAAGATCAGAACCTTCTCGGCGCCGGTGACGGCTTTGACCAGATCCACTACCTCGGGATAGTAGGTTCGCTTCACTTCTTCCGCGTCATAAAAATCTTTGACCGTACTTTCGTGCGGCACCAGGACGAAGCCGCTGGTGTCCAGCGAAAGGTCGCGAGCAGAGCGTCCGTTCGCGACAACGACTGAGCGCTGCACAATCCTTCCTGATCGCCGTGGCACACCTGCCGGAGGATCGTACGCATAATTTACAGGGCGCGGCTCTCGGGACTCCAAATAATTCAGCGGGGCCTTGATACCCGATGCTGCGCCGGCATTTGTTAGGGCCGAAGCTTCGCTCATACGATCTTACCTCTTTGCTCATAATCCTCTGTTAGCCTAGCGAGATACTGGAATTTCATCTGCGAAACAAGAGGACAGTTTCAAAACTCACACTGAGCCAGAACACAAAAACAAAATCTGCCTTTTCACCGTACATCTTTATCAGTCTATTGACTTGATGGATTATTTTGAGTACAAAAGCACGCGCGAATCGACAAGAAGCTCCTTGCCGAAAATCAGGGCGTTCCCAAAGGCGTCTGCCGACTACATCCAGGGAGGGGTCCGAATGAAGTTCCGGAGATCGTTAGCCCACGACAAAGGCAGCTTCCATCGCTGTGCCATGACGGGCTTTTTGGTGCTGGCATCGATAGTCGCAATGTCGCCGTCGAACAGCTGGGCAAAGAAAGGCCTGGGAGGCGACGACAAGTTCTGCCTTGCCCATCTCGGCCGAGATGGCAGCCAAGCTCTCGATACTAAATTCACAGACGAGCTCACCGGCAATCCCTGCGTCGATTTCGACCGGCCAACCACCTATTTGTGGCCAAGCGGACGCGGCGGAACAGGCAATGCCAAACCTCACGCAGTGACCTTCATCCATCTAAGAGGTAAGGGGGACTAATTCGATGGCAGCTGTTGTTAAAGACGGACGCTATGTGCCGCATTGGTTCGAAGACAATTCTCTGTCGATCGGTCGGACACCATTGGTGCGGCTCAATCGGGTCACCGACGGAGCGCCGGCGACCGTTCTAGCCAAGATCGAAGGCCGTAATCCCGCCTATTCGGTGAAGTGCCGTATTGGCGCCGCGATGATCTGGGACGCCGAAAAGCGTGGTCTCCTGACCCCAGGTAAAGAGCTTATTGAGCCGACGAGCGGCAACACCGGTATAGCACTGGCCTTCGTTGCGGCAGCGCGCAAGATACCCCTCACACTCACGATGCCGGAAACGATGAGTCTTGAACGGCGAAAACTACTCATCGCCTATGGAGCGAATCTCATCCTCACCGAAGGCACCAAGGGGATGGCTGGAGCGGTTGCGCGCGCCGAAGCGATCGTGGCCTCCGACCCTGACCGCTACCTGCTCCTGCAACAGTTTAAAAACCCCGCCAATCCGGCGATTCACGAAGCAACGACCGGCCCTGAAATCTGGGACGACACCGACGGGGCAATTGATGTTCTGGTATCGGGAGTTGGCACCGGCGGCACGATCACCGGAGTCTCGCGTTACATCAAACGAACAAAAGGCAAAGCGATAACTGCGGTGGCGGTCGAGCCAGCTGCGAGCCCGGTAATCTCGCAGCATCTTGCAGGCGAAGCCTTGAAGCCTGCGGGCCATCCGATACAGGGTATTGGAGCTGGGTTCATCCCCAGCGTTCTCGATCTCTCCCTCGTCGACAAAGTCGAACAGGTAACCAACGCCGAAGCCTTCGATTACGCCTTACGCCTTACGCGTGAGGAGGGGATTTTATCCGGAATCTCTTCCGGTGCGGCAGTCGCAGTAGCCAGTCGCTTCGCCCGACAAACGGAAAATAAGGGAAAAATCATCGTTGTCGTTCTCCCTGACTCAGGCGAGCGGTACCTCAGCACGCCACTCTTTGACCGCTTCACAACTTCATAGAGTCACGATCCATGAGTGAAACGAATCCGAACGCTGAAGCTCCGCCTATTCACTCGCTTTGCGACCTCAACACGATCGTCGCGCAATTGCGCGCGTCCCGTGCCGGTTCGCAGCAGAGTCGCCGCGCAAAAGGTGTTCGCGAGATGCCCTCTCGCGAAGCCCTCGAAAACATCCTCGAAAACCTCTTCGCTGTTCTGTTCCCGGCCCATTTCGGCCAGCCTGATCTCAGTGACGAAGGTATCGACTACTTCGTCGGGCACATCCTCGATGTCACCTTGCGCCAGCTTCACGTCCAGATACAGCGAGAGTTGCAATTTGAAGGCAACGATGAAACTACGCGATCCGGAAATCAAACCAAGGCGCGAACCATCACACGAGAATTTGCCATCTCTCTACCCCGTGTGCGAGCCCTGCTGGAGAAAGATATACATGCCGCCTATGAGGGAGACCCTGCGGCCAAAACCATCGAAGAGGTGCGCTTCTGCTACCCAGGCATAACGGCGATTACTCATCACCGCTTGGCCCATGAACTCTATCGTCTGGGTATGACTCTTCTCGCGCGGATAATCGCAGAGCTTGCTCACTCCAAAACCGGCATTGATATCCATCCGGGCGCTTCGATAGGGGAAAGCTTCTTTATCGATCATGGGACCGGCGTAGTTATTGGAGAGACTGCGCTAATCGGCAATCGCGTACGCATCTACCAGGCGGTCACCTTAGGCGCGAAGCGTTTTCCCATCGAAGATGACGGCGCCCTAGTCAAAGGAACCTTGCGTCATCCGATCGTTGAAGACGACGTCGTCATCTATGCCGGTGCCACGATTCTCGGACGTGTAACTATTGGTCGTGGTTCGACGATAGGAGGCAACGTATGGCTCACCCGCGATGTGCCACCCGGAACCAATGTCACTCAGGCCGTTGCCCACGCCGAAGCGTCGATCAATCCGAAAGTCGCACCATTAGCTTGATGCGCGTACAGCTCTCTCCCCCACCCTTAAGAATGTCAGTTATCCACAAACAAAAGAGAGGTTAGAAAGCATGCCAGAAAATGGCCGTCCACTGACACCGCACACGCTGAGTGTCCGCGCTGCGCGGACACTATCGAACCCGACGCTCACTATTCCGCAGATGCTCGCGGAGACACCGCGATGGCTCCTCCAGCTATTGCCGTGGGTCGACGTACCGGGCGGTGTTTATCAGATCAATCGCCGTCGCATTGTACTGCGACAGAGTGATCGTATAGCTGCACAGCTGATTAACGATAAAGCGACTATCGAGCCCCAGGCGTTGCGCGCCTTATCGCTACTGCGTGGTGCCGATGATAACCTGCTGAACGCGATCACAGAACTACTGGTCGAGGAACAGCGCGAGGCCGGCGAGGATATCTACAAAGAGGGCGATCCTGGTCAGAAATTCTATATTATAGTTCGCGGCAAGGTCGAAATCGCGACCACCGATGCACACGGCGAAAAACTTCGGCTGGCACTCTATGGCGAGGGCGACTTTTTCGGTGAAACCGCTTTCCTCAACGACTGGCGGCACACCACCACCGCGCAAGCTTTGATTCCGAGCGTATTTCTTGCGCTCGAACGTAGTCGCTTCCGCGCGCTGCTCGACTCCTCGCAGAGTCTTCGGACCTCGTTCGAAGCGCTTGTGCAGGCTCGTGAAAGCGGGGCTCGCCACAATGTATACGGCGAGGCGGCGATCGAGATTGCTTCATACGGTCAGAGTGAAGAACCGGAATTGCAGCGCACGTTTGTCGATTACGATGAAACGCCTAGACAGGTCCATCTGCGAACAATTCAGGCTCTCATCCGGCTACATACTAGGACGACCGATCTATATAACAACGTATATGACCAGCTCCGTGAGCAGCTGCGTCTGACTATCGAGGGGATCAAGGAGCGCGAGGAATCCGAGATTCTTAACGACCCCGAGCACGGGCTGCTGCACGTTGCTCCTCCTGCCCAGCGGTTGCGCACTCGCTCGGGCCCGCCAACCCCCGATGACCTCGACGATCTACTGACGCGAGTCTGGAAGGAGCCGGCTTTCTTCCTGGCCCATCCTCGAGCAATTGCCGCATTCGGCCGGGAGTGCACACGCCGGGGTGTACCGCCCCCGACGGTTCACCTTTTTGGTTCGCCCTTTCTGACCTGGCGTGGAGTACCACTCGTTCCGTCAGACAAGGTGCCGATTAATCGAAGCGTTGGCGCACGTGTCCCGCACGTAACCAATCGGAGCGCTGAAAGCTCGGCCGGACTCAGCAGTATTTTGCTACTGCGGGTCGGCGAGGCAAAGCAAGGCGTTGTTGGACTGCACCAAGTGGGGCTTCCGGGAGAACAGTTGCCCGGACTATCGGTACGTTTCATGGGTATCGATAACTACTCAACTGCTTCCTACCTCGTAACCTTATACTTTAGCTCTGCCGTACTGACTGAGGATGCTCTGGCGGTTTTGGAAAACGTCGAGGTCGGCAATTACCATGACTACGAGGAGTAAAACGCCGGAGCCGACCGATGCTTCGCTCGATTCCAGGCATTTTGACGATACAACGCTCGATCTGATCGCCGCGAAGCTGCTGGACGAGGGTGTCAGGGGGCGTGGGCTGCCGACACGGAGGACGCTCGAGCCACTAGCGTCGAACGCAGAAACTGACGTTGCCGAAGGGCCTTGGGCTTCGGCAACCCGGGAAGCAATTCCGTCGTTTCCCGCCACCGAACGCACTATACCCTCCGAAGTTGCTCCCTATGCAGCTCCATCGACGCCGAATATCCCGCCGAGGGAATCTCTCCCCGAAGCAGCGGCCGGGGCAACACTCGATCCAGCGGTCGCCGCCTTATGGTCCGCGCCAAGACTTGGTCGTGCTGAGTTGCCGCTCAACCTTGAAGCGTTAGACGGTGCCTTGCCGCGTCTTTTCGATGATCCCGGAGTTTCGCGAAGGATAGCATCTACGGGCGCGACCTCATCGTATTATTTTCTCGCTCCTACACTAGTGGAACCGCCCAGAGGTGCGGCGACGCAGATTTCTCGTCGAAGCTTCGACGTCAACGAGATCCGGCGCGACTTTCCAATCTTGAGCGAGCGGATTCACGGTAAGCAGTTAGTCTGGCTCGACAACGCGGCGACAACGCAGAAGCCCAACGCCGTGATTCGGCGGATTGTCGAATACTACGAGCACGAGTACTCGAATGTGCATCGAGGCGCACACACACTCGCAGCGCGTTCAACCGAGGCCTATGAAGAGGCGCGCAAGAAGTTGCGGCGCTTCCTGGGTGCCGGCTCTCCCGACGAGATCGTCTTCGTACGGGGCACCACCGAAGGGATCAACCTGGTTGCTGCTACATTCGGGCGCAAGTTCGTCGGCAAAGGTGATGAGATCGTTCTCTCAACACTCGAACATCATTCGAACATCGTGCCGTGGCAATTTCTCGCGCAACAGGTGGGAGCATCGATTCGCGTTGTCCCCGTGACGGATCGCGGCGAAGTCTTACTTGAGGACTTCGAGCGCACTCTAAGCACGCGCACAAAAATCGTCGCACTTACACACGTCTCGAACGCGTTGGGCACAGTGCTGCCCGTCGCCGACATGATCCAAATTGCCCATCGCCGCGGCGCCTGCGTGCTAATCGATGGGGCGCAGGCCGTCTCGCACTTTCCGGTTAATGTGCAAGCCTTGGACGCGGACTTCTACGTTCTGTCCGGACACAAGATGTTCGGGCCGAGTGCGATCGGTGTCGTCTATGGCAAGAAAGCACTGCTCGATCAGATGCCGCCGTGGCAGGGCGGCGGCAATATGATTCGCCGGGTAAAGTTCGAGCACAGCACCTTCGCCGATCCGCCGGGCCGTTTCGAGGCCGGCACTGCAGCTTTGGCTCCCGCGGTGGGACTGGGCGCGGCCGCTGATTATCTGACGCGCATCGGGATGGACAATATCGAACGCTACGAGCAAGAACTCGTGAGCTATGCGACCGAGAGACTTGCCACTGTTCCGGGTTTGCGCCTAATTGGTACCGCGTCTCACAAAGCGGGTGTGGTTTCATTCGTGACCGACAGTATTCCGGCTGAGGAGATGGGCAAACTTCTCGACCAGGATGGTATTGCGGTTCGCGCAGGCCATCATTGTGCGCAGCCGACAATGGATCGCTTCGGCCTTGAAGCTACCGTTCGCCCTTCTCTCGCCCTGTACAACACTCACGACGAGATCGATCAGCTTGAACGAGCCGTGCGTCGGGCTTTAGAAAAATAAAACTAAGGGCACCTCCGTCTCATCGATATCTACGAGACGGAGGTTCTCGACGCGCCGCGCTAGCTATCCGCGTAGTAGCGTCGAAATACTGCTGAGCCGAGAAAGGCCAGAGTTAATGGTGCGGGACAAGAGCTTACCGCGTCGTGCTCAAGCTCCGTCGTATACAAAGACACTTTCATCGCGCGGCGTTAGAAACACCTTTACATCGACGCTAAGGCTCAACTCCTTGAGCCGCTGATGATCCATCTCAACCAGGATTGGATCGCCCCAATCCGTTAGCATTTCGACCTTCGCGCGAGGGCCCGCCGCATTTATATGCTTGATCGTCGCTGCGATTCCGGGCTTGCCGTTCGCCTTAAGTTGCACATCGATACCATGTGGACGCACATGAACTACGGCTGCCGTGCTCTGTGTTTTCTCCGGCGTGACCAGCAATGGTGTTTCATGTACATAAACGCGCCCGTCCTCGACACGACCATGAAAGAGGTTAACGCTGCTGAGAAAGCTGGAGACAAAGGGCGTCGCGGGCCGATGATAGAGATCGTCCGGCGAACCGGCCTGCTCGATCTTGCCCTCATTCAGTACTGCGACCTGAGTAGCGACTTCGAGGGCCTCTTCCTGATCGTGGGTGACGAATACACCCGTCAGGTGGAGCTCCTGATGCAACCGTCGGAGCCATCGCCGTAATTCTTCACGCACCTTTGCATCCAAAGCACCGAATGGCTCATCGAGGAGCAGTACCTTGGGTTGGACCGCAAGCGCTCGCGCCAGCGCGATACGTTGTCGTTGCCCGCCCGAGAGTTGCGATGGATAACGCTTGGCCGTCCAATCCAGTTGCACTAACTCCAACAATTCCATCACGCGACGCTGTATCTCACTCTCCGCCGGGCGATCCGCACGTGGCCGCACGCGCAGACCGAACGCAACGTTTTCGAAAACCGTCATATGACGGAACAGCGCGTAGTGCTGAAAGACGAAGCCGACCCCGCGTTCACGCACGCTGCGAGTCGTCGCTTCCTCATTATTCAGAAAGACGCTGCCGCGATCGGGTGTTTCCAGACCGGCGATAATACGTAGCAGCGTGGTCTTACCTGAACCCGACGGTCCAAGCAGTGCAACCAGCTCGCCACTCGGAATAGACAGAGATACGTCATCGAGTGCAACGAATGACCCGAAGCGCTTGTCAACACTGCGAACTTCGATACTCATGCAGCTTCCTTCACCGGTAATTCGGCATCAACGACTCCATGCCCAGATCGACCGCCAAGCATCCGCTTCGCGATCAATGTTGCCACAGCGAGCAAACTCAGCAGTGACGCGACCGCAAACGCGGCGGCAAAATCGTAGTCGTTGTAGAGAATCTCAACATAGAGTGGCAGCGTGTTGGTGAGCCCGCGGATATGCCCGGACACGACCGACACGGCACCGAAATCGCCCATCGCACGGGCGTTACAGATGACGATTCCATAGAGGAGTCCCCACTTCACGTTAGGCAGAGTAACGCGAAAGAAGGTCTGCCATCCATTGGCACCAAGCGTGAGTGCTGCCAACTCTTCTTCAATACCGACCGACTCCATCAGCGGGATCAATTCACGGGCTACGAACGGGAAGGTAACGAATGTCGTTGCAAGCACGATACCCGGAGTCGCGAAAATGATCTTGAGATTACGGTCGGCTAGCCATCCGCCGAACCATCCTTGGGCACCGAACAGCAGCACGTAGATCATCCCTGAGATAACGGGGGAGACCGCGAATGGCAGATCGATCAGCGCGCTCAGAAGATGCTTGCCGCGG
>DATKML010000052.1:0-88262 GCA_035541875.1 Binataceae bacterium (SeqCode)
CGACACTACGGCAGCCTCGTGCTGGGCCTGCGCGCAGCGGCTAAGAAACGCGGTGCGGAGGCGCGTGGCACCAGCGGCGCGCGATGGAGTCTCTTCGTGAGTTTTCGCCGCGGAGTCACCACGCTGATCGATGCGATCGCGGCACGGCTTGGCGACGATATCCGCTACAACGCTGAAGTTCGAGCGATCAGTCGGACCGATTCCGGCTGGCGGATCGCGATGGCGAACGGCGAGCCGATCAATGCGGCAGCCGTGATCAGTGCTGCACCCGCTGCGCCTGTAGCGCAATTAGTCGAGCCGCTCGATCACGCCCTCGCGTCGAATCTTGCTGGAATCGACTATGCTTCCGCCGCAGTAGTGAATCTGATCTTCCGTACCGCCGATTTTCCGAATCCGCCGGCAAGCTTCGGTTTCGTGGTGCCGGTTAGCGAGAAGCGCAAGATTGTCGCGGGCAGCTTTTCGAGTTTGAAATACGCCGATCGCTCCCCCGCCAATCTGATGGTCGCGCGGGTGTTTATCGGTGGTGCGTTGCAGAGCGCGATGCTCACCCTGGACGACGACGCGCTGATCAAAGCGGCGTGCGAGGAGTTTCGTGCGCTGCTCAGCGTGCAGGCCAAACCACAATTCGCGCACGTCCGGCGATGGGCCGATTCGATGCCGCAATATGCCGTGGGCCATCTGGAGCGCGTGAAAGCGATTCGCGAGCGGGTAGCAACGCTTCCGGGATTCTATCTCGTGGGGGCGTATCTCGACGGCGTCGGCATCCCCGATTGCGTGCGGCACGGTGAGACTGCCGCAGCCGCAGCATTCGCTCATATCCGGGGTCCATCCGCATAAGGAACTGAGATGGCTGCCAACGCGGAGCGCTGGGAGAAGGTTATCGCGCATGCCGACATGGACGCGTTTTACGCGTCGGTCGAGCAGCTCGATAATCCGGAGCTGCGCGGCAAGGCAGTAATCGTCGGTGGTCGATCGGCTCGCGGGGTGGTTTCGTCCGCCTCATACGAGGCGCGCAAGTCCGGCGTGCGATCGGCGATGCCCTCGATGCAGGCGCAGAAACTCTGTCCCCACGGTATCTTCGTACCCGGCCGGATGTATCGGTATGCCGAGGTCTCGCGCCAGGTGCGCGAGGTCTTCGACTCGTTCAGCCCGATTGTCGAACCGCTCTCACTGGACGAAGCCTTTCTCGATCTGACCGGCACGGAACGGCTGATGGGTTCGCCGCTCGAAGTTGGTCGCGCCTTGAAACGACGGGTCTTCGAGGGCACCGGCCTGGTGGTGTCAGTGGGAATCGCGCCGGTAAAGATGGCCGCCAAGATCCTGAGCGATATGTCGAAGCCCGACGGCCTGTTGCTGATCGGCCCCGAGCACCTGCGGGAATTCCTCGCGCCGTTGCCGGTGGAGAGGCTCTGGGGTGTGGGGCGCGTGACGCTCGACCGGATGCATCGCCACGGGATCAAGACCGTCGGTGATCTCGCGACGCGCGACGTCGCCGAGTTGCGCATTCAATTCGGCTCCTTCGGGCCTCATCTATATGAGCTGGCGAACGGTCGCGATCCTCGGCACGTGGTCGGCGACTGGCAGCGCAAATCCTACGGCGAGGAGAATACCTTCGAGCACGACCTTGCGATCGATGCGCTGGATCTGAAGCGCACGCTGATCGCGCATAGCGAGGCGATCGGCCGACGCCTGCGTCGCGATAAGGTGCGCGCGCGCACCATCACGCTGAAACTCAAGTTGGCAAGACCGCTCGGCGGCGGACGCTATCCGTTGATTACGCGGAGCTCCTCGCTCGATACGGCGACCGACGACACCGCGGCGATTGCACAATCCGCGATCGCCTTATTGGAGCGCGTCGATGCAAGCGAGAAAGTGCGGCTGGCCGGAGTGCAGGCAAACAATCTGGAGCGGATCGATTCGTCGCAACTCGGACTATTCGACGGATGGCAGGAGAATGCGGCCAAGAGCAACCGGCTGAATCGTGCGCTCGATCTGGTGGCGGAACGCTTCGGCGCCTCGGCGGTGACTCGCGGGATGGTGCGCGCTGAGCATGCCGCCCCATCGAGGAGAGTTAAGTAGCTAGAATTCAGACCTACCCCTGTCCCCTTCCCTAAAGGGAAGGGGAACGCCCTAATGAAATAGCCCCTTCAGCTGATCGAGCGGGTTAGAGGATTTACCGCCGCCAGATTTACCGCCGCCAGATTTTTTGCCGCCTAGCAGGTTCTCGAGTTTGTTGGTGAGCGCGTTGCCCGCGGCGCGTTGCGTTAGGGCCGTGACATCCGGAAGAACCGACGGCTTGGGCAACTGCCCCTTAATCACCAGCGGAATTTCGACTTGGCTATCCTTGTTTTCGAGATAGGTGACGTTCTTTCGTGCATCCGCGAGTTCACTGCTGAACGCCTTCGACAAAAGAATGCGCGCAGCAATGTCGACGTTCTTGTCCATGTCGAACCATCCGTCGCCGAAGATCGTATAGTCAGTCGGGCGCGCGGTTATGTCGTGCGAGGTGAGCCGCGGTCCGGTCACGGTGAAAGTCAGGCTGGCCTGATCGATTACGGTATCAGGCGAATTGAAAAGCGCGGGATGACGTGCGACGACACTCGGCGGAACCAGCGCGCCGATCTGCGGCAGATTATCAACCTTTTTCAGCGCCTGAGCGGCGACATTCACACCCACGAGTTTTGCGTTGTCGACGTTGGCTGCACCGGTACCGCGGAGCGTCGGCCGAATCGCGTCGAAGTTCGCGCCCGAACCGGAAATCTTGAGATCGCCGGTTAGAATGCCGCGGACTGTCTCGGCCGCCTTGGCTTTCTGCGACTGCAGCGCCTTCTGCAGATCGACCTTCGTCGCGTCCAAATTGAGATCGAACGTCGGCGCTTTGCCTAGAGTTGCGCGGCCGGAAGCTCCAACCATTCCGTCGAAGGCTCCGAGCTTGAGCGAGTTGATCGTCAGCAGATCAGCCGCATAGTTCGCCGCGAGCGCGAAGTCCTGGTACGCGACGTTACTGACCATACCCGAGGAAGAGGTTACGTTGGCGCCAGCCGTGATATTGCCGGTGGAATCGCGAGTCAGCGTCCCGTTCGCCACGAGCGCGGTCAATTGCTCACCCAGATTCTGGCGGCTCGCTACGATTTCGCCCACCTTCAAAGTGTCGACGTTGAGCTGATAACTTGCGCGGATTGGATTGATCGATTGCGCGTCGGCATTCAGCAGGGCATGCCCCGAACCCAGGTTGAAGGTAAGCGGCGCTGCATGAACAGACTCCCCGGCGATTTTGATTGTGCCGCTGAGATCGGAAACCGTCGGTGTGGGACGGTCCGGCAACGACATATTCACCTTGGTCAGCGCGACGGTCCCGTCGATCGTGGGTTTATGCTGCGCGTAGCTAACCTTCGCGTGGATTTCGGCTGACCCGCGCGGATTATACTGCTGAGCCATCGTGAGAATTTTCGCAACGCCGGCCAGATCGAAACTGTTGGTATCGAGATGGGCTGATAGGTCACCATCGTTAAGCGCGATATCACTGGCTTTCAAAGTAAGGTCGGCCAATTGCACATCGGCGCGCGTCAGTGTGATTTTGTTTTGCGTCGAGGAGCCTTCGACCTTGTAGGTCAGGGGCGTGCCTGCCGGTTTGTCGAACAGTTTGCCGTAAGCAATATGATTCGCGCCCAGCTCGCCGGAACTGGCAAGGCGGATCGAGCCGACGGTTCCGCTAACCTGCGCATCGAGGGTCACGGGATCAGCGATCGAGAGGTCCGGCGGCAACGCCTTGCCGATTTGTGGGAGCGATCGCAGTTCGTTCAACGCGACCGGGCCGACTTGAGCCTTGAGATTCAATGGGATAAGCGTCGGCGTCACCGACCCTTCGTGCATCAGGGGGCCAACCTGCCCAGAGACCTCGATATCGCGTTTCGAGCCGAGCGCGGCGATCGTCAGTTCGATCGGAAAAGATGAATCGAAAGTGAATTGCTCCACGGCGAGATCGACGTGCTGCAGGCGAACCGGCTTGCCGCCCGCCTGAAGATCGAGGTAGTCGACCGTACCGTCATCGATAACGAACTTCCCGACACTTAGATTGCTCGCGCTGGAGATTTTCTTCCCGCCGGTTTGGCTGCTCTGTGACTGCAGCGGAGCGTTAAGCTCCCGCTGGGGAGTTACTCCCTTGCTCGGATTACTCGACGATGGTTCGGTCTTCGGCGATTGCTTGGAGAGCGTGCTGACGTTGAGGGCGCCATCGCGGTCGCGCACGATTCGCACACTGGGTTGCGTGATATTCAGACTCGTTACGACCAGTGATCGGGTCAGCAACGGCAGCAGTTCGACATTAAGAAAGACCTGCTTGGCCTCGAGGAAGGGCTCTTTCGCGAACGCAGGATCGTCGGCGACACGCACGTCATTAACTACGATTTTAACGCCCCATCCGAGACTCGCCTGGATATCGCCAGTCTGAATAGGTCTGCCGAGAGCGTCGCTGGCGCGGGCAAGCGCGTAATCGCGATTCGCGGAGATAAGCGAAGTCAGATTCAAAACCGCATATCCGACCACCGCTACGATCACGGCGATCACAACACCGAGGACGATGAGAATTTTCTTCATCGCTGAAGAACCTGGTCAGGAATTGGGAGATACGTCGATTTTGAGACGATCAAGCTCGCGACGAAATAGTGCGGCCAACTTGACTTCGTAATCCTCGAGGCTGCTGATCGCGACGCGGCGCATCCCGGCGATATTGATCGTTGAAGGATGCATCAGCGGAATCACTCGGATCCCGTCTTGAAGCTCGATCACTTTCCCATGAAGCGAAGCGAGTTTGGTCGCGCGATTAAGCAACGCATCGGTCGCGCGCTTCCCAAAAGCAAAGATTACACGCGGCTTAAGCAGAGCAAGCTCGCGAGAAAGATGCACTTCGCCGCAGGTTGAGACTTCCGATGCGGAAGGCGATCGATTAGCGCCGGTCGGCGACGCCGGCCAGCATTTTACCGCGTCGGTGAAGTAGACCATCGCCTCTGGTTCGACAACTTTCGGAGCAACCGCTCGAGCAAAGGCTCGGCGAATCATGAGGTTGCGCGGATTCGAGAACGGTCGGCGATTATCAAGTGACACTCGGCCCGGTGCTTCCCCCAAAATCACGATGCCGGTTCGTGGATTACCGCGCGCATCGAAAGGAAACTTGCGCCATGGCGCCAGCGAAACGCATCGCTGACAGGCTTCGGCATCTCGCCAAAAATTGTCGAGATCATCGTGGATGCGAGCGGTCATAGCCGCATCGGCATCACGACATACTTAAAACCCGAATCGGACTCGGCGGTGATAACGCCCGGACTTACCTCATCGCTCAGGCCGAGGATGACATCGCCTTCGGTGATCACGTTCAGGACCTGCTGCACGTATGAAGCGTTGAAGCCGACGGAAAAGTCCGTGCCGCTGAAATCGATATCAATCGTTTCGCTAGCTTCACCCATCTCCGGGCTGGTCG
Organism: Binataceae bacterium (SeqCode); assembly: GCA_035541875.1. Classification (GTDB taxonomy): domain Bacteria; phylum Desulfobacterota; class Binatia; order Binatales; family Binataceae; genus JAJPHI01. The sequence continues at coordinate 5,477 of DATKML010000052.1, forward strand.
AGGAAACAGTGAGAGTTCCGGCCGTAAAATCGAACTTTACGCCATGGTAACGCTCATTGGAGAAAATCGCGGCGCGTTTGATCGTGCTCAGGAGAACATCGCGGTTTACCGGAATCTGGTAGCGCGATTCCTTCGGCACGACACCCCGATAATCGGGGAACTCTCCTTCGACCAGACGCATCGAAACTTCTGTGCGTCCGCGCTTGAGCCAGGCCAACTGCCCATCGAGCACCAGTTCGGTATCGGCATCGCCGGCCTGATCAAGGAGTTTGCGCAACTCGGTCAGACCCTTACGCGGAATAATCGAACCACCCTGCATCGTAAAGTCGGCAGCCTCGCGATCGACCAGCGACAAGCGATGGCCGTCGGTCGCGACCATCCGCACTGACCCGGCTTCCGGAGCCTCGACGTAGACACCGCTCAGGTTGTAGCGGGCCTCATCGGGACTGACCGCAAAGATGGTCCGATCGATCATCGCCGCGAGCAGCTCAGCCGCGATTTTCAGACTCGCTTTGCCGCTGGCCTTCTTTCCTTCGGGCTTGGCGTTCTGCGCGGGCATCGAAGGGAAGCTGCGCGGATCGAGGCCCATCATCTTGAACCGGGCGCGACCACACTTGAGCTCGATCCAGTCGTTATCCAGCGACTTCAGCGTGACTTTATCGCCCTCGGCTTCACGCACGACTTCGAAGAGTTTTCGTGCGCTGAGCGTGAGGCTGCCTTTGCCGCTGGCCTCGCACGCAAGCTGAGTGCGGAGTCCGACTTCCAGGTCGGTAGCAGAGAGCTGCAAGTTGTTCGCGTCGGCGTCGAGCAGGACATGACCCAGGATGGGAACGGTGTTGCGCCGTTCGACGATCCCCTGAACCATTCCAAGACCGTTGAGAAACGAAACGCGATCAATTGCGAATTCCATTCGGGCTTCCTGTAACGCTGCTATTACTCTTAATTCTTAAATTCTTATTTAGAAAAAGATCGTAATATTAGAAACGCCTGTTAATTTGTTGATAGCGACGCCAACTCGTTATCCAGCAACAGAATTCTTCCCTAACAGATCTGTTATCGCAAAGTCCGATACGAGTCTCGTTCCGTCGTCGCCATCCGAGTCGTGTCGATAAGCACCATCGAATCCACTGATTGTACCCAAGCTCTCAACAACTGATTCATACCCCTAGGCCGCGCTCTGATGCGTGTTCTTCAGCTCGCGTTCAATCTTCTCGATCGAGAAACGAAAGGCGGCATCATTGCTGATCCGTCGCAGAATCAAATTATACGCGTGGATTACGGTCGAGTGATCTCGGCTGAAATGCTCACCAATCGTCGGGAAGGAGCTCTCGGTCATCTTGCGGCATAGATACATCGCAACCTGACGGCAGAATGCGATGTGCTGGGTCCGTTTCTTCGATTTAAGGTCCACCAGGCGGATATGAAAGTAATCCGAGACGGTTTTCTGAATCGCTTCAATATCGGGTTTGCTTTCGTGAGTGCGGATCAGATCGCGAAGGGCCTGCCGCGCAAACTCGACGGTAATTGGCGTCTTGCTGATCGAGGCGAGCGCTGCCAGCCGCGTGAGCGAGCCCTCGATCTCCCGCACGTTCGACGAGATATTTTGCGCGATCCACAGCGCGACGTCGGACGAAAAATCGAGATGCTCCAATGCTGCCTTCTTCTGCACGATCGCAACCCGCGTCTCCAGATCGGGCGGCGCGATATCCGCTATCAAACCCGACTCGAAACGATTACGGAGGCGCTCTTCGAGGCCGGCGATATCGCGCGGCGCTTTATCGGAAGTCAGGACGATCTGGTGGCGTTCCGAATGCAGCGAGTTGAACGTATGGAAAAATTCTTCCTGGGTTCGCTCACGGCCGGCAAGGAACTGCACGTCGTCGAGGATAAGTACATCGACGCGCCGGAATTTGTCCTTGAATTCAGTCATCTGGTCGCGCCGTAGCGAACTGATCAGCTCGTTCATGAAGACTTCCGCCGGCATGAACAAAACCTTTTTTGTGCGCGCTCCGGCGGTCCAGATGTGATGGCCGATCGCGGTCGCGAGATGCGTCTTGCCGAGACCGACACCGCCGTAGATGAAAAGCGGATTGTACTTTTCGCCCGGCTGGCTCGCAGCGGCCAGAGCTGCGGCATGGGCGAACTGATTGCTCGATCCGACAACAAACTCCGCGAAGGTATAACGCGGGTTCAATTGCGGATGGAGCGCGCGTCGCTCGGGAACCTCGCGGGCGGGTGCTGCCGGGAGCGCTGCCCTCCCGTTGCCATTGGAGGCTTTCGGGGTGTGGCCGTTGCCGTTGGCCTGCATCCGGATATCGGCGCCGACCGTCAGCTTTATTTCAACCGGCCCACCGGCTTCGTTAGCCACCGAGGTTCGTAAGAGATCGAGATAACGCTCAGCAATCCACTCGCGGAAAAATTTGTTCGGCGCCTCGAGGGTCGCCGTCTGATTTTCCAGACTGACAAATTTCAGCGGTTGAATCCAAGTTTCGAATCCTACCTGCCCGATAACATCACGTACGCGGTCTGCGGCCCGTTGCCACACGCCGTTCATTCCTAACCTCCTGTTGAGTTATGCGGTTAGAGAGCGAAAAACACTCCACAGCTTTATCCACATCTGTTGATAAGGCTTTTTTGTCCTTTGTTCGTGCGGAACCAGTTGAGCGGGTTCGTTGATCTATCAACGCAATATGCTCCCCGGCAGAACTCTCTTTCTGGTTTACCAGCCGGCCCAAACCGATAGAGCGCTCCGCAACGCGTGAGCTTTCACTGTTCACCTGATTCAAGGATCCCCCCGGATCTTGGCGCACGAAACACAGATGCGGTGAAGGAACAGGAGATAAAGGCTTTTCCAGAGCCATTCAAGAGTTCCACTCTGACGGCAAAAAAACTCGTTAGTTTCATTGAAGAAATTCCGCAGTCGGCGATCGCTTTACTTGAGATGACGATCGCGTCAATTTCGGTGTGAAATCTATATTTCAGCTCTGCAAGCCAAAATACAAACTTGTTTCTTTAGCGTTTTAATCGACTGAAGCCTTTGAGCTAAAATTACACGCGCCGGAAAAAGACCGCCGAACTATGCCGACTACTGACGAGAGATCGAGGACTTTTGCACAGCGCGCCGCGAGGAAAATTCCCGGCGGTGTTAATTCGCCGGTGCGCGCTTGGAAGGCGGTTGGTGGAACGCCACGGTTTATCGATCACGCGAGCGGCAGCTATCTCTTCGACGCCGATGCAAATCGGCTGATCGACTACGTTGGATCCTTCGGTCCTGCAATCCTCGGCCATGCTCATCCGCAGGTTGTGAAGGCCGTTGCAGAGCAAGCGGCACAAGGGTTTTCTTACGGTGCACCGACCGAGCTTGAAGTAGAACTTGCAGAACGGATCAGCGCTGCGATTCGCGTTGCAGAGAAGGTTCGACTGCTGAGTTCAGGAACCGAAGCCGGGATGACCGCGCTCAGAATTGCGCGCGCCGCTACGGGCCGGCCGGGCATTATCAAGTTCGATGGCTGCTATCACGGCCACAGCGATGCGTTGTTGGTGCGCGCCGGGTCTGGGGCACTTACGCTCGGCGTTCCCGATAGTGGCGGCGTGCCGGAAACGGTCGCGTCGTCGACGCGTGTGGCGCAATGGAATTCGCTCGAAAGCGTCGAGCGTTATTTCGCGTCGGACAAAAATGCGATCGCCGCAGTGGTCGTCGAAACCGTCGCCGCCAACATGGGAGTAGTGTTGCCCGCGGCCGGCTTTCTGCGCGAGCTTGGAGCGCTCGCTCATCGCTATGGCGCGCTGCTTATCTGCGACGAGGTAATCACGGGATTTCGTCTCCGCTATGGCGCTGCGTACGAGCTCTTCGAGGCCGATCCTGATCTCGTCATGCTCGGCAAGATTATCGGCGGCGGGATGCCGATCGGCGCAGTGGCTGGACGCGCCGCGCTGATGGATCTGCTCGCCCCGCTCGGACCGGTCTACCAGGCGGGCACTCTCTCCGGTAATCCGCTGTCGGTGCGCGCAGGAATTGAAACGCTAAAGCTGCTCGAGCAACCTGGGGTTTACGAGAAGCTGGAACGATCGGGCAGCCGGCTCGCGGACGGACTTCGCGAAGCGATGGCATCCGCTGTAGTCAATGGATGCGTTAATCGAGCAGGATCGCTGATCACTTGCTTCATTGGAGCCGATAAGGTTGGCAATCTCGCCGATGCGCAACGTGGAAATACCGATCGCTTCAAGCGATTTTTTCACGCGATGCTCGATCGGGGGATCTATCTGCCGCCGTCGCAGTTCGAAGCGATGTTCGTATCGCTCGCGCACAGCGAAACCGATATCGACGCGACGATCGCTGCAGCGCACGAGGCCTTCGCGGCAATCGCTCGTGGCTAGATGGAAAGTGAGTCACAACCTCGTCCGCGGCTCTGGCGCTTCGTCGGCGTTGCGACGGAATTTTTCTCGCCGATCATGGGTGGCGCGATCGCTGGCTACTACCTCGATGAGCACTTCCATACGCAGCCGATTATCGCGATCGTAGGGCTGTTCCTCGGCGTCGGCCTTGGCTTCTATCGCTTAATCATCGAATTGCGTGATTTTCAACGCACGCTTTGAGTTGCCTGAGGCGTTTCATTCAGCCACCATAGGGCGTTCCCGATGAACTGGAACCTTCCTACTATCGCTGGAATCCAGCGTATCGCTGCTATCCTGACCGCGGTTATCGCGGCGTTGATGCTCGCCCTGGTTTCGGAGCGGGCCGCAATCAGCAGCGCGATGGGTGGTGCTCTGATGCTCGCCAACCTTTACCTATTGGTGATCATCGGCAAAGCGATTATTGGAATGGCGAGCAGCGGCGGCGGCGCCGTGACGATCGGGGCGCTTATCGCACCCTTCAAACTGCTCTTTTTCATGCTGGTGGTTTATCTGATACTTACGCGCGTGCAGGTCGATATCTTTGGCTTTATGGCCGGTGTCTTGACTCAGTTCGCTGCGATCTTTATTGAAACTGGGCGCGTCTCGATGCGTGGATCGGCCACGCCCGTGGAGGAAGTGAAGGCTTGAAGCCGCTAACGCCAGTCAATTTCGTTGAAATGTTGGCCAATGCCTTGGGGCATCTACCCCCGGTGGTGATTGGCACTTGGCTCGTGATGGGCATCCTTATCCTGTTCGCGCTGGCAGCCCGCAGCGCTCTGGCCTCGGCTGCCGATCCGACTATCCCCGATGATGGGGCGACTCTGCGGCATATCGCCGAGGTCATGGCCGAATGGCTCGACGGCTTCGTCGCGCAGGTTTCCGAGCTCCATGGATCGCGCCGCTTCGTGCCGTTTTTCGGCAGCATTTTTCTCTTCATCCTGACGGCTAACTTCTTCGGCCTGATCCCGGGGATGGAGCCGCCGACCAGCGACACCGACCTAACCTTCGCTATCGCGGCGATCGCCTTTGCTTATTACCTCTATCAGGGCTTCAAGTCGCAGGGCGCGAGCTATCTGAAGAGCTTCCTCGGGCCCGTCCTGGCTCTGACCCCCCTGATGTTACCGATCGAGATTGCGGACAATCTGTTCCGCCCCTTCTCGCTCGGCATTCGTCTGTACGCCAACTTGTTCGCTGACCATCAGGTTCTGGGGCTCTTCACGACCCTGACCTATGTCGTGGTTCCGATTGCCTTCTACACGCTCGGCGCGATCGTTTGCGTAGTGCAGGCGCTAGTTTTCACTATTCTTTCGATCAGCTACGTACGGATGGCGTCGGCAGCGCATCATTAGGAGATTTCGTTCGTATCGCGCTTTCTTGTCATCCTGATCCAGCGACCAACTGCGAGCCGAGTCGAAGGATTTACACGAAACGATTAACGGACTAACTCAAAGAGGTTTAAATTCCGCGAACCCAAGACCCGCTCGGCCGAAGATGTGGAAGAGGATAGAGGCGAGGTTAAATAGCTCAGGGTGGGATCGACGGCGCGGCAAATGGAGGAACGAAAATGGTTCGTAAAGCATGGAAGATGATCAGTACTGCGCTGGTTATCCTGATGGCCTCGCCGATCGTTGCGATGGCGCAGGAAGCAGCCCCCGCGGGCGGTCACAGCAGCGGCCTGATCGGTTTAGGTATCGGCCTCGGCCTCGGTATCGCGGCGCTCGGCTGCGGCATGGGTCAGGGCAAGCTGGCCGCCTCCGCGATGGAGTCGATCGGCCGTAACCCGAACAGCACCAATCAGCTGTTCGTCCCGATGATTATCGGTCTGGCGTTCGTCGAATCGCTGACCCTGTACTCGCTGGTTATCTCCTTCCTCTTGCTCGGCAAGATGTAAGTGAAAAAGTAGCGATATTTCCAAACGGCGTGAAAAAAGCCGGAGCCCTCACGGGTTCCGGCTTTTGCCTTTCCAGGATTTTCTGGCGGTTCCGGTGATTGCCGGCGGGACCTACTGATTATCGCGGCGCCAGTTGTTGTTGCTGCTATGGTCGCCGCGCAGCCAGCGCTCCAGGTCGGCGTTTTTGGTGCGCATCCGCTCGGCGTTGATCTGCTCTGCCCGTGGATCATCGACCGTGAATTCGAGGTTGAGGCCATCGGGGTCGGTTGCATAGAGCGACGTGCAGTAGCCGTGCTCGATCACGAAGTTCTCATAACCCGCCCCGGTCAGTCTTTCGGCGATAGCGGTCTGATTCTCGGCCGTGGTCTTAAGCGCGATATGGATGAACGGCGTTGGGCGCCCTTTGCGGCTGAACTGCTCGTATTCCTCCGGCGATTCGAACTGAAAGAACGCCAGCGCACCGCCGTCAGCCAGACCGAAGAAGGTGTGGCAGTAGATGCGCAGTCCGCCGAAGACCTCGTCCTGCTCGGTCCAGCAGGCGACCATCGGAAGGCCGATCACGTCTTCGTAAAATTTTCGGGTGACGCGCTGGTCGCGCACGACGTAGGCGTTGTGATGGAGCCGGAGTGCGGAAGGGAGATTTTTGGCGGTGCTCATAGTGCTTCTTCCCCGTAGCGAGATGTACCGCCGAAGCTAATCCCGTCGCTTGGTTCCCTGCAAGATATCGAATTTGCCGCGTTTGCGTTCCCGCCGGAGCAGGACCCAGACCGCACCGGCTCCGCCGTCGTAAGCTTTGGCGGTAGTGAAGGCCAGCACGTATCCACCCATCAGGCCATGGGAGAGCCATTGCGCCACCGCGTGCTTGAGAACCGGCTGACCACCGGGCGAGCGGAGCCCACGGCCATGAACGATAGCAACCGCACGTCGACCCTTGCGCACCGAATCCACGATAAACTCGGTCAGCGCCTCCTTGGCATCGGGCTGGGTCATCCCGTGGAGATCGAGATGCGCTTGCATCGAGAACTCGCCCCGTCGAAGCCTGGTGACGACCCGCGGATCGAGTCCGACGCGCGTCCCCTCGACGTATTCTTCGTTCTCGGTCAGCTCAAAAGGTGCCTGGCCCGAGACCAGATCGGAGAGCTGCGCGAGAACTTCGGCATCTTCGCTAACGACGCTGCGCGCTATCGCGGCCTGCGGCGGTATCGCGATACGGGCGCCGTTAGAGCCTTCGAGTCGCCGCACCCCGGCGAACGCCTGCCGAAATAGGGCAACATCGTCGACGGCGGGAGCCGCTCCCGGTTTTGCCATTGCCGGATGCGGCTTGGCGACCAACGGCACGGGCGTGGGCTTAGGCCGATCTTTGAGAAGCTTTTTGAGATCCTTGAAAGGCGAATCAAACACCGGTTTAGGAGGCGGTGGTTCTTTGGGTTCAACTTCGGCGGAGGGCTTGCGCTTCTTCGCCATCTTTCAAGCATCCTTTAAGGCGGTGTTCCTTATGATAGGGAGGGCTCGAAGGGCTGTCCACGCGATCGCAGCGATCAGGTCTTCGGGATTACATGCACGAGAATCATGGAGTTCCCTTCATGTTCTTTCGAGTCCCACGGATTAACCAACTCACGAGCGACTATCTCGTTAGGGAATTCGAGGCGGCCGAGATCCCGATTCAGCGTCACGATCCAACGGATTTTCCCGGCCTTGATACCCGCTTCGAGCTCGCGCTTGGTCGAAAGAGACGGCACTGGCTTCGGCAGCTCGAGGTAATAGGCTGGACCGGTGTTGTCGAAGAAAGCGAGTCCGTCGGTGTCGGCGCCGATAATCCCTCGCACCTGATGGGCAAAGGACTTCTCGCCCCGCCACGCATCCCCGGCTGGCATCGCGAAGACATAGAAATAGAACATGAAGAGCCATGAGATCGTCGCGCTGGCGAAGAAAATCCGTAATGGAGTGAAGCGACGGCCGATCGCGATGGCTACACCCAGCGCCGCCCCCACCAGATAAAGAATCAGGATCGGCTGGTCGGGAGCATTGGGCATCAGCGCAAATTTGCCTGGCAGGTAGAGTCGCGGCGGAACGAGCCCGATGAAAGATAATGCCACGGCGATTCCGAGAAGAGCAAAGCCGAGCTTGAGGAGCTGAAAGCTCCATCGGGGCAGTACCGCGAACGGCGCGATGAAGAGACGCGCTACGATGATCGAGGCCGCTGGCAGAATCGGCAGGAGGTAATAGCTTCGGCGCGAGCCCGAGGCGGTGAAAAAGAGAAAGACCACCCAGAAGAAAATCAGCACGAAACGATCGCTGCGAGTCTCGTCGTCCGATGATGGTGAGCCCGCATGAGCGCGCCAGAGACCCGCCGGTAAGAATACTGACCACGGGGCCATCAGGCCAAAAATCACGTAGACATAGAGGTAAATCGGTCCGACATGGTCGAACGGATCGAAGAAACGCTGAACGTTCTCGCGATAAACCATGTAAAGACCGCTGATGGAGCCGGTCTTCTCATACGAGATCGCGAAGGGCCAATAATAGGTCACCATAGATAGCACGACGGCTAGCGGCGTGTACCAGTTGAAAAACCATCGATTGCGCTTAATCAGCGCGATTAGGCGATCAAGCAGCGATCCCCTAAGCAGATCGTCCTTCAAACCGGCCAATCCGTCGGCCAGAGTGCAGTAAGATCCGACGACCACGAGGGGCAGGACGAAGCCGAGCAACCCCTTCATCAGAGAGGTAACGGCCATCAGCAGCCAAAACGGAATCAGCCACCTTCCGGAAGGATTCGCGTGATTTCGCCAAAAGAGCCAGAGCGCCGCAAGCTCGCCGGTCACTGTAATTGCATCCGCGTCCGCATGACGCGAAAAAAAGACAAAACTAAAGCTGGTCGCAAGGATCGTAGCTGCGATCACCCCGGTGCGAAGATCGTAGAGGTCGCGCGCCAGCCCGATCAGCAGCATGACAGCGATCAATCCTGCGACCGCCGAAGGAAAGCGAGCGGCGGCCTCGTTCATCCCACCGGTCAGGTAGGTTGAGGCCACAACCAGCCAGTAAGATCCGAGGGGCTTATCGTAGTAGAGATGGCCGTTGATCGTCGGCCAAAAGTAATTGCGGGTGAGGATCATCTCGCGGGCGATCTCCGCCCAGCGAAACTCTGAAGCCCAGAGCGCTCTCGCGCCGAGGCGGGCAAAGTAGAGCACCCCTGTGAGCACGACCAGGATAATTCCGGCCTTACGCCAGAACCGTTCCTTCGCAGCCGACTCGCCTGCTTCCGTCACCGCCTCCGCCCGATCCATCGCCTAGCAAGGTTTGCAACATAGATAGGTGATCGCAAGCGGGTCCGTGATCGCTGCGAGCGAATGGTCTGCACGGGGCGTAGGTGATACCTTGGAAAGCCTCGAATACGGCGCACACCAACGCCGACCGAATCCCGCCGAAAGAGATTTCAAATGAGTTCGAAGCCAAGCTCGGGCAATGATGGGGACCGCAAGCCGAATCGCCTGATTAACGAGCAGAGTCCATACCTTAACCAGCACGCCTATAATCCGGTCGATTGGTATCCTTGGTGTGAGGAGGCGCTCGACCGGGCGCGCACTGAAAACAAACCGATTTTGCTTTCAATCGGCTACTCGGCCTGTCACTGGTGCCATGTGATGGAGCGGGAGTCGTTCGAGAATCCGGCGATCGCGGCCCTGATGAACGAGAACTTCGTATCGATTAAGGTCGATCGCGAGGAGCGGCCCGACCTCGACAATATCTATATGGAAGCCGTGCAACTTCTCACCGGTCGCGGCGGATGGCCCCTGACTATGTTCCTGACGCCCGAGTGCAAGCCGTTCTACGGCGGAACTTATTTTCCGCCCGAGGATCGCCAGGGTATGCCAGGATTCCCTCGAGTCCTCACGGCGATCGCGAGCGTCTACCGCGACAAACCCGAGGACGTCCACAGCAACGTCGAGCGGCTCAGTCGGGCTTTGAACCAGGTGATGGAGAACGAACCCGGTGCCGCAATCCGGGCGAACGTTGTAATCAACGCGGCGCGCAACCTTGCGCAGCATTACGACAGCGATCACGGCGGTATCGGCGGCGCGCCCAAATTCCCCAACAGCTTCGTCTTTTCGCTCTTCCTACGTGCCTTTGCGGCGACCAAATCGACCAACTTGGCCGAGATGGTGCAACACACACTCACTAAAATGGCGAAGGGCGGGATCTACGACCAAATCGGTGGCGGGTTCCATCGCTACAGCGTCGATGAGCGATGGCTGGTGCCGCACTTCGAGAAGATGCTCTACGACAATGCGCTGCTGACGCGACTCTATCTCGATGCGGGCCGCGCTCTGAACGAGCCAGACTTTCTGACCACCGCGCGCGAGACGCTCGACTATGTCCTGCGCGAGATGACGAGTCCCGAGGGTGGCTTCTACAGCAGTCAGGACGCCGACAGCGAGGGTGAGGAAGGTAAATTCTTCATCTGGACGCCGGATGAGCTAGTCGCAGTGTTGGGCGAGGATGCGGCGAAAATTGTCGGTCGCTACTACGACGTTAGCGAAGAAGGCAATTTCGAAGGGCACAATATTCTCCATCGCACGATTGGAATCCCAGAAGCCGCGCGGCTCTTCAAGCGTCCCGAAGCTGAGATTGCTGAGATAATCGCGTTCGAGAGCAAGAAGCTTTTCGTCGACCGCGAGAAGCGAGTCCATCCGGGGTGCGACGATAAGATACTCGCAGCTTGGAACGGGATGATGATCAGTGGACTCGCCGAGGGTTATCGCGCGCTGGGGGATAATCGGTATCTGGAAGCAGCGCGGCGTGGAGCCGACTTCGTGATGGGTCGGCTGTGGGACGGTGACTCCCTTAGACGCTCATACAAGGACGGGGTCGCGAAGTTCAATGCCTACCTCGAAGACTATGCGCTCGTGGCTGGTGCTCTGATCGACGTCTACGAGGCGTCATTGGATCAGCGCTATCTGGATGACGCGAAAAAGCTGGCCGATGTCCTCCTGGAACGCTTCCAGGACGAGGAGCATGGCGGCTTCTTCTTCACGTCGAGCGATCACGAAAAGTTGATCACCCGGCCTAAAGCCGCTTTCGACGGATCAACGCCCTCGGGTAACAGCGCCGCGGTGATGGCGCTGCTGCGGCTCTTTGCCTACACCAACGATGAGCGCTACATGAAGGCCGCCGATCTGGCGCTATGCTTATTCGCGCCGATGATGGAACGTCAGCCTTTCGCTTTTTCGCATATGCTTGAGGCGGCGGATCTCTATAATCAGGGTCCTACGGAGATCGCGTTAGTGGGAACCAGATCGGATCCGGAGACCGCCCGTTGGTTGCAGCAAATCGGGCAGATCTACGTGCCAAATCTAGCGCTCTATCTCGTCGATCCGAACGCACCGGACGCACTACGACCGGAAGCGCTGCGGGGCAAGAGTCAGCTGGAAGGGAAGCTGACGGCGTATCTTTGTCGTAACCGCGCATGTTCGGCGCCGATGACCGATTTCGCGGAGCTGCGCAAAGCCTTGGAGTAGCTATTCAACGGATGCTTAACGCGCCTCTCGAGCAACCCGCGTGGTTTGCAGCTCATCCGTTCGAGCCGATTGTCGAGAATCGCAAGGCTCGCGAGGTCGGACGAACCATCAAAGTCGTCTCTTTCAACGCTCAGGGCGGCGGTAATCTCGAGGGCGTCGTTCGATGCTTGCAGCAAAAACCGCTCGCCGGAGCGGATATCGTGCTGCTCTGCGAAGCCGATTGGCGCAACGAACGGTCAGCTTATCGTGATTTTGCCGCCGAAGTCGCCAAGGCGTTGCAGATGAGTTTCGCCTTTGTGCCGCAATTCGGTCAGCGCGAAGAGAATGGAACGGCTCGCCCACTGACCGGCAATGCGGTTCTATGCAGCCAGCCGCTCGACGATATCAGGGCGATTCCGATACCTAACCGTTTTTTGCATCGACGTCTGTATCGCAAGATCGGAGTGCCCGCCGGGATGGTAGCTCGCGCCCGCTTCAACGGTCGGCTCATCAATCTCGGCGCGATTCATCTAAACAGTCGTTGGGATCCGCACGGCCGGGCGGCTCAGATGAAGGAATACCTGAACCAACTGCCCGACGGCCCCACGATTATCGGCGGCGATCTGAATACCACCACGCTCGGCCTGCAGAATCGCAAGGCGGTTATCCGGGCGACGCTTAAGCTCGCGATGCAACCGGCGCGACTCTCGCAACCTCAACGATGGGAAGGGCTGTTCCAGCATCTTGAGCGTGCTGGCTTCGCAATCGACGGGGCGAATGATCCACGAAAACGGACCTTCACCCCTTCGCGCTTTCTGCCGTACTTTCTGCGCCCAAATCTCGATTGGATCGCCGTGCGGGGGCTGAAGCCCGTCCCTCGATCGGCGCGGGCAGTGGCCGCTCAGCCTTCGCTGCTGAGCGCGCGGGTTTCTGATCACGACTTTGTGATGTGCGAAATCCGACTGTAGGCGTCAGTCGCGGCGCGGCAGTATCATCCAGGACCTTCTACTCGGGAAGGTCAACTCCCCGCTACCCGGATCGCCTTGCCGAGGAATGATGGCCTTGTGTCCTTCGTGCCATTGAACCAGGAGCAGCTTGTGGCCGATCTGTCGCCCGGTCACGCGGTCGATCGCGAAATCCCCAAATAGCGTTGTCGCGCGCAGATCACCCAAAGCTTCGCGCAGCTTGCCTTGGTCGAGCGAACCCGCGACCCGAAGAGCTTCTATAGCTGTCAGCCCCGCAGCATAGATCTGGGCGGCCGGATAGTCGGACGCAGCGCTACCGATACGGTGCGTGAAGTTGATTGGTGAAGGCCCCAGTTCGGGATGGATCTCGAGTTCGGGCTCCCATTGGCTTGGCCCGACGATCCCTTCCGCATCATCTCCGAGATCCTCACCGAAGCGAGTCGCTCCCGCCGCGATGCATGAAAGCACCGGGATATTATGATGCGATGCTGTCGCGAGCCTCATCATAGCCACATCATAATCGTAGCTACCGGCGCTGCCGAAGGCATTGATTCGATAGCGGCGAAATAGGCGCGAAATCTCCGCGGGAGTATTCTCTGGGTCAAACCTCCCGCGATATTTGGCTCGCAGCCGCACGCCACGAAGCCATATCCGTCGAGCGGCTATGGCTCGCTCGACTCCGCCGACGATCGTTTCGGCGAAGGGAGTCGGTAGATGAGCGATGGCTAGACGTTTGCGCCAGAACTTGAGCGTGGCCAGCAGGTCGATGAACCCCACGAGATAATCGCTGGCCGGACTAAGGATGCTGACAATCATCCGATAACCCTGATTGTGCAGGGAATCGTCGGCTCCTCCGTGGTTGAGCAGGACCATCCCGGCCCGCTCGGTAATCGGAACAACTGCTCGGGTCAGGTCACTCGAATAAGGACCGAAGATCAGATCGCAGCGATGATCACGGCAAAGATCCTGATAGATTTCGATCGCGCGATCAGCTCGGCTTTGATCGTCGTAGCATTCGAGGGCCAGTTGGTAACTCGACCCATCGATCGTGACTCCATCACCTGTATTCGTATCGGCGATAAATTGGCGAATACCCGCTTCGGCCTGCTTGCCCATCGCGGCATATCGGCCGGACAGGGACAGCGACAGCCCGAGGCGGAGGTCGCGCAGCACGCGCTTAGGACCCGTTCGAGATTTCGGCGAAGCCGTTGCGAAGTACGATCAGGCCGTTGGCGTTAGCGGTGGTGAAGGTGAAGCGGCCTGTGTTCGCATCCGGCCAGATCGAGGTTGTGATGGTATCGCTGGGGAAGACGGGACGGGCGAAGCGGACTCCCATACCTTTGAGCCGGAGCGGATCGCCGGCACAGGTCGTCTCGACCAGCGCGCGCGCCGCGAATGCCATCGTGCAGAGTCCGTGCACGATAATTCCCGGTAGCCCAGCCATCTTCGCTACGTTTTCGTCTACATGGATCGGATTACGATCGCCCGAGGCTTCGGCGTAGCGCAGCGTCTGATCCGAATCGATCGTCTGCGCGACCGAGAAGAGCGGTGCCGACGTGCGGGGCGTATCAGCCTCAGCCGCCGCCTTGCGTAACTCAGCCGACTCCCGGCGGGAGCGAATCAAAGCCGTAAAGCGCGCACGATTCACGGGTCGTCCGGTATGGTCGGTTGCGCTTAAAGCGAGCGTGATAGCTTCGCCACCGGGCGCTGCTTCAATTGATTCGATACGAGCTGCGCCCGTTATCTCGTCTCCTGGCCGGATGGGAGCGAGAAATTCAATTTCCTGTGCGGTATGGAGCAGACGAAGCAGGTCGGCGCGCAGTTCGGGGTCGGTAAGGATGCCGATCAAGGGAATCCAGGTTACCACCACGGCAAACATCGGCGGGGCGATAATTCCGCCCGGGATGCTCGCGTCGAAGTAGCGCGGATTGGTTTCGCTACAGGCACGTGCGTAGTTCTGGATCGCCTCGAGCGTCACACTTGTCGAAGATGAGGGATAGGTCTTGTCGAGGCAGGCGCGATTCAGCGGCATAAGGCGGCGGCTCTATTTTACTTCCTGTCCGGCGATAAAAGCCGCTTTCAGGTTAAGATCGCGGTCCAGCAGGATCAAATCGGCGTGGGCGGGCGGTGCCATCTTGCCACGATCACGAAGGCGCAGCGCCTCGGCGGCATTGGCCGAGGTCGCCTTTTCCAACGCGAAAATATCACTGTCGAGCTCCCGGAACATGATGTGCGCGCCATCCAACATCGTAATGGTGCTACCAGCCAGAGTTCCGTCGGGCAGCCGAACCACGCGTCCATCGCGATAGGCTCCCCGGCAGGGTAGACCAAAGAGGGTTGAGGGAGGCTCATCTGTTCCGGCGCAGGCCAAGCGATCAGAGACGAAAGCCAGGCGGAGATTCCGGCTTAATCGAACGGCCGCCGGATGAACGTGGTCTCCATCAGGAATGATCGTAACGACGGGGCGGTGCCTCTCTGTAGCCGCTCCGATCGGCCCCGGCGCGCGATGATGGAACGGTGGCATCGCATTGAACAGATGGGTGAACATCGTGGCACCCGCGTCGAGACCGGCCAGCGCCTGTTCGTAGGTCGCATCGGTGTGGCCGATAGAGACTGTGACACCACGAGCGATCAAACGCCGAATCGCATCGAGAGAACCGGGAAGTTCGGGCGCGACGGTGATCAGCTTAAGTGTTTGGAGCCGCAGCGCCCGATCAAGGGCATCACCTTCGGGGAGAAGAGCCAGCGGCGGATGGGCACCTAGACGTTGCGGCGAGATGAAGGGCCCTTCGAGATGCATCCCCAGGATGGTCGCGCCGACCGGTTCAGCCGAGCCTTTCAAGGCCGCTTGGGCCAACTCGTCTTGCAGTTCGATCGCTTCCGCGATGGTCTCGTCGCACTCCTCGATCTTATCCAGTGGTGCAGTGATCACGGTGGGAAGCCACGCGGTCGTACCCTCGTGCGCCAAGTGCCGAGCGATACGAAGGATATCCTCGGCAGACGCAGCCATAACGTCTATCCCCATAGCTCCGTTGACCTGGAGATCGATGAAACCGGGGAGCAGGAAATCGCGCGTCCGGGAGCGGATTGGTCCGACGGCGGAGATCCTCCGTCCGAAGATAACCTTTATCGACGCACCGTCCTTGGCGCTAAGGCCGACCAACTCCCGAGGAGGGGAGCTGCCCGGTCGCCTAGCTCGCACGGAATTTTTCGGCGAGTAAGCGGGAGAAGCGAGGCAGATAAATCAGGTCGAAGGTATCGTCCTTGCCGGGGAACATCGCAACGGCCGCAGCTTTAAGCCCGCGGACATGTTCCCAAGCCTCTTCGAGGGTCAGGGAGTCGTCCTGCGCGATAGTCGCGAAAACCAGATCGACCAGGAAGCGCAGCCGCCGAATCATCTTGTTTTCATGGGCGATTAGAGCAGTCTTCTGTTCGTCCGCCATACGCCTTCGACTATAGCGCAGTCGGCAAGTAAGTGTCGTGGCCAGATCGGATGCTTGAGTTAGAACAGCCGTAGTGTCAGTCTCGACCATCGTGCCGTCGACCCGACTCAAAGGCAGCTTCATCTATCTGGCTAACGCCGTAAACGATCTGCGAGCAGACGGACCGACCTTGGCCTTGGTTCTGGCGCCATTGGTCTTTCTCTCAGCGCTCTGCGTTCTGCCCGACGCAATCAATATTCAGCATGCCGTCGCTGAACACTTCACTCCGGGTGCGAGGCATGTTGGCTGGATGATGGTGCAGGAACGGTACGCTCCTGCGGCCGATGACGCGAAGACGCTGATTCCCGGGTGGATTGTTGCCACCCTTAATCTGGTCGCCCTGCTGATGGCCTTTCTGGCGCATCTGCTGGTGCTGATTTCCCTTCGTCGGCTGCGATCGGGCTTGAAAGAGCCTCAACTGTTGGCCGAGGTAGTCGCCACGTGGCGGGAAGCCCTGAAGCTCCTCCCGAGTTTCTTTTGGATTGCGATCCTCCAGGTCGTTGTACCAGCGGCCGCTCTTTTTCTTTGGACTGCGGAACTTGTTATCTCGACCTGGTATGTCGCATTCGCGGTGCTGATGTTCGAGGCGGGCTTCCTCGTGGTCGGCGGCCTCATCTATCTGTGGCTGTACTTTTCCGAGTACGCGCTGGTTTTCGAAAATCAGTACAGCTTCCGGGCCCTGCTGCGCAGTCGGGATTTGTTGCGTAAGCAGTTCTTCCGCGTCGCGATTCGAATCGTCGTATTCCTGGCGGTCTGGTCGGGCTACGATTCGTGGGCGGCCGGTCTTTTCCTGATGGTCAGCTGGGTGCTGGGGCCAGTAGGATTTCTCACCGGCTATTTCTGGAGCGTTTTCTTCGTCGTTGAGTTCGCTGGCGTGGCAGTCACCTACATGCTCAGCGCTTTCTTTATGATCGCCGGCTATCGGCTCTTTCAGGACTTGGTGGCGATCATCGGGGAACGCGGTACCGAGGGGGCGGTTCAGCCTACCCTCGGCGATCCTACCTCATCGGCTGCCGGCTCCTGATTCAGATACCGGCGGCGAGCCGCGCCAAGGCTCGCACCGTGACCTGAAGCGGCGGCAAACCGATCGTCTGCAGTCCCCGCAAATCGTTCATCAGAATCAGCACTTCGCGACGTCGCTTTGCGGCCAAAGCAGTTGAATCGCTCGAAGCCGCTTTGGCCGTATCGAGGGAAAGGGCGCAGAGCTGATTACGAGCCCAAGCCATCTCTGACCGCAGATCACGAGCAGCTGTTCGTTCCCAACGATCCTCGGTATTGAGCCGGTCAATCGCGCCCTCCAACAAAGCGAACTCGAACTGAGTGCTCATCCCAAAATAGGCTTCAGCAACGGCTGCGGGATCAGTCTTGCAGGCGAAGCTCAGGTTGAGCACGGTAAGCAGATGACCGGCAAAGGTGAGCCGGGCCATCTCCAATGCGAGATCACCCTGATGAACGGCGCTGCGCAGATCGCGATAAGTTCGCTCGAAGCGATCGCGTTCGCCACCGGTAAGGAAACCTTCGAATTCGTTCGCGAGGCGATCAAAAGACGGCTTGAAGCGAGCGATTGTTTCGCCGATTCCGGCGGACGTATCGGCCAAGGTTGCCGCCCATCCGCAAGCACTGCGGGCCGGTCTTTCGAGAGCAAGAAATGCACCTAGCTCGGTCTCTGCGAGCATCTGGCTCGCATTACGATGAAGCGCAGCTGCGCGCCCCGAGAGATCGAGGACCCCTGAAGCTATCAGCCACGCCCGCACCGCGGTTTCGATATCGAGGCCAAAGTCACGCTGGAGGTTGGCGACGAATACCGATCCCATCAAATCGACCAGTTCGTTCACCAGCTCGGTCGCAATCAGTTCCCGCCGCAGGCCATGCCGCGGGACATCTTGAGGGTGCGCCTCAGCAATCGAGGAGGGGAAGTAGGGCCGCAAAAAGCGCTCGACGAGGTAGGGATCGTCGATCAGAGGTAGGGAAACCAGAAAGGTCGTCAGGTCGATTTTGGTCGAGGCAGTCAGCTCGGCAAGTTCAGGCCGGGTCGGCGCCGCATCACTGAAGGGCGATTCATCATTGGGATGACTCGCGGCTGTAGGACGCTGAAGGTGGCCGACACCACGCCGTGCGAGGGCAGTGGCATGATCGCGATAGCCTGCACGATCGGTCCGGCTGCGGGCCTGTTCGAGGCTCAACAGGAGTGCCTGATCGCGATTATCCTCGAGGACGCTCGAAGAAACTTGCTCGCCGGCCTCCGCGAGGAGGCGGTTGCGCTTGAACTCGCTCAGCGCACCGCGCTCGACAGCGGGCTGAAGCAGGATCTTGAGGTTGACCTCATGGTCCGACATATCGACGCCAGCCGAGTTATCGATGGCGTCGGTATTGATGCGCCCACCAATCTTCGCGTAGGTAATCCGCGCCTGCTGCGTGAAGCCGAGATTGCCGCCTTCAACCGCGATTTTGCAGCGCAGTTCGCTGGCCATGACGCGGCACGAATCGTTGGCATGATCGCCAACATCGGCGTCGGTCTCGTCATCGTCGCGGACATAGGTGCCGATACCACCGTTATAGAGCAGGTCCACGTTGGCTCGCAGGATGGCCTGTACGAGGCGATCGGCGTCGAGTTCCCCGGCAGTGCACCCCAATGCGACAGCAGCTTCGAGGCTAACCTGGATCTGTTTCTGCCCCCGACGGAAGATACCGCCACCTTTGCTGATCAGAGCTGGATCATAATCGGACCACTGCGAGCCGGGCTTCAGATAAAGCCGCCGCCGCTCAGCAAAGCTTTTGGCCGGGTCGGGATTCGGATCGACGAAGATATGACGATGATCAAAGGCCGCGACCAACTTGATCTTGTCAGATTGGAGCATCCCGTTGCCGAAGACGTCACCCGACATATCGCCGATTCCAACAACGGTAACTGGTGCGTCGGCTGGCCGGCCCAATTCGCGGAGGTGGCGTTTGGCGGACTCCCAAGCACCGCGCGCCGTGATGCCCATCGCTTTGTGGTCGTAGCCGTGCTTACCGCCCGACGCGAACGCATCGCCGAGCCAGAAGTTGCGCGATTGCGCGATCTCGTTGGCTAAATCGGAAAAGGTCGCGGTGCCCTTGTCGGCTGCAACGACCAGATAGGGTCCGTCGCTATCGTAAATCTTTACGCCGGGCGGATGCACCGTCACGCCGTCGACGACGTTGTCGGTCAGATCGAGCAGCGCGTTGATAAGCGTACGATAAGCCTCGACCACGGCCGCTCGATCAGACGTGCGTCCAACAACGGCTTTGACGATGAAACCACCCTTCGCGCCAGTCGGGACGATGATCGCGTTTTTTACGATCTGGGTTTTCATCAGACCGAGAATTTCCGTCCGAAAATCATCCAGGCGATCGCTGAACCGAATACCGCCGCGAGCGATACGGCCTGCTCGCAGATGGCATCCCTCCATCGTGGGCGAATTGACGTGAATTTCGTACAACGGCGGAGTGTCGGTGAGGCCCGCGATTTTGGCGCTCTCGAACTTGAGTGCGATCCAGCGGCTGTTGGGGACCGCGAAGTAGTTCGTGCGAGTGGTCGCCTCGACCATCGTCAGGATCATGCGCGCGAGTCTATCGTCGGCTATGTTCTCGACGCTGGCGAGTTGGGCCAGGTAGCGCTGTCGCAACTCGCTCAGTTCGGCCGCCGGGGTATCACGTTTTGGATCGAAGCGCTTCAGGAAGAGAGCGACCAGCAGCCGACCCAACTGCGGTGTCTGCAGGAAGGGACGGCGCATCGCCGGTCGTGCCGGGCCAAGTCGCATCTGGAAGGCAGCGGCCAGGTACGCACGCAGCAGCGCGGTTTCGCGCCAGGAGAGCCCGACCCTGAGGGTCAGCGCATTGAGCGGATCGTCCTCGGCCTGCCCGGTGCGCACCGCGACGATTGCATCGGCGATCACCGCAGCACCGGGCATCTGTTCGAGTGGCTTGCCGTCGAGAGTGCGGACGCGAAAAGCCTGAACATGCGCTGTTCGCGTCTCACCGTTCGGGTTCAGGCGAAACTCGTGAGCTTCTTCCGAGATCACTGAGATGCCGAAGTTCTGGAGCATCGGGATCAGGTCGGAAAGGATCGGAGCGTCGCCGAACTCATAGAGTCGCAGCTCTGTGGTGGAGGGATCCACCTCACCGGCCGCGGGACCGATCAAAACGCTGAACTGAGTTTCTTTGCTGAGCCGCTCGATCTGATCGATATCGGCGAGCGCCATCTCGGGCGACGAGCTTGTTCGATAGTGGGGAGCAAACGCTGGCAACCATCGATTAAGCAGCTCGCGAGCCCGGGTCGGGCCGAATCGGGCGATTAGACCTTCACGCAATAGGTCATCCCAACTGCGAGCCAATCGTTCAATCTCGGCGCGCAAATCCTCGACTATTTCCGGCGAAGGGGCAGGCGCCGCGAAACAGAAGTGCAGCCGGGCGGTGTAGCTCTGGCCCAAAGCGAGATTGTAGTAAACGAGTTTGCCGCCAAGCGCGCGTGCCAGTGCCGCCTGAATCGTCGAGCGAACATCCGCCGAAAAGCGATCACGCGGCATAATCACCAGCGCGATGACGTTGCCCCGCACGAGATCCGATTCGAGGCTCAGGCGGACCTCGGTTTCGTTCTCGAGATCGAGCACGATGCGCAGTTGCTCGCGTAGTTCCGCGGTCTTCGCGCGGAATAGCTCTTCTTTCGGAAAACTGTTGAAGGCCGCGACCAGGGCTTTGTAGTCGTGGGTTTGAGGTTTGACACCCTCGGCCTCGATAACCTCGCGCAATTTCGCCCGCAGAACGGGGATATGTTCGGCTTCTTCGGAGTAGGCTTTCGCGGTGAAAAGCCCGATAAAGCGATCGAAGCCAAGCGCTTTACCCTTGGAATCGGTGCGGCGCAGCGTGATGTCGTCCATCAAAGTGCGGCGATGGACTTCGGATTCCGCGCGAGTCTTGCCGACGATCAGCGCTGGCCCATCGAAAAGCAGCTTCCGTAACCCAGGTTCGAGCGATTCGAGCGAAGTCGGCCGAAGAAAGCGCGATTCCGGACCCGTCCGCATGATCCCTAGGCTGGAGTCATTGTCGCTGATGATTGATGGCCTGCCATCGATAGGCTCGACGCGATAATGGCGATAGCCGAGAAAGACGAAGCCGATTTGAACCATCCAGCGCAGAAAGTCGCGCACCTCGACCAGTTCCCGCTGCGCCGCAGTCTCGTCGCAGATCTGCAGACATCGAGTGGTGATGGCGTCGAAATCGGCCGTGGAGTCGAGGACTTGGGTCAGGACCCGATGAAGATTGCGTTCAGTATTGTGGCAGTTCTCATCGCTCGCCTCGGCTTCGATTTCCGAGTGGGTGAATGATTCGGGGCGTTCGCTAGCCGCGCCGCGTTCGAAGGAAAGTAATTCGCCCTTGCCATTGCGCTGCACCCGAAAGATCGGATGGAGCAGTGTATGGACGGCGTAATCTCGGGCGCGGAAATATTCGCGGATGCTGTCGACGATGAACGGACAATCGGGCATCGCGGTCTCAACGACCAGCAAGCTCGTACCTTTGGGCTTGAAGACGCGAACCTTGATTGATTCTTCGCGATGCTCAAAAAAGGCGAAGCCGCTTGAAGCGATAGCCGAACGTCGAGCGGCGGGAAATTCATCGGCCAGGTCCGCCGCCAAACGGGCGAACATCCGATCGGTGAATAGCGTTAATCTGCGCGCCTGATGATCGTCAGGACGTTCCTGCACAGATGACTGACCAACATTAAGCTCAGTTGCCAAAGCCACCCCCGCCACAAACACTCATTCGAACGGTCGCAGTATATAATGAATAGTTACCCGCTATGGAGCGATTCGAAATCGGCACGATGAGCTTCGGTCCCTACGGTATCGCTCGCGCAGGGGGTAAGACGATCCTAATCCCTGAGGTTGCGCCCGGCGACGTCGTCGAAGCCGAGGTTGTTGCAGCACGGCGCGACTATACGATCGCACGTCCGGTGCAGCTGGTTCAGCCGGGTCCCGACCGACGCGAGGCTCTTTGCCGCTATCGACCCCAATGCGGCGGATGTGATTGGCAACAGATCCATTACTCGGCGCAGGTGCGCATCAAGGCAGACCTGCTCGTGGCGGAGTTCCGGCGGTCTTTTGGGGTAGAGCTCGATCCTGTCGGGCTGGTCGAACCGGCAACGACTGAATTCGCCTATCGATCGCGCGTGCGGCTCAAGGTCAGTGCAGAGGGTTCAATCGGGTATCACCAACTTGGGAGCAATCGATTAGTACCGATCGCGGAATGCCCGGTCGCTGGTATCGACCTGAAGCCCGCCGCATCCCTGGCCTCGGCTTTGGGCAAACGATGCGACGAAATCGAAGCCGTTAAGGCCGGCGATCATGAGGTTCTCGTGGTGACCCTCAAACGGCCTCTCGACAAGCGTGACCTAGCGATTGCGCGGCAAATGGTCGACGCGGATGACCATCGAGTCGCCGGGATCGTCATGCGCGGGGGCGATCAGCGGACTGTAGTAGGTCGCGCCACGATTACCGTAGAGGCGGAGGACGGTTGCTTAATCGAGGGCGAGGCCGATCGTTTCAGCCAGGTGAATCCGGAGCAGAATCGAAAACTAGTGGCGCACGTTATGGCGTCGGCAGGAATCGCGCCTAATGATGTCGTACTCGATCTCTTCTGTGGCGCGGGGAACCTGAGCTTGCCGGCGGCGCGACGCGGAGCGGTGGTGACGGGCGTCGATGCGGACGAACTGGCGATCGCGGCGGCGCGCGAGAACGCGATCCGGATGAAGTTGAAGCAAGCGCAGTTCATCGCAATGGCAGCGGCGGACACCGCGCAATTTTTGCAACGCGCGAAATATCGCCCGACAGTTGTAACGCTGGATCCGCCGCGAACGGGGGCGCTCCCGCTGATGGATGTGATCGCGAAGCTCAAGCCGCAGCGGATCATCTATGTATCATGCGACGTCGCCACGCTGGTACGTGACCTCGCGGTGCTGACGAAAGATGCCTATCGAATCGGTCGCGTAGCCGGATTCGATTTCTTCCCGAATACCCATCATGTGGAAGTCGTAGCTGAGGCGCTATTGACTTAGGTTCAAGGTGGTCCCTAATCTTAGCAGGGGTGGTTCCCAACGCCTTCCCGCCAGAGGTGTGCACCGAGCGATGCCCAACAAGCCGGAAAAGCTAGCGCGACCCAAGATCACAATTATACCGGGCCGTGGCGTGGCCCAGACGATCAATTACCTGCTCGAAGACCGTGATGATCTCGAGTGGATAATCGCCGTTGGCCGCACCAAGAATGGTGAACTCTTCTTCTATGACACCGGCGGCGATATCGTTGAGGACCTCGGTACGCTTGAGTATCTCAAGGCGCGAATCGTGCGCGCTCACTTTGGCGACGAATACGAA
This sequence comes from Binataceae bacterium (SeqCode), assembly GCA_035541875.1. GTDB lineage: Bacteria > Desulfobacterota > Binatia > Binatales > Binataceae > JAJPHI01. The sequence continues at coordinate 29,096 of DATKML010000052.1, forward strand.
TAAGCCACTCTTCGCCTACATCAATAAGCGGTTTTCCCTCACGGCGCTGATAATAGTCAGCGCCGTCGTTTTTCGCGGTGCTCTCGCCTCGGCCGGGCAGGTGCAGACCCTGCCGTCGCAGCAAAACCTGCCCGCGCCACATCCGTCGGTCGCGCCGTTCAGCAATCAGAATCAAGGCCAGGGCGAGGAGACGATCCCGCCTCCCGCACTTCCCGGATCACAAGGTGGAACGAAGGAGATTCCGCTGCCCGAGGTGTTTCGCGGATGCTGGCACGGCATCGTCTCGCAAGTTGATGCGATCGTGCCAATCGACCCGCGCGCCGCGCATACGATTTGGCTGACGAAGACCTATACGCTCTGCTACAAACAGGCGGGTTACAACGGGAAGTGGGTGCTGACCTTCGCGCAGGGCGCGGTGGCTGATCGCAGTCGAGTACAAGATCAACGCCAGGCAATTCGTGTCGAATCCGTCAGTGGCGCGGATCGGGCCGAGATCACTGCCTACCTGCATTTCCGCTCAAGCGGGGTAAGTATTTTCGGGATGCCGACGGGAATAGTGAACGTGCAGGACGAACTTGCCCATCTGCATTGCTACGTGATGCCGGATCAGCAGGAGATGGATGTGCGAGCGAAGGTCTTCGTCGAAACCGATGGCAAGCCTTCGGTTAATATCTTCTGGCACACGCGCTTTTTTCGCTCTCCGTCCTAGGATTAGGGATCAATCCTCGAACGGCTCGGTCGGTGGCGTGACCATGATCGCGCCACGTTCGATCGTGAGGGGGATACGATAGAGAAATTTGCCGCACGCGCTGCGCGGGCCGGCGATACACTCTCCAGTCGCCGGGTCGTAATAGGCGTTATGCGTCTGGCACATCAGATAGCGGCCCTGTTCAGCGAAAAACTGATTATCGACCCAATCCATCGCCATCGGCACGTGGCGGCATCGATTTACATAAGCGTGAAGTTCCCCGTGATAATTGATGACGAAGCATTCCTCGTCGATGCCGTTGATCGGCAGCATGAATTTCATCGAATGGCCGGGCTCGATCGCCGACGCGAGTCCGACGCGATAACGCTGCGCCGAGGTGACCGGTTCCGCACGAACCTGATCCCGATGTGGGTTGGCGAGTGATGCGCGTCGCTTCTTGTCAGACACGAAAAGGAGTCTTTCCTGCTCGAATCCACAAGTCCAGCGCGCATCGCAAAAAGGCTGCTTGCCGCGATGCGCTGTGCGCCCGTAACATCAATGAGGTTAGAGTCTTGTTCGAGGCAGTGGGGAGTAGCTGATGATCGAAAAGCCGCGAATTCGTCCGGTTGAAGTTATGCCGGTACAACAGGATGATCAGACGTACGTCATGTTGCGTGATCCCTCGGGCGTTGCTCCTGAGCCGATTGTTATCGGCGGGGGAGCCTATTTCCTTGTAACGCTCTTCGACGGCAATAACGATCGGCGCGATATTCAGGCCGCCTTCATGCGGCGCTTCGGGGAGCTATTGCCCTCGGAGCATCTCGATGGCCTGATCGAGGCTCTCGACAAGGGCTACTTTCTCGATTCGCCTGCTTATGCCGATCGGGTGCGCGAAATTCATGAAGCCTTCGCGCAGTCGCCGCAGCGACCAGCCGCGCTGGCGGGGCTCGCATACGACAACGATCCGGTTCGTTTACGCGCTGAGATTGCGAGCTATTTCGCACGGCCCGGAGCGCCGGGAGCGATTCCGACACCGCGTGGTGACGGACCGGGACTGAGCGGTCTGATTTCGCCCCATATCGATCCGCGGCGTGGAGGCGCGGCATACGCGCATGCCTATGGAGAATTGCTCACGCGGGAGCGACCCGACCTGGTGGTGATTCTCGGAACGTCGCACTACGGGATGAGCTCGCAGCTCTTCACCGCCACGCGCAAGGATTACGCGACGCCGCTCGGCACGGTCGCGACCGACAGCGAATTCGCCGAACGGTTGGCCGCGCGCTACAAGGAAGGCGACCTGTTCGCGCAGGAAATTGCGCATCGTAATGAGCACTCGATCGAATTCCAGGCGTTGTTTCTGGCTTGGGCAATCGGGACAGCGGGCTACAAGATCGTCCCGATTCTCGTTGGTTCGTTCCACGAGATGGTCCATTCGGGAGAGACGCCCGGCTTCGATGGTCGCGTGCGGGGTTTTATCGATGCGTTACGCGCGGAGATTGAGGCCGATCAGCGCAATGTGCTGATTATCGCGGGCGTGGACTTCGCGCACGTCGGCAAAAAGTTCGGCGACAGCTTCTCGGCCGACGAGAAGGTTGCTGAGTGGGTGCGCGGCGAGGACCTCGCGTTGATCGAGAATATCAAGCGCGGCGATCCCGATGGATTCTTCGCAGAGGTCGCGAAGGACAAGGATGCGCGGAAAATTTGCGGTCTCTCGCCGATGTACACGCAGCTCGAACTGCTGCGCGGTCACAACGCGCGGCTGCTGATGCACGATATCGCGATGGAGCCGCAGACCGAGTCGGCGGTCTCGTTTGCGAGTCTCGCGATTGACTAGGTCAGCGCGAATGCTGCTTTAGAAATTCGCGAACCTGCTTGGCCGCGGTCGGTGCAACGTCGGGCGCTTTCCAGCTGCGGATCATCCCGATCTTCGGATTCAGCTGCACGATTTCGTCGGAGATCGGCCCGGGATGATAGAGATCGTCGCCGCGCAGCACGACCATCGGAATCGTGCACGAGCGTAGGAAATCGCGTGACACTGAGAAAACGAAGTCGCTGCCGTACATGCTCTCGCGGAAAGTCTTGAAGGTCGCATCGTCGGCGACGCCGGCCTCGCGCAGCTCCAGCGCCCAGCCGTCGAACATCTCGCGGAAGGCCGAACGATTCTCGTGCAGGCCAATCGGGTTCTGCAGGACTGCCGAGATGATCCGATTCGGGGCCGCCTGAGCAATACTCAGGCAATAGGACGAGCCAATACATCCACCCATCACATGGCAGCGATCGATCTTGAGATGGTCGAGCAGCGCGAGATGGTCGTTGGTGTAGGTCATCCATCCGTCAGTGGCGCTGACGGGGCCGCGCGAGCGCGGTGTGGCGTTGCGCTGATCCATCGCGATCACGCGAAAATCAGCGGCGAATTCCTTCGTCGGATCGAAGGGGCTGCGATGCCAGAAATCGACGGCGGAGCGCATCCCGCCGGGCGCGAAAAGCAGGATCGGAAAACCTGAACCGAACTCCTCGTAGTACAGTGAGACTCCGTTGCGTTCGAAAGTCGGCATGATTAGCTTCGCTCCTTTAGAATCTCCCTTCTACCAGGACGCCTTTTTCGCGCAGTTCGGCGATCTCCTTGTTGCTACGGCCGAGCCAATCGCGCAGGATCTCGTCGTTGTGCTGCCCGAGGGTTGGCGTTTCGAGCGGCAGCGGTTCCGGAATCGCCGAGAAGCGCAGCGGAAAGCCCGGAATCTCGAACTTGCCCGCAATCGGATCTTCGACGGTGCGAACGGTGCCGCGCGCTCGCAGGTGCGGATGACTCACGGTCTCTTCGATCGATAGAACGGGCGCACACGGGACGGCGTTTTTCTGCATGTGCTCAACGGCGCTATCGCGATCAGGGAACGTAGCGAGCCAGTCTTCAATCAGCTTGATCATCTCGGCGCGATTCGCGAGCCGCCCCGCATCGGTGCCCATCTTCTGATCGGTCACAAGGTCCGGGCGATTCATCGCCTTGCAGAGGTCTTTCCAATGATGGAGGAACGACATGATCACAATCCATCCGCCATTCGCCTTGAAGACGCCCGCGGGCGCGACGTAGTTCAGATGGGGGCCCTGACGCGAGGGCTTGAGCTGGCCGTTGCTGCCGCTGTACTGATGCACGCTGACTTCGTGGCAGTGGTAGTAAACGTCGAGCAGGCCAACATCGAGATGCTGCCCCTTACCGGTGTGATCGCGATAGCGCAGCGCCGCCAGAATCGCGAGGGCGCCGTGCACGCCGGTATTAACATCGCCAACCGCGACAAGCGGGATATAGGGTGTGCCACCCGCCTCACCGATCATTGAGGTGGCTCCGGAATAAGCCTGCGCGATGAAATCATAACCCGGCAACTTGGCGAGCGGTCCGCTCTGACCGAGCGCCGAGATCGAGCAGAGGATAATATCCTGCTTCATCTCGCGCAGGCGGTCGTAGCCGAGCCCCATCTCCTGCATCGTTCCGGGCTTGAAGTTTTCGACGACGACATCGACTTTGGGTATGAGCGATGTGACGAGGGCCATCCCGCGTGGATCCCGCAGATCAACACACAGGCTCTTTTTGCCGCGATTCTGCTGGATGTAATAGAGGCTCCGATCGTTGCGCAGCTTCGACATCCCGCGAGTCATATCGCCGCTCGGCGCAGCCTCAACCTTGATTACGTCGGCGCCCATCTCAACGAGCATCCGGGTGCACGAGGGACCTGCTAGGGCGCGTGAAAAATCGAGTACTTTGAGGCCGGTAAGTGCGTGTTCCATCGTGGGTTGATCCTCGGGATTTCAGTTAGGGCTGGATAACTCTTAGCGCACCTTCAGGTTCGTGCCAGTTGCTTGCGAGGCCGTACTCGCCATCTTGGTACCGGCATCATAGTAGCGTCGTGCCCAGATTCCGGAGTAGGGCTCGTTCGCCGTAGGCATCCGCCAGGTCGTGATTTTGGCCTTCGCGCTATCGATGCCGATGAGCGCGCGGGGCTGGTCCTTGGTTTCGGTGAGATAGTAGTCCGCCGAGGCCTCGTCGACGTAGCGGCATGCGATCCTGCGATATACATCGTCCCACTGGCGATCCTGTCCCACTTCGAAAAGGATATTGGCTTTACCTTCGAACAGGACTTTGCGATAGCTCCCGGCCTCCTCGTCGATCGTGACGGCGACACGGGGATCGCGACGGACATTCGCGAGAAAGAGCGAGTGCTTGCGCGGGGTGATCAGCACCTTGCCGTTCTCAAAAATGAACCAGACCGGGACCACGCTGGGCGCCCCGGAGGCGCTAATCGTGGCGATACGGGCCAGATGGCCGCGCTCGGCAAGGAAATCTCGGCATTCTTGGTCGGTTAATTTAGGCATGATCGATCCCCAAGTCTTGATGATGTTTGATTAGAGCCGAGATACTGCGGCGTGAGGAGGCCGCGAGATTCATCGGCTCGCAGACTCGCCTCTGAATGACAGAAAGTGGTGTTCGCGAGTTGTTCACGAGCTCTAGGCATGAGAGGAGCGCTCTTCATCATGCCAAGATGCCACCGCCATCGACGGTGAGGGTGATTCCAGTAACAAAACCGTTTTTCATCAGGAAGAGCACGGCATCGGCGATCTCCTCGGGACGGCCCGGCCGTTTCACGGGCAAGCGGCGCGAATAATCCTGGATGATTTCATCGCGCTTGTCGCCGAGGACGTCGAGGAAAGGGGTATCGACGAGTCCCGGCTGGATCACGTTCACGCGAATCGGCGCGAGATCGAGCGCCAGGGAGCGGGCGAAACCTTCGACCGCCGCGCATGACGCGGTCGCAACCGAAGCGCCCGGCAACGGCCGAATCGCCGCAGTGCCCGACATGAAGGTAATCGAGCCGCCGGCACCCATCTTGGGCGCCGCATATTTGGCCGCATAGAGCGCGCCCCAGAAGCGCATGTCGATCGCCGTGCGCATCGCATCGCTGGCAGGTGTAAGCTTCGGATCAAAGGCAACGGTTCCCGCGGTGATGAAAACATGGTCGACGTGAGCAAAGCTCGCGAAGAGATCGCGGGTGCCGGCTTCATCGGTGACGTCGAGTGCAACCGTCCGCACGTCGGTTTCAAGCGCCGTGCGTGCGCGCTCGAGTTTATCGCGCGACCGGCCGGTGATTATTACCTTGGCGCCTTCAGCAAGCGCGGCTTTTGCCGTAGCCAGCCCAATACCCGAGCTGCCACCTAAAATTACAACCGTCTGGTCCTTCAGGGACATCGGTGATTCTCCCGAATGATGCGAGTTGCGAGGCTCATCCTCGCAAAGCTGGTGGTGCTTTCTCAAGCGCAAGACTATCGGAGGTTTTCGTGCGATCGAGTGACGTGACTTAACAGTCCGGTAACGATTGGGGTTTCAGCGACCTGGATGCGCAGCTATCGTAAGTGTTTCGCGGGTTTCCCTGATGGCAAGCACTGCAACAACCGGACGGCGGCTTCTCGGCACGGCGGGATCGCTCCTCGCGATCGCGCTTGTGATGGCGCTGTTCTTTGCCTATCGCAAATACCAGCCCGCAATTCATCCGCCGCGCCTGAGAGTTCACGCGCGGGCGTTACCTTATTACGCTCTTTGCTCTTTCAGCCGGATGCTTGCCGCTTACGTGATCGCCCTGGCTTTCTCGCTGGTCTATGGAACAGCGGCCGCGGCCAGCCGTGCGCGCGAGCGTATCCTGATCCCGATTATCGATATCGCACAGTCAGTGCCGGTCGTTGGGTTCTTCCCCGCCGCGATCTACTTCTTCGTGTCGCTCGCGCGAGGGCGGATGGGTGTCGAGTTCGCCGCCGTGTTTCTCATCTTCACCAGCATGGCGTGGAATATGGTGTTGGGCGTCTTCGAGTCCGTCCGTACGATACCCAATGACTCTTTGGAGGCGCTCGACTCTTTTGGCGCAAGCCGATGGCTCAAGCTCCGGCGCCTGATCCTGCCAGCCTGCGTGCCGAAGCTGGTCTATAACTCGATCCTGTCATGGGTCGCGGGATGGTACTACCTGATCGCCTGCGAAATTATCACGGCGGGTCCTGCTGAGTATCGTCTACCAGGCTTGGGCAGCTACCTGATGACGGCGGCCGATAAGGGCCGGGCTGCTGAATTGGTCGCCGGCCTTTTCGTGCTCCTCGCGATTATCGTGGCGATGGACGTGATCGTATGGCAGCCGCTATCCACGTGGGCGGAGAAGTTCCGCTACGAGTTTGCAGCCAGCACGGAATCGACCCGGTCGATCCAGTTCCTAGAAGCTCTGAATGGAATTGGCCCCGCGTTCTTGGGGATCATCCAGGCCGCGCTGAGGCCGATCGCCCGGGGAGCGAATGCGATAGCGCAAGCGGCCCCATCGTTCGACCGCGAAGCCTACCCGCGGCTAATTCGGATCGGTCGGATCTTGCGCATCACTGTAATTGCAACCCTTCTATTCGTGGTCGCTTACGGTGTGATCGAGGGATCGATCGCACTCATTCGCACCTTGATGCAACCCTGGCCGGATACCGTCAGATCGATTCCGGGCGCGACGCTCGCTTCGATGCTGCGGATGATCGTCGCTTATCTGATCTCGCTCGCCTGGACTCTGCCCTGCGCGATCTACGCGAGCGAGAATCCGCGCTTCGCCCGTGCTCTCGCGCCGGTTGCCGAGATCGTGGGATCAATCCCGGCGACTGCGCTCTTTCCTCTAATCGTGCTTTTCGTTATTCGCGCCACGGGTGGCATGAATCTGGCCTCGATCCTTCTAATTCTGACCGGGATGCAGTGGTATCTGCTGTTCAACCTGCTCGGTGGCGTCAGCCAGATTCCCGCCGATTTGAAGGAGGCGGCGCGATCGTTCGGACTCAGCCGCGTCGCCACCTGGCGTAAGCTGACGCTCCCGGTTTTGGCCCCATCGCTGCTGACGGGCAGTATCACGGCGTGGGGCGGTGGATGGAATGCGCTGATACTCTCCGAGTATTTCCCGTATCGTGGGGTCACCTACAAGGTCTTTGGGTTGGGCGCGATGCTCGATGTGGCCACCTACGAAAACAGCAAGTCCAGCGGTCTGATGATTCTTTTGACCCTGCTTTCGATGATTTTAGTCGTGTTATTGTTAAATCGCTTCTTCTGGCGAAGGCTTTATGACCTTGCCACAGAGCGGTATCGGATTGATTACTGAAGAGGTCATCGATGCGCGATAGGGATTGCCCAGACCCATGGCCCTGCTTGAGCTTAACCACGTCTCCAAGAGCTTCACTCACTCCAAGGGATCGCTCCGGGTACTGGAGGATATCTCCTTCTCGATCGAGGAGGGGCAGTTCGTTGCGATCGTCGGTCCTTCCGGATGCGGGAAGTCGACGATGCTACGGATTATCAACGGACTGATGCCTCCGACAGAAGGACAGGTGCTCTACGACGGTAAACAGGTCGACACGATTAACCCTGAATGTGCCCTCGTCTTCCAGTCGTTCGCGCTGATGCCCTGGCTATCGGTTAAGGCCAATGTCGAATTGGGACTCGAGGCGCGTGGAGTTCCTCCCGCGGAGCGCGAGAAGCGCGCGAGCTTCTATATCGACAAGGTCGGACTCGATGGCTTCGAAGAGGCGTATCCGAGAGAATTGTCGGGCGGAATGAAGCAGCGTGTCGGCCTTGCCCGTGCGCTCGCGGTCGGTCCACGCATGTTACTAATGGACGAGCCCTTCTCGGCATTGGACGCGCTGACGGCGATCACCTTACGCGAGGAGTTGACCGACATCTGGCAATCGCGCGATATGCCAGTACATACGATCGTGATCGTTACCCATATTATCGAAGAGGCGGTCGAACTGGCCGACCGTATCCTGGTTTTCTCACCCCATCCGGGAAGGCTTGCCGCGGATCTGAAGGTGGATCTGCCGCGACCCCGTGATCGGCGCAAAGAGGGTTTTAACGCCCTCACCGACAAAGTTTTCTCACTAATTGAGGAGCGTTCCTAATGCCCGTCGACGACGGCATCAATCCGATTCCGGATTGTCCGGTTACGTGGATTTTCGGCTTGCTGGAAACATTGGAGGACCGTGGTGGCCGCGACGACGGTTACAAGATCGCGCGGGAGCTCCAGTTCAAATACGACGACCTGCTCAAAGTAATGAAGGCAGCCGAAATTCTGGGGTTTGTTTCCACCCCTGACGGCGACGTCGTTCTGGAACCATCGGGCAAGCAGTTTCTCGAAAGCGAAGTGAATATTCGCAAGACCATGATGCGTGAGCGGCTAGAGAAGCACGGGCTTTTCAGCTACTTGATTCGGCTCCTTCGCGGGCAGGAGGATCTGTCTCTGACCAAGGAAGTGGTCGAAGAACATCTGGCGATGCTGCTGCCGAATGAGCCGCCCGAAAAAATGTTTTCGACGATCGTGAATTGGGGGCGTTTTGCCGAGCTTTTCGGCTATAACAAGGACGAAGACCGCTTCTACCTCGATCAAGAACAATAGGAGCGGAAGAACGGAGGCGAATATGTCGACTGAAGCAGAAGCAATCGTAAGCGATTTTTGTAATGCGTGGGCTCGGCTGAATATCGATCAGGTGATGGATTTCTTCACCGACGATGCGGTCTACCACAATATCCCGCTGCCCAAGGCCGAGGGTAAAGCCGCGATCCGCAAGACGATCGAAGGGCTGTTGAAGGGTACCACCTGGCTCGAATTCAAGATCCTGCACTCGGCATCGGTGGGAAACGTCGTGATGAACGAGCGCGTCGATTCGTTTGAGGCGAAAGGCAAGCGGATGTCGTTGCCGGTCATGGGCGTCTTCGAGACGACCTCGAACGGCAAGATCAAGGCATGGCGTGACTACTTCGACATGAAGATGTTCACGGATCAGATGAAATAGCGATCGCGACGACCGGTGTGCCCTTGCGCACGCCGGTCGCGTTCATCCAGTTCCATCGTCGTGAAGTTCGCTCTTGCCGCCGGTATTATCGCTCTGGTCAGTATGGCGACGATCAACAGCGCAAACGGCGGGATAACCGACCCCACCAAGCTCGTTGATCTCACCTACGTCTTCGACACCAACACCGTCTATTGGCCAACCGAGCCGCCATTAGTTCATCAGTTTGAACATTACGGGATGACGCCCGGGGGATACTTTTATTCCTCGGCCAAGTTTGCCGCGCCTGAACATGGCGGAACGCATATGGATGCGCCCATCCATTTCAGCGCCAATGGGATGACTGCGGATCAGGTGCCGCTTTCCTCGACGGTGGGTCCGGCAGTTGTGATCGATTTTTCCTCACGCACCGCGCAAGATCCCAATGCGATGCTCAGTGACGACGATATCAAGCGATGGGAGGCCGCGCACGGACCTATACCGGACGGGGCTATCGTGGTGGCCCGTTCCGGGTGGGGTCAATTCTGGCCCGACAAGAAACATTATTTGGGTACCGACAAGCACGATGACGTTGCCCATCTGCGGTTCCCCGGCTTTTCAATCGAGGCGATCAAGTTCCTTCTTGAGAATCGGAAAGCCGTTGCGATAGCGATCGACACGGCAAGTATCGACCCAGGCAATTCGAAGGATTTCCCGGTGCATCGCGCATGGCTCGGGGCTAACAAACCTGCTTTCGAGAATCTGGCTAACGCGGATAAACTGCCCCCGACTGGAGCTACGCTCTTTTGCGTACCGATGAAGATGGGCAAAGGCACCGGCGCGCCAACGCGTATCTTTGCGCTCCTTCCGTAACGGACCTACTTTCAGATGGCATCGCAAGTAGCCCACGCGATTATCGGCACCGCCGGCCATATCGATCACGGCAAGACGGCACTAATCAAAGCGCTCACTGGCCTTGAGACTGACCGGCTCAAGGAAGAGAAAGAGCGCGGAATCTCGATCGATCTCGGCTTCGCCTATTTCGATTTGCCCGACGGCAAGCGCGCCGGCGTGATCGACGTTCCGGGACACGAGCGCTTTATTCGCAACATGCTGGCCGGTGCCCATGGCGTCGATCTCGTGCTCTTTACGATCGCTGCTGACGACGGCGTGATGCCGCAGAGCGAAGAGCATCTCGATATCCTGCATCTGCTGGGTATCGGGCGCGGGATCTTTCTCATCACCAAGGCCGATCTCGCCGACGCCAAGCGTATCGAGGAGGTTCGCGAAGAGGTCGAGATCCTGACCGACGGGACTTGTCTTGAAGGTTCGCCGATCATTCCGGTATCAGCCATCACGGGACTCGGAATGGACGAGCTGCGCACGAAGATTGCCGAGCAGCTCGACGGATTCGAGGCACGCCGCGCCACGGGTCTGTTCCGCTTGCCAATCGACCGAGCCTTTACGATCAAGGGGCATGGTTTCGTTGTCACAGGTACCGCGATGGGTGCCGACGTTCAGGTGGGTCAGCGGCTGCGGGTGCTCCCCGGTGGCGGCGAGGTGCGCGTGCGCGCGCTTCAGGTTCATGGCGAAGCGGTGGAACGCGCGGGCCGCTGCCAAAGAGTTGCGATCAATCTGGGCGGTGAAAAGATTGAACTCAAGCGCGGCGACGTTTTGGGCGACGATCGCATTAGGCTAACAACCACGAGGATCGATGCGCGAATCGAGGTCCGACCGGCGGCCAAGCGCCCGCTGAAGCAGAATCAACGAGTACGTTTCTTTATTGGCGCTGCCGAGACGATTGGGCGCGTGATTATCCTCGGCGGTGCGCTCGAGATCGAGCCGAAGCATCGGGGGATGGTGCAATTGGTGCTCAACGAACCCGTCGTAGCGCTCGCGGGGGATCGCTTCGTTATCCGCGATGAAACCAATGTACGAACGCTGGGCGGCGGCGTGGTGCTGAATCCGCTTGGGCGACGATCGCGCAAACCGGTCGAGGCATATATCCACAATCTCGAAACGGTTGGCGTTGGAGTCGAGCCCGCCGCCGTTGAGGCGATGTTGAACCTGCAGGAGAGTCTGGCACTAACTGCGGCGACCCTCGCGCAACTTTTCAATACTCCGATTAAGGAGATCGAGGCGTCGCTGAAGGATCCGCGCTTCGTCCGGCTCTCGCTCGGTGACGAGGAAGGCTTTACGACCGCGTCGAAGTGGAACGAACTCAAAGCGGTAACGACCGAGGCACTGACCAGGCATCATCGGGAGGAGCCCCTCGCGCCGGGTCTCGAGATGGAGTCGTTGCGTACGCGGCTACCTTACGAAGTTGCACCGCGTGCTTTCCGCGCCCTGGTCGATCGGCTGGCGCGCGAAGCGCCGATCGTCCGCGATGAAAGCGTACTGCGCTTGAGTACCCATCAGGTGAAACTCGGCGGAGCGACCGGTGAGCTGGGCACGAAAATCGAAAAGATCCTCAACGACGCCAGTGTACAGCCGCCTGAACTGAAGCAGTTAGCCGAAGCGCTGAAAATGGGTCCTGCCGATTTCGCGCGCTTGCGTTCCGTTCTATCCGCGATGGAGCGCGAAGGGCGCGTGGTCAAAATCGCCACCGATTTCTACTTCGCCAAGGGACCTTTCGAAGTGGCCAAGGCCAAGCTGGTCGAGCGACTCCAGAGCGATGGAGAGATAACCGCAGCCACTTATCGCGATGTGCTTCAGGCGTCGCGCAAGTTCGCGATCACCCTGCTCGACTATTTTGATCACTCCGGGGTAACTACCCGGGTCGGCGACGCCCGTAAGTTGCGGAATCGCGCCTGAGGGATGAGTGTCCCGCTGTGTGCGAGTCCGATCCGGTGATTCATGGGAGGTAGTTGGCGATGCGGCCGCGTGAAGTTGTGCAAGCTTGGGTTGATGCTTTCAATCGAGCAGACGCCGATGCGCTGGGTGCCTTCTACCACTCTGACGCCATCAATCATCAGGTAGCCGAGAACCCGGTTGAAGGACGCGACGCTATTCGAGCCATGTTCGCAGCTGAATTTGAGAAGGCGAAGATGGTCTGTATTCCGGAAAATCTTTTCGAGGATGGAGAATGGGCCATACTCGAATGGCGCGATCCGCTAGGGCTGCGTGGCTGCGGTTTTTTTCATGTAATCGATGGACTAATCGCCTTCCAACGCGGCTATTGGGATAAGCTCTCGTTCCTCAAAATGCACGGGCTCCCGCTACCCAACAGTTCAGACTGACTCGCAGGCGTCGTTCCATAAGCCGATTGGCCGGTCAAACACTTGGCGATAGACTGAAGCGCCAATGGCAGAGGCCAAAAACAACAATCCAACGCGAAGCGACCTGATTCGCCTTACCGCCCGTGCCAAGGCGGCTGGTTGAGCCGGTAAGCTGGGTCCGGCGGACCTCGAAGCGGTTCTCTCGCGTTTGGATCTCGGGACGCATCCCGACCTGCTCGTCGGTATCAATACCGGCGATGACGCCGGAGTGTTTCGTCTGCGCGATGACCTCGCGATCGTAAACACGGTCGATTTTTTCACGCCGGTCGTCGACGATCCTTTCACCTACGGCCAAATAGCTGCCGCCAATGCGCTGTCGGACGTCTACGCGATGGGCGGAAAGCCGCTGACCGCGCTCAATCTGGTCTGCTGGCCACAATCGGGGCTGCCGGGCGAGATACTCACCGAAATCCTGCGTGGCGGAACTGAAAAAGCGCGTGAAGCCGGAGCCGTGATCGTCGGGGGCCATAGCGTGGCCGACGACGAAGTGAAATACGGGATGGCCGTCACCGGTGTAATCGATCCGCGCCGCATTATTCGCAATGTTGGCGCACGTCCGGGCGATGCACTGCTGCTGACGAAGCCGCTCGGCACCGGAATCCTGATGACCGCGCTCAAACGCGACCGTCTGGACGCCGACTACTATAAGAGCGCGGTGCGGTGGATGGCTGAGTTGAATGTGCAGAGTGCCGCGGCGATGCTCAAATACGAGGTGCACGCGGCGACCGACATCACAGGCTTTGGGCTCGCGGGCCACGCTTACAAGATGGCCGATGGCAGTGGCGTGACGCTGCGAATCGAAGAATCGGATCTACCGGTTCTGCCGGGGGCGCTCGAACTGTGCCGTGAGGGGATGATCCCGGGAGGTGGAAAGCGTAATCGTGAATTTTACGGTCGTTTCGTAACGATTTCTGCAGAGACCGCCGATGAAATCGGTGAGATCGCCTTTGATCCGCAGACCTCCGGTGGATTGCTCATCGCTCTGCCGCCCGACCAGGCATTGGCGCTACTCGCCGACCTTCAGCGGTTGGGCAACAACGAGGCCGCGATTATCGGTAAGGTCGTCGCGCGGGAAGATTTCGCTATTGCGGTTGTTTGAGAACGGCTTCAGAGAGAAATGGACTTCGAGGCTTACCCTATCGGCCTCTAGACGGTCTAACGGATCGTATAAAGGTCAATCGGAGAGTAAGGCTCTTCCAAAATTATCTAATATTTCTCAATCCTCTAAAAACCGCCATACCCCTTTTATTTTTATCAAATTTGAGCTATGGTCACCAGACCATGATGTTCAAAAGCAGACGGAACCTGGCAATCTTCTTGGCCGGAGTTGTGGCAATCCCGACGTCCTTGGCTCTTGAGACCTATATTGCTCGTTCCTATTACGACGTGGCCACGCAGCGGCTACGAATCCTGGGCGCAAATGCGGTTAGATCGGGTGCCGCCTATCTGCCCTCAAATCCGCAGTTGGCAGCGCAAGTAGCGGACAAGGTTGCTAATCAGAGTGGTGTTGCTCAGGAAGAGATCGTGGCGACCAGTGTGAGCGAGGATGGCCTCGGTCTGACGATTCGCTTCGAGGAAAAAGTTCCTTGGCATATCGCGATGTTTGCCTTCGGCCAACCGAAAACTATCGGTGTCGAAGCAACTGCCCAAGTTTCGGTGCGCAAGTCGATGGCGATCTGAATTATTTCCTGGATCGCGCAACGATCGCGGTCGACCGGCGTGAGTGCTGCATCGTGGCCTTTACGCCTGGGCCGATCGCAGCGATACACGAGCTAAAAGCGTGTTTAGCCATATATAGCGATTTAAAGCCCGATTTTGTCCTATTTTAGGGCTTGATCTACTTTCTTTCCCGGATTTAAGATCGCAGGGTCTGCGAATCCTGAGTTTTTAATTGAAAGGATCGCCTATGTGGGAAAAGTCCAAACCTAGTCGGCGGTGGTTGAAGCCGTTCATCTCGGGAACCGCGTTGCTTGCTCCATGTGGAATAGCGTAGGCAGCCGGCAGCGGGCCAGTGTCGACACATGTCCGCAGCTCCTATCCAAGTCGACCTGCTCGACGAAGCGCCTACCGACTGCTTTCTGGCGACACTCGGAGTAACCAGTGGCTTGCCACCTGGTAAGTATCAGCAAATCCGCTTTATCCTTGCGGACGCCGGAAAAGGCGCTGGCAAGGGTAAGAAAAAGGGAGGTGGAGGCGGCGGGACTGGCCCTGCAGTGAACGCCTGTTCGTCACTTTCCTCGACCATCTACAACTGCATCGATCTGGGCGGCGGCAAGCTCGTGCCGATAAAGCTCACGAGCGAGGGTAACATCGGAATCAAATTCCTCCGGGCCAGATCGCGGGCGGCGGACTCGTTATCAGCGATGGCCAAGGCCTCGACCTCGATATCGATTTCAACGCTTGTAAGTCGATCGTCCAGGCGGGGAAGAGCGGCAACTATATCCTGAAGCCGACGCTCCATGCCGACGAGATCGACCTGAGCGCACTTATCGCCGGTAACGTTGTCGCCGGCACGGACGGTGCCGGTTCGGTCACCCCGGGTGCGACGGCCGTGCCGGGCGCCAGCCTTTGGCTCGAAAGCCAGACGCCAGCGTTGGACTTGAATATCGGCACACCCGCCTCGACGACTAACACGGCTCAGGTGGATAACGTCGTGGCTAAAGCGACGGCGGATACTAACGGTCATTTTGAGTTCTGTCCGGTCCCGGCTGGAACTTACGAACTGGTAGCCGACTCCGGATCGATGCCGGGCACGAGTAACTCGTCGAACGCTACTATCACAACGGGTCTGGCCGTCACGAAGAGTGGTGGGCCGAACAACCTGGTTATTCCTCTGCTCGACGACGGCAGCAGCCCAGCGTTGCTTGAAGGTCTCTTCAGCACGGAAGCTGCGACATCACAGGGTCTAGGTGACGATATCGCCTTTGCCGGTGTCCAGCCGTTTGCAGGTAGCAGCGGCACCGTACAAGCCGTCATTCCGCCGCTCAGTGGAACCGTTCCGGCTCCGGTCGGCGGGAATCTTCCAAGCGTGACCACCGTCGCGTCTACGACGGGGGCCAATTGCCCAGATATCGCGGCTCTTGCCTGTCCGACGGCACTAACTGTGAATGCTTCACTCTGGCCGTGCCGGCGAGCAATCCGGTAATAGGGGCTTGGAAGGCGGGGGGCACGACCTACGATTCGCCCGCGGCAGGAACCGTCGACTATTCGACTACGGGCGCAGCGTCGCAAATCGGGAATCCCGCGACGCCCCAGTGTGCGCCGTCTGCTCTGATCACCGATCCGGCGCTACCTTTCTCGGTGCTCGGCGCATCGGTGACTGAAGCCGACAATCCGACGAGTGGTGTTCTCCCAACTTTGAGTTTCCAGAGCTGCGACTAGGCAGCACCCTTCCTCCCAAACGCAGAGGCGGCGGCAAGTTTTCTTCCTTGTCGCCACCTCTCACTTTTCGAAGACGATTTTACTTCTTGGCGCCGGCGCGTTTGCGCGTTGCCGCCGCGCGCGGAGCTCGAGTGCGAGATCGCGGCGGTTCGTCGCCGACCGCAGCCGCAGTCGGCTCTTCCGCTGCCTCGGCCTCTGCCGAGGTGCCCCGTTTTTCCAGTGACGCCTTCAGCGCGGCCATCAGATCGATCACCTGTCCGCGCCGTGGCTCGGCGGGAGCCTCCGTGATCTCCTGTCCTTCGGCCTTCTGTTGTGCAGCGGCGATAACCTTTTCGCGGTAGGTATCGTGATACTTGCTGGGGTCGAACTTCTTACCGGTGAGCTCTTCGATCAACCGCTTGGCGAGCTTCAACTCGGCGTCCTTGGCCGGTTCGCTGGTCGCCTGATCGACGTCCTCAGCCGGGCGCACTTCATCGGCGTAATAGATCGTATGCAGCATCAGCCCCTTGCCAAAGGGACGGATGAGTACGAGATGCTCCTTGCCCCGCATCGTGTAGCGGCCCAACGCGATGCGCTCCGTCTGCGCCATCGCGTCCGTCAGGAGACGATATGCCTTGCCGGCGACGGTTTCCGCTCCAAGGTAGAAGGATTCTTCGAAGTAGACCGGATCGACTTCTTCGAGCGGCAGAAACTCGGTGATCTCGATCGCATGCTCGTTGCGCGCTTCCATCGACTTGAGTTCCTCGTCGGTGAAAGTGACGTAACGCCCTTTTTCGATCTCATAGCCGCGGACCAGTTCGCTGCGCTCGATTATCGCGTCGTCGACCGGGCAATAGATCTTCTGTTGGATGCGGCTAAGGTCCTTGCCGTGCAATAAATTGAAGCTCACCGACTTGGATCGGGTCGCGGTAAACAATTTGACGGGAATAGAAACCAGACCGAAAGAGATGTTGCCGCTACCGACTGGGCGTGATGCCATAAGAGACGGAGCCTCCGACTCCACCCATCGTGCACGTGGACGCGCATCTGAACAAGCCCGTTTTCTCTTCTGAACGAGCAACGAGCATGCGTACGCTTCAATAAGCATCAGGATGGCCCTCGACCAATACCGCAGAAAGCGCAGTCCCGACCGCACGCCGGAGCCTTTTGGCGCGGTTGGGAATGGAACGGCGTCGAGTAGCGGCGGCAAATTCGTGGTGCAAAAACATGCTGCGAGGGCGCTCCACTACGATTTTCGGCTCGAGATGGAAAACGTCCTACGCTCATGGGCCGTGCCGCGGGGACCATCGATGAATCCCGCTGACAAGCGACTCGCGGTTATGGTCGAAGACCATCCGGTTGAGTACGGCGACTTCGAAGGCAGTATTCCGCAGGGCAACTACGGCGCCGGAGCCGTAATTGTTTGGGATCGCGGGACCTATCGCGTAATCGATCCGCCGGGCAAGGACGCCGCCACTTCGGTGCGGGACGGCAAGCTCGATATCGAGATGCACGGCTTCAAATTGCGCGGCGCATTTACCTTGGTACGCACGCGCAGCCAATCACGAAGGTCAGCATCGGATAACAAAGAGCAGTGGTTACTGATCAAAAAGAAGGATCAGTACGCATCTGACGAGGATGTCCTTGGAACGCATCCGCGGTCGGTCCTATCGGGACTCACGGTCGAGGAGATGCGAGAGCGCAACCATGCGAAGGAACAGCTTGATCGCGAACTGAGCGCGCTGAATCCATCGCCGCTGAAGGTTCCTTACGATATTCGCTCGTTTCCGCTCGCGCTTGCGAAAACCGCGGACGAGCCCTTCGACGGCAAAGAGTGGATCTACGAACTCAAGTACGACGGTGTGCGAGCGATCGCGATCCGCGACGGCGAAGCGGTGCGATTGTTCGGGAGGAATCAGCGTGAGATCACGCGGCGCTATTCCGAGGTCGTGCTCGCGATCGGCTCGATGCCGTTTGGGCGCTTCGCAATCGACGGCGAAATCGTTGCGATCGGCGATGACGGACGCCCGAGTTTCCAATTGCTGCAACGCCGGATGCATGTCGATGATCAGCGCGAGGCGGAGCGGCTGAGCCTCGCAACGCCGGCGACCTTCTTCGCCTTCGATCTATTAGCCTACGACGATGCAGACCTCCGCTCGCTACCGCTCGAAGATCGCAAAAGGCTGCTCGCGCGAATCGTGCGCGGCGAAGGACCGGTACGCTACTGCGATCATATCGCGGGGCACGGCAGGGAGTTTTTTGCGCTTGCGGCCAACGCGAGATTAGAGGGGATCGTCGCGAAACGGCGGGATGCTCCCTATCGCGGAATCCGAACCGGCGATTGGATCAAGATAAAGTGCCCGGTCACGTCGCACTTCGTGATTGGAGGATGGACCGATCCGGCGGGTTCGCGGACTCATTTCGGTGCGCTGCTAATCGGACAGTACGAGGCTTCGGGCGAGCTGCGGTTCGTCTCGCGTGTCGGCACGGGCTTCGATGACGCCAAGTTGCGCAAGATCCACGGACTGCTCAAGCAGCGCGCGATAGAGAAGTGGCCGTTTCGCAAGGCTCGTAACGGAGAAGCTGCACCGCCGGCGCGTGGCTCGCATTTCTGCGCGCCCGACCTGGTGGCGGAGGTGCGCTTCGGTGAATGGACCGACGAGGGTGGTATCCGCCATCCGAGTTTTCAGAAGTTGGTCGCCGACGTCGATCCGCGAGCATGCTCGTACGGAGGTCCGGGCTCCGATCAGGAGGGACATGTCGAAAGCCTTGAGACGGAGCCGGAGGTCGATGCGATCGAGACGGCGGAAGAGTCCGCGCGATCCTTCAAGCCGACCAATCGCGGCAAAGTCTTCTGGCCTGCTGAGGGTTACACCAAGGGCGATCTGATTGAGTATTACGAGACGATCGCGCCCTGGATGCTGCCGTATTTGAAAGATCGGCCGGTGGTGCTCACCCGCTATCCCGACGGAATCGACGGCAAGAGTTTCTACCAAAAAGACGCTCCTGCGTTCGCCCCGTCGTGGATTCGCACGGCGCGCATCTGGTCGGAAGATACGCAGCGTGAAATCAGTTACTTCATCCTCGAAAGCGTCGAAGCGATCGCCTACATGGCCAATCTCGGCGCGATTCCAATTCATATCTGGTCGTCGCGCATGAGCCATCTCGAGCGTCCCGACTGGCTGCTGTTCGATATCGACCCGAAAGGATCGACGACACAGAAGGCGGTTATCGTCGCGCGGGAGACCGGAGCGGTGTTGCGGGAAATCGGGATGCGCCCTTACGTCAAAACGTCGGGACAGATGGGGCTCCACGTCGTCGTCGGTTTGGTGCCGGAATATACGTATCAGCAGGCGCGGATGTTCGCGGAACTGGTCGCCCGGGTCGTCGTGCAGCGAGTGCCTGATGCGGCGACGTTGATCCGCAACAAGGATCGGCGCGGCGGCAAGACCTATATCGACTACCTGCAACTGGCACACGGCCAGACGATCGCAGCACCGTTCGCGGTGCGTCCGATTCCGGGTGCCCCAGTTTCAGCACCGCTCAAGTGGAAAGAGCTAAGAGACGATCTCAATCCAAGTCAGTGGAATATCAAGACGATGCCGCCCCGGATGGCGAAGCTAAAGGCCGATCCGTTTATCGGAGCTATCGAGGATCGGCAGAGGATTGAAGAGGCGCTACCGAGAATCGACGCGGCAGTTTCCAAGTAAAAGAGAGGTGAGTGCCGCGCTCACTGCGATGCGCCGATTGTGCACGATCCCGCAGTGCGGGTGTTGCCGCATTCGTCGAGCGGCAAACAGCTCGAACCTGCGGCGCCGACTTTCCCTTTCGGTGTGGCAGGGTTTCCGCTCGCGATTAATGGGCTACCGGTGAGCGGTGCCAGAACTTCCAGCCCGGTGGAAGCGCACGCCTGGAGCGGACTCAGTGCAGGATCTTTTCCAGGAGCGATATCGCTCTTGAGTAGCTTGATCGCACAAGCGGAGACGTCCTCGATCAGATTGAAGCCTTTCGATTTAAGTCCGTTACCGGCTACCCAGCAATCGGGCCCGCTCGGCGACGCACCCGCAACGGTGTTGTTTGCGATTACCGTGTTCGCCATCGAGACCTTGGGGGGAAAATCCAGCCAGATGCCGCCACCTTGCGTCGGCTGATGTCCGGACCCCACGGTGCCCACGCAATGATTGTCGGTTATCGTGACGTTATTCAGTACGATCGTGCCAGACGATATTCTGAGTCCGCATCCGGCTGCGCTTGCAGTATTGCTCGGAGTCGAATTGCCGGTGATCGTTGTGTTAGTGATGTACACGTGCGGGGAGCCATAGATAGCGAGGCCCCCTACGTTATTGTTCGCGATCGTCGTCGAATCAACGACAAGCGATTTGCCCCAAAAAAAGACCGTATGCTCCGGAAGATAGTGGGGTGCGGGCATACCACCGGTGATTTCGCAATTCTCGATAGTTAGGCTGCCGACTCCCTTGCCGGTCTTCGGCGATTGTTGATCGAAGAGGATATTGCCGCCGATCGGGCCGCCGCCATTTTGGATCGTCATGCCGTGCAACTCGCCGTTCGCTTGGGTCTGAAAGGTGAACGTTGAAAGACTGGGATCGACGGAACCGTCCACGATCGTCTGGCCGACGCCCGCGCCGATGAAGCTGACCGTTATTCCCGATACGGTTAGGTTCTCTAGATAGGTGCCGGCGGCGATCGTGATGACCGCATCACCACCGGCCGGCACGGAATTCACCGCACCCTGGATCGTGGTGAAACATCCGCCCGCCCCGGCCGGATCGACGCATAGAGCGAGCGGCGTAGTTTTCGCGCGTGCCAAGCGCGGCGCGAGAAGCGCCATCAGACTACAGAACGCCAGTCCAAGAGTTAAAAAATGCGAGCGTTGCTGCGGCTTACTAAAGGTCATCGAGGTCCTCAATCCTACACGAGATGCGAAATTTGACTGATCCGGCACCGCTCAGAAGGTGATCAGCGGTTTGATGATGCCGTCGAGCTTTTTGTCCATCATCTCGAAGGCGCGATCGAGCTGATCGAACTTGAACGTATGCGTCGTCATTTTCGTTGGGTCGACGCGCTTGTGTTGCAGCAGCCGCAGCATCCGTTCCATCCGCAGCCGACCGCCCGGACAGAGCAGCGTGCGGATCGTCTTTTCAGCCATCCCGACGCCCCAATCGAGCCGCGGGATCGCAACGAAATCGCCTTTGCCGTGATAGCCGGCGTTTGAAATCGAGCCACCGGGCTTGGTCACCTTGATAGCGTTTTGAAAAGGCTCTTCACTGCCGAGCGCTTCGATCGCAGCGTCGACCCCCGCCCCGTCAGTCAGCTCCATGATGCGCTGGACGACCTCCTCGCGCGAATAATCGACAATCACGTCGGCACCGTAACCACGCGCAAGCTCCTGCCGTTTGGGCACCGAATCGACGCCGATGATCAATCCGGCGCCGCAGAGACGGGCTCCCGCGATCGCCATAAGGCCTACCGACCCGAGCGCGAAGACCGCAACCGTCCCGCCGATAGGAATCGCACCGTTCTCGGCAGCCTTGAAGCCGGTCGACATCATGTCGCAGCAATAGACGGCCGCATCGTCCGATATCCCCGCCGGAATCACCGCGAGATTCGCATCGGCGTCGTTCACATGGAAATACTCGGCGAAGGTGCCGTCTTTGATGTTCGCGAATTTCCATCCGCCGAGCGCCGAGCCCGACTGCGAGGAGTAGCCGGCTTGGGAGGCAGGATCACCCCAATCGGGCGTGATTGCGCCGACGACTACGCGGTCGCCACGCTTGAAGTGTTTCACGGCGCTGCCGACCTCGTGCACGATTCCGACCGCCTCGTGACCGAGCGTAAGATTCTCGCGCGGGCCGATCGCGCCGTGCACTGTATGCGCATCGGAGGTGCAGATTAGGGCGCGGGTGGCCTTGATAATCGCGTCGTTAGGTCCAGCGGTTGGGATCGGCTTATCGGCGAAACCGACTTGGCCGATTCCTTTCATTACAAACGCTTTCACGTTGATGCTCCTTTTAGGACGTTCAGAATCAGGGATTCCTCGCTCGTCATGATCGCAATCTGACAGTGGAGTTCCTGGCGACGATCTCGGCAAGGCGCGCGCGGGAATGACAGAAAGGACTCACAGTCTACCCTCGGCGATGGCCTTATCGAGCGCGGCGATATTAATCTCGTGCCCGTCGGCCATCACACGCAGAAAGGCACGCAAGGGCTCGTCGGTGAGAGAGGGTATAACTTCCTCGATCTTACGAATGACCCAGCGCTGACCGCGATTCAGCAGTTCGAGCTTGGCCTTGAAATCGGGAATCGCACGAACCTTCTCGACGAAATCGCCGGTTTTGTTCGAGGCAGTTCCACCCAAGCGGCGGACCTGCGCGGCAATCTCACCGGCGAAGTAGCCTTCGTCGTGACCGACCTTTTTCAGCATCTCGCGCAGTTCCAGCGAGGATGCGAGTTGGGTCAATTCGTGTAAAATCCTGCCGCCGGCGCGTTCGGCCTCGCCCAGCTGATTGAGTAGGCTTTCCAAGTTGGTGTCCATCGCCAACAACCTCCGCGAAGGATTTAAGCGAGCCTACCACGATTAGGTGCATTGGCGAGCATCGAGCTATCACATTCGCGGCGCGATCGGGCAATAGACCTCGCCAAAAGCTCCGGTGCGAGCGAGCACCTGGCGCAGATCGCGCAGTAGCGGCATCAGTGCCTGGGGAGGATGCCACGAGGCCTCACCGGAGACCTGACCACCCAGCAGTTTGAGCAGCGGACTGATCTGTTGCGGCAGTTCCACGAGTTCGACGGGCTTCTTAGGATCGAGCTTCGCCATCGACTTCGCTTCGTTTAGCGCCGCATCGAAATCGCCGAGGTAATCGACCAGCTTTGCTTGCAGCGCCTGTTCGCCGGTCCATACGCGTCCCTGTGCAACGGCGTCGACCTGCTCGACCGTCATGTGGCGCTGCGCAGCTACCAGCTTTACGAAATAGTTGTAGGTGTTACCGAGAATCTGGTCGTGAAAAAGCTGCGCCTGCTCGGGCGTGAAGTCGCTGAAAGAATCAAACATAAAGGCATTCGCTCCGCGCTGGACGGTGCCGGTATTTACGCCGAGGGAAGTCGCCGCGCCAGCGATATTGAATTTGCCGCCGAGGACACCGATCGATCCGGTAATCGTTCCCGGATCGGCAAAGAGCCGCGCCGCCGGAGTCGCGATCCAAAAGCCGCCCGACGCAGCGTAGCCGCCCATGCTTACGATGACCGGCTTGCGCCGCGCACATAGCTCGACCGATCGACGGATCAGCTCCGAGGCGATGACTTCACCGCCGGGGGAATTGATCCGAAAGACCACTGCGCGGATTGAGTCGTCTTCGCGAGCCTTCTTGAAGGCCTTGATCATGTCGTCCGAACCCATCGCATTGGAGCCCGGCGAAAGGAGCGGATCGTAGCCGCCCTCGCCACGCTGGATGGCCCCGACGCCGTAGATCACCGCAATCTTGTTGCTCTCCCCAAAGATCGATTCGTTGGGGCCGACGTACGAATCCGCATCGATCAGGTCATGATGCTCCCCACGATAAGATTTGACGCGGTCACTGAACTCATCTTCGTATTCGAGGCGATCGAGCAGTTTCTCCTTGAGACCATCGGAGGCAGTCAGCGGAGCCTTATCGATCAATGCGCGCAGTTTGTCGGGCGCGAGATGGCGATGCTCCGCGCCCTGTTTCACAATTTGATCGAAGATACTGGTTGCGAGCGCCTCGTCCTCTTCGCGCTGCGCAGGGGTGAAATCCTTCTGCGTGAAGAGGTTGCCGGCACTCTTATATTTGCCGATAGCATCGAAGATGGGTTTGATCTTGATCCAATCGAACATGTCGCGCGCAAATGTCTCGCGCATCCCGACGCCGAGCAGGTTGATTTCGCCCTGCGGCATCATCGAGACTTCATCGGCGCTGGTTGCCACCAGATATGGAAGGTTGCCGAAGCCCGATTCGCCGGCGGTTTCCATGTAGGCGGTGGTCCATTTGCCGTGCGCGCGAAAGTCGGCGACGAGCGCGCTTAGCTCCTGTGCCTGCGCGAGTTCCATCTGGGGGTCGACGACCTTTATCGCGAGGCCGACGATGCGCGGATCGTCCTGCGCACTTCGGATCGCGTGGCGAATCGAGCTGAGTGCGGCACCCGGCGACTTGACCAGTCTCAGTCCCTGATTGCTGGCGCGTTCAGATAGCGGTCCGTCGAGTTCGACGACAATCACCGATCCGGGCTTATAGCGATGGGAGATATAGCGGCTCACCGCAATGATCAGGATAAGCACGAGCATCGTAAGGACGCTCCGGACAATCCATTTCAGCAACCGCTTGAACAGTTTCACCACGATGACCTCGACCTCCGCTCGCGCTCAAACTCGGAATCGATCGGCAAGAATTCGATTGTTGGAAGATAGCCAACCATATCGGCTGGCCTCGGGCCATACGGATATTCGCCGGAGTGTTGTATCAGGGGAGGAAGATAATCCTTGAACCTGACGGCGGGTCGCTATAGAGAAACCGGATGCCCCGGTTCTCGAACAGCATGAAAGCTCCCCGATGACTGAAGCGTCGGCAAGTATCCAGCAGAAAAGCGAACCTGAGACGCTTCTCAGTGAACGCGAACTCGGTGCGATTCATTATCGAATCGTCGCGCTGTGTTTTGCGGCCTGGAGCTTCGATTTTTACGACCTGATTCTCTACTCCTTCCTGCTGCTGCCGATCGCCCGCGAGCTTCATCTGAGCGATGTGCAATCGTCGCTGGCGCTGGGCCTGTCGCTGGCGATGACGGCGGTCGGTGGCGTCGCGTTCGGCTTCCTCGGCGATCGCTTCGGCCGCAGACCGGTGATAATCGCGACCGTGCTGATCTATGGACTCGGGACGTTGCTGTGCGGATGGACGCACTCTTTCGGCGAGTTGCTCTGCTATCGCGGCTTCACCGCCTTGGGAATCGGCGGCGAGTGGGCGGCCGGACAGAGCCATATTGCAGAGAGTGTGCCGTCGCAGCATCGCGCTCGCTATGCCGCCTATGTTCAGGTCGGTGCGCCGCTCGGGGGGCTGATGGCGGCGCTGCTCGGGGGCTATCTGGAGCCTCATATTGGCTGGCGGATGGTCTTTGTACTTTCGGCCTTGCCCGCCTTTATCGTCGGTGCGGCGGTCTGGCGATGGATGCCCGAAAGCGACGTGTGGCAGCGGCATGCAACGCGGCGCTGGATGAGCCTCGACGATCTGCGATCGCTCGAAGCCTATCATCGGGTCGTCGGACTGCTTTTCGTGATCCTGCTGGTGAACTCGGAAGCCTATTGGTTCACGTACTCCTGGATGCCCTCCTACCTGAGAACGGCGCGCGGCCTGACGGCGGCGACGAGCAGCAATCTGATGATGAAAATGCAGTTCGGGGGCATTTTCGGCTATGCGATCTTCGGCTGGCTGGCCGATCGATGGGGCCGACGCCCCGTGCTGTGCCTCTTTGCTTCGATGATGGCGATTGGACTGCTGCCGCCGACGATCCTGTGGTCGTGGGCTTCCCAGACATCGGGAATGATCCCGGCAGCCTTCGTGATAGCGGGAATCGGCACCGGAACCTGGGCGGGAGTGGGACCGATGATCTCGGAACTGTTGCCGACCAAGGTGCGCAACAGCGCGTTGGGGTTGCTGCTCAATCTCACGCGTGGAATCCAGTTTTTCACGCCGCTGGCGATTACCCGGTTTAGTAGCCGTCTCGGCTTTGCGGCTGCACTCTCCGTAGGAGCGATCTTTTCGGCGATCGGCGCGATGATGGTCTGGACGTTGCCCGAGACCCGTGGCCGTTCGATTACTTCGCTCGATGTGCTTTAAGCATAGAGCCGCAGCATGCAGGAGGATTAATGATGCCCGGGAACTCAGGGAAACGAATGAAGGTCGGAATCGTCGGCGGATCTATCTCCGGATGCACGGCAGCGATTGAGATGACGCGGCTCGGCTGCGATGTCACCTTGTGGGAACGCACCGGTGACGAATTGAAAGATCGCGGCGCAGGGATCGGCGTGCCGCGTTCTGTGATCGACAAGTATATCAATCGTGACCTGATCGATAACGATACGCCTTACTTCATCGGCGAAGCCTTCGTTCGCCTGTGGCGCACCGCCGATGCGCAACCGTATGGCTACCTGGCGTGGGATCAACCGGCAACCGCTGCGCTGCTCAATTGGGGCGGCCTTTACAAGAATCTTCGCAAGCGCGTACCCGACAGTACCTATCGATTCGATCATCGGGTGGAGGCCCTGCACGATTCCGGCGATAGCGTTCGCGTCGAGCTGGCGGATGGCTCCAGTGACGACTTCGACCTGGTTATCTGCGCTGATGGCTACACGTCGCTGGGACGGCGCACGCTGTTTCCCGAAACCGGGGTTAAGTATGCGGGCTATGTAATCTGGCGCGGGTTTTTGGCGGAGCGTGAGATGCCCCATGCGGAGGCGCTGGAACGCGGTATTCGTTGTATCGGTTATCCCGGCGGTCACGGCATCTTCTATTTCGTGCCGGGTGCGGATGGGTCAGTCAAACCGGGCGAACGCGTCATCAACTGGGGTATGTACACGCAGGTGCCGGAAGATCAGCTCGCCGATTTTATGACCGACAAGTCGGGGTATCGCCATGAGGGCTCGCTCCCGCCGGGGGCGATGCCGCTGGCTACCGAGCGCGCGCTCAAGGATAAGGCCAAGGAGCGGCTGCCGGATTTTTACCTGGAAATGATAGAGCGGAGTCCGGACACCTTTGCCTACGCCATCTACGATTGCCAAGTCCCGGCCTATCGCAAGGGTCGAATCTGTCTGGTCGGCGATGCGGGAGCGTTCGCGCGGCCGCATACGGGGGCCGGTGCACTCAAGGGGATGAGTGATGTGACCGGACTGGCTGACTCGATCAAGGAAAACAGTTCGCTCGAGGCTGCCCTTCAAACCTGGAACCAGGCTCGCACGGCCGAAAACAATCGTCTAGTCGAGTTCGGCAATCAACTCGGGCGCGCACTCGTGAAGGAGATTCCGGACTGGTCCAAGATGAATCCGACCAGCATGGAAAAGTGGTTCAACTCGATTGTGACGATTCAGACCGAGTTTCTCAGCCCGGATAAGCGGAAGAGCTAATCGCCATCTTCCGCGGGGGCCGGGATTCTTCGCTTCGCTCAGAATGACAAAGTGAGCACTGGCCGGGGCCGCTGAGGATGCGTCCTCACTAAATGATCTCGCGGGCGCGCAGCTCGGCTAACCGTTCGGCGTCGAACCCGAGCAAGCGCCGATAAACTTCCTCGTTGTGCTCGCCGAGGTTCGGCGAGCGGGTGTCGGGAGTCCCGTCGCCACCAACCGTCTTCAGCGGTGATCCCGGTACGATCAGATCACTGAACGTCGGGTGGTTCGCACGCAGGATCATATTTCGTTCGGCCAGATGGGCGTTGCGGCTAACTTCCTCGACATTTGCGATCGGCGCGCACGGTACATTCGCGGCTTCAAGGTGAGACAACCAGTAATCGCGCGGCTTTGGGGCGAAGTGCTGTGCCAGGATCGGCTCAAGCTGCGCATGATTGGCCGTCCGATCGGCATTGGTCTTGAAGCGTGGATCCGCTTTCAGCTCGGCGCGATCGATCGCATCGCAGAAGCGCTGCCAAATCCCCTCGTTACCGCATCCGGCGACGAAATAGCCATCTGAAGCGTGGAATTGCTGAAACGGCGTAATCGACGGATGCCGCGAGCCGATCGGTCCGGGAATCCTGCCGGTTGCCGAGTAACGCGCGAGCGCGTCTTCGAGCCATGCCACCTGGCAATCAAGCATCGCTATATCGAGATGCTGCCCCACGCCGGTGGTTTCGCGTGCCCGCAGCGCGGCAAGGATTCCGATCACTCCATAGAGCGCTGCGGCAAGGTCACCAATCGAGACACCGCATCGAGTAGGTTCGCCGCCAGGCAGGCCCGTGATACTCATTGTGCCGCCCAGTGCCTGCGCGACGATATCGTAGGCGGGCGCCGCCGCCATCGGTCCGGTTTGGCCGAATCCTGAAATTGAGCAGAGGATAATCTTCGGATTCACGGCGCGGAGCTTGTCATAGCCGGTGTCGAAACGGTCCATCGTACCGGGGGAGAAGTTCTCCACCACGATATCCGCATGGCGCACCAGATCGAGGAAGATCTTTGCCCCTTCAGGCTTCCGCAGATCGAGCGTGATACTGCGCTTGCCGCGATTCACGCTGTAGTAGTAACCGGAGTCGTCCGAACCCGGGATACGCGGGGCGAACCCACGCGAATCATCGCCGCGGCCCGGCACCTCTATTTTGATTACTTCGGCACCTAGATCAGCCAGATTCATCGCGCAGAACGGACCGGCGAGCACCCGGCTTAGATCGAGCACGCGGACGCCTTGGAGCGGCTTGGGAGCCATCATTGCCTGAATCGATTTCCTTTCAGCGCGTCCGACCGCGCATCCGCGCCTGAGCGGCCTGCCGCGCACGCATCATTTCGGCCGGGGTCATGATAAGTCGCGGCTCTTCCTGCGCTTCTTCTTGCTTTTCCGCCAGGATGGCGCCGAGTTGCGCGCGCATCAGGGCGACGAAGAAAGGCTGTCGTCGAACGTCGACGCCGTCACGCAAGCGAGCAGCAGCAGCCGCCATCTGACCGGCGAGCGGGCGACGATTAGTGCGCAGGAAAAAGTAGGCTGTGTCCTCAAGATGGCGTCGCAGACGTTGCGCCGCCTCCCCGGCGAACAGTTCGCCGATCGCGCGTTCGACAATCGTATTCACGCGATCTTCCTGCTGGGCGCGGCTCAGCACGAGCACGCTGTCACGCAGGCCCGCGACTTCGTCGGCATACGACTTGGTCACATCGGGGGGTAGCCGGAATGCGGCGACATCGGGATCGCGCATCAGTTCAGTTGTCGGCTCCTGCGGGAGCTCGGCGGCGAGTTGGTCGTAGATTGGATGATGGAAATCGGGTGAGGGAGCGCTCTCGATAATCTCCGAACGAACCGCGAGGAAGTTGCCGACCTGGCCGCGGCGCGCTTCGGGCGTGCGCCGGTATGCGTCGCAGAGGATAAAATCGACCAGGCGCCACTCAACGTCGATGAGCGGGGTTCCTGCACGGCGCTCGACCTCGGCGCGTTGTTGGCGAAATTCCTTGCGCGTCACCGTCTCGATCGTCGCGCCGAGCAGGCCATCGTTATCAGAGACCAGGCCCCAGAGACGGCGGAGTCCACCACCGCCACGAGATTTAACCAGCCATACGATACGCGCCCCAGTCGCATCGGCGGC
The DNA here is from genome assembly GCA_035541875.1 of Binataceae bacterium (SeqCode). GTDB lineage: Bacteria > Desulfobacterota > Binatia > Binatales > Binataceae > JAJPHI01. The sequence continues at coordinate 58,529 of DATKML010000052.1, forward strand.
GGACAGAACACCTGAGAGATCATCCTGGGCGAACGCTTGGGCTGGCTTGGCCTCCACGGTTGGCTCAGGAATCGGAACACCACGCTGACGAAGCTTGAACAGAGCCCGCCGAATCTCACGACGGAGCGCACCGCTGGCCCCGAACTCCATCGCGACCAACGCAGTAGCAGCCTCGGGTGCGATGATTCCGCCCAGGGCATGCGCAATCGCGGCGTCATCGACACCGGCAGCGCTGCGTAATCCGGTCAGAGTCGCGACAGCTTGCGGGGTGGGTGCGGTGGGGTCGAAGCCTAGTTCGCGGAGTCGCGCGTCAGTCTGTGAAGCTTCCTTGGCCATCTTTGGATTCTTTTGGGTTCGTATCCTGTCAGAATTTTTCTGAGCCGCGCTCGCGAACGCTATCCGGAAAATCCCGATAGAGTGCGAAACGCGCATTGCGCACCAGCGAATTCACGCCTAAATGGAAACTTTCTATCGGCTCGGTGCGGCTCGCAACACGCTGGAATGCTTGATCGAGTTGCGCCAGATCTTTCACTTCAATCATGAGATGAAACTCGGCCAAATCCGAGGGACCCAACCCCAGTTTCCGTCGCGTCAGACGCCATCCTTCGATAAGCCCGCGCGCCTTCAGCTGCTCCATATATCTGGCGACCTCTTCACTGAAAGCCAGATCCGAGATGCCGGGCTTCAAATCACACCAGACGTGGTAAATATCCACTGATGCTACTCACGCCGATTCAAGTCGACTTTTCGAGTCGTCAAGCTTGCCACGATAGAGGCCTTCCGGCCAAGCGGCGCTCATAGCAAAAATGCGTAATCTCGAGGCCAAATTCCGACTCGACAATCTGGCGATCGCCCGTTCACGAGCCGAAACGATCGGCTATAGCTATCGCGCGACGCTTATCCAGCGTGACACCTTCTTCACGGTTCCTCATGGAAAGCTCAAGCTCCGCGAGGAACCGGAGACTGCCACGCTGATTCATTACCGGCGCGACCACGACGTGACCCTCGAACTCAGCAATTACTCGATTGTGCCGGTTAGCAATCCGGCGGAGCTTCGCACGATGCTCGAAGCGGCGCTTGGAACGATCGCGGAAGTGCGCAAGCGAAGAACACTGCTGATGCGTGAAAATATCCGGCTCCATCTGGATGAAGTCGAGAACCTCGGCTGTTTCGGCGAAATCGAGGCGGTTATTCCGGAAGACGAAAATGCCGAGCGTCATCGGCCGGCGGTGGAGGAGATACTCGCCACGCTCGCGATAACTCCTGCTGAGCGGATCAGCGTTTCTTACTTCGAGATGATGCGCGATGCGGCGCGCCATTTGAGCTAAGCGCCTCGGCTTTCCCACCGATCTCCAGAAAACGCATAGTCAGGTAGTAGGTCAGTCCCCAGATCGTCTGACCCCCATAGAAAATCGCCGGATGGTGACTGGTTGAGCCGTTGTTCGACCATTTGTAATCGCCGCGATAGCGCCGATCATGCAGCGCCTCCAGCGGCACTTCGAAAATATCCGCAACTTCCTTGGGATCGGGGCGGAGATCGACCGGTCCCCGCACGATTCCCACGAACGGCGTGACGTAGATCTCGCTGACGCGGGCCTCCCGTCCCTCGAAACTGCCGAGCACTTCGACGCGATGCGGTTCGATACCGACCTCTTCATGCGTCTCGCGCAATGCAGCCGCCAGCAGATGGGGGTCGCGGTGGTCGAAGCGACCACCAGGAAAGGCTACCTGCCCGCGATGGCTGCTCAGCCGATCCGAGCGACGAGTATAAAGAACGTGCAACTCGCCGTCGCGATGCATCAGCGGGACCAGCACCGCTGCCTTTTTCTTGCTTGCGGCATGGGCCGGCGCCTGCGCATGCTCGGCCGGGGCAAGCTTGCGACGCAGCTTGTCGAGATAGGTGCGAACATGCGGCGAATCAGTGTGATTCATTGAGATGGCTACAATCTAGCAACGGTCGGAGCCGAACGCCTACCCCGCGAGCGGCTGATCTGGCAGATTGATCTGGCTGCGATGAAGCAACTGATAATCAATGTTCTGCAAGCCGCGATAGCTCGCGCGCATGCGGATGGCAAACTCGTGACGGCCTCCGCCGAAGTGGCGGTCGAAGCCCCAAAGGATCCGACGCATGGCGATATCGCGAGCAACGTTGCGTTAACGCTCGCGCGAGCTGAGGGCAAAGCACCCCGAGCAATCGCCACGATCATTACCGAGGTGCTGGAGCTACCGACCGAGATCGAGCAGGTATCGGTGGCGGGGCCGGGCTTTATCAACTTCCGGATGGCCCCTGCGTACTGGTACAGCGAGCTGCGACGGGCTGCGGTGGCCGGTCGCGATTTTCTCCGGCCCCAGATTGGCGGCGGACGCACAGTCCAGGTCGAGTTCCTCTCCGCCAACCCGACTGGGCCGCTGACGGTCGGTCATGGCCGCAACGCTGTGCTTGGCGATACGATTGCGCGCTTGCTCGAAGCGACCGGCTATCGCGTGACCCGCGAGTACTACTTCAACGACGGCGGCCGCCAGATGAAGCTGCTTGGTGAGTCGGTCCGCGTCCGCTATCTGCAGGAACTAGGGACCGCCGCAGAGCTGCCGGAAGACGGCTATCAAGGCGAGTACATCCGCGATATCGCGCGCAAACTGGTCGAACAGCATCAGCGTGACCTGGCCGACGCGCCCTCGGGCACGGAAATCTTCCGCCAGGCAGCCGTCGATGCGATCTTTGCGGAAATCCGCGCGACCTGCGATCGACTGGGGATCAAGTTCGATGTCTTCACCAACGAACTCGATCTGATGAACGATGGGCGTGTCGCTAACGTCCTCGAAGGACTGCGGGCGCGCGGCCTGGTCGAGGATCGCGACGGTGCTGTGTGGCTCAAGGGCGAAGCGCTCAATCTGCCGAACAAGAAAGATCAGGTGTTGGTGCGTTCGACCGGCGAGCCGACCTATAGGACGCCGGATATCGCCTACCATATCGACAAGCTAAAGCGCGGGTTCGATTTAATCGTGGACGTCTTCGGCGCGGACCATATAGCCGAGCATGAGGGTGTGATCGCGGCGGTGCGGGCGCTGGGTCACGATACGAAACCAATCCGGGCGATTATCTATCAGTTCGTGACGCTCACGCGCGGCGGCGAAAAGGTTAAGATGTCGACCCGCAAGGCAACTTACGTGACGCTCGACGAGCTTATCGAGGACGTCGGCGCCGATGTCGTCCGCTTCTTTTTTCTCTTCCGCAAGCACGACAGCCATCTCGATTTCGATCTCGATCTAGCGAAGCGGCAGGCTCCGGAAAATCCCGTCTTTTATGTGCAGTACGCCTACGCGCGGCTCTCAAGTATCTTCCGCGAGGCCGATCGCGCTGGCTATGCCTTACCCGACAATCCGGCGTCGATCGATTGCAGCTTGCTGGGCGATGAAGAGATGGCACTTGTGCGCAAGCTGATAGCCATCCCCGAGATAGTGGCAGGAGCTGCCGAAGCCCTCGAGCCTCATCGGATTCCCTTTACCCTGTTGGAGCTCGCCGGCGATTTCCATCGTTACTACAACAAGCCCACGAACCGCATTATCGACCCGGATAATCGTGAATTGAGTCTGGCGCGACTTTTCGTTGCAGGCGTGCTGCGGCAAATTATAGCTGGGGGATTGGAATTGCTGGGCGTTGGCGCGCCCGATCGGATGTAGGGGCGGACGATGCGATTTGAAATCAGAACCGGCGGCATGATTGCGATCCTGGTTGGGATCGCGGTGCTGTCGGGCTCGGTTTTTCTGCTCGGAATCCTGGCTGGGTACGATATAGGTCGCGAGACGCAGAACAACGCTGCGCAGGTTGCGACAGATTACACGCTGGAATCCTCGCCTCCAGCCGCAGCGCCCACGCCCGAAGCGGTTGCGGCGTCATCGGTCCCGTCAGCTGCCGCGGGCGAAACCGCAAGTAATCCGAATCCCGTCGCGAGCATCCCAGCGGCTCCGACTGTAGTGGCTCGCGCTTCGGTCGCCGCGACTGCAGTTCCAGCACCGAAACCGACCAAGGCCGTAGTGGCTGCGCTTCCCCCGTCGCCTGCCGCCGAAGAAGAGAATGCTCCGCCCGAGGAAGATGAACCGGCGGCCGCTACCCCGGCTCCTACGCCACCGCCGAAATTAGCCTCGAACCCGACTCCGGTGCCGCACCGCAAGCCGTTTAATATCCAGATTCAGGCGGCGATGGACTCGGCGAGCGCCGGTCAGATGATCAAGCGGCTACATATCCTCGGCTATCAGCCTCATACGGTGCCGACCACAATCAATGGCCAGACCTGGTACAAGGTCGAGATCGGTCCCTACGCAACCCAAGCAGAGGCGGCTACGGCCGAAGCCGAGCTACGGCAGAAATACAATGCGATGTTTGCGCATCCCGCGGCCGCTAATCCCGCCCCTGGAGCCGGTGGCCAGGATGAATGAGGAATTGACATCGGCGCCCGACTATCGCTAATAGATCATTAGGATGAACGCAACGATTACTCGGAAGGCTTGGGCAGATTGGCGCTGGCGCGTCGAGGGAGATTCCCGCCCTTCGATTTCGTAGCTGTTTATCTACCAAATCGAACCCAAAAGGCCGCGGGCATACCACCTGCGGCCTTTTTGTTTTGATCGATTTTTCGAATTGAGGTTCACGAGCTTCGGTTGGTTAAGGAGAACCAGATGCTGACGCCTGGTCTGGGCGAATTCGAACGGCTCGCCGCGCGGGGATTCAACCTGATTCCCGTTACGCGCGAGGTCGCTGCCGATCTAGAGACTCCCGTGTCTGCCTTTCTCAAGGTCGCACGCGGTGATTACGCTTTCCTGCTGGAAAGTGTGCGCGGCGGCGAGAAATGGGGTCGTTATACTTTCCTGGGCTCAGAACCCTCGAAGGTTATTCGCGCCCGCGCCAAGCAACTCGACCTGATTCGACCCGGTCGCGCCACCGAATCGCGCACCGTGGAGAACCCATTCGATGAACTCCGGCGGGAATTGCAGCAGCTTCGCGCTCCGGAGCTTCCGGAGTTGCCACGCTTTTTCGGTGGGGCCGTCGGCTTCCTCGCCTACGATATTATCCGCCAGTTCGAGCCGCGGATTCCAGAAAGCGTTCACGACGACCTCGGGGTGCCCGATCTCTACCTGATGTTCACCGACACGGTTCTGGTGTTCGACAACGTTCGCCAGAGCCTGCGGATTATCGCGAACGTACCGGTCGGCGAGTTTCCCTCCCTTGGCGAGGCCTACCAAAGCGGTGAGCGCAAGATCGAGGAGGTGATCGCGAGGCTGCGTGACGCCGCGATTCCGCCTAGGCTTGAAGGGCCGGTGCCGGACTTCGACGGCCAGATTCCAATTACCTCCAACCTTACGCGCGAAGGCTACATGGCGATGGTCGAGGCCGCGAAGGCGTACATCGCGGCAGGCGATATTATTCAGGTGGTGCCGTCGCAGCGTTTCGAGGCACCGCTCACGGCCCATCCGTTCAATCTTTATCGAAGCCTGCGCACGATTAACCCGTCGCCGTATATGTTTTACCTGCGCCTCGGGGACCATACGCTGGTGGGCGCCTCGCCCGAGACGATGGTGCGGGTCGAGGGGCGCGAGATTACACTGCGCCCGATCGCGGGTACCCGTCGACGTGGTGCGAATGCGGCCGAAGACCTCGCGCTCGAACACGAATTGCTGGCCGACCCGAAGGAGATCGCTGAGCACGTGATGCTGGTTGATCTCGGTCGCAACGATGTCGGTCGCGTCGCGCAAATCGGCAGCGTCAAAGTGACCGAACTGATGGTAGTAGAACGCTACTCCCACGTAATGCATATCGTCTCGAATGTCGTCGGCGAGCTGAACGACGGAATGGATGCGTTCGACGCGTTTCGGGCGACCTTTCCGCAGGGCACGGTTTCAGGCGCGCCCAAGATTCGCGCGATGGAAATTATCGACGAACTCGAATCGGTCCGGCGCGGCGTCTATGCAGGTGCGGTCGGTTACTTCAGCTACACCGGCAATACTGACACCGCGATCGCGCTGCGCACGCTGCTGGTCAAGGGCAATCGCGTCTATATCCAGGCCGGCGGGGGCGTCGTTGCCGATTCGGATCCCGGTGCGGAGTTCGAGGAATCCTGCAACAAGGCTCGCGCGATGATCCGGGCGCTCGGCGCGGCCCGCGAGTTCGAACTCGCTGCTGGAAAGAGGTAGTAGGATGCCGACGAAAATCGTGATGATCGATAATTACGACTCCTTCACCTACAACCTCGTACAATACCTGGGCGAGCTCGGCGCCGACGTCATCGTGCGGCGCAACGACGCGATCGACATCGCCGGGGTTCGCGCCCTGAAACCCGATGCGGTCGTCATCTCTCCCGGTCCATGCACACCGGCCGAGGCCGGTATCTCCGTTCCGCTGCTCCGCGCCCTTGCCGGTGAGCTCCCGCTGCTGGGCGTCTGTTTGGGCCATCAATGTATTGGCGAGGCCTTCGGCGGCAAGGTGATCCGCGCATCGCGCCTGATGCATGGCAAAACCTCGCCAGTGCTTCACGATGGCAAGACAATCTTCGCCGGCCTTTCGAATCCGTTCGAGGCGATGCGCTATCATTCGTTGCTCGTCGAGACGAAGCTCCCGGCCAATCTCGAAGTGAGCGCGCATACGGCAGAAGGCGAAATCATGGGCTTGCGCCATAAGAAGTATTGGGTCGAAGGAGTGCAGTTCCATCCCGAATCGATCGGCACGCCCGAAGGCAAAATGTTGCTGCAAAACTTCCTGGCGAGCCTCAACCGATGATGACCGTACGCCAGGCTTTTGAGCAGGTTCTCAAGGGTCGTTCCCTCGACGCCGCCGAAAGCGAAGGCGTCTTCAGCGAAATTCTCGACAACGTCGTTCCCGAAGTACTGGTGGCCGCCTTTCTTATCGCGCTGCGCATGAAGGGCGAGACTGCCGGAGAACTAGCCGGCGGCACTCGTTCGATGCGGCAGCGGGCGCGTGCGTTGAAGCTGCTGGACCACAGCGTGAGCAATCCAGCTCCAGTCAAACTACTCGATACGGCCGGCACCGGCGGCGACAATGCCGGGACCTTCAATATCTCGACGGGTGCGGCGATGATCGCTGCAACTGCCGGGATTCCGACTGCCAAGCACGGTAATCGCGCGGTCAGCGGTCGCGTCGGCGCGGCCGACGTGCTCGAAAGCTTCGGCGTGCGCCTCGAACTCGAGCCGCCGGGTCTCCAACGATGCCTCGATCAGGCGCGCATCTGCTTTGTCTTTGCGCCGGCGTACCATCCGGTGCTCTCGCGACTCGCGGCGCTGCGCCGCAATCTGGGCACGCGCACAATTTTCAATCTGATGGCGCCGATGGCGAATCCCGCGCGGCCCAGCTACCAACTCTTGGGCGTTGCTGAGCCGCGCCTGATGCGCCCGGTTGCCGAGGCGCTCGCGATGCTCGCGATAGAGCATGCACTTGTCGTTCACGGCAACGACGGCCTCGATGAAATATCGATCGCGGCACCGACTTCAGTTATCGAAGTGCGCGACGGCAAGCTTGAGGAATACACGATTTCCCCTGAAATGTTCGGCCTCAACACGGCGAGCGCTAGGGCTCTGCTGATCGAGGATCGGCGTGAATCGATGGAGTTGTTGCGCCGAACCATGAGTGGTGATCCGGGTCCTGCGCGCGACGTGCTCGCACTTAACGCCGGCGCTGCAATCTATGCAGGTAACGGCGCTCCCACCCTCGCCGAGGGAGTGCAGCGGGCCAATGATATCCTTGGGTCGGGCCGCGCGCTGGAGACGATCGAAAAGCTGCGCGTCGCCAGTCACCAAGCGGCCGTGATGGAAAGGTCGTGACGGAAAGATAAAGATGGCTTCGATTCTCGATAAGATTTTTGCCGCCAAGCGCGAAGAACTTGAGGCGCGACGCCGCGAAGTCAGCCTCAGCGCGATGATCGCGTCAGCGCAGGCGATGCCGCCACCGCGTGATTTTGTCGCCGCGCTTTGCAACCATACGCCGGCAATCATTGCTGAGGTCAAACGTGCCTCGCCGAGCAAAGGCGATATCTTTCCGGGGCTCGACCCTGCTTCGGTGGCGCGCGATTACGCTCGCGGTGGCGCGGCCGCTATCTCAGTCCTGACCGATCGCCACTTCAAAGGCTCGCTCGATGATCTGCGGGCAGTGCGCCAAGCCGTCGATATTCCTCTACTCCGCAAGGACTTCATGTTTGACGAGTATCAACTGCACGAAGCCCGCGCAGCTGGTGCCGACTGTATCCTGCTGATCGTCGCGATGCTCGAACAGGAGCGACTGGCAGAACTAGCCGCCGCTGTGAAAGCGCTCGGCCTGGCAGCGTTGGTCGAAGTGCACAGTCCGGAGGAGTTTGAGCGCGCCGTCGCGATCAAGGCTGATCTGATCGGCATCAACAACCGCGACCTCCATACCTTCAAGACCGATATTGCGACCACCGAAGAACTGCTTAAAGGCTATACCGGTCCGGCAATGATCGTTGGCGAAAGCGGTATCGAGACGCCCGATCATATCCGCCGACTTCATAAAGCGGGCGGGCGCGCCTTCCTGATCGGCGAGAGCCTGCTGCGGGAGGGTAATCCGGCTGCCGCACTCGCTCCCTTGATAAAGGCGCTCGGCCGCTGACGATGAGCGTGCGAATCAAGATTTGCGGCTTGACCCGCGTCGAGGACGCGCAACTTGCCGTCGCGTTGGGTGCGGATATTATCGGGCTGAATTTTTATCCTCCGAGCCCCCGATCACTGAGCCTCGAACGGGCACAATCCATCCGTGACATGATCGGTAATCGATGCGAAGTCGCCGGCGTCTTTGTTAACGCGACACGCGATTATATTGAGGATCATCTGCATCGTCTCAAGCTCGACCTTTTACAGTTCCATGGTGATGAAACTGACGATGAGCTGCAGGGATGGCCGGTGAAGGTGATCCGTGCGGTGCGTTTGAAAGATGGCGAAGCGCTCAGAGCCTATGAGCATAGCGCTGCGGATTATCTGCTGGTCGACACGTTCCATCCAAGTCTCTACGGCGGCACCGGCCAATCGCGTGGGTTCGACAATCTCGCCGGCGCCGACCTTAGTCATGTCTTCATTTCCGGCGGGTTGTCACCGATGAATGTTGCGGCCGCCGTTAGGCTAAATCCCTTCGGGGTCGACGTCGCGAGCGGCGTGGAATCTGCTCCCGGGATCAAGGATGCTGGGAAGCTTAGGAGTTTTATCGCAAATGCAAAGTCTGCCTGATCGGCACGGTCATTTCGGTCAGTACGGCGGCCGCTATGTCGCCGAGACCCTGATGCCCGCGTTGCTGGAGCTGGAAACTGCTTACAAGGAAGCGAAGCGCGATCCGAAGTTTCGCGACGAGCTGAAACGCCTCTCGCGCGAATACGTCGGGCGTCCGACCCCGCTTTTTCATTGCGCGAACCTGAGCGCGCGGCTCGGCGGCGCGAAGATTTATCTGAAGCGCGAAGATCTCTGCCATACGGGCGCGCACAAGGTGAACAATACGCTCGGCCAGGCGCTGCTCGCGGTGCGGATGGGCAAGGAGCGTATCACCGCCGAAACCGGTGCAGGTCAGCATGGCGTCGCGACGGCGACGATGGCCGCCTTGTTCAAGCGTCAGTGCGAAGTCTTTATGGGTAGCGTTGACGTTGAACGGCAAGCGCTCAACGTTTTCCGCATGAAGCTGCTCGGCGCGAAAGTCACTGCGGTCGACTCGGGGAGCAAGAGCCTCAAGGATGCGCTCAACGAAGCGCTGCGCGATTGGATCGCTACTGTACGTAATACCTACTATTTGATCGGTACAGCCGCGGGGCCGCATCCGTATCCGATGATTGTGCGCGATTTTCAGGCCGTAATCGGCAAAGAGGCGCGCCGACAGATTATCGCTGCGGAGAAGCGTCTGCCCGATGTGATCGTTGCGTGTGTTAATGGCGGCTCCAACGCAATCGGTATCTTCTATCCCTTCATCCAAGACACCTCGGTGCGCCTGGTGGGTGTCGAAGCAGCTGGCCTCGGTCTTAGCGGTCCGATGCATGCCGCGACGATCACGGCGGGGTCCGTCGGTGTACTACATGGCAACAAAACCTACTTGTTGCAGGATGAAATGGGGCAGATTCGTGAAACCCATTCGATCGCCGCAGGCCTCGACTATCCCGGTGTCGGGCCCGAACATGCGTGGCTCAAGGATGTTGGGCGTGCGCAGTACGCCACCGTCACCGATGCGGAGGCGCTCGAAGCGCTGAAGATACTCTCGGAGACCGAGGGCATCATCCCGGCGTTGGAGAGCTCGCACGCGGTCGCCCACGCAATCAAGCTCGCCGCGACGATGCCCCGCGACCAGATAATGATCGTTAATTTGTCCGGCCGCGGCGACAAAGATATGCAGACCGTCGCGAGCGCCTTTGGGGTCACATTATGATCGGCCGGATTGAAGCGAAGTTCCGTGAATTGCGGGCGCGTAAAGAGAGCGCGCTTATTCCGTATATCGTGGCGGGCGACCCGGACCTCGAAACCACGCGGCGTATCGTGCTTGAACTCGAAGCGCGAGGCGCGGATCTAATCGAGCTGGGTGTACCGTTTTCCGATCCGATGGCCGATGGGCCCGCGAATCAACGCGCCGCGGCTCGCGGCTTGAAGTCCGGTACGACGCTGCCGGCGATACTCTCGATGGTTGGAGAGCTGCGGAAAACGACGCAGATCCCGGTAATCCTTTTCGGCTATTTCAATCCGGTTTTCCACTATGGGTGCGAGCGACTCTGTAACGACGCGGCGCAGGCTGGCATCGACGGGTTGCTGGTGGTCGACCTTCCGCCGGAGGAGGCTGCCGAGCTGGCAAAGCCGGCGCGAACGGCGGGACTCGATATCATCTACCTGCTCGCGCCGACGACTCCTCTCGAACGCAGTCGGATGATCGCGCGCAGTGCGAGCGGGTTTCTCTATTACGTCTCGGTGACCGGTGTGACCGGAGCGCGCACGATGCTCCCGTCTGACCTCGAGGGAAATGTGCGCGCGCTCCACGAGGTCACGCCGCTCCCGATCGGCGTCGGCTTCGGTATCTCAACGCCAACGCAGGCGCATGACGTATCCGTCTTTGCCGATGCGGTAGTTGTGGGTAGCGCAATCTCGCAAGTGATCGAAAATAACGTCGGATCGGATAAACTTGTCGAGGTAGTGGGTGATTTTGCGGGCACGCTCAAACGCGCAATGCGTGGATCGAGCGGCGCCGAAAGGGCTCAGGCCGAGACTCATGGCTGAACAGGTATCCGCAACGCCGGTAGCGCCGGTCGCCACTGCGGTCTCTGATGAAATCTGGCTCAAATGCCCCGGATGCAAGGAGATCGCTTTCCGCAAGGAAGTCGAGCGCAATCTCAACGTCTGTATCAAATGCGGATGGCATCTGCGGCTGACGGTCGAACAACGTATCGCCGTCACGATTGATCGCGGCACCTGGCGCGAGCTATTTGCCGACTTGACCGCAGGCGATCCGCTGGGCTTTGTCGATACGAAACCGTACCCCAAGCGTCTCGAGAGCACTCGTGCGACAATCGGTCGCAACGATGCGGTTGTCACGGGAATCGGCAAAATCGAGGGCCAGTCGGCTGCTGTCGCGATCATGGATTTCAATTTCATGGGCGGCAGCATGGGCGTTGTGGTCGGCGACAAGATCGCGCGATTGATGGATCATGCGCGGCAGAAGAATTTGCCCGTCATCGTCTTCTGTGCGTCGGGTGGCGCCCGGATGCAGGAAGGCGCGCTGTCGCTGATGCAAATGGCGAAGGTCTCCGCTGCTATCGCCCGCCTGCGCGATGCTCGCGTGCCCTATATATCGGTCCTCTGCGATCCGACGACGGGTGGCGTTGCGGCATCCTTCGCGAGCCTTGGCGATGTTAATTTAGCCGAGCCCGGCGCAGTGATTGGTTTTGCCGGACGGCGCGTGATCGAGCAGACCACGAATCAGCAACTCCCCGACGATTTTCAGACCGCAGAGTTTTTGATGGCGCACGGGATGGTTGATTCGATCGTTCAGCGCCACAAGATGCGTTACACTCTCGCAACCGTGATCAAAATGTTCAGCTCGCGGAAGCGGAAAAAAGCCTGAGTTCAGGCCGCCGAACGAACGAAAATCTCGTCGGCGATCCATCGGCTCAGCAATTGATTAATCACGACGGTCGGATCAGCTTTATCGCAACTTTCTGCGATCAGGGCGCAAATCGAGGCGAACGAAGCCCTGGTTTGTGTCAGGAGCAGCGCGTCTCGCTCCAGCGTCTCGACCGTGCGATAGAACACCTGCGTGTCACGCCGCCAAACTAGGATCGTTTCCGCCTTTCGCGGTGGATATGACCAAGATTCACCGCGCTCGACCGATCGCATTAGCGGTTCGATTGTGTGATCGAGTTCCAGCAGTTGCGACGCCGGATGAAGTCGCATCTGGAGGGAAGGCCATTCTTCCGGCCCGATCGTGTGCATCGCGGTTGCATCAAGCGGATCCATATCGGAGGCGCAGAACGACTCGATGAGCGCGCGTTCCAGCGTCGCCAGATCCGCAAGAAACGTTGCACGCTTCTGCAATGGATGTTGCCGGATAAAGTCCGCCAGATGCTGCCCGGCGTGCGCGACCGAAGGCTCGGCAGGCGGATATTCGACCAAGTAGCCTGTGATCAGATTATGGAAATCGGTCTCGCCCAGCACCGCGAGTGTCGCCGGAAAGTCTTCTTTGAAAACGTCGAGTAGCCGATAAAAATAGGCGTTCGCGTAAATATCGAGCCGTTGCTCCGCGGATAGCCGATCGTCGCCGATGATGACTGCTTCCAAACCGCCGTCGGGCAATGACTCTTCAAGCGTCAGCCCTTCCCCGACGCCGTTTGGCGCAACCACCAGCCGATAGATTAGTCGCTGGAGTTCTTCGAGTCGCATCCGTTCAGCTTGTTGCGAGCGCGTGTTGGCCCGATGCCGCATCTTGGGCGCGTCGTTGCGCTTCGTTCGCTTCGATCATCAACTCCGGAAATTCGGGAATGTTGTCGTCGCGTTCGATTAGTGTGCTGACACGGCCAAAGCGCCGCACGGCATACTCGTATAGTTCCCAGACTTCGGGGCGAATTGGATGATCATGCGTATCGAGCAGATAGAAGCCGTAATCGCTATGGCCCGCCAGATGGAACTGCACAACCCGATCGAGCGGAACGCTCTCAATATACTCGGTCGGACTGAAACGATGATTGAACGCGCTCACGAAGATGTTGTTGATGTCGAGCAGGATGCCGCAATTGGCCTCTTCTGCGATCGCGCTCAAAAAATCCCACTCGGTCATCGCCGAGTCGGCATACGTCAGATAGCTCGATACATTCTCGATAAGCAGCGGACGCTCCAGGGCTTCCTGCACCTGGCGGATCCGTCCAGCAACGTGAAAGACCGCCTCGTCGGTGTAGGGCAGCGGCAACAGATCGTGGAGATTGTGTCCGCCGACACCGGTCCAGCATAAGTGGTCTGAAACCCAAGCCGGTTCGAAGCGCTGTGCCAGCCGCGCGAGATTTTTTAAGTGCTGTCGATTTAGCGGATCAGTCGATCCGATCGATAAGGAGACCCCGTGCAGAACCACCGGATAGTTGGCACGAATCTGTTCGAGAACCTGAAGCGGACGGCCACCATCCACTATGAAGTTCTCGGCGATTACCTCGAACCATCCGACCGACGGTCGCTCCGTAATCACGTGAGAGTAGTGTGGGCGCCGTAGCCCGACGCCCACACCCAAATCCGGCAAGCCAAATCGATTCATCGAACTCCTAAACCGTCGGCTCTTGGAAACCTCGCGTCTTCATTCCTCAGCGCGATCGTGGCACTAGGCGGCCAGTACCCAGCCCTTGCTCTTGCAAGAACTGAGGTTCTTACAGCTGCTGATGCTTTTGCAGGAGCTGTGACTCTTACAGCTGCTCGCACTCTTGCAGGAACTATGGCTTTTGCAGCTGTTTACGCTCTTGCAGGAGCTCAGGCTCTTGCAGCTATTGCTGCCTAAACTGATCGCAGTCGCTGCGCCCTTGTCGGTTTCGATTCCGGCCTGTGGCGCAAACATCAGGCCCACTTTGGTCGCGAGCATCGAGCCCGTCGTTGCTACTTGGTTCATGTTTCTCTCCTCCCATTCCTCTTTCTAATCGCGAGCTTATTTCTCGACGTGTCCGCCCTTTTGCGTGCATTCGTCGGCGCTCGACGTCATCACCCAGCCCTTGCCCTTGCAGGAGTTCTGCCCCTTGCAGCTGCTGCTCGCGCTTTTGCATGAACTGAGCCCTTTGCAGCTATTGCCGCCAACGCACTTCACCTGCGATGCGGCCCCGTCGTCAGCGGCCATCAATGGCTGAGCGGCGAACATCAGACCAACCGCTGTTGCGAGCATCGCGCCCGTAAGCTTCACCTTGTCCATTCCTCGCCTCCGATTCATTTAAGCATTCGGTGAATTCGAGCCGGGTTTGCCCCCTCTCCTAGAACTTACGATCCCTCGAGCCGGTTCCAAGCACCGGAGAATAAGGCTCGATACCGTTAGGCTATCACCGGTTCAGCGTGTTAGCGTAGCAAAGGGCTCGTCATGGGAAAAAGCAGCTCGTTGCGTGATCGGCGGCTTCGTTTCGAGCAAGCTGCTCTGCCGCATCTCGATGCGCTCTATACGTCGGCGCTTCGTCTCGCGCGTAACCGCGATGACGCCGAGGATCTCCTGCAGGACACCGTGCTCCGTGCCTATCGGAGCTTCCATCAGTTCAGTCCCGGAACAAATTGCCGTGCCTGGTTGCTGACCATCCTTTATAATCATTTTCGTTCGGACTATCGGCGCGGATGGCGTGAGCAATTAGCCAATACCGGCGATGAGTTTGAGCGGGAACTGGAAGCCTCAAGCATCGCTCAGGATGAGGGTCAGGATAATCCCGAGCAGATAGCAGCGGGTCATAGCACAGCCCAGCTTATCCAGAAGGCGCTCACAACGCTGCCCGAGGAGTTCCGTGAAACGCTCTTACTCGTTGATTTGCAGGAGCTGAACTACCAGGAGGTGTCGGAGGTGCTGGCTATTCCGTTGGGTACGGTCAAATCGAGGATTTCACGCGGGCGTACGATGCTCCGGGTGGCGCTCGAGAAATTGAAAATAGGAGTAGGAAAAACCGGCACTTGACAGGGCTAATTACCGGTTTTACTCAAGAAACTATCAGGCAGCTTCGACTCAATAGCGACTAATAGATGACTTGTCGGGAATACACAGAAAAGTTCCTGTCGGCTCATGTCGACGATGAACTTGTCGGGCGAGAGAGGCGCGTGGCCGATGGCCACGTCGCTGGATGTTTCGTCTGCCGACAACATCATGCAGAGAATCGCCGTCTAAAGGCGCTGATTAGCGGCCATCTCCAGATGGCCCATGTTCCCGCGCACACTCGGCTCCGAATCAATAGCGCCATCGGTCGGGTCTCCGAGAGCATGGCGGGCAGTCGTTATCCGACTGACCGACGCTTCGGCTACGCCGCCCTACGCAGCGTCTTTGCCAGTGCGAGCAGAACCGGTCGGATGCCGGCGCTGCTCGGTGTCGTCGCGTCGATGGTGCTAATCGCACTCGTAACGACGACACGCGGACCGAGCCCCATCCCGGTACCAGCTACGCCGGCATTTGATCTTGCCCTCGCGAAATTTGATTCGCTCGCGGAAGATTTCGTGCCGAACGCTCCGGCGGAGTCGGAGAACAGCCACGGCGCCTATTACGCCTGGGTGATGGATCGGGACCGCGACGGGTCCGGCGACGAATCAACCGATCTGGCTCGTACCTATCGCGAGGCGGGTGTCCCCGAAGAAGTCTTCGACTTTGAACCGGCGGGCTACGGGCTCATCGGTGGACAGGTGGCCGAAACCACCGACGGGCGTCCGATGAGCTACACGATGTATCGTGGGGAGAAGGGGCAGATTCTGAGCATCTGCGTGCGCGCGCCCGAGATGGCGGCGCCGGTCGGCGCTCGTTACTGGTCCGGGACGCACACCTTCTACGAATACAAAGGTCATAGTGTTGCGCTGACCTTCTATCCTGAAGGGCACTATATCTCGATCCTGGTCGCGCGCGAGCCCGTCAGCGATCTGCTGCGGGATGTCTCCCACGCAGAGAACAGCTCGCCCAACCTCTAAAACCAGCTTTTAATGCGCAGCCGCGGCGGCCGCTGGACTCTTCGGCCGGCGGATAAAAAGCACCGCCGGCGCGATAATGAAGAAAATCCACGAAAGCATCCGGAAGTCGTCGAGGAAGGATAGCACCGACGCTTGCCGTTGGACCTCGCCATAAATCATCCCAACGAATGGGGTTGAACCCTGTTGCGTGGTCGAGGCGCCTAAAGCAGCGATCCCGTTCATGTGCGCCATCGCGCTCAGCCGGAACGGATCGACATGCCCTGCGAGGTAATTCTGATGGACCTGCGAATTGATCGAGAGCATCGCCACGAGGATCGCGATACCCACACTGCCGCCCACGGTTCGCACCATGTTGAAGAGTCCCGAGGCGTTGCCCATCTGCTCCTTCGGTACAGCGCTGAGGCTCAAGGTCGTCAGAGGGATGAAAATGAGCCCCGACCCGATACCGCGCAAGAGTCCCGGCAAGGCGATATTCCAGAAATCGATCTGCGCATAGAAGTTCGCCATGTAGGTAGTGCCGGTTCCGGCAGCGAGGCATCCCAAGGCCACCAGAAAACGCGGATCGAGCTTGTTGAACAGCCGCCCCGCCGCCATGATCGAGAGGAACGTGCCGATACTTTGAATCGATAGCACTTCTCCCGCGAGGATCGGCGTGTAGCCCGAGATTTGCTGGCAAAAGAGCGGAATCAGCACGAACGTCGAGTACATCGCGAACATCACGATCGTTGTAATCACTGTGCCGACGGCGAAGTCGCGATTGTTCAGGACGTGCAGGTCAACGATCGGCTCCTTGGTGTGTAACTCGCGAATCGTGAAAAGAATCAGCGCGATAACGCCGATGATGGTCAGCCAGATGATCACGTTCGAGTTGAACCAGTCGAGCCTATCGCCCCGATCCAGCATGATCTGCAACGTTGCGATGCCAAGAACCAGGTAGCTTAGTCCCCACCAATCGATACGCTTGATCCCGCGGCGAATATATTCCGGGTCGTGGACGAAGATAGCGACCATCACGAACGCCATCAGACCCGTCGGCACGTTGATATAGAAGATCCAGCGCCAGCTGTAGTTATCGGTAATCCATCCGCCGAGTGTGGGACCCATGACCGGCGCGAGCATCATACCGAGGCCCCAGACCGCCATCGCCGTGGCCTGTTCTTCAGGCGGAAAGGTCTCCATCAGAATCGCCTGCGAGAGCGGCATCATCGCACCGCCGCCAAAGCCCTGAAGCACCCGGAACAGCACCAGGATATGCAGGTTGGGGGAGGCTCCCGCGGCCAGAGAGCTGCCCACGAAGAGCAGAATACAGAAGCTGAAGAAGCGTTTGCGGCCGAAGTAGGCGCTGCACCATCCGGTGAGCGGAATCACGATTCCAGTCGCCACGATGTAAGAAGTCAGCACCCACGCAGCCTCATCGACGTCGGCCGAGAGACTCCCGCGGATATGGAGGAGCGACACATTGGCGATCGTCGTGTCGAGGACCTCCATCACGGTCGCAAGCATGACCGCGACGGCGATGAGCCATTTGTTGGAGCTTGCCGCCTTGGTCTCAACCGTGGTGGAAGCCTGATCAGGCGCAGCCGCCATCGCTAGTCGAACCCGCCTCCGCGTTGAGGTTGGCTATCGTTGAACTTCAAGTTGTTTCCCCGAACCGAAGAAATAATTTGCTCAGGAAACAATCATCTATGCAAGCCCCGCTGATATCTCGCTTAAGCCGCGCTAGGATTAACCGGCATGGCTGGATGGAATAACCTCGATTACGTCATCGTCGCGATTATTGCCCTAGGGGCACTCTACGGCCTCGGTCGTGGGGTGCTCAGAATGACAACGTCGATAGTGTCGCTCGCCGTGGCTACAGCAGCCGCCTCGTCCTGGCACAGCCGCGCCGCCGACTTGATCCAACAGCATGTTACCACAACACCGGGGGTAAGTTCGGTACTCGGCTATATCGTAGTGTTCGTCTTGGTATCGATTGCGATCGGCATCGCCGGGCGCCGGCTCGTCGCGCTGGTTCGACTGGCGAACCTCAATATTGTTGATCGCCTCGGAGGAGCCGTCTTTGGCGCGGGCCTGGCCGTGGTCTTCGTCGGGATCGATCTCATGGTGCTTACCGCTTTGCTGCCACCGGACTCGACGCTTCTGCGCGATTCACGGCTCGCGCCGACGGTGACCGCCTACAATGAAACGCTGCTCAATTATGTGCCGCCCGAGGCGATGAAGGCTTACCAGCAGAAGCGGGAAGAGCTTTTGCGCTATTGGAATGAGCACAAAGAGAATCCCGCTGGCGATGCGAAAGGCACTGCCAGCGGGACTTAGTTTCGTTTCCTAATCACGTTTAAGCGATAGCGTTATCGACGGCCTTCACCAGATGGGCCTTGGGCACCGCTCCGACAATCTGATCCTTCACCTCTCCACCTTTGACGATCAGAAGGTTGGGGATACCACGGACGCCAAAACGCTGCGGCGCCATCGGATTGTCATCGACATTGACCTTAACCACCTTCAGGCGGCCGGCGTACTCGCCCGCGAGCTGATCGAGCATCGGCGCAATTGCTTTGCACGGTCCGCACCACGGCGCCCAAAAATCGACCAACACCGGGGTCGCCGACTTCATCACTTCCTGATCAAAGCTCGCATCGGTCACATGGACTACGTTATCGGCAGCCATAGATAGTTCTCCTTAAGCAGATAATTCAAAATAGGGGCGGCCCCCTACACAGTCAAGGTGAAGTTCTAGTGGCTGTGGCCGCCGCCGCCACAGCATCCACCGCCGCCACCTCGCATCGGGGGAGCGCTGCCGACTGATTTGCTCTCGCCGCTGCGCGCCGAGGCGAAAACGGACAATTCGCGGCTCAGATGGTCGCCGCTATGGCATGACGGGCACTCGGCATCTTCGTCGTGTCCGGCACGGACCAGCGTTTCAAACAATGTTTCGCAATCGCTGCAATGGAATTCGTAGATCGGCATACCTTTAAGCTTAGTGTCACGACGCGATTTTTCAATGCTCGTCGAAGGGCTGCGCGTACTCGACCAAGACCCCGCGCGCCGCCTTCGGATGGAGAAAGCAGATCATTCCTGCTAGTCCGGGGCGCGGCTTCTGATCGATGAGCTGAATCCCTTTGCTTTTCGCGCCCTCGAGCTCCTTCTCGACGTCCTCGGTCTCAAAGCAGACGTGATGGAGTCCGCCGCCTCGCTTGGTGAGGAATTTGCCGACCCCGTTCTCGGGATTGATCGGCTCCAACAGCTCGATCTCGGTCTCGCCTGCCTGAAGCAGGGCCGCTTTGACGCCCTGATCCTGCACGACCATTGACTTCGTCAGATGAAGCCCGAGCGTATCGCGCCACAGCGTCATCGCCTCGTCGAGATTGGGAACAACTACTCCCACGTGATGAATCTTCTTTAACACTCGATCCTCCGCTAGACGGTCTATTGCGGCGCCTTAAGCCGATCGCTCATTGCGGAAGCTCTTTGATTGCCGGGGGCTTCCACGAGCCATCCAGAATCGAAGGTGCATATTCCTTTGGCCAATACAGGCGCAGCATCGGGATGAAATCGGCTTTGGGAGCGGGCAGCCAATTGGGTTCCTTCTCGGTCCCCGGCGAGTCGGCCTGCAGGTAGAGATCGACCGATCCATCCGCATTGGTCACGAACTGGTTCCGCTGACTAAGCGTATAACGATTCAGCGAGTTGGGCACGAAGAAATAGTGGCTGTCGTACATAGTAAGCGACCAGAAGCCATGGACAGGCGGCATCTGGCCCTTGGCGAAGTGCATCACGTATTTCTTCGATGCGCCGTCGTAGTGCTTTCCGTTCACGTCCACTCTTGAGGTCGGATAGATGGCGTCCTGCGGTCGATTTGCGCCGAGACCGATCGCTGTGACCAGAGCCCGTTGCGTGTAATCGGTGACGTAAAGGCCGATATTCTTCGTGATCACAACCCAGCCATTCACGGGTTTGATGTGTCGAAAGAGCTCCATGATCTTGACCATGGCAAGCTTCGGCACCGTCTTGACCAACTCTTCGTCGAGAAGTCCGAGCTTGCTCGCGTCAAAGTCCTGTCCCGGCACCAGACCGATCTTCGCCATCTTCGCTACGATCGGAGCGTCGGCTGCGGCCGGTGGATTATCCTTCATCAGCTTCGCCAAGTAGGTGAAGTAGGTGACGGTATCCATCGCATCAACCTGGTCGCGCACGGCCTTTTTCATGTCGAGGGTGGCATCAACTTCAGCAGGAGGCGGAGTGTAGCTTTTGCCGTACGAACCCAGAGGAACGACCGAGAACTTATCCTGCAGGTCGTGTACCGCCTGGTAGTCTTCCGGCGTGCCCGTGCAATAGATCCGTCCGAGCATCCAGACGATCCCCGTGGGCGATTTCAGCTCCTTCACTCCATCGGGAAGTTTGCCGGACCAGCCGGGACCTGTGATCGCGTACTGCTGAGCCTTACCGCCCGTCGTGCGCTTGCCCGGAACGGTAAAGACATCGGTCCATCCGTCGAGCATCGGGAGCAGATAATAACGATCGCCCATATCCGGGACGCTTAGAATCCACGGCTCCTTCGAGACATCGAGCCACACGATGGTGTAGAGGGTGTCGGCGTTGGGGGCCGTCACGCTGTGATCGTCCACCGCCGGATAGGTCCGCAGCTTGATCAGCTGGCCCATCGGGGCTCGTGTGGGTCCCGCCTCGGCGACGTTGGTCAGCACCTTGCGCGTCATATCCATCGTTACCAGCGGGTAACCGTAGATGTAGGCTTCGGTCGCGATATCGAGGACGTCTTCCGCCGCAGCGATACGGCTTGTAAAGGCCTCAAGTGCAAAAAGCATCAGTGCTGAGAGGAGTGCGATTCGGGCACTGCGATTCATGTTGATTTTGGTCGAGTCCAAGTGCTGGTTGTCCCTTCCGCGCATCGCGCGTCGTACTAGGGGAGAGGTTGCTCTCGGTTCCGCTGAATGGTTTCTATGCGAAATCAGCAGGCGATGAAATAGGACTTAAGTCTCTCGTCAAAATTGGTTCAGGACAGACGTAGCGAGTGGGAGTTAGCCCGCCGTATGATTCTGGCAGACCTGTTTTTGCAGTCCGTCCCAGCGCGATTTCATGGCAGGAGATCCAAGATTCGGATGCTCGCCACGCGTCACCGTAAGCTTATTGCAGGCGTTGGCGGCGTTGCCCTCCAGCGCGAAGATCTCAGCCATATGGTACTTCGATTCGTAGAACAGCGGATCGGATTCCGCAGCCACTGATTCGACCCGCGTCCATAGATCGAGCGCGTTGCGATAGTTCTTGCTGTTCTGCGCGATCTGGGCGAGACCAGCGTTGGCATCGGGCGATCCGGGATCGGCCTTTACGATCTGATTAAAAATCACGGTGCCGCGCTCCGTATCATTCATCGCGAGGTAGGCCTGACCGAGAATCGAGAGTGTTCCGGTCAGATTCTTGGTTGGTATTTTGCCGTCATTAACCAGCTTCTCGAAAAAGCCATAGGTCAAAGCCGTCAGACGCGCATCAGCCACGTAGCCCGTATGATCCCCCGCCGCGAGCTTGGTTTGCGCCGATTGCCAGAAATCCAGCCCGATTTCCTTCATATAGTCGACATCAGCGGGGACCGTCGCGCGCGCCACCAAGGCTTGTACATCGCGTTCCAGTGCGGCGTAGTCGCCGATCTTATCGAGTGCGGTCAGTCGCCACTCCGTGGTCTGATTGAAATGCTCCTTCATCGCCGGATACTGCGTCTCGAAGCCGGCGAGAATAGTCGCTATCTCACGATAATCGGGGTTGGGCTCGCTCTCCAGCAGTGTCGCCAGCATATAGGTCGCTCGTCCGCGACTGTCGTGCAGGACCTTGCGCTGCGTCGGAGTGGCATCGCGTTCCGCTTCCGGCTCCAGAGCCAATGCCTCGCGGAGCGCCTTGATAGCCGACGCACGCACGGCCGCATCAGTGCCGTTGGCCGGCTGCTTGTTTCCTGATCGGGGAGCTTCGAGCAGCTTGCCGCCGAGCGCCTGGTAGTACGCATCGGCAGCGTTGAAGCGCGCGGTAAATTCGTAGTCGGGATTTCCCACGACCTGTTCATACTGCTTGGCTGCGCCGACGAAATCCTTCTGTTTCTGCAACCGCTCCGCGAGCCGGAAACGTGCCTCGAAGGCGTAGTTTCCCTTCGGGTAGTTCTTAAGATAATCCTCCGCGCCCGCCACCCACTCCTTTTCGAGTGACGTGTTGGTCATCCCGCTGCGCTCCCATTGGATACGCGGAATCTTGTAGCGCATGTAAGCGGCCCATGGTGCATCGGGATTATTGGGTTGCGCCGCAATTTCATCGGCGATCTTCTGCACCATGTCGATCCGGCCCTGGGTGTAATAGAGGTCTGCCGCGTATCGATAGGCCTTCGGATATTTGCCGCTCTTGGCTGCCTCCCAGTAGTACTTTGCGGCTTCGGCATTCTGACGCTTGTAATAGAGGACGTTCGCCAGGTACCAGCTCTCGAATGGATCGTTGTATGAGCCAAAATCCGCGACCGGATCGTTAGCGTATTGTGCCGCTGACGCTACGGCGATCGCCCATCCGTCCTTGTCGTTTTCCCGCGCGCGAGCGTAGTCGACGATCTCGCGATGGAGATCGGCGCGCTTGGTCGGATCGGTGGCGGCAGCCTCCGCGTGGAAGAGATCGCGCAGATGGAGCATCTCCATCCCGTTCTTCTCCGCTTGGGTTGGCGCGTGCTGGGCTAGATGGGCCGAAAGGCTCTGCGCCTCGCTGGTCTTGCCCATCGCGGCATAGGTGGTCGCGAGCCCCTGCTCGGCCGCCTGATACTGTTTGCTGCCGGGCGCATCCTGCATGATTTTCTTGAAATCGGCGATCGCCTTCGCGTACTCGCTATGGTCGTACTTGCCCAACTCGCGTTCGGCAAAAGCACGCCCCAGCAGATTTTCGCGCACAAGTTCCGGTGACAGGATCAGCAACGAGCTGTCCGTGAACCCATCGATCGCCTGATTGAGCAGCTGCTTTGCTCTGGCCGGCTCATTGGCATAAATCGACGCGCCTTCGAAGCGCAGCCACGAAAGCGGATAGAGCGCGCGCAACGCCAGTTGTTCGGGCTGGTCGTAATCGCAGGTTCCACCCTGATCGATCCTCTCGATACAGGCGTCCTTCTGCTTCTGGTAGGTGCGGTACACGCGGTCGAGCATCCCTTCGAGCCGCTCATAGGTGCCGGCAATATCGCCACGTGTGGGCTTTTCCTGTTCGACGATACGAGCGAATTCGGTTTCGGCCTGATCGAGTTCATCGATCACGTCGCTAGCTGCCTGCGGATTGTTCACACCGGAACTGACGCGCGGTTCGAGTTCGTTCAGGCGGCGATTCAAATCGCCAAGGCTTTGCGCCCAGGCCGCGACAACGCTGCCCAAAAAGAGACCCACGCCGAGAATGAGGGTTGTTTTGATCAGGCGGCGATAATGCCGCGATTCCGCACTCATAGCCGATTAGCCCCGCACCGATGGCCGCCTGTCCCCCGGCCGCCAAGGTAACGCAGAACTAAAGGATAGCCCGCCCTTTGCCGTCAAGGGAACGCGAGCCGGTCTACGGCCTCGAGCACCGCGTCCAGAGTTGCGACTCGAGCGACTCGTCCATCGATCGCGATACGCGCCGGCGCGTTGGGGTCGATCAGTACGCTCGCGATACCTACGCCTGCTGCTCCGGCGATATCGAGATGCTCCGAGTCGCCGACGTGAAGCGCCTCGTGCGAAGCGATCCCATGCTTGGCTAATGCCGTTTGGAAGATCTCTGCCGCCGGCTTGGCCCAGCCCGCCTCCGAGGAGATCGTGATCGATTGAAATTCGTCCTTCAGACCAAGACCGTCGAGAATTCCGTAGAGGCGATAATCGAAGTTCGAGATCATTCCCAGCGCGAGGCCGCGGTCACGTAGTTGGCCGAGCGTCGATAACGCCATCGGATCGATCTGCCAGGTCGCCGTGCTGCCGAAACGTGCGAACAGCTCCTCGAAATAGGCGTCGTAGTCGGTGAAAGTCCCGAGACCATGGAAGCTTTCGGCGACCAGCCTGTACCACCATCGCCGTTCGAGATCCCGCAGATCCGCGGCACTATGCCCCAGCCCAAACGCGAGTCCGGGCGTATGATGGAACACGCGGCGAAACGCGGCATTAACGTCCGCAACCTTGGCGTCGACACCATATTTGCGCGCTACCTCGGCGTAAGTCGCGCCGACCGGGTTTCGGGTATCGAAGAGCGTTCCGGCCGCATCGAAGAAAACTACTTTCAGCATCGGCGTTATTCGCTACCCTCGCGCGGGCCGTTAAGACCATCCCAGACCTGGATCAAGGTGCCGAAGGCCGACTTCGGCGAGATAAAGAACTGCCGCTCCCCGCGATAGTTGGTGTCTTTGCCTACAACTCGTATGCCATCGGCGTTGAGCTTGTTCAGGACGCCGTCGAAGTCGCGGACGTCGACCGTAAAATGGTGCATCCCCTCGCCGTGAGTCTCGATAAATTTGGCGACGAAGTCATCCTCACCTGCGCCGGGTCCCGAACTTTGGATCAATTCGATTTTGACGCCGTGGACCGCAACCTGCGCCAGCATGAAGTTTCCTTGCGTTGAACTCTGTACTTGCTCCTGTACCACTTCGGCGCCGAAGTTCTCGACGAAGAAATCGATCGCTTTGGGAATCTCCCGCACCGCAAGCGCGATATGGTCGAAGCGCACTTCGCCGTCCGGATCGGGTCGGGGAATCGGCTTCTCGTAATCGACCGGCTGCCAAAGCTGGATCAAGGCGCCAAAGGCTGATCGCGGCGAGAGAAAGGCCGTGCGTGAGCCGTCGGCGAGATCGTACTCATCGACGATACGCACCCCGCGCGCTTTCATCGTAGCGACGATCGGATCGATTCGCTCGACTTCGAACGACAGATGGTGCATCCCTTCGCCGCGCTTATTGATGAACGTCGTAATGAAATCCTTGACGCCGGGTAACTCGGCGATAAACTCCACGGCCGTACCCCCCAGGTAAAAGTCCTGCCAGAGGAAGCCGCCGCGGGCCTGTTCGCTAATCTGCTTGGGGCTCCGCGGATGGGTGGTGAAGTAACGTTGGAACCATTCTATGCCCTGGTCGATTGATCGCGAGGCTATCGAGAAATGATCGAAGCGAATCCGAACTCCCTCAGGCAAACCCATGAATCAGTTACGTCCTTTCTGGCAATCCTGGCAGGCTTTCCTTTAGCGCGAATCCATCCGGCCGAATACGAAACGGCCAATCAATTGCGGAATATTCCGGATAATCGAAGGCCATCCGTTGCGGACCTTGCCGCCCCATACCCGCATCGATTGTGCTGCGCGTGACGTCGCCGGCACGTCAAAGAAATTCGAGCCGCGCCTCGACGCGACTCCCCTCGCACGCCACCACTATATAGCCGCCACCCTTGAACGGCCCTGCGTTGAGCACCGTAGTAGCGCCGATCTTATCGATTCCGGCCGATTCGTGTATGTGGCCTGAGATACAAATGTCAGGTTGGACTTCTTCGATAAAGCGGCGTGCCGCGGAACTGCCGACCGCCTTGCCGCCGATTATCCGATCACACTTCGTTTCCAGCGGCGGCGTATGACATACCATCACGAGCGGCCGCACACCCTCGACGGCTGCATAGCCCTGACGCAGAGCGGCATAGATCTCATCTTCGGTGAACTCGCTGGGCGTCCGGAACGGCGTCAGATTCGATCCTCCGCAGCCGAAGATCGCGACTCCATCGATAACGGAGCCTGTCCCATGCAGCGCGATTCCCTCGTTTTCGAGAAAGCTGAAGACCTCTGCTTTGTCGAGATTGCCCGGCAAGGCCATCACCTTTGCGCAGGCCCCCCGAGCCGCATCGACGACGATACGTGCATCCGCCGCACCGCCGAAGTTGGTGAGGTCACCCGACAGGATCACCAAGTCCGTGTCGCGCATCACCTCGCCCATGCGATCGAGATTGCGCGTCGCCATATGCACATCGCCGAAAGAGACTATTTTCATCCCAAGGGAGCCCCCGAGCTTCTGAAGATACCGCAGCCCGCCTTGGGTCGGTAGCGTTGTTGGATCACGGAACCCCTTCAATGACCCCGAGGACCTGCCAGAATAAGGTCGCGATGAACCCAGCAGATCATTTCGCGTTTGTCCTCGTGCGGCCCAAATCGCCCGGCAACATGGGCACGGCTGCCCGCGCGATCAAGAACATGGGCTTCTCTGATCTGCGCTTCGTCGCCCCGGCAAGTTCCGACCCCGGGCGTGAGATCGCGATGGCCGTGCATGCCGACGATCTACTTCGCGAAGCTCGAACCTTTCCCGATCTGCCATCAGCGGTTGCCGATCACGCAATCGTCGTGGGCACGACTGCAAAGACCGGCCCCTACCGAGCTGCTCAGCCGCTGCGCAAAGCGGTCGCTGAGCTGATCGCGCTGGGAGAAACGAATCGCGTCGCGATCGTTTTCGGCCCCGAGGATTTTGGTCTCATCAATGATGATCTCAAGCAATGCCATCGCCTGATAACGATTCCGACTGCACCGGAGTATGCCTCACTCAATCTGGCGCAGGCGGTGATGGTCGTGGCGTATGAACTGCGCATGGCGATGAGTGTCGCTTCGCCTGCTCGTTCCGCAGTCGAGCCGTTCGCGTCGGCCAGTGAAGTCGATGCGATGCTCGATCGGATGACTTCGGCGCTAATCGCGATCGGCTTTCTGCCCGAGGCCAATCCCGATCATGTGATGTTCACGCTCAGAGCGATGCTCGGTCGCGCTGGGCTTTATCCCCGTGATGTTGAGATTCTCAACGGGATCGCGCGGCAGATGCGATGGGTTGCCGAAGGCGGCGCAGAAACGATAGCAGCCAAGCGGCGGGACGGCCGCCCGTTGCGATAGCCCTTGCGTTTCTGCGAAACTAACGGGTCGGTAGTAGTTCTTAACGATGGCCGAAGTAATCCATATCCGCGAACTGCAGGCTGCTCGCGATCGGGCGCGGCGTCGCAACGCTGATCACCAGTATCTTGAACGCGCCGTCGCCATCATTCGCGATAATCTGGCGGAAGTTGTCGAGCAGATGCGCGCGGCGTCGGATGCAGAGCAGCCGGAACTCCTCGATCGTGCCGAGAACCTGGTGGCGATGATCCGCTATAGCATGCGGATGCTGGCGAGGGACGAATCCGAGAACGCTACGGGATGATCGGACGGAATCTTCTTCAACGGGATTCTTGATTCATCCGCGCAACCCGGATAAGAGACTACATTCGCCTTCCTGAGTGCTCCCCGGTAGCTCAGTCGGTAGAGCAGACGGCTGTTAACCGTCGGGTCGCTGGTTCGAATCCGGCCCGGGGAGCCAACTCTAACCCCTTGATTTAACTGGTTTTTCTCACCATTAGCAGGTTTGCCCGAAGGCCTTTCAGTCGTCGACTGTGGGGGATTTTGTGGGGACCCACACTCGGCGTTTGGCTCACTAGGATTCAGTTCAAGGGCGGCGATGGCCTCGCGACGCGCTTTGGCTCGAATATGGGCATAACGGCTCAACATGCGTGGGTTGATGTGACCCGCCAGCTGACGGATCGTCTCCTCTGAAATTGCCGGATTCTCGGCCAGCCGCGTGATGAAGGTGTGCCGAGCGTCGTAGAACCGACAGCTGACACCTGATCGCCGACGCGCTGTCTCAAAAGCTGTCTTATAGCTCGAAGGGCTCATCGGTCGCTCGGGCATAACTTCGTAAATCAGAGGCTCACGCTGAGACCCGCCGACCGCAATGCGATGAAACGGGAACAGATAGGACTCCGGCGGTTCTCCATCGAAACGAATCATCCACACAGCTAACGCTTCGCGTAGTCGGCGCGTCAGCGGCACGATGCGACCGGACCCAGCTTCTGTCTTTGAGCGCCCAACCGCGACCTCCGCCTCAATGATCGTTCGGCCATTCCATCGAGCGTGCACATTCGACTGTCGAAGCGACCGTATCTCCGACGGTCGTAGTCCAGCATCTAGACTAAACAAGAAGAAAGGATAAAGTGCCGGCGACCGGCTGGAACGGATGGCATCAAGCAGTCGGTCAATTTCCTCAATGGCCAATGCGCGACCCGCCTCGACGTTTTGTCGTAGCATCCGAATCCTCCCAGACATCCGGGACCATTGGCCGTGATATCTAAGGATGGCCCTAAGCGTGCCAATTTCGGCATTGATTTGCCGACCTGATAGCCCCTCCTCCTGTCGCCGCCTTTGCAGATTCGCAATATCGTCGGGGCTCAGATCGGCTATCAGACGGCGCCCTAGATAAGCGTCTAGCTTACGAAGGTACTGGCGATAATAGCGGAGCCCCAAGGGCGAGAGTGCCGTCTTGGTTGCGAACCACTGTTTTGCTGCTTGAGAAAACTGTAGTGCCTTTTCGCGTTTGATCCCAGTTAGAGACGTCTCAATATCGCGGCGACGCTTTAATTCCGCTTGCCGAGCCAAGGTTTTGGAGTCCGTCCCGGAGCTTTCTCGGATGCGCACCCCGTTGAAAGCGAATTCGTACCACCAAATGTTCCCACGTTTGTACAACATCGCAGCCGTCTCAACTGAGTTCTCGGGTCGGAGTCTGCCTCGCGATTCTTGACGCGGTCGCGACTAGGTCATCTGCTCATCCGCATCCGCCAAATACCGACGGACATCTTTGTCGAAGAGAACCACTCGCCGTCCGAAGTGCACGGCTCGTAGCCTCCCGCGTTTGATTTCGAGGCGCAAAAAGGGGACGGAAACGCTGAGACTTTTGGCAAGCTCCTCAACCGTCCAACCAATTTTCGGTTTGGAATCCTTTTCAGCTTTCATAACGGCACCGACATCCTTCGTGTATCGGCAAAGTATTTGATAAGGCACAGTGAAGATTGTGCACGGTTACGCCTCAATTCCCAGCGAAGACTCAGCAGCCACCGGCCGTCCTTGCGAAGGTGGACCGAGGAACTGTACCTGAGCAGCAACGATCTCCATGCGGTGATGTTTGCGACCATCGGAGCCGTCATCCCATTGCGCGTAACGGATCCGACCCTCGACGAAGGCCTGCCGCCCTTTCTTGAGGTACTCACGGCACGTCAACGCCAGTTTCCCGGTCGTGACGATACGATGCCACGCAACATGTTCCTGCCGGTTGCCGTCTCGGTCGATGTACGATTCGTCGGTCGCGAGCGAAAAATTCACAACGGGCACGCCGCTGGGGGTGTAACGGATTTCCGAATCCCGTCCGAGATTGCCGATGATCATAACGCGATTCAGTGACATAACGCCTCTCCTCAACTTGGATATTACGCGTATCTGCGTATACGCAATAACACTGACCAGATTTTGGCGCAAGCCTCGGCTCTGGCGCTTCCGCAGAAATGCGGTAATCTTCATCTCTTGAGGAGGTGCCAATGGCGGCGATCGTAGCTGCACACCGCATATGAAGACCTTCGGCGAAGTGATTGCCGAGCTGCGTAAGGAGCGGGGCCTGACGCAAAAGGCCTTGGCTTCGCAGGTGAAGAAGAAAGATGGAACCGCGATCGGACTCGCCTATATCAACGATATCGAGCACGACCGCCGTAACCCGCCCTCGCCTGATTTCGTGGCGCAGTTGGCG
>DATKML010000053.1:0-112675 GCA_035541875.1 Binataceae bacterium (SeqCode)
CGGTACTCCCCCACTGCCGCGTCGCGCCTACCTGCTGAATCAAAGAACCGGCCATCATCACCTCGCAACACTATGCCGTGCTCGAAACGATGGTCGCTTTATCCTACTGAGAAATACAGACGGCCAAGACCGTACGCTTACTGGGGTTCGTCCGCCAAGAGGTTTGCTTCGGGCACGTTTTCAATTAACCCCCGGTACCCGGTCTTGAGTTTTACCTCTTCTTGTATGTTCAGATCATATATCACTTCTAGTCGCAGATTTTTATTTACCCAAGACATGGGTAGCAGAACGTGCATCAATATATGCCAAAAGCCAAAATAGTATTCGTTTTGAAGAAGTTGAATGACCTCGGGCTCAAGGCGTCCTTGCCATTTTGGCAACTCGTCGAAAATCGCGCGCTCAAAGGCGACTCGGGGAATGATTGATGACACGCGATGAACACCCGAATCGGCGAGAATTCGTACGAAATCTAAAAGTCTTTTACTGTTGCGCTTCCTACGTAAGTGATTTTTGAATCCCTTAGCCGATAGCTTTGGTGGCTCGTTGAGAAGAGGCTGCCATGCTCGAGTAAATCGCTCCCACATTCGCACGGTCCCTAAAAAGCCGGCGAATATGAAGAAGTCGGTTTGACCGAGTCCACTCTCGTCGAGAAAAAGCTGCAGTCGGACAGGCATCAAACCCATCGACTGTCGAGTGACCGCTTAGGAGTCTGCACTCGCTACCGCACTTAGAGATTGGCTTCATTGTTGTCATCTCCGGATTAGTGCTTCTCTCTTGGGCTCTGTGATCGTTTGGCGGCGGCTTTGATGTATTTCACGGTCACCGGGGAGAGATCGTCGCGGCCGACGTGGACGTCGATAATCGCGAAGGTTTTGCTCTGATGAGCCGCGCGGAGCGCACTGCGTAATTCCGTCGCGGTATTGGCCTCGTACCCTACTCCGCCCCAATCCTGCGCCAAACGCGCATATGGCCAGGGCGGGATATCGAGCAGATCGCGCCGGTCTGATGCGATGGGCCGGAAAATACCCCATCCGCCATTGTTCACCACGATCACGATCGGGTTCGCATGCAATCGAGGCGCTTGCGAAATTTCGGGCCCGGTCATCTGAAAAGCGCCGTCGCCACACAACACCAGCGGACGCAGCTCACGACCGATCTGTGCCCCAAGCGCGGCTGGGACAGCAAAGCCCATCGAAGCGTAAAAGCCCTGCGCGAAGTAGGTGCCTTCATTGGGCACCCGCAGATCGAGACCGCCGAAAAGCATATCGCCGGCCTCCGAAACGACCATGTAATCACGATTCTCGGCTACGAAATCTTCGACAGCACGCAGAACCTCACTGACTTTAACCGGCGCCGTATCGAGACTGCCGCGCGGCGTACCGTTGGTCAGATTACTTGCGTAGGTGACGGTCTCGCGATGGTGCCGCAGCTCCAGCTTGAGCAGCGCGCGAACGAAATCGCGCACGGCTACGTCGGTGTAGGTGTGGTACTTGATATCGACGTTACGATCGACCGCCCAGACCGATTTTTCCTGGATCATCGTGGGCGGGCGATTGCCGAAGTTCATGTCCGTGCGGAGGCATCCGAGGTTGAGCACGAAGTCCGCTTCATCCATACGCGCGACGATCGGCGCTGGACTGATCGGACCGACGTGGACGCCCATATAGAGCGGATGATCCATCGGGAAGGCACCCTTACCGAGGACGGTCGCAAAGACCGGCGCGCCCATCCGCTCAGCCAGTTCGATTAGATCCTGCGACACTTTGTAGCGATGAATCTCGATGCCCGCGATCAGCACCGGGCGACGCGACGCATTGAACATCGCGGCAGCTTCACGGGCAGCCTCTTCGACCTTGCGCATATCAGATCCGAGCGGGCGCAGGACGCCGTCCCATTCGATAATCTCGTCGGGAACTTCAATTTCGCGATCGACCATATCGCGATGAATCTCGATATAGCCGGGGCGTTGTTCCGCCCAAATCGCAGTAATCACGTCGTGGAGATCGCGAGCGGCGGTGCGCGGATCACCCAGTACGCGCGAGGCGCAGGTTACCTCGCGATAGATGCGATGCTGCGACTCGATCTCGCGCGCCTGATGATGAATCAGCGTGCCGAGCTTGCGCTCCTCCTCGCCCGGGCCGCCGGAGAAAATGAGGAGCGGTACGCGCTCCGAAAAGGAGCCCGCCACAGGATTAACCATGTTATGGCCGCCGGCACCGTAGGTGACGCATACGACCCCGATCGTTCCGGTCGCGCGCGCATAGCCGTCGGCCGCGAAGCCGACGCCTGGCTCATGCGCAAAAGTCACGATATCGAGATCCTGCTTGCGGCCCAGCGTGAAGAAGAGCTTCAGGGCCAGGTCACCCGGGATACCGAAGACGTGCCGGGTGCCGATTTTTTTGAGGTAGGCTACGAGAAAATCGCCCAACGGCATCCGCCGCTTCATCGTGCTCATGTCGCCCCCGTTCTCCAGCCGCTTACGCCGATCACCTATCCGTTCGATTTGCCCAGTCCCTGCTATAAGCATCTACGAAAAGTGTAACCCAATCGTTTTGGCGAGTCTTTGGCTTAATCACGCAAGCGTTGGGAGTTCAGACCTCTCCATTCCAACCGCGCGTAGAGCTTGGCGCGAACCGTAACTTTCATCTCGCCTAAGCGAATTAAATTGCGATGGGCGAGGAAGATCGCCCGCGTGATCGGAGGCTTTGATGAGGGCGAAGATTCGAGTGTTGGCAAACCTGTGGCTCAAGATCGCCGACGCGCTTAATTGGCTTGCGCCCCTGCTGATGCGGCTCTATTTCGGCTACTTCTGGGTCGAAACCGGATGGGGCAAGCTTCAGAATCTCGACGCCTTTACCCAACACTTCGTTGAGTGGGGTATCCCGTATCCGCATCTGAGCGCCGTGCTCTCCGGCTACACGGAGTGGATCGGCGGCATCCTGATAATGATCGGCCTGCTGACGCGACTCACCTCGATACCGTTGCTGTTCAACATGTTGGTAGCAGTCGTGCAAGTAAAGTGGCCTGAGATCGTAGGAATAGATGGCTTCGTCGAGACGGACGAAGTGCTCTATATGTTCATCTTCTTCTGGCTCTTGATGGCAGGACCGGGGCGGGTGAGTCTCGATTATCTGTTGTGGCGCTGGCTCGATAAGCAGGACGACTAGAGAAGGGAGCACCGTCAGCCATTCGGGCAACGGTGCTCCGAGCGCGTTTACATCCCTTCGGCGTGACCACCCATGTTGGTGCATTCCTTGGCCGACGGAGCCATCACAAAGCCCTTGCCCTTGCAGCTGTTCTGCCCTTTGCAATCGTTCTGTGCGCTCTTGCAGGAGCTCTTGCCCTTGCAGGCGTTACCGCCCACGCACTTTACTTGAGCCTTCTCCGAAGAGCTCATGCTGTCCTGCGCGAGTAGCGGCTGAGCCATGAACATCAGACCGACCGTGGTGGCTAACACCGTTCCCGTAAGCGTCCGTGCTTTCATCTAACATCTCCTTGGTTTCGGCTGATTGCGTCGCGCAACGCCGTTCATTTACGGTGTTCTCGGAGGCAAGCGAAAAGTTACGCTGAGGAACTGGTTTTTACCGGGGATCGATTCGTCTTTGGATAAAATCCGGCCTTTCCCGACGACCTGAGTAACTTTTCGACCACCGCCAAGAATGAAGCATGCAGAGGGCACCGACGATCGCGCGGAACAAAGCCTGCGACGTGCTGATCTGATGGCGCGGCTGCAGCGCGGCGATGCCGAAGCGTGCCGGGCATTGCTCAATGATATTGGCCCATCGGTGCGGGCATTCCTTCGCCGACGAATCGCCGGCGCGGAGGATTTGGACGATGTCTATCAGGAGGTTCTGCTCGGATTGTACGAAGCGCGTCACAGCTACCAGCCGGGGCGCCCACTCGAGCCGTGGCTGTTTGCAATCGCGCGTAATATCGCGATCGACTACTCGCGGCGGCGATGGTCGCGGGCACGCTGGGAGGAACTCTCCGCAGAGCCGCCCGAAGCTATAGCGGAAACCTCGCCGGAGCCCCAGCCTGATCTCCAGGAAGCGCTGGCTAGCCTACCCAAGGTCCAGCGCGAGGCTTTTACGATGCTGAAGCTCGACGGACTTTCACTTGATCACGCCGCAGCCCGTGCTGGAACTTCGGTTGGAGCGATGAAACTGCGGGCCCATCGGGCTTACAAGGCTCTGCGCGATTTGATTGGCGGTGGAAAGTGACCGTTCGGCATCCGATTACACCCGAACAGCGCCATAGCGCGATCGTCGACCATATAGTCGCCGATCTGCGGCCGGTGCGTCCGAGGCTATCCGTCGGTCTGCGGCTGGCCCTTTGGCTGATAGTGGACCTGATCGTCGCGGCGTGGGTGACAGCCCATAGTCGCGCCGACCTGTCGTCGATGCTCCATCGGCCCGATTATCTGCTGGAGCTGCTCTTTTTCGGCGGCGCGGCAACCCTCGCCGCGCATCTCGCATTGCGGAGCGCCGTTCCCGGACTGGCCCTCAGTAAGGGCGAAACCGGCCTCACCCTGACACTCGCGTTAGCCGGAATATGGCTGCTGACGCGTGTGCCGATCAAACCGGACTATCCACTCGACACTTTCGTACGGACCGGACTTCCTTGCGCCTTTGGTACGACCCTATTCGCAACGGCCCCGTGGATCGGCCTTGCCTGGGCGGTTGCTCGAAACGCACCCTTGCGCGGGTTTATCAGCGGCATGCTCGTCGGAGGCGGCGCGATGCTATTCAGCTTCGCCGTGATGCGGGTCGAATGTCCGGTCGACGAACCGCTGCATCTCTTCACGTGGCACGTGGCACCGGCGGTTCTGCTGATAATGGTATCGACATTTATCGGCGGATGGCTCCTACGCTTTCGACCGTCGCTAAAGCTGACCCCGGCACATAGTTGAAAGACCGCTTCGCCCAGACCGCGATCATTGCGTGCGCCGTAAGTAGCGCCGATGTGCTATTATCGGATCAGGTGTAGTCGTGGTACGCAATTTTGCTCGAGCGCAGATCGTTAATCCAACGAGAGTCGTCGGATTTCTGCGCTACCTACCGCACTTCTTCAAGGTCTTCTATCGCCTGATGAAAGACCATCGTGTTTCGGTTCTGGCCAAAGCCGTCCCCTTCATAGGACTGTTTATCCTGCTCACACCGCCCGCGCTGGAACTCGATTTGGTGCCGCTTGTCGGCGAACTCGACTGGTTGGTGGTCGGCTATATATCGCTGAAATTGTTCCTCTGGCTCTGCCCGCCCGAAGTTGTTCAGGAGCACGTTTTGCAGGTTGGGCGGGGCGCGTAGTAAAACCCGTAACCGATGCGGCCACGCAATTTTCTGATCGTCATCGCTGCGATACTCCTCGCAACGTTCATCGTCCTTAACCTCGCCGACAGCCTGCTGATCGATTTGGCCTGGTTCGAATCGCTCGGCTTTCGCGACGTCTTTACCACAACGCTGTTGGCGCAAACCGCGATCTTCGGGATCGTATGGCTGATCACCTTTGTCGTCACGGGCACGAGCGGCTTGATTGCGTTCCGGCAAAGCCGGGAACGTGAGCGTCTGCACGTAGTCAGGCGTGCCGATTCGGTCGGAGAAGTGAACCTCCCTGAGTTGCTTCGATCGCTGGGAGATCGCGTTCCCTGGAAGCTGATTATCCTCGGCGTTGCGGCCTTGCTGGGAGTCTTTGTCGCGACCAGCGAGAGTTCGAGTTGGGATATATATCTCAAGGGGCTGAATCGAACGGATTTCGGCTCGCGCGATCCGGCCTTTGGTCTCGATATCGGCTTTTTCATCTTCACGCTGCCCTTGCTCGAAGAACTGCGCGATCTCTTCTTCGCGATTTTGGCAGTAACCGCGATCCTGACGGGTGCCGTTTATTGGATACGCGGCGGGCTGGATTTCCGCGAGTCGCCGCCGCAGATCAGCCGCCCTTGCGCGGCTCATCTTTCCGTCCTCCTCGGGCTGTTCTTTCTGCAGCGAGGGTTTGGCTATTGGCTGGCGCGCTACGCCCTGACCCTCCATACCAACGGCGTGGTCTTCGGCTTGCGCTACGTCGATGAAATCCTGTGGAAACCGGGGCTATGGATTCTCGTCGTTCTCGCGGTCATAGCTGCGATGCTCTGCATCGCCAATGTGCGGGAAAGCGGTGTTCGCTTGCCACTCGGAGCGGCGATCGCGCTCTTTGGCCCGGCGCTGCTGCTGAACTTCGTCGGACCAGTCGTCGAAAAGCTCTGGGTCAAGCCAGACGAACTGAGGATCGAGCAGCCCTACATCACGCGGAATATCCAGATGACCCGGCAAGCCTATCAACTCGATAACGTCGATGTGAAGCCTTTTAAGGGCACGGGGAAGCTAACCCTCGCTTCGCTCGAGCAGGATGCGGCGACGGTAAAAAATATCCGGCTCTGGGACCCGCGACCGCTGATTGCGACGTATCAGCAGCTTCAGGAGATTCGCCTTTACTACAACTTTCTCGACGTCGATATCGATCGCTACTGGCTCGGCGACGGCGACGAGACTCAGGTGATGTTGTCGGGGCGCGAACTTAACGTTGATCTGCTGCCGGCTAATGCCCAGACCTGGGTCAATCGCCATCTCAAGTTTACCCATGGCTACGGCCTCGTGATGAGCCCGGTGAACACCAAGGACCAGGAAGGTCTGCCGGTGCTCTACATGAAAAATATCCCGCCGCAGTCGACGATCGGCTTCGATGTCACGCGGCCCGGAATCTATTTCGGAGAAGCTCCCGACGTCTACGCGATCGTGAATTCAGCGACACCGGAGTTCGATTATCCGAGCGGCAACGACAACGTTTTCGACTTTTACAAAGGACACGCCGGAGTCGCGATCGATGGCCTCTGGCGGCGCATCCTCTTTGCCCTTTACTACCGCGACACCAATCTGCTGGTGACGGAGAATATCGTTAAGGGCAGCCAGATCCTCTTTCGCCGTAATATCAGCGAACGCGTCCGCACAATCGCTCCGTTCCTCGGCCAGGACAACGACCCCTATTTGGTAATCCACGATGGGGGCCTCTACTGGATGATCGATTGTTATACGACCAGTAATTACTATCCCTACTCACAGACTACCGACGGCCAAATCAACTATATCCGCAACTCGGTCAAGGTGACTGTCAACGCCTATACTGGCGAGACCACCTTTTTCGTCGCCGATATCACGGACCCGATCATTCAGACCTGGTCGCATATCTATCCGCATCTGTTCCAGCCCATCAGCGCGATGCCGGCGGATATGCACGCGCACATCCGCTATCCTGAACAGCTCTTTTTGATTCAGGCAGCCATCTACGGCACCTACCATATGACCGATCCGGCGGTCTTCTATAATCGTGAAGACGTTTGGTCTTTTCCGCGCGAGAGCTACGAAGATGTGACCGGACCGATGCAACCCTACTACGTCAATATGAGGCTGCCCGGCGAGAAGAACGCCGAGTACATCCTAATGCTCCCGATGGTACCGCAGGGGCGCGACAACATGATCGCCTGGCTGGCGGCACGCTGCGATGGAGCCGATTATGGCCATCTGTTCGAGTTCGCGTTCTCGAAGGATCGATTATTTTACGGTCCGTATCAGATTCAAGCGCGGATTAATCAGAACCCCGACATTTCGAAGAACTTGTCGCTATGGAATCAGATGGGTTCCAAGGTCCTCCTCGGCAATTTGTTGGTTATTCCCATCGAGGATGCGCTCCTATACGTCGAGCCTCTGTATATTCGGGCACAGAACGGACAGTTGCCGGAATTGACTCAAGTGATCGCATCGTACAGCGATCGCACGGTGATGGGTCCTGATCTGAAATCGACCCTGGAGGCGCTCTTCAAAGGCGAATCACTACCTGCACCCGCGATCACACCGGGCGGGCCGAGTGCACCGGCGGTCGCGACGACCGTTGTCACAAACGCCGGCACTGCAGCACAGACTGCTGCGGTGCATTACGATCAAGCTCTCGATGCGCTCAAGCGGGGCGATTGGAAGCATTTCGGCGAGGAGATGCAGCTGCTCGGCGAAGCGTTGAAGGCGCAGCCCAACGCACCCGGATCGCATCCGTAGCGTCACAGGGTAATCGTGAACAAAGGCACCCTACCCTCCGACCGAGCATGCTTCAGCAGGCTCATGCCGACCGGGATAGGGCGTCGGCGCTGCGAATCGAGATTCTGCGAATCGAGATCGATCGTCTGACCGAACTCGCGAGGACGGCCTGCGATGGGCTCGCTTGTGTGGTCGAGTGGCAAAGCGCTTCGTCGAGCGGAACGAGCACAGCGCTAGTCCCTTCCCTCTCTGATTCCGCGCTTGGCGTCGTACGTTCCCTGGCCGAACGTCACCTGCGCCGTGCGTGGAACGTCGCTCAGTCACTGCACATCCGAACGGGTGCAATCGCGGCGCATCTCAATGGCAAAGCGACGACCCCGATCGAGGCCGTCGCGCAGACCAACTCCGAAGATGATCTGCGTATCATCAGTCTCGCGATTGCACCTTTAGGGCGATCGCTCGATCAGATGCGTGGCGCGGTGCAGTTGGCGAATCAAGCGGCGCGCGCGATTCTGCACAAACAACCAGCCGAAGAATCAATCGCGTTCTGGCGTGCGCGATCATCTGATGGTGCAGATCGGCTACGCAAAGTAACTCAACAGCGCGATGACTCCGCGGCTGAACAGGCGCTGCTGGAATCGACCGTCGCAGCTTGTTCGAAGCTCCCGGAGAACAAGCGGTACATCGGTCTTGGCGCTGCTCTCGCCACCGCAGGAGGATTCGACGCCTGGATCGTCGCGATCGGTTCACCCGAGGTGATGTCCTTCGTCGCGTCGTCTCATACGCTCAAGCTCGCTTCCAAACTGGACTCAATGGGGGTTATAGCCGACGCTCAGACGGTCTGCCGCAGTCTTGCGGCACACAGAGAAACAGGAATGCGGCGAGCGGCCGAGGATCGCATTTTCGCGCAGTATGCGGCATACCTGTGCGTGCCTTTCGACGGGGGTGCGATCGCGGCGGCCGCGCACGAGGCGATCGCAAGGCGCCACCAGTAAGGAGATCGCGCCACGCTTGGGAATCAGTCCCAAGACCGCGCAGGTTCATCGCGAGAATCTCAAACAAAAACTCAACTTGCGCACGACCGCCGATATGGTCCGTTACGCAATCCAGCGTCGTATCGTGAAGTTGAGCAAATGACCTTCCCGTCGCAGCGCAGAGGATGATAAGACACGAGCACAGCACGCCGACACCGTATTGCGCGTCGGCAGTTACCAAGGGTGAGTGAGGCTATGCCAGAAACCAATCTATTCGACGTTATCTATTCGGCAGGCGCTATCCGGCGCTTCAAGACCGATCCGGTACCCGACGAGATCATCACCAAAGTGCTCGACGCCGCGATCCGCGCCCCCTCGGGCAGCAACGCTCAATCGTGGCTCTTCATGGTCGTCAAGGATGCGGAAAAGCGCCGCCAGCTGGGCGCAGTCTATAAGAAGGCCTCCGACATCCTGCTCGGACTCTATGCCGGGGCAACGGCGCCTGAACACATGGACCAGCAGAAATACGAACGCTTTTTCAAAGCGGTCGTGCATCTATTCGATCACATGGGCGACGCGCCGGTCTTGCTCGTGCCCTGCTTGAAGGCCTCACGATGGGCGGGAGCGAAGCTGACCGACGATATGAAAGCCCGTATGGCCACTGCGGGCCGAACCGCCGGATCGAGCATCTATCCCGCGGTGCAGAACGTGATTCTCGCCTGCCGCGCATTTGGCCTCGGCACCGTCCTCACGACGATCCATGCGTTTTACGAGGAAGAGGTGCGTGCGATCTTGAATCTTCCGGCTGACGTGCAGACCTACGCGCTGATGCCGATCGGCTATCCGCAGGGCCATCACTACCAGGTCAAGCGCAAGCCGGTGAACACCGTCGCCTGCCTCGACACCTACGGCAATCCTTGGCCGGGCTGATCGATCTTGTCCAACGAAACGAGGGCCGTGCGGTCAAGCCGCTCGGCCCTTTTATTTGGCGCAGAGGGACCACTGTCATCCTTTCGCGTAGACTTAACTCGTCACTAAATCACAGCGTGATGAGCTGCAGCGATTGACCGGCTTAATCGATGATTCCGTTGCGCGATAGCGAGGCTGAGCATCGCCTCACGCCGGTAAATTCGCTGCTCATCGTGGCGAATGTCGCGGTGTTTGCGATCGAGATCCGGCTCGGGCCACATGCGGTGCGGGTATTCGAGCGGTTCGCGATGGTTCCTGCATCGATCGCACGCGAACAATCCGCAGCGCTCATCACGCTAATCACGGCGCTGTTTCTCCACGCAGGATTCGCTCACATCGCCGGCAACATGCTCTACCTCTTTATCTTCGGACCGGCGATTGAGGAACGGATGGGAAGGAGGCGCTATCTGGTCTTCTACCTGCTCGCGGGAATTATCGCGGGACTCGCGATGGTCGCTATGGGGCCCGAATCGCGAATACCGGTCGTCGGTGCCAGCGGCGCGATCGCCGGTGTGCTCGGCGCCTATCTGGCGCTCTTTCCCGGCGGACGGATTACCGCGGTCGTACCCTTCCTGTTCTTTATCCGCGTGCTCGAAATCCCGGCGATTTTCTTCCTAATCGTATGGTTCGCGTTGCAGCTTTACTCGGGAATCGCGAGCGGCTCGGGACCGCTTATTGGTGGCATTGCCTGGTGGGCGCATGTCGGCGGTTTCCTGTTCGGTCTGGCGCTCGGCCCCCTGCTCGCTCGCCGCAAGCCCCCTCGCCGCCGCCGTTGAGTGACGCAAACAGCGTCGGACAAAAGAAGTCACTCGTGCCGCATCCTGGATAATTCGACAATCCACTGCTTGTCGATAAAGCCTGTTGATGCCCTGTTGGTAACCACCTAATGACGGGTGGACAGCTACTGGATAAGCCTTCCGCAATTACGTCACACTTAAGGTCAGATTATTTTTGGAGTATCTCGATCGCACGCGCTCATGCGTTCGAGGTGAGGTAGTTGTGGCGGCCGCAGCGGCATCTGACGATATTTTAAGACGGGTTCCCCCGCAAAATCTGGAAGCTGAACAGTCGGTGTTGGGCGCGGTGCTGCTCGACAACGATGCGATCAACCAGGCGATCGAAATCGTTTCGGCGGATGATTTTTATCGCGAATCGCATCGCGAAATCTTCCGAGCGATGATCGCGCTCGTCGACCGTAATCAGCCCGTCGATGCGATCACCCTGACCGAGGCTCTCCGCACCAAGGGTGCCCTCGAGATGATCGGCGGCCCCGGCTATATCGCGGAACTGGCATCCATTGTCCCGACGGCGGCTAACGTCCCCTATTATGCGCGTATCGTGCGCGAGAAGGCTGTGCTGCGCAGCCTAGCCTCAGCTACGACGGAAATCGCTGCCGGCGCCTACGATGCGCCCGCCGACGTCGATCAGTATCTCGACGAAGCCGAGCATCGGATTTTCGAGATCTCCGAGCGTCGTATCCGGCAATCGTTCCACACGATGCAGGAAGTCACGCGGGCGTCGGTCGCGCTGCTCGAAAGGCTCTACGAGCGTAAGGAACTCGTCACCGGTGTGCCGACCGGCTTCACGGATCTCGACCGGATGACCGCGGGCCTTCAGCCCGGCGACCTTGTGATTATCGCGGCGCGCCCCAGTATGGGCAAAACGGCCCTCGCGCTGAACCTCGCCACCTACGCAGCTACTGAAGCTGATCCGCCGGTGGGCGTCGCGTTCTTCTCTCTCGAAATGTCCAAGGAGCAGCTCGCCCTTCGAATGCTTTGTGCGGAGGCGCGCGTCGATAGCTCCAAGGCTCGCGCCGGCTTTCTGGGTGAGCGCGATTTCCCCAAGCTGGCGCAGGCTGCGGCGCGGCTCTCGGAATCGCCCATTTTTATCGACGATAACTCGGATACCTCGCCGCTGGTGCTGAAGGCCAAGTGCCGCCGCCTGATGCGTGAGCGCGGCTCGAATCTCGGGCTGATCGTTGTCGATTACCTTCAGTTGATGCGTTCGTCCAAGCCCGGTGAATCGCGCGAAAAGGAGATCGCGGAGATCTCGCGGTCGCTCAAAGGGCTCGCCAAGGAGCTGCGCGTGCCGGTAATCGCGCTCTCGCAGTTGAATCGGCAGGTCGAGACGCGACCGGATCGCCGTCCGCTGCTGGCCGACCTTCGCGAATCAGGCGCAATCGAGCAGGATGCCGACGTTATCGCGTTCATCTACCGCGACGAGATGTACCATCGCGACAGCAAAGAGCCCGGCGTCGCCGAGGTGATTATCGCCAAGCAACGTAACGGCCCGACCGGTACCGCCAAGCTGACCTATCTCAGCCAGTACACGCGCTTCGAGAACTACGCTCCCGAGGGTGACGTCTACAGTGATATGGAGGGTTAGCGCGCCCCGACCTTGCGCGTCATCACGATACGGGTCAGCTGCTTGAACCCAATCCGTCGATAGAACTTCTGCGCCACAACGTTATCCTGCTCGACTTGTAGTTCGACCATCCCTATACGCTTCGCTCGGCAGTAGTCATCGACGACCTCAAGCGCTCTGCGACCCAGACCCTGACCTCGATAAGCCTCATCTATGAAGAGATCGGTTACCATTCCCTCGGTACCGCCGAATTCCAAATCGCAATTGTAGGTCAGGACGACGTAGCCGATGCTGCGAGCGCCGTCGCAGATTAGCCAGACCCGGCCGAGCGAGCGGCTCCGCAGCAAACGATCGAGCGCGGGCCTGATCGTCCGCGGATTGAAGCGGATATGGTCGAAGCGATAGTAGGCGCAGATCAGCGGCAGTAGCGCGTCGCGATCAGATGGCCGCGCGGGGCGAATCGTGAGATCGCTCAACGCTGAAATGGTTTTAGATCTTTTTCTCATCGGAGCAGCCGGTTCCTCATGCGCGAAGCGCTCAACAATCCGTCTATTTCTTCGCGTGACAGCTGCATAAGTTACTTTCCAGTTCCGAACGCTGATGGAAGGAAGCCTTACGATGAGAAAAGCGTTGGCCGGTATCGCCGTTTTATGTCTGTTTTCACTAGTGCACGTTGCTCCGGCGC
The DNA here is from genome assembly GCA_035541875.1 of Binataceae bacterium (SeqCode). Taxonomy (GTDB): domain Bacteria; phylum Desulfobacterota; class Binatia; order Binatales; family Binataceae; genus JAJPHI01. The sequence continues at coordinate 13,047 of DATKML010000053.1, forward strand.
CTGCCGATGATACCGCTGCTGTCTCAGCCGCCACCAAAGCGGCCGACGCGTGGCTGAAGCTTATCGATAGCGACGACTACGCGCAGAGCTGGACGCAGGCGAGCGACTTCTTTCAGCAGCACATTCCAGAGCAGGCCTGGGCGATGCAGGTATCGGCGGCGCGCGATCCTCTCGGTGAACTAGTCTCGCGCAAGTTCGCCAGCGCGAAGTATACGACGAGCTTGCCAGGGGCTCCCGACGGCCAGTACGTCGTGATTCAGTACAACAGCTCTTTCGCGCACAAGAAGTCGGCGGTCGAAACGGTCACTCCAATGCGCAATGCCGACGGCTCGTGGCACGTCACCGGGTATTACATCCGTTGAAGCTTCGATCGCCGAATCTTGGCGCTTAATGCCCATCCGCGCTAAGTTGCTCCATCTTTGACGTGGAGCCGACAATCGTGAATCGATGGGAAATCGGTAACGTAAAAATCACCCGCGTGGTCGAGATGGAGACCGCTTCGAAAGGCACCTTCGTCCTGCCTGAGGCGACGCCCGAAAATATCCAGCGCGAGAGCTGGTTGCAGCCACACTTCGCCGATCCGAACGGACGGGTGAAGATGAGTATCCACGCGCTAATCGTCGAATCCGAGAATCGCCGTATCGTGGTCGATACCTGCCTCGGCAACGATAAGCCCCGCGCGAATCCTCCTTGGAATATGCTCCAGACCTCCTTTCTCAAAGACCTCGAACAGGCGGGCTTCAAGCGCGAATCAATCACCGATGTGCTGTGCACCCATCTGCACGTTGATCACGTCGGATGGAACACGATGCTCGTGAATGGACGTTGGGTGCCGACCTTTCCGCAGGCCCGCTATCTAATCGGGCGCGTCGAGTGGAACCATTGGTCCAAGGATACCGACCCTTTCACCAAGGACCCGATCGATGATTCCGTGCGGCCGATCGTCGACGCGGGTCTCGCCACGCTGGTCGAAGATACCCATCGGATTACCGATGAAGTCTGGCTCGAACCGACACCCGGTCATACGCCCGGCCATTTCAGCGTGCGGATTTCCTCACGCGGCGCCGACGCAGTAATCACCGGCGATCTAATGCATCATCCGGTGCAATTCGCTCATCCGGAATGGAACTGCGGCTTCGATTCGATTCCTGATCAGGCCCGGAGCACCCGCCGCGCCTTTATCGAGCGCTACGCCGACAAGCCGGTCCTGGTCTTCGGTACTCATTTCGCGACGCCGACCGCAGGTCATGTAGTGAAAGAAGGAGCGAACTGGCGCTTCCGGGTTTGAATACTCGAGAACGCTGCTCCAAGTCATTCTGAGGCGAAGCCGAAGAATCTCGACTCGCTGCTTGGATTCGAGATCCTCCGCTCGCAGACTCGCTCAGAATGACTTGCGAGGCCTACTGGTTGAGGGCACGAGAAAGCGCCTTCGCCGTGTAGGTTACGAGTGGAATCACTCGCTCGTAATCCATTCGGACGGGACCTACGATCGCGAGACTGCCAAGCGGCTGCGCGCCGCTCATGTAGGAAGCCGCGACGACGCTGAATCCCGTCAGGCGCGCGTCGGTGTTCTCCGACCCGATCGAGACCAGCGGGCCGGCCTGCGCGAGCGAACGATCGAGCAGATCGAGTAGCGAAGTCTTGTCTTCGAGCGCGCGTAGCAACACACGTAGCTTCTCAAGATCGGTGAATTCCGGCTGCTCAATAACCTTGGTGCTGCCGTCGACATAGACTTCGGCAGAGGCTTCGGCACGGACGATAGCTCCGCCCAGCATCAATGCGATGCGCATGAAACAGTCGTAATTCGCGCGATCATCACGCAGGCTCTCTTCGATCCATTCTCGCGCCTGACCCAGTGTCCGGCCGATCAGCGAGTCGTTCAGATACGCCGCCATCCGATCGAGTTCCGACTGACTGTAATCCTGCTCGGTCGCGACCAACCGATTCTGCACGGCGCCGGCAGCCGCAATAAAAATCGCCAGGACCTCGCGCTCGCGCAGCCGCACGAATTGCACCCGCTCGATAACGATCGATTCCAGCCGGGGCGCGGTCACCACCGCAGCCTGACCGGTCATCAGGGCTAGAAATCGCGAGGTATCGCGAATCATTGCAGTCCGATCGATCTGCGGCGCCGAGTAATGCAGCTCGATCTGCGCGCGATCGTTGAAGGGAATCCGTCCTGTGACGTGATCGACAAAATAACGGAAGGCTCGGTCGGTCGGGACCCGGCCGGCCGACGTATGGGGCTGGAGCAAAAACCCGGCGTCTTCGAGCTCGCCCATCAAATTGCGCACCATCGCGGCGCGCACACCCAACGTATGGCGCTGGACCAGTTGGTGCGACCCAACCGGCTCGGCGCTCGCGATAAACTCCTGTACCGCGGCGAGAAGCAGGGCGTGCTGTCGAGGCGAGAGTTCCTTGACTCCGGTATCCATAGAGCTGTCTCTACGCGTGTAGGTGTCCAGCCTGATTCTCTAATGTAAACACGACTTCATTCAAGAGTTCTCCGCGACTTTACCCACACAACGACCCTCTTTGTGTTATCCTGCAAGAGCCGTCTTACCGGCAGATTGATGCCCCGAGCTAAGAAAGCCGTAAAGCCGCGCCCGCTCTATGTTCCGCGCGTGCCATCAACCGCCTCCTGGCTGGAGAGCGACAGCTACGACCGTCGGGCTTGGGGCGAACTCGGCCTGTCATCTAAACCCATCGGCCAACTGATCGAAGACGGCGAGACACTCGTCCCGCATTTCGGCGCGCTCCTGCAAGACCTCTTTTTCGGACTCTTCAAGTACAACCTCGTATGGCTCAAGCCCGACGACGTGCGACGCAGCGCTGTTCTGAATCGTACAATTCTCGAGCAGGTTCTGCCTTCGGCTGCTTTCGCGATGCTCAAAGAGCGCACCCTGCTCGAGGAGGATAAGGCGGTCATCGCAGCTCTTGTGATGGGCGAGCAGGTGCTCGAGATGGTCCGCAGCGAGAAGCTGATCAATCGGGGGGAGATGCTCGATCTGTGGGACCTCAAGCATCAAGAGGAGGATCTCGAAGAGCGGGCCGCGGCCGTAAAAAATGCACAGGAGCTCTCGGAGCAGGAGAACGCCGACGGCGAGGCTGATCCGGCGGCAGCGAAGGACCTCCAGAAAAAGATCGAAGAGCTAAAGGATGCCGCAGGGCGTGCAGCGAAAGTCTCCGAGGCTCGCCTCAATCAAAAGACGCGGATGTTCGAAGACACGCTGAAGCATAGCGACAAGACCGAGCTGAAGCGGATGCAGATGCGGACCGCGCAGCTTGCCGAGGAGATCGATCGCGTCGCGCAAGATAGTCACGACTTCAGCAATGAGTTCGGCCAGGGTGGCAAATCCTCGGCCAATGAGCGTCTCGAACTAGGGCGCCATCTGGCGCGCAACAAACGGCTCGGCGAATTGGCGCGATTGGTCGGACGGTTCAAGCAGGATGCGCACGCGATCCGCCGTCGCACGCTCGACCGAGGGATCGCCGAGACTTATGAAATCGAGCGCGGCAGCGAACTTGGCCGGCTGATTCCGCCGGAACTCGTCGCGATGCATCATCCGGGGCTGCGTTCCGACTTCTATCGTCGCCTGCTCGAAGGTGAAGTTCTTCAATACAGTCTCCGCGAGGACGAACAGAAGGGCAAAGGCCCGATGATCGTCTGTATCGACGTCAGCTCGTCGATGCAGGGTGACAAAGAGCTGTGGGCTAAGGCGGTAAGTCTCACCCTGATGGATATCGCGCGGCGCCAGCGTCGTCTCTTTCGCGCGGTGCTCTTTTCTTCCGGGCCCGAGAGTCTCCGCGTCATCGATCTGAACAACCAGCGCCGCTATCGGCCCGAACTTCCGAAAGTGCTCGAAATGGCCGAGTACTTCCCCGGCGGCGGCACCGATTTTCAAGCGCCGATCGATGCGGCCGTGGCGCTGCTCGAAGACAAGAAGCTCAAGCGGGGCGATATCGTCGTCATCACCGACGGTGAATGCCAAGTTGCACCCGAATGGCTCGCCCATCTGCGCGAGCGCAAAGAAGATCTCAAGTTCACGATCTTTGCCGTGCTGGTCGACGTCGGTTCGAGTGAGGTATCGACGCTCGCGCAGTTCAGCGATCGCGTCACCTCGGTGAAGAAGCTCACCGTCGAAGGCAGCCGCGAGATCTTCCTGCGAATCTAGAACTGCGCGTGCCAGCGCACCAAACCGCCCTCGTGATCGAGAAACTTCGAGAGCCCCGGTAAGCTCCGAATCGTTTGCTTGACAGCCTCGGCATCCTGCGTCACCGGCTCAACGTCGAACGCATCGCCGGAGAGATGCTTGCTCAGATGCGACAGAACATCGTCCGCCAGATTCTCAAGCACCTCCAGCAATAACGCTGCGATACTCGATGTGGTGGTCTTACTCGGATTCTGATCGACGCACTGTTGGCATCGATCGCGCGCCACGCTCGGCACGTAGGTCTGCACGATCCACTTGCGATTATGCACCACGTTACTCGCCATCGCGCTCGCCTGCCCGGCCTTATCCCGCCGACCACTGGTGAAGACGACGTGTGGATGCGCCTTCTTGAGGATATACGCGGCCTTCTTTGCGGTGTCCTGCAGATTCAGCGCTTCGATCGCGGGATCGAGCGCGAACCCCGATGGTGGTGAGGGCGCAGCAGGCGCCACTCCTTTGCCGGACTCGTCCATAGGTGCCCCTCCTATCGTCCTGCAAATCCACGATGCACCCTTGGAGGCGGGGCAAGCAACAGTAATTCTTATAGCGACTAGCGACGCGCCTTGAAGAAATCGCGCAACACTTCGGTAGCCTCTGTCGACATGATACCGCCGTAGACCTCAATCCGATGGTTCAGCCGTCCGTCGCGACCGATATCGTAGACCGAACCAAGCGCCCCTGCCTTTTCGTCGCGAGCGCCGTAGTAAACCCGATCGATACGGGCGTTAATCAGCGCACCCACGCACATGACACAGGGTTCGAGAGTCACATAGAGGTCCGCACCATCGAGGCGATAGTCGCCGAGGTAAGCACACGCATCGCGCAGGGCGACGATCTCCGCATGCGCCGTAGGATCGCTCATCGCGATCGGCAAATTGTGCCCGACCCCGATAACCCGATTCTCTTTGAGAATAAGGGCTCCGACCGGCACCTCTCCTTCGCGCGCGCCACGCTGCGCCTCCTCGATCGCGGTCAGCATCACCGCCGCACCGAAAGTGCCGCGCTTCTGCAACTGGGCGATCCGCTCGTTGTACGGAGCCATCCGCTCTTCATGATAATCGTCTCGGGCCATAGCGAGTCTCTAACCGTATGCGATGAACCGTTGACTCTCCAGAGCCGCGCAACCAAGATCGGACAACTAAGAAGACATCGGTGCCGGAGGGACCGTGCCCACCTCGACACTAGCGAAGCCTTAGGCGGAGCGAGCAAAGGAGTCTGCGACGTGCGCATAGTTAACGAGTCTGCGGAGCAAGGCGTTAAGGATTGAAATGGAGATTGGCGAGCTTGAACCGACGGAGTTACGCACGCGCCTCGATCGTGGCGATACGATTACGATCCTGGACGTGCGCGAACCCGAAGAGATCCAAATAGCGCCGTTTCCCGGCGCGGTGCATATCCCGATGGGCGAAATTCCGGCGCGAATGAATGAACTCGACCTGGATTCCGAGTTGGTCGTCGTATGCCATCACGGGATGCGCAGCGCCCAGGTCGCGATGTATCTCGCACGCTCGGGCTTCGAGCACGTATCCAACCTGACCGGCGGCATCGATGAATGGTCCCTCACCGTCGATCCGAAGACACCACGCTACTAGCCCGATGGAGCGTAGATAATGACGCATCTCGTCGCCGCCATTCAGATGAGTACCAACAGCGATAAAGCTGCCAATCTGACCAAAGCTGAACATCTGATTAGACTCGCCGCCGCTCGCGGCGCGCGACTCGTGGCGCTACCCGAAGTGTTTAATTGGCGCGGCAAGCGTCCCGACGAACCGGCGGCAGCCGAATCGATCGAGGGGCCGACGCTGACCCTGATGAGCGGACTGGCGCGCGAACTGGAGATCCATCTGCTCGCGGGATCGATCACCGAGCACGTACCCGGCGAGGAACGTCGTTATAACACTTCGGTGTTTTTTGGCCCCGATGGATCGCTTTTGGGGGTTTATCGCAAGATTCATCTCTTCGACGTGGACCTGCCGGGCCGTGTCACTATCAAGGAATCCGATGCCAAGATGCCGGGGGCAGAGGTAGTGAGCGTACCGACCACGCTCGGCACGGTAGGGATGAGCATCTGCTACGATTTACGCTTTCCGGAGCTTTATCGTCACCTCGCCTTTGCTGGCGCTCGTATCCTGATGATTCCCAGCGCCTTTACCTTTCCAACCGGGGAAGCGCATTGGGAAACCTTGATTCGGGCTCGTGCTATCGAGAATCAGTGCTATGTCATCGCGCCGGCGCAGTTCGGCCCGAACGTTCACGGCTTTAGCGATTACGGCAACTCGATGATCGTAGATCCCTGGGGAAGAGTGTTGGCGCGAGCCGGGGATCAGGAGGGCGCGGCGATTGCGCCGATCGATATGGAGTATCAGGATCGCGTCCGCCGCGAATTACCCTCGCTGGCACATGCGCGGCTGAAATAAGGAGATCGAACGAGCGGTCCTCTTTAGCTTGACGGCAGAGGCGCCAGCGGGTTAATCACCTCAAACCGAAGCGAATAATCGGCGAGAAGGATTTGTAAGAAGGATTCTATCGATGGCGGACGGACCGCTTTCCGGCTTTCGTATACTCGACCTCACGCAGGTTGTCTCAGGTCCCTATTGCACGCAGACCTTGGGCGACCTGGGTGCGGATATTGTGAAGGTCGAGCCGCCTGACGGCGACTCCACGCGGCGGATGGGAATCCCCAAGAAGAACGGGGTCTCCGCGAGCTTCCTCGCCTTCAATCGCAACAAGCGCAGTATCGTTATCGATATCCGGAAGGCGCAGGGTGCGAATCTTATCAAGATGATGGTGTCGAAGTTCGACGCGATTATCGAGAACAATCGTCCGGGCGTCGCCGACCGACTCGGTATCGGTTACGCCGATATTCGCAAGGTCAATCATAAGATTGTCTACTGCTCGATCCACGGCTTTGGCCCCAAAGGGCCGCGCGCCAATGCCCCCGCCTTCGATCCCGTGATTCAGGGCTACAGCGGGATGGCCGCCGTTCAGGGTGGCCCCGGCCAAAAGCCGGTCGCAGTGCGGATGGCCTTGGCCGACAAGATCAGCGGGATGACCGCCGCATTGAGCATCATCGCTGCACTCCATGCCGCCCGTAATCGCGGCGTCGGACAGTACATCCGAATCCCGATGGTCGAGGCGATGATGGCCTTTGCGGCCAACGACTCGATGATCGGGCATGCCTTCGTGCCGTCCGACGAGTTTAAGGATCAGGTGCCGAAGAGCTTCAGCCTCGATCCCTTCAAGACGAAAGATGGCTACGTCACGATTTCGCCTTTCACTGACGATCAGTGGCAGCGCCTTACGACCGCCGCTGGCCATCCGGAATGGTGGTGGATCTCGGACCGTCGCGAGCGCCTTCGCGCGAGCCTCAAAGGGATGGCCGAACTGTTTGCCGGGATGAAGACCTCAACTGCCCTCGACATAATCAGAGAGGCCGATTGTCCGGGCGGTCCGGTTCATAACTACGACACGCTCTTCAACGACCCCGAAGTGATTGCGAACGAGAGTTTCATCACCTACGAGCATCCGGACGCCGGCACGATCCGCACGCCTCGCCCCGGATGGCGTTTCAGCGAGACGCAGGCGCGTATCACGCGTCGACCGCCCTTGCTTGGTGAACATACCGAGGAGATATTACGCGAGGCCTCAATTCCGCGCGAACAGATCGAAGAACTGCGCCGCGCCAAGATTATAAATCAGTAACGCGGCCCGAGATTTATTGCAGGGATAAGCAGGATGGCAGACGGACCTTTAGCTGGATTTCGGATTCTTGACCTGACGCAGGCTGTCTCAGGTCCGTTCTGCACGATGCTGCTCGGAGATCTTGGTGCCGACGTCATCAAAGTAGAAGCGCCGACCGGCGACACAGCTCGCCTCGTAAATCGCCCACAGAAGAACAAGGTCGGCGCCTACTTCCTGATGTTCAACCGCAATAAGCGCGGGATCGTCGTCGACGTGCGCAAGGAGCATGGCCGCGACCTGATCCGACGGCTGGCGCTGAAGTGCGACGCGATGATCGAGAATAATCGCCCCGGCGTCGCCGACCGCCTCGGTATCGGTTACGCCGATATCCGCAAGGTCAATCCCAAAATCGTCTATTGCTCGATTCACGGCTTCGGCCCCAAGGGCAAGCTCGCCGATGCGCCCGCCTACGACCCCGTTATCCAGGGCTTCACCGGGATGGCGGCCGTCCAGGGCGGACCGGGTGGTAGGCCAACGGCCGTAAAGACCGTCATCGCCGACAAGGTCAGCGGGATGACCGCGGCCATCGGAATCGCTGCCGCATTGCATACGGCGCGGACCCGCGGTGTGGGCCAGTACCTGCGCGTCCCGATGGTCGAGGCGATGATGAATTTCGTCGCCAACGACACGATGGTCGGCTATATCTTCGTGCCCGAAGATGAGTTCAAGGGCCAGGCCCCCAAGAATATGAGCCTCGATCCGTTCCAGACGAAGGACGGCTACGTCACGATCGCTCCCTATACCGACGATCAGTGGGAGCGTCTGACCAAGGCGATCGGCCATCCGGAATGGTGGCAGGTCGAGGATCGCCGCGAGCGGATGCGCACTGTTCTGCGCGGTATCGCGAAGCTCTTCCCCGAACAGCCGAGCGCGCACTGGCTCAAGCTAATCGAGGAAGCCGATTGCCCCGGCGGCCCGGTGCATACCTACGACACATTGTTCGATGATCCCGAGATCGTCGCCAACGAAAGCTTCTCGATTTGGGAGCACCCTCAGGCTGGTCAGGTCCGGACAGTGAATCCCGGGATGCGTTTCAGCGTAACGCCCGCGAAGTTCTGGCGACGCCCGCCCTCGCTCGGCGAGCATACCGAAGAAGTCCTGCGCGAAGCCGGTATTGATCGCAAGGAGATCGAGGAGTTACGGGCCGACCAAGTCATTAACTGACGTCGCCGCTCTGCGAGTATGATGCGGCGGAGGGAGGGGCGCCATGGACCGCATCGACGAACTCATACAGAACCTCCATGCCGATCTGTCGCCGCACACCGATCGCCAATTCGAAGCAGCGATTGAACTGGGCAAGAGCGGTGACGCCGCGATCCGAGGTCGCATCATTGGCGAACTGATCAAGGCTCTGAGCGTGCAACATCAGGCTCTTACACGCGCCCACGCGGCGGAAGCGCTCGGCGATTTCGCCGCCGCCCAAGCAATACCTGCGCTCGTCGAGGCTCTCAAAGACCCCTATCGGCTGGTTCGCTCGTATGCCGCTCGCGCTCTCGGCAAAATGCGCGACCGCGAAATCACCAAGGCCATCGAACCGCTCGTCTACCAGCTCGGGAACGACAGCTTCTTTGGCGCTCGCGCCGAAGCAGCCGAGGCGCTGGGCAACCTCCTGAAACTGTGCGGCGACGAAAAATTCGGCGACGATCAACTAATGGAGAAAGCTCGCAACGCGATCGAACGAGATGATCTGATAAAACTCAAGGAGAGCGACGGGCGCTTCAAGAGAATGGTAAACGAGATGAACGCCTCGATCGCCCGATTGAGGCCGCGCGCTGGTCGCCTAAGCGGTGCTGATCGAGAAATCCTTCAGCAGGCCGAGGAGACATCAAAGCGGCTCGTATGAAGGCCCCCCGGTTCTAAGACGAGAGCGCCCAAGGGATTTCCGATGAGTCACGCCCAGGCAGTTTTGAGTCTGCTCGAAAGAGATCCCGATTTGCTTCGACAGTGTATCGACCATCCGGATGAACGACTCGAGGCCAAGAGTCGCGTGGTCAAAGAAGTCCCGGGCGCAACCGTCGAAGACATTGATGCCGCGGTTGAGCAATATCTAGCAAAGCAAGCCTCATCGCGGGCCGGGCAGGTGAAGAGTGACGGGGGACAGTTTCGCAAGCTTCAGCAAGGCCTTCAGGATGGGCTCCTCGAGGTAGTCAGGCAAATAGACCGTGGTTATCGCATAACGATGTGGATGTACACGATAGCGTTTGCGGTGGGTATCACGATGCTGCTGACCTCGACAGTCACCGCCTTCATGCACGATGTGCAACGCACCGCTGTGCTCGGCGGGTTAGGGGCTGCGGACGTTATCGCTTTTCTAATCTTTAAGCCGGCGCAAGAACTACAAAGCAGCCGGGGTAGCTTGGCCCAGCTACAGGCGGCTTTCTTCGCCTGGATTAACGATATCCATAACTGGAATGATTATTTGGATCAGCTTGAGCAGCAGGCGAGGCCCGCACCGCCCGCCTTTGATAAGGTCCGCGCGATCTCCGAGATTCAATCGCACACGACCGAGCAGATGGTCCGGCTAATCAGCAACTTCACGAAGGCCAGTGAGTCTATAAGCAAGCGGTCATCGCGTCATCGCGAAGGACCCTCGATGGATAGTCACGCAAAGGGTGCTGCGACCTAGGAACCCTCAAGTTAATGTCGCTCTCGCAGACTCGTTCCGGTCGGTATGACAGAGCCGAGCGAAAAACTTCTTCGACTGCCTACGCTGGTTTGAATTTCACCAGTGTTTTTTCCGGCGTGACATCGTCGAACCAGACATTCACTGGCATCCCGATCTTGATACTCTCCGGCGCTGCTTCGATATTCGTTGTCATCCGTGGACCTTCATCGAGTTCCACGATCGCGAGTACATAAGGCTTGTCCGAAAACGATCGTGTCGCCGCGCGACGCACGACCGTATAGCTGTAGACCTTGCCTTTGCCGCAGACCGGCTTCCAGTTCAGCTTTTCTGACAGACACTGCGGGCAGCGATCACGCGGATAGTAGATGTACGCTTTGCATCCGCCGCATTGCTGCAACTGCAACTGATGACGCTTCGCGGCCTCCCAGAAGGGCCGACTGGTTTCCGATGGACGTGGTAGTGGTTTGGTGTACTCACTCATGTTGGTCACCGTCGCTCGAAGATAAGGCTCGTCTGTTCGCTCATGATGCCGCCGTTGCCGTTCACCCAAGCAAGCGATGCATTCTTCACTTGACGACCCTCGCCGCGACCCATCAACTGACGGATACCTTCGGTAACGTGGCTCATTCCCCCGCCAAGCCCCGGCTGGCCAAAAGAGAGTTGTCCGCCGTGCGTGTTACAGGGAAAGTCGCCCGCATAGGAGAGATCGTGCTCCATCACGAACGGACCACCCTGCCCTTTCTTGCAGAAGCCCGCGTCTTCGAGTGAGACGAGCACCGTGATCGTGTAGCAATCGTAGGGACAGACCAGGTTGATTTCCTTGCGATCGACCCCGGCCATCTTGAAGGCCGCGTCAGCTGCAGTCTTGATCGGCGAGTCCGTCAGAGACGGCGCATAGGTGATCGTTGCGTGATTCGAGTACTCACCCGCACCGCGCAGCCAGACCGGAGCATTTTTTGCCCGCTTGGCGATTTCCGGCGATGCGACAATTACTGCCGATCCGCCGCTGCACGGGCTGACGATCTCGAACAGATGCAACGGATCGACGATCATCCGCGAATTGAGAACGTCATCGATCGTGATGAGCTTGTCGCCGAAGGTAGCGAGCGGATTCTTCATGGCGCTCTTGCGCTGATCGACCGCGATCTTCGCCATCTGCTGCGGCGTGGTGCCGTATTCGTACATATGGCGATGCGCGATCATCGCGTAGCCGCAGTTCGCCCCGATATTGCCGTAGGGAGCCTCGAACTCGCGCTGCACCGAGACGACCGGGACCTTCTGATCGCCCATCTTGTTGAGGTCGGCAACGATACATAAGACCGCGTTGCACATCCCGGCATCGATTGCGGCCGCGGCTCGCCAGATCATTCCTGCCGCGCTGGCCCCTCCGATATCGACGATATTGAGCATCCGCGGGTTGATCCCGAGAACCTCCGCCAGGCTTGCCGGATAGATCACACCGGGATCAGCGAAAGGCATCCCGACCAACAGCCCATCGAGATCCTTTTTTTCCAAACCAGCATCAGCCAGAACGTCGGCGGTAAGCTGAAACATCAGCTTGAGCGGGGTGACGCCCGGAGGCGGCTCCTTCCACGGCTTCAACTCGGCGATTCCGATCGCGGCGGCTTTATCTCTCAGACTCATAATTGATGGCTCCCTCGTTTCGCCTCGAAAACCGACTCACCAGGCCGTGCCGCCCACATGTCATTCTGAGCGCAGGCTGGCGGAGCGAAGAATCCCGGTCTTTTTGATTCTCCGCCTTGGTTCGAGTAGCATATTTCGTCCGCAATGAGTAATTGCCGGCGTTCTGCCAACGAATCCGGGATTCATCGGCTGCGCCTCAGAATGACAAGAAGGGACCTTGGATTTAATGGCTTTTGTGATGTGCGACGACCACAACCTCTCCGTCGAGGCCGACAATATTGACCCTGCTACCGCACGGAAGTTGATGCTTTCCGAACCGCCTGCCAATCCTTCCGCAATTGAGAAGGAACTGATCGATTTCGGTAAAGAGCATCGCGAATGCAATATCCGTGTGCTCGCTGATTAAGGCTGGCAACCATCAACCGGCGGCCGGCGTCGGTTGATGGATTTATTTTTCCACCTTGTTGACCCACCCGTTACCCGATCGTTACTATTCGCGGGCGGGGTGGAGCAGTCTGGTAGCTCGCCGGGCTCATAACCCGGAGGTCAGAGGTTCAAATCCTCTCCCCGCAACCAATAACCCCATCGCAATGGCGATCGCGTCAAACGCATAACATTCTGCTCACGAAAAAGGCCCGCAATAAGGCGCTGAGAGCCTTTACCTCACTACCTCGTTTCGCTTAAGGTGGTCGGAGCGCCTTGCCGCAGCGCGAGTGTTTCCCTCGTGAACAGTCGGCACCCTCTACCACCTCTTCAATTGCCCGGCTCACTAGGCCTGTAAGCGCAGAACGGCTCCATAGGGAGCAATGCTGTAACCGTTGAGCGTAACCAAAGGCTACAGTGCGATGGCCCCCTTTTCGATTCCTTAGGCTTTCCGCCAGTCAGTGGCGGCACACTGTTTGCGTCTCTAAAGCACGGCTCAAATAGATCTCAGCGTAGGGAGGACAGAACATGATCAAGCGTTTGTCTCAGGTACTGGCGGCGGCTGCATGCCTATCGCTCTCGGCGTGCGTAATGCTGAACTCGAGCTCGATTAGCGAAAGTTCCGGCGGTGGTAGTCCGGTGATGGCCGAATATAGCGACTACGGCATCCTGCATCTGACTGCGCCCTCCACCCTCACTGCAAATGCCAACAGCGCGTTGGCCGGCAAATGCCAGAGCGGTCAGCTTTCAGACGTGCAGACTGAGCTGGCAACCCGCGAATGGTTCGGCATCGTCCAGTACTACACGGTCACGGTTAACGGGAACTGTAAGTAGACAGGGAGAGCGATTATGCGAAGTGACACCAACAGGATCATACGAAGACGTGTCTCTCGCGTCTCCGTTCTGCTGGGCTACGCCATCGCCTCGTTCTGGCTGTCGGCCTGCGTCTTTATCCGCTCCAGTTCGATAGGCCAAACAACCGGCAGCGGTACCGCGATTAGCGCCAGCGATAGCGACTACGGCATCCTGCTGCTCAGTAAACCACAAGGCCTTACTGCAGCGGCCAATGCTGATTTGGCCAAACAATGTCCGAGCGGTTTGATTACTGACGTACAGACGCAGCTGTCGATGCGCGACTGGCTTGCGATAGTCCAGTACTACACCGTCGACGCAAACGCGATCTGTAAGCCGCCACCTCCACCACCCCCGCCACCCCCTCCTCCGCCGGCACCGCCGAAGATCGTCTTGCGCGGCGTTCATTTCGACTTCAACAAGTCCAAGATACGTCCGGTCGACACGGCGGTTCTCGATGAGGCTGCAACGACCCTCAAGGACAATCCAAACGTGAAGGTCGACGTGAATGGCTACTGCGACTCGATCGGTGGTGACGCCTATAACATGAAGCTGTCGCAGAAGCGGGCGGCCGCAGTGGTGGATTATCTTGAAAAAGATGGTGTCGCCGCTGACCGGCTGACTCCGCACGGCTTCGGCAAAACGGACTTCGTCGCGAGCAACGACACCAAGGAAGGTCGTGCACAGAACCGACGGGTGGAGCTAATCCCGCAGCAGTAGCGGTTGGCTTTTCTTCCACTTGAACCGGAGGCAGGACTTGGTTTGCTGAGTCCTGCCTCTTTGTTTCCCTCTCCTTTCCCAACAATTGCGAGGATTTCGTTGCCTCCGCCAACGACCAGCCCGATAGGTTAACTCTCGCTGCCGTTGGTGCAGGCCGTAGCTACGCCATGTTCTTCGCGTAGTCGATCGTGTTATTTTCGCGCCGCCATGGATCTCCCGGGAGCACCCTATCTGTATGCGCTGGCGGCGTTGTCGATCACCTTTTCCGGCTTTTCCGCTTTGCTCGTCGTGTTGCGCCAAACTCGGGCGCGAAAATCTCTCCGTTCGACGTTTTCATCATCATCAATTACTTCCTAGCGGGCTTCGCGATCGCTTTGGTCTGCTTGCGACCACCGTTGTTGGCAGGATAGAGTTCGAGCGCTAAGGTGATCTGACGCCTACCGAGCGCGATTGCCGCGCTGCTAGGGATCACCCTCGAGGCCTTCCCTCTTCGTCGTCGACCATCCGCCGACGACAGATACTATACCGCCTTCCGTTTTGGCAACGCTGGTGCTCTATTGGCCCGCGTTTTTCCTCTTGGTGCTTAACGCTTGCGGTCTGTGGGTGCGGCCCGGTTTTGCACCTTATGCGACCTCGATAACGTGGATCTTTATGGTCATTGGAATCGATTTCGTCGCAGCGGTGGCCGGCATCCTGCGCGGCGACAAAAGAGGGGCATCGGCCGAGACGAATCAATCGAGCTAAACTCACCGCCCAGCTCGAAGGGTAGATTCAATGAGCACGCGCCTCACACCTCCTCCACGGCCCGGATGCCGGAAGCCCCGGCAGCTTCATTTTAGTCGCGGCAAAGCCTAAATTCGGCACAACGGTCACAACCATCGCCAAAAGACTTCAATGTTCGAATCAGCTGAACTGGGACATCAGATAGACAAGGCCACTTATGATAGCGAGGTGCCGGCGCTGCGCGAGGCACTGCTCAATACGCAGTACGAACTTTCGGCCGCAGGTCGTTTTCCAGTGATCGTGGTTATCGGCGGCGTGGACGGGGCAGGTAAGGGCGAAACGGTAAACCTGCTCAATGAATGGATGGATCCGCGCCATATCCATACCTACGCATTTGGCGAACCTTCTGATGAAGAGCGGGAACGGCCCCGGATGTGGCGCTTTTGGCGCGCGCTGCCGCCGCGCGGTAAGGTCGGCATCCTCTTCGGTGCCTGGCATACCGATCCGATCGTCAGGCGGGCCGGGCGCAAGATGAAGGCACGTGAATTCAACGAAGAAATCGGTCGTATTGTACGCTTCGAGCGAATGCTCACTGACGAAGGAGCCCTGTTGATCAAGCTGTGGTTCCATCTTTCGAAGACAACCCAGCGCCAGCGGTTGAAGGCGCTGGAGAAGGATCCACGCACCCGATGGCGCGTCACGGAGACCGACTGGGAGCGCTTCAAATTCTATGATCGTTTCCGCGATGTCTCCGAGTATTACTTGCGCCACACCAGTACCGGCGAAGCGCCGTGGACGGTAATCGAGGGGCTCGATCCGCGCTACCGCAGCCTGACCGTCGGCAATCTCTTGCTCGCCTCGATGCGCGAGCATCTGCGCACCCCAAAAACATCTCAGGCGACGCCCAGTTCAATGGTGTCGCTTCCACCGATCGACAGCCGCGACCTGCTTCGTTCACTCGACCTTTCCAAGCGTGTTCCAAAGGGGAAATACAACGCTCAACTCGAAAAATGGCAGGGGCGGCTTAACCTTCTATCGCGCGATCCACGATTTAAAGATCATTCCGTCGTCATCGTGTTTGAAGGTCCGGATGCCGCCGGCAAAGGCGGCGGCATCCGCCGTATTACGGCAGCGCTCGACGCTCGCCAGTATCAGGGAATCCCGATTGCGGCTCCGACCGAGGAAGAGCTCGCTCAACCCTATCTGTGGCGTTTCTGGCGCCATCTGCCGCGCCGGGGCCGCTTCTCGATTTACGATCGTTCCTGGTATGGGCGGGTCCTCGTCGAACGAGTGGAAAATCTTTGTACCGAAGCCGATTGGATGCGCGGCTATTCCGAGATCAACGATTTCGAGGAACAGCTGGTTTTGAACGGCGCCGTAGTCGTTAAGTTCTGGATGCAGATCAGCAAGGAAGAACAGCTAAAGCGCTTCCGGCTCCGCGAGAAAACCGCCTTCAAGAAATTCAAAATAACGGCCGAGGATTGGCGCAATCGGAAAAAATGGGATGCTTATCAGGCTGCGGCGGACGACATGATCGAGCGTACTTCTACCTCTCTGGCCCCATGGACGCTGGTCGAGGCCAACGACAAGTTCCACGGCCGAATCAAGGTACTTAAGACGTTAGCCCAGCGTATCGAGGACGTGCTCTCCGGCAAAGTCGCGTTGAAAGCCACTGTTTGATCAATTCTTTTCGCACTTTCAGCTGTGCTGGTTCCTTCATTTTTGTTCCTACTAGGCGTATGGTCTCCAGCGGAGCGTATCGGGAAGAATGCGTTCCGCAGTCGTGCAAAGCTCGAGTACGGGAACCTTTGTGCCTATGGCTGGGTTAATAGAGTGCGACCGGAAAAGTCTGGAGGCCTGGGGAGAATACAAGGCGGGCATTGACAGCACGTTTTAATTCGCCCTATAAGCACGCATATTTTTGGGTTTTGAGAGTTTGGTTTAGGGTAAACTGCTCCGCGATCGATTCCGTTTAGGACGGCGGGGCCTAGCCAAAGAGAGGTAGGGGATATGAAGAATTTTGCGCGTTTGTTGGCAGCTGGGGCGATGATCGCTCTGCTGCCATCGCTCGGTTGGTCGCAGGCCTCGACCGACCGCAGCGAAATGGACCAATGGCTTAAGGACTCTGCCAGTCAGGCAGACGTTCCGGCCGGCACAAAGGTCACGCCCACCAATTATCAGCAGTACAAGGGAATCCTCCCGCTGGGCATGATCAAGCTGTTCGAGGGCAAGTATTTCTGGAAGATCCCGCAGGATGCGGTGCTCGAAGTCGGACCGGCGGTCCATGACTTTCTGCCCAAGACCTGGCAGGACGCGACCGAGAAGTTTGGCCCGCAGACCACCGTTGAGGTTCTCCCCAACGGTCACTACGTGATGCACAACTATCACGGTGGAACCCCCTTCCCGAATCCTCAGGAACCCAACAAGGGTTGGAAGGTTCTCGCCAACGCTTTCTGGGCTTTCGTGCCTGCGGTCTATGTTAACAGCCCGCAGAACGTCGGATCAGTTTGGGCAAACGACCGTTACGGCAACGTTAACCAGACCACGATCGACGTCGTCTATCGCTGGAGCTCTTACGTTACGGATAACGGCGTTCCGCACGATCTAAACTACGCTCCGGGTACCTGGTACACCGAGTGGCTGATGGAAGAGACTCCTGAGCAGGCGCGTTACACCGCTTCGCTGAACCTCTTCTACATCGACCAGGAGAAGACGCCTTTCCCTGATACCTACGTCTTCGTTCCTGCGCTGCGCCGCTCGCTGCGCCTGGCCAGCACCGCCCGTTGTTCGCCGGTTTTCGGCTTCGACTGGAGCTACGACGATGCCAAGACCAATGGCTTCAACGGCTCCACCTCGATCTATACCGGTGACTTCCTCGGCGATCGCAAGCTGCTGACTCTGTCGCACTTCAACATGGAAGGCCACGAGTTCCCTGGTGGTTACCTGATGCCGCTCGGCTTCCCGAAGCCGTCGTGGGGCAAGTGGGAAATCCGCGAGCACGCGATTGCGGATATCCATCGTATCCCCAGCGAAGCAGCCGGCTACTGCTACTCCAGCCGTATCATCTATGCGGACAAGGAGCACTGGAACGGCAACTGGGTGGACCTGTACGACTCGAACCACAAGCTGTGGAAGTCGATTGCGTACTACAACGACGCAGGCGACGTGAAGGGTTACGGCCATATGTGGGACGGTGTCTCGTCGATGGCGATGGATTTCCAGAACCAGCACGAGACTGTCTGGTCCGGCTTCGGCAATCCTAGCGCCACGAAGCCATTCCTGGACACCAATGCACCGGCCGAATACATGGACGGCGTCAAGTACGGCAGTCCTGGCGGTCTGCAGCAGATCATGCGCTAATCGGGTGAAAGCCTGACCAAGCTGAGATGCTAGACGGGGCGTATCCTTCGGGGTGCGCCCCGTTTCTTTCCGGGCAAAGAAAAAGCGCGAACCGTTTAACGGTTCGCGCTTTGTTCGATAGACCCTTCTTAGCTTAGCTCAATAGCGACTTCGCCACGGTCTCTCGGTGAATCGGGGCGTTGCCCAGGTTCGCCTCACCCGCCAGTGCGCGCCGATGGTACAGATGCATATCGTGCTCCCACGTGAAGCCGATACCGCCATGCACCTGGATCGCTTCGGAAGTCACGTTCTTGCCCATATCTGAGGCATACGCCTTGGCCATCGGTACAGCGGTGGCAGCCTCGGCCACGTGCTCATCCACCGTCCATGCCGCATAGTAGGTGAGCGATCGGGCATTCTCAACCGCGACCATCATATCGACGCATTTGTGCTTAACGGCCTGGAAAGATCCTATCGGCTTGCCGAACTGAACGCGGGTCTTCGCATAGTCGACCGCGATATCGAGCGCCTTCTGCGCTGTTCCCACAATCTCGGTCGACAGCGCCGCTGTGGCGATATCCAGCACGCGCCGGAGCACCGACCATCCGCCGTTCTCGGCGCCGATAACGGTGTCCGCCTGCACGTTGTCGAATTTGACGTGGCACATCCGGCGAGTCATATCGACGGTCTTAAGCTGCGTGACCGTCACGCCTTTTTCCTTTGTCGGGACGCAGAGAAGTGTAACACCGTTCTGACCCGACCCACTGGTACGGGTCGCAACGATTATCGCGTCGGCCACATGCGCATCTGGTACGAAGATCTTTTCACCCCTGAGAGTATAGCCGGAACCCTTCTTGGTCGCCGCGAGTTCGATTCCACCCGCGTCGAAGCGGCCGGACGATTCCGCGATCGCCACCGTAGGGATGAATTTGCCTTCGGCGATCTTAGGGAGAAATTCGGCCTTCAGCGCGTCCGAGGCTCCCTCGATAAAGGTTGGTGCGCCAAGCAACGCGGCCGCGAAAAAGGGGCCGGGAACGAGCGCCTTGCCCATCTCCTCGACGATAACGGTCATATCGAGGAAGGTTCCGTTGGTTCCGCCGTACTGTTCCGGAATCAGCAGCCCCGGCCATCCCTGCTCGACGAGCTTCTGCCAAAAAGCGGGATCGTGGGCAGTCGCATCCGCCATCATCTGGCGCACATACTTAGTCGAGCAGTTGTCGGTCAGGAAGCGCTTGGCCGCGTCCCGCAACATCTCCTGTTCTTCGGAAAAACCAAAATCCAAGTTCGCAATCCTCCGTTGGTCCGACGGATTAGGTCAGGACATTCTGATTGGTGCAGCTAACATTGATCTTCTCGCGACTGCAAGCAGACCGCAGCCTTGGTCCCGAGCACTCATCGTGCTAGCGCACGGCAAGCAGATAAACAGCCATCCCCAGCCCGAGCGCGGCCAGTGCGAACGCCACGACCATCGCTATGACTGAATGTTCTCCAACTGCTGCCTCATCGCGATTGAGCTGCTCGATTACGCGATAGTGCTTGATAGTCGAGGTGATATTTACGAGCACGCCGATAAGAATCAGCCCGGTGCCGACCGCAAGCGAAAACCCCGACGATTTGACTCCGAGATCGGGTCTATTCGCGGCCATCTCTTTGAGAAAAAGTCCGAAACGGGCGACCACGAAGCCGAAGCCCATCAGGGCGAGCCCCGTACGAATCCAGGCTAGGTACGTTCGCTCCGCAGCGAAGTAGATTCGAGGATCGCGGCGGAGCGCCTCCGCCAGCATGTGAGGTTGCTCCGATTGTCGCGCCATCTGAACTCTCTTTATCCCCTTCTCTCTGAAATCACCGTTAGTACCCCGCAATATTGAAGCAGGCCCGGGTCCGTTCCCAACGGTCCAAACTCAAAACCCGTAAAGAAGCCGGCAACCGGGAGGCTCCCAAACCTCTGTCCGATATAGGCCGAGTCATGGTCAGGTAAATTGTAAAGGCTCGATCCGCGTGAAACGCAATCGAAATAGAGACCCAAGGCCGGAGACGGATGCGTCCTGTTGCCCAAGTCTTCGAGCATCAACTTGAGTTCGCTTCGCGCCCGCTCACCATCACGGAGCGCGAAACCCACTAAATCGTCGAGAGCTGGGCGATGAGCCACGGCGACGGCGCCGTGCTCGGCACTCGCGCCCATGACGTTGCGGACAAAGAAATGACCGCGTTGGAGGCGCTCGGCTTTCGGATCAGTCGGCACTGCGAGAAAGATGAATCCGGCTGCGCGTTGCAAATCCGACGCGAGAGGACCAGCGGCTTCGGCGAAGACCTCGAAAGCGCTGCGCCCATCGAGTTCCAGGATGATGTTGTCGCGCACCTTGGTCACGCGATGAAGGCGTCCGATCGGTGCGCACGCTTGTGCAGCACCTACCGTCACGTCGAAATCGCCAGCAAGGAGCATCGCCGCGAGTGAGTTGGAACTGACGACATCGCCGCAGAATTGGAACGTCTCACCTACTGCTCCGTCCTCCGTTGCGCCTCCACCCACGATCGTCACTCCCGGCAGCTCTTCGCGGAGTTTGGCAATAAATGACTCCGCCTCGAGATTATAGCTGTCAGGGAAAACGCAGAGCAGATTGTTTTTATCGAGGCGCGGCTTCACCGATGCGGCCAACTCAACCGCGGCCTCCTTAGCTCGGCGCCGCAATTGCGGAACGAAGAATCGGGACGGTTTCAGCGAACCTCCACCGAAGACTGCCACTGAAACTCCGGGCCCCGCTTCGATTTCGCGTCCATTCGCGATCACCCCGATCGCGCCACATCCGACAACGTCATCAGTGCCTGCCGCTTCGCTAACGGTGCGCACCAGCTGCGGAAAGGCCCCACCGTGACGGCTGCTCGCAAAGCAAATAGCACCGTCCGCGACGCGCAAACCCGCCTGTTGCAAAGCCGCGCGCGTCGCTTCCAGCGCGGCAGTCCGTGGATTGAGCGTGATTGAATAACCAACTCCTGCACGAATCATGATGAAGCCCCTCTTCGAAGTCGGGCGCGCCTCATGGTCCTCTGATGAATACGCCCACGCATACGATTACGTCGATCGCACTATCTTCCGAGCAAGAGCATTACAGAACCGGATGCACTTGAGAACGGCGGTGACGCAAATCGAGCGAAGAGATGTCCGACGGGGCGGAATGATATCTAATTTGTGACGAATGCAGACCAGCGGTGAGCGCGGTCGCGAGATGAGTTCCCAAAACACGCAGGCCGCTCATTGCCAAAACGCTCGGCAGTGAGCAGCCTGTCCCCCCAACTTCTTCCCGGCAATCCGCTTCGGATTTGACCGTGCGTCTAAATGACGCCCTACCTCTTAACTTGAACGCGAAGACTGTGCTTCGCGCTTAGCTCATCATCGTTTTCGGCGGATTGCATGCCGCAATCAGGTTGGTGAAACGCCCATGCATCTCTTCCACCGGCTCCAGCGATTGGATGAGACGCGTCAGCTCTGCTTTGAAAATCCGGGCCGAGTCCAAAGACCGGCTTAGGCGCTGCAGATGCACCGCGAACGCATCCGAGAACTGCGCGACCTGCTGCTCCAGACAGCGCATCGGCGCAAAGGAGTCCGCCAGCTGCGAGAGTTGCGATTGAAACGTCCGCATCGAGTCGAAAGAGCCCGCAAGTTCCTGAATCTGGCTCTCCAGAGAGCGCAACGGTTCGATTGAGTTGGCAAGCGTCGCCCCGGCTTGCTGCATCGGATCGAGCATATTGCGCAACCCAGCCAGACTCTCCTCAAAGGAACGGGTCTGATCGAAGACTTTGGCCACGGCCTTGGCCAGTTCATACTGACCGCTCTCAGCCTGCGACTCCTGCGGACAGGGTTGCTGTTCCAGCCCGTTTTGCTGGAGGTATTGCATCACCGCAGCGGAAACACTCTCCGGGATTTGGCGATTTTCGACCCGTACATCGGCGACGCTTTGCCGAGGTTCCTCGGCGGCAACAATAATCGCCTCGGGTGCATCCTCGGCCAAACCCATCTCAATCACCTCGCCAGCCTCACGCCGGACGAAGTTTGGTAGCGCACTCCGCTGATACAGCGTCTTACTGCTCGCATTAGGCAGTGCGTTGGGTTCCAAGAGACGGCGCCGCAGTTCCTCGAGTCTCAGATTCATAGTTTGCCCCGTATAAATCCCCGTTGTGTCTGATGGACGAGGGTACGTGAGCAAGAGGCGGTCCATCCCGGAGGCGTGCGAGCTAGGGAGAGCTAGACTCAGGTCGCGACATTTTCGCGTGAAAGGACAATAAAAAAATCGATTCCAGAAAACGGCGCATTTCGTGTCGATCCAGCTATAAAAAGTTGCAGAGTCACAATTGATTGCTAGCTTCGCAACCACGCGCACACAAAAGACTAATGATGGTAAAACTAGTTTATTGATGAATTACGATGAAATTTGGTACGATTTGAGCATTAGAAACGACTGACAGTCTGTTTGGGAGATCAGTCATGTTGCGCTTGGGAATCAGCGAAGAGACCTGCTACTGCGCCGGAACCGTGATGGTGGCGATGCTGTTGGCGGCGATGCCGGCGATTATTCGCCTGGCTCCGTTGCTGTTAGCGAGTCCGCGACTCTAGTCATCGCTCCATACCGGCAGCAGTTGGCTTTACTCACAGGCGCGGGCCGCTTCGCGTTGACAGCCTGCTGTTCCTACACATAACATCGCGTGCGTAATCCGGACGGGCCTTCACGGGAACGCGTGTGAAGCCCCATCCAGCCGCAAGCGCGTGGATCGCTCAAGAGGGATTGTCGCATCGAGGGTGCGCAATTCAGCGGGAGCTATCCGTGACGCTTGAAGTTGCTTTTGGGGCTTTGTGGATTACGGTTTGGGCGGTCGCCAAGCTTGGTAAGGCACCAGATTTTGGATCTGGCATTCGAAGGTTCGAGTCCTTCCCGCCCAGCCCATTAGCCGCTGAGAAAGTTTTACGGAGATAAGCCGACCCTGCTCCTGTGAGAGAGGGACTTTAGGCTGGAGAGGGTCAATGACGCCTGAGCGAACCAAAGATGAACTCGAGATTTTCACGGGCAATTCCAATCCCGCGCTAGCCCGCGAAGTCGCCGAGCATCTCAATGTGCAGCTCGGGCAGGTAGAAGTCGGCCGTTTTCCCGACGGTGAGGTGATGGTTGAGGTTCGGCAGAACGTTCGTGGTGGCGATTGCTTCGTTATCCAATCCACCTGCACACCGCCGAACGAAAACCTGATGGAACTGATCCTGGTGATGGATGCGCTCCGGCGCGCCTCAGCCAAACGGATCACGGCAGTTATCCCCTATTTCGGATATGCCCGGCAGGATCGAAAGGTCGCCCCTCGCGTGCCGATCAGTGCCAAGGTAGTCGCCGATTTGATTACCGTTGCGGGTGCCCAGCGGGTGCTCACGGTCGATCTCCATGCCGGTCAGATTCAGGGCTTTTTTAATATTCCGGTCGATAATCTCTATGCGATGCCGGTGCTGGTGCAGTACCTCCGCAAACGGCTCGATGGTCGCAGGCTGACGGTCGTATCCCCCGATGCGGGTGGTGTCGAACGAGCCCGGGCCTTCGCGCGGCGGCTCAATGCCGACCTCGCGATTATCGATAAGCGCCGGCAGCGTGCGAGCGAAGTCGCCGAGATGCGACTGGTCGGTGAGGTTCGCGACTCCGTAGCCCTCCTAGTCGATGATATGATCGATACGGCCGGAACGATTACCGAAGCGGCCAAAGTCGTTCTTCAAGCGGGTGCGGCTGAGGTGATGGCCTGCGCGACTCATCCGATACTTTCCGGACCGGCCTGCGATCGACTGAATAAGTCGGTAATCACGGAATTGATTGCAACCAACAGTATCCCGCTCAGTGCGAAGGCACAGGCGGAGCTACCCCAACTCAAGGTATTGTCGGTCGGCGGCCTGATAGCGGAAGCCGTGCGCCGCATACATAATGAAGAATCGGTCAGCTCACTCTTCAGCTGAGGGAGTCTGAATTACAGAGGATAAAGACGATGGATACGGTCGAACTAGCCTGCGAACAACGTAATATTCGCCCCAAGGGCCTAATTAATCGCGTGCGCCGCGACGGTGGCGTCCCCGGTGTCATGTATGGAAACGGGGGCTCTGCAACGGCGATCGCCGTGCCCAGCCAACAACTGAAGGAGCGCCTCCATTCGTCGGCGAGCCATCGTCTGATCCGTCTGACCTCCGGTTCGGCCGACCTGAACGGCAAACACGTTATCGTAAAGGCCCTGCAGAAAAAGCCCGTGGGTGACTATATCGTTCACGTCGATCTGTATGAAGTCGACCTGAATAAGCCCTTGCGCGTGTCGGTGGCTTTGCACTTCGTGGGTCGTGCCGCGGGGCTCGTCGACGGCGGTATACTGTCGCCGCTCGAGCGTGAAATTGACGTCGAGTGCCTGCCACTGGAAATCCCCGCCGCAATCAACGTGGACGTGACGCCGCTCAAGATTCACGACGTGCTGCACGTCTCCGCGATCAAGCTCGAAGGCAACGTAAAGCCGATCTTCGACAAGGATTTCCCGGTCGTGACCGTGCTGCCGCCCACGGTTTCCGAGGCTCCTGCCGCTGCGGCCGCTGCAGAGGGCGAAGCTGCTCCCGCGGCTGCTGGTGCGGCGAAAGAGGCTGCTCCGGCGAAGGAAGCCGCGAAGAAGTAAGCCCTTTTCGCTACATATTCGATTAGCAACGAGAACGGCCATCCTCTCAAAGAGGATGGCCGTTTGCTTATCCGGGTGAAAGGCTATTCGCCTTTGAAATTGGCGGGACGCTTTTGCAGAAAAGCGCGCACCCCCTCCTTGAAGTCGTCGGTACGACCAGCCCGACTCTGCATCTGACGTTCGAGGTCGAGCTGCTCCTCATAGGTATTGTGCGGGCTCTCCCAATAGAGCTGACGTATCAGACCGAGAGCGATCGTTGGTCCGTTCGCGAGATCGCGCGCACATTCCATCGCTTTCGACATCAGTTCGCTGTCATCGTAAACGCGATTGATTAAGCCCCATTCGAGGGCCTTTTCCGCGGTCAGACGCTCGCCGAGCAACGACAGCTCGATCGCGCGCGCCCTGCCGATCAGGCGAGGCAGTAGCCAGGTTGATCCGCCATCGGGCACCAGTCCGATACGCCGAAAGGCCTGCATGAAATAGGCGGAGCGGGCGCACAGCACCATATCGCCCATCAGCGCGAAGCTCATCCCGACACCGGCGGCGGGTCCATTAACTGCCGTCACCAGCGGGAAAGGAAGATCGCGCAGACGGCGCAGCACTGGATGGAAGAGCGTTTCGAGCAGCGTGCCCGGGTCCCCATCGGCGGTTGATCCCGGTTGCAGGTTCGCCCCAGCGCTGAAGCCGCGCCCCGTGCCGGTCAGAACCAAACAACGGATACCGTTCTTGGGCTTCCGCGCCTCGGAGACCGCATCCATCAGTCCGTGCACCATCTCGGGGCTAATCGCGTTCATCACCTCAGGATGGTTGAACTTGAGGATTCCCACATTGCCGTCGATATCGAGTGTCGCGCGCTTAAATTCCATGAGCAGCTCCAGCGTCTGTAATTGAGCGATCCTTTTAGCAACCGGCGAGACGCAGGGCTAACGCGACGGCTTCCGCCGGATCGTTGGCGTGATCGACCTGCTGTAGCTCCGCCCATGCGTCGAGTGCCACGACCGGACGACCGAGCTTGATCGCAAGGCCGATATCGGAGAGCGTGCCACCCTCGCCTTCCAGTGCGATTACCGCGTCCGCACTGGCGACAACGATCACATTCCGCGCTTGCCCCATCCCGGTCGCAATCGCGAATTCAATATGGGGATTCGCGTCAGCACAATCGTAAGTCGGCAGCACACCAATAGTGTGACCGCCAACGGATTGGGCGCCCCGCGCTGCGGCTTCCATTTACGCCGCCGCGGCCACCGCATATAAGGGTCGCACCGAGCCGCGCGATTTCGCATCCTACGGCGAAAGCTCGGTCGCTGAGTTCGGCTCGCGCAGAGGCTGCACCGATTACTGCGACCGTCTTCGCCATCGTTAGAGTTCCAGTATTTTCGGGAGGTGCGAGAGATCGGGGATAATGAAATCCGGGTCGGGAATACCCTCGGGAATTGAAGTCGCGCCTTTGCTGATCCATGCAGTGCGCATCCCCGCCTGACTCGCTCCCAGAATGTCGTCGCGGGGCGTATCGCCAACGAAGAGAATCTCGTTCGGCTCCAACCGCAGCATCCCGCTCATCCGATCGAAGATACGGCGATCAGGTTTGCGCAGTCGAACTTCCGCCGAAATGATGATCGCCTCGAAGAGATCGGCCACACCGGTATCGGCCAAAACCTCGTAGCCGGTCTGAGTGTCGTCGAAGTTCGAGAGCAGGCCCAAGCGGTAATGTGGCGCGATACGGCGGACTGCCTCGACTCGCTCAGGAGGCGCAGTCGTTACTTCGCGCACAGCGGCCATATGCTTGCGGGTTAGCTCCTCAGCAAAGCCGAGTGATTTGGGATGATCGGCAAGCTCGAGCCGCCTGATCGTGCGATGAAAACGCTCGTGGCAGGTGATCTCGATCTGTTCGCGCTCGCGCTCTTCCAGAATCTCGTCGATGACGGCGCCGTAAACTTCGATGAAGCGATCGCGATCGAAGGCATCGCCGAAGAGCTGCTCCATGTGCGAAAAAATCCAGGGCATCGTTGTGCGGACCTGCTTACCCCGAAGTTCCATCAGGGGGAGCCGATCGGGCTCCCACTTAACGAGCGTATCGAAGAGATCGAGAACGACAGCCTTCATCGCGGGCTTAGCCATTCGGAGTCAGAGCCGCCGCCGAACTGAGCAAGGCGAGGAGATTAAGCACGATCGCGCCACCGTTCAGCATCACGGAAAGACGATGCAGCTTATCGAACTCGGCCTTCATCGCCGGATCGGGATTCGGATCGGTATTCACCGAGCGAATCGCATTGATCCGTGGTCGTAGCGCCGTTCCGGCATAAAAGGTCAGTCCGAGCCCGATCGCAAGCGCGATTCCGGCGAACGACCACCATAGGCGCGGTCCGCGGCCGAAGGCGAAATAAAATCCAAGGATGGTGCTGATCACACCAGCGACGTAGCCGAGAATGTAATAGCGGGGGAAGATAGTCCCGACGACCTTGCCTGCGTCAGCAGTGGACAGCACGGAAAAGACTGCGGGTGCCGTGAAAGCCGAGAAGAAGATCATCCCACCCAGCCATACAACCAGCGACAAGAGATAGATGAATAGTGTTGCCATCGAATTAGTGTAGGTAGGGCTTGTTGGCTCCCGGAATCGGCTGACGTTGGGCGAAGCCTCCTTCAACTGGATGCCACGCGACAATCTGATCCTCACCCGGCTGCCAGCAGAGGAAAACCACGTTGCCCTCTTCAATCTCCCAAGGGAAGTCGATGAGGCCGAGGTCGATATCCTTGAGGAAGCAACCGTACGATTCGATCTCTTGCGCCGCGGTCGCCATCCGGCCCGCCAACTCGCGCAAATCCGAGTGGCGTTCGATGATCTGCGGCAATTGCATCCGTTCGACCGCCGGGTCTTCGACCGCGATAACTTCGATTTTGGCGCGGAGTTCGCGGGCGATTTCCTGGAGCTTTTGGATCAAAGGGGCAATCACCGGGATCAGTTCATCGGCCTCGCCCGGATTGAACAATTTATCGAAATGATAGTTAGCCAAAACGATGCTTCGCTTCCCAGGAATTGTCTTCGCGAATCAAATAGGAGTGCTGCGGGAAAGTTCCTTGTCCTACCCGAGGTCCTATATTACGTTAAAAATTCGTAGTCTGAAAAGCGCGTGCGTATTACCGCGCGGGGTCTTGAAAGGCCATTAGTTTCGGCTGCCGGGGGGTTACGCATGTCTGAACAAGCCAAAGGGGAAAAGCGCTTCGAGACGGAAGAGGATCTGAGCCAGGTAGAGATACCTGAGCTGCTGCCGGTCCTGCCATTACGTGGCATCGTCATTTTTCCCAGCCAGATTCATCCGTTCCTGGTCTCGCGAGCCTCGTCACTCAAGCTGATCGAGGATGTCGGCCAGAATTCGCGCATTATCGGACTGACGGCGCAAAAAAATCCCGAAGATGAAAATCCGGCACCGGAGGCGCTTTACAGCGTCGGCACCGCGGTGCGGATTCTCAAGATGCTGAAATATCCGGACTCGAGTGTCCGGGTGCTGGTGCAGGGACTTGCCCGCATCCAGCTGAAAGAATTCACGCAGCGCGAGCCCTACTTCATAACCGGGGTAGCACGTCTGCCCGAGACCTTCGTTCCCGAGAAAGAAACCTCCGCTTTGCAGGCGAATTTGGTGAGCCAGTTCTCCAAGTTCGTCTCGTTGGTGCCATACCTGCCAGACGAACTGCAGGTGATGGCGATGCAGGTGCGCGATCCGGGCCGGCTGACCGACCTGTGCGCCTCCTATTTAAAGATCGCGATCGAGGAACTGCAGGATCTACTGGCGACGCTCGACGTGCGCCAGCGCCTGGAAAAACTGCTGCTGATCCTGAGCCGCGAGATCGAGCTGCTCGAACTCGGCCACAAGATTCAGTCGCAGGTTCAATCCGAACTCAACAAGAATCAGCGCGAGTATTACCTCCGCCAACAGTTGAAGGCGATTCAGCGCGAACTGGGCGAGGCGGATGGGCGTTCAGCCGAAATCGAAGATCTGGAGAAGAAGATCGAAGCGGCCCAGATGCCCGAGGATGCGCGCAAGGCCGCCAACAAGGAACTCGATCGGCTGCGGATGATTCCGCCCGAGTCAGCGGAACATACTGTTGTCCGCACCTATATCGATTGGTTGGTGACGCTGCCCTGGGCCGTCTCGACCGAGGACAACCTCGATATCAAGAATGCGCGGGCCGTCCTCGACGAAGATCATTTTGATCTCGAAAAGGTTAAGGAGCGTATCCTCGAATTTCTCGCGGTCCGCAAGCTGAAGCAGGACACCAAGGGGCCAATCCTTTGCTTCGTTGGCCCTCCGGGTACAGGTAAGACTTCGCTCGGGCGGTCGATCGCGCGGGCCTTGGGGCGCAAATTCCAGCGACTGTCACTCGGCGGCATCCGTGACGAAGCCGAGATCCGGGGCCATCGCCGAACCTATATCGGCTCGCTGCCCGGCCGCATTATCCAGGGACTGCGCAACGCGGGTTCAAACAATCCGTTGTTCATCCTCGACGAGATCGACAAGCTTGGCGCGGATTTCCGCGGCGATCCGGCATCGGCGCTGCTCGAAGTGCTCGATCCCGAGCAGAACGGAACGTTCACCGATCATTATCTCGACGTGCCGTTCGATCTGTCGAAGGTGCTGTTCATCACGACGGCCAATATGCTCGATACGATTCCGCATGCATTGCGGGATCGCATGGAGGTGCTCGAACTTCCCGGCTACACCGAGGAAGAGAAGCTTCAGATCGTCTATCGCCATCTGATTAAGAAAGAGATGGCCGAGAACGGTCTCGATAACATCGAGATCGATTTCACGCGAGAAGCCGTCGCCGAGATTATCCGCAGCTACGCACGCGAAGCGGGCTTGCGGAATCTGGAACGCGAAATTTCGCGGATTTGCCGCAAGATCGCCCGCTCGATCACTGAAGGCGAAGCCGCTCCGGAGAAAATCACCGTCGAGATGCTACAGAAGTACCTCGGACCCCCGAAGTACTTCTCGGAAGTGGCCGAGCGCACCAACGAACCCGGCGTTGCGACCGGGCTCGCCTGGACGCCGAACGGTGGCGATATCATCTTTATCGAGAGCACCCGGATGGGCGGACAGAAGGGTCTTATCCTGACCGGTTCGCTCGGCGACGTGATGAAAGAATCGGCGCAGGCGGCGCTGTCGTATATCCGTTCGCGCGCCGACAAACTCGGTATCGCGCCGGAGTTTTACGATAAGTCAGATATCCACGTGCATGTGCCTGCGGGTGCGATCCCTAAAGACGGGCCTTCGGCAGGTGTCACGATGACGGCGTCGATGGTCTCGTTGCTGACCGGACGACCGGTACGATCCGACGTTGCGATGACGGGCGAGATAACGCTGCGCGGCAAGGTGCTGCCGGTTGGCGGAATCAAGGAGAAGGTGCTGGCAGCGCGGCGCGCGGGAATCCGCACGGTGATTCTGCCGAAGCGCAACGAGCACGACCTCGACGATATTCCGCCCGAGCTGCGGACCGAGATGAAGACGATCTTCGTCGAGACGATCGACCAGGTGCTGGAGCATGCGTTGCGGGATCGCACGGAAGATCCGGCCGACGATGAAGACGAACGGCCGCCGCGGGTGAAGCATCGGAACCAGCCGACGGTCCAGGCTGCACCGCGATCGCGCCGCTCGCTGAATTAGCACTCTATTAGCGCATTTTCGGCGATCATGCGCTAATTTTACTGCGTGCGACCTGATCGGCGTTATCGTAAACTGATGGCGTGAAGATCGCGATCGTGGCGGCCGAGATGGGGCCGCTGGCCAAAGCCGGTGGACTGGGCGATGTAATCGGCGCCCTGCCCCAAGCATTGCTGCGCGCGGGTGCGAAGCCGAGCGTAATCCTGCCCGGCTATCGCGATCTGCTGGAACACAAGGCCAGCAGCGTCTACGAGGGTAACGCCGATCTGCTGCTCGGTGGCGAGCGCGAGAGCTATCGAGTCTTGCGCGCGGACGGGCCCGACGGCGTCCCGCTCTATCTGATAGACCATCCGAACTTCTTCAATCGAGCAGGAATCTACGGCGAATCCGGGACGGACTATCCGGATAATATCCGCCGCTTCATCTTCTTCGGGCGCGCGGCAGCGACGGTCGCGGCGAAGCTGAATCCCGACGTGCTGCATGCACATGATTGGCATGCTTCGGTCGCGACGCTGGTTGCTCGCGCCGACAGCGAGCTTCGTGAGCGCTTCGCCAAGACGGTATCAGCCTTCACGATCCATAATCTGGCGTTCCAGGGCCTATGCACGACGCGCGATTTCCCGCTCCTAGGCCTCGATTGGTCATGGTACTCGGTCGACGCGCTCGAGTTCTACGGGCAGGTGAACCTGATGAAGGGCGCGGTGATGATAGCCGATGGCGTTTCCACCGTGAGCCCGAGCTATGCCTACGAAACAGCGCATGACCCGGAACTGGGTTTCGGGCTCGATGGTGTCCTGCGCGGCCGTGGCGAGCATTATTGCGGAATCATCAACGGCGCCGATTACCATGAATGGGATCCGTCGAAGGATCAGTTGATCGGCACGCGCTACACGCCTTCGCGACGCGCCGGCAAGAAGGCCTGTCTTTACGATCTGCGCGAGGAGTTCAAGCTGCCCCATCTGATCGATACGCCGGTGATCGGGATGGTCACGCGGATGACGTCGCAGAAGGGTATCGACCTTTTGGTGCAGGCGCTCGATCGGCTGCTCGATCTCGATGTGCAGCTCGTGATGCTCGCAAGTGGCGATCGCGAACTGGAACGGCAGTTTCAACTCGCCGCGCAACGCCATCATGATCGACTGCGGGTGATCAACGGCTTCGATAACGGCTTGGCCCATCGGATTCAGGCCGGGAGCGATATGTTTTTGATGCCCTCGCGCTACGAGCCGTGCGGGCTGACGCAGATGTATGCGCTCAAATACGGCACGGTGCCTATCGTGCGCGCGACCGGCGGACTCAAGGATACGATTACGGATTTCGATCCCGTTGCCGGCACCGGCAATGGCTTCACCTTCACCGACTATACGCCCGAGGCGCTGACCGAGGCGGTGCAATGCGCCGTTGAGGTTTTTCGCAGTCCGGGACACTGGGTCCGCCTGATGAGCAACTGCTTCAAATCCGAGTTCTCCTGGGCATACTCGGCCGAGCAGTACATCAAGTGGTTCGACCAACTGATTCGCGAAACAGCCGGCAAATAATTTCTCATGGCTGATGCATCGCCAACGTGGGTGGCCTATGCCGATGGCTCGTGCCTGGGGAATCCGGGGCGCGGCGGCTGGGGTGTACTGGTAATCGATCCCGACGGCAACACGCACGAGTATTCCGGCGCCGATCCCGCGACCACCAACAATCGGATGGAGATCACTGCGGCGATCGAGGCGCTGCGATCGCTACCCTCCGGTGCCGAAGTAAAGTTGCATAGCGATAGCCAATACGTCGTTAAGACGATGACGCTCGGATGGAAGCGGCGCGAGAACCTCGATCTCTGGCGATTGCTCGATCACGAAGCGATACGCCGTCGGGTGCGATGGGAATGGGTGCGCGGCCATAACGGCGATCCACTGAATGAGCGCGTCGACGAACTCGCACGAAGCGCTGCTGAAGGTCGCGCGGCGCGGAATGCTCCCGCCTCTCGTGCATCACAGAAGGCTGCCCCAACCGTCGCGATGAGGCTCGCATCACTCTTGCGCCCCGGCGAAGAAGTGCGCCAGTGTGCAGCTTGTGGCAAGGACTTCGTCGCAATCGAGAAGGAGCGTTTTTGTTCACACGTCATATGCCAACTCCGCGCACGCAGTGCCGAGAGGTAGCTGATTAGCCCGCCTCCCTAGCAAGCCCTTCCAAACGATGGACGCGCACCTTTACTTCGACGCGTGAGCCTAGTCGATTCAGAATGGACATCAGGCGATCGGTGGTAAAACGGCCTAAGTCTGCGTTGCGGATACGTGAAAAATCAGCCGCTGCAATTCCGGTACGATCATGAGCCGCACGCACGGTCAGGTGATCGCGGTCCAGTATCTTTATAATTTCAGCTGCCAATATGCTCTTGAGTTGCTCCACATCCGGGTCTTTGTGCCCGAGGTCGCGGAACACATTGCCGCTGCCGCGCTGCAGTTCAAACCTTTCGCGTTTCATTGCAGCATCTCCTTCAATCTCTTCAAACGTTCATGAATCAAATCGATCTCGCGTTGCGGCGTTTTGATACCCCGGGTCGATTTCTTCTGAAACGCGTGAAGCACCTAGATTTCGTCGGCAAGTTGTACTGCATAGATCACCCGATACGCATCGCCTCGAAACGGCAAAGCGATTTCAAATACGCCGGATCCAAAACCGCGCATCGGCTTAGCGATATCCGCCTTCCCACCTTCCGCAGCGATCGTCAGGGCAGTTAGACAAACCGTTCTGGCACCCGCTGGAAACGTTTCGAATTCCCGCAACGCCGCGCTAATCCACGAAATCGGCCTTGTCTTTCGCGTCATCGGGTGGTCTTTCTATGTAGTCATATTTGACTACAATCGTCAATGGTGAAAGTCCCGGCCTGATGGCTGTGCGCTTAGGTTGACGCGACTGGCCGGTCCGGCCTTTAATGCGGGGCATGGTCGGAATAGTTTCATACGGATCGTACATTCCCTATCGGCGATTGAAGCGGGCTGCGATTGCGGCGATGCTCGGCGTACCAGCGACGCGCGGCGAACGTGCCGTCGCCAGCTTCGACGAAGACAGCGTCTCGATGGCGGTCGAGGCGATACGCGACGCGCTCAAGGGCGTGCCTAAAGCCAAGATCGGATCGCTGCTCTTCGCCACGACGACGCCTCCTTACGGTGAAAAGCTCAATGCGGCGATTGTCGGCGCTGCGGCGCAATTGCCGGCCGAAATCCGCGCCTCGGATCTCACTGGATCGACGCGTGCGGGTCTCGCCGGGATGCTGCAGGCTGCGGAGGCCGCCCAGGCGAGTGGCGGGTACTCAGCGATCGCGATGGCCGACGCGCGGCTCGGCGCTCCCGAAGGCAAGATGGAGCAGCAGAACGGCGACGGTGGAGCTGCCTTCGTCCTGGGCAACGAGAACGTAATCGCGGAAATCGAGGCCAGCGTCTCCTTTACGCGCGAATTCCTCGACGGATGGCGCGCGCCCGGTGAACGCTTCGGCCATTCGTGGGAGGAGCGTTTTGCGCTGACTCAGGCCTACGGACCGCTGTTGCAGAAAGCTGTCACGGCCGTGCTCGAAAAGGCCAAGGTCAAGCCCGACGATATAGCCAAGGTACTACTCGACGCCCCGAACCCGCGCGCCGTCGACGAATTTGTTCGCGCCGTCAAGCTCGATCCAACCCGAGTTGCGGATTCGCTTGCGCTGACGGTGGGTCAGGCCGGTGCGGCGCATCTGGGCCTGATGATCACTGCCGCCCTGCCCTCCTGCAAGCCGGGGGATCGTATCCTGGTCGTCGGTATCGCCGATGGCGCCGACGCGATGATCCTCAAGATCACGCCTGCCGCCGCGAATTTCCATCCGGTGCATTCGGTTGGCCGGATGATCGAATCGAAGGGCGACGTGAGCTACGCCGGTTATCTCAAGTGGCGCGAGATTCTGCCGACCGAACCGCCCCGTCGTCCCGATTTCGACCGACCGGGCGCTCCGCCGATGCTGCGCGCGAGTCAATGGAAGTTCGGGCTCATCGGCTCGAAGTGCACCGCCTGTGGCACACCGCAATTGCCGCCGCAGCGCGTATGCGTCAAGTGCCAGGCGCACGACAAGATGGAGCCGTATCCGTTCGCGGATCGGGTTGGTCGCATCGCGACCTATGCGTTCGATCGGCTGGCTCCGTCGCTGAATCCGCCGGTCGTGAACGTCGTCGTCGATTTCGATGGCGGTGGCCGTTTCTTGTGCGAGATGACCGATTGCGAGGCCGACAAGGTCGCGATCGGTGACGAAGTCGAGATGACGTTCCGGCGTTTGTTCACCGCCGACGGGATTCATAACTATTTCTGGAAGGCCCGTCCAAAGCGGTAAGAAGCTTGCTCGATCACGCCTTGAGTCCCGCTCCCCGATGGGAGAGAGCGAAGCATCGAGAGCATAGTCTCGATGCGCGGTGAGGGTCCACAAGCGATGATTATTGGTGAGCGCAATGCGAACAATGAAACCGGTACCGGCTCCGCTCGCATTGCTCGCGCAGCCGTTCGGGATCCTTCGGCTTCGTTCGCGTTGCTCACTTCGCTCAGGATGACAAAAGTTTCGTTGAGTTGAAGTATAGGACAGGGCACTAAGCAATCACCAGCGATTTGTTCCGCTATCAACCCGCCAACTTCAGGGGAGGAGTTGCCAATGGGATCGAACGGAAAGAGTCACAACGGCGCGAGCGGCGCTTCCTGGCATAGCCAATATCCTAAGCTCGGCACCGAGCCTGTCCCGATAGAACCTTATATCTCACCGGAATTCTTTGAGTTGGAGCGCGAGCACGTTTTCAAGCGCGCCTGGCTCTGCCTCGGCCGCGAGGAGCGGATTCCGAAACCGGGCGATTTCTTTATCAAGGATATAGCGATCGCGCGGACCTCGCTGATCGTCGCGCGCGGCGAGGACGGAAAGATCCGCGCCTTCCATAATGCTTGTTCGCATCGCTCGAACAAGGTCGAGTGGCAGGCCAAAGGATGTGCCTCGACGTTCACGTGCCCGTTCCACGGATGGTGTTACGGACTCGACGGCAAGCTCATCGCCGTTCCCGATGAGAAGAGCTTCTTCAATCTCGACAAGTCGAAGCTCGGACTCACGCCGATCGCGCTCGACGCCTGGAAGGGCTTTATCTTTATCAACCTGAATCCCGAGCAGACCCTACGCGAATATCTGGGCGAGTTTGCGGACGCGATCGAGGACTATCCTTTCGCGGCCAACGGGGTGAACTGCTACGAATGGAGCACCGAGCTTAACTGCAATTGGAAGCTCCTGCGCGATGCTTTCAAAGAGGCCTATCACGTCGCGTTTCTCCATCGCCGATCGCTGCGCGACTCCTACACCGGTCGCCAGAATCCTTTCGGCCACGCGCTCTATTTCAAGCTCTTCCCGCTCCATCAGCGATGGTCACTCGCGGCGAATCCGGCCTATCAGCCCTCCCCGCTTGAAGCGATGGCCTATCGCTATTCCTCGTTCGTGCTCAAGAACGATTTCGACAAGGAACCGCCCAAGGGCGCAAACCCGACCGGCGATCCCAACTGGGTGCTCGATATCAACGCGATCTTTCCGAGCTGCCTGATCGATACGCTCCAGAACGGTTACTTCACCTATAACTTCTGGCCGATCGCCGTCGATCGGACCCTATGGGAAGTGCGGGTCTATTTCGGCGAGCCGCGTAATGCTGCGGAGCGGTTCAGCCAGGAGCATGCCCGACTCACTTTCCGCGACGTAATCATGGAAGACGCCGCCACGATGGAGAACACGCAAGCAGTTCTCGCCTCGGGCGCGAAGACGCACTTCCAGTTCCAGGACGAGGAGTTGCTGCTGCGTCACGATAACAAGGTGCTGGCGGACTATATCAAGGCGAAGAACGGCAAGGCTCAGACCAAATCGAAAGCCAAGTCGACCGGAAAGAGGAGCGCGAGTCATGCCCAAAATGCGGCTGCCTGATCAGTTCCGCGATCTTGAACCGCTCGCCGCCGGATGGTCACTCGCGACCGAGGCCGAGCGGCACGCCAAACGGATGAACAGCACGATCGAGGAACTGCGCGCCTTCTACGATGCGCTGATGCCGCGAATCGAAGATGTGCTCGGTTATCTGAGCGAGTTTCAAGTCGGCTCGCTGACACCCGAGGGACGGAACCTGCTCCATCTGGCGTTTTCGCTGGCGGAGATCGGTCCCGCGGTCGAGTTGTACGGAATGCCCGAAGTACCCGACGGCTTCGACTCGCGCCGGTTTATCCCCGCCCCTGGACAGTAATCGACGAACCGCGACACCTTCGCCCATCGCGACTGACTTCACCTCTCATCTGCTCACACATAATCTACTATGTGTGAGCAGTTTGATTACGGCCTTCGCGTTTTGCTGCCTGATGCTCTCGGCGGTGGCCCGCGCCGCTGATAAACCGCGGCTCGATCTCGCGACCGCCGATTGGTCGGTAAACGCACCTCGCAGTCTTGTGGATGACCCACCCTCCGACAATGAGATCAAGGATTTCGCCGCGAAGATTAACGATGGTGTAGCTCCCGAAGGTGTGTGCTCCGCGGTATTCGCGGACCTTCGGGCACTCGGGCACGCTTTCATTGGTAATGGTTTCCGCTACTGGCCGTTCTTGCGCTCTTAAAGTCATAGACAAGAATGCTCACGGCTTCACCGCATACGCCATCGATCAAGCGCACGGAATCGATGGACCTGAAATCAAGGATTTAGAAGGCAATGGTCGATTGGAACTCGTCGTCGAGACCGAATTCACGCCCTTCGCAGGCTATGGAGACAACCCACTCGGCACCTGGCCGGTGATCTACACCTGGAACGGTAGCGGATACGTCGATGCGAGCAGTAATTACAAAGTTTCTTACGAACGACACTTGAGGGAGCTGAAGAAACAGATCGCCATCGCCGGAGCGGGATATCGTTCGGAACCCGAGCGTCGGCAGCCAATCGTTCCTAAAGCGCCGAAGCTCGCCATTGCCGCAGGTGATTACTACGATTAGATTCCGGGATCACGCGCGTGGTCTTCACCACCTCGTAGGTTATCACCTCAGCATCCGACATCGGCGCATTCCGGTGAGGATATAGGCTTGATATGCCTAAAAGCCGAAGCGGACAAAATTGAGCGATTTATCGGTTTAGGGAATCAGGCCAGTTTGAATGACGCTAGTCGGTGGGCCGACAGCGACGACCCTAAGCTTCGCGACTTTGCCGTTGAAGTGTTGGCGGCTATCGGCACGTCTGAGGCGCAGGCTCGTCTGCAAAAACTAGGCGACGATTCGTTCAGGAGCATCGCTGAGAAGGCGAAGTATTCGTTGAAAATATTGGCCGCGGGAGGGAGCCACACGCGGTGGAACCTGAGGATATTCCGCTGTCTCAATTTCAAGACGCCAATGAGCGATCCGCCCTGAAAATGAGAGCGATGCCAATCGCGCAACATGCGAGCGCGGCCCGCAAAACGCTTGGGATCGTGTTCGCGGCTGTGTTATTACAAGGCAGGATTTCGTACACTCAATAGCAAGGAACAAGACGGCGGCGGCTTGAGGAAGCGCCGACCGACTGGAGGAAACTAGATGGCAAGCCGTGGAATCAAGGATCGCGTCGCGATCGTCGGGATGGGCTGCACGAAGTTCGGCGAACATTGGGACAAGGGCGCCGACGACCTCATGATCGATGCGGCCTACGAGGCCTACAAGTCGGCGGGAATCGAGCCCAAGGACGTCGATGCGTACTGGCTCGGCACGATGGGATCCGGCGTCTCCGGCTTGACCCTAAGCGAACCGCTCAAGATTCAATACAAGCCGGTTACCCGCGTCGAAAATATGTGCGCGACCGGTTCCGAATCGCTCCGCCAGGCGGCCTATGCGGTCGCGTCGGGCGCGTTCGATTGCGTGATGGCGATCGGCGTGGAAAAGCTGAAGGACTCGGGCTTCTCAGGACTCGTGGTGACCAATCCGCCGAACGACGGCACCCCGGCCAACATGACGCCGCCCGCCCTCTTCTCGTTGCTGGCGCCGGCCTACTTCAAGAAGTACGGCCTCGATCCCGAAAAGGGCCGCGACGTTCTCGCCCGTATCGCATGGAAGAACCACAAGAACGGCGCCAAGAACCCCAAGGCGCAGTTCCAGAAGGAAGTCTCGATGGAAGCGATCAAGGGCTCGGCCAAGATCGCGGATCCATTGTGCGTGATGGATTGCTCAGGCGTATCGGACGGCTCAGCCGCCGCGATCGTCGTGCGGGCCGAGGACGCGTACAAGTACACCAAGAATCCGATTTTCATCAAGGCGCTGTCGTTCGTTGCCGGACCAGCCGAAGGGCCGGTTTCGCAGGAATACGATTTCACGAGCTTCCCGGAAGTCGTGGCGACCGCCAAGGACGCATACGCGCAGGCGGGTATCACGAATCCGCGCGAGCAGATCAGCCTCGCCGAGGTTCATGACTGCTTCACGCCGACCGAGTTGGTGCTCTACGAGGATCTCGGATTCAGCAATCGCGGAACGGCTTGGCAGGACGTGCTCGAAGGCTTCTTCGATCTCGAAGGCAAACTGCCGGTCAATCCAGACGGCGGCCTGAAGTCGTTCGGCCATCCGATTGGCGCGTCGGGCCTCCGGATGATGTACGAGATGTGGTTGCAGCTCCGCGGCGAAGCTGGTCAGCGCCAGATCAATAATCCGAAGCTCGGCCTCACGCATAATCTGGGCGGACAACCCGGACGCTGCGTCAGCTTCGTATCGGTGGTCGGCAGCCAGCTCGGATAACTCGTCGCTACCATAGCCATCATACGGCTGCGGTAGTTCGATTTACCTGGCTTAACACAACGGAGAGAGCGACAACGCTCTCTCCGTTTTAATTTTATTGCGCTTTTTATCTCTAATAACCCTATAAACAGGACAACAGTCCACTGGCATTCTCGATAACTTTCTTTAGAAGCTATTGTATCGGCAATAAGAGTTAACTAATCTCAATAGCATCCAAGTAGCCTTGGGGAATTGAATCTCGCAGATCGTCAGGGGGTGACGACTATGAGACGAGTAGTGGCCTTGAAGACGGATAAGGGCAAGAAAGTTGTGATCCATCTCGATAACTGGGGTGGAGGAATCGATCGCCAGTTCCGTCGATGGATTCGTGAGCACGACGGATGGCGCTGTCTCGAAACAGGCGAGATGGGCCGTAAGACCAGTCTGTTCTTCGGTAACCTTTTCGGCCGACGTACCTTACCGCGAAGCCAACCTGTATAAGCCAAGCGGCGACCTGATACATATCTCTCGCCCTGACTTCTGATCGCGTCCCAAGATCGATCGAACGCGGCTGTGCTAAGCTGCGGCCCGAGGGAGGTTTGGTCGTGAATCTCGACTCCGTCAGGGATCGCTTGGGGCAGCTATCGGACCGTGGCAAAGAGCTGGTCGCGGGCCGTTACAAATCCGAATACTCGAACCAGGAGCTGGTCGATCCGGCCGGTTTCCGCGAATGGCAAGTCGGATGCGTCGTCTTTCTGCGCGAAGCGCTGGGGGCCGAAAGCCCTTACGCCAAAGAATTCGAATTCAATTGTGATAGCCCCTTCCTGTCCGCGGTCGTGCGCGGACAGGCGATTCTGCGAGCGGCGCGCGAATATATCGAATTCGGGCCCGTCGCCAGAGTCGAGGAGCTGGTCGCCGCGGAGATCTTTTCCGATCTAATCGGGATGGCGGGACGACTGTTGCGCGAAGGCCGGATGAACGCAGCGGTGATCGTCGCGGCGGCGGTACTTGAAGACGTGATGCGCCGCAGCGCGCGCCATCGTCAGATCCCGATACGCGAGAACGTCGATACGCTCGTCGAGCTTAACGCGAAGATGATAGCGGGTGGAGCTTATCCGTCGGCGGTGCGCCAACGGATCGACGGCTGGGCAACTCTGCGAGCACGCGCCGAGGTCGAAACTTTCGAGGCGGAAGCTCAGTCAGATATCGAACGAATGATTCGTGGAGTGCAGGAGTTCGTTAACGACCATCTGTTCTGAGGATGCGCCGCCTGGAGCGACAGCGCATCCTCAAATTCACGCGAGTAGTTAGTTACCCGAACCAGCGAGGGTTAGTTCCACGCGGCGGTTTTGCGCACGACCCTCGGCCGTGTCGTTGGGCGCGACCGGGTTCGCATCGCCGAAACCCTGGGCGGTAATCAGCGTCGGATTTACTCCCTGCGAGACGAGGAAGTTAGCAACGTTATCCGCACGCTTTTGCGACAGGATAAGGTTGGTCGTGATCCCCTGCCGTCGCAGCACCGGACCAATCGGTACGTTATCGGTATAGCCGTTCACGTTAATCCGCGTCTGCTGCATCGGGGCGAGAATCGGCGCCATCTTGGCAATCATCTGCATCGCGCCGACCGACATGTGCCAGTCTCCGGA
This sequence comes from Binataceae bacterium (SeqCode), assembly GCA_035541875.1. Taxonomy (GTDB): domain Bacteria; phylum Desulfobacterota; class Binatia; order Binatales; family Binataceae; genus JAJPHI01. The sequence continues at coordinate 54,029 of DATKML010000053.1, forward strand.
GGGGAAGAGCAGCTCGTCGTTTACCGTCACTTTGATAGCATTCTGCAACCGCTCGATGTGCATCTGCTGCGATTGAATCTGGGCCGACATCGTCTGGTTGAGGGCGTCATAGCGGGCCTGGAGAGCATCGTACTTTTGCTGCGACACGCATCCAGCCAACGACACGACAGCGATAGCGGCTGCGGCAGCGGATCTGGTCGATTTGAAGCGGGACATTTTCGGTGCTTTTCCTCACTGTCGCCGCAAACTTTCAGGGGCGATGCGGCTGGATCGTTATACACTCCCACGCGGAGCCAACCAAGTAGCTAGCGCTATGCGTAAGTGGGTCGGATTCACCGACGGCATCAAAGAAAAGGGCGCAGCCAGGTGCCGCGCCCTTTGCCAGTCGATCGTATTAGGTTGAAGTTAGAAAGTAGGAGCGGAAGGAACGATGGCGCTGCTCTGGCGAACGTCAAGTTTGCCCTGGAAGCAGGCATCGGGATCACCGACCACGCTGTGCTGCGAATAGAGGCTATCTGCCTTGCAGGACTTTTCAGGCTTGTGCTCAACGGACGTGTTAAGCATCGGCGAGATAAGGCCGAGCATTGATTGCCCGTTGGTGACGGTGCCGGCGGACGGCGCAGCCTGGGTCGATTGAGCACGCGCCGGTGCGTACGCGAGCAGGAGTCCGCCTACTACGATAGCGGCAACCTTGGTTGAAACGGTCATGTTACTGAACCTCCTCGTTACCCGTAGCGGTCCGTCTCAGGCCGTTTACGGCCGCGAGGGTACGTAGAGTACGATTTATGATTTCTTCGTACCAGTCAACCACCTTAAGTGTCGCCTTCGTGACTAAACGGCGGGCAGATGGTGTTCGTCTAGGCTGAGGCCTCCAGCCCTTCGTGTTCCAACCGATACCGCGACATCTTGCGATAAAGGGTGGAGAGATGAATCCCGAGCATCTGGGCCGCGCGCACCTTGTCGCCTTTGACCTCCTGCAAAATCCGCCGCATGTGATCGCGCTCGAGTTCTTCAAGCGTAATACCGGTCTGGATAGTAGGGGTCGCGTCGGCGCCGGCGTTCATCTTTTCCGGCAGGTCGTGGCTATGAATAACGTCGGTTTCGGCAAGGATCGTTGCGCGCTCGACGGTATTTTCCAGTTCGCGCACGTTGCCGGGCCACGAGTAGCCGATGATCAGGCGCATAGCGCCCTTCGAGAAGCGCATCGCGGGGCGCCCCAGCGCTTTTTCGTATTTGCGCAGAAAATGGTTGGCGAGCAACGGAATATCGTCCTTGCGATCGCGCAGTGCGGGCAACTGGATCCCGATAACGTTGATTCGATACAGCAGCTCTTCGCGAAAGCGTCCCTCGCGGCCTTCCTTCTCTAGATCCTTGTTGGTGGCGCAGATGACGCGCACGTCGAAGCTGGTCGGTTCATTTGAACCGAGCGGATAGCATTCGCGCTCTTGCAGGGCGCGCAGCAACTTCACTTGTAGCGCCAGAGGCATATCGCCGATTTCGTCGAAGAAGATAGTGCCTTTATCCGCAGCCTTGAGAAGGCCGATTTTGTCCTGCGATGCACCCGTAAAGGCGCCACGTTTGTAACCGAAGAGCTCACTTTCGAGGAGATTTTCGGGCAAGGCGCCGCAATTGATCGGCAGAAAGCGCTTGTTGGCGCGCTCGGATCCGAAGTGAATCGCGCGTGCCACCAACTCTTTACCGGTGCCGCTTTCACCGGTGATCAGAACGCTCGAATCCGTCCGCGCGACCTTCTCCATCACGCGAAAGACGCGATTGATAGCGTCGCAGCTACCGATGATATTTTCGAAGCGATATTTCTCGCGTAGCTCGCGCCGCAAGAAGCGGTTCTCGTGAAACAGCGCCTTTTGGGCGAGAGCGTTGCGCACCACTGCTTTGAGATGATCGTTGGCGAAGGGCTTGGTGATGTAATCATAAGCGCCTTTGCGGAGTGCCTCGACGGCTGATTCCACACTGGCATAGGCGGTTACGATAATACCCATCACTTCGGGATCGAGATCGCGCATCCGTCCGAGCATATCGAGCCCGCTCGCTCCGCCGCCGAGATTTAAATCGAGAATCGCCAGATCGATCTTCTCGCGCTCAAAGGCCGCAAGTGCGGCGTCCGGTGCCGGGACCTCAACGACTTCGTAGCCCTCGCTACGGAGCAGCTGGACGATAATCGATCGCATCAACTGTTCGTCTTCGACGACCATGATGCGATAGGCAGGACGTTCCGGGCGCTGCCATTCGGCAGCGCCATTGGTGCTGACTTCGCCGTTCATCAAGAAATCACTCGCATTTTGCGCTGGCAGGTAGATTGTTCAGTTCGACAGGCAACGAGATCACCACCTTGGTTCCAGCGCCAGGTGAGCTCTCGACTTTGATCGTGCCCTGATTCGTTACAACGATACTTTGGCAGAGGGAGAGACCCAGCCCTACGCCGGAGCCGGCGGGCTTGGTCGTGAAGAAAGGATCGAAGACCCGCTGCAGGTTCTCCGGCGCGATTCCGCATCCGTTGTCCGCGATCGTCATCATGACCCGGGGATCTCCGGACGCGGCGCAACAGTTACCAGTCGCAATACTGATTATGCCGTGGCCGTGATCGATCGCATCGACAGCGTTGAACAGAAGATTCAGGATGACCTGCTGAATGCCATTGTGGTCAGCAAAGGCGGCAGCCAGGTCGGGCGAGAGAGATGACTCGAGCCGGACTCCATCGAAACGACGATTGTAGGTCACCAAGCGCAGCGTCTCTTCAATCACCCCGTTAAGATCGAGGGCACGCCGCTCCGGCGGCGCGGGACGCGCGAAGTTCACCAAATCCTTGACCGTGGTCGCAATGCGGTTAATCTGCGAAAGAATCGTCCGCAGGGTTACCTGACGCTCAGGATCAGATTCACCCGGCAATATCGCCTGGACCAGCGACGAGATCGAGGCGAGCGGATTATTCACTTCGTGAGCGACGCCGCTGGCGAAAGTTCCAGCCGCGGCCAGACGTTCAGCTTTGACCAGCGAATCGAGCATCTCGTGGCGCTGCGTCACTTCCCGCAGGATCATCTGGATAAAGCGGCGATTACCCGACGAGATCACCGCCGAATGCACATCGAAGTAGCGACCACTGATCGGGAGGTCGAGCGCCTGATCAGAACCTCGCGCCAGAACTTGTTCAATATGCTTCAGGACGCCCGGACGCATCTCCTCTGGGCAAAGATCCGCTAGTTCGGTACCGAGCAGTTCCTTTTCGCGCTCTTCTGGCAGGAGCTCGTGCAGGGCTTTAGCGGCGGCATTGGCGCTCATCACGACCAGGGTATCCGGGTCGATCTCGTACATCGGATCGGGCGCGGCCTCGATCGAATTGCGGTACTTCTCCTCGGAAGCCTTGAGAGCGCGCTCGCGCGATTCGATATAGAACTGCGCGACCATCAAGCGCCGCTCGTCGACCGCAGCAACGATAGTATCGCGTGCAAGCTCGCCGCGACGCCCCTTCAGTGAGGCGCGCAGGTATTTGAGAATCACCTGCTTGAGGATGATATGGAAAAGGTTGAATTCGGCCGGTTTGGCCCGCGCCAGCATCCCTTCCTGACAGTGTCGCCGCAGATGGACGTAGGTTCGGAGATCGTCGGGGTCTCGCAGATGAGCAACGAAGCGGATGAGCGCATTGGCCATCCCCTCGCGCTGCAGAGGCGCCATGATCGATTTCTCAATCGCGACGCACCACTCCTCGACTATCTGATCAAAGTTCCGTTCGATTAACGACACCGCGTCGGCACGGGCCTTGGCACTCGCCTCTCCGCGGTCGAAGGCAGGAGCGAAGAGTTCCGCCAGCATCTTTTCGATCGGATTAAGCTGAATCCGAATCGCATCGAGTTCCTCGGACAGCGCCTCTATCGGTGTATCGGTAGCTTCACGATGAGTCGCCTTTCGAGGCCGAGCGACCTTGCGTACCGAACGGGAAAGTTTTCGAAGACGAGTGAGGCGTCCCGGCGATTTCTCAAGCGAAGGATGGGCTCGCGGCATAGTTGGTCATCCCTAAATCAGCTCTTTGCATTATGCAATAGATTACCATCAATTCCTAACGCAAGATGCAAATCGTCGAGGCACGTTTGAGTCGCCGCAAAACGTTAAGCAAGCCGCACCAATTCGTCGGAGAAAGTTACCCATAACCTCTGAGAGCCTCGGCAACCGATTGAAAATAAAGGATTTATTCGGTGGCATGGCTTTGGCTCTGGAGTCTGGTCGTGATACCAGACCGAAGCGATACCAGGGTTAAAGCCAGCGGCAAGTTCTTCAGCCGCTCGGGTCGTAAGTTCTTCTTTAAGGCGATGCGGCTTGATGACTGCGGCGATTCCCTCGACTTCAGCGCCAAGCTCAGTTTGCGCAGACGCCTGGACGAACTCAACAACGCGCATACGACGGGACTGATTCTCAAAGAGGGTCAGGCCGAACCGGTTCTTGGTATCGCGGCGCAGGTGGGCCTTCCTGCGATGGTCGAGCTCCTGATTCCGGTCGAAGAGCTGTTGTCCGATACCGGTCTACGCGGCCTCACGACACGGCTGTCACAAACGGCGAAGCTCCTGCGCTCGTATCCTACCCTGATGGGCTATCTGCTCGACTGCGAAGTCGATCCGACCGCACTACGTCATCGCGGGTTGGAGCAGGTGCGTAAGCGCCTGAGCAAGCTGGTCCGCGCTATTCGGAAGGTCGATGCCGAACGTCTTATCGCCCTGAAGCACCGGCCGGCGACGGTCGGACTGACCCTGCTGGAAGAAGACCTTATTTACGCGGAGCTCCCGACATTATCGCCCACCGAGCTGCGCGATTACGTAGTACGAATCCACAATCTCGCCGAGGCACGCCCGATCGTGCTCGAGTTTGGCGAGGGGCTCCCCGGGCAGGATGAGTTGGTGGCTAGTGCCTTCGGCCTTGGCGCCGCAGGGGTGGTCGCGCCGGCGGTGCAGCCAGCGGCATCGCACGGATGGCTGAGGGTGCGGACGCTGAGCGCCGGGGAGCTTCTCCCCTTTGTTAACCTGAATAGCACTTGTCCGCCGAAATTAGCCGAGCCGCCGATGGTTTCGGTGGTGATCTGCGCCTACAACGCTGAGCGCACGATGCGTGCGTGCCTCAAATCGCTGCGGACGATCGATTACCCCAACTACGAAGTGATTATCGTCGACGACGGTTCCCGTGACCGCACGGCGGAAATCTCGATGGATTTCCCGGAATATCGACTGATTCGCCAGCCGAACAAGGGACTGAGCGTCGCGCGCAACGTCGGGATGCAGGCGGCACGCGGCGAAATCGTCGCGTACACCGATTCGGACTGCGTGGTCGATCCGCATTGGCTCACGCTGATGGTCCGTACCATGACCGAACGCAACTTCGACGGATGCGGCGGACCAAACTACGCGCCGCACGAAGATGGCTGGATAGAGGGTGCCGTGGCGGCGTCGCCCGGTGCACCATGCCATGTGCTGGTCGGCGACGACAAGGCGGAGCATCTCGCGGGTTGCAACATGATGTTCCGTAAATCGGCGCTGCTTGCGATCGGCGGTTTCGATGCGCAATTTACCGCCGCTGGCGACGACGTCGATATCTGCTGGCGACTAATCGATGCGGGCTTCTCGGTCGGTTTCTGCCCTGCAGCCTTCGTATGGCACTTCCGCCGCAACACCGTGAAAGCCTACTACGGCCAGCAGCGCGGTTACGGCAAAGCCGAGGCGATGCTGTTCCTCAAGTATCCCGAACGCTTCAACGGCCTCGGCCAAATCCGCTGGCGCGGCACGATTCCAGGACTTGCTCGGACGATCCCGGGTGGGGCACAGAATCGAATCGGATGGGTTCGCCGCCGCAAGGATTTGCAGCGCGTCCACGAAGCGCAGTTGAGCGTGCTCAAGGTTCTGCCGCTGACGACGGAATGGAACGCCGCCGCGGCCGTAGCACTCCTGTTGTCACTAGGCATGGGAATCACGCTGCTTCCGGCGCTTGTCATGCTCGCGCTTAGCCCCGTCTGGGCCATCTACTACGCGGCTAATGCACCGCTCGAAAAATGCCATCGTGGGTTTATCTCGCGCGCACTGATTGCCTGGCTCGCCTACAGCGGCCCGATGTCGCGAACGATCGCGCGCTATCGATGGCGTAAGGGAGCCCGCCGTCCGGAAAGCCTCGATGTCGAACCGCGGCAGCGCCCAACGATCGATTGGATTCGCCGCACGGTACGCCTCGCCTACTGGAACGAGGTCTGGACTACGCGCGATAGCCTGCTGGAGAAGATCAGCCGCCTGCATATCCAGGTTGGTCGCCCAGCCACGCCGGATATCGGATGGAGCGACGCGGACCTTATCGTCGAACCCGGTGCGCTGACCCGCGTCGAGATTAAGACCGCCGACGAAGAACACAGCGGTAATCGGATGAAGAATCACGTCGCGATTCGCGCCCGCCTGACCGGTTCAACCAAGCTGGGCTTGGCCGTAAGCAGTATCGCGGCGGTTATCGCAATCGCGCTGGGCACTGAGACCTTGGGGCTGACGCTCGGCGCCGTGACCCTCGGCCTGACGATCTGTGCCGCCGGTGAAATCTTTGAGACGCTGCGACTGGCCTACCGAATCGTAGAGCAATCGGCTAACGAACTCGGACTGGTGCCGCTGGGCAAGCCGACGGTGGCTGCGCTGCGCAAATCGGAGAAAGTCACGCTCAAGCCTCAGGAAGCCGCAGTCGAGCGGGCTACTATTCGCTAACAAAACAACTCCGTAGCGACGCAGTAAGCGTCGTCAGCAAGTCGCGGCTCCAAAAGGCCGCGACTTTGCTTTTGGAGCGAGAAGGATTCGCTGGCGGCAGATCGGGCCGGCGCAGTAAGATATCTTCAACTTGGCGGCACACGCCGCGCGATTACGATGCCTGTTCACGAACATCATCAGCACTCGGGTAAGCATAAGCATCTGCGAGCCACGGTCATCACCGCGAGTGATACGCGGTCTGCTCAGGACGACGAAAGCGGTCGCTTGATCCGCGATCTGCTGGAAGAGGCCGGTCACAAGGTGGTGCATTATGAACTGCTGCCCGATGATCCTGAGAAGCTTCGCGAAGCCGCACTGGCTCGCCTCGCGCAGGACGGCTTGGTGATTATCAACGGCGGCACCGGCATCGCCGAGCGCGATTCGACGATCGAAGCGATCCGGCCTTTGCTGAGCAAAGAGCTCGAAGGCTTCGGTGAACTATTCCGGATGCTTTCCTATCAGGAGATCGGCGCGGCGGCCTTTTTGAGTCGGGCGCTCGCCGGTATCGCGCAGGGCCGCATCCTCGTCGCGCTGCCGGGATCACCCGCTGCCTGCCGCCTGGCGATGGAGAAACTGCTGCTTCCACAACTCGGCCATATGGCTCATCTGCTGAAATTGTGAAATCACGCCTATGAACCGTCTGACGATCAAATTGTTTGCAACGCTACGGGAGCGTGCGCGGATCGCGGAGATCGATCGCGAATTTCCCGAAGGAACGACGATCGCCGAAATATGGCAACGCCTGCTCGGCGAGTTCCCCGAATTGGGGGGCCATCGCGATGCTATCGCTTACGCGGTGAACCACGAATACGTGAAAGATGACTATCGCCCGCGCGATCGCGACGAGGTCGCTTTTATTCCTCCGGTCAGCGGCGGCAGCGAAGCGCCATGGTTGGGACCAATCTCAATCGGGCGTGATGCGATCGATGTAAGCGCACTCGAACAGTCCGTAGCGAGTCCGGCGGCAGGCGCGATCGTCACCTTTGCCGGCACGACGCGCGAGAGCAACGTTGGTCGCAAGGTGATCCGTCTCGAATATGAGGCCTACGAACCGATGGCGCTATCCGAAATGCGCAAGCTCGCGATCGAAGCCGGCGAGCGCTGGAAGATCGTGCGGATTGCGATTCAACATCGCGTGGGGCTGGTAGAAATCGGCCAGACGTCGGTTGCAATCGCGGTTGCCTCGGCCCATCGCGCAGAGGCCTTCGAAGCCTGTCGCTTCGCGATCGATCGCCTCAAGGAAATCGTGCCGATCTGGAAGAAGGAATACTTCGAAGGCGGCGAGCTTTGGGTCGGATGCCAGAATTCCCATCCGCCCGAGCTCCATGGCCATCGGCATTGACCCCGCACAGGCGCTCACCAGGAGAGCTATGGGCGGGCGACCTCTGCCGAATCGCTTCGCATAGATCCCTCGGTTTGCGGATGCTCACCGGCCCGGGATGACACAAGGGGCTTAGTCGCGCATCTCGCAATTGACCGCTCGGCCAGTATCAGGATAATCGAGCACAGATGCTTCCCGAACAAACTGCGGTTGAAAAGATTATCCTCGCCGAGCCGCGTGGCTTCTGCGCCGGCGTCGATCGGGCCGTTGAGGGCGTGCGTAACGCGCTACGCGAATACGGGCGTCCGCTCTATGTGCGTCATCAGATCGTGCACAACCGCTTTGTGCTCGAAGCGCTCGAACGTGAAGGTGCGATTTTCGTCGATAACCTCGACATGGTGCCGGAGGGTCAGCGCGTGATTTTCAGCGCGCACGGCGTTGCACCGAGCGAGTGGGATCATGCCCGTGAGCGCAAGCTGCGCGTAATCGATGCGACCTGCCCGCTCGTCACGAAAGTCCATACCGAAGTTGAGCGCTATGCTGCCGAGGGCCAAGGAGTGATCCTGATCGGACACGCCGGTCACGAGGAAGTAAACGGCACTCTCGGAGTGGCGCCCGGCAAGATCATGCTGGTGGGCAACGTCGACGAAGTCGCGGACATCGACCCGCCCGATCCCAGTCGGGTCGCGGCCGTGACACAGACGACGCTCAGCGTTGACGACACCCGCGAAATCATGGACGCGCTCAAGAAGCGTTTCCCAGCGCTCGCGACGCCCAAGACTGACGATATCTGTTACGCCACGCAGAACCGGCAAAACGCGGTAAAAGAGCTGGTCGGCGTTACCGATGCGATTCTCGTCGTGGGCTCCAAGTCGAGTTCGAACGCGAATCGGATGGTTGAAGTCGCAAAGATGCGTGGTGGTCGCGCCTATCTGATCGATTCGATCGCCGACGTTCTGCCGGAGATGCTCGAAGGTGTCGCCTCGCTGGGGCTCACCGCGAGTGCTTCATCGCCGGAGTGGCTGGTCGAAGAGATTATCGGCGCCTTTGCGGAAAAGGGTGCGACCGTCGAATTGATGAAGCTCAAGGAAGAGCGGATTCGTTTCCCGCTGCCGAGGCCCGCCGATCCCGAACCCTAAGAACCCGAGCGGTAGCCATGCCCCGGAAGGAGTCGCTCACCAACCCACGATGCGACGGCGTGGCTATATAGCGGTAGAAGGCCCTATCGGTGTCGGTAAGACCAGCCTCGCGCGTCTGCTTGCTCGCGAACTGAATGCCAAACTCGTACTGGAAGAAGTCGACGAGAATCCTTTCCTCGCACGCTTCTATAACGACCCTGATAAGTACGCCCTACCCGTCCAGCTCTACTTCCTGCTGACCCGCTACAACCAGCAGCGTGAACTGGCGCAGCAGGATCTTTTCGCTCAAGCCACCGTCTCCGACTACCTGTTCGCCAAGGATCGTATTTTTGCGTCGCTCAATCTCGCGCCTGATGAAAAGGCACTCTACGAGAACGTCTATCGGCTACTCGACGCTCAGATGGCCAAGCCCGATCTGGTCGTTTTCATGTCGGCGCGAATCGAAGTTTTGATCGAGCGGTTACGCAAGCGGAATCGCGATTTTGAACGCGATATAAATGTCGAGTACCTGGAGCAGGTGTCGTCCTCGTTCCGCGATTTCTTTTTCTACTACGACGAGGCCCCACTGCTGGTCGTCGACACGTCAGAGATCGATTTCGTCGAGGACTCAGATGACCTGCGCGACCTGATCAAAGAGATCGATCGGGCCGGCCAAGGGGTACAGCATTACGTGCCCAGAAAGGGATGATGCGCGAGGATAGGTCGTCAGTTTGATGTTCTGATGCCAGGTGATTGCGCCGCAAGCGTTTCGATCTCTCCTGCCAGCTTGAAGTCCTTTTCCGTCACTGCGTGCGCGACGTGCGTGGTGCAGATGAAAGTGATCCGCGTATAGTTGAGATTGATATCGGGATGATGGTCGGCGGTTTCGGCGATCTCGGCGATTTGATCGATGAAGCGGATCCCATCCATAAAGGTCTTGAAGCGAAAGAGCTTCCGAATCGAATCGTCCTTATACTCCCATCCCGGGAGCGCTTTCAGCTGATCTTCAATCTCGGCTGCAGTGAGCTTGGCCATCCTTTACTTTGGCCGCGCCTCGCGGACTCGGCCACCCCCTGTTCCGTGCCTCCGGCACGGTCATTTCTAAATGCTGCAAACGCTCGCGCGAGTGTCTTGTCCGCGGCGCGGCTCTTATACTAGACCAGAAGCCATGGCGAACAAGTACGTTACTGAGGAAGTCATCAAACAGATCGGCAAAGTCGCCGAGCCCCGCACCTATGAGGTTGAGCGCGGCGCGATTCGGCGTTTCGCCGAGGCGATCGGCGACGCAAATCCGCTCTTCAACAACGAACAGGAAGCGCGCAAGAGCCGTTACGGCGGGATGATCGCGCCACCGACCTTCTGCCGTTCGATGATGGCGGCTTTCCCTGAAGTAAAGATCGAGATTCCGGGGAATCGTGGGCTCGACGGCGGTTCGGATTGGGAATACTTCGAACCGATCCGACCGGGGGATCGGATTACGGTGCAGTGCAAGATCGCCGATATCCGTGAGAGCGCGGGGCGCCTCGGTGCGATGGTTTTCACTACGATCGAGACCTCATATACGAACCAATTCGGGCAGGTAGTGGCGCTCCAGCGCTCCACCAGCATTCGCTACTAGGCGGAGAAGATCGATGGCAGCAAAGCAGAATTACTACGAGGATGTAGAAGTCGGTTCAGAGTTCGGACCGCTCGAAAAAGATCCGACGACGCAACAGTTGGTGAAATATGCCGGCGCATCGGGCGACTTCTATCAGATTCACTACGATAAGGATTTCGCGCTGAAGAATAATCTTCCCGGCGTGATTCTTCATGGCGCATTGAAGAACGCTTTCCTCGGCCAACTGATGACCGATTTTGCCGGTGAACAGGGATGGCTGCGGAAGCTCTCGGTGCAGTATCGCGGGATGGATCAGCCGGGCTCCAACGTCGTTTGCAAGGGACGCGTCGCCAGAAAATATGTCGAGGGCGGGAACCATCTGGTAGACTGCGAAATCTGGCTGGAAAACGCCAAGGGTGAAAAGACTACTCCTGGTAGCGCCACGGTGATCCTGCCTTCGCGCGCTTGAGACGGAGAACGCATGCCGGTGCGACGCCAATTCCCGACCGGCTGCTTTGAAGCGGCTGACGTCCTGAACGGACGCGTCGAACCGAACTATCAGAAAGTTCTGACTCGACTGCTCGCCGCCCATGCGATAGCTGAAAGGCTGACGGCGGAGGGCTACGGACGCGTCTACGGCTTTATCGATGATCCTGCGCTGACGAAGATAATCGAAAAGAATATGGCCGAAGAACGTAAGCACGCGCGACTCGTTTACGCCGCGCTCGAAGAGTTGGGCGTGAACGAGTCGCGGGCCGATCGCTCGATGCTGATGGTACTGAAAGCGCCCTCCTTCGTCGCGCCGCGTTATTTTGCCGAGCAGGCTGCAAATGAACTCGATCTCGCGATGGCGAGTATCAGTCTCGACATGACGGGACTGATCATGATCGGTGTGAACTACAAGGAATCGAGCTACGCACCTCATGCCCGCGCCGCCGAGGTAATCCTCGCCGAAGAGGAAGAGCATGAACTCTTCGCTGCCAATGAACTCCGCGATGCGGCCGAACGCTTCGGCGTCGACCGCGTGAATGCGGCGCTGCGCGAGTGGCTCCCGCGCGCGGTGAATTTCTTCGGACCGCCCGGCAGCGGCTTTACGTTTGATTGCATCCGCTTCGGGCTCAAAACGCGCGACAACGGTGAACTCGCCGAATTGTACCTATCGTTGCTGGAACGAAGAGTTACGCAGGCGGGATTACAGATGCCGCAGTTGACGCCCGACTACCCCCACGTTCTCGCCTGAGTTAATCGAAGCTCCTCGGCATCCCCTATACGCAACAGTGCTCGCGGGAAGATTACGCTATGCTGATAGCGTTTGCGCAAATTTGACAACGATAATTACCATGCTCTAGCTTGAGGCTAAGAGGCCTCATTCTGGTGCAAATTGATCAGCGTTCAGTTGACTCCCCTTTAGAGCTTTATTCGCTTCGTCCCGAACAGGATCGATGGTCGAGGGCGCGATTAGTTTTAGTTTGCCTAGCCATACTGATCGGATTTGCAAGACCGGCCCTTGCGACAATCACCTTGTCGAGTACCACCGCAACGGTCTCTGCCGGCGGGACGGACTTTTTTAATTTTCCCGGTAACATCCAGACGGTTACGGATAGCTCGTTGTTCTCCAGCTTCAACCACACACTTAATAACGTCGTTCACGGCCATAAGGGGACAGAGCTCGACGAATCGGCGAGCCAAGATACCGAAATCACAAACGACACGGGCGCAGACACCTTGACGATTACTTCAAAGGGAAGCTTCGCGATCGAACATAAGGCGCCCAACCCTCAAGACCGTCAGAATCAAACCAGCTTTACAACCTCCAGCCTGACGATTCAGTTCTGTACCGATAAGCCCTACGGCTTGACGGCTTCCGGATCTACTCAGATACAGGGGCCGACGGGCAACTACAAAATGTTCCCCTTCTTTGATGGAGAAGGTGGTGCGGCTTTGTCCACCAGTGGCCTCCTCCCTCCCGGAATCGATTTTAATCTTGCGGTTTCGGTCGGAGCGATCCCGACTGACACAGCGAGCGCATCCGGTGTTCTTCCAACCGGCTGTTGGGAAATCAGCGCCCAGATTGGCAGCGGCGGTACCAACGAAGTTGGTGGTGGATTCACTTCCCCTTTAACCTGCAAAAACAACACAGGAGTTTGTGACCCTGACCCGCAGGCAGCCGCGATGAATCCAGCCGGCCCTGCGTCCGGCAGTTATCAGATAAAGTTCGAACTCGGGCCAACTCCGCCGCCCGGCAATATATTTCCGTGGGTCGGTGTGAGCGGCGGCGGTTTTGGTAATCCGGCGAACTGGAAGCCCAACAACGATATTCCGTCGTTCGTTGATGGCTCACGCAGCGACACGGCGCTGTTCCAAAATTTGAAGACCGTTACAGTGGATCTCAGCTCCTCGGCCGATCGGCGCCCTCCGCCAAGCTTAGGGACAGGGGCATGTGCCGGGGTAATCACCCGTAGTGCAGGCCGGCTGGAGGTTGATAACGTCGCGTCGCTGGAACCGCTCAACGGCACGCTCGCGCTCGATTCGATCTCGTTCGACGAACCATCTTTGACGGTCACCAACGGTGGTCTACTCGATCTCGATCAAGCCGCGGTTTGCGCGCAGAACGCCGCGATCGGGACGAGCGGCAAAACAAGCGTCGTTACGGTTACAGGCAGTGGTCTTCTGCAGACGCTGGGACGTCTATCGGTGGGTCAAACAGGAGGTGCTCTCCTGGGCGTCGCCAATGGCGGGGTAATGCAATCGGAAGAGGTTCGTATCGGCGATGGAAGCCAAGCGGGTACCGCTAGCGTCCTGAACGCAACTTGGAACACCGGCGATATCGCGGTCGGGCTGGAAAGCACTGGCGAGCTGACGATCACTAAAGCCGGGCTGATGAACAGCGAGCGCGCCGCGATCGCGTTTGACTTACCGCCGGGGCCGGATCCGGGCCTGAGCAGCAGTAGCGCAGGACCCTGTTTGAATCGGACCGGCACTGCCGGCGGCGTAGAGTTGAGCGGGACCAATTCGACCTGGAATACGGCAGACTTCTCGATTGGAGCACTCGGTTGCGTGGATGTCACAGATCACGCGCTGCTCAACAATGATCAGTCCCTCCTCGGGACCAATACCTTGACCATGGGTGGTAGTAACTCCGGTAAAGCACGGCTGTTGGTCGGTGATGGCGCGGTAGTAAAGACGCACTTTCTAGACGTCGGTGAAGGCGGCGAGGCAGAACTCGATCTTTCAGCCAACGGCGGTGCGCAAATGCAAGTTAGCGGGCCAATGAGCATCGGCTCGTTTAGTTCATCTACCGGAACGGGACAGGTGACGATCGCGGGTGACCCTGCGATATCGACCGACGTCCTGACCGCCGACACCATCTCGGTCGGCGGCAAATTTGGCGGCGCAGATCTAGCTCTGCAGGCTGGTGCGAGGATCTCCAGCAACTCGGCGACGGTTGGCGTTGATGGCACCGGCTTGGTCAGCCTCGAAGGTGCAGACGGAAGCACAACCTGGCGCATCGCCAATCCACTAACAATCGGAACCTCGGGAACAGTGTTGATCAGCAAGAGTACGATCGACGTGGTCGGTACCGGATCGCCTGGTACCGTCGACAATGAGGGCTTGATCGAAGGTTTCGGCCCCGACGCCATCATCGCGCTCCACAAGGGTTTGATTACCAACAACGGCAAGATCATCGGTCCGATTACTATCGACGGGAACTACGACGCGAGCTCAACGGGCAAGCTCATCGGGCAGATAAGTGGCCTGACCAAGGTTTCAGGAAAACCAGCGCGCGAGGCTGTCGCGAGCAAGGGACCACCGCCGCCGGCGCAAGAGCCGGTAGTGATCACGGGCGACGCCGACTTGAGCAATACTCAAGTCACGCTGCAGTTCGTGAACGGCTTCGCTCCCAAGAAGGGCGACGTTATCCCGGGGGTGCAGATTCAGGGCACCCAGAGCGGCACAATCGGCAGTATCGTGACCTCTGGACTGGCACCCGGAGCGACTTTCACGATTGATCCTGTCAGCGGTAATGCCACTGCGCAAACCGACACCGTGGCGCAGCCCGTCGTGACCATCAAGGGATCGACGACGATCAAGGAATCGCAGACCAAAGGCGTCAAGGTGCAGGTCTCGCGCAAAGGCGATACCAGCACGGCGATCACGGTTAACTATCAGGTAAGCGGGACCGCAACTAACGGCATTGATTACGGTATGCTGCCGGGCACGGTGGTGATTCCGGCCAAGAAGACCTCGGCCACGTTCCTGATCCTGCCGTATGCGGACGGCATCTTCGAGCCGAGTGAGACAATCGAACTCAAGCTGTTGGCGGGCGACGGCTACTCGGTGGGGCTGACCTCCGACACCGTGATCGTTTTGCAAAACGTCGACCCCAAGGTGAAAAAGCCCAAGAAGCAATAGGGAGCATCTCCAACCATGAATCTGACTGACCCTCGGTATGCTGTGGTATCGCGAATCGATGGTTCGATCTCATTGGTGCCATTGAGATCGATGCTCATCAGCAGTTGTCTGGGAAGCGCCTTGGGACTATTTGCCTTATGTACGATGGCGATATTGAGTTCAGTTTCCCCGTCTTACGCCACTATCACTGCCACAGGCACCCACGCTCGTTTGGAGGCGAAGGGAACCGACTTTGTTAACGTGGCCATCGGGGATGATAGCGTTTCGGATAACACGCTCTTTACCAGTTTCAACCGGACGGCGCAGGTCGCGGTTAAGGGGCATAGCGGCGTTGAACTGGATAACCGCACGAGCCTCGACGCTGAGATAACGCAATCTGATCCGGACTCGATGCAGATAACGGCTGTAGGTAGTTATTCGATCAATCATTTCGCGCCTAAGGCGGCCGACCGTGAAGACCTGAGCAGCTCCACAAGTCTGCTGTTCGAACTCGTCCAACTCTGCGACGACAAACCATTCAGCTTCAGCGCGTCAGCGAGCGGCCAGTTCGCAGGCGCTGCCAGCGTTGACAGCGTCTTAATGGACGTGAACCTATCATCGGTTGCCGCGACTTACCTGGATCTTGAACTCGGCATCGGAGCCTTTAGCACCCCGGTAAATCCAGTCGGTAGTACAAGTTCCACGCTTTCGTTCCCCGAAGGGGGATGCATAGGCGTAACTATCTCTTTAGATGCCAAGCATAACTCGCCGCAGACGTCCGATCCGGTTAAGGCGTCACAGAATCCGCCAGTCACATCCGGCTCGTTTACGGTTACAATCACGCTGGGCCCCGAGCCGCCGCCGGGGACGGTGTTTCCGTGGACAGGGAAAAGCAGTGATGCGTTTGGCAATCAGGCGAACTGGAAGCCTGACAACGGTATTCCGGAGTTCCTCACCGGGAGCCGTAGCGATACGGCGTCGTTCCAGGATCTCGGCACCTTGAGCGTCGATCTCAGCGCGGCAGCCGAGCGTCGACCGCCCCCGAGTAACGCGATCGGATTGTGTGCGGGCGTCATCAACCAGAGCGCGGGGCAGATGATCGTGAACAACGTCGCGTCGCTGGAGCCGATCAACGGCACGCTGGCGCTGGACTCGATCTCTTTCGACCAACCCTCTCTGATGATCACCAACGGCGGTCTGCTCGACCTCGATAAGGCGGCGGTATGCGCGCAGAACGCGGTAATCGGCAGCGGCGTCAAAGCGAGCGGCATCGCCGTCAGGGATAGCGGGTTTCTGCAGACTTTGGGACGGCTATCGGTAGGGCAGCTGGGGCTTGGTGCGCTGGGGGTTGGCAATGGCGGCGTGATGCAGTCCGAGGAAGTTCGTCTTGGCGATGGTACCGCGAAAGGCTCCGCCAATGTCGCGAACGCAACCTGGAATACCGGCGATATCGTGGTCGGCTATCAGAGCACCGGCGAGCTGACGATAACCAACACGGGGCTGATGAACAGTGAGACAGCGGCAGTCGCCTTTGATTTGCCACCGGGGCCTGATCCGGGAATCAGTGCAGGCTCCACGCCATGCCTTGGCCGTCCGGGTAACGCTGGCGGCGTGGAACTGACGGGTACCAACTCGACCTGGAATACGCAAAACTTCTCGGTCGGTCCGTTGGGCTGTGTCGATGTGACCAATCAGGCGGTGCTCAACAATACCGCGCAACCAAGCCAAAGCCTGGCATTGAACGACATGACCTTGGGTGGGGGCAACGCAGGCAATGCGAGGCTGCTGGTGGATAACGGCGGCACGGTCAAAACTGAAACTTTAGAAGTGGGCGACCAAGGCTCCGCGAAGTTAGACCTCGAAGCTCGCGGTGGGTCGCAAATTCAGGTCAACAGCATAGTGAACATCGGTTCGTCGAGTTCACCCTCGGCGGTAGCCAAAGTGACTGTCACCGGAGATCCGGCAGTAACCACAAATGCACTGACCGTCGATTCCCTTAAGGTGGGCTCTGCGAATGGTGCTGCAGGCCTTACGCTAGAGATGGGAGCGAAGATCTCCAGCAACTCGGCAGAGGTCGGGACCGGGTCCGGGGTGGGCGCAGTCGGACTCGATGGAACCGGCGGCAGCACGACTTGGCGCATCGCCAACCCGCTGACGGTTGGAACCCATGGCTTCGTAGCGATCAACAACAGCACGATCGACGTCGTCGGCACGGGAGGGTCGCCGGGGACGGTTAGCAATCAAGGACTTATCTCCGGTGGCACCAACGCCCTGATCGCTCTGCACCATGGCCTCTTAACCAACACTGGCGAAATCATCGGGCCGATCACGATCGATGGTAACTACGACGCGTCATCAACCGGCTCGTTCGTCGGGCAGATCAGTGGTCTGACTAAGGTTTCAGGAAAGCCAGCGCGCGAGGTTGTCGCGAGCAAGGGACCACCGCCGCCGGCGCAGGGACCCGTCGTTATCACGGGTGACGCCGACTTGAGCAATAGCCAAGTGATGCTGCAGTTCGTGAACGGGTTCGCCCCCAAGAAGGGCGACGTTATCCCGGGGGTGCAGATTCAGGGCACCCAGAGCGGCACAATCGGCAGTATCGTGACCTCTGGACTGGCACCCGGAGCGACTTTCACGATCGATCCTGTCAGCGGCAACGCCACCGCGCAAAACGACACCGTGGCGGAGCCCGTCGTGACGATCAAGGGACCGACGACGATCAAGGAATCGCAGACCAAAGGCGTCAAGGTGCAGGTCTCGCGCAAGGGCGATACCAGCACGGCGATCACGGTTAACTATCAGGCAAGCGGCACCGCGACCAACGGCATCGACTATGCCACCTTGCCCGGCACGGTGGTGATTCCGGCCAAGAAGACCTCGGCCACCTTCTTGATCCTGCCCTACCTGG
This sequence comes from Binataceae bacterium (SeqCode), assembly GCA_035541875.1. Classification (GTDB taxonomy): domain Bacteria; phylum Desulfobacterota; class Binatia; order Binatales; family Binataceae; genus JAJPHI01. The sequence continues at coordinate 72,138 of DATKML010000053.1, forward strand.
ACGGCGTCTTTGAGCCCACGGAAACGATCGAGCTCAAGCTGCTATCGGGCGACGGCTACTCGGTGGGGCTGACCTCCGACATCGTAATCGCGTTGCAAAACGTCGATCCGAAGTTGAAGAAACCCAAAACCAACTAGGACTCGTTCTCGCGATGTTGCCGGCCGGCTGCTGATCGGGCTCACACCGATGCAGCCGGCCGGTAAATCTCCATCGTCTCTACCTGCGCGGAAGTGGAGCAGTGCGGCGCGAAAGTGCTATGGCTTCGGTAGTTCTGATGGCGGTAGCGTAGCGCCTCGCAGGAGTAATCCGATGGCAGAAAAGACCAAGTCGCAACAGATTCACGATCGTTTGAGCCATCCGGTGATCGACTCGGACGGCCATTGGCGCGAGTTCGAACCGATCGCGATGGACTATCTCAAAAAGACCGCCGGACAGAAGGCGGTCGATCGCTGGACCTCGCGTTTGCGAGCGCTCGGTGAGGGCGACTTTGCGAAGATGACGCGGCAGGAGCGGCTCGATCGTCGCGCGAGCCAACCAGCGTGGTGGGGTTTGCCGGTCAAAAACACGATCGATCTCGCGACCTCTTTTATCCCGCGCATGATGCATCAGCGGCTCGAACAGATGGGAATCGATTTCGCGATTCTCTATCCGACCCACTGCCAGCTCTTCGCCCCTTATATCGGCGACGAGGAGTTGCGACGCGCCGGATGCCATGCTTTCAACGAATTCGCCGTGGATACCTGGAAGGACTATGCCGATCGCTTAACGCCAATCGGCGCGATCCCGATGCATACCCCGGAAGAGGCGATCGCCGAACTGGAGCACTGCAAAAAAATCGGGATCAAAGCCGTCGCGCTCGGCAGCCTGATTCGGCGCTCGATTCCCGAAGCCGACAAACTGGGCGTCAGTCGCCGCTATGCTTGCTGGCTCGACGTGCTCGGGATCGACAGCATGTACGATTACGATCCGGTCTGGCGCAAATGCGAGGAACTTGGCTATCCGCCGACCTTTCATTCGGCCGCCTCGAACTTCGGCCTGCGCAACTCGATCAGCAACTTCGTTTACAACCATATCGGCCATTTCGGCGAGGCCGGTGACGCGGTCGCCAAGGCACTTTTTATCGGCGGCGTAACGCGGCGCTTCCCGAAGCTCAAGTTCGCTTTCCTCGAAGGCGGCGTCGCCTGGGGATGCAGCCTGCTCGCCGCTCTGATCGGCCATTGGGAGAAGCGCAACAAGGTCTCGATCCAGGAGCTCAATCCGGCGAATCTCGATCGCGAAGGTTTGAAGACTTTCTTCAAAGAGTTTGCCGACCCGACGATGAACTCACGCTTCGAGGAGTTCGACGCGACGATGATGAAGGGCGGCATGGGCAAGACGGCACCTGACCAAGTCGATGATTTCGCGGCCGCGCAGATCGAGCGGAAATCGGATATCCGCGATCTGTTCGTACCGCGTTATTTCTTCGGCTGTGAGTCTGATGATCCGACGGTTACCTACGCGTTTTCGCCGGCGAATCCCTTTGGAGCGAAACTTGGCGCGATCCTGAGCTCGGATATCAGCCATTTCGACGTACCCGACATGACTGAGGTGCTCGAAGAGGCTTGGGAGTTGGTCGAAGAGAAGGGGATGTCGGAAGAGGATTTTCACGCCTTCAGCTTCGGCAACGCGGTGCGACTCTGGTCGAGCCTGAATCCGGATTTCTTCAAAGGAACAGCGGTCGAGAAGCAGGCGCGCGATCTGATGACGCGCGAGGCGAGTGCCTCGGAATCAGCAGCAGCTTCCTGAACGCTGCGGAGTAGCGCGATGCTGACGGTAATCCATTTCGTTCCCTATGCGAGCGCCGAGATGCTGCAGAAAGCACTACGGCTGAAGGCCGACGCCCTAGTGCTCGATCTCGAAGATTCGGTCACTCCCGACAACAAGGAATCGGCGCGGGCGACCATCACCGAATGGCTCAAGAGCGTCGCTTTCGGACCGCGCGAGCGAATCGTGCGGATCAACGCACTCGATTCGGAATGGGGCGATGCCGATATCGAAGCGACGATGGCGGGTCGTCCGGATGGCTACCTAGTACCAAAGGCTGGTGATATCGGGGAGTTGCTGGCGCTGGATAAGAGACTCACGGCGCTCGAAAAGCGGCACGGTTACCCAGCCGGATCGGTAAAGCTCTTCCCGATTATCGAGACGCCCAAGGGCGTGATGTATGTCCGCGACGTTACTCAGTGTCCCCGCGTCGTCGGGCTTTGCGGTGGTCGCGGTGGACTCGATATGGCGGCAGCGCTCGGGGCGTGGCGCGTGCGAGGCGATAACGGCGACCTGCTCGATATCTTCAAGCTGACCGGCATGATGTGCGTGATCGCGGCAACGGCGGCCGGAATCCAGCCAATCGATTCAGTGCTGCTGCTCGGCGACACCGAGCGGATGTATCGCGAGTGCCGGGAAAGCGCCGAGATGGGCTGCACCGGATGGATCACGGTCCATCCGAGCCAAATCGACGTGGTCCGTCAGGCCTGCTTTCCAAGCGCGGCCGAGATTGCGGAAAGCGAAGAACTGGTCGCAGCGTTTGAAGAGAATCGGAAAAGTGGTAAATGGGCATTTCGCTTCAAGGGCCAGATGGTCGACGTGCCGAATCTGAAACGAGCACATACGATTCTCAATCGCGCAAAGATGCGTGAAGAGAACGAACGTAAGTGGAAGTAGCGGATCCGATCGGGCGCGCTTAGGCGACTTTTTCCGTGGGTTCGGAGCGCTCGGCCTTATCGCGACCCTTGCTCTGCTCGACGCTCTTACCTGCACCCGGATGCTGAATCTTGCTGCTCGTCAGCGTCTCGATAAATTTGCTGACCGCCGGCGAGAGCTCGCGACCGCGCTTGTAGATGATCGCAAGCGGGCGCATAAACGGCCCCTCGTTAAACTCGAGCATCTTCAGCGATCCGCGGGTGGTTTCGAGTTCGACCGTCGAGCGGGGAACAATCGCGATACCTTGGCCAATTTCAACAGCGCGCTTGATGGTTTCGATGTTATCGAACTCCATCGTGTAATGGGGCTTCACGCCGTACTCGCGCAGAATACGATCCGAGGCCTTGCGCGTCGCGATATCGCGCTCGTAGCCGACGAAGCGCTGCCCCACCAGCACGGTGACGGAGACCCGACTCTGCTTCGCCAGAGGATCATCGGGCGGCACGACGAGAACCAGTTCATCGTGACGGAAGGCAATGGTAACGATCTGGCTGCGCTTGGCGGGATAGGCCACCACGCCGAGGTCAATTTTGCCTTCGATCAGGTCTTCGTAAATCTTGTTGGACCGCAGGTATTCAAGATGAACGTTTACCTGCGAATGTGTGCGCAGAAACTCTGAAAGGTACGGCGGCAGTTCGTGGAGTCCGACGCTGTAAACGGTGCCGACGCGAATCGATCCCGCGACCACGGAACCCATCTCACGCAAGCGATTTTCCAGTTCCATGAAGCGACGGACGATCTCGCGACTCGAATTGTATAGAATCTGCCCCGCAGCGGTCGGCTTTACGCCTGCACGAGCACGCTCCAGCAGACGACATTCGTATTTGTCTTCGAGGCTGCGGACTTGCTGGCTGACTGCCGATTGCGTTACGAAGTTCTGCGACGCAGCATAAGAAACGCTGCCACTTTCAACGATGTCGCAGAAGACTTTTAGAGTCTCGATGTGCATATAACTAACGTTCGGTATAAGGATAATTGATGACCAAAGGGGACGCAACCGCGATTCTGAAGAGCTCGCCGAGGCCGGTAGAGCATTCAGAATCTTCGGATTTGCCGACTAAGCTAAGGAATCGAGCATCAACCTTTAGCATCCCCTCTTGAGCTGAAAGGTAACCATATGGCCAGCACGATAAAGGACCTCGATTTCTACAATCTGGACGACCTGCTCAGTTCCGAAGAGAAGATGACGCGCGATTCAGTGCGCTCTTTTGTGCAGCGTGAGGTCCTGCCCGATATCGAGAAGCACTTCGCGCAGGAAACTTTTCCGCGCGAGCTTATTCCGCGAATGGGCGAACTCGGCTTTTTCGGCGCGAATATCCACGGCTATGGATGCGCGGGGCTGAACAATATCGCTTATGGCCTGATCATGCAGGAACTCGAGGCTGCCGATTCGGGGTTGCGATCGTTCGCGTCGGTGCAGGGTGCACTCGCGATGTACGCGATCTATTCCTCGGGCTCAGAGGAGCAGAAGCAGCGCTATCTGCCGGAGATGGCCAAGGGCAAGCTAATCGGATGCTTCGGACTGACCGAGCCGGACCATGGCTCCGATCCGGGTGGAATGGAGACTCGCTCCAAGAAGGACGGTCGCGGATGGGTCCTCAACGGTACCAAGCGCTGGATCACCAACGGATCGCTCGCCAATCTGGCGGTCGTCTGGGCCAAGGTCGATGAGGGTATAACCGGCTTTATCGTCGAGAAGGGCACGCCCGGTTTCACGACGCGGGATATTCACGGCAAGTTCTCGATGCGCGCCTCCGTCACCTCTGAGCTTATCTTCGACGATGTGCGACTCGACGAGAGCAATCATCTACCGAACGCTCGCGGGCTGCGTGCTCCGCTTTCCTGCCTGACGCAAGCGCGTTACGGAATCGCGTGGGGGGCTATCGGAGCCGCGCGCACGTGCTATCACACCGCACTCGAATACACGAAATCGCGCAAGCAGTTCTCGCGTCCGCTCGCGGGCTATCAGATGGTGCAGCGCAAGCTCGTCGACATGGTGACCGAGATCACCAAGGCGCAGCTGATTTGCCTGCGGCTCGGGCAGATGAAGGACACCGGTACGATGCGACCCGAGCATGTCTCGTTCGCCAAGCGCAACAACGTGAACGCAGCGCTCGAAATCGCCCGGATGGCCCGCGATATGCTGGGCGCCAACGGTATCGTGAACGAGTATCCGATTATCCGGCACATGCTGAATTTGGAGACGGTGAATACTTACGAGGGCACGTTCGACGTCCAGACGCTAATCCTCGGACGCGATATCACCGGCGAAAGCGCCTTCGACTGAACAGCGATGATGGAGTGAGAGCGCGAAGGCTTAATCGCCGTTGCGCAAGAGGATCGGGCGACCGTCCATCGTTTCGGCCTGACCAAAGATAGCGTCCGCAAAAAGTTCGCGTAGGCGGGTCTCGACATCTTTATCGCGCGTCGAACCTTCGCGCTCGCGCCACTGACGTAGCGGGACGACGGCCTTGGCCATGTTGCGATGGCCACCCGCGCTGCCCAAGTCACCAAAGATCTGTTTGGCGAGTTCACCGGCATTGGCCCGACCGAGACCATGATGGCGGATTGCGACGACGAGGTTCGTTCCCAGCTTGCCGGACACGCCGACCCAATCGACGCCTTCGAATTGCAGACAGAATTCCGCCATCTGCACGATTAAGTCATCACGCTCAACCTTACCAAGATGAAGCACGGCGAGACCGTCGCGGACGATCAGACGGCTCATCGCGCGAGAGAGCATCCGCGCAAACGAAAGCGGCAACTCGGCACGATCGATCTGACGCAGCACGTTGTAGTTGACGAGTGGGTAGAGATGGGTGAAGGCCTTCAAATCAGCTTCGGTGGCGCGTCGCGAAAGATCGAGGGTGTCGCTGCGGATACCATAGAGGAGCGCCGTGGCGAGCCGCTCGCTGATATGCTCGTCGGCCGTCAGCAGATATTCCGTGAGAATCGTTGAGGTTGCGCCGTAGTCAACCCGAACATCCTCGAAGGCGGCAAGACCGGTCTCGTACCCCGGATGATGGTCGATAACGATATCGGCGCGCGGCAATAGATCGCCGAAATATGGCGGCTCCACATCGACCATCGCGATCTTGTCGAACTCGCGCAATTCTTCAGTCATCGCCGGTGCGATTTCGATTTCGAGAAGACGGGTCATCGTGCGGTTCTCGGGCCGCGTCACCGGTTTGAAGGCGAAGATCGGGGTCGTCTGTTTGTTACGACCCAGCAGGGTGCGGAGCGCGATAGCGCTGGCCATTGCGTCGGGATCGGGATCATCCTGCAGCACGATCGCAATACGGTCGTCGTCGCCAACGACGCGATGCAGTTCCCGAATCTTGAGTTTGGTTAAAGCCGGATCCATACGGTTCGGAACACGGGAGCACTAATCCGCTTTCCGAATTAAGGAAGCACCAACGCACGCCGAGCGCGTGGGATTGGGTATCAGTCGATGCGCGGTTATCGCGCCAACGGCGTTCACTTCATCGCTTGGATTAACATAGCGACAGACTATCGGCAACGACCCTGGTCCGGGGGCACTGGTTCAGTTTGCTGTTATTTCAAACTGAACCAGTGCCGGTCCGGGTCGGGAGACGTACTCGCCAAAAAAGAAACAATTCCCGTCCGTTGGACGATCATTTAGTCTCTGCTTTTGGGGTGGTCGCACATGATGGGTTTGGGCAGTCGCAGAATAGTTACGACAAAATTAGCTGGGATCGTCCTTGTAGCAGCAGCGCTAATCTCCATCGGTGGATGCGCGGAGACCTTCGGCGATAAGCTGCACGACCATCGCAACTGTATCGCCAAGGCCAATATCGAGCCGGATAAGGTCGATACATGCCTCAGAAACACCGATGGCCATCGCGATCGGATGGACCTATGTCTTAACGATGAGATGGTGGCGGAGAGCAAGATTCAAAGGCTCGATGAGTGCGTCGAGTCGTATCCGGGTCGCAATGACCATTGAAGCAAAGCACCAAAAAAGCAGAGCGGCGAACCCTTGGTGGATTCACCGCCCTTCGGTTCTCAGAAATTCAAATCAGCCTTTGGTCGGATGGGTCTCCAGTGTCGGGTCGTGGACCAGGATGCCCTTCGCGTAAAGCTCCTTGATCTGATCGTCGGGCATCGCGAGCAGTTCGTGGAGCACGCGCTCGTTATCCTCGCCGAGGCGCGAAGTGCGCAAGTCAGTGCGATCAGGCCATGAAGAGAACTTCACTGGCACGCTCGGCACGGCGACCTTGCCCATGACGGGATCTTCAATCCACTTCACAGTCTTGCGCTCGTTCAGATGCGGATGGTTCACCGCCTCGTTAACGGTTAGCACCGGCGCACAGGGAACGCGCTCTTTATCGAGCGCGGCCAGTACCTCATCGCGAGTTTCATAGGTCTTCATCCAATCCTCGATGATGACCTTGAGCTCGGCGTCGTTATCGCGACGGCCGCGCGCAGTCTTGAAGCGTGGATCTTCCGCCAGTTCAGGCATCCCCATCGCCTTGGTGAAAGCGCGCCACTGATGAGGCGTCGGGATCGTGAGCAAAATGTACTGGTCGTCGCGGAAATGATAGACGCCGGTCGGGCCGCCGTCGGGATGCTGCGAGCCATTGCGCGTCTTGCGATATTTATCGCCGCGCAACGCGACCATCGGAGGGCTGGTCTCATGCATGTGGAAGTAGGTGTCGGTCAGCGACGCGTCGAGATACTGTCCCTCACCCGTGCGCTCGCGATGGACCAGCGCAAAGCCCACCGCCATCGCGGAGGCAACACCGGTCGAGACGTCTCCGATAGCCATCGTGACCAGCGATGGCGCCATCCCGCGCTCACCGATTCCATCGGTAACACCGGCATAGGCCTGGCCGATGTAATCGTAACCGGCCTTGTAGGAGAGGGGTCCGGTCTGACCCGCCATCGAGATCGAGCACATCACGATCTTCGGATTGATCTTCTTTACCGTCTCGTAGTCGAAGCCGAGTCGCTTGATTACGCCCGGCGCGAAGTTCTCGACGAGCACGTCGATCTTCGGAAGCATCTTCACGATAAGCTCGCGTGCGCCGGGCTGCTTGAGATCGATCGCGAAGCTCATCTTGCTGTGGTTGTGCTGCAAGTAGTAGCTGCTCGCGCTCGAATCTTTGAGCTCCGGCTTCAGCGGTTTCAGACCGCCACCACGGACCCGGTCGCCGGCGGGAGCGAGTTCAACCTTGATTACTTCGGCACCCATCTCGGCAAGGATTCGCGTGCAGGTCGGGCCCGCGACGAACTGAGTGAAATCGAGAACTTTATAGCCTTCCAACATCCGTGGCGGCGTCGTGCTCATCAAAAGCCTCCCATTAAGGAAGAGAAATCGTTGCTAATCTTAACCTTAGTGCCCTGCTCCGCGGACTGCGCGGTGGCAGGCACCGCGCCTCCGGCGCGGATTACCCTCTATCCGTGCAACGTACAAAATGATGCCCGGATTGTCCAATCGAGCTGGCTGGCCGGAGTCGAGCGCTTCGCAATCATTGCACCGGTACCGGCTTCGTCAGCGCCGACACACAAAAGGTAATCCGTGGAACTGACTAAGACTGCGGCTTGGGGATGCCGCGAGATTCCCTTCGGTCCTCGAGGGCATGCTTCGGCTTGCAGACTCGCCCTTGAATGACAGAGGGCGGGCGCTTCTCTGCCTAGTCTCAACGGCTCAGGATTCCGACGGCGTCGAGCACCTCTGCGGTATGCTGGCCCAGGAGCGGGGGCGGTAGCCGAATCGAGTTCGGAGTATCCGAGAAGCGCGCGACCGGGCGAATCATCTTGAGTGAGCCTGCCGTCGGATGAGTTACCTCGGTAACAATATCCAGCGCGGCAACCTGCGGATGAGCCATCAGGGCGGGGTAATCCATAATCGGAACAGCGTCACCGCCCATGCCCTTAATCAAATCGATCAGCTCGCCGCGCGATCGATTAGCAAAGGCCTTCTCCCAAATCGGTTTCACTTCAGTGGCGTAGCGTCCGATACTCGTGGCCGCGCGCCCGTAATCGTCGAAGCGAGGATCAGCCAGCACTTCTTCCATCCCCAGCCCCATAATCAGCTTGTCCCAGCCCTCGCTGTCGCCGCGCCGCAGGATGAAATAGAACGAGCCATCCTTAGCTTGGTAGCCGTAATCGGGTGGCTTGGTGTAGTGGTCGAGGTGGAAGCCGAACCAATCATCGGGATCGCTCAGCGCGCTCCACATGATCCCGCGCATATGCAGCAACGATCCGAACTCGCTCACCGCGACACGTTGCCCCTCGCCGGCGCGAAGGCGATGGAACAGCGCGGCGAGAATCGCCTGTGCGGCAAAGATGCCCGTGTTGAGGCTTGCGATATCGGCACCGACACGTACCGGCGGTTCGCCGATACGACCGAGCGACGCGGTGTATTCCGCCATCGCCTGGATAACCAGCTCCGAGCCGGGAGCGTCGCGCAGCGGACCTTCCTCACCGAACGGGCTGATCGCGCAGTAAATAAGCTTGGAATTGATCTGCTTGAGCTGATCGTAGCCCAAGCCGATCTTGCTTGCCGCATCAGGACCGAAATCCTCAACAACGACATCCGCCTTCGCGGCCAACTTCCTTACCGCGTCGCGACCTGCGTCGGTCGCGAGATCGAGCGTCACGCTCTTCTTGTTGCGATTGAGACTGAGGAAGACCGCACTCTCGTCGCCTACAAAGGGCGGACCCATCCTGCGAGCATACTCTCCGTTCGGCGGTTCGATCTTGATAACATCAGCGCCGCCGTCGCCGAGTTGCATCGTGCAGAACGGACCGCAGAGTCCCTGCGTCAGATCGATTATGCGAAAACCATCGAGGCTGCCTGGGGCACTCACTTGGATGCACCTGGGCGGTCGTCGAGGATACCCAATTCGTGCAGGACTTCCGTAGTGTGCTCTCCGGGCTTGCCGCCAGCGCGGATCGGTCCTGCAGGCGTCGCGTCGAATTGCCACGGCAATCCGTCGACGTGCATCCGCCCCCAATGCGGCGTATCGATTTCCACGATATGCGTGTTGGCGGTGACCTGCGGATGATCCCGTAGCTCATCGAATCTGAGCACCGGTCCATTGGGCACATCCTCTTTGCTCAGCCGAATCGTCCACCAGGCTGCCGGCTTGCTCTTGAAACGCTCGGCCAGTAACCGCACGAGTTCCTCGCGATTAGCCACCCTGAGCCGATTCGTCGCGAAGCGCGTATCGGCGACGAGCTCGTCGAGCTTCAGGGCGCGGCAGAAGCCGGGCCACTGACCGTCATGCTCGACGGCGATCGCGATATACTCGCGGTCCTCGCACTCAAAGGCCTGATGGGGCGCGGTCGTCGATGCCGCACTGCCTAGCGGAGCCGGCTGTTCACCCGTGGCAAAGTATTCGGCGAGGCGCGTTGTCTGCAGCGCCATCGCCGCAGTGATCATCTCGATCTCGATACGCTGCCCCTTGCCAGTGCGCTCGCGCGCGATCAGTGCCTGCAGCACGGCCTGCGTGATCGTGGTGGCGGTGGTGAGATCGAGATGCGCCAGATGGCGGAACATCTCGCCCCGGCCATGATCGGGTCCGGTTACGCTGCACCATCCGCAGAAGCATTGCACGGTCGGATCGATCCCGGCTTCGCCGGCCATCGGCCCGGTGCGTCCGTAAGCCGACGCGGCAACGTAGATCATCCGCGGATTCACCGCCGTAACGATGTCGTAGCTGAGCCCGAGGCGTTCAGCCGCGCCCGGCCGCATGTTCTGGACAAAGATATCGCTCTTTTCGATTATCTTGAGGGCGATCGCGCGGTCGGCTTCTTTTTTCAGATCGAGCTCGATCATCCGCTTGTTGTGGTTCGCGGAGATATAGAGGACCGAACTGCCTTTGATCATCGGCGGGACGGCATGCGACAGGCGATCGCCTCCGGGCGCTTCGACCTTGATCACATCGGCGCCCAGTGCACCGAGCAGCTTAGTTGCCCACGGCCCGACCGCAGCGATCGTTAGATCAAAGACGCGGATTCCTTCAAGGATTTTCGCCACGAGAATCCTCCCGTGTTCTCACGCCGCGCGCGGCTTGAATTTGGCTAGCGTGATTTCATCGGTAACGTCGTCAAAGACAATCTCTACTGGCATCCCGGCGCGAATATCGGCGTTCGCGATCCTGACCAGGTTCGTCAGGATTCGCGGGCCTTCGTCGAGTTCGACCTCGGCCACGTTATACGGAATGTCATGTTCGTACGACTTAAAGTAGGCCTGATGGAACACGACCCACGAATTGACGCGCCCGCGTCCTGAAAGCTGTTTCCAGCTGAACTTGCGCGACCAGCATCGCGGACATAGCGGCGACGGCGGAAACCATACGCGACCGCATCCGTCGCACTGCTGCATCCGCAGCTCGCGCTTCTTCAAAGCATCCCAATAGGGTTGGTTGAGCGAAGTGACGGTAGGAAGGGGCTTTTGATAGGCAGTATTGGCCACTGAACGATCCTCAGCGATGCATTTCTCAACGGTGATAAATCAGCGAGTCGCCATAAGCGTTCGCCCACTGGACCAACTCGACATCCTTGACCTGGCGCGCACCGCACTCGCCGCGCAACTGCCGCACAGCCTCGACCTGATGGTTCCAGCCCATGATGTGCGCCTCGGAGAGCAGCCCGCCATTCGTGTTGATCGGTAACTCGCCGCCGACTTCGATACGGCCGCCTTGCGTGAAAGCCGCAGCTTCGCCGGGCTTGCAGAAGCCAAAACGCTCAAGCGCGATCCACGGCAAAATCGAGAAGGCATCGTAGGTGAAGAGGAGATCGATATCCTTCGGCGTCACCCCGGCCATCTTGTAGACCGGCTGTACACCCGCTTCGTAGTCATAAAGCGCTTGCTGCAGCAAACCGAAGCCGGGATAGGCCCAGATAAATTCCTCGTTGCCGCCCGGCAGCGCCTGCATCCCGCTGATATAGACCGGCGGCTTTTTCAAATCGCGCGCGCGTTCCGAGGTCGTGACGATTACGCATGCTGCACCATCGTTGATGAGGCAGTAATCGAGCAGATGGAGCGGTTCGCAGACATAGCGCGATTGCTGATGATCATCGACCGTGAAGGTTTCGCGCATGATCGCCGCCGGATTCATCGAGGCATGCTTGCGAAACGCCACCGGCACCGAAGCGAGCGCGCGACTGTCCGTGCCGTACCGCTCGAAGTATTTGCGTGCTACGAGCGCCGCGCCCGATCCTGGCGATGTCATGCCGTAAACCGGATCTTCGCCGTGACCGCCGCCGGCCTCGCGCGCACCCTCTTTGTCGCCGGCACCGCCCATCATCGGACGCCGCATCCCGGAGAAGCTCACCGAGGCAAGGCAGGCGACCGCGTCAGCTAGGCCGGCGTTCACGATCATCGCAGCCCACTGGATACAGCTCGCGGTGAAGCGGCCGTGCGCCCACGTCTGATTTGCGGCACGAAGCTTCAATCCGAGCACTTGCGCGATACTGTCGCCGTCGGCGCCGATCGGCGAACCGAAACTGACGATCATTCCGTCGAGTTCTTCGCGCTTGAGACCAGCGTCATCGAGTGCGTTCGCGATCGCGTCGGCGGCAAGATCGATCGGACTGCGCATCAGGCGCCGCCCAAACTGCGAGTTGCCGACACCGACGATCGCAGAGCGATCCTTGATATCGAAGTTAGCCATAACTGTGACGGAGCGTACAAAAAAGCGCCCGGAACTTCCAACGGGATAGGAACCTTTGCTACGCAGGATCTACAAAGGCCCCTCTCTGTCATTCTGAACGGAGTCTGCGGAGTGAAGAATCCTGGGATTCTGCGCTGCGCTCAGAATGACGGAACGGCTCGAACATGTGGCCTCTAAAAGCGAGTAAAGGGAGTGACCATCGATGCCAATCGAAACCGGTAAGGGCGAGTTGACCTACGAGATCGTTGAGAATTGGGCACGGATACCCGGGCGCAACGAATGGAACTACGACATCGCCGGGATCGGTATCGATGCGAAAAATCGCGTCTACCTGTTCAATCGCGGCGATACGCCAATCATTATCGTCGATACAGACGGGAAGTATCTTCATAGCTGGGGCGACAAGAAGACTTTCCCCAACGCGCACGCCGTCACGATGGGGCCCGACGACACCATCTGGCTGACCGATACCTTCGACCATACAGTGCGCAAGTGCACACTCGAGGGCGAGATCCTGATGACGCTCGGCACACCGGGCAAGCCGGCCCCAGCGATGAGCGGACGACCGTTCTACCAGTGCACCCACGTCGCGATTCATCCGAATACGGGGGAACTCTTCGTCTCTGACGGTTACGGCAACGCCAAGGTGCATAAGTATTCGCCCGACGGTCGCCTGCTCTATTCATGGGGTGAGCCGGGCAACGAGCCGGGACAGTTCAACCTGCCGCACAATATCGCCACGGACCGCGACGGCTACGTTTACGTTGCCGACCGCCACAACAATCGCGTGCAGGTCTTCACACCGAACGGGCGCCTCGAAGCAATCTGGTACGGGATGGCGCTACCGTGCGGTATGTGCATCGACACCGCGAGCCCGGAGCAGCTCTGCTATATCGGCGAGCTCAGCTCCTCGTGGTGGACGGGAATCGGGCCGTACGGCTTCTTCCCAATCTGGAACAGCGCAAAGACGATGGGGCCGCGCGTGAGTATCTGGAGTCTCGACGGACGGTTGCGTGGCAAGCTCTGCGATAACGGTCAGGGCGAAGACCCCGACCAGTTGATGGCGCCGCACGGGATGACGGTGGATCGCGAGGGCAACGTTTACGTCGCCGAGGTTTCGTTCTCGATCGCGAAGCTGTTCAACAAGGGCGAGCCGCTAAATCGTCCGATCCGCAACGCGCTGAAGCTGAAGCGGATCAGGCGCGAAGATCGCGGGCATCATTAGACCTGACCCTCGGTCCTTTCCCTAAAGGGAAGGGATGAAAGAATGGCTCTGAGTCATTACCGCGGCATCAGAAAACTTTCGTCCAGTTCGCGGATATTCGGACATCCGATTTGTGCGAGGGTGAGGTCGATCTCCTCGCGCAGTATCGCGATCGCGCGGCGCGCCCCTTCGATACCCCCTGCTGCCGCGCCATAGAGCGTCGGACGTCCGACAAAAACAAACCGCGCGCCGTGGCACATCGCCATGATGATATCGGCGCCCCGTCGCACACCGCCGTCGATCATCAGCGTGACTTTATCCCCGACGGCGGCATTAATCGCGGGCAGGACTTCGAGCGCGGCCGGAGCCTGGTCGAGCTGACGGCCGCCGTGATTCGAGACGATGATCCCATCAACACCCATCTCGGCGGCGCGGATTGCATCGTCGCGATGCAAGATGCCCTTCACCACCAAATGACGCGGCCAGACTTTGCGGAACTCTTCGAGATCCTTCCAGGTCGTCGCCTGATCCGGCACCTGACCCGACGCGAACTGGTTAATCGATTCAACGGTCGATCCGGGACGCGCGTATTGCGACCAGTTCTCGAACAGCGGCATCCCGTGGCGCAGATAGTCGACGAGCCACGCCGGATGCATCAGGCCGTCGAGAATCAATTTAGGCGTAAATCGCGGAGGCAGACTGAAGCCGTTGCGCACGTTGCGTTCGCGCTTCGACGGCGTCGGCACATCGACAGTGACCACCAGCGTGCCGAAACCAGAATCGCTGGCCCGCTTGATCTGATCCATCGTGATGGTGCGTTTGCGTGCGACGTAGAGCTGGTACCATGAATGGGTCGGCGCGACTTTGGCGGCTGCTTCGATCGAGGCGGTGCTCAGCCCCGACATCATGAAGGGGATATTCGCGGCTGCCGCAGCCTCGGCAAGCATCAGATCGGCACCCGGTCGAAACAGCGCGGCAAGACCTGTGGCGGAAACACCGAAAGGGCTCGCGAACGTACGATCAAAGAGATTCACCGATTGATCGCGCTTGGACACATCGACCAGATACTTCGGGACTAATCGTTCTCGGTCGTAAGCCGCTTCGTTGCGGACGATTCCGAGTTCGTCCTCGACGCCGCCCTCGATAAAGTCATAGGCGATCCGCGGGAGCCGCCGCTTCGCCATCTTGCGTAGATCGTCGATATTAACCGCGTTCTTTACGTTCACTGTGGTCTCCGGGCCGAAGAGTCAGAGTCGACTCCGTCCTCGATAAAGATTGGTTCTTGAACTTTTCGGGGCTTCTTGTAAAGGACAGGCATGAACAAATTACCGTTGGCGCGTTTCAAAGTGATCGACCTGACGCGGGCGCGGGCGGGTCCGACGGCCGTGCGTCAGCTCGCCGATTGGGGTGCCGATGTGCTGAAGGTCGAATCGCCTGATGACTCCGCGGTCGAAGTCGGTTCGCGCCACGGTTTTGATTTTCAGAACCTGCATCGTAACAAGCGGAGCCTGACGCTCGATCTCAAAGCGCCCGAGGGCCGCGAGATTCTGACTCGCCTGGTCGAGAAGGCCGACGTGCTCGTCGAGAACTATCGCCCCGACGTAAAGCATCGCCTCGGGATTGACTACGAGACGCTGCGGGCGATCAATCCGCGACTCGTCTACGCGAGTATCTCAGGCTTCGGGCAGACCGGCCCGTATGCGAATCGGCCCGGTCTCGATCAGATCGCTCAGGGGATGGGCGGCCTGATGTCGATTACCGGATTGCCCGGCCAGGGACCGGTGCGGGTCGGTATCGCGATTGCTGACGTGTCCGCGGGCATCTTTTGTGCGATGGGGATTCTCGTTGCGCTACTTGAGCGCGAGGTATCAGGCGAAGGACAGTGGGTACAATCGTCACTGCTGGCGTCGCAGATCGCAATGCTCGATTTTCAGGCCGCGCGATGGCTGCTGGCCAAGGAAGTTCCCGAGCAGGCCGGCAATAACCATCCAACGGCGATTCCCACCGGCGTCTTCGCAACGTCTGACGGTCATATCAATATCGCTGCATCGGGTCCGGAACTCTTCGCACGGTTTTGCAAAGCCGTCGGCGCGGAGCATCTCGCCAGCGATCCGAATTATTCGAGCGGCCGCGCGCGACTCAAAAACCGCGACCAGCTCAACGCAAAGATCGAAGAGATCACGCGGACCAAGTCATCGGCGGAGTGGATCGATATCCTCAATGCGGCAGGCGTGCCGTGCGGTCCAATATACAAGATGAACGAGGTTTTCGCCGATCCGCAGGTGCAGCATATCGGGATCGCGCGCGGGGTTGAGCATCCGAGTCTGGGGCGCGTCGAACTCGTAGGGCAGGCCGTGGAATTGAGTCGCACGCCGTGGGCGTTACGATCGGCGACTCCGGAAAAGGGGTCGCACACGGATGAAGTGCTTACGAGCCTCGGTTACGACGCGGCGACGATCGCATCGCTGCGGGAAAAGAAGGTGATCTAGGGAAGGACGCCCAGGAATGAGCGCTTTGCGATACACATAAACCGCTATCAGCTTCGCGAGTATAACACTCGCGAAGCTGTCCGAGATTCTTCGCTGCGGTCGTATTCACTCCCTACGCTCAGAATGACAACGCGCCACTTCCGTCTGGCGCTCCAGCGTCGATCAAAAAAAGACTAGGGCTTTAGGGCGCGCATCAGCCGTTTGACGGCGCTGGCGCGATCCTCGCCAACCGGATTCACGAAGACGATCGCCCATCCCACCCCCGGCGAGGTCAGCTCGGCGAGCCGTTCGCGAATCCGGGCTTCGGGACCAACCAGCAGTGTCGAATCGATCATCTTATCGCTGACTGCGGCGATAGCGGCTTTGCCGTCTTTGCCCGCAGCGCGGATTCCGGCCATCTCGCTCTCGAAACCCGCCTTAGCGAGCATGTTGCCGTAGAAGCGCATCGCACCGTAGCGCGAGAGCAGCGTACGCGCCGGACGCCGGGCTGCTTCGAGATCGTCGGAGATGAAAGCCGTTGCAAAGAGCGTAGTCGTGACTTCCTTAGGATCGCGGCCGACCTTCTGAGCACCTTCGGCGATTTCGCCGAGCGCCTCTTTCACCCGAGTGGGCGGGAAGAAGTTGAAGATAACTCCGTCGGCGATTTCGCCCGCGAGTCGGACCATCGGGCGAGATACCCCTGCCAGATAGATCGGCTGTTTGCTCTCGACCTTGGGATTCGTCCGACCACCGTCGATCCACTTACGCAGCGTCGCGACCGTCTCCCGCATTTTGTTCATCGGATCCGCCGGACCGCCCATGTCGATACCGATGGCGCCGTTCGCCTCGCGATGACCCGTGCCCAGCCCAAGGATAAAGCGGCCACCGGTGAACTCATGCAGAGCAGCCACTTCGTTCGCGAGCAGCAGCGGATGGCGCAGATAGATATTGGTGATCGCGGTGCCGAGCGTAATCCGATTAGTGTTGAGACCAAGGCCAAGCGAGCAGGCGAGCGAGTCGTTATTCGCCTCGGTCAGGAAGACCCCGTCGAAGCCCGCATCCTCGGCGGTCTTCGTCCATTCGACGATCGTCTTCATCGGGCTGTCGGGCAACAATGCAAACGCAAGCGCGATCTTGGCCATGGCTCTTCCCTCTGCCGCGCTTCGGGGTCCGCGCGGGTGTGTCTTGATTTTGGCCGCGCGTCGCAGACTCCGCCGCCCCCTGCTTGATAGCCTTAACCGGGCTGCTTAGCAAATCGCGCGACTGTCCCCATCTGCCGATTCTGGCTATGATTCCTGCTTCACGGATCACGAGATGATTGCGATTGTTGATTATCGAGCCGGAAATCTCGCCAGCGTGGCGCGAGCGTTGGAGCATCTGGGCCACGCCAGCGAGATTACCGACCAGGCTGAGAAAATCCGCACGGCCGACAGGGTGATTCTGCCTGGAGTGGGCGCCGCCGGCGCAACGATGGAGAATCTGCGCGCGCTCGGGCTAGACTCCGTCTTGCGCGATGATATTGCCCGCGCCGGCAAGCCGTTACTGGGCATCTGTATCGGTATTCAGGTCTTCCTGCGACACAGCGAGGAAAACGACGCGACCTGCCTCGGTATCGTCGCGGGCGAGGTGAAGCGCTATCCCTCCGCAGTAGATGGACGCCCGCTGAAGGTGCCCCAAATCGGCTGGAATCGCGTCCGGCAGGTCGTGGTGCATCGCGTGTTCGAGGGCGTCCCGGACAACAGCCACTTCTACTTCGTGAATTCGTACTACCCAGTGCCTGCAGATAGTTCAAAGACGATCGCGGTCAGCGATTATGGGGTGCCGTTCACCGCAGCTATCGCGCAGGACAACGTGATCGCAACCCAGTTCCATCTCGAGAAAAGCGGCACCGCCGGGCTCAAACTGCTCGACAATTTCTGCCGGTTGAAGTTTTAGACGTGCTCGCCAAACGTATTATCCCCTGCCTCGACGTTCGTAACGGCCAAGTCACCAAAGGTATCCAGTTTCTGGAGAACGTCGATGTCGGCGATCCGGTCGCGATGGCGCGCTACTACTACGAAGAGGGCGCCGACGAGATCGTCTTTTACGACATCACGGCGTCCAATGAGCGCCGCGGAATAATGCTCGATGTGGTCCGCGCCGTCGCACGCGAGATTTTTATCCCTTTCAGCGTCGGCGGAGGCCTGCGCACGGTCGAAGATATGCGCGCCGTGCTGCTCGCGGGGGCTGAGAAGGTTTCGATCGATTCGGGCGCAGTGCGTAATCCACAGATTATTGCGGAAGGAGCCCGTGCCTTCGGCAGCCAATGTATCGTGCTCTCGATGCAGGTGAAGCGGCGCGAAAAAAGCGAAGCCTTTCCCTCCGGATGCGAAGTGATCATCGACGGTGGCCGCACGCCTACGGGGCGCGACGCACTGTTGTGGTCACAGGAGGGTGTTCGTCTGGGAGCCGGTGAGCTTTGTATCAATTCGATTGATCGCGACGGCACGAAAGCCGGATACGATCTTGAAGTGACGAAACTTATCAGCGAGTCGGTATCGGTTCCGGTGATCGCCTCGGGTGGGGCCGGCGAACCACGTCATCTGCTGGAAGCTTTTACGGATGGCTCCGCCGATGCGGCGATCGTCGCGTCGATCGTGCACTACGGCGAGCATCCGATTCCCGATCTCAAGCACTATCTAAAAGGCCATGGCGTCGAGATTCGTGATGCCATCAATCTCGAGAGGAGCGCCCGGTGAAAATCGCATTACTGGTTTCTGACTTTAACTTCGATGTAACTTCGCTGATGCTCGAGCGGGCGCGACGCCACGCCGAGTTCCTGGGCGCGGAAGTTAATCGCGTCGTGCATGTCCCCGGTGTTTACGACATGCCGCTGGCGCTGAAAAAACTGCTCAAGCGTCGCGACGTGGATGGAGTGGCGATAATCGGAGCCGTAATCAAGGGCGATACCAGCCACGACGAGCTGATCACCGGACCGGTCGCCGGCACGGCGGTCGCCCTGTCGTTGGAGTTCGACAAGCCGGTGGGTCTGGGTATCACGGGCCCCGGGATGGACCGGCTGCAGGCGCTCGACCGTATCGACAACGCCAAGAACGCGGTGGAATCGGTCGTACGACTGGCCAGACTCGGGAAAGAGCTGTCGGAATAGACGGCGATTTGGGCAGATCACACAAAATTTAATCGAAGCTGTGCACAACCGGTGCGCGACCGCATTGAGGAGTCGCGATCGGCTTCTTATACTCACTGGCGTGGCGGTGACGACGGGTGAGGGGACTATACCCCGCGCGCAGACTTTCTCAACGCGTGCGGCGGCACGGATTCTGGCGGTTTCGCCAGATCGAATCCGTTATTGGGTTAAGCGTCGGTTGGTCAAACCGACCGGAAAACGCGGCAATCGCTACCGTTTCGCCTTCAACGATCTCCTGATCATGCGGATGGCAAAAGAGTTGTTGCCAAGCCGGCGACACCTTGAGCCATTCCGCAGATGTTTCGACGGAATCCGTCGTCACTTTGACACGCAACGCCCGGTCACTTCACTCAAGCTTCAAAACGAAGACGGTCGGATTCTGGTTCGCGACCGCGAGGTGGTCTTCGAAGCTGACAGCGGTCAATTGCTCCTGCCGTTTGGGTTCGAGCGGCCCGCGGGCAAGGTCGAGGATAGCTTTGGTCCGGCGCGGGTGCGTGAGCGTTTCGACGAGGCGAAGCGTTTGGCCGAGTCGGATCCGCTGCGCGCGTTGATGCTCTACAGCGATCTGATCGGGCGTGAGCCGCGCAATTTCGATTTGCATCTGAAGATGTCGGCGCTGCTGGAACGCGAAGGTGATCTGGTCGGTGCGATCCGCCATGCGCAGGCTGCCGCGTTGTTGGTACCCGCCAACGCCGAAGTGCATTTGAAGCTCGGGCTGCTCTATCGCAAACGCGAGGATTTCGAACTAGCGCTGCAAAGCTTCGTACGCGCTACCGAGTGCGATCCGCTGGCTGTCGAAGCGCATCGTAATCTAGCCGAGCTATACGATCGTCTCGGACGCAAGCGTGACGCCCTGCGCCATCTCAGCACGTTGCATCGCCTGGGCCGCGACAACTAAGTCCCGAAATTCATCGACTAGCATTACGAGCGATTGGATTATCGGTCCCTCGCGGCGCTAGACTATCGGGTGCGATGGATTCTCGACCACTCAAACGAATCGATATTCTGCGCCACGAACTCAAGGCGTTACGTTTCATCCTCGACAACCTCCATGCCGGCAAACTCGATATGGCATCCCTGCCGCCGCGCGAGGATTTCCAGTCGGAGCAGAGCCGCGAGCTCTACGACGCGATTATCAAGGCACCGAGTCGCGCCGCCGCCGAGGCTCAAATTGCAGAACTCGAACTGGAGGATGTCGATACGGAGTCGTTCCTGCGCCTGAGTGGCGAGCATTACTACACTTACCCAGGCCTAGTGCGCGAACGCGCCGAAGCGATCCGGCAAGGCCGACTGACGATCGAGGCCACGTGAGCACGCTGAGCTGCACCGAACTGAACCTCCTGCTCGACCAGGACGGTTCGGTGATCGCCTTCCAGGAGAAAGACCAGTCGTGGGCAGGCGCGCTCGCCTTTTCAACGGAAGAAAAGGCGCTGGAGTTCGTCAAAGCGAGCCATCTCGAAGTGGCCGAGGTCGCGGCAATCGATCTCGCGGATCACGCTAGCGTCGCAGCTCTCCTCGCCGCGCTGAAGCGCCGACCGATTCGTTACTTACTGCTTGATTTGGATTATCGTACCGGGGCTTGCCAGCAGGTCGATTTCGCCGGCGACGGACTCGGTACCGTCAAGGCGCGCCAATTCAGCGCCGAGCATCGTCACGGCTGAGCGTTCAGAGTCGTCGCGCGAAACCGATGACCGTCACAATCGACGATATCGAGCAAGCGCGGCGCCGACTTCGCACTATCCTTAAGCCAACTCCACTCCTGCGCAGCGCCACAATCGATCGGATGCTGGAGGCTGAGGTTTATCTCAAACCCGAGAATCTTCAGAAGACCGGTTCGTTCAAGATCCGCGGCGCCTACAATCGTATCGTTGCTGTCTCTCCAGAGGAGGCTGTGCGCGGAGTCATCGCGGCGTCGGCGGGGAATCACGGGCAAGCACTATCCTATGCGGCCACACGCGCCGGTATTAAAGCGACTATCGTGATGCCGCGAACGGCGGCGATCGCAAAGGTCGATGCGACGCGTGGCTATGGCCAGACGGTCGTGCTCGAAGGTGTCGATTATCCGGCTGCCCGAGATGCAGCAGGAAAATTGTGTGAGCAGACGGGAGCGACGTTCGTCGATGCCTACGACGATCCTTTCGTTATTGCAGGACAAGGCACGATCGGTCTTGAGATTGCCGAGAAGGTAACACCCGACGCGGTCCTAGTACCCGTTGGAGGAGGTGGGCTGCTCGCGGGAATCGCGGCGGCCATCGCAGCAAGGGCACCCCATGCGGAGGTTATCGGGGTCGAGGCTGCAGGCTCACCGCAACTGAGCACGAGTCTGCACGCTCATGCGCCGAGCAAGATCGATGGCGCGGTCGATACGATCGCAGACGGCCTTGCTACGGGTCGTATCGGCAAACTGCCTTTCGAGCTGATCAAGTCACGAGTTAGGCGCGCGGTGACCGTCGATGATTTCGCTATCGGTGAAGCCGTGCTGCTCCTGCTTGAACGGATGAAACTGCTGGCCGAAGGCGCGGGCGCCGCCGCTTTGGCGGGAGCGCTGAAGCTCAAAGACGAGCTGCGTGGTCGTCGGATCGTGATCGTAATTAGTGGCGGCAATATCGACGTGAATCTGCTCGATCGCATTATCGGCTACGGCCTCGTACGAGCGGGGCGCCTGATGCGAGTACAGATCGAGCTTCGTGACCGACCGGGTGAGTTGCGAAAACTCCTCGCGCTGATCAGCGAGCGCGGCGCAAACGTACGTTCGATCGAACATGATCGCCTGCGTCGCGATATACCGATCGGCAGTGCACGCGTAAGCCTCGAACTGGAGACTCGCGGCTCGGAGCACGTTAACGAATTGTCAGATCATTTGACTAGTAGTGGTTATGCTCTCGTCGTACAAGATGTCGCCGCGACAGCCGGGAAATAGCCAACCACTTCAAAGCTGAGTCGCCCACCAGCGTATCAAAAATGAAACGGGGATCGGGCGTGTATCAAATCCGTAACGCCTACGCTCGAACGCCGGTCTGACGCAAAGAAATCTTTCCTTTTGCGAGATTTTTCGGAACCCGTTTATACCGCCCTATACTGGGCAATGGTGACCCTGGCCCAGCACTAGGAATCCGGAGAGATTTCGGCGCTGATACCTAGCTGTATCAGCTACCCTCGAGAGGCATGTGGCACGGCAATTGTAAGACGACAGAACGTTGAGTCGACCAGTAATTTTTGAGCCGCCTATAAAAATGCATTCCTAATGATGGCTCACCAAGTATGCTTAGCCGGGGGGTATGATGGAAACCGAAGATCGCTTCTTTCCTGAGTTTGGAGTCCGGGTCTTTCTCGTCGAGGACAACTCCGAGCATTCCTTCATCGCGGTGACGGTTATCCGGCAACTTTTGGGCGAGGCCAGCGAAATAATCGTGGCTGAGAACGCTGACGAAGCAGTCGGGTTAATTGGTCAGTTCACCGAACTCGATCATCCCGATCTGATGCTGGTCGATCTGCGTTTGCCTGAGAATGGCGGCTTTGCGGTCCTTGCCGCAGCTCGGGCGAACGAAGCCTGCTCGCGCGTTCCGGCGTTTGTGATCACGAGTTCTCTCTATGATCACGATATCGCGCACAGCTATGAGCTTGGGGCATCCGCCGTGCTATGCAAGCCGCTCTCGCGAGGAAGTCTGCGCGAGGAACTGGTGCGGATCGGCAAGCTCCCGCCGACCGACGGTGCTGCCCGAATCGCCAGCACGCATTAAGCGCGAGGATCGACTAGCCTTCTTACGGCGACTGCTGATCGGAGGCCAACCCCACAGAGGTGTGATCGGAGAGGTAATGCCACTTACCACCGGATTTGTGGATTACCTTGGTGCTGCGAAAGAGGGCATGATTCCCCTGCTTATCGGTCGCATCGACCACCCGCATGATGAGGATGTAATCGGTGCCCAACGGCGTCGCCGCCAGACGAACATCCTTAAGTGAGGCCTTCTTCTGGTCGTTTGGACAAAACGCCTGAGCAAAATTCTTTAAGAGCTTGGCGATAGCGCCGCGCCCGACCGCGATATCGTTTTCACCCGGGTAGATTGCGACCGCGTCCTCTTCGTAAAGCCCCCCGGCCCCATCCGCGTTGCAGGCCAGGATTGCACTGTCGAAGCTTTGCTCCTGAGCCCGAGCGGTGTCCCCCGGCCCCGCCATCGCAGGGGCAGCCGTTACCAGCGTAGCCAGCACCGCTATCGCGGCGTATTTGATCTTCAACCGATTCTCCTCACAACATTGACGGCCATTTTCTTGCGCAGTGAAAGACCCACAGGACTTCGATTCGGTCTCCAAGAAGACGGTAGGGAATCGCGTAAGGCGTCCCTGCGATCACGAGTTCGCGTGTACCAGTGACACGGCCTGCTCTTCCGACCGCTGGGTACGCCTCTAGAAGTTCTACCGCTCAGAACAAGCTTGAGTTCTACGCCTCCGGTCCGATCATCTTGCCGGGCACGACAAAGCGATCAAACTCGTCGGGCTTCAGCAGGCCCATCGCGATGCAGGCCTCTTTAAGGGTCGTCCCCTCCTGATGAGCCTTCTTCGCCACTTTGGCTGCGTTGTCATACCCGATATGCGGGCTGAGAGCCGTGACAAGCATCAGCGAGCTTTCCAGATACTCCTGAATCTTGCCGCGGTTCACCTGGATACCATCGACGCAATGCTCGGCAAACAGACCGCAGGCGTCCGACAGCAGCGTGATCGAGTGCAGCAGGTTATGGATCATCACGGGCTTGAAGACGTTGAGCTCAAAATTGCCCTGCGATCCGGCAAAGCCGATAGCCGCGTCATTGCCCATCACCTGCACACAAACCATCGTCATCGCTTCCGACTGCGTGGGGTTGACCTTACCCGGCATGATCGATGAGCCCGGTTCGTTCTCGGGCAGCGATAACTCTCCGAGACCGCAACGCGGACCGGAGCCCATCCAGCGGATGTCATTAGCAATCTTCATCAGCGAGCAGGCCAAGGCCTTGAGCGAGCCGCTGGCCATTACGAGCGCGTCGTGGCCGGCAAGCGCTGCGAACTTATTCGGCGCCGAGGTAAATTTCAGACCCGTTAATTGCGCGATGCGAGTAGCGCATCGTTCCGCGAACTCCGGATGAGCGTTCAGGCCGGTACCGACTGCTGTGCCGCCAATCGCGAGCTGCATTACCTCGGGCAACACCGCATGAACGCGGGCTAAGCCGAGTTCGAGCTGAGCGATATAACCCGAAAACTCCTGCCCCAGGGTCAGTGGGACGGCATCCATCAGATGCGTCCGGCCGATTTTGACGATATCCGCGATTTCCGCCTGCTTCTTGCGCAGGGATTTGAGCAGCCCTTCGACGGCCGGCACCAGACGATGGGTCAGCTCTTCGGCGGCAGCAATATGCATCGCAGTCGGGAACGTGTCGTTCGACGACTGCGACATATTAACGTGGTCGTTCGGATGGACCGGCTTCTTGCTGCCCATCTCGCCACTCGCCATCTCGATTGCGCGGTTCGAAATGACTTCGTTGGCATTCATGTTGGACTGTGTGCCGCTGCCGGTCTGCCAAATCCGCAGCGGAAATTCGGAATCGAGCTTGCCCGAGATAACCTCGTCGGCGGCGCGCACAATCAGATCGGCGAGGTCCGCCGGAAGCTTGCCGAGATCGCGATTCACCTCGGCGGCGGCCTTCTTCAGTACGCCAAACGCGCGGATGATCGAGCGCGGCATGATGTCGTGGCCGATCGCGAAATGGATCAGCGAGCGCGCGGTCTGCGCACCCCAGTAATGATCCGCAGGGACCTCGATTTTCCCCATGCTGTCGCTTTCGACTCGAATCCGCTTGCCGTCGTTCGCCATTACCTTGGAAACTCCATTGGATTTTTGCTGGCGGGGATTGTACCGCACTGGCCGGTCACCCGCGAATGCGTATGCGGAGATACCAGAAGACGGTATCGGGCCGCAAATATCGACGAAGTGATTAGTGCGAGGGGCTGGTCGGCTCGCTGCCGCCACCACTAACACCCCAGACCGTGACCCCGACGCCGGCAGCGCCAGCAACCCCTAGCGCAGCGCCCGCGATCGTACCGGTCATCGACGGCGATGGCACATAGCCGCAGGCGACGGTCGTGTGATGGTCCTTCTTCAATCTGACGGTTTTCCCGTTGGCGGTACTGATCACCTCGACCTCGCCTTCATGAACGGCGACGTCGGTGAACTCGCGGCAGTCCTTATAGTCTTTCCGCTCCATACCCTTGATGTAATCGGTGTCGTAGTCGGTGCCACGTGCGGCAGCGACAGCATTGGGCGTGCGCACCTGATAGTTCGGGGCATTGCCGGGCGCGAAGCGAACCAGCGAATGCAGCAGACCACCGAGCAGTTCGATGGTTGTGTTGGCTCGAGAGCCGTCGGCGTTCAGATCATTACGCTGGAGGGTGACGGTGCTCGACTCGCTCAGCTCCAGTTGGGTGCCATCGGCGAGCGACAGCGTCACGCTGCCGCCGGGCGCCGTCGCTATCTGATCACCGACCTGCAGCGGTGCCGCGAATGCAGCCGGAATCGTCTTCCCACCCCGCGTGATAGTGGCTTTCCCACGGAGAGCGCTGATCGTTCCGGCGGCCTTTCCGGCCTGGGCGAACGCATGGGGCGCGAAGCCAAGGATCAGCAGAGGAACGACCAGGCTCTCAAGCGCTTTCAGTACCCGGACCACAATCAGTGAATCGTCTCTAACGAATCTTTGTCCACCTTTCGCGTTGCCTAGATTGTGGCGTGCGTAAGAACGCTTGAAAACATGGCTTCCAAAGAACTATCGACAGGCTTCACAACCCGACCTATTCGCCAAGCGCCCCACTCGATACCAGTTCGACGATCCGCTCTTCGCTGTAGCCCAAAATATGTTCGAGCACATGCTGATTGTGCTCGCCAAGAGTCGGGGCACCTCGCTCAATCGGTGCGGGTGTCCGCGACAGCCGATAGCGGGAATTTTCGATCCAGGTTTTTTCCAGAGAGCCGTGCGAAGCCTGAACGAAGTGGCTGCGATGCTTCAGCTGCGGGTCTTCAGTCATGTCGAAGGTATTGGCAACGACGTGAGCCGGCACCCCGGCGTCCTGAAGCTTATGTTGCAAAGTCAGAGGATCAGTGCTTCGCGTCCAGGCAGCGATCTTCTCATCAAGTGCGGGTTGATTCTTCTGCCGATCGGCAAACGTCGCAAAATTGGAATCTTGCGCGAGAGCAGACTGGCCCATCGCTTTGGTCAGAGCCTGCCACTGTGCCTCCGTGCGGCAGGCGATCGCGATCCAGCGATCATCACCTGCCGCCGGATAGACGCCATGGGGCGCGTGGTAAAGGTCGCGATTGGCGACGGGTGGGTATTCACGCCCATTCGCAGCGCTGTCGACGATGGGTATCGTGAGCATTTGCAGCGCTGACTCGGCCTGCGCCTGATCGATGTACTGCCCTTCTCCCGTTTGCTTCCGATGGATGAGCGCAGCCAACACGGTGGCCAAACCGAAGCGCGGAGCGATATAATCTGTATAAGCGCTGAAGGGCCCCGATGGCTGCCGATCAGGCCATCCGACGAGATTGTAGAAACCGCACAGCGCCGCCGCGAGATTCCCAAATCCGGCGAAGCGTGCCAACGGCCCCGTCTGACCCATCAGGCAACTGCTGATCATGATGATGTCTGGTTTGATTTTGCGCAGCGATTCGTAGTCCATCCCCCACGCTTTCATCGCCTTGGGCGAAAAGGACTCCGTCACTATGTCAGCCCATCGAACGAGGTCGAGCGCGACCGCTTTACCCTCGGGCTTGGACATATCGATCGTGACGCCGTATTTGCCGGCGTTGTTGTTCCACCATAGCGCCGAGGTCTCCCGCTCAACCTTGTTGTTGAGAAAGGGTCCCACTGTGCGCACAGGGTCGGTGCGATTCGTCGCCTCGACGCGAATAACGGTCGCGCCGTAGTCGGCCAAGCTTCGCGTTACACCGGGACCCGCGAGCACCCAGAAGAAATCGAGAACCTTGATATCAGACAGTGGCAATGCCGATGCCATCAGATCACCCCTTTACGTGCCAACGCGGCGATACCGTCGCCATCGATACCCAATTCGCCGAAGATTTCCCGATTATGTTCGCCGATTTGCGGCGGCCGGCGCCTGAACGCGATCGGATGGCCGCTGAGTTTGGCGAAAGGCCCCGGATAGGTAAGCGTGATACCATCGGGATGCTCTACCTTGCGCCAGTAATCGCGATCTTTGAATTGTGCGTTCTGCAGGAGCTCTTCGATGGTTGAGATGGGCGCGATGAGGAAGCCATTTTCGCGCGCGATCTCGAAGAGCTGGGCTTTCGTTCGTGCGGCGAAGAAAGCCGCGACGACACCGAGCTTCTGCTCGTAGGCTGAGGTGCTTTCCTCGCCGGAAAGGAGCTTCGCCCCGTAGCTAATCCAGTCCGTGTCTTTCAGCTCCTCGCTGCACGCACCTTGCGCAAAGATGTAGTCCACGAGTTTGCGCGTAAAAACACCGAGCGCCGTGCCGAACAGAAAGACGCAGCTAACCAGACCGTCCTTGCATTTCCAGACGAGGGGTACTCGGATAGAGCCCATTTTGACGCCGCCTGCCATTCGACGCGTTTCGTCCGCGTGAACCAGTGCGGTGAGCGACGTTGATTGCCCGGCGAGACTGATACTTTCCTGCGCCGCTACATCGACCTGTTGCCCCAACCCAGACTTGAGCCGCTCCCAGTAAGCGATCAACGCGGCGCCGGCCGCATCGGCTGCCGTCAGCGGATAGGCTTGCGGCACGCTCATCCGAATGGGCCCGCGATCTTCGTCGCCGTACAGAACCAGAACGCCGCTCGCCGCCATCATGATGAGATCGCTATCAGCGTACGACGCCTTGGGACCGTCCTGACCAAACGGCGTGATTGATACGTAAACCAGGGCTGGATTGATCCGCCGCACCGATTCGTAGCCGAGGCCCCGCGCTGCCATCGCACCGGGGTTTTCTGATTCGATCAGAAAGTCGCTATTGGCGACGAGCCGCCTCAGGATATCGCGGCCTTCATCGGTCTCGAGATTGAGCGTGATCCCGCGCTTGTTGCGATTATAGGCGAGCCAGTAGATCGAATGATCGGGACCCGGCTGATCCTTCAAATACGGAGGCAAGTTGCGAGCGGGATCGCCGCCGACGGGCTCGACCTTAATAACGTCCGCACCGAGATCGCCGAGCATCTGCCCGCAAAGAAAGCCCCGTTCCGTGCTGAGATCCAGCACGCGGCATCGACTTAACATGATTCACTCAACTTTTTGATCCAATTGGACAATGATGCCGTCGGGATCTTCGAACAGGCAGGTCAGATATTTTTTGCCGGGTGCGTCGCCGTAACCAGCCGAATCAGTCTCGGCGGGCGCAACGAGTATCTTCACCCCGGCATCTTTGAGCTTGGCGTGGATGGCGCGGATATCATCGACCCACCACGAGAAGTGGGAGATACCCACCTGATCGAGCTTGATCGCCTCACCCGGAGTACCACCCGGTCGCTCCGAGAGCACGAGGAAGCCTTTGTTGACGCCCTTACCGTAGGTCAGATGCGCTGCACGACGCTGTCCCTTATCGGGGCTGGCGTAGAGGCTCGGCATCGCGCCGATCGGTTGCATCCCATCGAATCTGACTTCCAGGCCGAGCAGATCGCGATAGAATCTGAGCGACCGCTCCATGTCGCGAACCCCGATCGCAACGTGCGAAATTCCGTTCATGGCTATCCCCTGCGCCGAACGTTCCCCAAGATCTTCGCGCGATTAAACCCCGACTCATCGTGTTTGGCAACGGCTCGGCTGACCTGACACACGGGACAGGAGCTATTCGCGACTTTTTATGGGGTATGCTACATCGCCGAAAGGTCATCAACCGATTTGGTTAGGAGGATTACCACGTTGGCTGTGGAATTTGGCGTCGCAATACCCTCATCCAAGGGGATTCCGGAGTTTGCCCAACAAGCCGAGAGTATCGGCTTCGATTATCTCTGCTCGGGCGAGCATATGATGTTTCACGGGCCGGTCAGCAATTCATTGATCGCACTCTCCGTCGCCGCCGGAGCGACCAAAAAGATCAAGCTGATGAGCACGATTATCCTGCTGCCGCTCTACACTCCGATGGTGTTGGCGAAGCTCGCATCGGTGCTCGATGTGGCCTCCGATGGCCGTTACAACATGGGTATCGGAATCGGCGGTGAGTTTCCCAAGGAGTTCGAAGCCTGCGGGGTGCCGGTGAAGCAGCGCGCGTCGCGCTCGAACGAAGCACTGGAAGTCATCACCAAGCTCTGGACGGAGCGTAAGGTCTCCTTCGACGGCAAATACACGAAGTTCACCGACGTTACGATCGAACCGCGGCCGGTGCAGAAACCCCATCCGCCAATTTGGGTTGCAGGTCGCAAAGAGCCAGCGATGATGCGGGCTGCAAAGTATGCCCAAGGCTGGATTCCTTACATGTATACGCCCGAGATGCTGCACGAGAGCGTCGAGAAGATCATGCGTTTCGGCAAGGAAGCCGGCCGTGACATGAGCACCTTCAAGCCGGGGCTCTTCATCTTCACTTCGATCTATCCAGATCGCGAGATGGCGCTACAGCAAGCCGCCAAGGCCCTGGGCGGCACTTATTCGCAGGATTTTTCGAAGATCGCCGGCCGCTACACGCTATATGGTAACCCCGAAGACTGCCGCAAACGGCTGAAAGAATACGTCGATGCGGGTGCGGGCACGGTGCTCATCAGCTGGGCCTGCAAGCAGGAAGATATCGGCGCAAACATGAAGCTCTTCTCGGAAGAGGTCGCCCCCGCCTTCCGCTAGGCCACGACTCCCCCTCTCTCCCCGCAAAGATGAAAGCCGGAACGCGCGAGCGCTATCCCACCGCAATGGCGATAGCGCTCGCCGTCTTTTTTATCGTTGCGAGCGTTCGATGCGGTGCCGCGAGTAATCAGCAGACAGCGTCTGTCGCAGCGCTCGAACGGATGGCGCACGTCGAGTTTGGCGCACTCAGCGCGGCCGAGTTGCGGATGCTCCAGGTTGCCCCGACCCGCGATATCGCGTGGGCCTCGACCAGTACCGATCCGAACGCTCCTATCAACGATCCCGCTAAAGCCGCAACATGGGGTCCCGAGCGCACGATCCGTTCGGCAATGATCGAGTGGCTCTTGTCGAATCCGGAGGCGGCAAAGCTCGTCCATCCCAGCGGCCTCGCAGTAAAGGCGGCGCGTATTACCGGGAAACTCGACCTGTCGTATCTGACGATCAATACCCCCCTGATGCTCGTGCTCTGTGCGATCAGTGACGGTATCGACTTGCGCTACAGCCACTACCAGAGCCTGGATGTGCGCGCGAGTTGGACCGGAGCGATTGTCGGCGACCAGTCGGTCTCAACCGGTGACGTCGTCCTGCGCTACGGACGCTACGCCGATGCGAGCTTCTATAGGGCCGAGATTGGCGGAAATCTCGAAGCCAACGGCGGCAATTTCATCGGCGATGAGCCTTTATCGGTCGTCGATGCGACCGTTAAGGGCGACGCCCTCTTTCACGAGGATTTTGAAACGAGCGGAGTGGTCGATTTTCGGCTCGCCCGGATCGGCCGTTCGCTGAGTTTCAATCACGCGCATTTCACTGGCAAAAACGACAACGGACTCAATGCCGAGCGCGCGACGATCGGCGGAACGCTCTACTGGGTCGATATCGAGGGGACGCCGAAGACCCAACTCGACCTCGAAGATGCTCGAGCGAAGGCGCTATGGGACGATCGCAAGAGCTGGCCGGCGGCGGGTAATCTATCACTCGACGGCTTCGTCTATAGCGAATTCAGCGGCGGTCCCGGCGATAGCGAGAGCCGCCTTGAATGGTTGCGATTGCAACCCCTGGTGATGCAAAAGCAGCCGCAACCCTATCGACAGCTTGCCGACGTGCTTCGCGCGGCGGGCCGTCCAGAGGGTGCAATCAACGTCGAGGTCGCTCATCAGGATGCGCTCCGCAGACTGGAAAATCTGGGCTTCACGGATCGACTGTGGCGCGCCGCGCTCGACGTGACGATCGGATACGGCTACCGACCGCTGCGCGCTCTCTGGTGGATTCTGCTTTTCGTTGCCTTGGGCGGCGTGCTGTTCCGCTCGGGCTATCGCGCGCGGTTAATCACACCGACTGAAGCCGAAGCCTACGACGTCTTTGTTAAGACCGGGGAACCTCCGCCACACTACCCGCCTTTCAACAGCTTCGTCTATTCGCTCGAAAATTTTCTGCCGGTGGTCGATCTCCATCAGGGTACTTACTGGCGGCCTAATCCACGCCATACGCCGATGCGCCCGGGAAAGAGCGACGCGCAAACAGCGACCTTCGATCGACTACTCGCGCCGATGCTGCGATGGTACCTGTGGCTGCATATTCTGGCGGGATGGACCATCACACCGTTACTCTTCGCCGGCCTCGCCGGTCTGCTGCGCAACGATTGATTAGGTACGGCGGGCCAGTTCCGAAAAATACGAGGCACCTACGGTTGCCGCGTTCTGCTGAAGCCAATCGCTCAGTCGCGTTTTCGCTCTCGGTGGCTGAGCAGAGACGAGAAGACTCGCGGAGAGTCCGCGAATCTCGTCAGCCGTCAGCATCACATCGCCTTTCAACCATCCGATAACTGACGCTGCTGCCAGGGCGACGATTCCCGGAACATGCAGATTGCGCGGATTCAGGTGCAGTGCGCTGCCGATACAATCGACCAAGTCATTGAAGGTAAAGATTTCCGGGCCGACCGCATCGAGTTCAACATTGCTCGACTCGCGTGATGCGTTCACCACCAGTTCGGCCAAATCCTCAACAAACACCGGCTGCATCCGATACTCGCCGTCGCCCGGAATCATGAAGAGCGGGAAAGTGCTGAGGCTCCAGGCGATATTGTTGATGAGAATATCCTCTGGACCAAAAATCACGGTCGGCCGGATGATCGCGTAAGAGAGCCTCGATGCTCGCAACGTATCTTCGATAATGCCCTTGCCGCGGAAGTATGGCAGCGACGACGAAGCGGATGCACCTGTGATGCTGATCTGAACGAAGCGCCGCACTCCGGCCTGCCGCGCCGCCGCGATCAAGGTCTTGATATTCTCGACTGCTCCCTCATGAGTGACCCCGCGATGCGCAAAACGAATCCAGTAGGTGCTGATCAGGGTCGTGGCGCCGCGCAAGCTCTCAACCAGTCCCTTTTGATCGCGGAAATCAAGCGGCATCACCTCACCGGCTTCGCGAACAAGTAGCTCGGACTCGGATGATTAGTCAGCGTTCTAACAGTAGCACCGCTTTCGATCAGACGTCGGGTAATGTATCGGCCGTAGTACCCGAAGGCCCCGGTCACGATCACTGTATCTTGGGCCGTCTCAGCCATTGGCGATTTGACCGACTTGATTATCATCCTCTGTCGATCTTGCTTAGCCAAGCTTGCGACGATTCCGATCTGGAGCCATCAGCTCTATTTGCTGGCTATTAACGTCTTGGGCTAGTGTGCCGTTACGGCCAAATGCGTAGGCATCCGCCGATTACACGCTCAGGGAGATTTTGCGATGGCGAGTCCGCAACTGCAGACTGCGATTGAGGCAATGAAGGCTTTGGTGGCGCGTCCGGTGAGTACCCCACAGGCGATGCGCAGCATTTTCGAAGAATTGGCGGTGAAGCCCGCCGACGATATCAAAACCGAGAAAGTCAGTGCAGGCGGCGTTGATGCCGAATGGGTCTGCGCGCCCAACGCGGCTGCAGATCGCGTCGTGCTGTATCTGCATGGTGGTGGCTATGTGATCGGCTCCGTAAATACCCATCGCGATCTGATGGCTCGTATCTCGCGCGCCTCCGGCGCCACGGTGCTGGGGCTCAACTATCGCCTCGCGCCCGAGCATGCCTTTCCCGCTGCTGTCGATGATGCTGTAGCAGGTTACAAGTGGTTGCTCGCACAAGGCATCAAGCCTTCGAAGATCGCGGTTGCGGGAGATTCGGCAGGCGGTGGTCTGACCGCGGCTACGCTGGTTGCAATCAAAGACAACAAGCTGCCGACTCCCGCAGCAGCGGCCCTACTCTCGCCGTGGGTCGACATGGAAGGGCTTGGGGAATCGATGACGACCCGCTCAGCCGCCGATCCAGTGGTGCAGAAGGCAGGGCTGCTCGGGATGGCCGCTGCTTACCTGCAGGGCCAAAACGCGAAGTCGCCGCTAGCAGCTCCGCTCTACGCGGACCTCAAGGGTCTGCCGCCGCTGCTGATCCAGGTCGGCGATGCGGAGACGCTGCTCGACGATGCGATCCGCCTCAACGATCGCGCCAAGGCGGCCGGTGTTTCGACCAAGCTCGAAGTTTGGCCAGAGATGATCCACGTGTGGCAGCTCTTCGCGAGCTTCTTGCCCGAGGGCCAGCAGGCGATCGACGGCATCGGCAAGTTCATCGCCGAACACACCAACTAGACTCTCTTGAGAAGCAAAAAGGGCCTCGTCGCAGTATGACGAGGCCCTTTCCCTTTTCTCTTCGGACGCCGAATTAGAGCTTCAGCCGCAGCTTATCCAACGTCCGATGCATCAGGCCGCCGAGCTTAACTTCCTTCTGCGTGACGAGGGGTACCGAGGAAAGCGGCTTATCCCCCAGCATCACGCTGATCTGCCCAACCGCAGTACCTGCCGGAATCGGTGCGATGAGCGGAGTGTTGGGGATGTTCGCGGTCAGCTTAACCTTGCCTTCTTGTCCGCGCAGGACGGTGAAATAGGCTGATCCGCTTTCGGGCGCGATCGGAACCTCATCGAGATCGCCCTGATAGACGCGCAGCTTGGTGGGCGCGGCTTTGTGCCAGTCCTCATTAACCGTCACGAAGGTTTGAAACGCCCACTCCAAGAGCTTGTCGGTCTCGACCCGACGACTCTCCATACTCGACGTCCCGAACACCGCCGAGATGAGATCGAGGCCGTCCGCATGCGCTGACGCGACGAGGTGGTACCCGGCCTCATCGACGTGGCCGGTCTTGATACCGTTTACGCGCGAATCATAGAAGAGCAGCGTGTTGAAATTCCGCTGCTCGATTGTGACGGGCTTATTCTGCGGTCCAGTCGTGTGGAAGGTGAACTGTTTGGCCGAGGTGTAGGTCGTCGCGTCGGGAAAGTTTTCGAGCAGCGCTCTGCCCAGCTTCACCATGTCGGCGGCAGTCGTGAATTCATCAGGCGTTGGCAACCCATCGGGATTGGTAAAGTGCGTCTCGTTCATCCCGAGCTCGGCAGCCTTTTTGTTCATCATCTCGGCGAAGGAATCGGAACTTCCGCCCAGGTACTCCGAAAGAACGACGGCCGCATCGTTACCCGACGACACCATCAAACCGTAGAGGAGATCTTTAACGGCAACCTTCTGCCCGACCTGCAGGAACATCCGTGAAACCGTGTCGTTCAGCGATAGACGCCACGCCGCCTCGCTGACTGGCATCTGGGTATCGAGCGTGATGCGCCCCTGATGCAGCGCATCGAGCGCCAGATAGAAGGTCATCATTTTCGCCAAGCTGGCCGGCTGCGTCTTCACGTGCTCATTGAAGGCGTAGAGAACGGTTCCGCTGCGCAGCGCTACGAGCTGCGCTGCGCTGCCCTGCACCGCGAAGGGCGCGGGCAATCCGCCTGCGACTTTGATCTGATTCACCGGAACGGTGCCGGTGACCTCGTGCTTGGGGCTCCGGAGTCGATGGGGCGGCGGAGCCTGCTTGGCCTTCGCCGCGAAAGCGATTCCCGCAGAAACCAGCACCAGCGCCATCGAGGCTGTGACTATTTTTTGAAGGGCACCACGCACCACCATCACTTACCACCCCCCGCTTCCGCAGCGTTTTCCTTGAGCAGCCTACGGCCCGCGCTCCGGCGGAGCAAGCTCACATCGCAACAAGCAGGATTCCCTTATGTGCAGTTTACGAATAAATCCTTTTCCGAGCGATATGGATCTCTCAATCATCCTGCCCGTACTAAATGAGCGCGATAATCTCGTCGAGCTGATTCCGCGGATGTCAGCGCTGATGCGCCGCGAGCGACTCAGCTTCGAGATTCTCGTTATTGATGGTGGCTCGACCGACGGCACGCAGGAGACGGCGACTTCGCTGGGAGCCCGCGTGGTTCGCGAGCGTCGTAAAGGTTACGCCGGTGCACTTGAGACCGGCTTTGCCGAAGCAACCGGGGATTACGTGCTGACGCTCGACGCCGACCTCTCGCACGAGCCGGACTTCGTCGCCAAGCTTTGGCGCGCACGCACCCAGGCGGACGTGGTCATCGCGTCGCGCTACACGCGCGGCGGCACCGCCTACGCGGAATTCTCCCGACGTTTTCTGAGCCAAGTCCTCAACATCGCGATGCGACGGGTGCTATCGATGCCAGTGCGCGATATGTCGAGCGGCTTTCGGCTGTATCGCCGCGAGGCTCTACAGGGGCTAGAACTGGAGGGGCGTAACTTCGAGGTTCTCGAAGAGATCCTGGTCAAAATCTACGCCCAAGGGTATAGCGTCTTCGAAGTACCCTTCACTTACTTCCCGCGTGAGGCGGGGGCATCTCACGCGCGTTTATTCAAGTTCGGCGTCGATTTGACCAAAGCCGCTTTTCGGCTCTGGAAACTACGCAACTCGATTGCTTCGGCCGATTACGATGATCGCGCCTTTTACAGCATCATTCCGGTTCAGCGTTATTGGCAGCGCAAGCGCCATCAGATCACGACTTCATGGGCGCGTGGGTCGAGCCGCGTGCTCGATGCCGGATGCGGATCGAGCATGATTATCCAGAGCCTCAATAACGCGATCGGTATGGATATCAATATCGCCAAGCTGCGGTTCCTACGACGCATCGGAATCCCACTTTTGTGCGGATCGTCCTTCGATCTGCCGTTCAAGGATCAGAGTTTCGATTGTGTGATCAGCTCGCAGGTAATCGAACATGTTCCATTCGATGACAAGCTTTTTGCCGAGCTTTGGCGCGTGCTCGAACCTGGCGGCAGACTGATTATCGGTACGCCTGACTACAGCACTATCGGATGGCGCATCATCGAACCGATCTACGGCACTCTGATGCCCGGTGCCTATCGTGACGAACACATCACGCATTACACGCGGCAAAGCCTTACCGACATTCTCGTGCGACACGGTTTTGTCTATGAAGAAACAGCATATGTCGCCCGCAGCGAGTTGGTAATGCGCTTCCGCAGACCTGCAGCTGCCGCCAAGCAAGCAGAACCCGCCGCAGTAGCGCCAGCGGCCTCTTAAGCCTCAAGCCTTCGCGTGGGCGTTTGGCGTCTCTCAAGCGACAAGTGCTATAGGAATCCAAACCACGCACGAGGACGAATCATGCCGGAAATTCGCGTCAATGACGTAAAGCTCCACTACGACGTTCAGGGTAGCGGCGATCCGCTACTGATGGTGATGGGGCTGGGAAGCAGTTCCGCTACTTGGCATCCCGAGTTGATCGGCGGTCTGGCGCGCCATTTTCGCGTCATCACCTATGATAATCGGGGCACCGGCCTCAGCGATAAGCCCGATATCCCCTACTCGCTCGAAATGTTCGCCGCCGACGCAATCGGGCTGCTCGATCATCTCAAGCTTGATCGGGTGCATGTGTTTGGTGTTTCGATGGGCGGCATGATCGGCCAGGAGCTTGGCTTGCGTCATGCGCCGCGCCTCCAAACGCTAACTCTCGGATGCACCACCTGTGGCGGCAAAAATGCCGTGCCACCGCCGCCCGAGTCGATCAAGCTGCTGACTGCGCCGCGCGACGGCGCCTCGGAAGAGGAGATTATCCGTCGCGGATGGCCCCTCGCCTACACCGCCGATTTCATCAAGAACCATCGCGCGGAACTCGAAGCGGGTATTCCACGCCTGCTAGCGAATCCGACCCCGGTCTTCGCCTACAAGCGCCATCTCGATGCGACATACGGGCTCAAGACCTTCGATCGGCTGCCCTCGATATCGACGCCGACGCTGGTAATCACCGGGGCTGAGGACGTTCTGATTCCCGCGAAAAACTCTGAAATTATTGCATCGCGAGTCCCGAACGCGCGGCTGCATATCATGCCGAAACTCGGTCACGCCTTCTTCAACGAGGGACGTGAAGAATTTATCAAGGCATTCGCGCCGTTCCCGCAGGCTCATCCGATAGCGCCGTAAGGACTTGGCAGGGGCATCTGCACTTTGCTCCCGAAACTCGAAGAACTCGAAGCGGCCGCTCGTATCGTCCACAAGGTCATCAGCCCGACCCCGGCGATTCAGTGGCCGCTACTATCCGCGGGTTGCGGTGCGGAAGTATGGGTTAAGCATGAAAATCATCTGCCGATCGGGGCGTTCAAGCTCCGCGGAGGGCTGACCTATTTCGATCATCTGGCGCGGAGCAGCACGAAAATATCCGGCGTAATCGCGGCGACGCGGGGAAATCACGGGCAGAGTATCGCGTTCGCGGCGGGGCGCTACGGAATCGGTGCAACGATCGTAGTCCCGCAGGGTAACAGTCGCGAGAAAAATGCAGCGATGCGCGTGCTCGGCGCCAATCTGATCGAGCACGGAAGCGATTTCCAGGACGCGCTTCAATTCGCGGCCGACCAAGCGAGAGTGATGAACCTCGCGATGGTTCCGTCGTTCGACCCTGAACTCGTGGTTGGCGTCGCAAGTTACGCGCTCGAATTCCTTCAATCGGTAGCCGATCTCGACACGGTCTATGTGCCGATTGGGCTCGGCTCGGGCATCTGCGGTGTGATCGCAGCGCGCGAAGCGCTTCACCTCAAGACGACAGTCGTAGGTGTCGTCGCCGAGCGGGCTCCCACGTATGCTCTCTCTTTCAAAGCTGGACAGCCCGTCGCGACTGATTCAGCTGCGACTTTTGCCGACGGGGTCGCGTGTCGCGTGCCGGACCCACGGGCGGTGGCGATTATCAATCGCTATGCCGACCGCATCGTCACGGTGACGGAAGACCAAATCGCCGATGCCGTGCGCTTCTACTTCTCCGATACGCACAACGTTGCCGAAGGCGCTGGAGCTACACCGCTCGCCGCCTTGATCCGCGAGCGCGATCAGATGGCGGGCCGCAAAGTCGGGCTAATCCTGAGCGGCGGCAATATCGATCGCGACCTGTACACGAAAATTCTCGCGGGCGAATCGATCGCCGCTGCGTAGGCGAGGCGACTTGCGCGAAGCTTGGTCGGCGGGATTAATTCGTTAAGGTGGGTTCCTTCTACGACTTCGCCGCCGTCTGCCAATCGTTAGGCCAGACGAGCAGCCGTCTGCAGATTGCCGAGTTAGCAGGCGAATTCCTGGCGCGCCTTCCTCTGGAAGAGGCCGCGACTGCGGCGCGTCTGATGGTGGGGCAAGCACTCGAACAAGGTGCTGAGAAGCGCTTGCAGATCAGCGGCCGCGCGGTATGGCGTATCGTCGCGGAGATGACGGGTGGCGAAGAACAGGGTGAGGACATCTTCGCCGCAGCTACCGATTTCGGCGAGGCGATAGAGATGCTGCTCCGCACCCGTACGCCTGAACCCGATCCGACGCTAACTATCGCGGAAGTCGCGAATCGCCTGGGCGAGATGGCGGAGATCGAAGGGCGCAACTCGCGAGGACGAAAGCTTGCAGTTCTGCGCGAATTGTTCGAGCGAACAAGCGTGCTCGAAGGAAAATATCTCGCCAAGATTTTGATCGGCGAGATGCGCCACGGGATGAGCGATGGGCTGATGCTCGAAGCGATCGCGCGGATGGCCGCCAAGCCGATCAGCGAGATCCGTCGGGCCCATATGCTCGAAGGCGACCTCGGTCGCCTGGTGCTCAAGCTCCGCGGCTCCGATCACGCGTTGTCGCCGACTCCTGAGGCGAGTAGTGAGTCGCCGCTCGAAGCGCAGCAAAGTGGAGCTCCGCAAACGGCAAAGCCGCTCAAGCCGATGCTCGCAGCGCCTGCAGCCAATATCGCCGAAGCGTTTCGTATCCTCGAAGGTAATCTGGCGCTGGAACACAAGCTCGATGGAGCGCGTGTGCAGATACATCGCGACGCCGCCGGTGTGAGAGTTTTCTCGCGTCGCCTCAATGAGGTTACGGCAAGCCTGCCTGAGGTGGTCGAGATAATGACCAGCCTGCAGGTACCTATAGCAATCTTCGATGGCGAGGTTATCGCAATCGATGAGCACGGACGGCCGCGCGCTTTTCAGGACGTGATGCGGCGATTCGGGCGTCGCCGTGATATCGATCGACTCCGCGCTGAACAACCAATTCGGCTCTTTGTCTTTGACCTGATGGGTCTCGACGGCCGACTGCTGATCGATACTCCCTACGAAGAACGTTACATGATGCTAGCGCAAATCGCCGAAACGGCCGGCTTCACGCTGGCTCAGCGGATCATCCCCGCATCGGTTCATGAAGCGGAACAGTTCTATGCGCGAGCGATCGCTGCTGGCTACGAAGGCGTGATGGCCAAGGCCTTATCGAGCGCTTACACGCCGGGTGCTCGCGGTCGCGGATGGCTCAAAATTAAAAGCGCGCGCACGCTCGATCTCGTCATCGTCGCGGCTGATTGGGGCTATGGACGGCGCCACGGGTGGCTTTCGAATTACCATCTGGCGGCGCGTGACGAAGCGAGCGGGGAACTCGTCGAAGTAGGCAAGACTTTCAAGGGCCTGACCGATTCGGACTTCCGCGAGATGACCGAACGGCTGCTCGCACTCAAGACCGAGGAATCGCACGGCACTGTGCAGGTACGACCCAAGGTCGTGGTCGAGGTCGCGTACAGCGATATCCAGCGCAGTCCACGGTACGCCGGCGGGATGGCCCTCCGCTTCGCGCGTATCGTCGGAATCCGCTCTGACAAAGGCCCGGAAGAGATCGATACGATTGCGAATATCGCAGCGGCATTTGATCGCCAGATCGTTAAGCCCACTGATTGATCGTTCTTCCCTACATAAAGTAATAGCCAGCGTTCAAAGGAAGTAGATGAAAGAGACCGTCGCGCGTGATCCACTGTCACTGGGTTTGTTCATGCCCAACTGCAGTAACGCCAATGTTATAGGCTCTTACCGACCCGTCGCAGACCATTGGACCTACGAGTCCAACGCGCAAATCGCACAGGCAGCAGAAGCGGCAGGATTCGATTTTTTCTTTCCGGTGGCGAAGTGGAAGGGCGACGGCGGCAAGACCAACTCCTAGTGTGGTGTCCCGTAAATAACTTATTTAATTGTTGAGTTCGGTCGCGTACAATCAAGCTCCATGGGCAGGCCGAATGCGGCGGTAAGAATCAGCGCGGCGGAGGCTGAACAATTGGGCGCGATTGCGCGGTCGCGCAG
>DATKML010000054.1:0-24081 GCA_035541875.1 Binataceae bacterium (SeqCode)
GGCGACGTGGAGGCCAGAGGCACGGTGATCAATCTATTCGACCACGGTTACCAGA
Organism: Binataceae bacterium (SeqCode); assembly: GCA_035541875.1. Lineage (GTDB taxonomy): Bacteria > Desulfobacterota > Binatia > Binatales > Binataceae > JAJPHI01. Next base: position 56 of record DATKML010000054.1, read on the forward strand.
TCCGCAACGGCACCGGGATCGGAGTCTTTTCACCGCAATATGGTCCACGGCGCACCTTCTACGGTGGTCTCAAAATTCCCCTGGCGCCGATCACAGGGTTGATGACCAGATAGCTCGGTAGGCGCTTCACGCTCGCCTGACGATATATTCGACGGGAAACGGCTGCCCTTTTTGTTCTCCACTTATTGACCCGTGCCGCTGAGCCGGACCGTGTGCGAGGTCTTGAGGTCGTCCGCTGAGATTATGAGCGCGTCTGTGGTTTTCGCGACACTACTGCCAGGCGTATAGGTGACACTCACGGTACATGACGAGTTCGCAGGCACCTTATTGCCGGAGCATCCACTGGCGTCGGCAACGAACGCTGCGTTGCTGTTCGTGACACCGGTGATCGTGAAGGTCGAGCCGGTCCTGTTATAGAGAGTTATCAGCTTCGGAGCACTGGTAGTTCCGAGAGGCACCTTCGTAAAGGTCAGGGCGCTAGGTGTGAGGCGCAGATTGCCCTGGCTTCCGGTGCCTGTTACAGCAATTATCTGCGGACTATCACCGGCGTTGTCGTTGACAGTAAGCGAGGCATTGCTCTCACCCAGTGATTGCGGCGTAAAGGTGATATTGCACTTGAGTGACTTGCCCGCAGGAATACTCGCGATACAAGCAGGATCGACCGAGAAACCAGGACTTGCGTCGATCGAACTAACGATCGCGGTGCGGTTATCCTTCTTGCTGTTGGCGATAGTTATGGTCTTGATTTGGCTTGCGGAACCCGCCGACGCATAATTGACTTTACCGAAACTCAGCTTGGCGGGACCTATCTTGAGGGTTTTCGGACCCGGCAGCGGGCTGGAATTGAAACTGGCCACCAGAGCCGCGATATCTACCGTTCCCCACCCCGTTGCAAGATCGAAACCCGGTCCTGCTGAAAATCCCGTAACGCCGTTGAAGCTGTTATTTCCGTTCACTACATCGGCGAAGATTGAAGAAGCGGAAGTGCCGTTAGCCAAAGTGTAGAGCTGTTGGTTCAGCGGGCCGGGCCGAGCGCCCGCTGCCTGTGCGATTAACTTGGAAATTCCAGCCCAGGCCGGAGCTGAAAGACTGGTTCCACCGAAGGGGTAAGCCGTTGGTTTACCGGAACCATCGCAGGAACTCACAAAGCAATTGTTATCGACGAACGTCCATCCGCCCGGAAAATAGGGACTCGCGATGAGTGCAACGTCCGGGACGTCGCGCTTGCCATCGCTCGGTACGCCCGGGCCGGTCTGATAGGAAGGTTTGCTGTAAACCGCGCTGGCTCCTCCGCCCCCGGCGCCGCCTCGTGGCTTGCCATCTTCGGGGTCATTCCAGACCCGCTGAGCGGTAGAAGTGACCACACTGGTGTTGCTGCCGCCGCTGTTGAAGTTGGGGTCGAACGAAGCCCCACCGACCGCAGTGACGTTGGGATCGGCTCCCATCTCGTTAACATTGAGAGATGTTCCTACGACGCAACCAGCGGTGTAGCCTGCGGCTCCGTTATCTCCCGAGGACACAAAGATCGATTGACCCTGTAGTGCGGCCTTCGTATAGATCGGCGATACGGTATTTAAATAAAAACTGCTGCTGCCGCCGCATAAGCTAAAGCTCACGCTTATCGTACCGCAGATATTGTCGTTCACCGCCTGGTTAATCTGATCGATGATCGGTGCGATGACAGATTTACTACTGTCACCGACGTAATAATGAATGGTGGCCCCAGGTGCTACGGCATGTGACCATTCGAGATCGAGCAGGGCTTCGGTTTCATCGCCATTGAATCCAGGATTGTGTCCGTTGACGGTAACCTTGGTGATCGATGAGGAGGGCAAGCTGAAAGTTGTGTTGAAGGTCGTCACCGAACTCTGCTGATAATCGGAGTCGCCAACGATCGCGATACAATCGCCACCGCTCCCGTCATAGGCTGAGGGGCTGTCATAAAAGGTCGCGAAATCGGCAGGGCCGAATGATTGAGTGCCGTTGATTTTGGAACTGCCCGAATCTCCGTCGGGCTCTGCGTCGGAGGCCACGGGGTAATCGCCCACCCTCGATGCCAGGGTTATCGCCGGTTTCGAAGGCTTACTCGCTGTTTCCGTGAGGATGCGTAACTGGCTCCGCGAATCGGCGATCGCCTTTTTGAAATTATCTAACCCGTGAATTTGCCCGATCACGCCCGAGAAACGCTTGGGAATAATCGGGTCCCCGATATTGCCGTATTCACCCTTGGCGCCGAAGTTATGGATCGTTGTGTGGAAAGCGTGAGCAACCTGGCTGGTGGTGCCGGAGAACAGGATGAGGCGATCCCCCGGGCTAACGGGCCGGACCTTGAACCCCATGCTGCTGAGCCAAGCGGCCACGGCGTCGATCTCTTCCTGCGGCGGGTCGAACTCCCGCGAGAACTCGGCGGAGCTCAACCAATGGTGGTATTTAGGCGAAGAGGGATCCTGCAATTCGGCGAGTAGCTGATTGGCTGTCGCGGCGTTGCGCAGTGCAAACGTGACCGACATGTTCAGGAGCATGTCGGGCGCTGCGAGACCCGCCGACGCTTCCACTTCTGCTCGCGGCGGATGGTTACCGGGCAGAGGGACTGTCTCCTGGGCTTCGGATAGGCCATACCCACCCAGTGCCAGTACTGCAGTTAAAACCAATGCGGTGAGCGGCTTGCTATCGTGATGCATTGTTTTTGCAAATCTCCTGCCTTTTTCGACAACTCTGGTTTTCTTCGATTAGCTTTTCGTTTCAATAAAAGACTATAAGCAGTTGAAGCCTAGGCACAGGTGGAAAGTTGGTTATTTTCAACTCCACCGGGTCGTGCGATTTCGTCGTCATACTCTCGTTGGAGGATGCTGTGCATCGAACTGATTGGCATCGGCGGCATCTTCTCAAAGCTCCTCTCTGAATCGAAACCGGTCTTAAGCAAGACTATCGTGTCTTGACATGGCCGTCTGATTTTGAGACTCATTATCAAAATTGGCGCAGCTCAAGCTTTCTCGGGACAGCTGAGGAGAATTGATGAGAGCAGGCAATATCACGACACTGTTCGTTGGGACGGTGGTCTGCATTCTAATCCGCGCAGGTGGTGCATGCGGACAAGTCGATCCATGGGAATTTGAAGTCTATCCTTACGCGACCGAAGGGCGGGGCGTTATGGAGATAGAGACGACCAATGCAGTCGTGGCCAATGGCCACAGCAGCGCCCCGAACGGAACGGCCGACGGCACCTACCCAAGTCAGAGCACCTGGTACAACGCGTACGAATTTACCTATGGTTTGACCGATCGAATCGAGGCTGCGGGTTACGTCAATTTCGCCCAACTTAGCGGCCATGGCTTCTGGTGGGCCGGAGATAAGTTGCGTCTCCGCGGCCGGCTCTTCGACGAAGGGGTTCTGCCGGTGGACCTCGGATGGTACACGGAGCTTGAATGGCACAAGACTCCGCAATTCGATGATGCCGATCTGGAACTCGAACTCAAGCCGATTATCGAGAAGGACTTCGGCCGCTTCTCGTTAATGTTGAATCCCGTTTTTGAGAAGCCACTCTATGGTCGCGGCCACGACCAGGGCTTTGAGTTCGGATATCGGAACGGCGCGTACTATCGCTGGCTTCAGCAAGTTTCGCCGGGTGTGGAGTTCTACGGCGGGGTGGGACTGATCAACGACAATGACCCGCTGAGTGAGCAGCAGCACTATATCTTCCCTGTCGTTTGGGGCGAGTTGCCCCATGGGCTCGAGTACAACGTCGGACCGGGCTTCGGGCTGACGGGCGGTTCCGATCACGTGTTGATCAAGTTTAACATCGAGGTAGAGCGTTACTTGGGTGCCCTGTTCGGTCCCTCAAAGGACGGCAGCTGGTTCTTCTAGTGCGAGCGGAAACGCGCGCGTCGAAGGGGTCCGTGATGGTAAGGCGCGTTTCGTTCGGAGCCGATTAGGTCGTCCCTCCTCTACGACCGCCGCTTTGGGCAAATCAGGGCTCTTCATACCGGGCGTAGTCTCGGAGAAGGCAAGTGGAATCCGACAACGAGAAAAGGAAATGGCGAAAGCGGCAGGTGGCGCTGCGGGTTGGATTCACCGTGGATGAGTGCGACTGCGGCGCGATCCATCTGACCATCGGATATCTAACCCTCAGGTTGGAACGGGGTGCTTATCACGAGTTAGCTCGAGCCGTTGCCGATGGATTCGCGTCCCTTAACACATCAGCCAGGCATACGACCCGATTGAACTAGCTCGACCTGCTATCGAAGGCGCACAGTCAGCGACGCTTCCACCGACTACTTCTCAAACACCTGCGGCTGCCACGATTGGGATACGTTGCGGTTCCCGGCGGTCCTTACCCTTGTCCCTCTATTGCATTGCCTCTTCCGATGATGCGAAGTTATTCGCCGCGTTAATCAGGCGGGGCAGAAGTTCCTGGTTGCGCCTGTTGGGGAGATAAGTTGATGAGCACGCGACAACTGATCCGCTGCTGCACGATATTGATGGCCGTCTTTGCGCTGACTCTGACCCCTTTTCGAGCTGTCGCGCAGCAGGCGCCCTCCGGCGATGTGGGTTGGCCGGTGTATGGCAACGATAATGGCGATACCCACTACAGCCCGCTCGCGCAAATCACGACCAGCAACCTCAACCATCTGCACGTTGCCTACGCTGTATCGGTCGGAACGCTTCGCTCGAATGAATCGACACCGCTGGTAATCGGCGACACCATGTATGTCAGCAGCTCGTGGGGGCCGCGCTTTGTGTACGCGCTCGACGCGGCAACCGGCGCGCAGAAGTGGCGCTACAAATCGAACATTCCTGAGAGCGTACTGCAGTATGCATGCTGCGACGTTAATAACCGCGGAGTCGCCTACAGCGATGGCAAAATCTTCGTCGGTCAGCTCGACGGCACGCTTATCGCGCTCGATGCGGCCAGCGGCAAGCTCCTCTGGAAAGCAACCGTAGTTGATTACAAGCAAGGTGCGGTAATCACTTCGTCCCCGCTGGTGGTCGGCAACAAGGTTATCACTGGTTTTGGGGGTGGCGAGTACGGCGTCCGCGGCTATCTGTCGGCCTACGATGCCGCCGATGGCCATCGCTTGTGGCAGACCTATACGATTCCCGGCCCCGGCGAGAAGGGTAACGATACCTGGAAGGGCGATACTTGGAAGCACGGCGGCGCTGCGGCATGGCTGGTTGGCTCGTACGATCCCAAGCTGAATCTCATCTACTACGGCACCAGTAATCCGAGTTCATGGGTGGCGTCGGACCGGGGAACCAACCAGCCCAAGGGCAACTACACGAATCTCTACAGCTCAAGCGTGCTTGCGCTGAACCCGGACGACGGCAAGATTCAGTGGCATATCCAATACACACCTAATGACGCGTGGGATTACGATGGTGTGAATGAATCGGTGCTCGCCGACCTGACGATCAATGGCGAATCAGTTCCGGCGCTGATGCACGCCGATCGTAACGGCTTCTTCTACGTTGCTGATCGCCGTACCGGCCGCCTGCTCGGAGCCCAGGCTTTCGTTAACGTGAACTGGGCGAAAAGCATCAACCTCGAAAGCGCGATGCCCGAGGAAGTTCCCGGGATGCGCTCGACCCTCGCGAACGAAGTAAAGAACATCTGTCCGAGTGCGATCGGGGGGAAAAATTGGCAGCCGATGTCGTACAATCCCGACACGGGCCTGGTCTATCTGACTGCCAATAACCTCTGCGAAGACGTCGCGATGGACAAAGTCCAGTACCATGAAGGGCACTACTACATGGGCCCCAAGAAGCTGAGCGTTTACCCAGGCCCGGGCGGCTATCAAGGCGAACTCATCGCCTGGAATCCGGTGACCAACAAGCGTGTATGGAACGCACCCGAACCGCTCTGGTTTAATGGTGGGGTGCTCTCCACCGGCGGTGGTCTGGTCTTTTATGGCACCTTCGACGGGTGGTTCAAGGCTATGGACGCCAAAACCGGGAAGGAGCTTTGGAAATTTCGCGTTGGCAGCGGCGTTGGCGCTGCGCCGATGACCTACCAAGTAGGCGGCAAGCAATATATCGCCTTGGTAGCGGGCCGCTCGGTCTCGATGCCGGGATGGTTGGGCCAATTCGGCGCGCAAGCAATCGATAAAACTCCCGAAGCGGGGATGCTATTCGTATTCGCATTGGACTGATGAAGAACGTAATCGTAGTTGGAACATTCGCAGGAATCGCTGGGTTCGTAATCGCGTCGACGCTTGGGTTATCGGTCGGCCGTGCGGGGGCCGAGTCGGCCAAGGCCAAAGCCGCCGCGATTGAAGATGGTCGCGGTATCTTCAATAACAACTGCTCGCACTGCCACGGCGAAAACGCCGCGTCCGAGGACTCGTACTACAACCTTCCTCAGCTTTTGAGCGATCAAACTGACGCCTTCTTTTACAAGACAGTAAATGAGGGTATTGACGACAAGGGCATGCCTCCGTGGAAAGGCGTTCTTGAGCGCAAGGATGAGGAACATGTCCTCGCCTTTCTGCGCAATCTCGAAAAGGAACAAGGCCTCGCGACCGGCAAGAAGGGCAAATAACTCCTTCTCCGCGATGCGATAGATATCAAGCGGTAGCTGCCCAATCGGGCAGCTACCGCACTTTATTGCCGCGATCCTAATTCGCGACGAAGCTTCCACATTTAGGCTAATTCAGCCTCAACCTACCGAACAGTCGTGCCGTCACGCGCCCTAAAGGACGGCTGGACGCCCTATCGGTTGGCTTACCAAAATTTTAACAAGACAGAGCTAACTTGAAGTGCAATAATCGCTGGCTTCAGCTAGAGTTGTCAGTAAGATGGTGTAGCCACGTTTTGGAAGGTACATTTACCTTTCTGAAGTAAAATGCGTAAACCTAGCGCAGCTAAGGCATGGCGGAATTAGATGGCCCCAGCAATCAAGATCGAGCGCACCAAAATACCGGAAGTCGTAGCGCTGTTCCCGCGGGAGTTCACTGACTTAAGAGGAACCTTCGCTGAAACCTACAATCGACGGACCTTTTCCGAGTTGGGTCTCGATTGGGAGTTCGTGCAGGACAACCAGTCTTATTCCGCGAAGAAGGGCACGATTCGAGGGCTTCATTTTCAGATTCCACCCGCCGCGCAAACGAAGCTAATCCGGGTGCTTCGTGGATCGGTTCTGGACGTCGCCGTTGATATTCGGGAGGGCTCGCCGACTTACGGCCAACACGTTTCGCAGCTTCTCACTGCCGAGAACCGCGCGCAGTTTCTGATGCCCGAAGGCTTTGCCCACGGTTTTTGCACGCTCGAGGATGACACGGTCGTTCTATACAAGGTGACGAGGTACTACTCGCCCTCTCACGAACGCGGTCTGCGATGGAACGATCCCGCGCTGGGGATCGATTGGGGTGTCTCCGGCAGTGAGGCCCTGCTCAATCCGCGCGACCATGAGTTTCCCCTTTTGAGTGAGCTACAGGGTTTTTTTGCTTATCCCAAGAATGGGCGATTAGCTGAAAACGTTGAGGTTCCTTAGGGTTTCACCGCTCATTGTGGTCAGAGTTGAGAGCTACGGACAGGGAAGGGTCATGCGCAAGGTTTTGGTAACGGGTGGGGCTGGCTTCATCGGCTCGTGGCTCGTACGGCATCTAATCGAATCGCCGGATAATTTTGTAATCAATGTCGATAAGCTTACTTACGCGGCTGATCCCGAGGCGGGCCCGTTCAAGGCCAAGCACAACAACTATCATTTCGAACAGGCTGACATCTGCAATCGTCAGCGGATGGACGCGCTCTTCGCGCGCTTCGCGCCCGACGCCGTGATGCATCTGGCAGCGGAATCGCACGTCGATCGCTCGATCGACAATGCCGACGCGTTTATCCAGACCAATATCTTGGGCACCTATACACTGCTCGAGGCTTCGCGTCAGTATTGGCTGAAGCTTGCGCCCGAGCGAAAGCAGAGCTTCCGCTTCCATCAGATTTCGACCGATGAGGTTTACGGGTCGCTGGGTGACGACGGCAAATTTCTCGAAACCATGCCCTATCAGCCGAACTCGCCCTATTCAGCCAGCAAAGCCTCCGCGGACCATCTGACCCGCGCTTGGTTCTCGACCTACGGCTTGCCGGTGGTCGTCTCCAACTGCTCGAATAACTACGGACCGTATCAATTTCCGGAAAAGCTGATCCCGCTGATAATCGGCAAGGCGATGATGCGTGAGCCGCTGCCGGTTTACGGACGCGGTGATAACGTCCGTGACTGGCTGTACGTCGAAGACCATGTCAGGGGCCTGATTAAGGTTTGTTTTGAAGGCAAGCCCGGTGAGACCTACAATATCGGTGGCGGCAGCGAACAAACCAATCTCGAAGTCGTGCAGCAGATCTGTGATCGAATCGACGAGCTTCTGCCGACCGGGCAGGAACCGCGCCGATCGCTGATCAAGTTCGTTACCGATCGCCCCGGCCATGACCATCGCTACGCGATCGACGCCTCCAAGATCCATCGGGAACTCAGTTGGACACCACAGGAAAGCTTTGACTCGGGTCTTTTCAAGACCGTGCAATGGTACGTGGAGAACAGCGACTGGTGGGTGCGTATCCGCCAGCATCGCTATCATGGCGAGCGGCTGGGGGCCGCACCGACTGAGCTGTCGCGGAAAGCTGGATGAAGATCCTGATCACGGGAGCAGGCGGCCAGGTCGGCTTGGAATTGCAACAAGCCAAGTGGCCCGAAGGCATCGAACTGCTCGCCTACAGCCATCACGAATTTGATATTGCCGACGAAGGCGCGATCGAGTGGAAGATCACTCCTTCGATAGGGCTCGTGGTCAACGCGGCTGCCTACACGGCGGTGGACCGTGCAGAAACCGATCGCGAAGCGACCTCAAGGATCAATGCGCTCGCACCGAGACTGATTGCCCAGCGCTGTGCCGCGCTGAATATTCCGTTGGTTCATGTATCGACTGATTATGTCTTCGATGGTGCCAAGGGCGCTCCGTACGTCGAGGACGATCCGACGACACCATTGAACCATTACGGAGCGACGAAGCTCGAGGGCGAACGGGCGGTTCGCGCTGCCACTAAACGTCACGTCATCCTGCGTACCGCGAGTGTCTTCAGTGCTCACGGCACGAATTTCGTGAAGACGATGATCCGACTGGCGCGTGAGCGCAGCAGTCTCAAGATCGTCAGCGATCAGGCCTCGTCGCCGACCGCCGCCAGTGATATCGCGGAGGCGATCGTCAGGATCGCTCATCGGATTAGGTCGCGATCAGGCGGTGAACTCTGGGGCACCTATCATTTTTGCGGTGGTCCCGGCGTTACTTGGTATAATTTTGCGCAAGCGATCTTCGATGTGGCCAGACGCCGTGGCGTGGCGGCGCCGGAGTTGGAGCCAATACCGGCCGATCAATATCCGACCGCGGCCAAGCGGCCGCGTTTTTCCATCATGGATTGCAGCAAGATCCAGCGGATTATGCATATCGATACACCGCTTTGGGACGCGCGATTACCGTCGGTAGTTGATGCGATCGTCGGCAGATAGAGATAGGGGGAAAGCAGACAGTGAGTGTGAAGGGAATTATTCTGGCCGGGGGCAGTGGTACGCGGCTCTATCCATCCACGGTTTGTGTCAGTAAACAGCTTCTTCCGGTTTACGACAAACCGCTGATTTATTATCCGCTTTCGACCCTGATGCTGGCGGGGGTTCGCGAGATTCTCATTATCACGACACCCGAGCACAACAGTCAGTTTCGGCGCCTACTCGGTGACGGCTCGCGATGGGGTTTGTCGCTGAGCTACGCCGTGCAGTATCAGCCCCGCGGCTTGGCCGACGCGTTTATTCTTGGCCAGGAACACGTGGGTAATGATCGCTGCGCACTGGTGCTCGGTGATAATATCTTTCACGGTCATGGGCTGACGCGGATGCTCCAGGATGCCACGCAACGAACCACCGGAGCGACCATCTTCGCGCATAAAGTACGCGAGCCGGAGCGTTACGGGATCGTTGATATCGCTAGTGACGGGCGGGCGCTCAGCATCGTGGAGAAGCCGACCAAGCCGGCCTCGCGATGGGCAGTCACCGGGCTCTACTTCTACGACAACCAAGTGGTCGAGATGGCCCGATCGCTCAAGCCCTCGGCGCGTGGCGAGATCGAAATCACCGACATCAACAATATCTACCTCAAGCGCGGTGCAATTCACGTCGAGATTCTTGGGCGTGGCTACACCTGGTTCGACGCTGGTACGCCGCAGAGCCTGCTTGAAGCGTCCGAATTCGTGCACACGATCGAGCAGCGACAGGGACTCAAAATTGCCTGCCTCGAGGAGATCGCGCACGCACAGGGGATGGTCGGGACGGACCATCTCAAGCAAATGATCGAGCAGGCGCCGAAGAGTGAGTATCGCGACTACCTGATGGAAGTCGGCGAGGATCGCGCTTAACTGCTGAGGTGCCTGGCTAAAAGCCAAACGTGACGATTGCCGAGTGCGCTTCGGCATAGCTACGTGCTGTCTCAAGTTGGTCGGCGCTGGAAGAGTGGATCTCGAATAGCGGTTCGTCTTTGCTGACGACATCGCCGATCGTTTTGAGCATCTTCACGCCGGCCGCAACGTTAGCTGGGGCACCGGCGCGCTTGGCCACACGCGCGATCTCCCAACAGTCGACTTCGCGGATACGCCCGTCCGCAGGCGCACCGATGACACATCGGAAGGGAGATTCGGGCGGCAGTTCACGTGCACCCTGAGCGTTGACGATAGCCGAGAATTTTTGCAGTGCGGCACCCGAATCGAGAACCCTGCGTGCTTCCCGATAGCCGGAATTCGGCGTCACCTTGCCGCTCATCTCGAGGATTCGCGCGGCGATATAAAGGGCCTTTTCGCGCAGGTCCTGGGGCGCCTCGCGATCATTGCGCAGGACCGCCATCACATCGAGGGCCTCGAGGCGTGGCCCGATACCTCGTCCGATCGGCGCGCGTGCATCGGTTAACGCCACTTCGAGCCGTAGATCGATGCGCGAGGCGACATCGCGGAACAGGGCTGCGAGCTGTTCTGCAGCAGCGAAGGTGCGCACTTTCGCCCATCGCCCGACGGGGATATCGATCAATACGTGCGTCGCACCGACGGTCTTCTTCTTGGCCAGGATCGAAGCGACCATCTGCGCTTCGGTATCGAGTTCCATCGGTCGTTCGACCGTGATCAACACGTCGTCAGCAGGCGCGAGTTCGAGCGCTCCGCCCCATACGATACATCCGCCCGTCTCGCGAATTACCTTGTAGATCTGATCCGAGGACAGAGAAACTTCGGCAAGCACACCCATCGTATCAGCGGTGCCCGCGGGGGAGGTGATCGCGCGTGAGGAGGTCTTCGGCACGATACAGCCGAGCGCCGCGAGAATCGGTACGACGATCATCGTGGTGCGATTCCCGGGAACTCCTCCGATACAGTGTTTGTCGACGACCGGTCCGATGTCGAAATGGAGCTGCTCGCCGGTCTCGATCATCGCGCGGGTGTAATCGACCAATTCGAGCAGATCGAGCCGTTTCAGCGCGCAAGCCAGCACGAACATCGAAAGCTCGACGCGTGAGTAACGCCTGGCTGCTACATCGGCCAGGATTGCGGCAAAATCAGCACGATCGAGCCGGCCACCGTCCAGCTTGGCGCGAACCAAATCGACGCTCTTCGGCGCAACCGCCAAGGTGGCGCTCACGGGTGTGTTTTCCGCCAACCCGAGGTCCCGGAAAGCCTCGTCCGAAAGCCCGACCTCGTCGGATGCGACGAGCCGATCCCGGCAGAAATTCAGCACACCGGTGATCGAACGATTTTTGCCTGATACCGGGTCGTAACCGGTTACAAGAACGCGATCGAGCGGATTGAAGCCGAGATTACCGTCGCGAACCGCCTGCTCGTGAATCACCACGACATGTTCACGGAGGGTATCTAATGGCAGATGGCGTAGCTGAAACACGATCGCAACCCTCTCCTGATCGTGCTAGGCCCATCAGGGAAGTGCAAGTCTGAAGCTTTTATTGCAGCGATAGATCGGCGCGCGTCGTCGGTCCTTTATCCTTGATATCCTCTGCCGAGAGCTTCGCAGGGGCGACCACGATGCGTCCCGGATCGATCTTTTTACTTAAAGCGCCGCGGACCGCGTCGGCACGCGCCTCGGCTAGTTTGCGAAGATCGTCGTCGGTGACCTTCGTGTTCGCGAGCATCAGCTTTTTCATCTCATCAGTCGGTAAGGACTTGGTCAGCCCGATCGCATTGGTTGGTTTCTCGAATTTAGCGGCTTTGTAGGCTTTCTTCAGGTACTTTTCATACTCGTCCTTGCCCACGGTCACCGGCTCGCCACCTTCGGTTTCGCCGACGTCTTCGATTTTTTGCTGCTCGACCTTGTGCTCAACCTTTGCTTCTCGCAGGCCATCTCGGTCGACGTTTGGATCGACGCGGCCGGTAATATCGATCTTGATTGCGGGCCGGTCACTCAAAGCCTTTTCGATCGTATTGAGCTTCTGAAGAGCTTCCGGCTTGAGCTTCGCGTAGCCGGGATCAAACACGATGTAGTTCAAGTCTTCGGCGGCAGCTCCGCCTCCGCCAACGGCACTGATCGCCCCCGTAATCAGGCTGAAGGGTGCCGTTACGGCCTTCATGATCAGGTTCTTCACCACCTGCCAGATCACGCCGCCGATACTGAATTGCGGGTCGTTGAGCGATCCGGAGACGGGGATATTCAGATCGATTACACCCTTGGGATCTTTGAGTAGAGATACCGCCAATCGGATCGGTAAGTTGAGTGCATCCTTGCTTTCTACCTTATCGCCGAAGGTTAGTTGATCGATGTAGATGTGGTTATTCGCCGAAAGATTTTGGTTTTCGAGTTTATAGTGAACATCAACGTTCAGTGAGCCTTTGACGATCGGGTAGCCGGTGTATTTCGTCGAGTAAGGTGAGAGACCGGGTAGCTCAATCGCATTGGCTTTGGCCGCCAGATCGATAAAAGCTATTGGCACCAACGGATTTACGGACCCATTGATCGCGAGTGGCGCGTTGCCATTAACCTGCCCTTGAAGTGCTACGTCAGCAGGCGTTGTTGAACCGGTGCCGAAGGCGCCGATCTTGCCCCCAATATCAGTGAGATCTGCGGTGTAGTGTGGCTGGATAAAATTATCGGTGTAATTAACGTTGCCACCCTCGAGCGTAATCCCGCCGATCGCTATCTCTGCCGGTAGGGGCTTAGCCGGCGCTGGGGTGGATGCTGCTGCGGCCGTGGGGGTGGGTGTTGGTTCAGGCGTAGGTGCGACGACCTCAGGGCTTACCCGCGTCAGCGATTTAGGCGCTTCCTTGGGGTTCGCCATGATGTCCTTCAGGTTCAGCTTGCCGTCGCTGCGCAGGATAATTCGCGCATAGAAATTGGAGAGTGCGAGTCCTCCGATTTTGACCTTGGGTAGTCCCTCTCCGTAGTCCGCCACAATATTGCTGGCGTTGAAAGAATTCCAGTGGAGGAAGTTGTCTCCGGTCAGCTTATCCAGGACTCGGACGCTGCCAAGGTTCAGATCCCCTCGATAACCAGCGCGTAGATTATCGCGATGCTGAGACGCAGTCGCCGTCCCGTTCATCGTAAGGCGCGCCGCCGCGATCGTGGCATTGAGCTGATCGCCCAGATAGGAGTTGATCGCCGTGAGGTCGAGCTTCCTGACCGCGATCCGCAGTTTGGCGTCCAATGGCGTCGGTGCTGCGGTTCCGTCGATTTTCAGTGAGCCTTTGTTGATCACCGCGTCGAGTGCGACGCCTATCGGTTTGGCGAGATCATTCGAGATGTTCTTGAGGCTGATATTCAGCGGTGCAATATCGACTTTGAGTGGTTTGGCAGCATGTTCGTCGATCGCGTGGATCTGCGCTTTATCCAGAATTACGGCAGCGACACGGTACTGAAACTGTGGAGTTGCCGGCGCTGACGGAGTCGAAGCGGGAAATGGCGCAGCCTTGCGGGCACGTCGCTGACGGTGCGGCTTGGGTTCCTTTTTGGGTGACGGCGCTGATGCTGCAGATGGTGTCGAAGAAGGCGTCGAGCGCATCAGCGAGAGTAGGCTTATTTGGCCTTGCCGATCGCGGCGCACCGCGAGCTTGAGCCCTTCAGCCTTAACTTCGTTAACCACCGCCTGCTGCGAGGCCAGATCGAACTGCCCCAGCGCGACGGAGAAACGATCCCACGTAATGGGGTCTTCCTTGCTGTTCCCGGCGTGAATCGCAAACTGAGCGATCACGGCGTTCGCCGGCTCAACGTGCACATTGAGTTTGCCGGGGGTGAAGTCAGTCTTAACCGTTGCGCCTGCGGAGAGCTTGCCCGAGGCAAGATCGCCGTTCAGAAAGGGTGCGGCGAAAGCCTTAAAGGCCGGGATATCGAGCTGATCGATCGATGCGTCAGTGGAGACATGATGCTTGGCCAGCTCGAGGTTGCCCTTCACCGTAAGCGTTCCGCCACCACCGAAATTCCCTCCGAATTCATACGGGGCGGTGCTCTCGCCCGTGGTCCGCAAATTATCGAGCTTGGCGTGGATACCTTGAAGTGCGACCGTCCCGGGCGATGGTAGCGAACGATCCACCAAGTCGATCGAACTATCGGTCAGTTGGAAGCTGCTCAGGGCGAAATCGAACGGGGTGCTCTCCGCCGGGGAGGATGACGGAGCGGCTGACGGCGTGATAGCCGGTGCCGCAATCTGCGCCTGAGCGGCCAAGGGTTGAGGAGTTGGCGAAGGCGTCGGAGTCGCGGTGATCGCCGGCGTCGCGGTGATCGCCGGCGTCGCAGTGGTGGTCGCCAAGCTAGTCGCGGAGGCAGTTGGGACCGGCGAGCCGGCGGTCGAACTCGGCGGCTGCGCGGTGCTCGCAAGAATCGTCGACAGGTTGGTAGACCCGTCGGGCTCACGGACCAAATGGCTATCCAGACCAGTGAGATAAATCCGCTTGAGATGAACGATATTCTCCAGTGGTTCGACCTTATCCAGTTCAGCGACGGCATGACGCAGAGTGAGTAACGGCACCCCGGATTGATCTTCCAGTTGGATCTGATCCAACGCGGCCGCACCGTCGAGACGAACGTGGGGATGACCATCCTGCATCAGAAAATGCAGGCTTAAGACCGTCGATAGCAGTCCGTTCTTGAGCTTGACCGGCAGTTTGACTGGAACGTAGGCGATATACCGCGTCAGGTCGAAGAGGTGAAAGCTGAAGTTGAGCGAAGTATCGAGCGTATCCTGAAAGGGCTTGGTTTCGCCGTTGAGATGGAACCGACTGCCGTCGACGACCATCTGCAGAAACGGCTGCGCATAGATATCCGTATCAGCGGGGAGGTCGGCGATGAAGGGTAAGGCCAGCCGAATATGATCGACGCTATGTTGTTGGCCCAACAATTCATCGTCGAACGAGATCGCCCCCTGGTTGAGCACGATATTCGATACGGCGAAACGGAACGGTTTGGATGGAGGTGGAGGTGAAGCCGGAGGTGGAGAACTCTCCATGAGATCAGAGAAGTTGAAGGTTTTCTCTCCCGTCCGGACGATATGGACGGCAAGCTGATCGGTGTAGAACTCCCCGACGATTGGCGCGAGACGAAAGAGCGACTTCCATGAGACTTTCACCCGCAGATGGCCGAGATCGACGAAAGGGCGCTGCGGATTGCGATCAGAAATATGGAGATGATCAGCTTCGAGCCGAAGCTTGTAAGGATTGAAGCGAATCTTCTCGACGGTGACGGTGCGATGAATCGAGGCGGCGACCTGGCCGCTAAGGACACGCTTCAAGACGAAGGGGACACCGACGAAACCGATAAGCCCCCATAACAAAACGATAACTAATGCAGTTATCCCGAGGCGCCGGGGCCAACGGCTTTGGCTCAGCCTCTTGGGAAAGTTCCTGACACGTTCGATGATTCCAAGCAGCCCCATGAGTTAAGCACCGCAGTGCCTAATCTCCATCGGCTGCGTTCAAGAGTAAAGGCTGACCAGAAGCAATCGCACGAAATGGTTCTTATGAACCTGAATTATCTGTGCGAGCGAATTGGCGTGATGAAACCTTAGCGGCCTAATCCGCGCTTCTCGCGCTCCGCCAGTTCTAGGTCGGAGTCGACCATCATCGCGACCAGTTCCGGAAAGCGAACCTTCGGCTCCCATCCAAGAACCTTGCGTGCTTTCGTTGCATCGCCAATCAGCACATCGACTTCGGCAGGCCGCAGATAGCGCTCGTCGAGCTCGACATATTTATGCCAATCCAGTTTGAGCCGGTCGAACGTAAGTTCGAGAAACTCCCGCACGGAATGGTTCTCACCTGTGGCGACAACGAAATCGTTGGGCTCGTCCTGCTGGAGCATCCGCCACATCGCCTCGACGTAATCGCCGGCAAAACCCCAATCGCGCAGCGCATCAAGGTTGCCCAGACCGAGTTTGTCCTGCAAGCCGAGTTTGATGCGGGTGGCGCTGCGAGTGATCTTCCGGGTAACGAAGTTTTCACCGCGGCGTGGCGATTCATGATTGAAGAGGATTCCATTGGCTGCGAAGAGCCCGTAAGCTTCGCGATAGTTGATCGTCTGCCAATGGGCATAGCACTTGGCACAAGCGTAGGGACTGCGAGGATGAAACGGGGTGGTTTCGCGCTGTGGAATCTCCGCGACTCGTCCAAACATCTCTGACGATCCGGCCTGGTAATAGCGAACTTTGCGACCGTGCCGCGCATTGTGGTCGCGGATGGCTTCGAGCAGGCGCAACGATCCGAGCCCGACTACGTCGGCGGTGTATTCCGGTTGGTCGAAAGAGATTCTTACGTGTGATTGCGCGGCAAGATTGTAAACTTCATCAGGCAAGGTCTGCTCGATAATGCGCCGCAAACCGGTGGCATCGCCAAGGTCGCCATAATGGAGCTGCAGACCGGAAGATCCGGGGCCATAGCCTTTGCGGAGATGGTCGATGCGTCCGGTGGCAAAACTCGAAGTGCGGCGTACGATGCCGTGGACTTCGTACCCTTTGCCTAGAAGCAGTTCGGCGAGGTACGACCCGTCCTGACCAGTTACCCCAGTGATTAATGCGACCTTAGCCATATAACGTCCCCCACACCCCCGGAAGCAACTAGGCGGAAATTATACAGCAATCCGGAGGTGTAGCTAGAAGTCAGAAAGCACGGACTGGGATATGTTCCCCTGACGCCACACACGTCTTTGGTACGAGAGTGGGTTATACGTCTCGGGTCAGACGGTAGGAATCGGAATCGAAGTGTTGGGTTGAAAATTCGAAGAGTTCCGAGTCTTCAAGCGCGACCATCTGATGGACCAGACCCGGCGGGATATCCATACATTCACCCGCTTCGAGGATGAATTCTTCGATAATCGTTGAGTCGGGCGAATCCATGATCCGCATCTTGAGTCTACCGGAGCGAAGATAAAACGATTCCGTCTTGAGGACATGATAATGCAGGGAGCAGTTCTTGCCCTTGTCGAAGCGCATTATCTTCCCGCAGTAGAGGTCGTTATTGACCAGCCACTCCTCACTGCCCCAGGTCTTTTCGACGAAATTCACGGCGCGACGCGCTCGGCTTCGGCCCGGAACTGACCGACGCTCGGTGCGCTTGCTCAGGTGACCATTAGCTTGGCTTACCGACATATATTTCGAATGGTACAAAAATGGCCGAGATTAAGCCACAAAGCTTTTTGCTGCTGTTAACTCTCCCAAGGGAATCTCTTTCACGCTGGTGGAGCCGGGTCCAGCCTCCGGAAGAAACTCGCTGAGCTCGATCGAGAAATTATAGACCGTGATCTCATTAGCCCGAGCGAAGGCCGAGATTTTCGCCATCGCGTCAGCGCCGAGAGCTGTGTTCGCGATAAGCAGTTCGGTGAAATGAGTGGTACTCACGAGCGAGTCGAGGTCCTTCAATGATCCCAAAACCGGCGCTCCGTGAATCATTTTTCCAGCCTTGAAGGAGTCCAAATCGACGAACCCAACCAGCTTCATATCGCGGTTGCTGCCTGAGGTCAGATAGCGCGCTGCAACTTCAGCTAGCTCGCTGGCGCCAACGACGAGGACGGCGCGATGCGAACGCGACAATAGCGCGATACCCTTGCGGAAGACGCGAAAAGAGAGGCGGCTAGCAGCAAGCTCGTTGAACAGGATCAGAACGAACAGGACGGCGATCGAGCCCGACATCATTATTGGGTAGAACCAATCGATGACCAAAAGGACAGTTCCAGCGCCGATTGATGCGCTTGCCAGGCGCGCTATCTCGGAAAGCCCAGCGTATCGCCAGAAGCCCCGATAAATCCCCAGCGTGAAGAAGACCAGATAAGAGCCAGCGAGGATCAACGGTACATTCGGCAAGATCTCCAGCACGCGTTCGCGATCGGTTACAAAGTCGAAGCGGATCAAGAAGGCGCCGAAGTAGGCCCCAGTTACGAGAAAAAGATCCAGACCCGCTTCGGCAAGCCGCCGCTTGTAGCCCAGATGGACAATGAAGCGCGCCAAGCCGCCTACCTTTTTGTAGGCTTCACCGGGTTCGACTAGGTCGAAGGTCAAATCGATCATGAAGAGGCCGATAAGACCGAAGAGACCCACGATAAAGGGTAAAGACATCACGAGGTACGCGCCCGGCAGTAGTCTCATCCCAAAGGCGCAGGCGCCAGCCAAGAGAGAGACGACCCAGCATACACTGACCGCGACGCGATCGGGCAATCCGAGAGCGAGAAGCTTGTGATGAGAGTGATCGAGGCCACGGCGCGTAGGCGCTCGATTGGTCGCCATACGACTGACGCTGACGATTCCCATATCGAGCAGCGGAACGATCATTATTAGCGCTGGCACCGCGAAGCGTGTCAACCAGTCGTCAGAATTACCGGCATCAAGGGCTAGCATCCCGAGCATGAAACCACCGGGGAGTGCTCCGCCGTCGCCGAGAAAGATCGATGCAGGATGGAAGTTGAAAAGCAGAAAACCGCCCAAGGCTCCGGCAACGGCCAACGCCTGCAGAGCGGAGGCATAATTGCCGTGGCTCCCAGCGATCGCCGCAACGGCCAGCGAGGCGGTTATCCCTATGCCACCGGCTAATCCATCTAAGCCATCGATAAGATTGAAGGCGTTAATCGTGGCCAGCAGCCAGAAGGTGACGATGAGCCAGTTAAGCGGAAGCCACGGCGTGAGCATGGGGATTTTCGCCGTCGCTATCGCGGCGATTGTTATCACCGCTTCCCATGCCAATTTCCGGCTCGGTTGCAGGGCTGTAACGTCATCGATGACCCCGAGCAACAACAGGCCCGATCCCCCTATGAGCATCGACCACGGTAGGACTGAAAAGCTCGCCATCGTCAGGAGGGCGGCGGTAATGACCGCAACCCCACCCAACAGAGGAATTGCCCCCCGGCGATGAGAATCCGAATGCGGGGCAACCACAATATCGAAGGCGTGCGCAACTCGGCGAATCAGGGGGATCGTGAGCGCACATATCCCGAACGCTGCCAGTGCGGCACCAAGCATTTCGAGATTATATCGGTCGATCATCTATCTACTTACCACCTAACGCGGGCAGATCATGCCTTTGTGCCGCGGGAAGAGACTGCCTAGGCCTCTTCTGATTCAAAACATACTAGATGCCAAAGATGTCGCGATATGCAAATCCTGTCAAGGCGCGCTCTGTTCATCTTTTTTGTATTGAATCAATTGAATTGAATTAACTTTAAGCTATTCCGTCTCTTATCGATCCGCCTCTAGGCCGCTCAGCGGAGCCATCGAGGGTTATTGATCGAAAGGGCCTCCCGTAGAGATTCGCGTATATGAGCACGCAGACTCGGGTCATCGATCGATACCGTCCCCGCCCGAATCTTTTCAGCTAACTCTGATGATTGCTTTTTGACGCTATCGTTATGACCGAGGATGGCGCTGAGACGGCTATTTTCAACCCTTTCGGACTCCTCGTGCTGCTCAAGTTCACGTTTGATAGTGCTCAGAACGTTCGCCGTTACGCGACACTTAAAACGATGGTACCCCGCAAGTTCGGGCATCAGCTCGTCTTCGAGGTATTTGATAGCGGCGCCCAATAAGGTGGGTGCGTCGGGCATGCTCGAGGGCATCGCGCGGTCCTCCTAGTTGCGTCCTTCGATTAGATTCAGAAAGTCCCAGAGTGGTTCTTCGATGCGACGTCCGATCGCACATCGTTCGACGTCATTGTTCTCGACCCCACGGGAACCCAGGCGCAGGCAATGAAGCGCCCATTTCATGTTGCCGAAGGCCTCCCAATAGCGCACATGGTCGGGATCGACAGAAATGCCGCTGGCACGTTCGTAGGCGGCAAATAGATCCTCACGCGAGCCAAAACCACCGACGGGAGCACTGCCGCCGAAACGCCAGGTGCGGATACATAGCCAGCCCAGGTCCATCATCGGATCGCCGGTTTGCGCGAGTTCCCAATCGAGGATGCAGCGGACTCCGGTTTCGTCGACGATCATGTTGCCCATCCGGAAGTCGCCGTGGACCACGGTGTGGCGCACCTTTTTCGGGAGATGCTCCGAGAGCCAGCGAAAACTCAGCTCCAACGCAGGCAGACGAAAATTGTAGGTGTCGGCGATACGCATATTCGCCGCCAGGTGCGCCGCAGGATCCTGATTCACCAGGAACGGCACCTTCGCCGGATCGACGCGATGAATAGCGGCCAGGATTTCGCCACACTGCCGGGCCATCACGGGGCGGGCGCGCGCAAAGCGCTCGTCGCGGATGATACGGGGTCCGAGCGTCTCGCCCGGAATGCGTTCGGTGATGTAACCCTCGCCGAGATTGTCCGAAGGTTCGAGAATCGCCCGTACTGGTGGAGCCGGTGCACCGGCCTCGGCGGCCGCGATCATCAGATGAGCCTGGTCAGCCGGGCGCACTTCGGGCGAGATGCCGGCGACCAGGTCCGGTGTTTCGACACCGAGCTGCATGATCATCGGATATCGGCGGCCATCGAGTTCAACCTCGAAGGCGAGTGTCTGCCGATTCGCGCCTCCCGTGAGCTGCTCTAGGGCATGAACCGTCCCGGGTTGGCCAATTTTTTTGGTGACGACGGCTTGTAGCCGTTCCGCCAAGTCAGTGCCGTTCATAAGCGTTCTCCGGGCGCTTGTCGCAGAAAATTCATCACCCGTATTGCGAACTAATTAATGTCTGATTTCAACAGGGGTACCGACTTCGACCAGCGGCCATATCTCATCAATCTCGCCATTCGACACGGCGATACAACCGTCCGTCCAATCGACTAAATGCTGAACCGGTCCGAGCCAGCTCAGTCACGGCGGAAGCCCACGAATCTCAATTTCCCCTCCCGGTTCGACCCCCAAATGTAGCGCGTTCTCTAAATCCGGCTTGCTTGGATAAGAGATCTTTAGAGCGCGATAAAATCTGCTGGGGTCACCCTTGAGGTCGATAAGATAAGAACCTTCGGGGGGTTCGGTGATCGCCGCGCTGGCGCTTCGGACTCAAACCGCCGCGGCCGAGGGCGACGTCGTAAGTCTTCAGGTCGTGACCACGACGTTGGAGGATGAGTGTGTGCCGCGATTTAAGGATGAGGACTTTGTGGGGCGTTTCGCTAAGTGATGGGTATTCGCTGTGCTGACACTGCATCGTGTTCAGCGAGATCACAAACAAAAACAACAGGAGCGGGGCTCGTCTGTGAAGGCCCATTGACCAATCAGATTATCACGTTGCTACTTTTTCCGACGCTCAGGCCGTAACGCCCGCGTCGATTCGTCAGTCGCACCGATGCATTGAAGGCGCGCGACAGCGCAGCCGATGTCAGGACCTTGGGCTTGGGGCCCGCGGCCAAAACCCGACCACCCTGAAGGATCAGCACATGCGAGAAGGTCGGCATGATCTCTTCGACATGGTGCGTTACCAGCACCAGAGTGGGAGCGCTGCGTTGCCGGGCGAGGCGCTCGATAAACTGCACAAAGTGCTCCCGCGCCACCGGATCGAGACCCGCGCATGGCTCGTCGAGAATCAGCAGCTCTGGACGCGCCATCAGGGCTCGACCGATCAGCACGCGTTGCCGCTCACCCTGCGAAAGGACGCGCCACGGGCGGTCGCGAATCGCGGTAGCTTCAACCTGCCGGAGGATTTTCAGCGCTTGCTTGCGCTCGGCGTCGGCTACATCGCCCCACATCCCGATCATCGCGTGACGGCCACTTATAATCGTTTCGAGGGTGTTTTCGTGCCCGGCCATCATCTGATGCACGCTGGAACTGACGATACCAATACGTTTGCGTAGTTCTCGCCAATCGCTGCGCCCGTATGTTTCGCCGAGCACGGAGATCTGCCCACCCGTCAGCGGCATATAGCCGGTTAGGGTGCTCAGGAGCGAGGTTTTGCCGGAGCCGTTGGAGCCGAGGATCACCCAATGCTCGCCGCGACGGACGGTCCAGTTGAGATCGTCCAGGATGAGGGCTTCGCGTTCGACGCGCAGACCTGTGACTTCGATTACAGGGGGTACAGCTTTCGCCACTGATATTGCTTTCAGCCGATCACACCACGCTCGCGCAGAAAGGATCCCATCGCGGCGATACATTCGGCGGGTTTCTCGATTTGTAGAAAATGACTGGTCCCGGGGATCGCTTCGTAGGGCAGCCCGGTCTCCATCGCGATCGCCTGGCTGATACGGGCCGGTGGCGTGGCCTCGGCCGCCTCCGGATCTCCGCCAATCAATTTGAGCGGGACCGGCATTGTGGCGAGATTCTCCCACGTGCTGGTATCGCGATTGCTCCGGAAGACGTGAGCCTCGAACTCACGCGGACAGGCAAGTATCCATTGATTGGTTGCAGGGTCATGGCGGAGGGTCGCGCGAGCCATCTGCTCGTAGGCCTCGGGTTGCCATAGTTTCAGCCGGCGCCGGAAGCTCGCTGCTAGATCCATCGGGTCGGTATAGGCGGGTGTGCGCTTCAATGCCCGGTTCGCGATCTCCTCTTCGTTGTCGTGTTGCAGAAGATGCAAGCGATGGCGATCGGGTGGATAAAAAGGCGGATCGAAGAGCACGAGTGGATCCCATCGGACGCCATAGTGCTGCGTTTGCATCGTCGCGGTAACGGCCGAGAGCGAGTGAAACACTCCGATCGTGCGCTTGGCGCCAAAATGCTGCTGAATCGCGTCGTAAACTTGTTCCAAATCGAGCGCAAAGCGTGGCCAGGTATGGTGCTCGAAGGTGTGCAGCGGATTTTGGCCGTGATTGCGGAAATCGAACAGGATTAATTCGTACCGCTCCGACAACAGCTTCCAGAACGAGTAGTAGCCATCAATCGCGAGGCCGTTGCCGTGGCTCAGGGCAAGGCGCGGTCCGGACGGATTACCGTGCTGGCGCAGGCGGATCACCGCGCCATCGTCGAGCTGCAGATCGATCGCCCGAATCGGAGTCGGAATTGCATCGCTCGCCATAGTGCGCTTCGAGAGTCCGTGACTTGAAGCGCGGATGCTAACAGTAGGGGCAGTCCTCGTGCAAAGATTTCGCGTTGCTGCCCGCAAGGCCCGGAACTATCGTCGTGTTATGGACACCTTCGCCGATAGCGATAAGGGCTTGGAAAGCGTAATCGTCGTGACCACGAATGACCTGCCCGGTTACGAAGTGGTGCAGGTGCTGGGCGAGGTTTTCGGGTTGGTCGTGCGGGCGCGCAACGCCTTCGCCAATATCGGCGCGAGCCTGCGTAGTCTCTTTGGCGGCGAGGTCACGCAGTACACCCAGTTGCTGGCGGATAGTCGGAATCAGGCGATCGAGCGGCTCAGGCTCGCCGCGATGGAGCGCGGTGGCAATGCGGTTCTGGCGATGCGTTTCGATTGCAACGAAATCGCGGAACTGATGAGTGAGATCGCCGCGTACGGGACCGCTGTAAGAGTCCGCAAAAAATAGCTGCGGATCCGTCAGGAATTTCGTGTTTGAGCCAGTGGTGATTTATTAGTCAGTGAGTATAAACCTGTCCTCGAATTGAATCGCCAACTGGGCCTTGGCAGCTTGCCATGGAACCGGTGGATTTTTCCAGCGCGTCTGTACGTTGCGCAGCACCAGCCAGATGAGTTTAGTGGCGGCCTCCTCACTGGGAA
>DATKML010000055.1:0-27633 GCA_035541875.1 Binataceae bacterium (SeqCode)
GTTTGCCGCACTGGAGGTAGCCAGTGGCAAGGTTCATGGACGCTGCTGCAAGCGTCATACGCATCTGGAATTCATTGCTTTTCTGGAGTCACTGGCCCGCCGCTACCCCAGGCGAGAACGGCATTTGATCTGCGACAACTATGGCACCCACCAACATCCGACGGTCAAGCAGTGGCTGGCCGCGCATCCGCGTTTCCATATGCACTTCACCCCAACGAGCGCCTCGTGGCTTAAGCTGATCGAGCGCTGGTTCGCCCGGATCTCCAGCCAGGCCATCCGCCATGGCAGCTTCGCCAGCCTCCGGCGCCTGCAACAGGCGATCGTACGTTACCTGACGCACGGGAACGAAAACGCCCAGCCCTTCCGCTGGACCAAATCCGCCCCCGACATCACACGTTCCCTCAATCGCGTTACTGCTATTTACGATACATAACACTAGGATTCTTGGGAGATAGGCTAGATGCGGTGTTTCGGGCCGCTCAAAAAGGCTCGCACGCCAATATCCTGAGTAAAGAAGATGCTGATCGTTATGTTGTTTATACCTATTTGGTAGTCGGGGACATACTCTCCCTCGTCAGCGGCTAGGATTCGAGATCTTGAGCCACCTCTACTTTTGGAGAATCCTCACCCTCCCCGTTGCGAGGTTATATCGCGCGGGCAGGATCGTTAGTTCGTGCGAGGCGATCATCTTGGCGAACTCGGGTTCCTTGCAGAGCTTCTGCGCCATCAGAATCGCGTTTTCGTCGATAGCGTTGGAAACCTTATCACCCGGCATCTTCTCCGCTGCCCGCACCGCCGGATAGATATTCTCGACCACCGGACCGAGCTTGGGTTGCGGATACGCCTTCACGGCCGCCGTGACCGCGCCGCATTGATCGTGCCCCATCACGAGGATCAGGCGGGTGCCCAGATGCTCGACGGCATAATCGATACTCAGCAACGCAAGGCGATCATAAGTATTGCCGGCATCGCGGACGACAAAGAGCTTGCCGACTCCCTGATCGAAAACCATTTCAGGGGGTACGCGCGAATCCGAGCATGAGAGAATAACCGCGAGCGGATGCTGCGCGGCGTCGGAGGGCGCCGAATCCGGATGCGTCGCTTTCTGTGCGACGAAGCGCTCGTTGCCCTCGAGCAGCTGCCTAATCACCTGATCGGAGGGAGGCGCTTTAACGTCGGAATCGCCCCGCGCGATCGGCGAGATCACCAGGGCAAGCAGAACGAGAAGCGGCAAGAGCGCTTTCTTCATCGCATCGACCTCATTCCCATGATGGCATCGTAATGCGACCACGACTTATCATGGTGCTGTGAACGGCGCTACCTTCAATTTCCGCAGCGAGGAAGCCTATGGCCGAACCGTGGCATTTTGAGCAAATCAAACTCCCGCACGGGCTCAATATGCGAATCGCTCGCGCCGGTGCAGGTAATCAGCTCGTGCTTATGCTGCACGGCTTTCCCGAGAGCTGGTACTCGTGGCGCCATCAGTTGCGAGCCTTCGCCCCGTATTTCGATTGCGTCGCGCCCGAGATGCGCGGATATGGGGAGACCGACGCACCGCGCGGAATCGCGAATTATCGGATCGAGAACCTGGTCGATGACGTAGTCGGCGTGATCGAAACACTGGGCCATCAGAATGCCGTCGTGATCGGCCACGACTGGGGTGGCGGAGTCGCGTGGGCCACGGCGCTGATGCGGCCGGATCGCGTCGCCAAGCTCTGCGTGATGAACTGTCCGCATCCCGCGAAGTTCATGGAAAATCTGCGGTCGAATCCGCGCCAGATGCTGCGCTCGTGGTACATGCTCTTCTTCCAGATTCCGCTGCTTGCCGACACCTTGCTGTGGGTGAACAGCTCGGCGCTGGTGCCGCGGATGCTGCGATCGTCGGCATACAACAAAGCGGCCTTCACCGACGAGGACATGGCGCAATTCCGCGAGACCTTCCGCAAACCCTACTCGGCGCGCGCTGCGATCAATTATTATCGCGCGATGATGCGGCGCGAATTCATGCGCAAGCTGCCGGAGGATCATTGGCTGATGCGCAAGATTAGCGCCCCTACCCTGCTTATCTGGGGCGAGAAGGACGTCGCGCTCGGCAAAGAACTGACCTACGGCATGGAGAATCTTTTCACCGGGCCGTTCTCGATCAAATACATCCCGGATTCGGGCCATTGGGTGCAGCAGGAGCGGCCCGAGCAGGTGAATCAATACCTGGCAGAGTTCCTCACTTGACTATCTTCTCGGAGTGAATGAAAAGACCACTATGAAAATCCTGATCATGGGTGCGGGCGGAGTCGGCGCCTACTACGGCGCACGACTACAGCAGGCGGGTGAAGACGTAACGCTATGCGCGCGCGGAGCGAACTTGCTCGCGCTCAAGGAACATGGCCTCGCGGTCAAAAGCTTCAAGGGCGATTTTCACGTCAACGTCAAAGCGACGCTCGATCCCTGGGAGTTCGCGCCTTACGATCTGATTCTCTTCGCGGTCAAATCCTACGATACCGATGCTGCCGCGCGACAAATCAAAGGATGTCTTGCAAAGGACGGCATCCTGATGACGATCCAGAACGGCGTCGAGAACGAAGAGGCGCTGTGCAAGCACTTTCCGCGCGAATGCGTGATGGGCGGAAACTCGCGAATCGGCGCGCATATGACAGCTCCGGGCAAACTGGATCATACCGCGCTCGGGATCATAGAGTTTGGCGAGCTCGACGGGCGTATCACGCCGCGCGCTGAGATGCTGAAGGCGCTGTTCGAGCGCGCGGGTATCTATGGGGAGCTGACGTCGGATCTCAAAGCGATCCGGTGGTACAAGCTGATGGGCAACAACAGCACCAACACGATCAGCGCCCTCAGTCACACCACACTCGGTCAGATGTTCAAGGACGAGGACGGCTACAATCTCGTGCGCACCCTTATGCTCGAAACGCTCAAGGTGGGACGAGCCGAAGGCGCTAACGTCGATGACGCGCGCGTCGACTCGCAGCTCAAGGGGCTCTACAAATCGCTCAATCTCGACGCGATCAAGACCTCGACCCTGCAAGATCTGGAGCGCGGCAAGCCGCTCGAATATGACGCGATCGCGGGTGCTGTGGTGCGTGCGGCACGCCGTCACAATATCTCAGTGCCGGCGACCGAGACGGTTTACGCCCTGCTGAAGCTGCTCGAGAGTACACGGCAAAAGCAAAACTAATGAGTCGAAAATTCAACGATGAAATCGACCCGGCTGAGGTAAAGGGACGGGCGTTACTTGACCGCGCTTTCAGCGAGATGCGGAACGGCGATGATACCGGCGCGATCGCCGACTACACGGCAGTGATAGAACTCCCGAAAGCTGCACCTGAGGACGTTGCTCTCGCCCTCATCAACCGCGGAGGTTTGAAGGCGCAGGGAGGCGATTACCAAGCGACGATCAACGATACAACAGAAGTGATCAATCTTGCTGGAGCGCCTCCCCACCTGATTGCCTTCGCTTTCAAGAACCGCGGTTCCAGTCAGGCAGCGTTGGGTGATTTAAAGGAAGCCGTCGTTGATTTTACGGCAACCATGCAAGCGCCAGGGGTTACCATTGAAACCGTCGCTGAAGCCTATATCGAACGTGCAAAAGCGAAGAATGCGCTTCACGATCTCAAGGGTGCGATCGCTGACTACAGTGAGGTGGTGACGATGAGCGGCGTGCCGACCCATGCACTAGCGCGTGCGCTGTACGGTCGCGGCCAATTGAAGGATCCCCAAGACGTCGCAATGGATTCACCGGACAAGTCTTATCAAGCAATTATAGATCGGACCTTGGCTGACAATCGCGATGCGGCGATAGCCGATTATACGGCCGTCATCGAACTTGAGGGTGCGCCACTGGAGGAGTCGACTCGCGCCAGGTTGTTCCGAGGCCTTGCTCGACGCAAGAAAGACGAAGCTCACGGAGCTGAAGAAGATTTCAGTGCTATTATTGATCTACCCGACGGTCCGGCTCATTTAGCGGCCATGGCCTTAAAATTTCGTGCTGGGCTCAAGATCAACCGCAGCGATACCGCCGGTGCTTTATCTGACTATTCTGCGATCATTCAACTACCGGGAGCTCTCCCGCACAGCATCGCGGAGGCGTATTACTTACGCGGCCTACTCAAGGGTCGCAAAAACGATCGCGCGGGAGCGATCACAGATTTGCAGAGCGCTATCGCTCGCCCTGGAGCCCCGGGAAGGTTAGTAGCTGCGGCTGAACGAGCCTTGGAGAAGCTGAAGGCCGAGTGTTGAGCGAACAACTCTCGATCTCAACTTAGTGCGCTTTGTTGCCCAGAATCGCGGCTAGTTCGTGTTCGAAGCCGCCGGTCTCGATCGAGCAATGCATCCCGCACTCTTTCGGCGCGCCGGTTTCCCACCACCATCGCCCTGCGCGAGGATCCTCGCCCTCTTTCGTAGCGCGACTGCAAGGGGCGCATCCGATTGACTTGAAGCCCTTGTCGTAGAGTTCGTTGTAGGGAACGTCGTTGGCGCGGATATAGTCCCAGACCTCTTCGTTGGTCCAGTCCGCCAATGGCGCGAGCTTCACCACGCCACCGTGATCGTGATCGATTTCGAGCTTACGGATATTCGAGCGGCTCGCCCATTGGTCGCGGCGCAGCCCGGTGATCCACGCATCGTAGTTCATCAGCGCACGACGCAGCGGCAGCACCTTACGCACCTGGCAGCATACGAGGCGCAGGTTCACGTCTTTATAGAAAAGGTTGTTACCGTGCTTGGTAACCATCTGCTGCACGATATCGGTATCGGGCAAAAAGATTTCCACCTTGATACCGTACTTGTCGCGTACGCGGTCGATGAGCTGATAGGTCTCTTCCGGCTGGCGACCAGTATCGATCGTGAACACACGAATCTTCGGATCGATCCGCCAAGCCATATCGATCAGCGCAACGCCATCGGCCTGAAAGCTCGAACACAGTCCTAGCCGATCACCAAACTTCTCGATCGCCCAAGCCAGTACTTCCTGCGGCTCCTGGCTATCAAGTTCGACCGCAGCCTCGCCGGCCTCAAGTTCGTCCATCAGGTGATGATGTTCGGTCTGCGCTTCCATTGAAGTAACCTCAGCTTTAGAAGAAACGAGAACTATAATCTTGCTTGTTCGAGGCTCGTCGAAGCCTCGTCGCTGGCCATCGTGACCAGAGCCGCATCGGGTGTACGGACGCAGAATTGCGTAAAGGACTCGCCGGGCAGCCGCTCTTCGAGATAGCCGGCAAAGAGCCGCGCGACCGTCTCCTCGATCTTCGCCGAAGGGACGCGCCGCAGGAGCGGCTTGCCGATAGCGGCGTCACGGCCGAGGCCACCGCGCAGAATCACATCGAACGCTTCGAGTGGCTCGCCGTTGGGTCCGCGGCCAGTCGTGCCCTGTAGCCCGATATCGCCGGTCCAATGCTGGGCGCAGGCATGGGGGCATCCGTCGAGATTGAGTTTCAATCCCGCGACTGCCTCACCGAACTGGTTCACGAGGCGTTCGACTACCGTCGCTAGCTTTTGCTTGGTCGGGGTAACGGCGTAATTACAGTGCGGATCACCGATACATCCGATCGACGATCCGTAGAGGTCATTGGCGTTAATCGGGAATCCGATATCGGCCACACGTCCAAGAATCTCGTCGAGACGCGGACGCGGGATACCTGTAAGGATGAAATTCTGGCGGCGCGTCAGCCGAATATCGCCACCTATATCAGCCGCAACCGCAGCCAACTGGCGCATCTGCTTCCCGGTAATCAGGCCGAGATAAACGGGGAATCCGACGTAGAGCTGACCGCTCTGGCGCTGCTCATGGATTCCCATGTGATCGCTCTCCGACGGCGGCAAGGGCATCTCGGCCAGATCGTCGAGTCTGCGTCCCAATCGTTGCTCGACCAGTTCGCGGAAGGCCTCGACGCCGTAGTCGTCGATCATGAACTTGAGACGCGCCTTAACCCGCGAGATCCGGTACTCGGTCGTCGCTTGCCATACATCGATAATCGAACGCAGGACCTCGATCACTTCGGCACGTGGCACGAAGACCCCGAGATGACGGGAGATACGCGGCGTAGAGGACTGACCTCCGCCGACGCGAACGGCAAAGCCCTCCTGGCCATCCTTGATAAGAGCTACGAGCGAGATGCAGTTAATCTCGGGAGCGTTGCATTGATAGGTGCAGGCCGAGATTGAAATCTTATGCTTGCGCGGCAGATCCGAATAATCGCGATTGCCGTAGAAGAACTTGGCCGTCTCACCGATCAACCCGCTGACGTCGAACAGCTCGTCCTGGCTGACACCCGTGACGGGGCATCCGGTAATATTGCGCACGCAATCGCCGCAACCACCCATCGTCGTCAGGGCAGCAGCCTTGAGCCGTTTGTTGATCGCCGGGAAGTTATCGAGCGTGATGTAATGAAGCTGGATATTCTGGCGCGTCGTCAGCTCGCCCTGATCGCGGCCATATTTCTCCGAAATCTCTCCGATTGCTTCCAGACCAGCGGCGCTCAGCACCCCGCTCGGTATCTTCACCCGCATCATGAAGGTGCCGATTTTCGGCTTGTCGTGGTACATCCCATACCACTGGAGCCGCACGATATCCTCTTCGGGGAGCTTCTCGTACGGGGTATCAACGAGGCGCTGCCATTGGCCTTCAAGTTCGGTTGGAAATAGATCGCGTTTGAGGCGCTCAACCGAATTGCGCTTCAGAACAAGATCCCAAGATGGTGGTTCGCGTTTGGGCACGACAGTCGCCCTACTCCTCAAAATCCGCGCTCGCGATTTCGAAAAAGTAACTTAGAAGACTAAATTAGTCAATTAATTATGTGAGTAGATTAGTCAGCTATTCCGCTTTACCCCCGATAATGCTAGATTTTCCGCCATCCTTATGAAGTTTGGCGTTGGAGTCGATTACTGCCTTAAAGCTCTGATCATGCTGGCCGAGCGGTTTCCGTCCGCTCAGCCACAGCGGGTCGAGGAGATCGCGGCTGCGCAGAATATCCCGGAGAACTATCTGCGGCGGCTGCTAATCGAGCTTAAGCGCGGTGGACTGGTAACGAGCCAGAAGGGACCGAGTGGCGGTTACGCCCTCGCGCGTCATCCGGCACGAATCACGATGGCGGAGGTCGTCCATATCATCGAAGGCGACTATGCGCCGGTCGAATGCCTCGAGGAAGGCTCGACGGGGGGACTCTGCCAACCCGGTGACGGATGCACGATGCGCGAGGTATGGCAGGAGGTCCGCAACAGCGTCACCGCGATCCTGGCGCGCACGACGCTGCAATCGCTGACCGAGCGGCGCAAAAAGGCGATCCACTTCCAAATTTAATTGGCAAAGCGCTGCGGCGCGGATAGCTTAGGGCTGCATGTGGCGGGTGTGGCCGTATCTGCGGCGCTTGTGGGCGGGAACCGGGGCGATAGCCGCCGGCCTGATCGTCACCTACCTCTACAGCCTGCTTACCGGGCAGCCCGTGCCCCATCTTTCGATCTTTACCGATTTCCTAGGCGATTATTGGATCTGGTTGGGCGTACTCGCGGTGGCCTTAGCTACGCTTTCGGTCATCACCGAGCGGATTTTTCGGCGCCATGCGACGGAAGCCCCGCGCCCTCTGCGGATGAGGGCGCCGACTAACGCCGCGAATCGCAGGGCGGCGATTCCGATAGTCGGCCGTGACGAAGAACTCGCGCATCTGCGGGAATCCTTCAAACAGGCGCAATCGGGCTCGCGGCGGATAGTCTTCGTAACCGGGGAACCCGGCGCGGGCAAGACGACCCTCGTCACGGCGTTGCTCGACTCGATCGATGGAAACGGAGGAGCGATGCGGTTCGCGCGCGGACAGTGCGTCGAGCAGCACGGCACCGTCGAGCCCTATATGCCGGTTTTCGAGGCGCTGACGCGCCTGTGCCGCGAGCCGGACGGAGCGCATTTCATCGATATTCTGCATCGACTCGCTCCAAGCTGGCTGGCTCAGATGCCGAGCCTGGTGAGCGTTGAGGATCGCGTGCGGCTGCAGGCACAGGGAACACCGCAGACCCGGATGCTCCGCGAGATGGTCGAGGCGCTCGAGGCGATAGCCTCAGATACGCCGTTCGTACTCTGGCTCGAAGACCTCCATTGGGCTGACCCCTCTACGCTCGATCTTATTGGCGCCCTCGCCCGCCGCGGCGAAAGCGCTCGCTTGCTGTTTATCGGCACCTGTCGACCGCTCGAAGCTCTGCCTGCGGATCATCGCCTGCTCGCTCTGATGGATGAGCTACCGCGACAGCGGCAATATGCCGAGCTTGCCCTGCAACCCTTGAGCGACGAAGTCCTCGCGACGCATCAGGATGAATCGTCGGGCGACGACTCCAGCCTCAGCCCCGTTCTGCCGGCATCGCAGGTTGGTCTCAGCAAGCAGCGCACTGCGCTCATCGGGATGGGGCTGATGGGGCTTGGCATAGTCATCGCTGGGGTTCTTCTCTGGCATCTGGCCCCCGCTCCGGTCGCGACGGCACCAAGGGTTCATGCGATTCGGTCGATCGCGGTGCTACCGCTCGACAACTATTCCGGCGATCCCAAGGAAGAGTTCTTTGCCGATGGTATGACCGATGAGCTGACCGCCGATCTCGCCAAGATAAGCGCACTGCGCGTGATCTCGCGGACCTCGGTGATGCAGTTCAAAGGGGAACATCGCAAGCCCTTACAGGAAATTGCGCGTGAGCTTAACGTCGATGCAGTCGTGGAAGGATCGGTGCTTCGCAGCGGTGATCGGGTGCGTATCACCGCCGAGCTAATCGATGCCTCCGCCGATAAGCATATATGGGCCGACAGCTACGAGCGCGACTCGCGCGACGTGCTCGAACTGCAAGATGAAGTAGCTTCAGCTATCGCCCGGGAGATCAATGTCCAACTGACACCGTTCGAGCAGGCCCGACTCGCCTACTCGCCGAAGGTCGATCCCGTTGCGCACGAGGCCTATCTGAAAGGACGCTTCTACCTGAGCAGCTTCACCCGGCAGGGTGTTAACAAGGCTATCGAGCAATTCAGACTGGCTATCAAGGCGGATCCGAATTTTGCACCTCCCTACACCGGCTTGGCGGACGCCTTTAGCTATGGGGAGGATTGGTACTTCCCGCCCAACGATGTAATGCCGGAAGCAAAGGCGGCGGTCCGAAAAGCGCTGGAGATCAACAGCAACTCGGCCGAGGCGCATACGTCGCTGTGTTTCATCTTGTGGCAATACGACTTTGACTGGAGCGGCGCTGAACGCGAATGCCGCAACGCGATCGCCCTGAATCCCAATTACGCCGAAGCGCACCATCAGTACGGTTCGCTCCTGACCTTTCAGGGACGCTATCAGGAAAGCCTCGTCGAGATGGAAAAGGCGCACGAACTCGATCCACTTTCAGCGGGAATCACCGGCGACGTCAGCTATCCATCGACCTACAGCGGCAAATATGAAATCGCCAAGCAGCAGTTGCGCAAGGCGCTCGATCTCGATCCCAATTTCTACCTGGCGCATTGGCTACTCGGATGGGTCGATTTTCAGGCCGATGCATTTGCTGACTCCGTGCCCGAACTGGAAAAGGCTCAAGTAGCCGATGCGCCGCCCTTCATTCTGGCTACGCTTGGGTTTGCGTATGCGAAGAGCGGTCGTCGCGACCAGGCCGAGAGAATCCTCGCCGACTTAAAGAAGACGGCCGAGCATCAGTACGTCACACCGTTCTGCGCAGCGCTTATAGCGCTCGGCTTGGGTGACAAGGATCGCGCGCTGGAGGGCCTGAAGCAGACGTTTGCCTCCCGAGGGCAATTTCTCGTGGCGCTCAAGGTCGATCGTATTTATGACCCGCTCCGATCAGATCCACGCTTCAACGCGCTCTTAAGGGAAGTTCATCTCGACAGATAAGTCGGTGGTGACGCCTCCGCTGGCATCTATCGGCGAGATTCTGTAACTAAGGCTCGAAAAGGAGACGCGATGAAGATCGGGCTGCTTAATGTCTTTCACGAGACCACCGCGCGACCAGCGCCATTCGCCGCCGAGATGGAGCGTGTCGGTTTCGAATCGCTGTGGGTACCGGAGCATCCGGTGATGCCGTCGAACCCGCAAACCGCGTTCCCCTCGGGAGGCGCGATTCCCGATGTCTACGCGCACATGAGCGATCAGTTCACCTGCCTCTCGATGGCAGCGGCAACCACGACCAATCTGAAACTCGGCACGGGCGTCGCTCTCGTGCCCGAGCATAACCCAATCGTTCACGCCAAGCAGATCGCCACGCTCGACTACTTTTCGGGCGGTCGCCTGATCTATGGAATCGGCGCTGGATGGCTGCGCGAGGAATCGGAGCTGCTGGGCGTCGATTTTCCGAGACGTTGGACGCAAACGGCTGAATTTATCGCGGCGATGCGCGAACTGTGGTCGAAGCCCGAGCCGTCATTCGACGGTAAGTACATCAAGTTCCCGCCGGTCCGCTCCTATCCGAAACCGATTCAGCAGCCCGGTCCGCCGGTGCTGATCGGAAGTCGGGACAAGAACGCGCTCAAGCGGGTCGCTAAATGGGGCGACGGATGGTGTCCGAATCGCGTGGATTACGATTACATGAAAGAGCAGCTCGCGGTGCTCAAAGCCGAGTGCGCAG
Organism: Binataceae bacterium (SeqCode); assembly: GCA_035541875.1. Taxonomy (GTDB): domain Bacteria; phylum Desulfobacterota; class Binatia; order Binatales; family Binataceae; genus JAJPHI01. Next base: position 10,597 of record DATKML010000055.1, read on the forward strand.
CGGTCGATCGCGACTATAGTAAACTCGACCTCACGTTGATGGGCACAATCAAAGGGAATCGCGACGTGGTGCAGGCGGAACTCAAGCGCTTCGAATCGCTCGGGGTCAATCGCTTCGTCGTGATGACCTCGATACTGACACCGGACAATTATCGCGAGAAGCTCGCTCAGTACGCTGCAACCTACATACAGTTTTCTGATCATTCGGGAGAGTATGCATGAAAATCGGAGTTCTCTGTTTCGTCACACCAGTAACGGCCGATCCCGCGTCTTTGGCGCGCAAGGCCGAGGAGCTTGGTTTCGAATCGTTCTACCTGCCGGAGCATCCGATTGTCCCGGTCCATTACGAAACCCGCTATCCCGGTAATCCGGAAGGCAAGCTGCCCGAATCAGGCGCACACTTTATCGACCCTTTTATCGGCCTGATGGCGGCCGCCTCAGTAACCAAGAATATCGGCCTTGGCACCGGAATTTGTCTCGTACCCGAGCATGACCCGATTATCCTCGCGAAGACGATCGCGACGCTCGATTACTATTCAGGCGGACGTTTCATCTTCGGTATCGGCGCAGGCTGGCTTGCCGAAGAGAGCGAGATCATGGGCGTCCCCTTCAAGCGGCGCTGGCCGGTGACGCGCGAGCATATCCGCGCGATGAAGGAACTCTGGACCAAAGACGAATCGAGCTTCGAAGGGGAGTTCGTAAAATTCCCTCCAGTGAAGTGCTTTCCCAAGCCACTGCGCAAGCCACATCCGCCGGTCCATATCGGTGCGACGGCGGCCGGCAAACTACGCGAGCGCGCGCTGCGCGACACGATCGCAATCGGCGATGGATGGGCACCGTTGGGACTGCCTCCGTCGGAGTTGGGGAACGAAGTCGCCAAGCTCAAGCAGATGGCTGCTGAGGCCGGTCGTAACTTCGGCGAGCTCGAAATCAGCCTTTACGCACCGATTACTAACGGCGATCCGAAGAAGATCATTAAGGAATACGAAGAAGCCGGAGCGCATCGCCTGATCTTCGTGCTGGACGCGCCGGTGCCGAGCAAGTGCGAAGCTCAGCTGACCAATATCGCTCAGGGCTGGATCGAGTAAGCAGGTCTGCGAACCGATATGACTCTGCGCGGAGCGATCTCCGGCTTTGGCGAGGTCGCCACCCGGGGCCATCTTCCGGGATGGCGTACGCGACCCGACGTTCAGATCGTTGCGATTCACGATCCGATCGCGACGCGGCGGCACGAAGCGATCAACCTGATCCGCAACATCCGTGTCTACGACGATCTTGAGCTGATGCTCACGGGCGAAAAGCTCGACTTTCTCGATATCGCGAGCCCGCCCGCATATCACGAAGCGACCGCGCAGGCGGCGCTCGCAGCGGGGGTGAATGTGCTGGTCGAGAAGCCGCTCGCACTGGAGGCGGCGGCTCTCACGCGCCTGACCCAGTCGGCGCACGCGGCGTCCCGCATCATGATGTGTGTGCATAACTGGAAGCACGCCCCCTCCTATCGACGCGCGCACGAACTAATCACGAGCGGTCGGCTTGGCACTGTCAGCTACGTCTCGTTCCTGCGTTTGCGCAGCAGACCGGCCGGTCAGGGTGGCAGCGCCGGCGCCGGCGGAGAGCGATGGCGCCTCGATTCGCGCAGCGGCGGCGGGATTCTGATCGACCACGGATGGCACGTCTTCTATCTCGCGCAGTTTCTCCTTGGTGGCGCCGAGCCCGTCGCCGCCGCCGCGCGCCTCTCGAGTGCACCGGGCTCGATCGTCGATGAAGTCGCCGACGTTCGAGTCGACTTCGCCAACGGCGCGGTCGCGTACTCGCATCTATCGTGGCGGGCCCCGTTGCGACGCACCACCGCGATGATCTACGGCTCAGACGCGATGCTCGAAATCGACAAGAATCGGCTCACGCTGACCGCCCGCAATGGCGCCGTCGAGGATCATTCGGTGGAAGACGCCAACGACGATTCGTACCATCCGACTTGGTTCGGCGGGATGGCGCAAGAGTTCGAACAGGCGATTCGCGAAGGCTTCGACGGTCCTACCATGCGCCGTAACCTGGCGGAAGCGTCGGGAACGCTCGCGATTATCGATTGGGCACGCTCTTCGGGCTAGAAGTCCTCGTCCCGATACCAACGCTCGAACGGCATGTTACGGCTGTTCGTAAGCTTCTTTGCAAGTTATTGACTTCGCGTCTGGTCCCGTTAAAGTATCTCCATTGACCGAGTGGTTAGGCGGGGAGTTTGTTCGAGGATCGTGGGGCGGTCGTGACTGCCATCTCCGCTGTCAAATTAGCCACAAACGAAAGCACGATGACGGAAAGTCTCCCATCAACGGAGTCGCGATCAGCCGATTCGCGCGACGAAATCCTTAAGGCTGCGACGCATATGTTCGCAACGCGCGGCTTTCATGAGACTTCGATGTCGGAGGTCGCGAAGACGGCGAAAGTCAGCAAAGCTCTCATCTTTTGGCACTTTAAAACTAAAGATGAGCTGTTTTTCGCTGTTTTAGGCAAGCTCCTGGAGCCGTACGTTATCGATTTTGCGGAAGAGGCCGGTGCACTCGATGAGAAAGCCCAAATCCTCAAACTGGTTGAGGGTTACTTGCTCTTCGTGCGCGACAACGCCAGTTCGATTCGCTTTTTCGTGGCGCAGCTGCTGCACGAAGAAAAGACCTCGGAAGGGCTGACCGGTCAGATCATGGCTCTTTACGAAGGTTATCGCGGACTGCTCACCGACCTGATCAAGCGAACCCAGGAAAAGGGACTTTGTGCTCAGCAGTTTCGGCCTGAGATGGTCAGCGGATTTCTGCTGTCGATGCTCAACGGTATGCTGGTCGGCTTTCTCTTTCTCGGTAATCGAGGAATCGACCTCGACGGCGCGATGAGAATGCTCGGGCAGTGGTTATTCAACGATTTGGTTTGAATCGAGTTGAACCTAACTCGTCAGATAGTGGGGAGGAGCTAATTTGAAGCGGGTACCGTTTAAACAGATGATGGACCTCGGCCGCTATATGCGCGCCAAAAAGAAAGCGGGCGACAAATACTATCCGCTGGTCCTGATGCTGGAGCCGCTTCACGCATGTAATCTGGCGTGTATCGGTTGTGGTCGGATCGTTGAGTACAAGGACACGATCCGTGATCAGATGCCGCTCGAAGAGGCGCTCGCTGCGTCGGAGGAGTGCGGCGCACCGATCGTCTCGATCTGCGGCGGCGAGCCTCTGATGTACAAGCATATCGTTCCGCTTACGCAGGGGCTGATTGCCCGCAAGCGGCATACGATGATCTGCACGAACGCGATTCTGCTAGAGCGCTTCGTTAAGCAGGTCGGCCCGAGTCCCTACCTGAGCTTCAACATTCATATCGACGGGATGAAAGAGACGCACGATCGCGTGGTCGATCGAAACGGCATCTTCGACACCTGCGTGCGGATGATCAAGCTGTTGAAGGAGCGCGGGTATAGGGTCCAGACCAACTCGACGATTTTCCGCGAAACCAGCGGTGATGAGATCGAAGAGTTGATCCGCTTCCTCGGCTCACTCAATGTCGACGGGATGCTCCTGACGCCCGGCTATCATTACCAGGTGCTCGAAAACGACATCTACCTGCGGAACGATGAGATGCCGCAGAAGTTCAACCGGGTGCGCAAGCTCGCGGACGACTACAAGATTATCAACACGCCAATCTACCTCGATTATCTGGTCGGGGAGCGCGATCTCCTCTGCAGTCCGTGGACGACCGTCACGCGTAATCCGCGCGGATGGAAGGGCCCCTGCTACCTCATCACGAATGGCCATTACAAGACCTTCAAGGAGATGCACGAGGCAACGGACTGGGAGTATTACCGAACCAAGCAGGATATCCGCTGCCGCGATTGCCGCCTCCATTCCGGCTTCGAAGGTACGGTCGCTCTCGACTTCGGCAAAAACCTGAAAGATTCGTGGCGGATGGTGCGTCACTACATCGCGTAGTCACGGCGCAGCGGGGAATTCGGAAAAGCGCTGTGGAAAAGAGCGCTTATGGAACGAGCGTATCGGCCATAAACGCGCGACGATTCGAGTAAAATCAGGCGCGAGAACTGGCGGAAGATAATCGCAAGAGGGGTGGCGGGCTCGCACAATTTCGACGTGAAAGCATTTCCACTAGAAACTTATGTGCGCGAAGCGGCGGCTCGGGTTGAGGCCGCCTTGGCGCGATCCGTCGCGGAGCCGGCGGGACCCTCGGGTCGTCTTTTTGAAGCGATGCGTTACAGCCTGCTGGCCGGCGGCAAGCGTCTGCGCCCGGTTCTGGCGATCGCTGCATGTGAAGCGGTCGGCGGTTCAGTTGAATCAGTGATGGGCTTTGCCTGCGCGATTGAGATGATCCACACATACTCGCTCATCCATGACGATTTGCCGTGCATGGATGATGACGATTTGCGGCGCGGCCGTCCCACGAATCACAAGGTTTACGGCGAGGCGATCGCCACCCTGGCGGGCGACGGCTTATTGACCGACGCCTTTCGCGTAGTCGCATCATCGAGCCCCAAAGTATCAGCCGGAGTGTTGCTGCAAACCGTTATCGATCTGGCGGACGCGGCCGGTTCTGACGGCATGGTCGGCGGCCAGGTTATCGACTTGCTCGGTGAAGGACGCGTGCTGGAACTGAAAGAACTCGAAGTCCTGCATCGCAAAAAGACCGGCGCGTTGTTTATCGCCTCGGTGGTCTGCGGTGCGCGACTCGGCGGCGCAACGGAAAAGCAACTCGAATCAATGCGCCAATACGGACAGGCGCTCGGCTTGGCCTTCCAAGTCGCGGATGACCTGCTCGACGTCGAATCGAACGCCGAAGATCTGGGCAAGCGAACCCAGAAAGATGAGGCACGCGGCAAGGCCACCTACCCTTCGCTGTTGGGAATCGAACAATCTCATCAGCTGGCCCGCGAACTCGCCTCTAAGGCTCACGCCGCCCTTGCCGATTTCGACCATCGCGCCGACCCGTTACGCGCACTCGCATCCTTTGCCGTGGAGCGAAAGGTTTGAGTCACGCCCACGCCGCATCGACCCGGATTACTTCCCGCCATGAACGCGTTTCGCGTCAGGCGATGCTGGTCGAACCGCGCCATCTCGAAGTGCGCGAGATTACGACTCCCCATCCGGGGCCGGGCGAACTCCTGCTCAAGGTCGAATGCGCACTGAGTTGCGGCACCGATTTAAAGTCGTTCCGCCGTGGCCATCCTCTATTCCCGATGCCAGCGCCGATCGGCCATGAGTTCTCCGGCATCGTGGCCGAAGTAGGCGAAGGCGTCGCCAAGTTTCGCGAGGGCGATGCTGTGATGGCGGCGCCAACTGCACCGTGTGGCAATTGTTTCTATTGCTCGCGCGGGCAAGAGAATCTCTGCGCGGATGCGATCGGGCGGATGATCCTGGGTAGCTACGCGGATTACCTGATCATCGGCGCTCACGTAGTCGCACAGAACGCTTTCATCAAGCCTCCCGATCTGTCGTTTCGCGAAGCCGCACTGCTGGAGCCGCTCTCGTGCGTAGTTCATGCGCTGGCGATGGCGCAACCGGAAGCTTTCGAGTCGGTTCTAATCGTCGGGCCCGGAGCCTTTGGGCTGCTGCATACGATGGTGCTGAAGGCTGCGGGCGTGCGCGAAGTATGCGTTGCCGGTCGCAACACTGATCGGCTGGACTGGGCGGGACATCTTGGCGCGGACCGCGTTTTCGATGTGCGTAAAACCGATATCGCCGAGGCGATCGCCTCACTGAATGGCGGTTTTGGGCCTGATCTGGTAATCGAATGCACCGGCCAGGTCGACGGATGGGCTGATGCCTTCGCACGGGTGCGTCGTGGTGGCCGAGTGGTCTTCTTCGGCGGATGCCCGGTGAATACCTCGCTCTCGGTCGATACGCGCCGGATGCATTACGACAATCTCACGTTGCTAGCGCCGTTTCATTATCGGCCGCGCGATGTGCGAGCCGCGCGCGATCTGTTGTGCGCGGGACGGCTCGGAGCTGGAAGAATAATCAACGCGCAACGCTCGCTTGCCGAGCTGGGCGAGGTCTTCGCCCTGCTGGAACGTGGCGAAGCGCTCAAATGTGCAGTGCTGCCCTGAGCGGTGGGGATTTTCCAAAGAGGTATTTGTTGAAGATGGATCAGATGTCTGAGGCGATAGGCGGACAACCGGCGGCCGTAGCGAATTCGCGCGACGAGTTTAGCGCGAAGGTTGATTTCACGATCGAACGGGCGCAGCAGGCACTGATTCGCGAGCAACATCCGGAGGGCTACTGGCAAGGCGCGCTCGAAGCTAATGCCGAGATGAATGCCGAGTACATCATCTTCAACCGCTTCATGGAGCGGCCCCTCGACTCGGAGACCGAAGCACAACTTAAGAAGCTGCTTCTCGATAGCCAGTTGCCCGACGGCTCGTGGACGCTGTTCCCGGGCGGACCGGGCCATCTGTCGACGAGTATCGAGACTTACTTCGCTCTGAAGCTGACCGGGATGCGCGCCGGCGACGAGCCCATGATGCGCGCGCGTCGATTCATTCTGTCGCAAGGCGGTATCGGCAACGCAGGAACGCTCGCACGCTTCTATCTGGCTGCGATGAACCAGGTGCCGTGGGATGCGACCCCTGCGATGCCCATCGAGATCACGCTCTTCCCCAACCGGTTCTTCGTCAACATGTACGAGCTTTCGTCATGGGCACGCGGCACGTTGTTCGCGCTCATGACACTGCAGTCGCAGAAGCCGGTTGTGCCGGTCGATTGGCGCGATGGGGTGCTGGAACTCTATATTCAGCCGCCCCACTTCACGAAATTCGCCTCGCGCCCGAGCAAGAGACTCATCTCGCTGCGCAATGCACTGAAGATCGCGGATAAAGTCCTGCGCGCGTATGACAAACATCCGTTGAAGTCGCTGCGCACGCGTGCAGTCCGCTACGCCGAGAACTGGATCCTGGAACATCAGGATGCCAACGGTTCGTGGGGCGGAATCCAGCCCTGCTACCTGCTCTCGCCGATGGCACTGAAGGGACTGGGCTATCGCAACGACCATCCGGTGATTCTCAAGGCCTTCGAAGCCGTGCGCGAGTTGATTTGGGATCAGGGCGACTCGATTCTTTATCAGCCGTGCGTGTCGCCCAACTGGGATACCGCTCTAGCCGCGAAAGCTCTGCTCGACTCTGGGATCGCCCCGGACCATCCGGCGATCCGCGAGTCGGCAAAGTGGCTGATCGATCATCAGATCTTCAAGAAGGGTGATTGGTCGATTAAGCGGCCCGAACTGGAACCGGGCGGCTGGGCCTTCGAATTCTTTAATGACTGGTATCCCGATGTCGACGATTCGGCCGTTATCCTGATGGTGCTGGCTGCGGCGCAAAACGGCGATCCTGTAGCACGCGAGAAGGCGGTGAGGCTTGGCGCCAACTGGGTCATGGGCATGCAATCGAGTGACGGTGGCTTTGCGGCCTTCGATGTCGATAACGACTCGAATTGGTTGAACGACGCGCCCTTCGCCGATGTCGAAGCAGCGATCGACACGACCTGCGCTGACCTGACCGGACGGGTGCTCGAGATGATGGCCACGGTCGGCTACCGCTCCGATCATCCGGTGGCGCGGCGTGCCATCGCGTGGCTTAAAAAGAATCAGAAGGCGGATGGCTCTTGGTGGGGACGCTGGGGCGTCAGCTATATCTACGGGACTTTCTCGGCCTTGTCCGGCTTGCGTGCGATCGGCGTCGATGTGAACGAGCCGTGGATTAAGCGCGCGGCAATGTGGTTGAAGTCAGTGCAAAACACCGACGGTGGATGGGGCGAAAGCTGCCTCACCGACAAGGACCCCGCATTGAAGGGCAAAGGCAACAGCACCCCCTCGCAGACCGCATGGGCGTTGATCGGACTGCTCGCCGCCGAAGACGAAATTAGCAACCACGCGATGCGGGGCGTCTCGTGGCTGTTTGACAATCAAAATGAAGCCGGTCGCTGGGTTGATAACGAATTCACCGGCACCGGATTCCCGAATCATTTCTACCTGCGCTACCACATGTATGCGCATTACTTTCCGCTCATGGCCCTCGGACGTTTCCGCAGCCGGCTCGCGGGTCGGGCCACCGCTGCCTAAGAGGCCGAGCATGAAAGCGATCGCGGTTCTTGGTTCCACCGGCTCGGTCGGAGTTACGACGCTCGATGTCGTAAGCCGCTTTCCCGACCGCTTTCGTATTGTCGCGATGGCGGCTGGCCGCAATCTGGAACGGCTCGCCGAACAGATTCGCAGTTTCAAGCCGGAGCTTGTATCGGTCGAAACGCCCGAGCTCGCAAAGGAACTCGCCGAGCGAATCGCGCCCGAGAAGCCCACTATCCTGCATGGCGCCGAAGGCGCCATTGCAGTCGCAACGCATCCGGAAACCAAGCTCGTGATGTCCGCGATGGTCGGAGCGCTGGGGCTACGTCCCACTCTGGCGGCGATCAAGGCGGGCAAGGATATCGCGTTCGCCAACAAGGAAGTCCTCGTTATCGCGGGCGAATTGATCACGCGCGCGGTGCAGGAAAACGGGGTGCATCTGCTGCCGGTCGACAGTGAGCATAACGCCATCTTCCAGTGCCTGGAGGGCAAGCCGCGTAGCGCACTCAAACGGATTATCCTGACCGCATCGGGGGGGCCTTTCCGCTCATGGCCTTCGGAGCGCTTTCGCTCGATCACGATTCAGGATGCGCTCAACCATCCGACGTGGCGAATGGGCAACAAGATTACGATCGACTCCGCTACCCTGATGAACAAGGGACTCGAAGTAATCGAAGCACGCTGGCTCTTCGATGTGCCGTCGTCGCAGATAAACGTCGTCATCCATCCGCAAAGCGTAGTCCATTCGATGGCCGAGATGATCGATGGCTCGGTGATCGCTCAGATGGCCGTGCCTGACATGGCGATCCCGGTGGCGTTTGCCCTCGCCTATCCTGAGCGCCTGCCGCTGAGCTATTTGAAGACACTTTCGTTGATCGAATGCGGCTCGCTGACCTTCGAGGAGCCCGATACCGATCGCTTCCCCTGTTTACGGCTCGCTTTCGACGCGCTCGCAGCATCCGGCACGATGCCTGCCTGCCTCAACGCCGCGAATGAGGAGTTGGTCGCAGCTTTTCTGGCGGGCCGGACGAAGTTCGTAGATATACCGCGCCATATCGAAGCGGTGATGGAACGGCACGATAATCTTCCGGCACGAAGCCTCGAAGACCTGCTCGACACTGACGGCTGGGCCCGTGCAGCGGCGCGCGAACGAATCGCCGCCAACTAATTCCACGAGATGGCTCAGGCCGAAGAGCAGATCGCGTCAGCAACTTTTGAAGCGTCGGCTTCTCAGGCTGCGCCGACCACCGACCTCGCCGAGGCGTACGCCTATTGCACCCGAATCGCGACCACGCATTACGAAAATTTCACGATCGCTTCGTGGCTGATGCCGCGTGTGATGCGTCCGCATATGCATGCGATCTATGCGTATGCACGTATCGCCGACGATTTCGCCGACGAGGAGAAGAGCCTCGCCAAGCTCGACGAATGGGAGCACGAACTCGATCTGGCCTATGCCGGCACGCCGCATCATCCGGTGATGGTCGCGTTGGCGGATACGGCGCAGAAGTTTTCTATCCCGCGCGGGCCCTTTGCCGACCTGCTGCGCGCCTTTCGCAGCGACGTTAACTTCCAGGGCTTCGACACAATCGAAGATCTCCACGAGTATGCGCGCTATTCGGCGAACCCGGTCGGGCGTCTCGTGCTCTACCTGTTCGGTTACCGCGACGAAGAGCGGCAGCATCTGTCGGACCTCGTATGCACCGGATTGCAGTTTGCGAACTTCTGGCAGGATATCGCCGTCGATCGCGGTAAAGGCCGAATCTACCTGCCGCGCCACGACATGGAGCGCTTCGGTGTCGATCCTGTACAACTCGATGCGGCCACAATCGATGCAAAGTTCCTTGCGCTGATGAAGCACGAAGTCGCCTATGCGCGCGACCTGCTGGAGCGAGGAGCCGCGCTGCGTCAACTGGTCGATCGCCGCCTGCGTCGCGATATCCTGATGTTCGCGGGCGGTGGTCTCGCTATCCTGCGGGCAATCGAGCGCGTAGGTTACGACGTTTTTCGCCAGCGCCCCGAGCTCACCAAGCTCGACTATTTGCGCCTGGGATGGAATGCTTTACGGGGGCGGCTCGCCGCCTGAGGATGTGGCTGTGGCAGGATCGGCTGATGCACTCGAAGCGGCCTACGCACGATGCGCACGCGTCACGCGGCAAGCTTCATCAAATTTTTTCTACGCGTTCATGCTGTTACCGGCGCCGCGACGTCGCGCCCTGTATGCGGTCTATGCTTTCTGTCGCCTCATCGACGATATAGCTGATGAGGCTGATGGCAAGGTTGAACCAGCTGAACTGCTCGCTCGATGGCGCGAAGAGCTGAACAAAGTTTACGCAGGCACGGCGGGGGGCGGCGGAGTCTGCGACGAGCGGTCAAAATTAAGGCCCGTCTCACTCGCACTCGCCGACGGTGTTCAGCGTTTCAACATTCCACAGCAGTACTTTCAGGAAGTTATCGACGGGGTCGAGATGGACCTCTCGCGCCGGCGTTACGCGACCTTCGATGAATTGCGGCTCTACTGCTATCGCGTCGCGTCGGCAGTCGGGCTTATCTGTATCGAGATTTTCGGGTATCGGAATCCAGCGACGAAAGTTTACGCCGAAAAGCTCGGGATCGCGTTTCAGCTGACCAATATCATTCGCGACGTTAAGGAAGATGCGGAGCGTAATCGGATCTACCTGCCGCTGGAGGATCTCAGTCGCTTCGGCGTGACCGAGGGAGAGATTCTCAAATCCGCGTACACACCCGGATTCAACCGCTTGATGGAATTCGAGGCGGCGCGCGCTCGTGATTTCTATCGCCAGGCTGATGAGGCCCTCGCACCGGAGGATCGCCATTCGATGCTCGCGGCGGAGGGAATGCGACTTATCTACTCGGCTTTGCTTGAACGCATTGAGCGATCTGGCTATCGCGTCTTTGACGGGCGGTTGAGCGTCTCTGCGACGCGCAAAATCTATCTCGTGGGTCGCGCATGGGCGGGTGCGCGCTTCGCCCGCGCGAGCTGATTACTTGGCAGTCGAGGCCAAAGACGTTGCAATTATCGGCGGCGGCTTCGCTGGATTGAGCGCCGGCGTCGCGCTCGCGCAGCGCGGCTTTCGCGTCGCTTTGCTTGAAGCCAAACCGCATCTTGGCGGTCGCGCCTACTCGTTCACCCAATCCGACGGCGACGATTTCATCGACAACGGCCAGCATGTCCTGATGGGCTGCTATCACGAAACGCTCGCGTTTCTCAAAACGATCGGAACACGTGATCGGCTGGTGGCGCATCGCGATCTCGAAATCGAGATGCTTGCGGGACCGGGCCAGCGCGGCGTGCTGAAAACCGCGCGGCTGCCCGGCCCTTTTCATATGACGGGCGCGCTCTTCCGCTATCAACATCTCACGCTTGCCGAGCGGGTTAGTCTGCTGCGCGCCGGGCTGCGCCTGATGTACCTCCGGCGTTTCGGACGGGCTCGCCTGCGACAGATGACGGTCGCCGAGTTTATGAATCAGAGCCGTCAGAGCGAGAAGGCACGCCAATCGTTTTGGTATCCGCTGGTCCTGGCGACTCTCAACGAAAGTCCGGAGGCGGCCTCAGCGATGCTGCTTGCGGAGGTCCTCAAGCGTGCTTTCTTTTCGCGCCGGTCTGACTCGGCTTTCCTCTATTCGACGGTTGGTCTGAGCGATCTTTATTGCGGAGCTTCCGAGAAAATTATCGAGCGCAATGATGGCGTAGTAGCCTGCCGCGCGATTGTCGAACGCTTCGAGCTCGACGATGAGGGACGGATTGGTACGGTGCGTCTGCGTGATGGTCGCGGACTTCGTGCCTCTAATTTTATCTCGGCAGTCACGCCCGACCGTTTACTGGCGATGCTGCCGGAAGGGGCGACCGCCGACCCGGCGTTTCGCGGCCTGGGCGAATTGAAAGGCTCGCCGATTATCTGCGCACATGTATGGCTCGATCGCGAAATCACGCGTGCTGCCTTTATCGGCTTTATCGGCACCCAGACTCAGTGGCTGTTCAATAAGCGGCGGATATTCGCGCAGAACAGCGATGAGAAGTCGGGCTATCTCAGCTTCGTGATTAGCGGCGCGCGCGATCTGGTTGATCAGTCGAGCAACGATCTGGTCGAAATAGTTCTGCGGGACTTGCGTGCGATGATTCCTGCATCTCGTCAGGCCAAGGTCGCCAAAGCTCTTGTGATCAAGGAGAAGCAGGCAACAATCGGGATCGATCCTGCGTCCGACGCGCTCCGGCCGAACGTGACGACATCGATTCCGAACCTTTTCCTCGCGGGCGATTGGACGCAGACCGGTTTACCGGCGACGATCGAGAGCGCGGTCGTCTCCGGTAATCGCGCCGCCAAGATGATCATCGATAAGGTCGGAGCGTAGATTCGCGCGATGGGCACCAAGACTGCGCTCGTCACAGGCGCCAACGGCTTCGTCGGATGCCATGTAGCGCGTGAGTTGATCGCTCAGGGTGCCCGAGTGCGATGTTTCATCCGCCGCAACGCTGACCTGCGTGGTCTTGAGGGTCTCGACTATGAACCTTACGTCGGAGATCTGCGTGATGCTGGCGCGATTCGTGAAGCCGCGCGCGGATGCGAAGAGATTTACCATGTCGCCGCCGACTATCGGCTGTGGGTGCGCGATCCAGCGCCGATGTACGCGGCCAATGTCGACGGCACCCGCAACGTAATTGCGGCGGCAAAAGCTGCCGACGTTCGCCGACTCATCCACACAAGCACGGTCGGAGCATTAGGGATCTGTCCGGGCGGAATCGGCAGCGAGGACGTTCCAGTAACGCTCGATGATATGGTGGGCCCCTACAAGCGCTCGAAGTTTCTCGCCGAACAGGAAGCGCTTCGCGCCGTCTCCGAAGGCGTTCCGATAGTGATCGTGAATCCCTCAACGCCTATTGGTCCCGGCGATTTCAAGCCAACGCCGACCGGCCGTATCATCGCGGATTTTCTCAATCGCAAATTGCCGGCCTATATCGAGACTGGTTTGAATCTGGCCCCAGTCGAGGATGTGGCCCGGGGTCATCTACTCGCCGCCGAGCGCGGCCGTATCGGCGAGAAATATATTCTCGGCGGAAACAACCTGACGCTGGCTGAGATGCTGCAACGGCTATCCGGCCTGTCGGGGCTGGCGGCACCGCGCATACGTATTCCGTATGCAGTTGCCTATGGCTTCGCCCTCGGTGCCGAGGCTGTCGCTCGCGTAGTGACCCATCGACCGCCACGCGCGAGCCTGACCGAAGTCCGGATGGCGCGCAAAAAAATGTTTTTCGATTCCTCGAAAGCGCAACGCGAACTCGGTTACACCCCCGGCTCACTCGATGAAGGGCTGATGCGCGCGATCAACTTTTTCCGTCAGATTGGCCTCGCTCGAGCCGCGGCCTAATTACGATGCATCTGCTGCTCTCGACTATCGCGCTGCGCCCCTACGTTTTCGTCTTCCTCGCTGCCTTTCTTTTGATCGCGATCGTCAATTATGGCCTGCGCACGTCCCTCGTCTTTCTGATTCTGACCTACCTCGCGGCTTTTGCCTGCGAGTGGAGCTCAGTCCATAACGGCTTCCCCTTTGGTCTATATCACTACATCGAAGCGCCCACGCGCGACCGTGAAATCTGGATCGCTGGAGTGCCCTTCTTTGACTCGCTCTCGTTCACCTTCCTTACGTTTGCGAGTTACACCCTGGCCCTGTTGATTTCCGCTCCGCTCTATCGCGATGGGGTCGATCTTAAACTGCTCGAGACGCGAGCCATCCGCCGTTCGCCGCGCGTTTGGTTCATGGCAGCACTCTTCATGACGATGGTCGATTGGGTAGCCGACCCCTTGAGCGTGATGGGCGATCGATGGTTCCTCGGGCGGATCTTCTGGTACGACCCACCGGGACCACACTTCGGCGTGCCGATTAGCAACTACCTCGGATGGTACTTCCTCGGACTCATCGGGATCGCCCTTTTCCAGTGGCTCGACGCGCGGCTGAATCGCGGGACTGAGCGGCCCTACGGCATGTCGCCGGCCTTTCCCTCACGCGCGTTGCTCGGTCCGGGGCTGTACTTTGGGATCGTGACTTTCACCATCACGATGCTGTTTCACATCGGAGCGGGGCAAGTCGCCTGGGCGGCCCTGTTTATCCATCTGCCGTTCGTAACAATGGTTGTGCATATCGTCACCCGACGGGAGAGCTACGGCGATGCGATCGCCATTACCGCTCATCTCACGGATTTTCCTTACGACAAGATTTCTCTACCGGACGAGGTAATGGGCGAGCGCCGCATTCATGCCGTGCGCCGGCGGGGGTCCTCCGCCCTGCGCTAGTCGCCGTTGAGAACGGCCTCAACCGCCGCGGCCATCGAGGCCGTAGCCGCGCGAAGGTTACGCATCAGTCGAATTGAAGCCGGAACCAAGCGCGGATTGGTGATAAGCGCGCGCGCCGCGGCTCCGATTCGAACCTTGCCGTTTTCATCGGCCAGCATCGCACCTTCCAGGCTCTGATCGGCCGTGTCCATGATCGTGCGCAGGCATACGAAAGGAATATCCCGAAGCGAGGCTTCTTGCGCGATCACCGCGCTCTCCATATCGACAGAGATTGCGCCCAACTCCGCGTGCGCCTTGCGCTTATCGGCCGCGCTTGCGATAGCTCGCCGTGACGTCAGCATCGTGCCGCGTTGATGCTTAATCCCCTTGCCGGACAGCGCCTTCGCAAGCTGGTTGATGCGCGGTTCGGCAATTTCGATGGTGTGAGCTGCGACAAAATCATCTTCGCGCCGCATCATTAGGCGCTCGGCAATTACGAGATCGCCGATCCTGAGGTCGCCGTGAAGGCCACCCGCGACTCCGGTGATAATCACGCCTTGAACACTCGGCAATTCGTCGAGGGCCGTCGCTGCGGTCTGCCGAGCGCGACGGATACCGACCCCCGATACGACAACACTGGTGGGCGACTTACCGAGTTTTCCGTGCGAACCACGAATCGACTTATGTTCAAGCGCGCGCGGGTTTTGCAGTCGCGCGCGTAGCGGTCCGTACTCGGCTCCAAAAGCACAGAAGACAAGAATCATAAGTTTATCTTACATCGTCACCGCCGAACGCGCTCCGCCGATCTGATTTTAGCGGCACCCAGCCGCACATCCTCTGAGCAAACGAAAAAAAGCGCGGCGCGAGCTAAGTCGCCGCGCCGCCAAAATACTGAGGCTGAAGTTAAGCTTTCCCCACACGCCCTTGGGCATACCCGGCACCTGCTATCAGCCAGCCGCCGGAGCCCTTTTATAACACCAGTGTCCAAACACCGCCCGCCTCTTTCATCGGTTTCCCATTCTGCTTGTAGGAGATTGTTACTGGCATCACAACGTACGCTCGGTCTCCGCTTATCTCGATGTGCTTGGGTTCACCAAGTGTTCCTTTGAAGTCAGTTATCCCGCTCTTCTTGTTGAGAGCATCATTATCCTTCCACCAATCTGCGCACGCGGTCGCACCTTGCCACACATGTGGCGGAAAGTCGTCGATAACGATAGTTTGCGAGGCGCAGGCCGCTGTGAATGCACCCTTGTCGCCATTGTTGATGTTGGAGAGGGCTTGCTTCACGGTCGTGACGACGTCGGCCTTGTCATCTGCCTTAGCGACGGAAATAACCATCGGTGCCAGGGCCAGTGCTGTCGCCAATATCAAGATCATCTTGCGCATCGGATTTCCTGCCTCCTTCGAGTCGTAATCACTATCCTGCGAGCTACAGTAGCCTCGCACACTTCATAGCGGTCTGACAACTAAAAAGCAGCATATGGTAACAGATCCGATGCGACGCGCTGTGGTCTCAAGACCGCTTTATTTCGCCCCCTCCACTACTCCTGCGCCTGCTCTAATCGTTCCTAAACTCGCGCCTATCTATCGAGACTTTGCTTGCGTACTCAATTCGGAGAGAATCGCGCAGATGTCCTCTTCAGCGAATCGCTCAGCCATCATCTCCGCCGACGACTTCGGGCTTTCGCGCGAGGTCAATGCCGGAATTCTGAAAGCGCATCGCGAGGGCATCCTGACCGGCACGAGCCTGATGGTCGCTGGAGCTGCTGCCGAGGAGGCGGCCGCGATCGCCCGCGATACACCTACGCTCGATGTGGGACTCCATCTCGTGGTCTGCCACGGCTCCAGCACACTCGATCCTACGAAGCTCGTCGGCATCACGAATGCGAGCGGTGATTTCTCATACAGCCCAGTGACCGCCGGGATGCGCTACTACTTCAATCGCAAGATTCATTCGGCCCTGCGCGACGAGATGCGCGCCCAGATCGAGCGCCATCTGCAACTGGTCGGCTATCTAAATCACATCGATGGCCATCTGAACTTCCATGTCCATCCGGTAGTCGCCGATATCCTGATCGAGCTGATTCGCGAATACCGCGTTCCGTGCGTCCGGCTACCGCGCGAGTCGGTCTTCTCGACGCTGGCGCTCGCCCACGATAATGCGGCGCGCAAGCTGGTCGAAAACGTGATCTTCCGCGCGCTCTCGCGTCGGACCCGCAAGATGCTCGATGCCGCGGGCGTGCGCTCGACTAATTGGCTCTTCGGACTCCATCAGAGCGGCCATCTATCCGAAGCGTACGTGGCAGGCCTGATTCCGCGCCTCCAACCCGGTATCACCGAGATCTATTTCCATCCGGCGATGGATATCGGCGGCACCCCCCCGTCGGCCGAAGCCCAGCTCGAAGTAGCGATCCTCACCGACCCACACCTCCGGACCGCCTTCGATGAAGCAGGCGTACAGCTCATTAACTTCGCCAACCTTGCTAGCTCGCCACACACCGGTGCTCCCCTTCCCTTTAGGAAAGGGGTTGGGGGTTAGGTCCGACCCCAATGCACGGCTGAGAGCCCTTACTAACTCGCCTCAGACCCCATTTTGCGATTAAATTGCGGCGTGCGGAGCGATCCCGATCATCCGCGAGCTATCCAAGGAAGGA
>DATKML010000056.1:0-19299 GCA_035541875.1 Binataceae bacterium (SeqCode)
CGCGAGCTCATCCGCAAAATCGACAGCTACGTCACCCACTACAACACTCACAGGCGGCCCTTCGTCTGGACCGCTACCGCCGATTCCATCCTCGCCAAACTCCAACGTTTATGTAAAGTTATTAATGGGACACTACACTAGGCACTTCACTCGAAACGATGACTTGGGCCGGAGCGCTGCTCGCTATCACCAAGCGTATCCAGGTTTTCTCCACCGTCCATGTACCAATTTTCCATCCGGTCGTCGCGGCCAAGATGGGCGCGACGCTCGACCATATCGGCAACGGGCGATGGGGCCTTAACGTCGTGAGCGGATGGAGCGAGCGCGAGTTCGGGATGATGGGTATCGAGGTGCTGCCCCATACGGAGCGCTACGATCGCACCGCTGCCTATATCCAAATCGTGAAGGGGCTTTGGACGCAGGAACCCGGCACTTTCAACCACGAATCGAAGTGGTACCAGGTGCGCGACGGATGGGTAATGCCGCAGCCGACGCGCAAACCTCATCCGCCGATCGCCAACGCTGGCGTCTCAGAAGAAGCGCGAGAACTGGCGGCGCGCTATTGCGATTGGGCGTTCACTTCACCGCCCTCGTTGGAGGCGAGCGCTGCGATGACTGCCGACTTCCAGACCCGTGCGGCACGCTATGGACGTCGCATCAAATGTTGCTGCTTCCCCTTCGTGCTCTGGCGTGAGACCGAGCGCGAGGCCGAAGAGGAGCGTCGCCGTATCCTCAATCAGATGGACCGTGAGGCAGCCGAGAGCTGGGCCCGCGGTCTGCTGCCGCAGAGCGGATCTTTCGATAATTTCACGCTCGAGATGTTCGCGCTCGGTGGCGGCGCCCTGCCGATCTTCGGCACTCCTGAACAAGTCGCGGAGAAGCTCGATGGCCTCTATCGCGCGGGGATGGACGGGATGCTGATGGTGTTTCTCTCGTACTATGCGGACACGATCCGCTTCCAGAACGAGATCATGCTGCTTCTGCGCCAACTCGGAACAATTCGCTGAGCGTAAGTGAAACTACTTTCGGCCGGTTAGCTCGATCCAGTCTCTGAGCGAGGCGTGAGTGGTGTGAAAAGCGAGATCGTCCCACGGGATTTCGTCGGGGGCGAAGTAGCAAACCTCGGTCGCCTCTTCCGAAACTCCGGGAGGATTCGTTCCGGGAGTCGCAAGATACACTGCAACCGCCGCGATCGGATGCGCCGGATCGGCGTACAGCCCTAGAAGGCGGTCGAGCGTCACCGTCATCCCGACCTCTTCGATCGTCTCCCGCAGTGCCGCTTGAGTTGGCGTTTCACCGAGATCGACATAGCCACCGGGGAAGGTCCATTTGCCGATCTGCGGCATGATTCCGCGACGGAGTAAGAGCACCTTGCCCGCTTCGATCACGAGGCATCCCGCGACCAGTTTCGGCCCCGGGAAATCGACATAGCCGCAAGCATCACAAACTTTGAAGCGTCTGCGATCCGGCAGGACCTCACGCAGGCGCAGCGTTCCGCCGCACAGCCCGCAAAAACGGACATTATGCGGATGCTGATGCTGGATATGATGGCTCGCCGTTACCGGCCCGTCGTCGTGATTAGCCATCGCATTTAGAAAGTGAGGCGACGCACCAGCGCCTCGAGAATCAGGAGTATCATCGCCGACACGATCAGCCACGGATTCAGCGACGCGTGCTGCTCGAAGGTCGGTCGCGAAAGCGCAAGTTCTTCGGGCGCAGGATTCAACCGACCGCCGGTAGCGGACGCCAGATGCTCCAGCAGTCCGTAGTTGGGAGCCGGTCGCGGGACTTCAGCGTTAACCGCGGGCGTGACGGTATAGGCCAGCGGCGGGAAGGTGAATCCCGCACCATGCGCCTGTTTCAACTCGATATTGTAACGGCCCGGCTTGGGCGCCTCGAAACTGCCGCTCAGCTCTCCCGGTGCTTGCTGTGTCAGGACGGTCTCGAAGCGCGCGCCTTCCGGCGTGGTGACGACTGCATCGACCGGTCGGGGCGACGCTTCGGCGTTGTCGCTGTAGTCGGTCAGATTCACCGCGACTCGTCCTGCGCGATAGCCGAGCGCGATATCGAATTTCTGGGTCGCTTGCGTCTGCGGCGTCATCCAAGCAATCACCTTGTCCCAGAGCGAAGAGAAGACCCCGTCGCGCACCCATTCACTCGACCATCGTCCGCTCGCGTCAGTGGTGAGCGCCAGCGACTTACCCGATCCATACTTCCAGCTCGCCAGGATCGGATCGCGGCGGTCGTTGCTGTTTACATAAACGCTGAGCGACGCACCGGGCTTAAGCTCAGTCGAGACAAAGCCTTTCAACGCGGGCAGGCGCCGCCCGGCCATATCTTTCAGGATCGGATCGGGCGTGACGGTATAGGGGGTGAAATCCTTCTCGACCATCGTGGTGTCGGCTCCACCCCGCTGTTTAACGTCCTCAAGGAACAGGTCCGGCAGATTCTCGGGGCTGTCAGTCTGATAGAACCCACCACCGCCGTATTTGGCGATCGCCTCGAGCAAAGGCAGGTTCGCCTCCCGGCCGATCGCGATAGCCGAAACCGTCGCGGAACCCTCGTGATGCATCGAGGAGACCAGATCGTAATACATCGCTGCGGTGCCACCGGTTTCGCCGTCGGTCAGGACAATAACGTGCTTGATCGATGCGCCACTCTGCGAGAGCGCTCGATTCGCTTCCTGCAATGCCGGCAGCATGTAGGTCTGCCCATGTGCCTTGAGGCGATCGATCATCTCGTTGAAGTACGGCCGTAACTCCGAAACCGGTCGGAGCGGAATTACCTCGAACGGCTGAGAATCGAAGCCGATAACACCGATCATGTCCGTATCGTTCAGCTTCTTGGTGACCGTGCGCGCAGCCAGTTTTGCGTACGTCAGCTTGTCATTTCGACCCATCGATCCGGACTTATCGATAACCAGGATAAGCGCGCGTTTGCGCTCGTGATGCTCCGGGGGCTTCATGATTACCGGCATCGCCTGAGCGATACCGCTTCCCGCGTATCCACCGAGTCCGAAGCTCTGGTCGCCACCCACCATCGCAAGCGAACCGCCCTGGCTCACGTACTGGACCAGCGCATTCTGTGCGCTCGCCGATAGATGGGACCGCGCAACGTTGTTGAGGATTATCGCGTCGTAGCCCTTGGGATTACCGTCATAAGTGCCCCCGTTGAGCGTCACCAGCGACGGTTGTAGTCCAAGTTGGCGGACCGCAGCTTCGAGATAAGTCGCATCCCGAGCAACATCCGTGATGATCAAAACTTTGCGCTGTGCTCCGATTCCGATCCATCCTTCAAGCGAGTCGTCCTCAGTGTAGGTGTCCATCGCGGGATTCGAGGGCTTGAAGACGGCTTTATACACGGTCAGACCGGCCGCTTCGGCGCGCACTGGAAAATCGATACGCGTCTGCCCCGGCGCGAGTCGCACTTCGCGCTGATCCAGGGGGTTGCCGTCACGAGAGAGCTGAACGGTTCCCGTAGCCTCATTGGCGTTGAGGTTGTTGAGGGTAACGCCCACCGTGAACGACTCGGCCTTCGCCAGCGCCGGCGGCAGCGCCAGCTGCGTCATCGCAATATTGGGAATCGCACTCGCCCCGGGTGGTGAGAAAACGTAGAGCTTGATCCCCGCGTTCTTGATCGCATCGAGCGCTGTCTCTAGTGTCCCTCGATTTTGCCATCCGTCGGTGACCAGCACGATTGGCCCATCGTGGGCAGCCGGGTTCGCCGCAAGCGCGTTCAAAGCTACGCCGAGATCGGTCGCCTGGGGCGCACAGGATGCGCACCCTTCGGGCGCAAGGAGCGTCTTGCTTACCTCACCGACGGTCGAATCCACGACAGCGCTGCCAAAGAGCATCGCCGGATCGCCGCTACGCAACTTCAACTGATCGTGCAGCAGCGACACAGTGTAATCACGCATCGCGGGCGTAATGCTAGCAGACGCGTCGACCATCACGGGACGCGTCACTCCCTGTGATCGGGCAACGGTCTGCGGATCAGCCAGCGCAAGTACGAAAAGCGCGAGCGTAAGCGCGCGAAGAATCGGCGCAGGCCAGCGGCGTATCCCAGCTGCCTGCCAGAGCCAAAGGATTAGCGCGACACCGACGACCCCTAGCAAATAGAGCGCTCGCGGTTGCGCGAGCCTCAAATTCGTGAAGCTCGGGTTGACGAAGAGGTTGAACAGATCCTGTGTATTCACGGTCAGGCGTCAACCATCGGTCGCGAGCCGCGATAAACAAAAAACGCTTCGAGCGCGATCAGTGCAAGGATCAGTGCGAGCGCATAGGGTGCTAGCGGCATTTGCGTCGGCGACATCTCCGAGGCAGGTACCGCGGGCGCCGATTCAACCTTCAATGGCGCGACGTTCTCCAGGTCCGAGGCAGTCAGATCCGCGAGATTCACAGCGCGTAGCGACGTGCCGTCATCGGCAATCAGCCGATAGATCCCTTGTGCGTCAGTCGCGTTGAAAGACCCGCCACTAAAGGCCTTCTCCCGCTTACCGTCCGGTAGCACAATCTCCTTCACGCTCGACGGAAGCACCCAGGACTCACCGGTGCGATATCCGCGATTGGGTGCGCCGAGCCCCGCCAGATGGCTCAGCAGGTTGAGGGTCAGAATCGACATCGGAAGATTCTGTCGTCCGAGGTACGGCAGCGGATTGAAGCCCGTAGCGATATAGCGATGGCCTTCGCGGTCGCCGCTCAGAATCAGTCCGCCGTTCGCTCCTGAGACCGCAGCCTGCATCCAGGGATGCTGCCCGAAGTATTCACCCGATCGAAAATTGAGTAGGCGGAAATTCACGCCATCCGTGAGCGGGTCAATCGTCGACCATCCGGTGACCTGCAACTGCGAGGCTTGGGCCGTCGCGAAGTTAAAGAGCTTGTCACCGGGCGGCGGCATCACGAAGAGCGCGTTCGCGGCGGGCAATTCTTTGGGAATCGTGTATTCGAAAATCGCGACATCCGAACGAGCAAGGTCGGAAGGCGCATAGGCTTCCGGCGTACGCACGGTGAGAGTCACTCCGGGAATCGATCGGAGACTCTCACCATCGGCTGCAACCGGGCTGACAAAAAGAATCGCGATATTTTTCACGACCGAAGCGGTCGCATAGGCCTCGTTATCGAGCGCGAACCCATCACTGGGCTCGAGTTGTGCCTTATAGATCTCAGCCGACGGCAGATTCGGAAGTTCAAGATTCGATACCTCGCCGGGTCCGACAGAAGCCTGTGAACTCGCCGCGGCTTTGCCATCGGCAGTGATAGCGACTTTCAGGATTTGCGGCGTATTGCTGAAGTTCGCAATCGTGAGCCGCCCACGCAGCGTCGCCACGCCGAGCGATTCACGCGCCAGATCAAAAGAGCCGAGCGCAAAGTTCGGTACCGGCTGACCGATCGTGAACGCATTGATTCGTGGGCTTGAAGAGGCGACCGGTCGATAAGTCGCTACCACGACCTTCACGAGCTTGCGGTCGGCATTAAGTCGATTCAGGAGGCTGTTCAGGCTGGCCGGATTTCCCGGAGCGTCGATCGGCTTCAGGCGATCGATGGCATCGAGCGCAGCGGCCGGGCTGGAGAATGGAGTTCCCAGCGGATGCGGTTCCGGTGCACTCAGGTAAACCGTCACCATCGTGCTGCTGCTTTCGCTGTTCAGTTGGTCCCTGAGGGTCGACACCGCCGATGCGAAGCGCGTGCTTTTGTTCGGCATCACGACCTGCATCGGCGCCGAGTTGTCGAGCACGACAGCAATCGCGTTGCCGGACTGCACACGAAACGGCCCGGCGATCGCCAGCACGGCGAGCGAGAGAATCAACAGTTCGAGGAAAAAGGGCCAGCTGAAGCGCATCCGCCCACCGAAGCGTTCGCCTCGCATCACGCGCAAGACGCGAAACGCCAGCACGCTCGATACCATCACCTGGCGCGGTCGCTCGCGCGCGAGATAGGCGATCACCAGAGCAGGCACGATCGCGAAAAGATATAGCGCTGACGGATTCAGCAAGCCCATCGCCGCAGATCGTCCTCTTGCCTAATGCACCAGACCGAGGTGGGTTGCCGCACGTAAAAAGAAATCGTGGAAGTTATGGTCGGTGGAGTGCATCACGTAGCGCAGACCGCCGCGAAAACAGTAGCGCCGAATCTCCTCGGCCAGCCGAAGCAGTGTTTCACGGTAGCGGGTGCGCTCGCGGGGACCGATCGAGACTCTCACGCGCTCGCCCGATTCTGCATCGACAACCTCGACATCGCCTTGCAGACCCTGCCCATCCAGCTCGGTACCACCCAGAATCTGTACCGCACTCACATCCATGTTAGCGGCGGTGAAGATTCGCAACGCGCGCTCCACCGAGTTGAGCAGCGCTAAAAAATCCGAGATCACGAAGACTTTGCCGGCGCGCCGAATCGAGACCATCTCGCGCGCCAACGCCGCCGCAAGATCAACCTCACCGGCGGGTTTGATTCCAGCGAGCGAGCGCCCCAGCTCGACTATCCGATGGCGCCCATAGACGAACCCCGATGCCGGCGGAGTGCCGCTGCCCCCGAGAACACGGATCATCACCCGATCGCCCGAAGCCAAGGCCACGTAGGCAATAGCCAAGGCAGTCGCTACCGCAGCTTCGAACTTATGATCGCGCTGCGGAAAGGCCATCGAAGCGCTCGCATCGAGAAAGATATAAGTGAGGAGGTCCTCTTCTTCCTTGAAGAGCTTGATATAGAGCTTGTCTGTCCGGCCGTAGAGACCCCAATCGATATAGCGAAAATCGTCGCCCATTGAGTAATGGCGAAAGTCGCTGAATTCGAGCGATGATCCTCGTCGCGGCGAGAGATGCGATCCCTTGCCGAGCCCGGCGTACTCCCGCCGGGTCTTGATCCGTAGCTGCTCGAGCCGCGCGATGAACTCGGGCGAGAACTCCTCAGGTAACCCCAGCATTAGTTTGAGCGAGTGTGCCGCTTGAGCGCTTGCTCGATAATCGATTCGGTCGTCACGTTCTCGGCTTCGGCCTGGAAGTTACGCAAGAGGCGATGGCGCAGCGCGGGCACGATCACGTCATTAACGTCGTCGTAACTTACGCTCACCCGGCCATCGAGCAGCGCGTTAACCTTCGCACCGAGCAGCAACGCCTGAGCGCCACGCGGACTCGGACCGAAACGCAGGTACTGCGACACCTCGGGAATCGCTCCCGGACCACCAGGCGTGCAGGCCCCGATAATGGAGATGATGTACCGTTCGAGCGGCTCCGCCACCATGACTTCGCGGGCAAGCGCCTTAAGGTGTTCGATCATCGAGGGCGCGGAGCCTGGATCGAAAATCGCTTGAGGTTGATAGGTCGACGCACCGGTCGTGCGATTCAGAATCTCGCGCAACTCGTCCGGTTTTGGCGCGCCGATAACGACTTTGAAGAGGAAGCGATCCATCTGCGCCTCGGGCAGTGGATAAGTACCTTCCAGTTCGATTGGGTTTTGCGTCGCGAGCACAAAGAACGGTGGGTCCAGCTTGTAGGTCACACCGAGCACCGTGACCTGCCTCTCTTCCATCGCTTCGAGCACCGCCGATTGGGTCTTCGGCGTCGCGCGGTTGATTTCGTCTCCGAGTACGACGTGGGCGAAAATCGGCCCCGCTTTGAAAGTGAATTCGCGCCGGCCATCGACTTCGGTCAGAACCTGCGTACCGACGATATCCGACGGCATCAAGTCAGGTGTGAACTGGATACGCTTGAAGCTCAAACCGAGCACGTCGGCAGTCGTCTTGACCATCAAGGTCTTGCCGAGTCCGGGCACGCCCTCGATCAAAACGTGACCGCCTGCAAACAGGGCGGTTAGGACCTTTCGAACGATATCCCGATGACCCACGATAACGCGCCCGACTTCAGCCTCGGCGCGCGCAAAGGCCTTACGAAATTCGGCTACCCGCTCATTGGGTGTTGCCTGTTGTTGTTCTGGAGCCGCTCCCATCACCTCTCCTTGGTAACCGTATTAGCGAATCAAATCCCGATAACGCGGGGGTAGTAATTGTTCTTCGTCGGGCGAAGCCGTGACACGCTCTTCCTTCAGTGGCGCGTTGGAATAAGGCGTCTTAGCTGTTGGCGAGCCTGCATCCTGCACGGTCTTGCCCGACGCCTCGCCGCCAGCGACTACACTGGTTGGTAGACGAAACGTAACGTAGCGCGCGTTCTGGATGTCGATCGGCGGTCCCTTGTCGCCGAGGCGATAGTAGCGTTCGTAGTTCCCTGCCTTGGGAAACTGGCCCAGATGCGTATCGCCCTGCGAGCCCTTATCGCCACTGTTCGGCGATGAGCCGCTCGACCCTGGCGGCGTGCGGCTATCGGCTAGCTTGCCCGCCCCAGGCATCTGAATATTGCCGGTGCCGTTAGGCTTGGATTGCGGACCACCCTGGTTGGGGTTACTGCCCGGCTGGGGCACTAGACCGGTACCCGTCTTCCCCTGATTCTGCGCGACCTGCGATTGGCTAGCGAGGTTGTTTTCTTCTTCGAGCTTCGCCTGCGCTTTGGCGAGATTATTCTGCAGCTGGATACTTTCCTTATCGCCTTGCGCCCCGTTGTTGGGGCCTCCGCTTCCACTGCCCTCGCCTTTTTCTGCGCCGTTTTGGCCCTGGCCTTTCCCTTCGCCCTTGCCGGTCGTGCCCTTGCCTGTCCCCTCGCCCGAGCCGCTGCTATTGCCGCCGCTGCCATTGCCCGAGCCGTTTTCGCCTGTGGCCTTCTGTTGGTCGATCTTGGCGATCTCCTGCTTGATCGACTGCAGCTCGGCCAGTTTCTGTTGCGGCGGTACGCGCGGACTCTCCAGGTCCTTCGCTACGTCACGCAGCGCTTCCGCCACCTGATGGTCCGAGGCGGTCGCGCTGGGGGTATCAATCTTGTCAGCAAGTTGGCGCAGGCTGTAGCTGGCCGCCTCAACTGCGCTCGGCACCCGCATCAGGGCGAGCGTCGCCAGCCCCAACGCAACGATAATCACGCCGCTTAGAATCGAAGATCGCCACAGTGGCTCTTTCGCATCAAAGCGGAACTGTTGCTGCGGATTAAAGCGCTCCAGATGCTCGATCACGCGTCGCCAGAGCATCGCAAAAAGCGGGGAGCGACGTTCTTTATGCTCCGGATGGGTCGGAGCGGCAAGAGTCGCGAGCGTCACGACCTCCTGACGGGCCCCGACCGCATCATCGATCTTCTCGGCGGTTGCCGCAAAATCGTTGGTGCGGCTCCATGCCCGACGCGCCAACCATGCCAATGCTGTTAGCTCGCCGATCGCCAGCCCGAGGACAATCTGAATCAGGATCGTTGCGTGTCGGGGATCGATCACGTAGCCGTAGCGGCTCCGGATCAGGTTCCTGGTGCGCGTCTGGAAGAGCCCATAGGCCACCGTCAGCAGAGTGGGTATGAGCCAGGCAGCGGCCACTTCTGCGACGGCGAGGCGCGCCAGCCTCTTGCTGCTGCGGCTGATTACTTGTACCGGGTTAACCACGTCATCGAGTCCGGATCTTACTTGGCCGTCACCGTTCGCTTGATCTCGTTGATCGCACGCTGATGCTCTTCGATAGAGCGAGAGAAGATGTGCGTTCCATCATGGCGAGCCACAAAATACAGGTAATCAGTATGAGCGGGATAGAGCGCGGCCTCAATTGAGGGCAAGCCCGGGTTCGCTATCGGCCCAGGCGGGAGCCCAGCAATCGTGTACGTGTTAAAGGCCGACGCGGTGTGTACCGCCTTTAATGCTCGCTCCTTCTCGCCAGCGAGATTGTACTGTGCCGTCGGATCGGATTGAAGCGGCATCCCAGCCGCCAGGCGATTGTAGAACACACTGGCGATAATCGGCCGTTCAGCGGGCGTCTTTGCCTCCTTCTCGATAATCGACGCCAGGGTCACCAGCTGCCGCGTGTCGAGACCCAGTTCGAAGATGCGCTGCTGCACCTTTGGAGTCATCACATCGTAAAAGCGGGTGAGCATCGCCGCCATTATCTGGTCGTCCTTCACCAGCGGAGAGAAACGATAGGTCGCCGGAAAGAGAAAGCCCTCGACACCTAGGCCGCCATACCCCAGCGCTTCAGCCACGTGGCCGTCGAGAACCGCGGCACCGAACTCGCTCTGACAGCCAAGTCCGGCCTGGGCGAGCTTCTCGCCAATCTGATGGGCCGTGAGCCCCTCCGGAATGCTCACCACAACGAACATCGAATCCCCGCCGACCAGCCGCTTCATCAGCCGGGGTAATGACTCGCCACCGGGAAAGGAATAATCGCCCGGCTTCACTCCCGCGGCATGTCCGAGGCTTTTCCCATAGATGATGAACGCCCATGGGCTTCGTACGACCCCGGCTTGAGCTAAGCGGTTGGCGACGGTTACGAACGACTCGCCGCGACGAATCGAAACGATACGCGGCTCTGGAAAGGGGCTGGGCGGACGTATAGCGAAAAGCCAGCCCAAGGCCGCGAGGCCGATCGCTGGGGCCACAACGGCAAAGAGAATGCGCAACTTCCTCATCCCTTATGTTGCTGCCACCAGCTTTCGAGAATAACGCACGCCGCTAAAGCATCATCTTGCCCCGGGGCCCTGCCGCGCGGCAAATCGCGCATCCGTTCCCGTGCCTCGAAGCTGCTCAATCGTTCGTCATGGAGTTCCACAGTGACGCTCAGTGTTTGTCGTAGCTCCTCGGCGAATCGCTCAGCGGCCTGCGCCGAAGTTCCTTTGCTCGCATCGGCGTTGGCCGGCAGACCCACGATAACCTGCCGACACTCGAACTCGGCGACGTATCGCCCAATCCGCACCAGACTGTCCTTGCGCGAGACCTGTTGGATTGTCGTCAGCGGCAGCACCAGCCCATCGCCATGCAAGATCGCCAGACCAATCCGCCTACGCCCATAATCGACGCCAAGGATCATAACTTTGTCTTATATTGCTAAGTTCCGTGAATTAGCCTTTGAGTGGGGGTAATTAGCTGTTAAAGGCTTGCGCGAACAGAGATCGTAACATAGCCTTATGTCGGATGCTTCGGGGGAAGAACATCATCCAGCAATGGCGAAGGACTGCCGTTGCCGGCTTTGTCGCAGCCTGTGCGACAACCGGCGCAGCAGCGTTGTTATTACCTGGCGCGCTCAAACCACAAGAAAATCAGGCTGCGGTTTCGGCCGACCCCGATGTGGCCGGACGGCTCGATAGCGAATTTGTCGGCAGCCCGGCGGTTGTTCGGCCCGCACCCGAGCCGATTAGCATCGCGCTTACTGTCGATCACACGCGGCGCGTCAGTGATCTGCTCGTGGAGGCTGGCCTCGATGACGCGGCTGCCGAGCGATGGGAAGCTTATTTCCGCTCCGCCGCATCAATCACTCATTTCGACAAAGGGCATGCGCTGACAATTCTGAAGGACCCGGAAACCGGGGACCTGCGGGGCCTGCGTTACAACCTCGACGACCGCGTCGCGATTAACGAGCTAACCTTTGGCGGTGGCGTTTATCGTAGTTCGCAAGAGCTAATCAAATACGTCTTTCGGCCGGTTGCTGTGTCCTTCCGGTTACGAAACACCTTTTCGCAGGACGCTGATCGGCAAGCGGTGCCGCGCTCGATTATCGATACGCTCGATACGGCCTTCCGCAACACTAATCAGCCGCTCAATGCCCTGCCCCGTGGTTCTGATATCAAGCTGCTTTATCAGGAGAAAGTAAGCCGCGATGGCACGGCCCGGCTGACCACCGGAGTTCAGGCTGCCTCCATCACCTACGGCGGCAAGACGCTAACCGCGTTTGCCTTCCGCGACGAAAATGGCGAGCCGCGTCTCTACGATGCTAACGGTGTCGCGCTTGAACCCAAAACCCTCCAGATGCCAGTCAATTTCGACTATATCTCTTCGGGCTTCAGCTTCCATCGTTATCATCCGATTCTCCACGAATATCGTGCGCACGAAGGTGTCGACCTTGCCGCGCACTATGGAACGCCCGTTAAGGCCGTTGCCGATGGTCGCGTGGAAAGCGCCGGATGGTGCGGCGGTCTCGGACGGTGCGTCCGTATCCACCATGACGGTGGTATCGTCAGCATCTATGGCCATCTTTCACGCATCTCGGACGGTATCCAGGAAGGATCGTCGGTGCGCGTCGGACAGGTCATCGGTCAGGTCGGTTCAACTGGTCTCTCGACGGGTCCACATCTGCATTACGCCATCGAAAAAGATGGCGCCTACGTAAACCCCTTGAGCCAAGACTTGGGGGTCAATCACAAAGTATCGCCCCGGCTGCGCTCCCTCTTCGATCGTTTCAAGGGCGAGTATCTCACGGCCCTCAGCCATCTGCCCTCGAGCGGGCCGCAAGCCGTGACCTTACCGGCGTCTTCGGCTGCCGGAAGCGCCGTGATTACCAACGTATCAAGCTCCCACGAGAGTCGTCATGGCTCTGCGCCGAGCGGTCAGATCAAGCGAACGGCCGAAGTAATGCCGATCAGCGGCCGCTCTTCAATAATGCGCTAGACGCTCTTCCGATTCGGTCTTCCCTTTTTCATCAAAGTTAAGTCTGGTATCCATCGAGCGTGGGGTATTTACTCTAAGCGGTAGCTCCGTGATGAAAGATCGTTTCGAGACCGAGTTCTTCGATCTGCCGCCGTTGCGTTTGATTGCACATCGCGGAGCCAGTGGAGATTACCCCGAAAACTCGCTTCCATCCTTTGAGGCTGCCGCTCGCGCGGGTATGCCCTACATCGAACTCGACGTTCAAATGACCAGCGATGGCGAGATCGTGGTGATCCACGATGAAGATCTGAAGCGCGTCGCTGGCCAAGCGGGGATCGTTGCGGCGATGACGCTGCTCGAGCTTCAGGGCTACGATATCGGCTCGCAGTTCACTCGCGACGGAGCAACTTTTCCCTTTCGCGAAAAGGACATCAAGGTCCCGATGCTGCTCGAGGTACTCGAAACATTCCCTCAGATCCGGTTCGTTATCGAGATCAAACAAGGTCCCTTAAGTCTCGTACCTAAGCTGCTCAAGGTCCTGGCGGACACACGGATGACCAAGCGAGTCATAGTCGCGAGTGAGCATCAGCAACCACTCGACGAGATTCGTGCTCTAGCCCCGAGGATTCCGACGAATTTTTCGTCGCGCGAAGTTGCCGATTTCTTGAGAGCGCTGGTCGCCCGGGATCTATCGATTACACCCTTGGGGGCTGCTCTCCAGATTCCGCCCGAGTATGGGGCGATCAAACTCGCTACACCGGAGAGCGTTGCGGCGGCCCATCGGCTTGGTCTGGAAGTCCACGTATGGACCGTTAACGAGCCGAGCCAGATGCGTGAACTCATGGCGATGGGTGTAGACGGCCTCATCGGCGATTACCCGACGCGGCTCCGCGAAGTGGCCGCGTCAATCTAGCACCGCACCAGTTGCTGTTTTCAGCGATTCGGGTCTGTTACGATGCGCCCGAATTCCGATGATTTGGGAGATTCGCGATGGCGATGAAGCTTGATACTGGAGTTACGACGCGCGACCTGAGCGAGGTCGCTGCTGAGGCGCACAAGGCGGAAGAACTGGGCTTCGATGCGATTTGGTCGATGGAAGCCGGCAATGACGGTTTTCTGCCGCTCGCGATCGCGGCGGAGCACACGCAGCGTATCAAGATGGGGCCGGCCGTCGCGATCGCGTTTCCGCGCAGTCCGATGGCGATGGCCTACACGTCATGGGATCTCGCCGCGTTGTCGAAGGGCCGCTTCGTCCTCGGACTGGGCACCCAGGTCAAAGGTCATATCGAGCGTCGTTACGGCGTCAAATGGGAACCGCCCGTCGCCAAGCTGCGCGACTATATCGGCGCGCTCAAGGCGATCTTCAAGTGCTGGCAGGAAGGCGGCAAGAAGCTCTCCTATCAGAGCAAGCACTTCAATCTCTCGCTGATGACCCCCTTCTTCGCCCCCAAACCTCATGACTACAAAATTCCCATCTATATCGCCGGTGTGAACGAGCACATCCTGCGGCTGGCCGGTGAGCATTGCGATGGCCTGCATGCGCATCCTTTCACTTCGCCCAAGTACCTGCGCGAGTTCCTGATGCCGCATATCGAAGAAGGCCTGAAGAAATCCGTCCGTTCGCGCAAGGATTTTACGATTTTTACCTCCGCCTTCGTGATCGTCGGCCGCAACGATGAGGAGTTGAAGCGTGCCCGTGAAGGCGTACGCCAGCAGATCTCTTTCTACGCCTCGACGCGTACCTATCAGGTAGTGCTCGATACCCACGGATGGGGCGACACGGCCTCGAAGCTCAATGAACTCTCTGCCAAGGGCGATTGGGGCTCGATGCCCAAGCTCATCACCGACGAGATGCTCGACGTCTATGCGGTCACCGGTAACTACGACAATATCGGCGACAAGGTCCGCGAACGCTTCGACGGTCTGCTGGATCGGGTTTCCTTCTATATTCCGTACAAGTCGTCGTTCGACGACGCGACTTGGGCTCGTCTCTGTAAGCAGTTCAACGGATAGTCCCTGCGGCGCAAGCCGCGTGATGCGTACGGGACCCGCTTCGGCTACGCTGGCGAAGAATGCCGAAACGGGTCCTTTACGCCGCCTCGCCCGACTGGAGAGCCCTCGCCGACCGGATCGATGAGCTGATCAACTCTCCGGAATTTGAACAGATCAAGATCACCCCACGGACTCGTGCCGGTTTCCTCTCTCACGATGGCCACCAAGCCTTTGTAAAACGCGTCGACAGCGGCGGCTATGTAAAGGGATTACTCGCGCGCATCGTGGGCTCCCGTGCGCAGCGAGCCTTGCGCGGGGAACAGATTCTGGCGGAAGGCGGTTTTCGCCATCCGCGTCCCCTTCTAATCATGGAGGATCGTTCTCTCGGCGCGATTCGAACGAGCTATATCCTCACCGAACCGCTGCGCGAGGCGCAGGTGCTGAGCGCCGTCGCTATCGGGAGGCGCCGACCACTCAAGTTACGCAAGGACGCCTCAGAGCAGGTTTCCGGCGAGATTCGACGCCTGCATGACGCGGGAATCTATACCCGTGATATGCAGGAGACGAATCTAATGATCGAGAATCGCGACGGCCTGTTTCCATTGTTTTTTGTGGATTTTGAAGATTTCCGCCGCGCCGCCAACTCTGTTTCATTGCGGCAGCGGATGACCAACCTAGTTCATCTCGATCGGAGTATCGGCCGCTTTGCACCGCGACAGCATCGCCTGCGCTTTTTCTACAACTACTTCGGCCACGAATTACCGCACGACGAGCGTCGCCGACTACTCATGCAGTATCAGGCGCTCCGCGATCGAGCCGACCGGAACGCTAAAGCTTCGCCATCGGCACGCAAATAAGTTACTCGGAAAAAGTGCTCTTCAGGGCACTTCGATCAGGATGTCGTCGTCCACGACCCTGATTTCGTAACAGTGCAATTTCATCGAAGGATCGTCGATATTACATCCTGTAGTGAAATCATACTCCCAGCCGTGGATCGGACAGACCACACGAATACCGTACACGTCTCCATCGCCAAGCGGCGCCCCCAGATGGAGACAGGCGTTATCGATCGCGTAGAAGCGTCCATCCGACATGAACAATGCGATCAGCGTGCCATCAACTTCGACCGTCTTGCCCTTACCCTCGACGATATCCTCGCCGCGCGCAACCTTAACGAACGCCATCGGATCAAGTCGTGTACTCGGCGTTGATTTTCACGTAGTCGAAACTCAGATCGCAGGTCATCATGCGGGCCTGTCCCTTGCCCTGCTTGAGATCGACAATCAGACCGAACTCGGCTTCTTTCATCTTCTCGCCGGCGGCTGTAAGCGCGTCGACATTGAGCGCACCGCGACTCGCAATTTTGATTCCGCCGAGACTGACTTCGAGCTTATCCGCGTTAATCGGAACGCCCGCTTTGCCGACTGCCATCGCAATACGCCCGAAGTTGGGATCGCATCCGAAGAAAGCCGTCTTTACCAGCGGTGAATTGGCGATTTCGCGTGCAATCTTTTCCGCATCGGCAGTATTACGTGCGCCGCGCACATCGATCGTGACCAACTTGGTCGCGCCTTCGCCGTCGCGGGTGAGTTCGCGCGCCAAGGCCTCGGCGACACCACCGACAGCCTTCTCAAAGTTGGCAAGATCTCGTCCCACCAGAGCGCGATTTTCCGCGGCACCGCTCGCGAGGACCAGCAAAGTATCGTTGGTCGACATATCACCATCGACAGTCACGGCGTTAAAGCTCGTCGGCAGAATATGCTTGATAATCGTTTTGAGTTGCGCCGTGCGAACTTTCGCGTCCGTCACGATAAATGCGAGCATCGTCGCCATCTTCGGCTGAATCATGCCCGCGCCCTTAGCGCATCCCGCGATCGTGACTTCCGCGCCACCTAGTCTGAGACGCGTGGAGGCGATCTTCGGCCGCGTATCGGTCGTCATGATCGCGCGAGCAAATTCACCGAAATTCTCGGCACCTAGCCCCGCTACCGCCGACGCAATTCCCGCGCGGTACTTTTCGAGATCATATAGATGGCCAATGACGCCGGTCGAGCAGGGAGCGACCAGCCTGGGCTCACATCCGAGAGCCGTCGCAAGACTCGCAGCCGAATTCTCCGCCAGTTTGATCCCAGCTTTGCCCGTGAAGCAGTTAGCCGATCCGGAGTTCACCGCGACTGCGCGGAGCTGTCCTCGCCGTACCCGCTCGGACGACACGATAACCGGCGCCGCCTTGACGCGATTGGTCGTAAACACCCCAGCCGCCGGCACTGCTGTATCGGCGACGATGATGCCCAAATCCTTGCGATTCGGCTCCTTGCGTAGCCCGGAAACTACTCCGGCGAAGCGAAACCCACGCACCACGGCGGGCTCGAGACGTACCTCCATCAACGGTCCTCCCGCGCGCGATTTAATACGGTCGTGGCGCTCCTATGCAAGGAGGAGCGCCGACCTTTTAAATTACTTGCCGTGGCAGCGTTTGTATTTCTTGCCTGAGCCACACGGGCAGAGGTCGTTGCGGCCAACCTTGTCGCCCTCGCGTTTAGCCGTCTGAGGATCCTGCGCGACCGGCTCGTCACCGTGACTCATCATCACACGCTGCGGACGCTGCTGCTGTTGCTGCTCAATCTGCTGAACGTCCTGCTGACGCTGGACCTGCACCGAGAATACCTTCTCGACCACATCCTGGCCCATCACGCGCAGCATCGCCTCGAACATTTCGAAGCCTTCCTTCTGGTACTCGACCAGCGGATTCTTTTGCGCGTAGCCACGCAGTCCGATGCCCTCCTTCAGATGGTCCATCGCGAGCAGATGGTCCTTCCAGAGCGCGTCGAGCGTCTGCAGCATCACGATCTTCTCGATCTGGCGCATCACCGGCTCGGTGAACTCTGCCTCACGCTGATCGTAGAGTTCGTGCACCCGTTGGGTCGCCAGTTCGATCAAATCCGCGGGCGTATCGAGCGCCGCACCGTTCAGATTTTCACGGAACGCTGGGCGGAATTTGAACTGCTTGAAGAAGCCATCCTCGATCTCTTTCCAATCCCATTCGGCAGGATCGCGTTCGTTATCGGCGTGAGCATTGACGATCCCCTCGATCAGGTCATCGCTCATTTCGAGGATATCCTCCTTGAGCGGATCGCCGGAAAGCAGTTCGCGGCGGCGATGGTAAACCACCTCGCGCTGCTTGTTCATCACGTCGTCGTATTCGAGCAGATGCTTGCGCATATCAAAGTTGTGCGCTTCGACCTTCTTCTGCGCATTCTCGATCGCCTTGGAGATCCATTTGTGCTCTATCGGAACGTTGTCTTCCATCCCGATCGCACCCATCAGACCCTTCAGACGATCCGCTCCGAAGATGCGCAGCAGGTCGTCTTCCAGCGACAGGTAGAAGCGTGAGGAGCCGGCGTCGCCCTGGCGCCCCGAACGGCCACGCAGTTGATTGTCGATGCGGCGCGACTCGTGGCGCTCGGTGCCGAGAATATGAAGTCCGCCGGCAGCTTTGACCTGCTCGCGTTCCTCTGCGCACTGTGAGCGATATCGCTCGAGAGCTTCCTGAAACTTCGGGTCGTTGGGGTCGCGCGTTCCGGCCTCCGCCGCAGCGAGTCCTTCGGGATTACCGCCCAACACGATATCCGTGCCACGGCCCGCCATGTTGGTCGAGATCGTAACGGCCTTCAGGCGACCGGCCTGAGCGACGATTTCAGCCTCACGCTCGTGGTTCTTGGCGTTGAGAACGAAATGCTTGATGCCGGTCTTCTTGAGATGGTTTGCGACCTTCTCGGACTTCTCAATCGAGACCGTGCCCACCAGCACCGGCTGACCGCGTTCGTAACAATCCTTGATATCCTCGACGACCGCGTCGAATTTCTCCTGCTCGGTTTTGAAAACCACGTCATGATTATCGACGCGTATCATCGGCCGATTTGTCGGAATAACCATGACTTCGAGCTTGTAGATCTCGCGAAACTCGACCGATTCCGTGTCCGCCGTACCGGTCATCCCGGACAGCTTTTTGTACATGCGGAAATAGTTCTGGAACGTGATCGTCGCGAGCGTCTGGTTTTCCGACTCGATTTTGACGTTCTCTTTGGCCTCGACCGCCTGATGGAGTCCGTCGCTCCATCGCCGACCCGGCATCAGGCGACCAGTGAACTCGTCGACGATAATCACCTGGCCATCTTTGACGACGTACTCGACGTCGCGATGGAACAACGCGTGCGCCTTAAGTCCCTGATTCACATGATGGAGCAGCAGGATATTGCGCGGGTCGTAGAGATTGTCGACGCCGAGCAATTGTTCGACGCGCGTCACACCCTCTTCGGTCATCGCGACGGTGCGCAGCTTTTCGTCGACCGTGTAGTGCTCTTCGAGCTTGAGGCGCGGAATGACACGATCAACGACGTAATAGGTGTCGGTCGAGTCTTCGGAGGCGCCGGAAATAATCAGCGGCGTGCGCGCTTCATCGATCAGAATCGAATCGACCTCGTCGACCACGGCAAAGTAATGTTCGCGCTGGACGTAATCTTCCAGGTTGAACTTCATGTTGTCGCGCAGGTAGTCGAAGCCGAACTCGTTGTTCTGGCCGTAGGTGATATCCGCGCCGTATGCGATCTTGCGCTGCTGGTCGGTGAGCCCGTGGACGATTACCCCGACCGTAAGCCCCAGGAATGTG
Source organism: Binataceae bacterium (SeqCode) (assembly GCA_035541875.1). Lineage (GTDB taxonomy): Bacteria > Desulfobacterota > Binatia > Binatales > Binataceae > JAJPHI01. The sequence continues at coordinate 19,087 of DATKML010000056.1, forward strand.
TAGATCTTGCCCATCCACTCGGAGTCGCGCTTGGCCAGGTAATCGTTGACGGTAACGACGTGAACGCCGCGCCCGGAAAGTGCGTTCAGGTAGACCGGCAGGGTCGCGACCAGCGTCTTGCCTTCACCGGTCTTCATTTCGGCGATTTTGCCCTGGTGCAGCACGGCGCCGCCGATCATCTGCACATCGAAGTGCCGCATCTGCAGCACACGC
>DATKML010000057.1:0-100744 GCA_035541875.1 Binataceae bacterium (SeqCode)
CTGCGCGACCGCGCAATCGCGCCCAATTGTTCAGCCTCCGCCGCGCTGATTCTTACCGCCGCATTCGGCCTGCCCATGGAGCTTGATTGTACGCGACCGAACTCAACAATTAAATAAGTTATTTACGGGACACCACACTAGACGTATTTCACTCTACGTCATTAGGCGATGTTAGATAAGGCTTTGGTTGGGCGCTGGATGAATTCGATGCATTATTAGTGGGGGATTGATTAGAGGTCGCTGCGTTTGAGGCCGTGTCAGCGTCGGTCGTTGGCCATTGCACCTCGTCAGGTTTGATCCCGAAAATCTCACCGGTCTTTTTATACTGGTAAACTTGGTAACCGGCGGATGCGATGGTTAACGGCAAACAACCAGAGCTACTCAGAGCTAGCAATCCGACGAGCAATCGCAACGAGCATTTTTCCCGCATCCGGCCCCTCATCCTCACTCCCGGGATCATTGTTACGCAGTTGGCCGACCTTTCCTAGGTGGCCTCAATGGGTGACGCGGTACTGAAGAGGCGTGCATGATGCGGACCTAAGCGCTTCTAATCGTTCCGGAGATTAAGATGAGAAAAAGTTGAGCTTGGGATCCGGAGAGCTCATGCGCGCTCATTCTCTTCAGCTTTCGGATTGTTGAAACGCTACCGTAAGGTGCCGTTGGGTCGCGGGCGAATTTCGACTGTTTTGTACCCGTGACCTCGAAGTGGTTCGCCGCGTCAGCCCTTAGTCGCAGCTCAAGCATATTAACCACGGTGGAAATTTATTTTGCTGGCTGCTCCATGTCCGAACCACCTTCGTCACATCGGAATTTGATGACCGTTGCGCTGGCCTTGGCCATTAATGATCCTCCCTCATTTTGAATGGTGTAAGGGCCGCCACAGAATTTTTGGATTTTTTTGAGAGCGTCTGCCCTTCGTCCGGCTGCGTGGGCGTCGTTCGCATACGAGACGATGCCGGCGCGGTACTGTTCTCCATGCGGGCCGGATTCGATTTTTGGGCTCAAATGTCCGGCATAGTAGCACGAAGCCACGGGTATCAGGCCGAGTAGTAGAAAACGCTTTATACGCATTTGGCTCCTCTGCTTCGTGACCTAGCACGTCACCATTATCTTTCAGGCTTGGTGCTGTTGCATTTTAGTTGACGTTAGTGCGCGATATCAATGCCGCGCGCCTTTTCTCCATCCCAAGGAATATCGGGGCTACCATCAATGGCTGCTAGAGTGAACGCCTAAAGATCAGCGAGGTGTTTACGCCTCCGAAGGCAAAGTTATTCGACATAAAGTACTCGATGTCGAGTTGTCGCCCTGTACCAATAACGTAGTCCAGTTCCGCACAGCGCTCGTCGACCTTGACGAGATTTGCGGTCGGCGCAAACCACTGTTCTTTCATCATTTCGATCCCTAACCAGGCTTCGATGCCGGCGCAGGCTCCAAGAGAATGGCCGAAGTAACTCTTTAGTGCATGAATCGGTATGCGGTTGCCAAAGACCTCTGCGGTAGCTTCGCTCTCGGCAATATCCCCCCATTCGGTAGCTGTGCCGTGGCCGTTGACGAAGCCAATCGCCTCCCGCTGGACTCCCGCGTCCCTCAAAGCAAGGATCAGAGCGCCGGCCATGGTCGCCACCGTCGGCTGAGTCGCATGCTTCCCGTCAGAATTAGTCCCATAGCCACAAAGCTCTGCATGAATCCTCGCCCCGCGCGCCCGAGCATGCTCGTATTCCTCAAGAATGAGGGTTGCAGCACCTTCACCGACGACCAAGCCGTCGCGATCGCGATCAAATGGGCGTGGCGTCGTTTGAGGAGTATCGTTTTTGGTGCTGGTCGCAAACAAAGTATCAAACACTGCGGCATCGGAGACATTGAGTTCTTCGGCTCCGCCCACGATCATGGCATCCTGCATTCCGTAACTTATAGCCTCGGCGCCGTAACCAATAGCTTGGCTACTGGAAGTGCACGCGCTTGAAGTAGGAATGATTCTTCCGGTTATGCCAAAAAATAGCCCGATATTGATGGCAGCCGTATGGCTCATCATCTGTAAGTAGCTTGTTCCGTTGATTTGGGTCGTAGAGCCCTTAGTCATCAACTCCGCGAAGCCCAATACCGGTTCGGCGCTGCCAAACGATGACCCGAAAGCGATACCCACCCGTCCTTGGGTTAGAAATGGCTCGCTACTCAACCCTGCGTCAGATAGCGCTCGTTCCGTGGCGTAAACAGCCATCCGGGATAACGGGCCCATCGTACGGAGCTTCTTGCGGTCATAGCGGTGCGACACGTCAAAGCCGACAATTGGTGCGGCTAAACGGGTATTGATCGTCTCGAACTTGTCCCATTCTGACATGTAGCGGACACCTGTCTTCTGACCCTGCAGATTGGAACGGATGGTCGGCCAGTCTTCCCCCAAGCAGGTAATCCCGCCCATTCCAGTGACGACCACCCGACGCCTCATGCCATTCCCCCATTCACGGCGATCACTTGGCGCGTGACATAACTCGCTTCATCCGAGCAAAGAAAGCTCACAGCTGCAGCGACTTCCTCAGGAGTTCCAACGCGACGCATCGGGATGGCCTTGAGTATTTCTTCGAGCGGTAGATCTTCCAGCATCTTCGTGTCGATGAGACCAGGGGCTACACAATTAACGGTGATCTTGCGCTTCGCGAGTTCAATCGCCAGCGCTTTTGTCGCTCCGATAATCCCGGCTTTGGCCGCACTGTAGTTTACTTGGCCACGATTACCCATCATTCCCGAGATTGACGAGATGGTCACAATTCGACCGCCGCGCCGCGCACCGACAATTGCCATGATGACTGGGCGAAGAACGTTGTAGAAACCGCCGAGATCGGTGTCGAGGACCTCGTCCCAATCGGAATCTTCCAGTGCAGGGAACGCGTTGTCGCGAGATATTCCTGCGTTCAGGACCACCCCATAATACGCGCCGTATTGCTCGATATCGCTTTCAAGGCGGGACCGGCATTCATCGCGCTTACTAAGATCGAACTGCAGAAGCCTCCCGTTACCGTTGCGTTCCCTAATGGCCCTAAGCGTTTGATCTGCACCCTCCAAATCACGATGGTAGTGCACGACGATTGCGAATCCGGCACGAGCAAGTCGCATCGCAATGGCCCGGCCGATTCCCTTGCTCGCCCCGGTCACAAGGATGGTTCGTTCCACGGCTCAGGATTCCTCGTCAGATGGAAACAGAATCTCTTTTGGTTGATAGACCTTCAACTGAGCTTGGGCCACTACGGTCTGTCCAACTGTGACTTTGCAATCGAAAGCGGCGAGCCCTTCATCATGAAACGCTAGTGATGCTGTCACGACTAGTTCATCACCTACGACGAACCAAGGTATCGTCACACTGCAGTCGCGTGTGCCGATCAGTAGCCCAACCTTGAGCGGCAGTCCGGCATCCAACGCCATCGCGCCCACATACGCACCACACGTCTGTGCCATATATTCGATAGCTAGGTAGCTCGGTACACCTTGGGGGCTCAAAAACAAGCTGGATCGGCCGATTATTACAGTGGCGATCAGTTCGCTGGCGTTATAACCAACGATTTGGTGCAATAGGAGCATCGGTGGCCGATGGAGCAAAAGCTCGGCCGGAGAATAGGGGCAATCGCTCAAAGCTACCATCCGAATCCCAGGACGACCGAAGCGTTGCTTCCGCCGAACGCAAATGAATTACTCAAGACAGCCAAGCGCTGCGTATCCTCTACGCGCATGGAAGCTGACGCGAAGTTAAGCCGCGCTATTGCTGGGTCCGCTTCGCCGTCCCAAACGTGAGGAGGTACGGTACCTGATGCAAAGTCAGGCTCCAGCATCAACCAGAGGAAGGCCGCTTCGTTGGCACCGGCAGCACCCAACATATGCCCAGTCAGAGCCTTGGAGGAGCTACAGAGCGTTTCTGCACCGAAAATCGCATTGACCGCACGCGCCTCCATCGGATCATTCAGCTCTGTAGCTGTCCCGTGAAGATTGATATAGCCGATATCGTTAGCCGTGAGGCGCGCAGCCTCTAATGCTCGTCGCATCGCAAGCTCCGCTCCTTTGCCTTCGGGATCCGGAGCGCTCACGTGGTAGGCGTCCGAACTCTCACCAACGCCCAGCAACGAGACTGCCGCTTCCTGTGACGTCATCAGGAAGACTGCTGCACCCTCTCCGATATTGATGCCATCGCGGTTGATACTGAACGGATTGCAATAGTCCTTCGCCAATGCCTGCATCGAATCGAACCCGCCTACCGTCATCCTGCAGAGAGTATCGACGCCTCCAACTACGGCTGCGTCGCAGACACCTAATTCCATGAGTCGCTGAGCAGAAGCGAAAACCTTCGCGCTCGACGAGCATGCCGTCGAGATTGTGTAGGTTGGACCGGCAAGTTCGAAATACTCGGCAACAAAGCGGGCAAGACTGCCCAGTTCCTGCCCGCGAAAACGGAAATCCCTCGGCCAAACATTACTTTTGAATCGACAGGCGATGGCGCTCTCGGCATCCGAGATTCCCGAGGTACTCGTGCCCATAATCACCGCAATCCGGTCAGATCCGAATCGGTCGCGTGCTCCTCGGGTGTCCTGTTCGATTTGTCTTAGTGCAGCGAGTGTAAGGCGATTGTTCCGACAATCCAGGTGATCGAGCCTCTCGGGTAGTACCGGCAACGCGCCAGTGACAGACCCGACACGGACCGTGCGATCAGGCAAAAGGTCGCTCCGATTGACTAGCCCATAACGCGATCCTGCAAAGAGATTGGAGGCAACTTGGCGCTTTCCCCATCCCAACGGGTTTACCACTCCAAGCGCGTTAAGATAGAGCTTCAATGACCAATCACCTTGGATTGTAGATCCAGTTCGTAACCATACGTGAAATTTTCTAGATGCGCGAGTTCGGGCCACCTATCGCCATGAGGACTATCGTAGGTCACCCGTACCAGTTCGTTCCCTGCTATTTCTATCCGGCGTTCCTTGGGACTGTCGTGAAGTGACGCCTCTGATCCTTTCAGACCTCGACGAACCTCAGACGCAGGCCAATAAACAATCACGAAGTCCGCCAGCATAATTTCGGGGCGAAAGAAGGCCGGCACGCTTGGCGCCAACTCCGAGTTGATTCCGCGGTCGGTCGCAGTGACCGTCAACAATCTGTTACCTAAAGGACCGAATCCGATCATAAGGATTTTGTCGGGAGTTACACTAACGTAGGCTTCGAAGACCTGACTCCGTCCACGAAAATGCGCGGTGATAAGCTGACGGGCGCTAACCGGATAACCCAGCTTACTTCCGCTTGGAATCTCTATCGCTGCATTCGGCGTGAGCTCGACGCTACCCAGGAAAGCGTCGGAGCGGGTCGAGCATGCCGACAGAATCGTCGCGAGCAGAATCAGAAATAACCGCAACGACCTACCGTTCCATTGAAGAGACTCTGCTCGACACCGAATCGCTGGCGATTGGCGACAAAAGAAAGGCAAGCGTTGTTCCGACCAAGAGCGTTGCGCCGAAGGATCGTACAGCGAAGGTGGCGCTCAAGGCCATCAAACCGAATGATAAGAGCGTTGTCGCAAGGGCCAACGAGATGCCTAACATCGCGACAGTTCGTAGAACGCCTCCAGCCTCTCGGCAAAAGACCGCATAATCGAAGCCGATGGAAAGCACCAAGACGAGCCCCATAGCACCAAAAAAGGTGAAATCCATCCCAACCGCACCTAATAGAAGAGGCGTCGCAATCACTGCGATAACCGGGGGAACCGCGACTGTGACCCCGCCGAGCATACCGTACCGCCATATTACGAGGGGCATCATTAGAATCACTGAAATTGCGACGAGTATCATTGCACGACGGTAGTACTTGTCGAGTAGCTGGCTGATTTCCGCTGGCGCATCGACGAAGTGCACTCCTGGAATACTATCGGTGATTCGTTTTATTGCGTCTGACTGCTCGTCCTCGGGCAATAGTACGAGCCCCACCGCCTCACCGTCTCCGATTTCGATCATGAGATCCTTTACAAAAGCGAGAGGGGAATCGCTACGGATTGCATCTGGTGTTAGATACGTAGTCGCGTTGTCACCCGTTTGCACGCCTCCTGCCATTCCCAAACGTTTAAGGTAGGCACCCAAGAAGGGGGCCATCAGACGTTTCGTTACAAGATCACGATTCTGATGCTGGCGGACGATCGAGGGGACAAACTGTGCTGTTGATTGAATACCACCTAGTGCCCTTTGGTTCCCGGCGGAAGCCAACTTCGCCTCGAGAACCTCCTCTCTTTGCAAAACCGCATCGCGATTGGTGCCTTGCACAAACAGAAACTGCGTTCTCGTTGGAATCTGAGTCAAATGACGTACGCGCAGTTCCAGCGCATGCAAACCGGCATCAAGCGTCTGTTGGTGACGCACATCATTGTTAAGCTTCAAACGCATAGCGCCAAGTATCGCGGCTCCACCAAGGAGCGCGAAAAGACCAAGCCGCATCGGGGTGAGACGTGGATGCTGCCAAAACGACCAGAGATAATCGACTGCCGCGAGCATCCGTTCACCGTGCCGCAAGGGCAGAGAGCTATCCAGATAGGGCAGCCAGAGTACGATGGTTAGAAATGATCCAACGAGCCCAACTGTCGAAAAGACCGCGAGCTGAATCAGCCCGGGAAAAGGCGCGAACAGCAGAGTCGCGTAACCGATCAGCGTAGTGCCCGCTCCCAAAGCTATACCGGGAAATACCTGTCGAAGCCGATCTCTTGGCGTCAGAACATCAGGCGCGAAGCGCGCAGTTACGTATTGCCAGCAATAATCGACTGCGATGCCGTTGAGCCCGACGCCAAACAGCAGTACGACAGCATGAACACCGCCGAACAGTGACAGACATACGGCGAACGCGAATATAACGCCGCTAGCGATAGCGAGCAGCGTGAGCCACAACGGGCGTAAGGCTCTGAAGACGATCAAAATCAGTAGAATAGTTCCGATAGTTGAGACCACGCTGAGCCGCTTCGCCTCTGTAGTGGCAGAGCCAGCGCCAGCATGTGCGTAGAAGATTGCGCCCAGGCGCAAAATCTCGACGTTCGGGGTTCGCGCCACGATTCGCCGGCAAGTCCCATCGAAGAGCGAAATGAACCGGTCTTGATAAGCACCGGCGTAGGCGTTGCCGTTCAGCTGCGCAACTAACATAACCCACGTTACGTTGCCTTCCTGGAGTGAGAGTATCCCCTCGTCGGGTGTAAAAGCGGCGACGGGTTTGGGTAAGTGACTCAGGAATTCGGGCAAGAGCAAAAATGGGTCGTGTTGAAGCAACTGGAGATCGATGGGTGAAGTGGGGGCGTAAATGCTGGCCATCGCACGGTCCACAATTTCTTGTCCCCGATTCTGCAGCAGAAGCTCGCGATCACCTTGCGCAAGCAGACCATAGCGATAGGGGAAGTACATCTTGCCAATCTCTCGCCAGGCGTCCGCAGGAAGCTGATAAGTGACACTAGTGGTCATGCCGGACCCGGAAAGCGCGTCGGCGAGCGCCGTTCCTGCTGAGCGCGCTTGTGACCGATCGGTATCACCAATAAGCACCAGAAGACGGCCAGCTAAAAGTGCCGAGACGCGGCGCTTTGCACGGTCGGCGACCGGATCGCGTTCCTGCACGGGCAGCAGTGCGGTCATATCAGTCTGCAGGTCGATTCCTCGATAGACGCGAACGGCAAGAATCGCGCCCATGGCAATGAGGACAACCAACCAGGCAAGCGCGGCAGCCTTCATCAGTGCGAGCCCTGGCTGACCCCTTTGCCACCGAGAAGATGCGCATCCTCCGGTTGCAACGGGGCGTATCCGATGCGCTGGTCGAAGAACCGCAAGTGTTCCGAATCACCGTTGCGATGAGTGATCTCGACATCATCAACCGTTGCTCCGCCCGTTATCGCTATCGAAGCGAACGTGCCGGACACCAAATCATCGCGTCGCAAAGGTACCAAGGTCGTGCGCCAGGAGTGCCGATCAATCGAAGTAGTAACGGCAAAGTCCTTACGTAGAACGCTCCAGTCACGCATCATCGCGCCGTTGAGCAACTCGTTCAGTCGACTCACCATCGGCGCGCGCGATGCGTCTATGCGCTGCACTTCCTTATCATTGACTATCTGGTCGAGCCCTTCCTTGGTAATAACGGTAGTTGCCTGAAAGGGATGCTCGACGCGCCAGATTAGCCCTTCATCCGGCACCAGGACGAAACTGCCGTCGCTCTTCAGGGGAGTCGGTATGCCGGTAATTTGACGGGTCTGCTCGAAGCGTCCCGACAGGTTCTTTGAAGGAGTTGGTGACGATTTGGAGACTTGCGCTCTACAAATTGGCGCAAGCAAGCTGATTGCAAACACCGCCATCAGAAGGCGTCTCACAACGCGAGCCGAACTTTTTCGACCAGCGCAGGCGGCGTTTCGAAGCATAGTTCCATGCTCTGCTTATCGACCGTAACCTGAATCGTATGGGCCTTCGTCAGAACCTCATCCGTCTCGGCGTCGCGGATAACATAGTTGGTTTTGAGCCGAGTCTCATACTCAACGAGGGTTGCGTTAACCTTGATTGCAGTAGTCAAGGTGATGGGGCGGACAAACTTGATACGCATATCAACGATTGGCCACAGGAAGCCACTATCGGCCATCTCGTGATAGCCGAAGGCGATTTTGTCGAACAACGCGGCCCGCGCCTGCTCGAAGAAGCGCGGGTAATGCCCGTGCCAAACAACGCGCATCGGATCGAGATCGTAAAAGTGAATCTTGATCAGAACCTCAGTGGAGATCATCGCTTACACTGTTGCTTGTTGGCACCTGCCAAAAATCGAAGAAATTGTACCATTGGAATGGATCAATCAGGCAGTATACTTCGAGTCGCCTTGCGAAGCGCTCGGCCCATTGACTTAGCGCTTGCTCACGCGAGCGTCGCGGAAGATCGATACGGTCAGCAAACTTTTCGAAGTATAACCGATAGCGCCCATCTTCCTCGATACAGAACATAAGGTAAACAGGACACTCGAGCAGATGCGCGAGGATGTACGGTCCTTGTGGAAAAGGGGCAGGTTTGCCGAGGAATGGCACGACACTGACCCGTTGGTCTCCTCTTACCGGAGTGCGATCGGCTGCAGTCGCGATCCAGTCACCGCATTCGATTGCATCACGGAGAACAAACATCGTTCCCGGGTCTACATCGCTAACCTGGATTGTTTCGCTCATCGCGTCGGGGCGAAAAGTACGCAGGACACGCGCGAATTTCTCAGCGTTAGCAGTATGAACCAGGACTTTGATGCGAGCGCGTAAGGCATCATCAAGCAAAGCGCGACTGATATCGATATTCCCGACGTGCGAGACGATAAGCAGGATCCCTTCCCCGCTCTGTGCGAGCGCCGTTAACCCGCTTCGGTCCTCTGCCACCACGTTTTGCGCACTAACTCCGCCCAGCCACGCGGCAAACGTATCCACCGTCTTGCGGGCAAAGGCAAGAGCATGCTTGAAGGTGGCGAACCATCCGGGTTGGTAGTCGATGCCTTTCGCGTGAAAGGCTCGGCTCAGAAACTCGCGCGAGGAGCGTCGAACGCTGCTGTTGGTTAGATTAAAGTAAAGGGTGACTGGGATGACAGCTATCATGCATCCTGTGCGCCCTGCCAAACGGTAGCATAGCGCCAGAAATTTTAGCCCCCATAACGCGCCACGCTCCGCCATGATCGACCAGTGGCTTGATGAGCGCGCCGACCGAAGGCGACGTCGCCAAAGCGCAGTCGCGGCCGGAAGCATCGTCAGAACGAGTCGCGTGTGCGTCGCCGAAATCGCCAAGGTGTCGCGAAAAAGATTGAAGTTCGAAAAATTATCAGGCGGATAGATCACCCGGACGGGGATCAAAACCACTGGTCCACCGTCCCAGATGAGTCGAACGAAAATCTCTACGTCGAAGTTCATGCGCCGACCCAACCGATTGGCTTCCTGAATCCTGGTCACTCGGTGCAGCGGATAAAGCCGTAGTCCACACATCGAGTCGACCGGATCGGCGGTCATCGTCTCGACGCCGACCCAGAAATGGGTTATCGAGCGACTGATACGACGAGATCGTGGTAGCGTCGTGTCAAAGATGGGCTGACCGGCGACAAAGGCTTCCGGCTGTTCTCGCGCGGCGATGATAAACCTCTCCACTTCGGAAAGGTCGTGCTGCCCATCAGCATCGACCTGAAGGGCGTGAGTAAAACCGGCGGCGCGAGCCAAATCGAACCCTCGTATTACAGCGGCACCCTTGCCGCTGTTCACCGACAGCCGGTCGACGATCACCTGCTTATCCGGAGAATGGTGGGCAGCAATTATCGATCGCGCAGGTTCGTCGCTTCCATCATCGATGATAAAGACGGCGAGACCCAACTCCAGCAGCCGCTCAGAAATCTTGCCGATAGACTGGGTGTGGTTATAGCTCGGAATAATCGCGCAGCATTTGACCGTCATTCCGACACAAACCCGATCCGACCCGAGGAACAGGAACCTCCCTTATCTGCATACTCGAAGCGAACCTCACGTTTCGCAACTAAATACTTGAGCCTCAATGTCAGTTGCTGAAGCGGGCGAATCGGCTTCAGGAACTTAACTTTAATCGCGGTTCCGTAGAGAGCATCCGGTAGTAGCAGCTCTTTACTGTAATGAATGACCCAATGCAGCTGCACTACTCCTGGCAAAATCGGGAAATGAGGAAAGTGGCCTTCGAAGAATAAAAGCGCTCGCGGAATCGCTAACTTAAGAACGACCTCATCAGCTTTTCGCGTTACTTCAAGGAGCTCAGGCAGTGTTGGACGCGCTTCGGCAGCTTCCGATCGTTCCGCACTCATGCGTTCTGTTCCAGCAAGGCCAACATATCCTTTATTTTTCGCTTGCCGAGCCCATCCGCGGGCATGCTCTTGACGAACCTCCATCGGCGAGGCAGCACAGCAGGATCCTCGAAGACCGAGAGCTCTCGTCGAAGCTTCCGTTCGAAACGAAACTTTCCCAGCCGGTTCATCTCCGCGATTCCAGCTTCCGACAATTGCACCACTGCTCCAAGATAAGCACGCTCCCCGCCAAGCGCGACGATCGCGGCATCGCTGACCCAGGAGAGAGACGTAAGCTCGCGCTCCTGTCGTTCGAGGCTGACTCGCTTCCCTTCAATCTTTATAACGCGGTCAACTCGTCCTTCGAGTCGGAAACATCCATCACCGACGAGGGCGATACGGTCAGGTTGCCGGGACCATCCGGAGTCCGACGAATGCGGCGAACGCAACAACATTATCCCGTCGCTATCCGCTCCAACCTCGACGTTAGGTAGGGGCTCCCACGGATCGCGCTCTATGACAGGGTGGCGCGACGCGATAACTCCGGCTTCGGTGCTACCAAGAATCTCGGTGGGGGGACAACCAAAGAGCGAGGCCGCCTCGCGCGCTGCGTCGAGCGGCAATGGAGCTCCCGCGCTGATGATCAGGCGCGGCTGATTGTTCGGCCGCTCGGGACTCACGCCCCCCAGCCGCGTAAGCTGTGCTGGACTCGTGATGATTATCGAGGGGCCGTCGAGGTGGGCCTTCAGCAATTCCCACGCGACATGAAATTCCGCATGAAATGGTCGACCTGCTACCAGCGGCCACATGATTCGAAACGTCATGCCGAAAACATGCTGATGCGTTACAGTTCCGATCACAGGGACTCTACCCAGATCAGCGCCCCACTTTTGTTCGAGTAGGAGTGCTTCTCGCTCAAACATCGCGAGCGACTTCTCGACCCGTTTCATTTCCCCGGTCGAACCCGAAGTGAAGAAATACAGCTGGCTGGCGTCGAATTTATCGCGGAAGGGCTCTACAACCCGATGCCCCGACTGTAGTTTGTGCTCTCTCCAGGCGTCGACGCTCTCGCAGTCGATTAGCAATGCATCGATTTCGCCTGCCAGCGAGCGCAAAGTACCGGGTTGGGAGTTTTGGGGCAGGATCACTTTGGCCCCGACCCTTAACAACGCAAGCAATCCAACGATAAACCAGTAGCCGGAGTCACAGACAACCGCGCCGCACTTTACCGTTTGGTCGGCTAGCCATTTCGCATTGTGCTCGATATCGGAGCGAAACTGGGCAAGATCGATGGGTTTTCCCCCGGCCAATGCAACGAGATGCTCGGCAGGCCTAGAGCCGGCCAACAGATCAGAGACAGATACAAGACTCATCCAGCGCCTCGAAGGAAGCGTCGCTGCACCCGCCGACGTATCAACAGTTCAATGCCGAAGAGCGTGCCCATGGCGAGGTAAGAAATCAGACCGTTGTAGATCGTCCAAACTCGCAAGTTACCGCTTAGCGTCGTGGTGGCGGATACGATGGCGTTCACCACAAAAAAGACCACCCAAGCGACAGTTACCTTGCGTAGATACGAATTCGCTTCAGCCGGCAGATTAGGATGACGCAGACGCGCGATTCGCTCTACGACCGTCGGGGGAGAAATAAGCGAATAAGCGAAGACCGCCCCAAAGACCGAGCTCAAAATGACGGGATAGGCACGCAACCCGATCGCTGGAGAGCGGAGAATTAGAAAGAACAGAACCGCAGCGGAAGCCAGAATGGGTAACGAATCAGGCTTACCATATGCACGCGCTACACTCAGGCGCAGTCCCAAGAGCAGTGCGAGTCCGAGAGCAATATCCCTAGCAGGTAAAACCCGTAAGCCGAAGAAAACAAGAAACGGATAGGCGACGCTGATCGAGCCGAGTGCGATCTCAAGAATGCGCGATATCATTGACCTGTACGTAGATGCGTTCGACTAAGTCATTGATCGTACGCACGCTCTTGAACTCCGACGGCGATATTTTGCGACCTGTGTACTCCCGCAACTTCACGACGAGATCTACTGCATCGATACTATCGAGGCCAAGGTCATCGCCCAACCGTGCGCTCTTCACAATCTTATCTGCGGGAAGTTCAAAGAGCTCTTGGAGGTAGCGGGAAAGCACCGCTTCAATCTCGGTCCTTGAAATCATCGTTCGGGCTCTTGTCTCTCCAGATAGCGCGCTAAGGAGCGCACCGTTCGGAAAATTGCTCGTATCTCCTCCTTCGAGCCTTGGACCTTGATTTTGTATTTCTTCCGAATTGCCACACCCAGTTCCAAGCCGTCAATCGAGTCCAGACCCAAGCCTTCTACGAAGAGCGGTTCATCACTATCGATTTCCGCCGGAGTGATGTCTTCGAGATCGAGCGCCTTGACGATGAGTTCCTTCAATTCGTTTTCAAGGTTAGGCATTGTGCGACTCTGGCTGATAGACCTGCTCAAGGTAGGTCGTTAGTGCACGAGCTCCTCGGGAGCGCGACGTTGTGTGCTTGAGGAAGAACTGCGGGTCGATTTCGTTTTGGATGACGAGGCGAAAAGTGGGACGCGACTTGGGAATCTTGAAATACGATTCGCCTTTCACCAAGGTTATCGGTTCACAGGTAATTACGATCGGTTGGAGGAGCGCGCCCGTAATAGTGGCAATATGAGCGAAGCCGCGCTGGAAATGGAGCGGCTGGCCAGGTACGGAACGGGTTCCTTCAGGGAAAATTACCACATTGTCGCCAGCCTCAATGGCGGACCGACACTTTTCGATCAGAACCTCCGGATCGCAAGCATTCGAGATATACCCCGCCGCACTGACAATAGAGCGCATCATTCGGCTAGCGAAAAGTTCGGCCTTCACCACGCACTTCGCTTTGGGTAATGCAGCTATCAGAAGCACGATATCGATTAGTGTAGGATGATTGGCGATGATCAGCTTTCCTCGACAGTCGCGCAGTTTCTCTCGACCAACGACTTCGATCTTCATCAATCCAAGGATCTGTAACAACGCAAGATAAGCTCGGAACGCCTCTCGAATCACCCGCTGTGCCCGGCGATGGCGCTCGCCTTGCTCGCCGACGAAGAGAGTAATGAGTGGGATGAACGTGGTAGCGAGCAAAAATCCGCCTATGCTGAGCAGCGGGAACGCTACCAGCGTCCAGAAGAGCCGCCATAGGTAGAACAGGCGCTTTAGACACAGCGTTGCCATCGCCATTCGACGCGATCGCTTGTATACCGTAGCTCCAGACCCCCTGACCGTAGGAAGTCTATAAAGGCGCGGCACTGCGCACTGGCAGAGCGCCGGACATTCGGATTCTCCAGTCTTTCACACGTCAGCACTATCTCCCCTCGTCGGTCTGTCGAAGGTTCAAGCGCTGCTGCAAATACCACGGCCGTTTCCGAGACCTCTGTATCGTCTTCATACGGTTGCGGCAAAGCCTCTTCGTAATAAACAAGGAGCACTGCTCGATTAGACCCATCGCGTAGCATAGCAATCGCTTCAGTCAGCCCATAAGCGAATGTGTCGGCTCCGGCAGCCAGCGCCGTATGTCCCTGAGGATTCTTTGATGCAATCGAGAAAAGACCCACCAAAGCGTTGTGGACCGAAAGGCTAAAGTCGGCCGGGGATACGGGTTCCCCATCAGATAATGAGCGCAATATGCGGAGGGTGCGATCTAATTCACCGAAGCGTGAGCAGAAGACAAAACGGGCAGGATCCTCTTGCATGCCCAAGGCAGAACACGCACGAAAGGCATTTTGTCCAATGGAACTTATCCGCCGATGCAAGAGCGCCGGGAGGCTAACCCAGTAATCTCCTCGATCGTCCCGCAGAGGTCGTCGGCTGTCAGCAGGTGACTCGTTGAAAACTTGGCAGGCCTCCAATCCATGTCCCCAAGCAATCCACTTGGTAATCCCGAATCGAAGCTCCTGCACCGACATCTCGGGCTCAGACCCTCTCTCGACGATAGCGTTGCGTCATCGCTGTAGCCGCCCAGACTAATTTAACGTGGGCCCAAATGCTAGAAGAATTCATTTGAACGGACCAACTCACCGTTATAGAGATGATCCCTGTAAGCTATGGAGGGCTTGTTAGCAAGCATGAACACTTTATAGTTTTGCGCGGCTCAGCTTGGATAGAGATTTCCATTTTGCTTCCGCTGGAGGTCATAACGTTGCCGGCATTTTCGTCGCCACCTTCAGACCTGTGTGATGTGCTGATCATCGGTGGTGGTCCCAGTGGCTCGACGGCTGCGGCTCTCCTTGCCGAGCGCGGCGTGGATGTTGTGCTCATCGAGAAAGACTGTCACCCACGCTTTCATATAGGCGAATCCTTGTTACCGCGGAGCCTTCCGATCTTCGAACGGCTCGGTGTTAGTGAAGAGATTAGTCGTATAGGAGTCTTCAAACCTGGCGCTCAGTTCGTATCCGATGAGACCGGCATGTCCTCGGAATACGACTTTGCCACCGGTCTGGCTCATGACTACACCCATGCCTTTCAGGTGAAGCGAGCTGAGTTCGATCATGCGTTGTTTATGAACGCGCAACGCAAAGGGGCGCGCGCCTATGAGCAGACGGTCGTGACAGAAGTCAATCTCGTCAAAGCCAACGGCCGACGTTCTGTTACCGCGCGAAGCACCGAAGCTCGGACCAAGCTCTTCGCGCCGAAACTAATCATCGATGCCTCCGGACGTGACACCTTCCTGTCACGTCGACTCGGATTGAAGGTGGTCCAAAAATCGGGTTCCACGGCCGCCGTTTACGCGCATTTTCGGAACGTAGCTTTCCCTGGGAACAAGCCACCGGGTCACATTACCATCCATCTGACGCGCCGAGGCTGGTTCTGGGTGATACCGCTACCCGGTGGGTTGACCAGCGTCGGGTTCGTTGGGGGGCAAGAGACGTTCAAGGATCGGCGAGACAATTTGGAAGCCTTCTTTTTCGATCTCATGCGCGACAGCCCCACGGTAAGCTCGCGCATGAAGAGGGCGATCTTGGCTTCAGAGGTACTAGGAACGGCGGACTATTCATACTGTGCCAAAGCTTCCTGTGGCGAAGGGTACTTGATGATTGGAGACGCTTTCGCCTTTCTCGATCCGATTTTCTCGACCGGCGTCATGTTCGCTATGATGAGCGGAGAGAGCGCTGCAGAAATTGCAATGAAGTGGCTCGAGGACGCACAGGTGGGCCTGACAATGGCTCGGAGGGCGGAGCGCCGTGCTCGCCATTCGCTAAAGAAATATGCATGGTTTATCCACCGCATCAACCATCCGGTCTTCCGAGATATGTTTATGGCGCCTAGTAACCGCCTTCAGATGCGTGCCGGCGTGGTTTCGCTACTTGCGGGAAACATGCGATCCGGGTGGCGGGATCAGTTGCCGTTGTTGGCCTTTAAATGCATGTTCTATGCTCTATCGATAGGTTATGCCTTTGGCGCGCGGGTCATGCCGGCGGCGACTCACCGCACATCTCTCCGGTGATTGGGGCATCCGAAGCCGGAGGCTAGATTCTTTGCCAAGACACGGTTCGGTTCATCCCCATGTCGTACCGGAATCCCGTTTCGGCGTTTGGTTTATCAGCAGCGAAATCTGGTCGGAGTACGTGCTCAGAGCGGCGCTCGACGATCTTGAGCGATTGATCCCGCATCGAGTCGAATCCTACCCAACCATTCTAGACTTCGGTTGCGGATTCGGGCTTTCGTTCCAGATGCTTCACCATCGATTCCGTCCGCGTCAGATCGTCGCCATCGATTGTGACCGACGGATGCTTGCCGGAGCGCACTTGGCAGCACAGGAAATGCAGCATTCTAGCGAGGTCTTAGCGGCGTCAGGTATTGCGATTCCGCTTAGGAATCAATCGGTCGACATGATTTTTTGCCACCAGACGCTCCATCACGTCGTGGATCAAAAGGCCGTCCTCGCAGAATTTTACCGGGTCCTTAAGCCCGGTGGGCTGCTGTTATTTGCGGAATCGACCGAGCCATTCATTACGTCGTGGATAATCCGCTTACTCTTCCGCCATCCGAAGGAGTCACAATGGAAGGCCGCGGAGTACCTAGCCATGATCCGTAACGCGGGATTCACGGTTACGCCCATGTCCGTGTCTTATCCTTACCTATGGTGGAGCCGCAAAGATTTTGGTCTCAAGGAGTATTTATTCGGCTTACCTCTACGGCCTCAGCACGCTGAAACGTTGATCAACCTAGTCGCCGTACGTGACTAGGTGGGCTTACCTTAGCGAAAAACTGGTCTATCAAATCAGATAACCCATCGATCACAAACTTGTAACCCAAGATTGCGCGTCGCCGACCGCTCTCTGTCAAGTCAACAACGCGCCATATGTCGGCGCAGGGTCTCGGCACAGGCTGTCTTTGAAGACGGTCATCGTCGATATCCACTCGATGGCTCCATGACCAGAAGCACTACGCCTCGCCCTCGTCTTAATTAGACACTCACTCCGTCGTAACGCTGTCGCAACAATCATGTGTGTAGTCTCCGCCACATCGAACGGCACTATTGCGACCGATGATTCCTGGAAGCATCCGCTCACTCTCTCGAGTTGCTGCATGGTCCCTCTCTACGGTGGCCACCGCGCTCAGTATCGTGATGCTTCTGCTGTTCCCGCTGCATCTCACGGCCCACGATTTCAGCGATCATTATCGGACCCAGAAGACGAGGCGAACCGTGATCCGACACACAGCGGTCGAGACGGTCACCGTCGATCACTCGGATGGAAGTGAAGCGCAGATACCTTCGCGGCTTCCAGTCTTGCTTGCTTGTACACGGCCGAGAACCTTTCGCTCGCGCCCGGCGCATCTTGCATCGATCGCCCGACGACGAAACTTCGTCGTCAGGCTGAAATTGGGGTCTCCTCCGGATAATCCCGATCCACTGATCTAGCTTCCTATCGCTCCTCCTTGCCCACCCACTGTCGAGGTCATCCGACGCTGGGATGACAAGGTAACTGCCGCGCTTCTACCGAGCGTGTGCAAAGCGACTAATTCCGTTCGTGTGGTTGTTCTTGGGCGCCATCTGACAGGCGCAGGCGACCCCGCGATAAAAGGGAGTCTGGAAAAGTGATCAAATCGAATGAGCGTCTTCGCTCTCGCATGGGCTTGCGTACGGCAGCTCAGACTACGTACTCGCTCAAACACGCAACGTCAATACTTTGGGACGGTTTACCGAGCGTCGTCGACTACTTTCAAACACTTAAACGCCTAATTAACGAGCGTTCCATCGGTTACTGCAGCGGCTCGGCAGGTGAACTGAAGACTGCTCTACTCTTCAACCCTCGGACACAGGCGAAAATGACGAATATGTCTTCAAGCGAGAAAGTTGAAAACCAGATGAAAAGGACAAAGCGAACTGTTCAGAATGTAGGACTGGGTCTTGCCACGATGGCCGGCTGCTTCCTACTGCCTGCGCTATCCCGAGCTCAAACAACAACGGACGGGATGATAAGGCTCTATGTCGACCCGAAAACGCATATCGTTTACACGGAGCCTGGTCGCGGGCGAAGACTTCTGACGGAAGTCTCGCCCTCGGCGCTTTCAGGATCGGGACAGACCCTCGAACGACGTCAGGAAGAAACCGAACGAAAAGTCGACCAAGATCGTGCGAAACTCGCTGAGCTGGGCGCCAAAAACCAGCAACTCCAGCTCGCCAACGATGACCTTACGCATCAAATGGCGCAGATAAAGCCCGCTTGGCAATCTTATACCGATCGATGGCTCAACAAGTTCTCGCTCGGAACGTTGGTATACCTTGACTATGCGACGTATACGCACACGAGCTACGGCCCTCAGTTCACGACGCAAGTCAACCCTCCTGGACCTCAGAACAATATTTATAGTTCGTTCGATGTAACTCGAACCTATCTCGACTTTCAGTTCAAGCCCAATGACGACTTTACTGTGCGCGTCACTCCCAACATCTATCGCCAGGTCGGTAACGGCAGTTCCACCAACACTGCGCCGAACACTACTGTCAGCAGTAATGTGGATGGCAACCTCGATTTTCGTCTGAAGTACGGATATTTACAGTGGAACACCCCCTTTAGGTGGAACGAAGCGCTCAGAAAGGACCTGGTTAAGCTTGGCATTCAGCAGCAACCGCTGACTGATTGGGAAGAGCATCTCTGGGGTTTCCGCTATGTCGGATTGACGCCATGGAACTATCTGAGCCTTTCATCAAGTTATCCGGGTTTGGCAGTCCAAGGCCCGATCTACTTCGGCCCTAGCGAGAAATACTATATCGATTATGCGGTTGGCGTTTATGACAACGCGAACTTCCATCACTATCAGCAAGCCAACACCAAGGATGCGATGGGTCGCATTACCGTCTATCCTTTCGGTGCAACCAAGGATTTCGATGGTCTTGGTTTGACCGGTTTCTATGACTATGGGTACAACAACAAGGCGCCGAGTGCCACTTCATCCTCGGCTACGTCAAACAACTCCCTGCAACGCTGGGCAGCGCTAGTACATTACAACTCATCGTTGTTCAATCTTGCAGGCGAATTTGATTGGGGCCGGAATGCGTTCAATTCGGGAAACCTGTTCTCTGGCTCTGGACCGAATTCTGGTACACAAGAAGCTAATCTTGCGAACCTGATTCAAAACCAAACGCACAGTAATCTTCTCGGCTATGACTTTCTGGGGTCGATACCGATTCCACATACTCCGTTTACTGCGTTCGGCCTCTTCGAGCAGAATTGGTCTAACACCAACGCAAACGTGAATCCTTTTGATTTCCAGCGCTTCCTCGTTGGCGTGGAGTACCAGTACAATAAGTACCTTAAATTTGCTCTGGACAGTCAGAACCTGCTCTATTACCACAATCAATTCGACTTCACCTCTGCAGATGTGGCCGCTCTCGATAAGAACGCCCCACAGAACATCCAAGGTGGAGTAAAATACCCGGTGCCACGTGACATCCATGCCATCATGTTCAACGTGCAGTTCCAGTACTGAGCACAGAAATAAGGCAAAGCAATCACGGCCGATGAGCGCTTGAGAGGCGAACGAGCCAGTGGTTGGGCGTAGGGAGTCGACTGCTGCGTTAAGCGACTAGGCGGCAGGCTCGAAGCTACAGCACATGGATGGGGTGCGGCATTCCCGAAGAGGGAATGCCGCACCGAATCAGGCCGAATTCAGCAGGGAGTAATCTTGAGCGTTAAAAGATTCTGGCACGCGACAGCGTTAGGCCTGATCGGTTGGTACCTGATGGTCCCTCCAACAGGTCAGCAAAACGGAGTTCCTTGGCCTGACAACAAGGCTCCGATCTCTCATTGGACGATCGCCGAATCTTTCGATGCGGCGAAGGATTGTGAGGAGGCGGTGGCCAAGCATCGCAAGAAATTCGAGCAGACTTACAAGAAGCTCAAACACAAGACTTCGGACGCAGATTTCTGGGGCCCGTTTTACATAACCACGGCGGGCGAGGCCACCTGTATCGCTACAAACGATCCGCGATTGCGCGATGAGAACGGGGCAAAGTCCCCGGAGGTCAGACCTTCCGCCACGGAGTGAAGCAAGAAGTCTTTGGCTCTTGATCAGAAGGGCAAAATGGTTCTAACTGAAAGAGGATCATGTTCTCAACCCGCGATAGCCTAGTTGGTATCCTGAGCAGAATGCGTGCAGCCCTGTGGCTGTGTATCGCGTTGATGCTGATCATCTTTCCTGCACAACGAGTACACGTTGTAACCGAGCACGTCAGGGCTCCGGAGATTCGGCGCGCTATCGAACGCAACGTCGTCTTGGAGCAGACCAAGAACGACGTGGCGGAGCGGATTGCGACAAGCAACCTTCAGCCGCTTGGACTAGTGACGGAGGAAGAATCAGTTCCCGAGTCGCGCTTCCCGCAGACTCGTGAATCAACCGCTTCGGTGCGTGCACGTTCCGTATCGTACTTATTGCATCGCCTGAAACTCGGGCGTTCTTCCTCTAATACCCCAGATCCTCTGATTTAGTTCCCGTCGCGGACAGTGCATCCGTAGCGTCTATGGCTTGGCGTAGTTGCGCCCGGTCGAAGTCGCTAGCGAAAAGGCCTCGTCTGCGATTTCTCGTGTCTACCGAAATTGTCCGATCGTTAGCCGTCCCTGAAAGGGGTGGGCTCGATCACCAAGGAACGACATACGACAGCCTCAATACAGGCTGGGGAGCTGACAGCAATGGTCTGGAACACGGGCGCTCTTCGGATCCTCGTTTTGGCCTTATTTTCGATGGCCGCTCTTCACAATTCCTCTGCGTACGCGCAGAGCGGCTCTTCTTTAGGAGCAGTTAACGCAACTTCCTCGAAACAACGTGTCCTCGAGCAGCTTACTGCCGCCAAGAACGCCGATTGGCAGGCAGCAATGGACCCGGATGTGTCGCTGACGAGGCAAGGAACGTTTCTCAATCAAATGAACAAAGCTGATCGAGCAATTAAGGAATTGACCCATGGGTTTAACGTATCGCAGAGCGAACTCGACGAGGCACTCTGGATGCCGCCCAAACACATGACCGAAGCCGACCGAGTGCGGTTGATAGATCAGCTGAAAAAAGCGCGCCAGCAAGATGACGCGAACGAGCAAGCGATGCTCAACGATCTAGCCTGGACGCGTTCCGGATTTCCCGTTCACACCACGGAATTCGACGAACGGAAGGCCAAGATTGACGCGTTAATCAAAGACTTGGAGATCGGCGAGCACGTCCGTTATTCGGACATTAGAGAGGCTCTCGCCGTCATACCGTCGCCCTATTGAAGATTAAGGATCCGTCCGCGCGTGGATGGCACTCCCAAGATGGTGTGATCCTCTCCCGGCTCACCATTTCTGCCATCCCGCGCGGGCGTGACTCTCTTCTACTCGACCTGAGAGGGTATCGCTGATGATAAGGCATTTCGCGTCGTGCGCGATTTTGCTCGTGGCGTTGGCGGTGTGTGGATGCGCCGAGCCGGTGACGGTCAAACCGCCTCTTCTCTCGAACAGGCAGCGCTCCAACCTCATCGAGAAGCTCCAGTCGGCCAAGGCGACAGATTGGAACTGCGTGATGAGCGACGACGTCGCGAAGGCCTCGCGGGAAGATTGTTTAGACCAGATGCGAAAGGCCGATCGAGTAATCAAGGAACTGCGTTACGGCTTCGATGTAGCGCCATCGAGAATCAATGATGCTTTGTGGCTTCCCCCTAAAACAATGACCAATGCCGATCGTGTTCGTCTAATCGCGAAGCTTGAGGAGGCCCGTCGCCAGGATGATCACAACGAACAGGTAATGTTGAACGACCTTGCTTGGGGAAACTCGGACTTTCCCGCTGATACCTCCACCTTCGATGATCAAAAGGCTCTCGTCGATGGTGTCATCAAGGACCTGGAGATCGGCGAAGACGTTCGTTGGTCGACCGTCAAGGAAGCTCTTTACGTCCCACCTTCTCCTTACTGAGTTGCAGGAACAGTTGTTATGGCAGGTTTTTCTTTGCGCAATCCGCACACGATTATTGTGGGCGCATTGATTATCGCGATCCTAGGAATAACGGCATTCGCCCAAATGCCGGTCGACGTGTTTCCGAGTCTTCACATTCCAGTAGTCGAAGTTGCGACTTTCTATCCCGGGATGCCGCCCCTTGACGTGGAAGCGGATATAACCAGGCGGTTTGAGCGCTTCTTCACATTGGGAAGCGACATCGAGCATATCGAATCGCGGTCTCTACCGGGTGTCAGTGTTATCAAGGTCTTTTTTCATCCCGGAGTGAATCTTGATGCGGCTGCGGCACAACTAGGTAATCTGGCGATGGCCGATCTGAGGCATCTACCACCCGGCACCTTGCCGCCACTTGTACTCAAGTCCGGAGCCTCATCGCTGCCGGTTACGCTAGTCACCGTGTCGGGTGAAGGGTTCAGTGAGACCCAGCTTCGCGATCAGGCGCAATACAATATTCGTAACTGGCTTGCGACCGTGGGTGGAACGTCGGTGCCACCTCCATTTGGCGGCAAATACCGCCAAATCATGGTCTACGTCGATCCTTCGGCCCTTCAAGCCCGCGGAATGACATTAATGAGTGTCGTCAAGGCGGTGAATCGCGCGAACCTTATTATTCCCGCGGGTGACGCGAAAATCGGCTCCACTGACTACTTTGTCTATACCAACAGCATGATCGACAATCCGGAGGCCATCAATGAGGTCCCGGTCAAAGTCGGCGGTCCCGATGCGCGTCCGGTATTCGTCGGTGATATTGGGCATGCCGAGGATGCGTCACAAATCCAGCAGAATATTGTGCGCATCAACGGCCAGCGCTCCGTCTACATTCCAGTTCTCAAACAGAGTGGTGCCAATACCCTCGCGATTGTCGATGGAATCGAGAGCCTGCTCCCCCGCATCAACGGCATCCCCAAGGCCATCAAACTCAAGGCGATCTTCAGCCAGGCGACGTATGTGCGCAACGCCGTAGAAGCACTTGAGCATGAGGCTGTTTCCGGCTCGGTGCTCGCCTCTCTCATGATTCTCATCTTTCTGGGCAGCTTTCGCTCGACGCTGGCGATTTTCCTTTCGATCCCGCTCTCAATTCTCGCCGGTACCTTCGGGCTCATGATGACCGGAGGGACCATCAACATCATGACCCTTGGGGGCTTCGCGCTGGCGATAGGCCGCTTAGTCGACGATTCGACCGTGGTGCTCGAAAACATCAATCGTCACTTGGCGGCTGGTGAAGCGCCGCGAGAGGCCGCGCGAGTCGGCGCGGATGAAGTCGCGCTTCCCGTCCTCGCGTCGACGATTACCACAATCATCGTCTTCTTCCCCGTCATGTTCCTGTTCGGCGTCGCCAAGTACCTGTTCAGCGCGCTGGCTCTGACCGTAGTACTAGCGATGTTGGCGTCTTATATGGTTGCGATGACGATTATTCCGATCTACTGCGCGCGCTTCCTGACACAGGCGGAGGCGCTTGCTGAGGAACACGGTCGCAGCGGCTTCCTCGGTGCTTTTCAACGGATATATGAACGTTTCGAGCATCGCTTCCAAGCGGCGTTGGAAAAGGCGCTCGATCGTAAGCCCCTCGTTCTTGTCGCGGTGGCAGTGCTCTTTCTGAGTGCGGGCGTCCTTTATCCGAAACTCGGAACGGAGCTGTTCCCGCGGACCGATGCGGGTCAGTTCATCCTTCAATACCGCGCCCCAGTGGGAACACGTATCGAACTGACCGAAACGCTTACTGAGCGGATTGAACAGGTGATTCGGCAGGTGATTCCGGCCGATGATCTTTCGACGATCGTCTCGAACATCGGCTTGGCTCCGGGGTTTTCCGCGATGTTCTCATCCAACGCCGCCAGTGATTCAGGCTTCGTAATGGTTGCGCTCAAAACAGAGCACAAGGAATCGACCTTCAAGTACATCGATCGCTTGAAGGAGGCCTTGGCCGACCGCGTTCCCGAAGTGCAGACCTTCTTCACTTCGGGCAGCATCATCGATTCGGTTCTCAATTTTGGGCTTGCCGCACCGATTGATGTGCAGATTAGTGGGGCGTCCTATCAGGCACTCTATCCAGCCGCGGAGAAAGTCCAACATGCCATCTCATCGCTGCCTGAAGTAGCCAACACCTTTATACCGGAAGAATCGAACTACCCGACGCTCAACGTCCACGTCGATCGAGTGAAAGCGGCGCGGCTCGGGCTCGACCAGAGGAGCGTCGTCACCAATCTAATTACGGCCCTCACGTCAAATGCCATGATCGCTCCGTCGATCTGGATCGAACCGAAGACCGGCAATGACTATTTTTTGACGGCGCAATATCCGGAGCCTGACATAAACTCGCTCGAAACGATCAAAAACATTCCGGTTAGTTCAGCCGGCTCGAGAAGAGCTCGCGAAGATGCTGTTCTACTGCGGAACGTCGCGCACATCGTGAGCGAGAACCATCCTGCCGAGGCTGACCATTACAACATCCAGCGCGTTGTCGACGTTCTTGTGTCTCCGAAGACCGATGATCTCGGTGGCGCACAGGACGCTGTCGCGCGAGCGATTGCTCAGCTGAACTTGCCGCCGAATCTGCGCGTCGATCTTCGAGGCTCGGTCTCGGCGATGCAAAAGTCCTTTTCGAGCTTCGGCTTTGGTCTGGGTCTGGCGGTGATCCTGCTCTACCTGGTGATGGTCGCGCAGTTTCGCTCCTTCCTCGACCCCTTCATCATCATGTTCGCCGTTCCGATGGGCCTTATCGGAGTTGTGTGGACCCTCTACTTCACCGGGACAACCCTCAATATCGAGTCTTTCATGGGGATCATCGTGATGGTGGGTATCGTTGTATCGAACTCTATCTTACTCGTTGATTTCGCTAATCAGCGCAGGCGCGAAGGAGAGACTTTGCGACGTGCGGTTGTGGAATCTGCGGTCATCCGGATGCGTCCAATCCTAATGACCGCTCTTGCTACTGTGGTGGGCCTGATGCCACTTGCGCTGAAGCTTGGCGCTGGGGCTGAAGCCGCTGCCCCCTTAGCACGAGCGGCTGCTGGAGGTCTAGCCGTATCGACGGTTCTCACGCTGGTATTGGTCCCTTGTATCTACGAATTCATCTACATTCGTCGCGAGAACGTTCAATGAGTCGGCTGGTCATAATTCCGCTCTGTCTGACCCTTATGTTGATGGCTATTGCGTGTGAGAAACCGGCAGCGCAGAGAAGTCGGGCGACCTCGACCGCACCCAGCGTTAGCGTGGTACATCCGAGCCGCGGCACCGTTTCACGCACTATCACTCTCCCCGGTGATCTCGCTGGGTTTTACCAGTCAGCTTTGTACTCAAAAGTAACCGGATACCTGAAAAGTATTTATGTCGATAAAGGAGATGCCGTCAAAGCTGGACAAGTGCTTGCGGTTATCGAGGTACCCGAACTCGATCAACAGCTAACACGAGCGCGGACGAATCTCGAAGTTCAGCGCATCACTTACGAACGACTCGAGGGTGTATGGAAGAGTGACCCACGACTGGTTGCTCGCCAGGATGTCGATATAGCCAAGGGAAAGTTTGATGAGGCGAGGGCCAACGTCGACGAACTGATGGCTATGGATAGCTACCGCCGCATCATAGCGCCATTCGACGGTGTGATAACGGAACGTTTCGTCGATCCCGGTGCCTTAATCCACGCTGGTGGTCAGCAAAGCGTGGCTGCGCCTATGCAAGGGGCCGCGCGGCCCGGAGGGTCGGCGGCACCCGTCGTGAGTGTCGCTCGGCTGGATAAGTTACGTGTCTACGTCTATGTGCCGCAGGGGCAGGTCAGTGCCATCCGCGCAGGGATGCCAGCCACGATCGAGGTCCAGGGTCTGCATGGTAAGCGCTTTGAAGGCACGGTCGTCCGCTTCGCCCATTCGCTCGATCTCGCAACCAGAACGATGCTTACCGAGGTCGATCTCGATAATCCCAAGAACGAACTCTTTCCGGGAATGTATGCCCAGGTGACCTTGATGTTGGAGGACCATGCCGATGCGCTTCGCGTGCCTGCAAGCGCCTTGGGCGGTGCCGACCGAAACAAAGTCCTCGTGGTTAAAGATGGACGAATCGCCGAAGTGCCCGTTGGTGTCGGCATCGTCGATGATCACTATGCCGAGATCACTTCTGGTTTGACCAATACTGCTTTGGTCGTGGCCGCTTTCAACAACAATTGGTCAGATGGCGAGCCGGTCAAGTATGACCTTGCTGAGAAAGGCATGCCCGCCTTTGTCGCAACGGCTGAATAGCAATGCAGTCGTTCTGCTCAAAGTTACGTCCTTTGTCCACGAAACTCATACCCAAGATGCTAAGACACACATCGTCACTGCTAACCGCTTTAGCGACGTTAATGCTCACGGTCGGGGCCGCCAGCGGATTCGATCAAACACAGCTGCCTGCCTCGGCGCCCGGACAATCTTCCTCGACAGCCGTAACGGTTCCCAAGCTGGAAGCGTCTGCTCCCACGCTTTCGACAGCACAACATACATTGGAGCTACCATTGCCGGCAGGGTCTCAAGTCACTCTGAAGGATGCCATCGCAATTGCTCTGAAATATCATCCGCGGGTGGCCGCGGCGGCAGCCGAGTCTGGGGCTGCAGAGGAACAGGTTGGAGAAGCCCGGTCGGGTCTGGGACCACAGGTATATGGCGTCAGCGAGTACCTTCGTAACACGAACAACGGGATCGGCAATACAAGCTACTACAATCCTTATGGAGCTCTCCCGCGGCTGACGGGAAGCAACCACGATCAGCCATCCAGTGATACGTCACAAAACTGGGATACCGCGAACAGCTATGGTGCCGGAGTTGCTATATCTCAGTATCTCTTTGATTTCGGGCGTCGTCGTGGCTTCGTTAAGGAGCGTCGTCTGGAAGCGGATGCCGCTCAACAGCAAGCGCAACTCGTTGATCTGGATCTAATTCTCGAAGTATCGGAGCGATATTTTGCGTTGCTAAAGGCCAAACAGCTCATTCGCGTTTATGAGAAAGCGGTCGAGGAGCGTCAGTTTCACCTCCACGAGGCCACCGTCAAGGCTAAAGCTGGTCTTAGGCCCGAGCTCGACGTGTATGTCACGAAAGCCGAGGTTGAGCGCGCTCAGTTGCATCTGGTGGATGCCCGTAATGCTGAAGCTGATGCGATAGCCGCCTTCGACAATGCCCTGGGACTGGGAGGAAGGAGCCCGAATTACGCGCTCACTGACGTCCTTTGGTACGCGAATATCAACGAAACGATGGACTCGTTGATGAAGTCGGCAATGGAATTAAGACCTGACTTCGCAGCGCTGCGCGCTCAGGCAGCTGCGATGGGTGCGCAAGTCAAGGAGTATCGCAGCGATTACTATCCGACCGTCAATGCGGTAGGCGGCTATTCAGCCTTCGGAACTGGTTTGCCAGCGGTGAACAACTTCAATGTTGGTATCGTTATCACCTGGCCTATTTTTAACAGTTTTCTCACTTCTCACGAGGTCGAAGAGGCGCGATTGCGTCAAAAGGCCGTCGAAAGCCAGATCGAGGACCTTCGTCAGCAAATCGTGCTGCAGGTGAAGACCACCTTTCTTAACTGGCAATCTGCTGTGCAAAGGATTCATTTCGCCGAGCACGCGTTGGCAGCATCTCGCGCTCAGCTCGATTTAGCAGATAAGCGATACGCTACGGGTCTCGCCGACGTAGTCGAGCTCGAAGACGCGCAACGCAACTTCACCGATGACGATGCCGCTTATGCTGATGCACTGTATGGCTTCTCGATTGCGAAGGCGTCCGTTGATCAAGCAACTGGTCGATCGCTCCAGGCGGGCCACTAGAACGGGCCGTTTTATGATGACGTCAATTATTCCTTCTCGTTCAGTAAAGACGGCGCAAGAACTTGGGACCTTAGCAGCCGATCGTCTCGATAGATTCACGCGAGGTCCCTAGCGTAGCGAAGTTGCATCCGACGGATTCATCTTTCGATCTTGTAGCGGATACAGCGCGTACGATCCGAAAGTTCATAATTTAAACATCAACGAATAAGTCGCGTCAGGCGCTGAGCCTCAATCGCCGACCTGTGGTCGTCTCTGACTAGCTCACTGCGCTGACGCGTCCGATTGGACTGAAATGCCATGATACAATCCAGATGCCATATTAAATTACTCACTAGATGCCGAATAGGTGGTCGTCTCGCGATGGCGGCGTTCATCGGGTTATTCTCATTAGTCTCGCCGTGCCTAGCTCAAACCACGCCTGATGCAATACCGCATAGCTCGCCCTTCGCGACTGCGATTGTGGACTACTTCAGCAACTGGTTCGTACGGGTGTCCGCTATTCAGAACGAACAGCCCCATTGGGTTACGCCACTGGTAACGGTGACCCCGCGCCTTGAAGAAGAATTCCGTTATGATCAGTTCTGGCAAGGTAACCAACATGGGGCTGCCACAGACAACTTCGGTGGAGGTAAGGGGCTCGAACTGATCCCGTTTCAAAACACGGAGTTCATCCTCGGTGTGCCCGCGTGGATAGCGCATAACGGAGCTATTCAGCATGCAACCAAAACTCACAAGCCTGCTACTGATGGATGGGCTGACGAGACGTTTCTGGTTAAGTACCGATTGCTCTCCGCGAACGAAGAGAGCGGTAACTACATCGTCACTGCTCTTATGGGGTTCAGCGCGCCCACAGGAACGGCCGGCAACAGCAATCGCCACGGCATCTTCACACCGACAATCGCTCTTGGGAAGGGGGTCGGCGACTTCGACGTGCAGACTACCGCTGGCATTTCACTCCCCGACGGAGGCCTTCAGCGATTGGGCATGCCTCTGGCGTGGAATACGGCGTTTCAGTACCGCCTGTTCAGGCTTTTCTGGCCGGAACTCGAAGTCAACTATACCTGGTGGCCGAACGGCGGACGCGAAGGAGAGACACAGGTGTTTGTAACCCCGGGAGTGGTGATCGGCAGGATTCCGGTTTACGAGCGTGTCGGGATTACTGCGGGCGTAGGCTATCAGGTCGCCGTGACCGATCAGCCGGCATACAATCACGCCGTCGTTTTGAGCGCGCGAATACCCTTTTGACTCTGAACGAGGGCTCGGAGGCCCGAGGATTCGCTTAGTGCGCAACCCTTTGCGACACTCCGGCGCCGCAAATCGGATAGAGCCAATCCGCATACGTCCTCCTGCATATCCGACGTCGTGGTAGAGTTGAGCGATGCCACGCCCGGTATGTCCTCCTATAGCTGCTGACGTAATTATCGAAGTCGGCAATCGAATCGTGCTGATTGAGCGCAAGTATCAGCCACCCGGATGGGCTATTCCCGGTGGCTTTGTCGAGATCGGCGAAACGGTCGAGAGTGCGGCGATTCGCGAAGCGCGCGAGGAGACTTCACTCGAAGTCGAATTGGTGGCACTGCTCGGCGTTTATTCGCGACCCGATCGCGATCCGCGCGGTCAGACCGTCGGCGTCGTTTATGTCGGACGAGCGACTGGCGAGCCGAAAGGGCAGGATGACGCGCAAGAAGCTCGTCTGTTCGATCCGGCGAAACCGCCAAGCCCGCTAGCTTTCGATCACGCTACGATACTCGCTGATTATCGAAAATGGCGGGTCACCGGAGAATTCCCAGCGCCATGGCGTAAAGCGTGATTAGGCAAAGATATTTGTCATCCTGAGCGAAGCGAAGAATCGCGAGGGTCTTTGCTCCGCGCAGAAATGACAAGCCGATCGATACCTACTTCTTGAGTCGCTTGAGCAGCTTCTCGATCCGATCGAACGCCTCGGTCAGATTATCCAGCGAGGTCGCGTAGCTCATCCGGATGTGATTCGGCGCGCCGAAGTCGTTACCACCGACGAGTGCGACGTGCGCCTCATTCAGAATGATCTCGGCGAACGAGTTGCCGTCGACGATCTTCTTGCCGTCGAGTGAGGCGCCGATCCACGCTGAGATATTCGGAAACGCGTAGAAAGCACCCTCGGGCACGTTGGGGAGTTTGAACCCTTCAAGCTTGCGCACGCGATCCACGACCAGCTCGCGGCGTTTCTTGAATTCCGCCATCATCGTCTTGATGTCGTCCTGCGGACCAGTGAGCGCCTCGATCGCTGCGGCTTGTGTGATCGAGTTGGGGTTCCCGCTGTTCTGGCTCTGCAAGCGCGAGGCTGCTGCGATAGCCTCTTTGGGACCCGCCGCAAACCCGATACGCCATCCGGTCATTGCGTAGGCCTTCGAGAGCGAATTGAAGATAATGCCGTTCGCCTTGAGGCGCGGCTCGACGGCGAATAGATGAGGCGCCGGATTATCGTAGACGATATGCTCGTACACATCGTCCGACATTACCCAAATACCCGCTTCGAGCAGGATGCCGGCGATCGCCGATAGTTGCTCAGCCGAATAGACTGCGCCGGTCGGATTCGATGGCGAGTTCAGAATGATCCCGCGAGTGCGCGGTGTGATCGCTTTGCGCAGCCGCTCGAGGTCGAGCAGGAAGCCGTTCTCCTCCGGGCAATCGACGAGTTTCGCTTCAGCGCCGCTGAGATTCACCATCGCGACGAAGCTGACCCACGCCGGCGTCGGGATTATGACTTCATCGCCTTCATCGAACAGCGCCGCTATTACGTTCGCTTCGGCCTGCTTGCCGCCCGCCGATGCGAGAATTTCGGCAGGCTCATAAGTGAGTCCGTTGTCGCGCTTGAGCTTGAGGCAAATCGCCTTCTTCAGATCGGCGGTGCCACTGACCGGCGTGTAATGGGTCATCCCTTCGGCGAGCGCCTTGCGCGCGGCATCTTTGATCCGCTCCGGCGTATCGAAGTCGGGTTCACCCGCGGCGAGCGAGATAATATCGACGCCGGCGGCTTTCAGTTCGGTGGCGCGCGCCTCGGCGGCCATCGTGGCAGAGGGTTTGATTGCAGCGATTCGGCGATTCAGTTTGGTCATAAAAATTTAGCTGCGCCGTTTAAATCCGGCGCAGCCCGATTTTACCTGCTGGATTAATCCCGCGAAACCGAAAGCGAACTGATGGTTCCGCGAGTCGATGGATGTGGCTTAGTCGACCTTGAGTTTGCTGCGCAGACGGGTCATCACGGGATCCGGCACCAGCTCAGGCAGACGCTTGCCGTAGCCGGCCACTTCCTTAATGAGACGCGACGCGCTGAAGAACAGCTTCGGATTCGCGAATAGGAAAACCGTTTCGACCGTCGGCTTCATCTGTTTGTTCATGTGAGCCATCTGCAGCTCGTAGTCGAAGTCGGTGACGGCACGCAGGCTCCGTACAATCACACTCGCGCCGATCCGCTCGGCGTAGTCCACGCTCAGGCCACTGAACTTGTCGACACGGGCCTTGGGCTCAAGGTCATGGATCGTTTCGCGGATCATCTCGACGCGTTCGTCGGCTGTGAAGAGCGCCGAATCCTTATGCGGGTTGTAAGCGATTGCGATGATAACCTCATCGAAGACCGCGACGCTGCGCCGGATTATGTCGATGTGGCCGTAATGAATCGGATCGAAGCTGCCCGGGTAAATTGCGATGAGGGGGCGTCGATCACTGCCTTTGGGTGCCATTCGTTCTCACAAATCGTTCGCGGCTGCCTTCTCGGGTAGCCGGTAAAGGGCGATCCGATGATCGCCGATAGTTGCGCGGCTTACACACTCCAACTCGGTCACCTTGAGTTCGGCCGCACGATAGTATTGCCGGACTGTGACAATACCGTGAGGGTTTATTAAATCGAGTCGTAGCAGCTTGGCAAGCACTTCGGCACTCGAATCTTCAGCAAACGGCGGGTCCACAAAGATGAGATCGAAGCGCTTGGTCTCGCGAGCCACTTCGTCGAGTGCGCGCCGGAAGTCCATCATGAGGATCCGTGCGCGCTTATCCAAACCGAGTTGCCGCAGATTTTGGGTGATCGTGTTGGCGGCGGCGCGAGCGGAATCGACGAACACTGCGTTGCCAGCGCCTCGCGAGAGAGCCTCGATACCAAGGGACCCACTGCCCGCAAAAATATCCAGCACGCGGGCCCGATCGAGGTCCATCCGCGAAGCGATACGTGAGAAAATCGACGCCCGAATCCGCGCCGTGGCAGGACGGGTTTCCAATCCGCGCGGGGCGGCCATTTTGCGGCCATGGGCTGCGCCGGAAATAATACGCAAGGCGAGAAGCAAGCTCCTGCCGAAGGATTATCCGGATAACGAGGCAAGCACAATCACTGTGTCTCATGATCCGTCCTCGCCCTCTGGCATGCGGGACCGATTTGGGCTACCACTATCAGGATTTCGCGGAGCACCCACGTCGCGACTTGAGGTTCCACTGCCAATGTCCCAAGTATTTTGCCGCTGGTGCACCATATCGCGGAGTTGATGGTGGCGATTGAACTGCTGATTGGCGCGATCAAAGCGCTCGTAATCCTGGTCCTGGTGCTCAACCTGACCGGTGTATTGCTTTGGTTTGAACGCAAAGGTGCGGCGCTGATTCAGGATCGAATCGGGGCGAACCGCGCGGCGATCTTCGGTGTCGGTAAGAAGCTTGGGATGCCGAACTTCGGTTTCATCAACACGCTTATCGCTGATCCAGTAAAACTCTTTACCAAGGAAGATTTCATTCCCGACGGCGCAGATCGCTTCGTGCACGGCCTTGCGCCATTTCTGGCACTGTTTCCCGTGATCATTACTTTTGCGGTCGTGCCGATCGGTGACGTACTTACAATCGGCTCGCGCTCGATCACGCTGCAGGCGGCCGAACTCAACGTCGCAGCGCTCTATATTCTCGCCGTCTTGGGCGTTGGCGTTTACGGCGTTGCGCTCGGCGGATGGGCCTCGAACAATCGATGGGCGCTGCTGGGAGGTATCCGCGCCAGCGCTCAGATGATCTCCTACGAAATCGCGATGGGTCTCGCGATTATCGCAGTGGTTGTCGTTTACGGCTCGCTCGACCTGCAGGAGATGTGTCGTGCACAGGGTGGGGTGTGGTTCGGCTGGCTGCCGCGATGGGGAATCCTGCTGCAACCGGTCTCCTTCCTGCTGCTGCTGACCTCGGGGATGGCCGAATCGAAGCGCGTCCCTTTTGACTTGCCGGAAGGTGAGTCGGAACTGGTCGCGGGCTACTTCACCGAGTACTCAGGTGGCAAACAGGCCGTCTTCATGATGACCGACTTCGCCGAAGTCGTCCTGGTCGCTACGCTGATCACGCTCTTCTTCTTTGGCGGATGGCAGGTGCCGTGGCTCTACGCCGACGGATTCCATTTCCCCGGACCGCACGGAGCGTCGCTCCATCTTCCGAATCTGTTGGTAGCGATCCTCCAAATTATCGCGTTCTGGGCGAAAGTGGTTTTCTTCTGCTGTTTCCAGATTCTGATTCGATGGACACTGCCGCGCCTGCGTTACGATCAGTTGATGCAGTTCGGATGGAAAGGGCTGGTGCCACTGGCACTGCTCAATCTCCTTGCGACGGCCTTTGTCGTCGTCGCGATGGGGGCTAAATAGCGATGAGCCTCCCGTTATTCGCTTTCTTCGGTGCGCTTGCCGTCTTCTCGGCGCTGGGAATGATTTTCCAGCGGAATCCGGTGCACGCGCTGCTCTCTTTTGCGCTGACGCTGCTCGATATCGGTATCCTCTTTATGGGCTTGGGTGCCGTGACTGTCGGCTTCTTGCAGATCAGTATTTACGTCGGCGCGATTATGGTCCTGTTCCTCTTCGTCATCTGGCTGCTCAATCTGCAATCCGATCCGCCGCTCGGCGGGCAGTTGTGGCTGAAATTCGTCGGCGCGATTGGAGCGTCGGCGCTGGCTGCCGAACTGGCCTCGCTCTTCGTGCAGGGGCAAAGCCAGATAAAATCGGCTCCCTTGCCCGATGACTATGGCTCGTTGGCCAGCCTGGCCAAGTTGCTCTTCTCCGACTATCTCGTCGCCTTCGAGGTGACTTCGGTGCTGTTATTGGCTGCGGTCGTCGGCGCAATCGGCCTTGCTCGACGGATTCCCGCGAGTTCGTCCCGCCCCTCCAATGAGGAACACGAGAACTTCAGGAGCGCTGCGGGATGACCACGCCAACCAGCTACTTTATGATCCTCAGCGCGGTCCTCTTCACTATCGGTGTCGCCGGGATGCTGATTCGGCGCAACCTGATCGTGATGTTCATGTCAGTCGAGCTGATGCTGAATGCCGTGAATCTGGCGTTCGTCGCGCTCGGTCGGCAGCTGGGCTCGATGGATGGTCAGGTTATCGTCTTCTTCGCGATGACGGTGGCCGCGGCCGAGGCGGCAGTAGGTTTAGGACTAATCATTGCGGTCTTCCGTAATCGCGAGACCGTTAACGCGGACGACCTGACGTTGCTGCGCTGGTAGAAATGACACAAGAATTTCCAGCTCTCGGGGCGATTCTGCTCTTTCCTGCGCTCGGGGTGCTCTACAATCTGTTCCTCGGCCGCAGCGCGAGTCGTAGCGCGGTCAATTTCATGGCCCCCGCCGCGATTGGAGTGGCCTTCCTGGCTTCGCTCTATGCCTTCGCGACGCTCTGGTCGATGCCGGCTGGATCAGCGCTCACTCTGACCCTGTGGCCCTGGATCTCGGCGGGTCCCTTCCATGTCGATCTGGCTCTGCGCTTCGATGCGCTTACCGCTGTGATGGCGTTGGTGGTCAGCGGTGTCGGCACACTGATTCATATCTACTCGGCGGGCTACATGGCCCACGAAGCCGATTACGCTCGGTACTTCACTTACCTGAACCTGTTCACCTTCTCCATGCTCGTGCTGGTCCTGGCGGACAACCTGCTGCTGATGTTCGTTGGCTGGGAGGGTGTCGGACTCTGCTCCTACCTCCTGATTGCGTTCTGGTATGAGAATCCTGAATACGCCTACAACGGCCGCAAGGCCTTTATCGTGAACCGGATAGGTGACGCAGGCTTTCTGCTTGGCCTGTTCACGATCGTCGCGGCTTTGGGATCGCATGGCGTTTGGACGCTGACCTTCGCCGGCCTGCGAGAACATGCTGCGATGCTCCAGCCGGTCGCACTGGCCGCAGGTCTGTTACTTTTCCTCGGCGCCACGGGTAAGTCGGCCCAGATTCCGCTCTATGTCTGGCTGCCTGACGCGATGGTTGGTCCTACACCGGTCAGCGCGCTGATCCACGCCGCTACGATGGTCACCGCGGGCGTCTACATGATCGCGCGGCTCGGGTTTATGTTCGTGCTCGCTCCCGACGCGCTGATGGTCGTTGCCGTTGTCGGCACCGTTACCTCGTTCTTCGCGGCGACGATCGCGCTGGTTCAATCCGATATCAAGCGCGTTCTCGCGTATTCGACCGTGAGCCAGATTGGCTACATGATGCTCGGTGTCGGCACCGGCGCTTTCGCCAGCGGTATCTTCCATCTGATGACCCATGCCTTCTTCAAGGCGCTGCTCTTCCTTGGCGCTGGATCGGTGATTCATGCGCTCGATGGTGAGCAGGACATGAGCAAGATGGGTGGCCTGCGAACGAAGCTCCCGAAGACCTGGATCACGATGCTGGTCGCGACACTCGCTATCAGCGGCGTGCCCCCGCTCGCTGGCTTCTTCTCGAAGGACCTGATTCTCGAATCGGCCTATCGTGCCGGATACTACTGGCTCTGGCTCCTTGGCCTGATTACCGCCGGTATGACCTCGTTCTATATGTTCCGGCTGCTCTTCCTGACTTTCTACGGCGAATCCCGCCTCTCGCCCGAGAATGAGCATCATTGCCACGAATCTCCGGCCGTGATGACGATACCGCTGATGATCCTTGCGGTCTTCTCGGTTATCGCCGGATGGCTCGGTCTCCCGGAGGGAATCGGCTGGGGCGACGCCTTCGCGCGCTTCCTCGAGCCGATCGTCGGGACACCGCATTTCGCGGGCGACGCTCCGGCGGCGATGCTCAGCGGACTCGCAACGATCGTGGCGCTTGCCGGAATCGCGCTGGCCTACGTCTTCTATCTGCGGTTGCCGGGTCTGCCCATGTTGCTTTCGTTCAAGCTACAAGCTTTCTACACAACGCTTTCGAAGAAGTACTACGTCGACGAGGTATACAACGAGCTGATCTCGCGTCCGCTCTTCTGGATCTCGACCTACGTCTTACATCGCGGGGTCGATGTCGGTGTGATCGACGGTATCGTTAATGGTTCCGGTCTGGCGGTCGAAACCAGTGGCGAAGGACTGCGCCATAGCGAGACCGGCAACGTGCAGCATTACGCCTTCGTCTATCTGCTGGGTGCGGTCGCGATAGTCGCCTACTACGTCTACCGGGTGATGGCCTGATGTCAGACCTGATGTTGAGTGCCCTGATTTTCACGCCGTTGCTCGGTGCGGCTGCTATCCTCCTGCAGAGCGAGGAAAACGCTATCTGGCGATCGGCTTTTATCTTTTCGCTGATTCCGCTAGCGCTGAGCTTCTATATCCTAATCGTCTTTGATCCGACTAAGAGCGGATATCAGTTCCTTGAGCAGTATAACTGGATTCCTCAGTTCGGGATTTCGTACCATCTGGGGATCGATGGGATCAGCCTCTTTCTCGCTGTCCTAACTACGATCCTGATAACGCTCGCGTTGCTGTACTCGGGTGGCGGAGATATCGCGATGCGCCCGCGCGAGTTCTGCTTCCTGATGCTGATCATTGAGACGGGCCTGCTCGGCGCGCTGCTCGCGATCGATCTGTTCCTCTTCTATGTCTTTTGGGAAGTGATGCTGGTGCCGATGTACTTTCTCATCGGCATTTGGGGTCACGGGCGCAAGCTCTACGCGACCTTCAAGTTCGTGCTCTTCACGATGCTCGGATCGCTGCTGATGCTGGTCGCGATGCTTTATCTCGTAGGAGTAGCGCGTGCCCAGCTAGGCCACATCACCTTCGACCTCGCGAGCCTCTACAACGTCTCGCTCAGTCGCGTGGAGGCGCGCTGGCTGTTCGCCGGTTTCGCGATCGCCTTCGCGATTAAGGTGCCGATGTGGCCGGTGCATACCTGGCTCCCGGACGCGCATACAGAAGCACCAACTGCAGGGTCGGTAATCCTTGCTGGTGTGATGCTCAAGATGGGCACCTACGGCTTTATCCGCTTCGCGATTCCGCTTTTCCCGGGTGCGGCGGTAGAGGCTGCGCCGATCTTCCTTACCCTGGCAACGATCGGAATTATCTACGGCGCTCTGGTTGCGATGGTACAGCCGGACCTCAAGCGGCTGATCGCTTACTCCTCCGTGAGCCATCTGGGCTTCGTGATGCTCGGCATTTTCGCGCTCGACCCGCAAGGAGTCGAAGGAGCGGTCTACCAGATGCTCAATCACGGTCTCTCGACCGGCGCGCTCTTCTTGCTGGTGGGCATGATCTACCTGCGACGTCATACGCGGGAAATCTCTGAGTTTGGCGGTCTCTGGAAGAGTGTTCCGCTCTATGCCGCGGTTTTTATGTTCGCGATGCTGTCGGCGATCGGTCTGCCGGGCTTGAACGGCTTCGTTGGCGAGTTCTTGATCCTTCTCGGAGCCTTCCTGGCTTCCAAAGTTATCGTTGCTTTCGCTGTGACCGGTGTAATTCTCGGCGCGCTCTACATGATGTGGGCTTACGAGCGCGTGATGTGGGGACCGATCACCCATACGGTTAATCAGACCCTTAAGGACTTGACCGGACGCGAGTTGGCTGTGATGGTGCCGCTGATTGCCCTGATGCTCCTGATGGGTCTCTATCCCAAGCCGCTGATTACGCGGATGGAACCGTCTGTGGCGGCGCTCCTCGATCGCGTGCATGCAGCGCAGGCGCAATTGGCTATTGAATCTCATACGAGGCTCGCGACGCTGTCGGGCCAAGCCGACCGGATTGCTACGAAATGACCCCCTTTAATTTAGCCGCCGTCGGATTTGATTGGTTACCTGTTACCCCGCTCATAATCATCGCGCTGGGCGCGATGGTCGTGCTGCTTGCCGGAGTACGGATCAAAGACGAAGACAGCGCGGGGATGGGCTTTCTCACGCTGGTGACCCTGTTGGCGGCGCTAATCGGGGTGCTGTTTACCTTTGGCGAGAATCGTTCAAGCTTCGGCGGCGCGTTGATGATCGATGACTACGCCGGGTTTTTCGAGGTAGCGATTATCGTGGCGACTGCCCTGACAGTCGCGATGTCGATCCAATACGCGGCCGACGCCGAGTTGGCTGGTGCCGAGTACTACGGCCTGATGCTCTTTGCTGTGATGGGCATGATGCTCATGGCCGCGGCCGGTGATCTGATTATCGTCTTTCTTGGCTTGGAGACGATGTCGATCGCGGTCTATCCGATGGTGGGTCTCCTTCGCCGTGAGGCGCGATCGAGCGAAGGCGCGATGAAGTATTTTCTGCTCGGCGCTTTTTCAACCGGCTTTCTGCTCTACGGAATCGCGCTGATCTACGGCGCAACCGGAACGATTCGTCTCGAGCCTCTCCGTGCGCTGCTGGCGAGCAACCCGGTGGCGAACACCTATCTGATTCTCGGACTCGGCATGATCCTGATCGGGTTCGGCTTCAAAGTCGCGGCGGTGCCGTTCCATATGTGGACGCCCGATGCTTACGAGGGAGCTCCGACGCCGGTAACGGCCTTCATGGCAGTGGGGGTCAAACTCGCTGCCTTCGCCGCCTTTGCCCGGATCTTCCTGGTCTATCTCGGACCGCTGAGCGGCTATTGGACTGGCGCGTTGTGGCTCGTCGCGGTCCTGACGATGACGATCGGCAACGTCGTCGCGTTGGTGCAATCGAATATCAAGCGGATGCTCGCCTATTCCGCGATCGCCCACGCGGGTTACGTGATTGTCGGAATGGCAGCCGCCCCGACGCAGTCAGCGGGCGCAGCATTGCTCTACTACCTTGTGGCCTATGCGGTGACGAGTCTTGGAGCCTTTGCGGTGGTGATTGCGCTGGAGCGAATCGGTGAGCCCGCGCTGATCAGCGACTATCGCGGATTATCGGTGCGCTACCCGGGTCTCGCTGCGGCGATGACGCTGTTTATGCTATCGCTGGCTGGCGTACCACCACTAGCTGGGTTTGTCGGAAAGTTCTATATCTTCTCGGCTGCGGTGGATGCGGGTCTCGTGTGGCTGGTCGTAATCGCGGTTCTGAACAGCGTGATCTCCGCCTACTACTACATCCGCGTGATCGTCGCGATATACATGCAGGAAGGCGACGTTGCGATCAAACCTTTGAGCGCCCGTCCCGGGTTGCTGTTGAGCG
This sequence comes from Binataceae bacterium (SeqCode), assembly GCA_035541875.1. Taxonomy (GTDB): domain Bacteria; phylum Desulfobacterota; class Binatia; order Binatales; family Binataceae; genus JAJPHI01. The sequence continues at coordinate 39,377 of DATKML010000057.1, forward strand.
TTGCGGTTGCAGCAATTCTGGTAGTGCTTGTCGGATTGATGCCGCAGCCGTATATGACGGCGGCGACCAACGCCTTCGCCTCGGCGATGGGCCGTCCCGCGCCACACGCTCTCGCTCAGGCCCGCTAACGGGCGAACTCGATCTCAGTTAAGCGAGACGCTCATTCGCGCGAGGGCCAAGCTTCCTCGTTCTCGCGTTCTACGGCTCGTCTCGGTGGTTTCACCACCCGATAATCCAGACCCATCAGGCGGCGAGCACTCTCAATCAGCCACCAGAAGGTTGAAGATCGCTCCTCCATACGAGCCATGTCCATCTCGTGCTCGACCACTCGCGGATGCCAGTGATTCTCCGAGCCGGCCGAAAAGTCTCTCGCTGCTTTTCTGCGCGGAATACTAAAGCTGCGCCGCACCGCCACAACCCCTCTCCTCCCAACCATACGGCTTGCAGCCCATGATCTTTACACGCGATCAGGCGCAAAGCAAAATCTTGTCTTGGAGAGGAGCGGATTGCGGTGAAGAGTAAGTTTCACGCGCCGTGTACACTCATCGCAATCCTTGAAGTCACGATTTGCGTAAAGTATTCTAGCGCCGAATCCGACATACGTCTGGTCCGCAGGATACGAAGGAGAAAGTGATGCGCAAGTACCTGGTTCTGGCCCTTGTTCCGATGTTCTTTGCTGTGACGGCCTGCCAAAAGGGCGAAGAGACGCCGGCTCCCGAAGCCTCGGCTCCAGCCGCCGCTGCGTCGGAAGCAGCTCCAGCAGCGTCTGAAGCAGCAAGCCCTGCTGCAAGCGAAGCAGCCAGCCCCGCCGCGAGTGATGCCGGCAGCCCGGCCGCGTCGCCCGCTGCATCCTAAGCAGCCTGTATCTGTGCTCATCGCCACGCGCACTGATCGTGCTCGACCGGTGCGCGTGGCAGATGACTTACCTTGATGTAGGAGCTATCAGGGCTTCGACACCAATGTTCCCAATTCGCTTGATTTCCCGCCGGTGTAACGCGGCAAAGCGACTAGCCTGTAGCGACCTCTCACGCCTAGTACTAATAAAGGAATGAGCGAACCGGCCCGGTTGAAAGCCGGACTGTCTTTGTTTGATGCAGCAGCGATCGTTGCAGGCTCGATGATCGGCTCTGGTATCTTCATCGTTTCGGCCGATATCACTCGACAAACCGGGTCGCCCGCTGCGTTGCTGCTGGTCTGGATCGTCAGCGGCTTGATGACGATAGTTGGCGCGCTTGCTTACGGAGAGTTAGCAGCAATGCTGCCGCACGCAGGCGGCCAATATGTATTCCTGCGCGAGGCGTATGGCGAGCCGATCGCCTTCTCCTTCGGCTGGGCGCTTTTACTGGTTATCCAAACCGGCACGATAGCCGCCGTCGCTGTCGCCTTCGCTCGTTTCGCGGCGGTATTCTGTCCCACGATCGGGCCGCAGGTCTTGCTGGGTAACGAGAGTTTCGGCCTCTCATACGAGCGACTGGTCGCAATCGCAGTGATTCTCCTGCTGACGGCCGTTAATCTGCGTGGCCTCGATTACGGCAAGCTCGTGCAGAACCTCTTTACCGGCACCAAAATTCTCTCGCTTTTGCTGATCGTTTTGGTGGGATGTTTCCTGTGGCCAAATCGCTTTGCGATCCAAATGAACTTCGGCACCGGCGCAGGATTCTTCGGTGATCGACCGCTCTCCATAGGCTGGGCTGCGGCGTTTGGTGCCGCGATGGTTGGGGGACTCTTCTCTGCCGATGCGTGGGGGAGCGTGACTTTCGCCGCGTCCGAAGTGCGCGAGCCGGGACGCAATCTGCCCAAGGCTCTCGCGCTGGGTGCAGGGGTCGTCGTGATCCTCTACGTGCTCACCAATATTGCTTATTTGTGCGAGTTGCCGGCGATGAGCCAACCGAGTCTGATCGATCACGGAGGCGGAGGGATTTTCGCGCACGGTATCGCGAACGCACAGGGTGATCGGGTCGGCACCGCCGCGATGCGCGTGGTGTTTGGGCACGCAGGGGCGACCGTCATGGCGCTGCTCGTGATGGTCTCGACCTTCGGGTGCGCCAATGGACTGATTCTCACAGGCGCGCGGGTTATCTACGCGATGGCGTGCGATGGGCTTTTCTTTGCCATGACGAAGCAATTGAATGCGGCCTCGGTGCCTGCGCCCGCGTTGCTGATACAGGCCGGATGGGCCGCACTACTGACAGTATCAGGGACCTACTCGGAGCTTCTCGACTACGTAATCTTCGCGCAATTGCTCTTCTATGTCTTAACGGTAGGGGCAGTCTTTATCCTGCGGTTCCGCTTGCCGGAAGCGCCGCGGCCGTATCGGGCTTGGGGTTATCCTTGGGCGCCGACGGCTTATATCATTGCCGCCGGCGCCCTCATGATTGATCTACTTATCGTGCGGCCACACTATACATGGCCGGGTTTGATCATCGCGCTAAGTGCATTGCCGGTATATGCGATGACCGTGTATCGGCGCGGTTCTCAAGCGCTGGACTAGAGGCTAGGCGCTGAGTTCCTTGACCTTCTGCGTATCGACGTATTCACGAACACGCCGAATCTTGCCCTCTTCGACCTCGAACACAAAGCAGTATTGATTGTCGTAATCGCGGCCGTTGAAGAGCTTGCCGCGATTCGTCATCTCGATCAGCACTGTGTTGCCGTCACCGTAGATGCGGTGAATCTCGCTCTTCAGTCCGCCCGGGAACATCTTCGCGGCGCCACGCGCGAAATTCAGAATCTCGGCTTTTCCTTGACGTAGCCCCGAGAGGTTGGGCAGATTGCCTGGAATCAGCCAACTGATCTCATCGGAGAGCAAGGCGAAGGCAGCCTTGATATCGCCCTTGCTGAAGGCATTCCAGAAGTTGGTTACCAGCTCTTTATTTGCTTCGACGCTCATGGGTTTCCTCCTGAACGATCTCTAGGGCGGAACGGCTCCTTAGCTGTAAGCCGTTTCGAGCAGCGACACGATCTCTTCGTGTGTGACCGGACGATCAACCACCTTCGAGCGCTCGACTTCGTCCAGTACCGTCGCGGCGATTTGCGTAATCTCGCCGCGCGGAACGTTCGCTTCCTTGAGGGAGTGCGGCACATCGAATTGCGCGACGAACTGCGCGACGCGATCAGCACATTCCAAAGCCGCGTTGCGCGCATTGTCGGCGCTATAGCGTACGCCTAGACCTTCTGCGATCGGACCGAAGCGCTGCGGGGCGATATCGGCCATGAAGCGCATCACGTGGGGCAGGGTGATGCATGAAGTAACGCCGTGAGGCACATCCCACTTCGGTCCAATCTGATGGCCCAGCGCGTGCGAGATGCCGAATCGTGTATTCAGGCCACCGAAAATCGAGAGCCACGCTGCCATCTGACAGAACCCGCGATGAGCGATGCTCTCTTCGCCGCGCGTCTTGATCGAGGCTGGCAGATGCTCCACCAGTAACTGGATCGCTTTAGTCGCGAGCGTGCTGGCGATGAGCTGATGGCGAATCGAGTAGATCGCCTCCACTGCGTGATCGAACGCGCGCATTCCGGTTGCGGTCCAGAGCCAGTCGGGGGTTTCAACCGTAAGCGTTGGATCGTTGATAACTGTGCGCGGCTGGAGGCGAGGATCGACCACGGCGCCCTTTACTAAACTGGATTCGTTGGTGACACCGCCGACAGGAGTGTACTCGCCCGCCGAAAGCGTGGTCGGCACAGCGATCTCGACCAGATCGCGTCCGTCCGCACCGGAGCTGGTAGGGTTGAAATCGATGTGATGAGCCCCGGCGCCCGGATCACGGCCAGTCAAGATGGATGCCGCGGCGACCTTAGAAGTATCGATTGGGCTGCCGCCGCCGAAGCTGATGAGGCAATCGCCGTCGACCCGTTTGATTTCGTTAATCAGCTCGACCACCGTGCTCAGCGGCACATGTTGGCGCGCTCCCTTATAGACGGCCGCACAACGCGAGCCGAGCGCGCCTGTAACCTTGTCGAGCAGCTTTGACCCACCGAGCGTCTTGCCGGTGACAACGACTGCTCGGCTCAAACCACGCTTTTCAAGCTCTTTGCCCAGAGCCTCGATCTTGCCTGGTCCAAAGATGACCCGTTCGAGTCGGGTGAAATTAAATTCGCCGGATGGTGCATCCAATGGGGTAATCCTCCTGCAGACCCGGCCATCGCCCGCGATGTTAGTCGCGAGCAATTCGGCGGTTCTGTCAGGGATTGATTACCACGAGAGTGCCGACCGGCAGAAGCCTCGCCATCTCCTCGATATCGGGGTTATCGACGGAGATACATCCCAAGGTCCAATTGACGTCGCGGACGTTCAGCGCCGGGCTATCGGTGCCGTGGATACCGACCTGGCCACCTTCGCGAGCGCCCGCCGAAATCTCGTGCGATGCCTTTAATGCTGCGAAACGCTCCTGGTCTGCGCCGTTGGGATAGTTGAGCTTGAGGAACCAATCGAAGCGCGAGCTGCGGCGTTTCTCAGTTATCAGATAGGATCCTTCGGGCGTGCGCGTATCACCTTCCATGAGCTTGGCCCCAGTCCATCGGCTGCGCCCGAATACTGCGTGATAGACCTTGAAGAGGTAGCCTTTGAAATAGAGTTCAGTCCGATGGCGTCCCTTGAAAACATGCAGAGACCAGTTCATCGGATTGCTCTGCTCATCATCCGCTGCCTGATAGAAGGCCTTTTGCCCCGCTGCGGTTTCGTCCGCATGTTTGGTCGGTACGATGAGTGCCACCGGTCGCACGCTCCCGGGTGTGGATGCTGCCGCGGTGGGAGCATCCGCCGGTGTACTGCAGATAGCCGCTGCGGCGGACGGACTCGCAGCTGGGGTAACCGGGGCTTTGATGCTTATAGCAGCGGTTTTTACTGGTGCTGCGGGTTTCGAGGGATTCGCGGCGGCAGAACTACTTGTTTTCGAGCCGATCGCAATCGCAGCATCGATTGTTAGGGGAACTGGTGTCGTCGAAGCAACCTGAGACGGGGTCCGCGCCGTCGTAGTAGCAGCGGAGGCTAAGCTCTGTGCCGCTGCGGACGATGTAACCCCCCACACCGCTATCGCCACGGCGGCCGCTAAAGTTGAATCGATTCTGCGCATCCCGTCACTCCCTCATCCACCAATCTGTTATTTTGCGAGGCGATCTTTGCTGCGTCAATTGGAGACGCTGGGAGTGTTTCCTATGGAAACGAAGAGGACACTGAGCCCTGAAGTCGCTGAAAGCTTGGCCGCTCTGACGACGGGAATCTACGTTCTGACGGTTGCTGATGGAGAGCGCGTCCACGGGATGTCCTCGTCATGGGTGACTCAGGTCTCCGGCGATCCGCCGCTCTTCAGCGCAGCCGTCGATCGTCAGCATTTCTCCCACGGCATCATCGCCAAAACGGGAGCATTTGCCCTCAATGTTGTCGGTCGCGAAGGTCGAGAACTGGAAGATTACTTCTACTCTGCGCGTGGTCGCCGGCCGGACAATCTGGCCGCTGTCGAATATCAGCGATCACCTCAATTAGGCCTGCCTTGGCTAAAGCGGGCAATGATTTCGATCGAAGCCCGCGTAGTGAGTTCTCACGAGGCTGGTGACCATACCATCTTTGTTGTTGCGCCGGTTGGGGTCAGGGCCCGCGGGAGTGATCTTCCACTGACCTCGCTCGATCTCGACTACGTATATCTCGGAGGCAAAACGTTGATGGCGCGAAACCGTGCTGGCGGCTAACGGCGGGATTCCGTATATCGAAAAGCTGGTTTGACCCACGCCAAAAGCCTCTGATAGCATCCGCGCGCAGACGGAGAGCGGGAACTATGCCGATTGACCGTAATGAACTGCGTCGAGTGATGGGTCATTTCGCCACCGGGGTGACGATCATAACGACCGTGTCCAAAGATGGGATCCCGACCGGGCTCACCGCGAACGCCTTTACCTCAGTCTCGCTCGATCCGCCATTGTTGCTGATCTCCGTCGACAAGAAGGCCGAGAGCTATCCGAATTTCGAGGCCAGCAAGGTCTTCACGGTTAATTTCCTCAACGAGGAACAGGAAGCCCTGTCGCGCAAATTTGCCGTCAGCGGTGGCGATAAGTTTCAGGGTGTCGCCTACCATACCGGCGCCAATGGCGTCCCTATTCTGGACGGTGTCCTCGCATACCTTGAGTGCAAGCTGTGGGCAGCCTACGAGGGCGGCGACCACACCCTCTTCCTGGGTCTTATTGAACAGGCCGAAACGCGCGAGGCCAAACCGCTGGTCTTTTACCGCGGCGGCTATCGCACTATCGGCGACTGACGATTACACTCCCCAATCTCCTGCTGATGAAAGAGACTACGCTGTGGCGTCAGCTGGGTAGTCGGGCGCGCCATCTATCCTAGTGCCTGACTCACTGAACTGGAGCTGAAAGAGGGGGACGTGGAAATGGGGCGGTTGCCCGGGCTCAGTGTCTTTCTGCCCTCGCACAACGAGGAGGGCAACGTCGAACGGGTCGTTAAGGGCTTTCTCGGCGTCTTACCCGATATTGCCGATCAATACGAAGTAATCGTCGTCGACGACGGCAGCCGCGACCAAACCGGCGCAATCGCCGATCGATTGGCCGCAGCCGATCCACACGTGCACGTAGTTCATCATGAGGTGAATCGGGGCTACGGCGGGGCCGTCATCTCCGGTATCCGCGCGGCCACGATGACATACGCATTACTCTGCGACGGTGACGGGCAGTTCGACCCTAACGATGTCAGATTGCTTGCTGCCAAAACCCCGGAATACGACGTGGTCGTGGGTCTGCGGGCTCATCGAGCGGATCACCTGATGCGCCGGATTAACGGCAAGGCCTGGACGATTCTGGTCCGGCTGATGTTCGGCTTGCGTGTAACTGATATGGACTGTGGCTTCAAGCTTTTCCGGCGAGCGCTGCTGGAGGATATGGAGTTACACGCGCGTGGCGCCATGATTACAACCGAGTTAATGGCGCGCCTGGCAGGTCGTCACGCCCGTATCTGCGAGGTAGAAGTGAAACATCTGCCGCGGCTCGCAGGGGAACAGAGTGGCGCGAATTTTAAGGTTATCGCGCGAGCCTTTAAGGAACTGTTCGCCCTCTATAGGGAACTCAAATCCGCGCGCGAGAGTGGCAGCCACTAATTATGCCCCTGGAAAGGGGGTCCAGGAAATCAGCAGATTCACGCAAAGCGTCTATTGATTACACCGATTCGTCAGTCCAAAGTAGCAGAAAGCTTGAAGGCTGCTTAAATTTGCTCGAAATCGTTAGAAATAGCGGTTGGCATAGTAATAGCTTACTAGAGAATCAAGAGGCTTAATCTCAAGACCTCATGAAAAAGGAGAAGGATATGAAGCGTACCGTTTCGATGTTGACTGCCGCGTTGTTCGTCGGCGCGATGGCGATGCCTGCATTGGCGCAGGAACCGGCGGCGAGCGCCCCGGCGGCGGCGTCGACGGCGGCGGCCCCTAGCCCAGCCGGCTCGGGTGCTGACACCGCGGGCACTACCAAGGCGAAGAAGCATCATCGCCACCATCACGCGAAGTCGCACAAGTCGGCTCCGGCGGCTGAACCGTCTGAGGCAGCCCCAGCAGCTTCCCCGGCGGCTCAATAACAACCGATTTCGGGAAGTCACAATCGCGCCCGATGGAGTCGTGATCACCTTCAAATCCGGTGGCGCGGCTCATCGGGCGTTGTAATTATCTAAATTTCTCACGGTCGGGCGCGAGCAGGCTATTTATTCGCGATACTTTCCTGCTACGATTTCGGTAGGTTCAACGCCGAATAGAGCAAGCAGGATATCGCGAACTTGTCTAAAAGCTCTCCGATTTGCCTGATTGCCCTCCTAGCCGCATCATTCCTTTTCTACCAGACCAGTTCGTCTAGTGCTGCGTCAGTGGGTCGGGCTGCGTCTGCACCGTCCAGCGGCGATGATCCCATCTGCGATCCAACTGCCGATTACTATCTCGGCATGGAGGATTACCCCAAGGCGGTAAAACTCCACGAAGCTTTGATTGAAAAGCATCCGGGTAAGGCGCTCGCCTATTATCATCTGGGCTTCGCTTATGGGGTCCTCGGGAATCACGAGCGCGAATTGTTCGATTATCAGAAGGCGGTCGAACTGGGTTTGAGCGATTGGGAACTCTTTCTGAATCTCGGTCGACTCTACCTCGAAAACAACCAGCTCGATCAGGCGAGTAATGCTTTCCGATTGGCCGCGTTGGTCGGTCCATATCACCCGGAGACCCATTACAATCTGGGCTTGGTATACGAGCGGCTCGGTGCCTTGCAGAAGGCTGAGCAAGAGATACTTTTGTCGCTGAGACTCGAGCCTGATCAAGCCGAAGCGCTTAACACCTTAGGTGTTATTTACGCCGAAGAGGGTGATTATCGGCGCGCCTATAACGAGTGGGCAGACCTCACGCGAGCCTACCCCGATTTTGCTCCCGCACGAGCTAATCTGGAGGTTTTGCATCGCATTGAGCAGGGACAGATTAAGCATACCAAGCAGCTTGGCGGGTTTGCCAAAATGCCTTGAGTATCAGGTTTCACCGACTGAGTTTGTAGTTGGGGGTTGTAGGTTGTGAGGGGAATACAAAAACATTGGAGTCTCCGAATCTGGGTTGCGGGAGTCGCGGCGATGACTTCGTTTGCGCTCGCGCGACCCTCTGTCGTTCACGCTGCTGCCACTCGTCACAAGACCGGGCGGCATCATCATGCCGTTTATCTGGGTGGACCGTCTCATCACGCCGAACTGCTGATGGATGCCGATAGCGGCAAAATTCTCTACGCCGAGAACGAAACACTCTCTTGGCCGCCGGCTTCGATGGCGAAGATGATGTTGCTGTTAGTTGCCGAGGACCAAATTCGGGCCGCCCGCGTCAGCTACAACGATCCCGTCCAGATTTCCGCTCTTGCAGCGTCGACCAGGGGTTCCCATATCGGCCTTCGCGAAGGCCACGTCTACACGCTCGGCGAGTTGATGAAAGCCGCGATCGTCAAGTCGGCCAATGATGCGGCGGTCGCGGTAGCCGAGAAAATCGCCGGATCCACTGATGCGTGCGTTCGTATGATGAACGAGAAGGCACGTGAGCTCCGGATGGAAGACACTCGCTATGGCACCGTCGACGGACTCCCGCCGACGCCGGACCATGATATCGACCGCACCACTGCCTTTGATCTTGCGATTCTTGCCCGCTCGATAATTCACAACACTAATCTTCTCCGCTGGTCTTCGCTGGAAACCGCTCCCTTCGACGGTGGGCGGATTCTGCTGCACAACACCAACCATCTGGTTGGTCATCTTGAAGGTTGCGATGGACTCAAAACCGGCTTCACGATACAGGCCGGGTTTAACCTCACGGCGACTGCCAAGAGGAATGATCTTCGCCTGATTTCAGTGCTTCTTGGAGCACCTTCGAATCCGCAACGCTTCTCGCAGAGTGCAAAGCTGCTTGAGTGGGGCTTCAACAATTACACCAAGGTTCATTTGGTTAATCGCGGGCAGCCGTTGCCCATGCAGGTTCAGGTTGAATCTGGCCCAACGATTCAACCCGTAGCGGAGGGCGATATTGCCCTGGTCGTGCCGAAGAAAGAAGTGTCGGACGTTAAGCTGCAGTATAGCGTTCCGCAGGTCGTGCAGGGTCCGGTTACTAGCGGCGAGCCGATAGGCCAGGTAATTGCGCTGAACGGCACCCAAGTTATGGCCAAGGTCGACGCGATTTGTCCGGTCGCAGTGGGTGGCGCCCCAACCTCGATCAATCCTGTGGTGGTGAGTGGTGCTCCGACCTCAGGCAACCCGGTGGTAGTGAGTGGCGGTTCCAGTGTAAGATAGCGTCCCCGAGGCTGCTTCGCTCGGCCAGAGCCGATGGAAGCGGCTGGTGCTAAGGCTTTCTCAGGAGAAGAAATGACACCCGCTTCCAAAACCCGCAATCGGCGTAATCGTAAACTTGCGCTCAAGCGTCGGACTTCGGTTCGACAGGTCAGAAATCGTAAGCGTCGGATGCGCCGGAACCGGCAGCGCGCCAGCAGATAGTCTCTCGCTTTTGAGCCGCCCGCGCGGCGACAGTGCATAGATGGTCCCGCGAATCGTGATTGCTGCCACGGGCAGTGGCGTTGGCAAAACCACGATCGCGGTGGGGCTTTTGCTCGCACTACGCACACGTGGACTGCGCGTTGTCGCATTCAAGTGTGGGCCAGATTATCTCGATCCTACCTATCACGAGAAAGCCTCGGGATGCCGCTCGCATAATCTCGACGGCTGGATGATGGGACGCGACGGTGTCCTCGGGACTTTCCGGCACGCGACCCGGGGCGCCGACATCGCGATTATCGAGGGGATGATGGGGCTTTTCGACTCCGTTGCCCCAACTACCGATGAAGGCTCAACAGCGGAGATTGCGAAGTGGCTGGATGCTCCGGTTCTGTTGGTCACCGATGTCTCCGGGTTAGCGCGCACGATCGCTGCTATTGCTCAAGGGTTCGCGCGATTTGATTCATCGGTTCGATTAGCCGGGATTGTCGCTAATCGTGTCGGTGGCCGGGGCCATCTCGAGCTGCTCCGAGAGGCATCGCCGGAGGTTCCGGTCGTGGGCGGTCTGCCAGATCGAAGTGAGGGCGCTTTTCCTGAGCGGCATTTGGGATTGATCAGCGCCCGCGATGCCCGTGTCGATGATGCATCGTTCGCGAACTGGGGATCTCTGTGCGCCGATTGGTTCGACCTCGAGCAGGTACTGCGGATAGCCCGATCGGTACCCTCTCTGGAGAGCGACGCCCGAAGCCCCGCGACTCGACTCGCTCCCGAAAATCCTCGTTGCAGTATCGGAGTCGCCCGGGATGAAGCCTTCCATTTCTATTACGAATACAACCTGGCCTGCCTGGAAAGACTCGGCGCTCAGATTATCCACTTCAGCCCACTCCACGATCGCGAACTGCCGATAGTCGATGGGATCTATCTGGGCGGAGGCTATCCGGAAGCACACGCCAAGGAACTGGCCGAGAATCGCTCGATGACCGACTCGATCCGCAGATTCGCGCAATCGGGTCGTCCAATCTATGCGGAATGCGGGGGGCTGATGTATCTATTCGACGGGATTCGCACCCTCCACGGTATTACTCATCGGCAAACTGGATTGCTCCCCGGAATCGCGGTGATGCGTGAAAGCCTGCAAGCGATCGGCTATGCCGATGTAGAGACAGTCGGTGAATCATTTCTGGGGCCTGTCGGAACGCGATTGCGTGGTCATCAGTTTCGTTATTCCATCCTCGATCCTGAACCCGATGAAGCAGTAGAGCGGATCTATCGCGTGACACCGCGATGGGGCGGTGCGCCGTTCGCCGAAGGTTACCGATGCGCCAACGTGATCGGATCGTATGTGCATGCCCACTGGGCATCGAATCCAGAAGTCGCCAGGAATTTCGTCGATGCGTGTGCGAAGTGGCGGTTGGCGAATTAGCCGTGGTTCGACGTTTTTCTTCGATCGCAGTAGGATAACCGCGTGAGTACCGCCAAGACCGTATCCCACAACGCTGCGCCGAATACGCTGGAAGGCTATTCGATTCTTCATCAGTTCTTTCGCATCAAGCGCGACCAATTGCGTCGATTACCCGCATCTGAGATTGCATCGATGGTCGAAGAAGCGAAGACGACAGTCTCTGCGATGCACGCGCGGGAGGGCGGCGACAGCGCACTCTTTGCACAGTTGGGGCATAAAGGCGACCTGATCGCGATCCACTTCCGTCGAACGCTCGACGAACTTGAGGAGGCACAGCGGACCCTCGCGAACCTCGCGCTAAGCGATTTTCTTGAACAATCCCATTCGTACGTTTCAATCGTCGAAATCGGTCTCTACGAAGCGACCGTAAAGTTGCACGCCGAACTTGCTCAGCGAGGAGTCGAGCCAAACTCGGCGGAATGGCGCGCCGCTAATGAAACCGAGATGGTGTCGCAGCGCGAGAAGCTCGCGTCGCGTCTGTGGGGCAAGATTCCTGAGCGCCATTACGTTTGCTTCTATCCGATGAACAAGCGACGGCAAGGCGATGACAATTGGTACATGCTCCCGATCGAGGAGCGTCAGCGCCTGATGCACGAGCATGGGATGATTGGTCGCCGTTACGCCGGGCAGGTCAATCAGGTGATATCTGGGTCGATCGGTTTCGACGATTGGGAATGGGGAGTCGATCTGTTCGCCGATGATCCGCTGGTCTTCAAGCGTCTGGTCTACGAGATGCGCTTCGATGAATCGAGTGCGCGCTACGGCGAGTTTGGTCAGTTTTTCGTCGGAATCCGGCTCGATCCCGCACGCTTGGGCGAGCTTATCGCTGTGCCGAATCGATCCTGAGCGGTAGTTCGCTTTGAGCCGACGCGACGTTGCGGAGGCTCAGGTCGCGCACCTGCGATTGCAGCTCTGCCGGCAGCGGCACATCCTGCGCGTCGGCCCAATTGTGCTCGAGCCGATAAAAGTCGCGCACCGGTTCGAAGAAGACGTGGATCACGACGTCATCGTAGTCGAGCACGATCCAATGGCCGTGATTGAAACCTTCAACAGCTAACGGACGAACGCCCTCTTGGGCCATCCGCTCTTCGATTCCGCGGGCGATCGCCTGCACCTGAACGTCTGATCGTCCCGTCGCGATAATGAAATAATCGGCGACCGAACTCAGATGTTCGACCTGCATCACTCGCAAATCCAGCGCTTTCTTTTCCAGCGCTGCTTCGACTATCGCCAAGGTCTTGTTAAGGGCTTCCACTAAGAATCAATAAACGTTGTGCCGCTGGATATATTCGGCCACATCACTCGGGAGCAGATAGCGGATCGACTCGCGCGCGGCGATTTTCTGCCGGATAAGACTGGCCGAGATAGGGAGAAAGGTAGTCTCTACAAAAGACAGCGTATGCCCACTCTGATGCACGTAATGGTCGTCTTTTTTACCGTAGCCGAAGCGCGTTAGCGCAGCAAGCGAGACGCGTAGCGGCTCATTTTTCTCGTTTTGCCGCGTGTGCACGACGAGATTGCTCAGGCGCATCAGCTCACTCGCTTCCTTCCACGTGTCGATTTCGGCGAACTGATCGCCGCCGAGAAGCAGGTAAAATTGCGGGCCACCGCGCATCGAGGCGATAAAGTGCCGCAACGTGTCGATGGTATAGGACGCGCCGCTGCGCCGTATCTCCACATCCGAAACCATGAAGTAACGATTACCTTTGATCGCTAGCTGCGCCATCTTGTACCGATGGTCCGTCGGGGCGAGACTGCCGGCGGGCTTGTGCGGAGGCGCTGCGGCTGGGATGAAATACACGAGATCGAGCTTCAGCGCTTCGCGAACCTCTTCGGCGGCGCGCAGATGGCCGAAATGGATCGGATTATAACTTCCGCCGAACAGACCGATTCGCATGGTAACTACTTCGAGTGGCCGCGAACTATTTGCGCACCTGGCCGTTGCCACGAATCACGTACTTGTAAGTGGTGAGTTCGCGCAGTCCCATCGGACCGCGCGCGTGGAGCCGATTCGTTGATATTCCGGTCTCGGCGCCAAAGCCGAACTCGAAGCCGTCAGTGAAACGCGTCGATGCGTTAACGTATACCGTAGCCGAATCGACCTCGCGCTGAAACCGCTCCGCCGCGTTTGAATCCCGCGTAACGATCGCATCGGCGAGCCCCGACCCATGCTTACTGATAAAGGTGATCGCTTGGTCGAGCGAATCCACTACTTTGATCGCGAGAATCAGATCCAGATACTCGGTGTCCCAATCCTCTGCCGAGGCAACCTTAGCGTCCGGCAGGACAGCTCGAACACGATCGTCGCCACGTAGTTCGACTCCCGCCGCTGTCAGCCGCTTGCCGATTGCGGGAAGGAAAGCGGGCGCGACTTCCTGATTTACGAGAAGTGTCTCCATCGCATTGCAGACCGAGGGGCGGCTGCACTTGGCGTTGAAGCAGATCTCTTCGGCCATCTTTAGATCGGCGTCGCGATCGACATAGGTATGACAGATGCCGTCGAAGTGCGGCAGGATCGGCACGTTCGATCCCTGCAGCGCGGCCTTTAGCGCATTACCCCCGCGCGGGATTATCAGATCGATTAACTCCGGGTGGCGCTTCATGATCTGAATCGTTTCCCGGTCCGGATTATCGATAAACATCGCGGCTGCCGGATCGATTCCGGCGCCTTGCAGAGCCTTTTTGATCAGCTTGGCGAGCACGCCGTTAGCTACGAGGGCTTCGCGTCCACCCCGGAGCACGACGCTGTTGCCCGCCTTGAGGCACAGCACGCCTGCGTCGATCGTGACGTTAGGCCGCGATTCATAAACGATCGCGACCACACCGATAGGCACTCGCACCTGCGCGATTTCGAGTCCGTTGGGCCGCTGCCACGAGCTGATCACTTCGCCCACCGGATCAGGTAACGCGATAACCTCTTCGACGCCGCGCGCCATCGCATTGACGCGATCGGGCGTAAGCGTCAGCCGTTCGAGGAAAGCGCCGGTTGTTCCGGAGGCTTTCGCATTGGCGAGATCCTTCTCGTTGGCGGCCAGAATCTCAGCGGTGGCAGCTCGCAAATCGTTCGCGAGCGCACTGAGCGCGCCATCCTTTTGCGCGGTCGTTGCCAACGCTAATGGACGGGCGGCCGCTCGCGCCTTGGCGAGTCCCTCCAGAATCTCGGCTTCCAGACTCAAGCTAGTTCCTCAAGCAAGACAAAGTTGTCGCGATGAATAATCTCGTCGGCCACCTTGTAGCCGAGCACCCGTGCGATTTCCGCCGAGCGACATCCGATTACGCGTGACACATCGGAGGAAGGATAATTCACCAGACCGCGGCCAAATTCCACTCCCGCCTGATCGAGCAGGCTGACGCAATCGCCGCTGCTGAACTCGCCGCGCACCTCTCGGATACCTGAGGCGAGCAGGCTGCGTCCTTTGCGCCGTAGTGCTTCTGCTGCGCCGTCATCCACGGCGAGCGCTCCCGAAGGACGAATGGCGAAGGCGATAAGTTGCTTGCGACGTTTGAGCCGCGTGCTCGACGGCAGGATCAGCGTGCCGATTTCGCGCGTGGGATCGAGCGCGATATTCAGCGTTTCGGGGTCACGACCCGGCGCGATAATCGCGCTGATACCGGCGCGCGCGGCCTGCCGCGCGGCCTTGAGCTTGGTGGCCATCCCGCCGCTCCCGAGCGGTCCGGCACTCTCGGCGACCAACCCGCGCATCCCGGACTCGGCGTCGGTAATCAGTGGAATCAGATGGGCATCGGGGCGTTTACGCGGATCACCGGTAAGGACCCCCGGCACATCGCTCAGGATAATCAGCAGCTGTGCCTGCACCATCGCAGCGACCTGCGACGACAGCACGTCATTGTCGCCCATCCGAATCTCTTCAACGGCGACGGTATCGTTCTCGTTGATAACCGGAATTACGCCCGCCGTCAGCAGCGCCTGAATCGTATGGATCGCGTTGTCGCGGCGCTTCTTTTCCGCGAGGTCATGATGAGTCAGCAGGAGCTGTGCGACGGTTCGTCCGCGCGAATCGAAAGCCTTGGCCCATTGGCGCATCAGCTCAATCTGTCCGGTGGCCGCGGCGGCCTGCCGCTCGCCCATTGAGGCGCCGAGATTGCGCAGGCGCGCACGCCCTGCGGCAATCGCACCGGAAGTCACCAGTACGACTTCGCGACCGTTCCGAATAATCGCGTCGATTTGCGCAGCGAGCTGATCGATCGTCTCCAGCCGCAGGCCATTCAAGTCCGACAGCACGGCGCTGCCGACCTTGACCACCAGCCGCCGCACTCGTTCGATCAATGCGGCCTTGTAATCTACCTGGGGCATTCAGCGGATTCCGTTTCCGTAGGAATATTTCTCAAAGCTTGGGCGATAGCGCTGACCAGGGGATCGAGCCCCTGATGAGCCTCGGCCGAAATCACGAACGCTTCGAGCCCGGTGCTCGATTCCATCTGGCGGGCTACGTTAGCTGCTTCATCAGGGTCGGCGAGGTCGACTTTGTTTAGCGCGATTAGGGCAGGGCGCATCACGATTTCGGGATCGAAGGCTTCCATCTCGCGCCGCACGGTGACGAAGTCCTTTTCGGGTTCGCTGGTCAGGTCCAGTACATAGACCAGCGCGCGAGTCCGCTTCAGATGGCGCAAAAAGCGGATACCAAGGCCGTGCCCGAGATGAGCCCCCTCGATCAATCCGGGGATATCGGCAACGTTGAACGATTCCTCGAGGCTCACCTGCACGTGGCCCAGATTCGGGGTCAGCGTGGTGAAAGGGTAGGGCGCTATCTTGGGTCGCGCCGCGCTCAACGCCGCGAGCAGTGTCGATTTGCCCGCGTTCGGCAATCCGACCAGTCCGACTTCCGCGACCAGCCGCAGTTCGAGCTTGACCCACATCGCCTCGCCTTTGGTTCCGGGCGTCGCAATACGCGGAGCCCGTCGCGTCGAGGAGACAAAGTGCATGTTGCCGAGGCCGCCGGTACCGCCCTGAGCAATCGTGGCGCGATCGCCAGGCACCACGAGGTCGGCGAGTACCTTGCCTGATTCTTCGTCGGTCACGATCGTGCCGGGCGGGACGCGAACGATCAGGTCGTCTCCCTGATGACCATACTGCTGCTTGCCACGGCCGGGTTCACCATCGCGCGCAACGAGTCGCGGCTTGTATTTGAAATCGAGCAGGGTCGAGAGGCCTTCATCGACTTCGAAGATTACACTCCCGCCGCGACCACCGTCGCCCCCCGCGGGTCCGCCTAAGGGACGGTACTTCTCGCGCAAAAAGGCGATCGCGCCGTCACCTCCCTTGCCGGCGTGCACATAAACCCGCGTCTCGTCGATAAACCGCATCGCGCAAGGATTATAGCAGGCAGGACCCCGCTAACGCTCGATAACACTCAAGGTCGAGGTCAAACGGTCTCTACGGCTTCTCGCATGCGATTGTCGACCGTCAGTAGCTCCAGATCTCCGATTTCGCCTCGCTCCGCCAATGCGTCGAAAATTTCATCAAGGGAGTCAGCTTCCCCGAGCCGCCGACGGGTGGGACGAAACTCAGCGACCACCTCATCACGGTCAGTCACGAATACGGTTTCGCCGCTCCGAACGATTCGGAGGTACTCCGACAGCCGTGACTTGAGTTGTTTAATTCCGACCGATTTCACGATTACATGCTAGGCACTGGTGGTCACCATTAGCGACTACTGTCTTCTTGGTGTGCACAAACCGCGTCTCGTTGATAAAGCGTATGGCGGAATGATTATCGACTAATCAGAGGCACAACTCCGCGAGAGTCCTAAGCGCCTCGGGTTGGTTCGTGCCGATTAGCATCGTCGTCACCGCCGACGACTTCCAGCGCGCGAGCTGGTCGCGGATATGCTCCTTCGGGCCGACCAGCGCGACCGCATCGACCAGTTCGTTCGGCACTGCCGCCTGCGCCTCGTTCTTCTTGCCCGACAGGTAAAGATCCTGCAGTTGCGTCGCGAGGTCTTCGTAACCGAAGTTGCGCACGTAGCTGTTGTAGAAATTCTTGTTCCGCGCGCCCATCCCGCCGATATAGAGCGCCAGACTGGCCTTCACCGGTTCGCGGCACTTCTCGATATCGCTGCCCATCACGCAGGTAACGTAGGGCGAGAAATCAAAGTCGCTCTTGTTCTTGCTCGGGCCCGCCTTGGCGAAACCCGCATCGAGATGCGGCCGGAAGAGCTGGTCGTACCATTCGGGCGCCATCCAGACCGGCAGGATTCCGTCGGCGAGTTCCCCCGCCAGCTCGATTCCCTTGGGGCTGATCGAGGCGGTGTAGATCTTCATGTCGGGACGGCCGTGCAGGATACTCTTGAGTGGCTTGCCCAGGCCGCTGGCGCCGGGCCCACGATAAGGAATCTGATACTCCTTGCCGTCGAAACTCAGCGCCTCCTCCCGTTTCAGAATCTTGCGAATAATCTGGATATATTCGCGATAGCGCTGCAGCGGCTTGCCGTAGGGCACGCCATGCCATCCCTCGATTACCTGCGGATTCGACGGTCCGATTCCGATTAGAAAGCGGCCATTGGTCAGTCCGTCGAGAGTCATCGCGGTCATCGCAGTCATCGCAGGAGTCCGCGCCTGCATCTGCATGATTCCTGCGCCGAGCTTGATCTTCGAGGTGCGCGCGCCAACGAAGGCAAGAAAGGTCACGACGTCCGAGCCCCATGCCTCGCCCGTCCAGACTGAGTCGTACCCGAGGCGCTCGGCTTCGAGGATAACTTCCATCGTTTTGTTCATTTGAGGGCCGGAGTAGCCCGATACGATTCCTAGACGCATGTTCTTACCTTTCTTTATGCCTCGCTCCGCAGAAGTTTGAACTTGGCCGCAGCTCGCAGATTCGCTCGCCCCTTGTACGGCAGGCACCGCGCCTCCGGCGCGGTCTCAATCTAATGTTGGGGGCGAAACTGGACGCCGATCACGTCACTCCCGGCGCTTCCCGCGCGCAGCGTAATCGGCCGATCCTCACGGCCGACATAAATCGTGGACCATCGCGGATACTCCTGTTCGGCGTATACGAAGGTTCCACTCAGCGGGATATAGAATTGGCCGCCGCTGTTGGCAGCCGACGGCGTTTCGAAGCTGGCACCCGGCGGCAGTTGCCATCGGCGGGCCCAGATATCGCCATCTTCGATCAGAGTCGTTGCGGCAAACTCTGATGGCGCCGTATCGAGCACATCGATTTGGTGGAAGTGAACTCTGTGAGTTTTCTTCCGCAGCTCCTGGCGGATACGCGCGACGTCCTTCGGCATTTCGTACGTTTCGATATTCGGCCTCGGCCACAGCGCTAGGAGCGAGAAGCCTTCCGGCTCGACCTCGATAGGTCCGTACGGCACCCATTCGTCGGTGTACTGGATCACCACCGGCGCGACGGGTTTGCGCGTCAGTCGTGCGTTACCTTCGAGATAGATCTGCCACTGATCCACCGGATGAGCATGGGTGAGCGCGATACCGGGGCCGTAGTCCGCGAAGAGGGCCTGGCCGCAGCGCTGATGCTCCGGTACGCCATCGTCGCGAAAATCACCCACGAGGTTGGTAATATGCGTCTCAAGATATACTGCGGGGTATTCGGGCAGCAGATACCGCCCCTTCTTTGCTTCGGTAAAGTTCGCGGCGACGACCATGAATCAGCCTCCCTGGCTCGCTTGGCCGGAATGAATTCTCGACAAACCGGCAACTTTGAATTACGACCGAGCATAGCAATCGGGGGAAATCCGCGTCCAACCCCGACGCGACGGAGGTTAGTCACGATGAAGTTCATCCTGCATCTTACCCCGGCGGTTCCCGCCTCACCGATCGAGCGCGAGCGTCTGCGTCCGATCGCTCATCGGACCGACAAGACCCAGCAGATGATCGACGAGATGGTCGAGCTGGCGCAGCTTGGCGAGGAACTCGGCTTTCATGCCGTAACCTACTCGGAGCACCATTTTTATACCGAAGGTTTAGAGGCTGGTTCGACGCCGACGCCCCACCTGATGAATCTGCTGCACCATACCAAGCGCATCAAGGTCGGACCCGTGGGTTTTGTGCTCCCGACCTGGGATCCGATTCGGTTGGCGCTCGACGTCGCCTGGGCCGATCAAATGAGCCGCGGGCGCGTGCTCGTCGGACTCGCACGCGGCGTCTTCCCACGATGGGTTAACGTGCTTGGCCAGCATTATGGCGTCGAGCCGGGAGCCGTTGGGCCGCAAGCCGAGCAGCATAATCGCGAAGTTTTTCAGGAACTCTTCAAGGTAATGAAGGCATCGTGGGCCGACGAGCCCTTCTCTTTTAACGGCAAGTATTACAAGGTGCCGGTGCCGTTCGAGGGCAGCGAATGGCTGCCGCACGAAGCGACGACCCGCTACGGCGCCGACGGCGAACTCGACGCGCAGCATCGCCTGCGCAAAATCTCACCGGTGCCGAAGCCCTATCAGAAACCGCATCCGGATCTGTTCATGGCGCTGACGACTTCCGAAGAGACTATCCGATGGTCCGCGCGTGAAGGCGTGGTGCCACTAATATTTCTGCCGTTCCCGGATATGGCGATTAAAGGGGCGCAGTTCTATACCGACGAGGCCAACAAAGCCGGCCGGGGACTGCGGTTAGGACAGAATATCGGGATGGCGCGACTCGTCTATCTCGGCGAGAACCGCGAAGAGGCGCGGGCGCGAGCGCAAAACGGCGCGATTTTTCTCTTCCGTCAGTTCCACGCGAAATTTATTAAGGAAATTCCGCAGACGATCGAGCCCTTTATCGACGCGGGCTTGGCCTTCACAGGGACGGTCGACGATGTGCGCCAGCAGATGCTGGACGTGCAGGAGCGTATCAATCCGGAGTACTTCATGGTGCTGTGTGACCAGGGCTTCATGCCATTGCATGAGGTCAAAAAGCAGATTGAAATGTTCGGGACGAAGATTATGCCCGAGTTCATGGGGTGAGGATTTGAGATGCTCTCACCCGCTGCGAGCGACGCTCCCAGCGACCTCTCCCTGGGCAAGGAGAGGTAAACAAAAAAGCCCGATGGATTGCTCCATCGGGCTTTGCATTTACTCGATTACCTGATGCTTAGCAGCCAGCGGCGGCTGCCGCATCGCTGGGGAGCGGGTCGACGCTCACGCGGCGCTTGTCACCGCGATAGTTCTCGTACTTCGTGACGCCATCGATCAGTGCGTAGATCGTGTAATCGCGACCCAGACCGACGTTACGCCCGGGATGGATCCGCGTGCCGAGCTGCCGGACCAGAATGTTACCCGCTTTTACGGTCTGACCCGCGTACACCTTGATGCCGCGGCGCTGTCCCGGCGAATCGCGCCCATTGCGTGTGGAGCCCTGACCTTTTTTATGCGCCATGGCTGATACCCTCGATCTTCAACACGGTCAGTTCCTGACGATGACCGTTCTTGCGGCGATAATTCTTGCGCCGCTTTTTCTTGAATACGATTACCTTGTTACCGCGCGGCTGCTGCACGATCTTCGCGGTCACCGAAGCGTTGGCAACGGTCGGATTCCCGATCTTGCTCCCTTCTTCGCCACCAATCGCGAGCACTTCGTTTAGCGCGATCTGGCTGCCAACTTCACCCTCGATACGCTCGACGGTGACCTGCTCACCTGCGCTTACGCGGTATTGCTTCCCGCCTGTCTTTACAATTGCGAACATCGGATAAACTCGAACCCCATTACCTAACGGATGGGGTCTGCTGTGTCAATGAAGGGCAGGAGCGGTTTCTAGTCAATACCGAGGCGCTCTTTGCCTGCCGCCGAAATCATCTGCGGATTCCAGGGCGGATCCCACACGAGATCGACGTTGGCCTCCGTGACGCCGGGAATCGTCAGAATCTTGTGCTTCGCGTCGAGTGAGATGGTGGCCCCCATCCCGCAGCCCTGCGCCGTGAGGGTCATCTTAACGTCGACGCGATGGCTCCCCTCGTCCAGCGAAGTGAGCTCCATACCGTAGACCAATCCGAGGTCGACGATATTGACCGGAATCTCCGGGTCGAAGCAGGACTTAAGCTGCTCCCATACCATTGCTTCGAGGTCACCCGAAGGCAGCGCCGAGGGTGCATCTTCGAGGGTTTTGCCAATCGCATCAGCATCCTTGGCGCTAATCCGAAACAGGCCGCCATGCGCGGGAACCTGCAAAGTATAGGTGCCGCCCAAGGCCTGGGTGATAAAAACTTCAACGCCCTTTTCGAGCGTGACGGAGTTGCCGGCCGGAATCTGCACGGCAACGCAATCGCGAGATAACTCAGCGCGTTCCATTGGCTTTTTCCTCTGTCTGCGGAAGTTCTATTTTAGTGGGTTCACTCCATCAGTTCCAGCGTTCTGAACCAGCGGAATCGGTTGATGATCGGTTTTGGTGCAATGCGTTCAGCTTCTGTCACTCTCGCGCGCGGCTGCCGCGCGAAGGGTCCCGGATTTCGGGGGTCCTCGCGCGCCAGACAAAGCAGATACGCGGGAATGACAACCGACGCCTGCCCCCACCTTAGCGACTTTTACTGTATGATCACGTAGATTCTCGGGCGAATACGTGACGAAGGTGGAGGGGGCGGCGGAGTCTGCGACGCGCGGCCCGCGAGGATCGTGGAGGAGAACGAGGTTAAAGAGCTGACGATCGCTTCGCCGTCGCCTTCGCGCGCGACCGCTCGCGAGAAAATCCACGCCTTTCTGCGCGATCATCCGGGTGGAGCCGACGGCCGCGAACTGGCGGGATTGCTCTTCCGCGGTGCAGGGACAGATCCTGAACTTGGCTCGCGTCTCATCCATGGATTGCTCGATAACGATCCCAACTTCCATCACGACCGCTCGTCCGGTCTATGGTCTCTGCGCGCTGACGTTGACTTGCGGGTGCCGCTCGACGATGCGCCCTTCGTCGTAGTCGATCTCGAGACCACCGGTGGTGCGGTCGGTCCCGGTCAGATAGTCGAGATTGGCGCTTATCGGATGCGTGGGCGGCGGATCGAGGATTCGTTTCAGACGCTGCTGCGGCCGCGTACGCCGGTCTCGCCGTTCGTCGTACGCCTTACCTCGATTACCAACGAGATGCTCGCCGATGCGCCATCAATTGAGGAGGTGTTGCCCGCATTCCGGGATTTCCTCGGCGGCGCCGTGATGGTCGCGCACAACGCGCAGTTCGATCATTCATATCTCGATTTTGAGTTCCGTCGCCTCTTCAAAATTGGCCTGCTGAACCCTGTGCTCTGCACCGTACGGATGGCGCGGCGGCTGCTGCCCTCGGTAAAGCGCCGCCGGCTCGATTTTCTGGCTGAGCACTTTGGCCTTTCCACGGAGGGGCGCCATCGCGCTCTCGGTGACGCGCGGATGACCGCCGAGTTGCTCTCAATCTTCCTTGAGATGGTCACGAAGATGGGGATCGATCGGTTGGATCGCCTGATCGACCATCATGGTCGCGGCGCTGCGGGCCGTCGTATCGAGCGTCACGTTCCACCCGAGGTGATTGCTGCATTGCCGCGCGCACCTGGTGTCTATCTGATGCGCAATGAGCGCGGCGATCTCCTTTACGTCGGCAAGGCGACCAAGCTGAAGGATCGCGTCAGCTCCTACTTCAACGGCGGCAGCGGGATCAAAGCGAAAACGGTCGAGTTGGTGAGCCACGTATGGTCGATCGAGACCAAGGTGATGCGCTCGTCGCTCGAAGCGGCACTGACCGAAGCGCGGATGATTCGTGAGCTGAAGCCGCCCTACAATCGGATGCTCAAATCGGTCGCGCCGGCGTATATCCTGCGGGTCGACCTTAATGATCCCTTTCCGCGGCTGCAGATTGCTACGAAGATGAGCGCCAGGGTTGGCGTCCTCCAGATCGGACCATTCGTCGGTCGCCGCAATCTCGATCATTCAGTACGAGCCCTCTCACGTCTTCTCGGTCTGCGGGTCTGTAGCGGGCGGCTGACACCCGACGAAGACTTCTCACCGTGCATGTACGGCCAGATGGGTCATTGTTCAGTGCCGTGCAATCTCACGATGGAGGAAGACGCATACAACGAGCAGGTCCGTCGTGCGATCACCTTCCTGCGCGGTCGCAGTGGTCCGCTGCTGGGCGATCTCGCGCGAGCGCGCGATCAGGCTCGCGATGCGATGCACTTCGAAGAGGCCCGCCGGGCCCATCGTGATCTTGAAGCGCTCTCCGCTTTTACGAATCGGGTCGACAAGCTGAGTCGTGTGGTTACGGAGAACAATCTGGTGATCGTCTTCGACGGTGCTCCGTCTGCTGTGTACGTGATCCTGAGCGGCCGTCTCGCGCTGACTCAGGAGGTCTCGGCGTCGGAGGATGCGAGCATCGTCACTGACTTTGTCGCCGCGAATTACGAGCGTTACAAACTAAAGGCTGTAACCCGCGACGAACTCGAGCCGATGATGATCGTCGCGCGCTGGCTCAAAGAGCGTACGGCTGACGAAGGCCGTTTAATTTATCTTACCGGCCCTGCTGTGGATCCTCGTCTCTTGGGCGTGGGGCCAGCGACTGCGGAACCCGAACCGCACGTTTTATACGAAGATGTCGAGCGGTAGGGTCGCGGTCACGACGAAGTTTGGTACGTCGACGACCTCGCTGATCCGCAAGTCCACGGCCACGCTGCATATCGCATAAGCCTGTCGGCGATTGAAGCCGCGCGACTGCAGGTAGTCGATCATCGCGAGCAGGGCGTTGCGGGCAGCCAGTGTCGCATCTTCCGATTCCTGCACTTCGTTCCCACGCATCGAAAGTCCGGTCGTTGCGTAATAAGGCCGAGCGGCGCATGCTGCCATCATTCCGGCGAATTGTGCGCCCGTAATTTTGCGCTCACGCGCGGCCCGCTTCTGGAGACCGAAACGGAGATGGAACGTCGCGGCCATCTCGATAGCACTACCGCAAACCTCGCCGTCGCCCTGCGCGAAATGCGCGTCGCCGATCGAAAACAGCGCTCCCTCGGTCCATACAGGGAGATAGATGGTGGTCCCTTTAACGAGCTGCTTTACGTCGAGATTGCCTGCGTTTTCCCGCGGTGGGATCGTCCGCAGCCCGCGTGACGCGATTGGCTCACTCGCAGGCACGGCAGCGTCAGGATCGGGTGGCAGAGCGATACCGCCGCGCAACACCGTCGCACGCTCGCGCGTGATGATCCATTCGACCTGTTCCAGCGATGGCGCAACCCCGATGACGCCGGGAAAGGAGGCTTCGGGAATCCGCACACCGGGCAAATCGTCCGAGTAAGCGATTCCGTTCGCCATCTGCCATCGCACGAGAAAGGGCTCGTCGAAGAGATCGCGCAAGAAGCCGAAGCCGGCAACCTCCATCGTCCAGCCGATTGATCCGGGCACGATATCGACGATTTCAACTTCGAGTAGATCGCCCGGTTCGGCGCCGTTGACCCAGATCGGGCCGGTCAGTGGATGGGCCGCGCCGAGGTTCCATCGTGAGGGATCCGGCGGTGCACCGCTCAGATCAATCTGGCAATCGAGAGAATCGATGGTGTCGAGTCGCGCCTCATCGCCAGGATCGAGGCGAACGACCGGCGGTATCGCGGGATGCCATCGGTTGTGCCCTTTGCCCGGCTGCGTATGGAGCCGTTGTGAGGAGTCGAGCCGAATTTCGTGCAGCCTGGCGCTCATCGTTTTGAACCTGCTGCGAAAAGGTCGGCTCTCCGATGGGAGAGCCGACGCAGAGGATCTTCAGGAGATCTGCTTGGTGAAGGTGCCGAGATCGAAGTAGTCGCGCCAGACTTTGATCTTACCGCTGTTGTCGAGCTCAAACATCCCGGCTACAGGAATCGCTGCGGACTTGCCGCTCTTCATGCCGAGCGTGTCGACACGTTCGTTGAAGACGACATTGCCGACCGACTGACTGCGGAGGATCTTCGCATCGAAGCTGGTCGCGTCCTTGAGGAAGCCTTGCGTCATCTCGCGGATAGCTGCTTTCCCTTTCGCGGGGCTCATCGGCACGTTATCCCACACCGCGTCCTCGGCGAAATGGCTCATGATCGCTTCAAGATCGAGCTTGGTCCAAGCGGCAAAGAGGCTGCTTACGACTTGTTCTGCATTGGCCATACTGGTTTCTCCTTCAGGCAAAGTTGCAATCGAGGATGTAGTACGAGGCGATTCGCTTTCGCAAGCCTTGGAGGGTTAAGCCAAAGGTAGAGATACGACGAATTCAGTGCCGCCCGACGGCAGATTGGCTGCTGCGATCTCGCCGCCGTGCAGCCATACGATCTCGCGGCATAGACTCAAACCCAGACCACTTCCCGCTTGGCCGTGCGCCTTGCCGCGAAAGAAGCGATCGAAGATCCGAGGTAGATCTTCTTCCGGAATGGAGGGTCCGCTATCCGCAACCAGCATTTGGGCCCTACCGTCCTGCGGGGAAAGACCGATTGCGATCCATCCGTGCTCGGGCGTGAACTTGAGGGCGTTGTCGAGAAGATTCACGATCACGCGCCGCAGATGGTCCCGATTGCCACTGACCATGACAGCACCTTCGAGACTGCTACGCAGTTCGAGATGCTTCGCCTGGATCAAGGGCTCGACCGCCTCGATTACTTCGTGGGTGAGTGCCCGCAGATCGATGGGTTCGCGTTCGATTTTGGTCTCATGATCGAGCCGCGCCAATGCGAGTAGCGCGTCAGCCATCCGGCATAGCGCCACGGTTTCGGTAAGAGCATGGGCGAGCGCTTCGGTATATTCCGCGACGGGTCGCTCGCGACTCAGGGTGACTTCGAGTCCGGTCCGGAGAACCGTAAGCGGCGTGCGCAGTTCATGAGCGGCATCGGTGGCGAAGCGCAGTTGTGTATTGGCGGCCGCTTCGACGCGTTCGAGCAATCCATTGATCGCACGAGTGAGACGCGCGATCTCATCTTCAGTCCGGCCCATAGGAAGACGCCGACTCAATTCGCGCGGCGCGATTTCGGCAAGAGCTGTCATGAGGGCACTGATCGGCACGAGGGCCCGTCCTGCAAGCCAGTACCCGCCGGAGCTGGCGATTATCCAAATCAGCGGTAGCAGCCAGAGTAGATTGCGTCGGAGTCGATCGATTGACAATCGGATCGGTGTCGTGTCGACACCGTCGGCGAGGAAAATTTGTCTGTCGGCTACGGTCGCAGGAACGATCGCAAACCGGAAGCGCCCGTGTTGGCCATCGACGATCATAGCCGTATGGCCGACGTTAGCGGTCGATGGCATATCGGCAGAGACGTCACCAGCGTCAGCAAAAACCCGCTCAGCATTGAAGATGAGCACGCGGCGCGAGGGGCCGAGGTCACGTTCTTCGCTCAGATGGTGCGCGACCTCCTCAGCATCCGACAGTCCATTTCGTTGAATCGCATCGGCGGCCGTGTCGGCTTCTTCCATCAGGGCGCTGTCGAGCTGTCCCCACTGCTGCCGCTCGAAGAGAATAAATACGGCTACACCCGCGACAACGATTAACGCAGTTAGAACGGCGGTCCAATAAAGCGTCAGGCGCAGCCGAATCGACATCGCCGATAATCACTGCGGGCGGCGCATCGAATAGCCCGCCCCGCGCACCGTTGCAATCAATGGGTCTTCGCCTGTGTTCCCAATCTTGGAACGCAAGCGATTAACAAAGACTTCGATCAGATTCGTGAAATCGTTGTAGCCGGTGCCCCAGACGACTTCGGCGATCATATCCCGAGTCACCGTTTGGTCGACGTTCCGCATCAGCAATTCCAGCAGGATCGTCTCCTTCTGCGAGAGGTTCAGTTCGCGTCCACTGCGCCGGGCACGTCGCTTCACGGTGTCGAATTCGAGATCGGCCACTCGCAGGACGGGCTGCGGAGTCGATACACGCCGGCGGGTCAGGGCCCGGAGGCGTGCAACCAGTTCAGGGAAGGCAAAGGGCTTTCCGAGGTAGTCGTCGGCACCGCTGTCGAGACCTTCGACGCGCTCCTTGAGGGCGCTTTGAGCCGTCAGGATGAGTACGGGAGTGGTGTTTCCCGAGGCGCGGAGTTCGCGCAGAAACTCGAGTCCGCTTTTTCCCGGGAGTCGCAGGTCGAGCACGATCGCATCGAACTCGCCGTTCGCCACAGCACGCTCCGCGGTCTCCGCGCTACCCGCACTGAGCACCGCGAACCCGGCTTCGCCGAGTCCGCGGCACAGGTTGTTCAACAGCTTAACCTCGTCCTCGACGACCAGCAGATGAGCCCCATTCATCGATCCGGCCATCAGGATCCAGCATTACTTCCTACTTAACGTAGAGGAAGATTCCTTCGTAGGTGAGGGCCGGCTTATCCGATCCGACCACCTGTACCTGGCTTTCAGTGGTTACCTGAGTGCCCTGCGGCCGGGCTTCGACCGACACAACGCGTTGCCGCGCATGGACCTTGGCACCGGCAGGGACGGGGGAGATAAAGCGCAGTTTGTTGGCCCCGTAGTTCACTACGTTACGGTAGCCCTCAACCTTCCAGCCGTTATCCATCTCGAAGGCCGGCAGCATGCTCAAGGTCAGGAAGCCGTGAGCAACCGGACCGCCGAACGGGCTCTCGCGCTTGCAGCGGTCGATATCGATATGGATCCACTGATGGTCGCCGGTTACGTCGGCGAAATCGTTGATCTTCTGTTGCGTCACATCGATCGGCTTACTCCAGGGGCCGAACTCAGTGCTGATTTTGCCACGCAGCTTCTCGATATCATCGAAGCGAATCGTTTCCATATTTTCCTCCGAACAGGTTTTGGCTGGGATCAGAATTCCAACACGCCGTCCTAGCAGGCGTAAAGACCCCGCGTATTGTAACAAGAAAAAAGCCGCGAGCCTTTCGACCCGCGGCTTGTTGCTCAACAAATTCAGTCGGCGTTATTGCTCAACCTCTTTCAGTGCATGGGCACGACGCTGCATGTAGCCGTCCTGCACCGCGCCGTACAGATCAACCGCGTAGCGATCCACCTGCTCGAACAGGTCGAGATGCAGTGAGCGGTAGTTCACAGCTTCCATCACAGCCTTGCCGGCGTCGGTCGGGAGCGAAACGTACCATGGCACGAAGTAGGGCAGCGGCCACATGGCGCTGTCGCCAGCGAAACCAACCGCATCACGAACCGTGAAGGGGCCGAGGAACGGCAGCACCAGGTACGGCCCATTGCCGATACCCCAGCGGCCGAAGGTCAGCCCAAGATCGTTGTCGCTCTGCTTGAGTCCAAACCAGTGATCCGCAGGATCAAAGAATCCCGCAACACCGACGGTGCTGTTGATACCAAAACGAGCCAGTTCTCCGCCCGCCTGCGGCAACTTCAACTGTAGAGTGTTGTTCACGAAGCGCGGGATGAAATTGACGTTGTTGAAGAAGCGCCCGACGCTCTCGCGCACAGGAGTAGGGGCGATAGCGGCGTATCCCGAGGCTACCGGATGCAAGACATAGTGGTCGAGCTTCAGGTTGAACCAGAACATCTTCTCGTTGAAGCCAGCCAGCGGATCGCTGTAGACCTGCGAGTTCTCGCCCGGCGGATGAGGTGGCATCTTATCTTGCGCCAGCGCCGGCGATGCGAATGAGAACATCGCAAGAGCCGCGATTATTACAGAGGATTTTTTTCCCTTCACTATTCTTCCCAATGGCCTCCGCTCCTGTCGGGGGCCAATAATACAGCGCCGCCCCGCTCTTGTCATGGTTTTTCGATACGCTTATCGCGAAATCTTCACCCCGCGGCAGAGACTCCTAATTGCTGCTGTTTGGCCTTGAGATCCGCCAAGAGCTTATCGAAACCGTTTTCATTGATGACGCGATTAAACTGATTCCGATAATTCGCGATGATACTGATGTTTTCGACCGTAACGTCGTAGACCATCCAGCTCCCGTCTTTCTGTTCGAGCAGATAGTTGACTGGAATCGGTGGCTTGGTCGCCTGATTGATCTTCGTAAAGACCTGCGCGTAGCCGTCACCGAGCGACGTCTGCTTCAGGAAGTCGACTGTCTGGCCGGCATAATCGCCAATTTTGCTCAGATAGGCAGCTTCCATGAAGCTCTTGAAAACTGCCGTGAAGTTCGCCCGTTGGTCCGGCGTGAGCGTTTTCCAATGATAGCCGAGAGCCGAGCGAGACATCTCAGTGAAGTCGAAACGTGGCTCCATCAGGGTCCGTAATTGGGCCTGCTTTTGCGGAATCGGCATCTGCTTGTTCCCCAAAATCTGCAGTGCCTGATTCACGAACTGCTGTGTCGTGCCAAGCGCGCTCGTGTCGGTAGCCGCTAATGATCTTGAAGCGAACGTCGCGATCAACAAAGTGCAGGCCAAAGCGATCACGAGCAGCTTTGGCTTCTTATCGATGCCGTAATTCATAAGTACTTCTGAATTATCCTCCATACTCCAAGACTCAGCGGGTAGCATTAATATTATTGTCCGCTACCCTTCTTTTCGCCACTACCAGAGCCTGAACCGGCATTGTTTATGAGCTGACCAACCAGATCCTCAAGGACCACTGAAGATTGCGTATGACGAATAACGTTCCCGTTAGCTAAAGTCTTGTCTCCGGGCCCAAGTGCGATTGAAACGAATTTGTCCCCGATGATACCGCTGGACTTCACCGCTGCGATCGCTTCGTCGTCTATCTCGACGCCCTGATCTATACGAAGCATTACATGGGCGCGATTATCGACTAGCGAGATCGGTCCGACCTTGCCGACGCCAACCCCCGCGATCTCGACTAAATCGCCGCTTTTCAAACCGGCGACGCTATCGAAATTCGCGAACAGTGTGTAGCCCGGGACCGGAAAGAGTTCGACCTTGCCGAGCCTGACCGACAGAAAAATGAGCGCCACTATCCCGGCGAGGGCGAAAAGTCCGACGATAAATTGAGTGGTGCGACTGGCGTACATTGGATTATCTGGCCTTGCTTGAATTAATGCCGGTGGAGCCCCGGCGATTCTGCAATCTTTCTCCCAATTTTGATGCTACCGTCCCGGCGTCGCGATGACCTGCGAGAGCGGACGTTCTTCTTCGTCCGTCGATCGGCCAGCGAGGAACTGCCGAAAATTTGGATTATCGGATGCCATAACTTCTTTAACCGTGCCGAACAGCTCGATTTTCCCAAGATGCATATAGGCGACGCGATCGGAAAATTCGAACACCTGCGGCACGTCATGGCTCACCATGATTGCGGTCAGATCAAACTTGCTCTGGGTCTCCCGCACCAACGCATGAATTGAATGAGTGCGTGTCGGATCGAGTCCAGTGGTGGGCTCGTCGAGCATCAAGATTTTCGGACGACGCACCAAGGCACGGGCCAGCGCGGCCCGCTTCTGCATCCCACCGCTCATCTCGGAAGGGAATTTCCTTTCCATTCCCTCCAACCCGACTTGCTTGAGCACTTCCAGCACACGATCGCGGATTTCGCTTCGGCTCAGGGCGGTCTTTTCAACCAGCGGAAACGCGACGTTATCGAAGACGCTCATCGAATCGAAGAGCGCGCCCGCCTGGAAGAGCATCCCGAACTTTTCGCGGACCCCATCGAGACCCCGCGTGCCGAGCTTGGTCACATCCGCGCCGTCAATAACGATACTGCCTGAATCGGGCCGCAGGAGCAGGTTCAGATGCTTCAGGAAGACCGTCTTGCCGCATCCGCTGGGTCCGACGATCGTGGTTATCTCGCCGGTGGGCAAATCGATATTGACCCCGTTCAGCACCTGTTGTTGGCCAAAGCGTCGCTTGAGATCCCGCACCACGATCGCGGGTTGCGCGCCATTGCCGTTTTGCCTGACTTCGTTCATCGGCCCAGATCTTCTACAGGAGAATCGACGTCATGAAATAGTCCCACGCCAGGATCATCACGCTGGATAGAACTACCGCTTCGGTGGTCGCGCGACTCACACCAGTTGCCATCCGTGCTGCGTAATAGCCCTTGTAGCAGCAGACCCACATCACCACGATGCCGAAGACGAAGGCCTTCTCGATACCCGTGGCGATATCGTGGCGACTCATATTTTGCGCGATACCGTTAAAGAAAGGTCCATTCGGCGCTCCCATCAGGCCCACGCCGATAAGCCATCCACCCCAGATGCCTATGACATCAAAAATGCTGGTCAGAAGCGGAAAACTGATCACACCGGCGAGGATGCGCGGTGAGACGAGGTACTGAACCGGATTGATCGCCATTACGGTCAGCGCATCAACCTGCTCGGTCGCTTGCATCGCACCAATCTCGGCAGCCATCGCCGAGCCTGCTCGAGCAGTGATCATGATCGCGGAAAGAACCGGACCGAGTTCACGTACCAGCACCAGTGCTACGACCGTACCCAGCGCACCCTCAGAACTGAAACGCCGGAGCGTGTTGTAACCCTGCAAGCCGAGGACCATTCCAGTGAAGAGTCCGATGAGACCGACTAAAAAGAAGGAGTCCGCGCCGATAGTGCGAATTTGCCGGATGAGAAGTCGTGGCTTATAAGGCGGCAGCAGGACGTAAAATACTGCCGTCGCCAAAAAAAGGACAAAATTGCCAAGGCGCGTAATCGAATCGATTATCGACGCCCCTAAACGCTCGATCATTCCCAATGCAACACCGTCGCGGCCTGAAATGTCAGTCGTGCAGCATACCTAGCCGCGCCAAGTGCGCGTAAGTATGTGTCATTGAGGACGAGCGGGCAAACTCGATTAAATCTTCGGGTACGTCGAGATCGAGCGCCGGGCGAATCAGACGAACAACCTTGCATGCTATTCCGCTTTCGCGGCAGCTCTCGCGATGGCGTACGAGGCTTAATCGGCCGAATTGGGTCGCGATCGCATCGAGTGGTGTACGCACCATCATGTTGGTGCCTGAGAAATCGCGAGACGGCACCAATACGACCCCTTGGCCAAGTTCTTCTTCGGCCGCGAAGGAGGTGTCGATGTCCTCGCCGGTGACTAGTGGAATATCCGAAAGAATAGTACAGGTCGTTCTAACACCTGCTTGCTTAAGATGTTCTGTCGCAAGCGCAACGGCAACGTTGAGGCCGCGCGGGAATTCTTCATTGATTGTAAGTGCACCGCTTCGCTCTGCCATCCCGAGCAAAGCCGAATCTGAGGTTACGACGGCCACGCGATCAGCCAAGCGGGAGCTCAGAGCAGCGCTGAGCACATCCTGAAACATCGCGGTAGCAAGGTTGGCTCGCTCCGTATTCGACGGCAATGCAGGGGCGAGCCGGGTCTTGGCCAACGCCAACTGCTTTGCGGCTATGAGTACGACGCGCACAGCGACCTTATAACGCAGGCCGCGTGCCCGCGCCAACGCGGAATCACGGAAGTACGGCTTGACTATCCAGCGGGTTGCAGCAGACAATTCCTCATCCCAAATGACGCTTATCAGGCTTGGAGCGTGCCTCTGCGCGGAGGATCGTCTGGGCCATCGTTGAGGTTACGGCTAATGACGCGAACGATTCAGCGGCGCTCGTTTTCGAATACCGTCCGTTTTGCAGGTTTGAGCTTGGGCCTGTTTCTGGTGGCCGGGACCCTCGCTGGATGCACCCACAAATCGGCGGACAGCTATATCGAAAGCGGCGATCAGGCGCGTCAGAGCGCACAGCTCGCTCAAGCTGAAGTTGATTACCTGGCTGCGATTAAGGCAGCACCGGAAGATGCTCGACCACATATTGTGCTCGGCAACCTCTACGCTTTCGAGAAGAAGTTCGACGCCGCTCGCGCCGAGTTCGTAAAGGCCATTGAGCTTGCACCCAAGGACCCGGTAGCACACGCTGCCGTCGGGAACGCTTATGCCGAGCAAGGGCAGTACGGGCCTGCCGAGAATCAGTTGCGAGCAGCAGTAGCATTACAACCCGCCGATGGAGGATATCGTCTCGCGTTAGGTGAAGTATTGGCCAAGGAGCAGAAGAATGCCCCGGCCGAAGACGAATTGCGGACGGCCGTCGGGCTCGATCCCAAAAATGCGCATACCCATCTCGCCTTGGCCAATCTGCTCGGGACGGAGCCTAATCGGCAGGACGAAGCGCAAGCCGAACTGGCGGAGGTGAGAGCCCTCGATCCCACGCTCTTACCTGCTGCTCCGACATCCGCAGGCGCTGCTGCGTCTCCTGCCGCATCTCCCGCGATGTCTCCGGGTGGTGCTCCGATTCCTGCGACGGCGAGTGGGGCTCCTCGGCCGCGGGCTAAGGTTAAGGACATCGACAAACGCTTTCAGCTCACCCACGATTCGCCGGTTTACGAGAATCCCGATGCGAGTTCGCGTGTCGTGGCGCAGGTCCATCGCGGAAAATTCGTCCATATCACCGGAATCACCGGCGACTGGTTCAGAATTCAGCTAAAGACGGGAGTGGTCGGGTTTATTCCTCTCACCGCAGCTGAGTAGAGGAGAGTCGAGTTCGTATCGGCGGGGTTTTACGCGCTGCCGATCAGGTCTTTCAGAGCTGCGTCGATAGTCGTGTAGCGCCACGCGAAGCCTGCTTCTGCCAGCCGTTCGGGCGCGACGCGTTGGCTATTGAGCAGTGGCGCCGCAGCCTCACCGAGAGCGATTTTCAGTGCGAATGCTGGAGCTGGTATCACGCACGGGCGATGCAAAAGCCGGGCGAGAGTCTGCGAAAACTCGCGATTAGTGACCGGGTTCGGCGCAGCCGCGATCATCGGCCCATCGAAGCGTGAGTCTTCGACCGCCTGCGTGATTATTCCGATCATGTCCGCAAGATGAATCCACGGGACGTATTGGTTACCCGAACCGATCGGCCCGCCGAGCCCCATCCGGAAGGGCGTGATCATCTTGGCCAGTGCCCCGCCTTCGGGCCCCAGCACGATACCGATTCGCGGGATGAAGACTCTTATGGCTACGCTGCGCGCTTCGAGCGCTGCCGCCTCCCAATCCTGGCAGAGACGAGCAAGGAAGTCGCTTGCGGGAGGATGGTCATCGGAGACAACCGTCGAGCCGCAATCGCCGTAATAGCCGATCGCACTGGCGGAGATCAGAACAGTCGGGCGTGGGGTGCTTTGCTTGATCGCCGCGACGATTTGGCGGGTGAGCTCGACGCGGCTCGTGATGATGCGTTGCTTGCGGTCCTCCGTCCAGCGCTGGCCGACAACCGGTTCTCCCGCCAAATTGATTATCGCGTCGCTGCTGCTGACGGCCTTCTGCAGATCGGCTTGCTGTCCTGAAGCTATCAGTCCGACTTTGTTTCCGAGCAAAGCGCGAGCTTTGACCTCATCGCGCACGAGGGCTGCGAGTTGATTGCCTGAGCCGTTCAGGTGGCTTACGAGTGCGCGCCCGATAAATCCCGTCGCGCCGGTGATTAGTAGCCGCATACAAACAGGGTTGCATTTTTCAGATGGGGAAGAAATTTCTCTGCGGGCCGGACTAGAGATCAGGCGTTGACTGCGGTAGAGAGCGGGCTTTCGCTGCGAAGTTCGATCCGATCACCGACCATGGTACCGCTTCGTTTGGCAGCACCCGGCGCAAGTTCGAGCGCCTTGCGAGCCGAAAATAGGATCGGGGAGACGCGCCATGGTTTCAGGCTATGGCAGACGTGGACGACGCGATCGTTGCGATCGAGGAAGACGATATCGATGGCGAAACGCATGAAGAACATGTGCATCCACATGAAAGGCTCGAGGGTCTGACGGATGAAGAGCAGCCCCTCATCATCGGCGATGGTATCGCGGCCAAGCAGTCCCTTGGCCTGGCCCGAGCGACCGCCGGCGTCAGCTAAATTCGCGCAGAGAATCGTGCCTCGGGTCTGATTGAATGCCTGCAACATCGCTGGTTCTGCCCCTTAGTTTACAAATTGTTCGCCCTTGCCCCGGGTCAGGCAATAAAAAATCCTCGCCCTCCGGGCCGCTCGGCGGGTGCAGAGCCCTGTGGCAGAGCGCTGAAGTTGTACTAAAATTGCGCTATCAACGATGGGATACCTCCCCATATTTCCCGACGTCGCAGGTGAGCGATGCCTCGTGATCGGTGGCGAGCCGGTCGCGGAAGTCCGCGTTCGGACGCTGCGCGATGCGGACGCGCACGTCACGGTGATCGCGCCGACGATTACGACGACTCTCGCTGAATGGGAACAGGCGGGGCGGATTACCGTGGTTCGTCGGCGTTACCAAGGGGGCGATCTCGATGGTCACGCGTTGGCCTTTTGTACGGATCTGACTGAGGACCTCGATGCGATAGTCTCGGCGGCTCGCGCCTTGCGGTTACCGCTCAATGTCATGGACCGGCCGGCACTATGCTCTTTTATCGTTCCAGCCGTCGTGCGCCGCGGCGACCTGCAGGTTGCGATCTCGACCGGTGGGGCGAGCCCCGCCTTAGCTGGAATCATCCGCAGTGAACTCGACGAACTGTTCGGGCCGGAGTATGAATCGCTACTCGATCTGATGCGTGCGCTTCGCGATCATCTCCGGAGCAGAGAATACACCGCCTCTGAGCGTGCAGACCTTTTGCGTGGTTTGGCGACGGACCTGCGCGCGGCGATGCTTCAGCATGATCATGCGGCGGTCGAAGATATCGTGGCACGGAGGCTCGGTATCCAATTGGATGAGTTGGGAGTGACTCTACCGGCGGGCCGGTAAAGCTGCGGGAATCAGCGTGATGAATCCGATCTGGATGATCCCGGCTATCGTCGGTTATTTCGTAGCCGCTCTGGGCTATACGACGAGTCGCCTAGGGCTAGCTCCGAGCGGTGCGCGATGGGGGAAATTCGCGCTGGCCGGAGGTGTTGCGGCTCATATCCTGGTCTTGGCGGTCACCGCGCTTCAGGCCGGCAATATACCGGTGACCAATCTGCCGGAATCGATCAGCTTTCTTAGTGCGCTTACGGCGCTGGCGGCGCTACCCTTGATCAATCGCCTGCGCCTGATCGTGATTGGCGCCTTCATCGCGCCGTTTGCGTTTATCGCGACGACGATCGCGGCGCTTACGATGCCTGGCCAACGTTTGCAGATGCCCGATGCACTCCGCAGCGCCTGGCTGCCGGTTCATGTCACGCTGGCATTCGCCGGGTTTGCACTTTTCGTGCTCGCTGCCGGAGTCAGCCTCGTTTACCTGATCAATGAGCGTCGTCTGAAGACCAAGCGCCTGACCGCACCCACTGACGAGCGGATGCCGAGCCTCGAAAAGCTCGATCGCATCAACTATCGCCTGCTGGGGATGGGCTTCCTGATGCTTAGTCTCGCGATTGTCACGGGCGCGATTTGGGCCGACGCTACCTGGGGCCGCTTCTGGTCGTGGGAACCGCAGGAATCGTGGTCGCTGGTCGTATGGCTGATGTACGCCGCATTGCTGGAATCGCGCCTGACCGTCGGATGGCGCGGGCGTCGCGTCGCGGCACTCACGCTGGTGGTCTTCACGGTTTTGATTAGTTCCTTTGTCGGCGTGAGCCTGGTCACACCGGGCAAACATGGTGGGAGCTTCGGCTGATGACTGATCGCAAGCTCTTCGTCGTGGGCGTGAACCATCGCACCGCCGAGGTCGCGGTGCGCGAGCAACTCGCCTTTCCCGATGCGGCTATCGTTCCGGCTCTAAGTCGTATCCGTGAGCGCTTGCCCGCTGTGTCGGAGGCCGCGCTGGTCTCGACCTGTAATCGCGTTGAGGTGGTGGGTTTGGCTACCGAACAACCACCGCATCCGAATGCGATTGCGGAGTTCGTCGCCACCGAACGGGGTATCGCGCCTGGCAACTTTTCTTCGTCGCTTTATTTTTTTGAAGGGCGCGAGGCCGTACGCCATCTGTTTCGGGTCGGCGCAAGTCTCGATTCGATGGTCGTCGGCGAACCGCAGATCCTGGGTCAGCTCAAGCTCGCCTACTCGCATGCCGTCGCGGCGGGCACGGCCGGTCCGGTGCTCCATCGCGCGTTCCATCGGGCGTTTGCGGCAGCCAAGCTGGTTCGCCGCGAAACATTGGTGGGCTATGGTGCAGTCTCGGTCAGCTCCGCAGCGGTCACGCTCGCCGGACAGATCTTCGACACGCTTGCCGACAAGACCGTGATGCTGATGGGAGCGGGTAATATCGCGGAACTGGCCGCCCGCAGTCTGAAGCGCGCGGGGGTGCACTCCCTGCTGGTCACCAGTCGGACGTTCGATAACGCCGTGGCGCTGGCGCGCGAACTCGAAGGCACTGCGGTTCCCTACGCGGAGTTCAAGTCGTATCTGAAGCTGGCCGACGTCGTGATCGCTTCGCTCGCTGTGCCAGAGCCGGTCCTTCAGGCTACCGAATGCGAGGCAATTATTCGCGAGCGCCGCTATCGTCCGATGTTCCTGATTGACCTCGGCGTGCCGCGGAATCTCGACGAGCGGATTAACGCAATCGATAACGTCTATCTCTACGATATCGATGATCTCGGTGCGGTCACGGCCCGCTCGATGGACGAGCGGGAGCGTGAGGCGCAAAAGGCCGAGGCGATCGTTGAGAGCGAGACCGACGCGTTCATGCGATGGCTCGATGGGTTGGAACTGGTTCCGGCGATCAAGGATATCCGCTCCAGTATCGAGCGGTTGCGTATCGACGAGCTCGAACGAAATCAGGGCTGGATCGCGACGTTGCCCGATACGGAACGAACCCGGGTCGAAGCGCTCACGCGTGGGCTGGTGAACAAGCTGATGCATCGTGTGCTGGTGGCGCTGCGCGACGAAAATGCGGACGCGTCGCAGCAGCTCTACGCTGCCGACGTAGCCCGCCGCCTGCTCTGCGCTGACCCCGAGAATGAGACCGAGCTTCTCACTTTTGCCCCCGATGAGTCTGGATCCGACGACGATCCTTCTCAAAACTAGAGCATCGCTCTTCTGTCATTCCTGCGCGCGAGTCATTCGCCGTATCGTTTGCGCAGGACAGTCTTGATACGATCGGGTCGCGCGAGGAATCCCGGCTTCCTATGCATTCCGACAGCAACCGGCAATGACTACCACGCTTCGTATCGGCTCAAGGCCTAGTGCGCTTGCGCTCGCGCAATCGACGCTTATCCGCGACTCCCTGCACCAACTGGCTCCCGGCCTGACAGTCGAAGTCGTTCCGATCAGCACGACTGGCGATAAGCTTACGACCGCATCGCTGGCGCGCGTCGGCGGTAAGGGGCTCTTTATCCGCGAGCTCGAACAGGCACTGAGCGACAAGCGGATCGATCTGGCGGTCCATTCGATGAAAGATCTGCCGGCGATCCTGCCGTCGCAATATCGGATCGCCGCGGTGCCCGCGCGCGAGAATCCTCACGATGCGCTCATCTCGCGCAGCGATGGCGGATGGGCTGCGCTCAAGCCCGGCGCCCGGCTCGGGACCTCGTCGTCGCGTCGTCGCCTTCAGGCCCTGCGCCTGCGGCCGGATCTCGAGATTCTACCGTTACGCGGCAACGTCGATACCCGGTTGAAGCGACTCGCGGACGGCGACTTCGATGCAATTATCCTTGCGATGGCCGGATTGCGACGGCTCGGTCGTGCCGACGTAGCGAATCTGACGGAACTCGATGAGCAGGCTTTTATCCCGTCCGCCGCACAAGGGGCGCTCGCGCTAGAAGTGCTTACGGATAGCAAGCTGCTGGGGTCGAGTGAAATCGATGATGCGCTTGCTCGTCTGAATGATCCTAAGACCGAGGCTGAGGTGGTCGCGGAGCGGAGTCTGCTCGCGACGATTGGGGCTTCGTGCGTTTCGCCGATAGGGGTGAAAGGCACCCTCGCAGACGGTCGTCTGACGCTCCGTGCGATTCTCTTTAGTCTCGACGGGGCGCGATCGCTCGCCGAAAGTACCGAACAAAATGGAGATGCCGACGCGGCTACTCTGGGAATAGCGCTCGGCAATCGGATGCTCGAGAGCGGAGCCGCCGAACTGATCGGCCATGAGTAGCTCCACGGGCAAGGTTTATCTGGTTGGGGCCGGACCGGGCGCGCCTGAGTTGATCACCGTGCGCGGCGCTCGATTGCTCGGGGTGGCCGACGTCGTGGTGTACGACAGCCTGGTCAGTCCGGAACTGCTTCGTCTAGCGCCTACAGCGGCGGAACTGATTCACGCCGGCAAGCGCGGCGGCGGCGACAACAATTTCGATCAATCAGCGCTTAATCAGCTTCTGGTGGACCGCGCTCGTGCGGGCAAAACGGTAGTTCGTCTGAAAGGCGGTGACCCGTTTATTTTCGGACGCGGCGGCGAGGAAGCAGAGGCTCTCGCAGCCGCCGATGTTGCGTTTGAGATCGTCCCCGGTGTTACCTCCGCGATCGCGGCCCCGGCCTTCGCCGGAATTCCGCTGACCCATCGTGATTACGGTTCGTTCGTGACCTTCGTCACGGGCCATGAGGAACCCTCGCGCAATCCTGCGGAAGCCGTACCCTGGGCGGAGCTGGCGCGAGCAGCGAATCGTCGAGGAACGATCGTGATCCTGATGGCGGCGGCACGGTTGCGCGCAATACTCGCGTATTTGATGGAGGCCGGGCTTCCGGCAACGACGCCCGCCGCGATCGTGCACTGGGGCACAACCGCCGCTCAGCGTACGGTGGTCGGCACGATTGCGACGCTGGCCGATACCGCCGAGGCACAGAAAATCGGGTCGCCCGCCGTCACTGTCATCGGTGAGTGCGCAAGCCTGCGCACTCATCTGGCCTGGGCCGAACAGCTGCCACTATTCGGGCGCCGGATTGTGGTCACCCGCGCGGCCGATCAATCGGGTGGGTTTCCGACTCGTCTGCGCGATTACGGGGCCGAGGTTATCGAATTCCCGACTATCGCTTTCGCCCCACCGACCAGTTACGAAGCGCTCGACCGCGCAATCGATGAAGCATCGCGTTTCGATTGGATAATCTTTACCAGCGCACGCGGGGTCGATGCGTTCATCGACCGATTGCGGAGTCGCGGCGTGGATCTTCGCGCTATCGGCAACGCTGCGATCGCAGCAATCGGTCCTGCAACGTCGGCTCGCCTGCGTTCCTATGCATTGAGCGTTTCGGCGATGCCGAGCGAGTATCGCGCCGAGGCGATTATCGATGCGCTCGGGCGCGACCGTATCGCCGGGGCCCGTATCCTGATCCCCCG
This sequence comes from Binataceae bacterium (SeqCode), assembly GCA_035541875.1. GTDB lineage: Bacteria > Desulfobacterota > Binatia > Binatales > Binataceae > JAJPHI01. The sequence goes on from DATKML010000057.1 coordinate 79,691, forward strand.
TGCCGAGATTGCTCGCGAAGTGCTCCCGGAAATGCTCGTCGCGCATGGCGCGCGCGAGGTCGTAATCGCACCGGCTTATCGCACGATTGTTCCTGCCAGCTCTGATACTGAGCGAGTGGGAGCGCTTGCCTCGGCGCGTCAGATCGATCTCGTGGCCTTCACCAGTTCGAGCACGGCCAGCAACTTCCATAGGATGATTGGGGACCCGAGCCTTTCGATACCTGCGGCAGCGATCGGCCCGATTACTGCCGACACCGCGCGCAAGATGGGTTTCGAGGTCGTTCTAACCGCCTCGGACTACACGACTGAGGGGTTGGTGGCTGCGATCGTGAGCCATTTTTCGGCCACCAAGGCGGTCGCGGGTCCCTCGAACTGAGTTGGTCGGATAGCGCTCCCGCGCCTATAATCGCAGCAGATTCCCAGAAGGCGAGGTGACTCGCGATGGCCTTTCCGATTAATCGCCCACGACGACTGCGTCGCACTGAAACATTGCGCCGGATGGTCCGCGAGACCCGTCTCTCGCCCGATGATTTTATCCAGCCGTTTTTTGTTTGCCCTGGCTGCGACGTACGCAAGCCAGTCGGCGCGATGCCGGGCGTAGCCCAGCTATCGGTCGATCAGGTCCTGAAGGAAGCTCGGGCAACCTGGGACGCGGGCGTTCCGGCGATAATCCTGTTCGGTATCCCGACGCATAAGGATGCTGTCGGCAGCGAGGCCTGGAATGATGATGGTGAAGTGCAGCGGGCGATTCGCGAAATCAAGGAGCATGTCCCCCGCCTCGCTGTAATCACCGACGTATGTATGTGCGAATACACCGACCATGGCCATTGCGGGGTAATCGCGGGTAACGACGTCGACAATGACGCGTCGCTCGATTTGCTCGCGCGCGAGGCCCTGTCCCATGCGCGCGCTGGCGCCGATATGGTGGCTCCGTCCGACATGATGGACGGGCGCGTTGGCGCGATACGCTCGGCCTTCGATCAAGAGGGTTTCAGCCATATTCCAATCATGGCCTACTCGGCGAAGTTTGCGTCGGCCTTTTACGGACCATTTCGCGAGGCCGCTGAGTCCGCACCGCAGTTCGGCGATCGTCGCTCGTATCAGATGGATCCGCCCAACAGCGACGAAGCGATGCGCGAGATCGCGCTCGACCTCGACGAAGGTGCGGATATCGTAATGATCAAGCCGGCATTGCCGTATCTAGATCTCATCTATCGCGCCAAACTGGAGTTCAACGTGCCGGTCGCGGCCTACAATGTCTCGGGCGAATATTCGATGATTCGTGCCGCCGGGATGAACGGATGGCTCGATGAGGAGCGCGCTACGCTCGAAGTGCTAACCGCAATCAAGCGTGCCGGTGCCGACCTGATCTTGACCTATTTTGCGACGCGCGTGGCGCAGCATCTGCGCTAAAACGCGACGGACGAGTTTCGGGCTAGCGTTGCTTGCGCAGATGTTGGTCGTAGTACGGTCGCATCGCGCGCAACGCACGCATCTGGTGGTATGCGATCTCGTCGTCGGGATAGCGATGTTGCGGACCCAATACGCAGGCGATTCGCGCGTGGCATCTGGCTGAGCAATCCGGCTCTTGTTCGACGCGATGCGTAAGGCATCGTGGGATGTCCCAACCGGATACTGGCGATACTGCTGACGCGGGACACGAGGTGATGCAGCTTCGGGCAGTGCAGGTCGGGCACGGATCGAAGCCCGCGGCGTCGCCAGGTTGATCGATTACGCGATCGAGCAGCAAGGCCGCTCGGAAAGCGATCCAAGGTCCGTACATGGGATTTACGACGACGCCGAGGATGCTGGGTCCTGCGAGCCCCGCACGTTTTCCCAGATCCATGAAATTCAAGGAAGGGCCGTCAACCATGAAGGGATAGACGGGAATGGGTCGTTCGACCGATGTAGTGAGCGGTGCGACTATCTCGTTTTCTACGACCGCGCGGGTGAAGTCATCCAGTGGATTGGCGCGATCGGACCATCCGGGGTTAGCGTCGGCGAAAGCTCTGAACGCGCGCCAGAAATCACCGCCACCGTTGGCTATCAGGACGATCGAGCGTGCCTCCGGCGCGATGTCCCGCACACGCATCGTTGGCGGCGCGTCGGCGTCGTAAGCTGCGACACTCGTAGTCCCAATCAGATTCAGTCCAAATGGTGCAGCGAGCTGTCGAATACGTTCGAGGATTGCCTCCATACGAGGCAGCGTAGCATTTTCTAACCTGCGAGAGCCGTTAGTTCAGCGGTCAGAGCTTCTTCGGCACTCTCGGCCTCTCGCGCCAGCGTGTCGACCAGGCTTCGAACACGGTCGAGATCGTTCTCGTGCGCCGCGCTCTCGATCTCCAGAGCCACTAGTCGCATCGATTCCGCACCCACGCTAGCTGCGCTGCTCTTCAGCGTATGCGCCATCCGCTCGGCCTGACCAGTGTCTCCCGCTGCGAGTCCTTCGGCCAGCATCTTCAGGCGATCGGGGGTTTCACGCAGAAAGATTTCGATCAAATCAATCAGCAATTCATCGCCGTCTTCGCGCAGTTCGGCAATCGTTGCAGCATCGAGAAGAGCGATCATAGACATTCCGTGCCTATCGTAGACGTTGGTTCGAGCGGCACTCTGGCGCAGCACGCGCATCAACCTCTGCCGTGCCGGTTCAAACGACGAAGCGGTAAAGGGCTTCACGACGTAGGCGAGCGCCCCTTCGCGCAGGAAGCCATCGCGGACTTTTTCGTAGGGCACCGCGCTCACGATAATCGCGTTAAGGTCGGGTTTCGCACAGCGCATCTCTTGTAAGGCTTTGTGGCTATCGACGCCTTCCGCTTCCGGCATCATGACGTCCATCGTGATGAGGTCGGGTTGGAATGTCTGCAATAACCTTAGTCCCTGCGCGGCGTTCTCTGCTTCCCCCACCACTCTGCAGCCGATCTTGGTCAAGTAATGCCTGATCATTCGGCGCGCCATCGGAGAATCATCAATAATCAGTGTCCGCATCGGTCCAGCAGCATCCTCGTCGTGATCACAATCCAGTTACGAGCAAATTCCGGACCGAATCCGCGATGTTCGTTCCACTGCTGGTACGCGAGATGCTGGATGGCGGACGCGCCGTCAATTCCAACTGCAATCGCGAACGGTTGCGTATCAGATTGCGACGAAGAAGCTCGGACCGCACACTGGATGTGCCAATTAGAGAGCGAGTTATCAAACGGTGAACCAATCAATGGGATCTGACTCTTCCAGAAACGCTCGCGGACGCCGCAATGTAGTAACGATCGCAATTGCCAATGCCAGTGAGCAGTATCATGGGCAGATAATGTCCTCACTCGCCGAGATAGCCGAGCCACTCGTGGAGGTGGTTGATATAAAACAAGGGTCCGAAGCTTCGGTCGCTCGTCATCTCGATGGCGTAATCGTCGCGTTGGATGCGGATCGAGAGACATCGGAGTTCCCGCTCCAGGAGCTCAACTGTGAAGGTCAGCGTCCCGCGCTTATCGCGGCTATCGAAGAGCATTCGGGGAATGCGGTGAGGCGGGCTCTACGCGCGGGCGCTGCCGATGTTCTTTTTCTGCCCGCTCAGATCGAAGATCTCTCGTGATGCCTGATACGCATTGGCGAAGCGAATAAGGAAAGTATCGGCGAACGAGCGATCATTTGTGCTCTGGGAGCGTTGCCGGCGACGTTGGCGTCAGCACCCTCACTGCGGCATTGGGTTTGGCTTCGCGGCGAATCACACAAAAACGCGTCGCCTTACTCGATCTCGGTATGCAGAGTGGCGCACTCGCGGCTCTGTTGGATTTGAATCCAGACCATACGCTGAGTGAACTGGTGGACCCGTCGAACACGATCGATTCGATACGACTGGAATCGTCTTTGGCTACCCATTCGTCGGGTCTCTATTTGCTTGACTGGCACAGAACCGAACGGTGACGAACAAGATCTGGTGCTCTTGGCCGTCTACGGGTTGCGGCAGAAGCCGGCGCTTTGACGTTGATTATGAGGTAGGACCAGGCGAAGGCGGGGTGACTCCGAGTTTGGGCGAAAGCATCGCGAGGGCCGGATCACGAGCGATAGCATCGATCAGGCGGCGCGTGATCTCATCCTTCGTTTGAGGCGCTGTGGAGAGGCGCACAGGGTAGCGAACTATCAGTTCAAAACCTGCGCTGCTGAACTGCAGATGAGTGTGCGGCCGTGGAGGCTCGATGTGGATATTCAGGTGATCCTCCATGGCCCGGGATTCCCGCAAAATGGTATCGCGATAGTGAGCGAAGACATCACTGACTATCTCGATAATGCGCTTCTCTGCCAGGCGATAGTCACCAGCTGCAGACAGGTTCAGGCGAAGTTCATTCCAGGTGAAACTGGTTCCTGGCATCTGACGGAAGAAATTGCAGTTGGGCTGAAAGACCATCGAGTTCGGGAAAGAAACGGCGCGTCCACTCGGTTGCCGGCGATCGGGGTCGCCAGTCAATTCCATCAAAGTGATCTTAAGGAAGGTCGAATCCAGGACGTCGCCCTCGATCCCGAACATCTGGACGCGATCACCGAGACGTACGCCAAAACGGCCGCTGAGATAGAAATAGCCAACGATCGATGTAATAACATTCTGCAACGCCAGTGCGACGCCGGCAGCGGCGAAACCCATGATAGTCGCGAGATTTCCGAGATCGTTGGCGAAGCTGAAGATGATTACCAGCCCCACGATAACGATCATAACGACGCGGCGTAGCTGGAGAAGCTGATAGCGGCGTTGCGGTTCCTGGATATAGCGAAAAGTTAGACGGCGCCAGAGGCTGGCAGCGATGAGCAGCACTGCCAGCAGAATGGCCAGGCCGGCCAGATGAACAAGTATGCGACGAAAGGCGACGCGAAATTGTGCTCCGATATTATCGCGCCATCGCTGCAGGCTCGTTGAGTAGAGATCCAACACCACGATTTGTTTCGAGAGAGGCAAAGTCGCATTCGCCAAGAGCTTGTTGCGAGCTTCCAGGGCGTCGAACTTCGCTTTGATTTCCTTCGCGGTGGTCGCATCTATTTCGGTCGCACGGGTGGTTTGTTGTTGCAGACCCTGATGATCGAGCTCGGCCAGCATCGTGAGCAATTTTTGCCGAAGCTCGACCGCTGCCCGTGAGAGGCTGTTGGTGCTTTCGATTTCGCTATCCAGTGCTTGGCGTTTGGCACGAACGTTTAATAGATGCTCCAAGCCTGACGGTAGATCAGGGCTTGCGGCGGTAGGTGTTGCCAGAGGCTCAGGTTGAAGGTGATCGGTGGCATTGAGGTTTGGGAGGGCATGCTCAAGTTCGTCGATCTGCGCTTCAATATCGGTTCCTGAGTTACGGGTTGCCGCAGTATCGTTCGCGAAATCGATCATCGCCTCGATCGAAGCCAGGCGCGAATCTGCCAACTCCTTCTGCGCCTGCAGCCCGACAATCTCTCGCGTCAGTTGATCGCGTTGTCGCCGTGTCGCGGTGGCGAGGCGACTTTGCGCCTTCTGCAACTCGACTTGGAGATTGGTCAGAGCGTTCTGCACCTGTCTTCGCCGATCCTGCAGATCAGTCCTGACGGCGTCGTCAGCAACATCCTTTTCAGAGGGCGAAGCTGGTGCCCGTCGCGGAGTTTTCTTGGATGCATTGTCTTCAACGATTGGGGCTGCGGCGCGCGCAAAAGCGAAGGCGTATTTCAGCGCCTCATTGGCCAGTCGACGATTATCGGTGGCGAACAGCGTCTCGTCGGGCTCATCGATGCGACTCGCCTCACTAGCGACCGAACGGTACCAACCGATCGAATGGCCAAGGAAGCCAACGATGTCCTTGCGATTGAGCGCGGTGACCTCTCCTTTAGCCGGCAGCGGCGATGGCGAAGAGGTTGGAGTCGCCACCGCAGGGGCCTTGGTCTTCTCCGAAGCGATAGCAGGCTGATTGGTGGTGGGTGTGGCCGCCGCCGTCGCAACGACCGCACCGGCAGGCTTCGAAAGCAAGAGAGTCACGAAACTCGCGAGGACGATTAGCGCAGCACACGCGAGACGAGTCTTGCGGCACGAGTGACCGAAAGACTCGACGGAATCGATTGGACGCGAATACCTCAACTCGAAAGAATGGTAGTTCGCGAAGAGAGCTAGATCGATACCGCCTTATTTTGAATCGTGTGCAGGAGGGCTGACCCGCAGTCAGGTCGCCCTCCTGCATTCAGAATCCAGATGATGACGTGTTACTGTTAAGCAACGTCCATGAAGCCGTGATGGTTTGGTGCTTCCGCCGCGTATAGATCGGAGTGGCTCGGCGGACCTGCCAACACAACCGCCTTAGGATCGATCCGCAAGGCGCGACCTCGGGGCAGGCTCCATACCAACCAGTTGGCAACGAAAAGGATCGCAGTGAGCCCGACTCCAGCCAGCAACGTCGAAATCGATGGAAACAGCATATTCCGATTCCTCCTCCTGCAATGCCCGACCAGTGATGCATCGATGGTGCCAAATAGCGGTCCTCGTATTTGTTAGAGTTTCTCTTGTTTTCACGGTCGAGAATCGCATAACGCGATAAATGACTATTTTCGTTTAGCAAAATGCTATAGATACGCGAGCAGTGCAGACACCACAACCAGTTACGGTCGAAGGGACCCTGGATCAGGTCCTCTTTCTGAGTGAGGCCGATGGCTACGCGGTTGCCGTTCTGGAGACCAACGAGGATGCCAGCCAGCAACGAAGGCGAATCACGATAGTCGGTAGTTTGGGAGAGCTCGAGATCGGGGCGGGTCTCAGGGTTTCCGGTCGCTTCGAACAGCATCCGCGTTACGGAGAGCAACTCCGCGTCGATGACTTCGAGGTGACGCGACCTGCGGGAGTCGCGGCGCTCGAGCGCTATCTCGCCTCGGAGATCAAGGGAGTCGGACCCGCTCTAGCGAGGCGTATCGTCGCTCATTTCGGTGAGTCCCTGGGAGCGGTGCTCGATACCACACCCGAGCGTCTCCACGAGGTAAGGGGATTGCCCCGGGGGGTTGCCCAACGTATCACGACAACGTGGCGCGACGCCTCGGGTTTGCGCGAACTCAGCGTTTTTCTGCGCGGCCACGGAATCGGATCGGGCCATGCGCGACGGATCCATAAGGTTTACGGCCGCGACTCGCTTGAGACGATTCGCAATGATCCGTATCTGCTCGCGAGGACGATAACCGGAATCGGCTTCAGGACCGCGGATCTGGTTGCTGAAAAGCTCGCTATTCCGCGTAACTCGATTCAACGTGCGCGAGCCGCCTTGCTCTATCTGCTGGAGAAGATGGCTGAAGAGGGGCACGTCTTCGCACCCATTACCCATCTCGAAAGCCAGTTTCAAACGGCGCTTGAGATGCGACCCGAGTTGGTGCACGAAGGGCTCGAGGATCTGAAGCAGACCGGCGAGGTCGTCGTTGAAGCGGCGCGCGATTACGATCGTGTCTACCTCAAGCGGCTGCACGAGGCCGAGACGACGGTAAACGATCGCTTGCGCATCCTCGTCGCCGGTCGGCCGCTGGGCGCTGCAGTGGTGGCCCGTGCACTTCAGGCTGCAACACAATCCGGCAGTGGCTTCGAATTAACTTCAGAACAGCTGCAGGCGTTGAGCTTTGCGTTGAAGAGTCGAGTTACCGTGATCACTGGTGGCCCCGGGACCGGCAAAACGACGTTGCTGCGATCGCTGTTGGCGGCCCTCGACGCGGCAGGTTTGAAGCCTACCTTGGCAGCTCCGACAGGACGCGCGGCGCGGCGATTGGCTGACGCGACCGGGCGGGATGCGCGGACGATCCATCGGCTGCTCGAGTATTCGCCTGAAACGCAAAGTTTCATGCGCAACGAATCATTTCCACTCAAGACCAACTACCTCATCATCGATGAGGCGTCGATGATGGATGTTGAGCTGGCTGCGAGTGTCCTCAATGCACTGATGGCAAACTCGTCGCTGCTGCTCGTCGGCGACCGCGATCAGTTGCCGTCAGTCGGTCCCGGGAGTGTTCTCAAGGATGTTATTACGTCCGGACTGGTGCCAGTAGCAGAGTTGCGTGAGGTCTTTCGCCAGGCGCGGACGAGCCTTATCGTGTCGAACGCCCATCGTCTGAATCGCGGTAGCATGCCCGAAACGACGAATAATCCGGATGGTGATTTCTTCTTTTTTGAACGAAACGCGCCCGAGGATGTAATCAGCACGATCAAAGAGCTGGTGCAAAATCGGTTGGTTGGGCGCTTCGGGTTGCGAGATCCGCGCGAAATTCAGGTTCTTACACCGATGAACCGTGGTCCGCTGGGGGTCCATGCGCTCAACCGGGAACTGCAGAGCCTGCTCAACCCTCGCGGCCGGGAACTACGCATAGGTGATCGATCGCTGCGCGAGGGTGATCGCGTAATCCAGTTGCGTAACGACTATGAGAAGCTCGTGTTCAACGGAGCGATTGGGCGAATCGCCTCGATCGACAACGAACGCGGCAAAGTTGGTGTGGTCTTCGAGGATGGGCACGCCGAATACGATTTGCCGGAACTCGACGAGATCGGGCTCGGTTATGCAATCTCAATCCACAAAAGCCAGGGGAGCCAGTACCCGGCGATCATCATCCCGGTTCATCAGACGCACTACCTGATGCTACGGCGGAATCTTATTTACACGGCAATCACTCGGGCGGAGCGCGTCTGTATCCTGGTCGGAACGCGAAGTGCGCTCGCGCAGGCAGTACGGAATGAGGACGAACGGCGCCGCTTCAGCCAGCTTGCGGAACGTCTGCGAATCGACTGATTTCCTTTAACTGCCGCCGCCGCTTAACGTGAAGTCTGCGGCAACGTTACAGCAGAGCAAGAAGCTCGATCCCGCGCGAGGTTCAGCCTCGTAAGCCTCGAGGCTACCATCACCATTAACCTTCACGGCTTGGTAGCTGATCGATCCTGAACCGCGATCGGCAGCAAAGACGTAGTAGTGATTAGGTTCGAGTGGTTCGGGTGGGCCGCTCGAAGGCATCGATTCCTCAAAATGATCCGGCAACGTTCCGTACTTGACCTCGGCTGGACTGTAGCGATTTTCCCCGTGTCCGATCAAAGGCACACCGTTTAACATGCTCTTTTCAACGGCAAACTCCCACACCACGATACCGGCATCGAAACGTACAACCGACGCGGCACCGTTATTCGTGTTCGTTGTCTGCAGGATTTCAGCGGTAGGGTATTTGGTGACGCTCATGGAAGCCAGGTAGTCGCCTGCGTGTGAGTAGTTGATATGTATCTTGGCGTCAGCACCGCCTACGCCATTGTCAGCGGAGGAACTTGAAGGCGGCTGCAGTTCGTTGTGGGAGGAGCATCCCACGGTCAGGAGCGCTATCAGGGCAAAAATCGCTGGGGAAAGGCGAGGCTTCATAGACCGCTACTCACTAGGCACGGAAGGTCGCGCGATGGTCATCTATTGAGAGAATTCGATCGGTTGAGGAAGAGCACCGCCCGCATTGTAGCCGAAGACCAGCCAACCTCCGTAGTCGGCTCCCTTCGCGATGATGATGGTGGTTGCGAGCATCAGGATCAAGAACGCTAGGCGGCCGCGTCGCGGCATCGGGCGGGCAATCACAGCCCAGCCCAAAGCGAATAGGGCAAGGCTGAAGCCGGCAATCATAAGATGTTCGTGGGGTAGCAGCAGATGCTCCCGCACCGATTGCGCGACCATCACGCTGTCGCGTGCGCGGAGCCCCGTGACGATCGCACCTACTCCGCCGAGTACGCCGAAGCTGAGCATCCACAACGCAGCCCACTCCCAACTCTCGCGCTTCGTAATCCATGCAGCGAAATAAACTACCATCGCGCCGCTGAGGAAGGCGATGGGGAAGTGGACGAACAGCGGATGGAGGTTCTGAACGACGGCAGCCCCTGGGAAGTCCCAGAGGCTGCGCAGTTCACTGATCATTGAACCGTGGAATCCAACGTCCGCTGCAATAAGGTTGGTAGGCCTGTTCCAGCATGACGCGGTCTATTGAAACTATTTGATCGATTTTACTGTCAGATAGTTTACGCCGCCTTTGGAGTAACTATCTCCAGAAATCGTAACCTCATCTTCCATCTTCGAAATCACGCTGTCGGGTAAAGCTTGTCCATTCTTCGGCGGAAGCAGCACGTAGATGTTGTCGCTGCCCTTCTCGACCAATGACACCGGGATGCCCTTCTGAGCGCATTCGGTCGCGCACTTCTTATGGTCAGCGCCATGCGCGCCCATTCCGATGTAGCAGAAGCTGTCTTCCAACGTGCCGGTTACTGATTTTTCAGCGGCAAAAGAGACGTTTGCGAATACCAGCGAAGAAACCAGTCCGAAGACGAGAGTCGTTTTATTCACGGGAGTTCCTCCTACAGCAATTCTGAATTATCGCGCGCCCAATGCAAGTGACGCGCCGGCTGTGGCGCGAGATAGTTGCTGATCTGTGATTCGGCGCGGGCCGATCACATCCGCGCAGTGCAAACGCTATCGCCGTAGAGCGCGGGGTTCGCTGGCCGTGCTCACCCGAGCAATACGTTCGCGCCACTGTGCACGCTGCGATCCATTACCGCCAGGGCCGATCTTTTTCAGATGATGTTCGAGCACGGCCTTGAGTTCTCGCGTCAAAGCCTCAATTTCAGCCTCTTCCGCAAGCTTCGGCCGCTCTTGCCCTTCGTGGATTCCGCGCCGGCGACGACCGTAAAGCTCTTGAAGCCGTAATTCTGCCTTGGCGAGAGCCGTTTTGTATTTGTAATCGATCCGGCGCAGCGACTCGTTCAGTTCGACGACGGCGCGAAAACGGCTACGCAGCATCCACCAATCGATCAGTGCCAACAGCATCGCTCCGAACATAAGGATGCTGGTGCCAGCGAGCACATACGTGGTGCCCTTCCACCATGTGAGGCTACGAACGTCGCGATCGAGTTCGTTCCGTTCATCGCTCACGCTTTGGAGATTGGTGCGTGCAGCCCCGAGAGCGCTTTCGGCTTTGCTCGCACGTTGCGTCGCTTCGTCGTTATCTCGCTGGAGCTGTTCGATTTGCGCATTGAGCTCGCGTTCGTGCGCTATCGCGGGGTTCGGGATGCGCAGCATCTTGCCGACTTCAAGCTCCGACTGCTCATTCAGATGATTTACGCGGGCCAGATCGGCAACCGGGATCCCAAACAATCCAGCGATAGCCCCGAGCGTATCGCCCGGTCTTATCGTGTACGGAAAGGTCGTATGCGCCTGGAATGCCTTTAATGGATTCGGTGGCGCAACGGGCGGACTAGCCGCGTCCGCCGTTGGTGCTTGAGGTGCTGATGCTTGAGGTAGCGGCGCTTCCTGCGCTGCGGCAGGCATCGCGGGGTGTTCGCGCACGGGTGGAGTTGTCGCAACGGGACGTCGAGTGGTGGTAGCTCCGATCGATTGTTCGGAGACCGCCATCGCCGAGCCATCCCACGCGAGAATCGCGAACACCAGGAGCATTGCGGCAAGCGCCAAGAGGCGTTCCCACTCCTGCATCCACGAAATATGTGACTTACGCGGTGCCAACTCCCTCAGGTTAGTCGAATTACGTTTTGAAGCAAACGTAAAAATTCTAGCATTCGTAATCATCGCACGTATAAGCATGATAAGGCTTAGAGCGGTTACGAAGGAAACGCCGAAAGCGTCTTATGCGCGCGGGTTAGGCTTCGAGTGGGACGACTAGCCAGAGCAGGTATTCGTGATTCCCCGAGGCACCGGTGATTGGCGACTCGATATGGCCACGATATTCCAATCCCAGATTCTGAGATGCTGTGATTACATCCTGCAGCGCCGCTTCGCGTAGAGCAGCGTCCCGGACTATTCCACCCTTGCCCACCTGATTCTTGCCTACTTCGAATTGCGGCTTCACAAGAGCGATCAGGTCGGTGGGCCGATCTGCCAGTGCGATTGCTGCGGGGAGAACAAGTTTGAGGGAAATGAAACTGGCGTCGATCACGATCAAATTCGGACGGTAGGGGAGGTGATCGGGTTGAACGTGACGGATGTTGGTTCGGTCCATCACGGTGACACGAGTGTCGACGCGAAGATGCTCCGCGAGCTGACCATAACCCACATCGAGCGCGATAACGTGTCTGGCCCCGCGCTTGAGCAATACGTCAGTGAACCCACCGGTCGATGCCCCTATATCGAGCACCAGCCGCCCGGTGGGATCGATGCGGAAGTGATCGAGCGCTGCGATTAGTTTGTAAGCCCCGCGGCTCGCATACTCGCGTGTCTGGCCGACCACCGTGATGTCGGCGGTTTCATCGACCTTGTGATCCGGTTTGGCCGCCGGTTGCGAATTTACTCGGACGCGACCAGCCATGATGAGCCGCTGCGCCAGTTGGCGGCTTTCAGTGAGACCCCGCCGGGTCATCTCGACGTCCAGCCGTGATCGCATCCGAAGTGGACTAGCGTTGCGGGGTCATGCCGCCTAGCGCGATATCAGCTACGTCGGCATGAAAGAAGACGATCTTCTCGTGCTTGAACTTCCACTCACTGTTTACCCGCTGATACTGCTCATCGTAGCGGGCGAGGATACGTAACGGGCGGGGCTCACCCTTGGTATAGAAAAGACAGTCGAGCAGATACCACTTGCCGATAGCGGTATCACCGGTCACGCGGATCCATGGATTCGTCACGGCATGCATCGTGCGCGGCACGCCCGGTGGCTGATCGCCTTCGACCTCCCGAAACAGCGCACGAATCTGTTCCTTGCCGCGCGCAATACCGAAATACGGCTCAAAGTCGCAAACGGCGTCGTCGGTGAAGAGGCTCACCAAATCTTCGAGCCGATTATCATCGAGCGCGAAGCAGTACTCCGCCTTGAGTTGTTTGATGGCTTCGATGTCTTCGAGAACGCTCATGACTCTCTATCTTTCCTTAGAAGGGTTCGTCTTCGTCGTTGATGGATCCGTCGTCAGCACCGGCCTCTTCGTCTTGATTATATGAAGAGAGTCGCAGATCGCCGTCCGTATCGCAGGTCAGGACTTCGATCCGGCGGTCGACCTCGTCGAGTTTGCGATTGAGCGAACGGACTAACGCGACGCCGCGCTCGAACGCGGTAATCGATTCTTCGAGCGATAATTCGCCGGTATCGATTCGCGTGACGACGTTTTCAAGCTCGTCAAATTCCTCTTCGAAACTCTGCACCTTGTCGTCTTCCATGTTGCGATACCTCAACTATCGCGCCGTGTAACGGTTGCGCTGAACTTTCCCTTGGCGACACGAATCGAAAGCTCTTCGCCGGTTTCTATCTGATCAACGTCGGTCACCACGCGCCCGTCAGTGCTTTTGGTAACGACCGCGTAGCCGCGATCCAGCACACGCAGCGGCGAGACCGCATCGAGCCGTTGTGCCATCGAACCGAGTTCGTTGCGCCGATCGGAAATGATTCCGCGCATCGATCCGTCGAGATGATCTGCCAGCCGGCCAACGCGTTCACGCTCGCCGGAAGCGAGTGCGCGCGCCGCTCCGGGAAAGCGCATCCGCAGTTCTGCGTCCCGCACAGCTGTGCGCCGCGTCGATAGATCAGTCGCGAACGCTTTACGCAAATCGATCGTTAGGTCGTCGAGACGCTGCCGCAATTGCCGTAGCATCGATCGCGGATCGCGTAAGCGAGGCCGGATTTGCCGCAGATGGCCTCGATAGCTTTCGATCGTCGCGCGCATCGCGCCTACCAACATCGCTGCCGTGCGGTCGATTTCGCGGCGCAGCTCAGCTTTGATCGGGATGACCATTTGGGCCGCGGCCGAAGGTGTGGGCGCGCGCAGGTCAGCGACAAAATCAGCGATCGTGTAATCGATTTCGTGGCCAACCGCCGAGACGACCGGAATCGCCGAATCGCGTATAGCGCGTGCCACGCTCTCTTCGTTGAACGGCCAGAGGTCTTCCAGCGAGCCGCCGCCGCGCCCTGCGATAATCACCTCTGCCCGCCCGTCTCGGTTAAGGTCGTCGATCGCTGCGATGAGTCCGGCCGCAGCGGTCGGACCCTGGACGGGCGCGGGTCGGATGATCAAATGCAGATTCGGGAAACGGTCGAGCAGGATGCGCAGCATATCGCGCAGCGCAGCGCCGCCGAGCGCCGTGATAATCCCTATTGTTCGCGGTAGCTTGGGCAGCGGGCGCTTGAGACCGGCATCGAATAGCCCTTCGGCCTGCAGCCGTTGCTTGAGCTGGTCGAAGGCGAGTTGGAGAGCGCCGAGGCCGCGTGGCTCGATCTCTTCCGCGTAGAGTTGGAGGGCTCCGCGGGCTTCGTAGAGATTCACCCGACCGCGTACGACGATTTGCATACCGTCGGCTAGCCGAAACCGCAAGCGTCGGCCAGCCGAACTGAACATCACAACGCTGATCGCGCTACGGGCATCCTTGAGAGTGAAGTACAGATGATTCGATGCCGCCCGACGGAGATTTGAGATCTCGCCGGTTACCCAGAACTCGTCGAGGTTGACCTCGAGAGTCTCGCGGACCAGGCGGACGAGCTGGGTGACGTTCAGCGCGACGCGACGCGCCGTTGCGCGCAGCTCGAATTCAAGTTGGCCCGCCATGCGTCTGAATTTATCAGATCAGGGGGGCCTTATCTCGTGAACGCTAACGGGTGAAAAAAGAGCTATCCCCATCGGCGGAAAATCGCCGATGGGGGATAAGCCTCAGGGATTTGCTTTTTCGGCCGGCGTCGCAGCCGACGCAGTGGTGGTCGGGGTATCGGCCTTCGCCAGCTGAACCTTGTATTTGTCCCAGTGCTCGAGGATCGCGATTGCTTGATCCAGCTGGACATCCTTTTCGGATTTGTCTTTTTTCGTTTGATCTCCTGGCTTCGATGCTGGCGCGGCAGGCGCGGCTCCCTTATCAGGGGCTCCCGGCTTGGACGGACCTTTCTGCTGTTGATTTTCAAAATGATGCAGCAGGTCGCTCTCGTGGATTTCGTCGTCGTTGTTCAGCTCGGCGCCTGAGTTCTCCAGAGATGCCAGGGTCGGTTTCGGTTGTTCGACCACAACATCAGGCGTGATACCGACCGCCTGGATCGAGCGCCCATTCGGCGTGTAGTAGCGCGCTGTGGTGAGGCGCAGCGCGGATTCATCGTCGAGCGGCAGAATCGTCTGAACCGAGCCTTTACCGAAAGTCAGGGTCCCGACGACCAGCGCCCGTCGCTGGTCCTGCAACGCGCCTGAGACAATTTCGCTGGCGCTGGCGCTACCGCCGTTAACCAACACGACCATCGGATAGTCTTTGAAGCTCTTTTTCTTGTGCGCGAAATATTTCTGCTGCTGATTCTCAGCTCGGCCTTGGGTGTAGACGATCAAACCGCCATCGAGAAAATCGTCCGAGACCGACACGGCCTGATTCAGCAAGCCGCCCGGATTATCGCGCAGATCCAGCACCAGCCCCTTGATTTGGCCGTTCTTGCTGAATTTCTCGATCGCCTTCTCGACGTCTTCGGTGGTGCCGTCCTGGAAAGTTGAAATCCGGATATAGCCGTATCCGTCCTGGAGTTCTTTGCTCTTAACCGATTGGATTCGGATCACGTCGCGGGCAACGCTGACGTTGAAGAGATCGGAGATACCCTGGCGATGGAGCGTCAGGCGAATCTTGCTGCCCTTGGGCCCGCGCATCATCTTGACCGCGTCGGTCAGAGTCATTCCCTTGGTGAAGTCGTCGTTGATTTTGATGATCTGATCGCCGGACTTGATCCCCGCCTTTTCCGCCGGAGTTCCCTCGATCGGTGCGACGACCGTGAGCATGTCGTTCTTGATCGTTATCTCGATACCGATCCCGCCGAAGCTTCCGCGGGTCTCAACCTCGAGGTCGCGGTATAAGTCGGGCGTCAGGTAGGCACTATGGGGATCGAGCGAGGCGAGCATCCCTACAATCGCGCCGTTCACCAGCCTCTTCGTGGAGACCGGCTCAACATAATTTTTCTGCACGATCGCTAGAACGTTGGCGAAGGTCTGTAATTCCTTATAGGCGTCGTCCGGCAGGGCCTGCGCACGGCGGACCAAATCGCCAATAACGAATACGCAGACCACTAGGGCGATTCCCATCGCCGTGACTAACCGGTTACGTTTAATTCCTGCCATTACTAATCCGCCTGTACCGATACTTTATCCGGGCTTGGCCTTGAGCAAGTCCTGTAGCGCATCACGGATGTCCCCGTTGGCCCAGTCATAAGGACCGATATGATGCGCCACAATCCGGCCATCACGACCGATTACGAAGGATTCGGGGAGGCCGCTCACATCATAAGCTTCGCCCACCACGTTCCTGGGGTCGAGTAACACCGGAAAATCGAATTTATTTTTTTTGATGTAAGCCGGTGGCTTGGAGACGTCGGAATCTTCGCTGACGGTGAGCGTCACGAAATCCTTATCTTTTGCGAAGGTCTTGTAGAGGGACTGAATCGACGGCATCTCGGAGCGGCACGGCGGGCACCAGGTGGCCCATAGATTGAGGAAAATCACTTTGCCGCGAAACGAAGAGAGGGCGACGTTCTTGCCGTTCAAATCCTGCAGAGTGAAATTCGGCGCCTCTTTTCCTGCCGCCAAACCAACGCCGCCTGAACCACCGCCGGAGCCCAAATCGCCGACTCCACGGAAGCTCGCGCTCCCGAAGATGAGCCCGATAGCTACCACCAAGCTGATTCCCGCGATGATCGATAAGACTTTGGTATTCGAACTCATCGCTCAGGCCTGCGCTGGTGTCGCTGCGGCTACGGGTTGCGTCCGCCGTGATAGTAAGGGCCAGGCGACGATGCCGATCGCGATCATCACCAGCGAAATAACCTGAGCCTCGCTCAGACCGAAAGCCACCCGCTCATTGATGCGGATGAACTCGACCAGGAAACGCGCAGCGCCACCTAAAATCAGGTAAAGGCAAAGATACTGACCCTCAAACGCTATCTGCTTACGCCGTGACCACAGGAAGGCGAAGATCGAGACGTAGAGGATCACCTCGTAGAGCGGTGCCGGATGGACCCGCACGCCGGGAAAAAAGCCATCGACCAACGAACCATTTGAGTCGAGCTTCAGCACCGTTGAAGGGATCACGCCGCCGTCAGGAAGATGCATATCGCCGTGCCAGCCGATTATCGCCTTGGGATAAGCCATCGCCCAAGGCAGGGTCGAGGGCATACCCCAATCGCCATCGCCGGAGAGCTGGCAGCCCATCCGGCCGAACGCTTGTCCGAGAATCAGCGGAGCAGCACACATATCGGCGACAGTAAGAAAGCCAACCTTGTAATAGCGTCCGACGGCCCAAGTGGCCAGAATACCGCCAATTAGCCCGCCGTACCAGACAAAACCTGCTCCAGAGAAAACGATAGAAGCGGGGTGGGCAATGTATTCTGACCAGTGGTCGAAGACATCATAGACCCGCGAGGTAGCGAAACCGGCCGCGGCCGCCGAGACCACCAACGCATCGGCCATCCCCGGATCGAGTCCCCGACGCTTGCACTCGCGCGACAGCAGAAAATTGGCCATGAGGAAGCCTAGAGCCGCCATCACCCCGAAGCTGTAGATTGGCAGCGGCCCAAGGCGAAAAAGAACCGGAATCATCGTGTTTTCAAGATTATCGAACCTTGGCCTGATGCGCGATAGCGTTCGGGCTTGCAGAACCCGGCTTGTTTAGAATAGGACGCTGGCGTGCGGGCAATTCTTCAAAGGGTCAGCCGGGCGGAAGTTCGGGTCGAAGGACACACCATCGGTGCGATCGGCCGGGGTCTCGTCGTCCTGCTCGGGGTTGGGCGAGAAGACAGCGAAGCCGACGCTGATTTCCTGCTCGACCGGATTAGAGGAATCCGGGTTTTCGCCGACGATGCCGGTAAGATGAATCTCGCTCTCGGCACCGTTGGCGGCGAGCTTTTGGTGATATCACAGTTCACGCTACATGCCGATACCAGCCAGCGCCGTCCTTCATTTACCAAGGCCGGGCCACCGGACGAGGCGCGACGGCTCTACGAATACTTCATCTCGCGGGCTAAAGACCGTGGTGTTAAAGTTGAGACCGGCGAGTTCGGCGCCCATATGGACGTTGAACTGATCAACGACGGTCCCGTGACGATCATCCTGGACAGCAAAGAGCGATAAACAATGCCGCGGGCGGGTTTCTACGCAATCGAGTCAGGGAAGATCTCCTTCCGGCGCGATGGCAACTGGTACAGCGACGAGGAAAGGATCGATAACCCTCGGATCGCGCTGCTTTTTAGTCGCAGTATCGAGCGCAATCCGGATGGCACCTTCTATCTGCAAGTCGCTGAAGAGCGCGCCTCGATCACCGTCGAGGACACTCCCTATGTGGTCACGACGGTCGATGATGACGCCAAGGGCGGATTCCTTGTGGTCACCAATGACGAGGAGCGCGAGCCGCTCGACCCCACGACGCTCGAAGTCGGCAAAGATAATGTTCTTTACTGCCGCGTGAAGGATGGGGAGTATCGCGCGCGGTTTCTGCGGTCAGCGTATTACCATCTGAGCAGTCACTTTGTTGCCGACGGAGACCGCTTCGCGATCGCGATTGCAGGAAAGCGCTATCCCATCCGCATAGCAGTATCCTGAACCTCCCGTTCGAATGATCGTTCCCTCGTTCAACATCGTCCTCGTCCGGCCCGAGATTCCGCAAAATACCGGCTCTATTGCGCGATCGGTCGCGGCGACCAAAGCACGCCTGCATCTGGTGGGGCCGCTCGGCTTTTCGCTTGAAGATCGCTACTTGAGGCGCGCCGGGCTCGATTACTGGCCATTTGTCGATTTGCGCACTTATGAAGATTGGGCGGCCTTCGACGCGATCCATCGCTCTATCGAGGCGACCAACTTCAAATACTTCTCGGTGCGGGGCGAAAAATCCTACCATCAGGCGGATTATGTGCCCGGCGATTTCCTTGTTTTCGGCAGCGAGACCAAGGGCCTCGGAGCGCAGTTCCTGCAAGGTCGCGAAGCTGCGACTTATCGTATCCCGATCTTCGAGCCCGGCGTGCGCAGCCTGAATCTGTCGAACGCTGTATCGATCGTGTTGTACGAAGCGATGCGCTCCTGCGGGATACTGGTCGCGGGCGCGCGACCACGGCAAGACGCCGGTTAGTGATGCTGCGCTTACGGAGAAGCGCCGACAACTGGTGTTCGCACCGTGAAGGGAAGTCCGTAGCGTGGGTCGAAGACAGCGATACGCAAGCAAGAGAGATTACTCGCGGGAAAGTAGACGAAGCCTTGATTAGCGGGGCCGGTCTGGTCGGAACCCAACGAGACACTACGGATTATCGCCATGCGTCGCGCGTCAGGGGAGGCGGCATAGTAGGCCGTCTTTACCGTAGCGGCTACTATTCCTATCGCGGCGCCGAGCGCGGCTCCAACCACGGGCATTGCAATTATCTCGAGACCGGTTCCAGAGCCCATCCCTTGCAATGCGCCTTGGAGCGCTGCCGCCGGGATCGAAGCGACACCGCCCGCGGCGGTCAGAGCCAAGCGATGCAGTTCACTCTCATCGCTGACGGTGGCCAGAAGTTTATCGGATCCGCCGGCTGCCTCAGCGGCTTGGTCGGCATCGATCGTTCGTACCATCGAGCCGTCGGGAGTCATTCCCACGATACCTTCGGGCCGCAGATACGTCGCCACTCCGTCACTACGTGTCAGATAGATAAAAACCGGAAGCGTCTTTCCCACCGGAGGAAGGGCAAGCGCGGTGCCGGTGACTTCAGGCGACTTAGGCTGTTCCGGTGGCGCGGATGTCCCACAGCCAACGGCGAGCAACAAAGACAATTGCGTTGCGATTTTGGAGAGCGGGAAAAGCCGACGGATCGTTTTTAGAGCCGTCATCATTGAATCTGCGGTTGAGTTGTAGGTCTAGCCGTTGGTGTTGCGAGAGGCGACTTCGGTCCGCTGACGCGAGTCGGAGTGATACTCGCCATAAAGCTCTCATCGGCGATCATGTTCGTCACCGCCCGAGTGATCGCCTCGTTGACGTTGGCGAGCTGTTCTTGAGCCCACCCCGCGCCGAAGGTCTTCTGGAAAACCTTGGTTGTCGGCTCCTGGCTTCTCTCGGCAAAACTCTTCGATGGTATGTAGGCCGCATAACTGCGGAGAGCGACCTGGTGGCCTCGAGCATCGGTCACGAGACTCTCGATTTCCGCATTTGCCGCGAAGGGTGAGAAGCTCAAAAATGGTGAAGTCTGCGCTGAGATCAAGGTTAGCTGCAGGACTAGAGCCCTATCATCCGCCGCGGTTCCGACTTGGATTGGTTGCGCGTTCACGCCCTTGGCGGTGAGTTGCGCAGTGGCCTGGAAGTTGAGGAAATCGATAAGTTCGTTCCCGATTACGACCTTGTAGTACTTTGGTCCGAAGAAACCACTCTTCCAATACCAGCCAATCATGTTGTTCAAACGCTCATCTCTTGACGGCTTGAGATAGAGCTTCAGGGCGGCAGCGGTCAGATTGTTTGGCGTGATCTCTAAGGTTGGTTCATGGACCTCGACCTCGCGTATTGAAGCACACGAGGCAAGCAACCCTAAGACGCATATAACGGCAGTCTGACGCAGACCAAAATTAAGGAATTGACAGGCAGTTTTCCGAATAGTTTGCTTCACGGAATCTTCACAGGGGTTTGGCCGGGGCCGGGCAGCTTGCCGACCACGACTGGGACATCGATCGTCTGGAGATGCTTGGTTGGCGCATCTTCGACCGTCAGGCGGACGAACTTGTATTTGTCGGGCGGAAGAAAAACATAGCCCTGAAGCGGGGTTGTATCTTTATCGTCGGGGAGCGCCACGTCTTCAAGCATCCCCATCCGACGTGCCTCGCCCGAGGCGCTGTAATAAGTTGCCTCGCCGAGAGCACCGACCAAACCAACTGCCGCTCCGATGGCCGTACCAGCGGCACAGAGCGCTACACCGCCAGCCATAATCATCAGACCAGCTCGAGTATCGTAGGCGTTGGACGAGGGTCGGCTGGCACCTTCAGCTCCAACGCCAACGAGTACCAGCCCAGGCACGCATCCGATCGCAGTCCCGACGCTGGTTGGTCTTTTAAAGCCAACCCCCGCCTGCTTGCCGATATGTTCCATCTCGGTCTCGTTTGAGAGCACTGCGAGCAGCTTGTCGATACCGCCGGCG
>DATKML010000058.1:0-187890 GCA_035541875.1 Binataceae bacterium (SeqCode)
CAGCGTCCGCGAGCTCATCCGCAAAATCGACAGCTACGTCACCCACTACAACACTCACAGGCGGCCCTTCGTCTGGACCGCTACCGCCGATTCCATCCTCGCCAAACTCCAACGTTTATGTAAAGTTATTAATGGGACACATCACTAGCGGCCGATGGTTCCGCTCGATGACCAGCTCCTGGCCCTCGATTGCCAGACGATCCAGAATTGCACTTAAGTTGCGCGCGAGCTCGGTCGTGCTAATGGTTCGCACCCAATCAAGTCCTCTACCGATAATCCGTTTTACGTATAACCTACCGCGGAGGCCAGCGATTTATCTTTCCGTTCCTCGTAGGGTTTATGCCGAGTGCTACAGATTCGGCGTGGGATCGTCTAAGGTAACGCCCATCAAGCGAGACCCGAGGCTAAGGAGCGTCCGATGATCCAGCGAGCCGTGATTCTTTCGACCGGCGATGAAATCACTACCGGCAAGATCGTAGACAGCAATTCGAGCTACCTGGCCGACAAGCTGCACGAGATTGGTGTCGATCTCGTGGCAGTTCTGACGGTTGGTGACGTGCCTGATCGTCTGGAATGGGCGTGGCGCACAGCGATGAGCATGGCTGACGTGGTTATCTCGACGGGTGGTATCGGGCCCACAGCAGATGACCTCACGACTGAGACGATCGCGCGGATCACTGGGAAATCGCTATGGCGCGATGAGCCCTCCGTCGAGAAGATGAAGCGGATGTTCGCTCAGCTCGGTCGCGTGATGCCGGAGAACAATCTCAAGCAGGCGCTTTTTCCCGAGACGGCAGAGGTGATTCGTAATGAACTCGGCACTGCGCCGGGCTTCCGGATGGCTGTGCCGCAGGCGAATCACACCTCTCATCTGATCGTGCTGCCCGGTGTGCCGCGCGAGATGAAGCCGATGATTGAGGAGCAGGTAATCCCGTGGATTAAGCATAATCGCGGCAACGACAAGGTCTTTGCGACTCGTATCTTCCAGACTTTTGGCCTCAGCGAATCGGCGCTCGATGAGTCGGTCGCGGGGTTGATCAAGCCTGAGGAGGGCAAAGTGGGCTTCCGCGCGAGTTTTCCGCAAATCTCGATGAAGGTGATGGTCGAGGACCTGCCTGGGGTCGCCCAAGCTCGAGCAGAAGAGCTCGCGAAGCGGGTCTATGAGAAGATCGGTCCATTCATCTATGGAGAAGGCGAGACCTCGATGGAAGAGGTTATCTGCAAGCTCTGCAGCGAGAAGGGACTCAAGCTTGCGGTCGCCGAGTCATGCACTGGCGGCCTGATTGGCCATCGCTTGACCAATATCGCCGGCAGTTCAAATTATCTGCTGGGTGATTTCGTGACCTATTCCAACGAACTCAAGATGGGCGTTCTGGGAGTCAGTGCCGATACCCTAAAAACGCACGGGGCAGTGAGCGAGGCGACCGTGCTCGAGATGGCGGCGGGGGCACGCGAACGGACCGGCGCGAACGTCGCAATAGCGACCTCGGGAATCGCAGGACCTGACGGTGGCACGCCCGACAAGCCGGTCGGCACGGTCTGCATCGGACTGGTCGGTGACAATCTGAAGGTGTCGCGGCAGTACAACCTGATGCGGGGTACGCGTGACTGGATCAAACTGCTCGCATCGCAGGTCGCGCTCGATTGGGTGCGTCGGTACGCTCTCGGCCTCCCGGTCGGCGAAGCACAGGTGTTTCGAAGGTAAGAAGCGAAACAGCTAATGACCTGAAAGAGGGGACGGTCTGTATGGGCCGCCCCTCTTCTCATTTCAGTGCTCAATGTATCGCGATGCCGTCGGGAAGATTCATCGATGAGCTGGTGATGGTTTTCACCACAGCATTAGTCTTGGGATCGATCTGACTGATACTGTTCGTATAGTAGCTGATGACAAAAATCCGGTCGTCGTCGGTTGCCACGCCGGTGAACGGATCGTTTATCTTACTTCGTATCAGCCGCTGGGAACAAACACTGGTTCGCTCATCTGGGGTCCGCTGACGACAATCAAAGGCACTGCGACGTACCTTGATCAAACTCACGGACTGGTTCTGTACCCGCCATCAAGCGGCAACCCAGATGTTTCCAGTTGCCGAGTCCATCTTAACGTCTTGAGGCGCATCCAGTGCGGTGCTGCTTCCCTCGATAGTGGCAATAGGTGCTTCATTCTGGAGTCCAAGTAAGCCATTGATCGGCGGGAAGATACTGATGCTGCCGGTCTTTGAGGGACCTCCGAATTGATTGGCAACATAGATGTTATCGTTGTCATCGAGGCTGATGCCGAAGGGGGCGTTAAGTCCTGTCCTGTCGATACATCCGCCGGTCTGATAACTGGTGCAGCACGCATACGGAGCATTTAGGCTTCTCCTTGTGCAAATGAGCAGAGAAGCCTTATTTCACATAATTTTGGCGCTCGCAACTAAGCAGAGGCTGGGTCGTGTTGTCCGAAACTCAATTGGGGATGAAACGAAGCGGGGGTGGCTCATCGAGCCACCCCCGCTTTTACTTACTATCTATGGCTAGGACTCAGGCTGCTTTGCCGTGGCGGAGCAGCTTGCCCGGGGTCGCGCCAGTGCACTTACCTTCGCTGAAGGTCTCGACACCGTTCACGATAATCGAGCGATAGCCCTTCGGCCGCTGAACACGACGCCACTCGCCGCCCGGCAGGTCATGGACGATCTCGCCGGTCCAGTCAGGGGTTACATCGAGGCTCGCGAGGTCATAGACCACGACGTCGGCCGCCGCGCCTTCGCGCAGCATCCCGCGATCGCGGAAGCCCGCCGCGTGAGCCGGCAGCGCCGACAGGCGATAGTGCGCCTCTTCCAGCGTAATACGGCCCTCGTCGCGGACCAGCCAGCGCAGGAAGTCGGTCGTGAACGCGCCACCGGTGAAGAACTTGGTGTGCGCACCACCGTCCGATACGCCGGGGAAGGTGAACTGCGAGTTGTTGATGATCTCGGCCATGTACTCGGGGTTCAGGCCGCGGTTGGGTCCGAGGAATTCCGCCTTGAGATCCGTCGCGATCGAGAGATCGAGCATCGCTTCGATCGGATGCTTGCCTTGTTCTTCGCCAATCTGGCCGAGTGTTTTACCAACGAGAGGCTCGAGCTCTTCGTTGTTCTCGACCCACTGCAGGATCAGATGGCGTGGATGGCCGCCGACGCCAGCCTGGATCGCCTTGAAGTTCTGATCGCAGTTGTCGTTGGCATGGATAACGGCCTTGCGCAGCGCCGGATCCTTCATCTTGGCGAGCTTCTCTTCCTTGGTCCCCGTCGTCAGCACGCGCCACTCGGGCAGCGTGTCATACAGGTTCCAGTCTTCCAGCGAGAAGGCGAAGCCGCTGCGAACGGTACCGGCCTGGCCGAAGATCTGACGGCCCTTCGCACGGTTACGCTCGACAAAGCGCATGCTACGGCGATGGATTTCCGGGTTGTTACGGGTCGGGATGATCGCCTGCCAGAGCAGCGGACGCTGCGACTCGTCAGCCAACTGCTCGACGAAGGCCAAGTCGCGACGTGCGTCGCCGGTGCCCTGCGTGATTTCGATGAAGCCTTCATCACGCTTACGCAGCACGCGAGCGAGATTCAGGATGTCCTCGTCGCACATCGTATCAGTGACCATCGGCGAGCCGTCGTAGTCGGCCTGCACCGAGTTCTGTCCGAGGCGCTGGATCGAGAAGCCGCAGAGGCCCGCGTCCATACCCTCATCGAGCAGACGCGCCATCTCGTTGCGCTCCGCTTCGGTCGCCGGACGGCTCTTGGCCGCGTCGAGACCCATCACATAGGTCATCAGCGAGGCGGTCGGCATGTACTGGATGCAGTTGATGCCCTTGGGCGCGCGGTCCAGCGAATCCATGTACTGCGGGATGGTTTCCCAGTCCCAGGTCATACCGACTTTCATCGCGGCGAGAGGAATCGCCTCGGTGCGGGTCATCGTGAGCATCGAGCGTTCGCGAAAATCGACCTTGCAGGGAGCGAAACCGAAGCCGCAGTTGCCCAATACGAGGGACGTAACGCCGTGCCATCCGGAGATTGTGCAGTAGGGGTCCCAGCGGATCTGGGCATCATAATGCGTGTGAAGGTCGATAAAGCCCGGCGCTACAATCAAGCCGGTCGCATCGATTGTCTTCTTGGCAAAGCCGGGTGAGCGGCCACCAATCTGTGCGACCTTGCCGTCTTTAATCCAGACGTCGCCGCGGAAACGGGGAACGCGCGTCCCATCGACGATCGTTCCGCCTTTAATATGAATATCGTATTCAGCCATTCCGGTTCCCTCCTCGATTGGTAAGGACTGTGGCGTCCAACCTTTCGGTTAGTAGTTAAAGGTACTGTCTTTTATCTGATCCGCTTATAACAAAAATCACGCCCGAACCACCAGACCCGCGTTTACTTTTCAGTTGGCGTTCCGGGTTCATAAGAGCGGGATAAACGGAGGGCGCTCGCCCTATTAAATCGGACGAGCGCCCTCTCAATTCGCCATCCTCTGGTGCGTTAGCCGCCCATCATTTCGGTGAAGTTCGTGGCGTAGAAGCGCTCGAATGCCGATGCGCTCAAGCCGTCCATCGATTCGTTGAAACGCTTAATCGGGTTTCGGCCACCCTCGATATGGGGATAATCCGAGGAGAACAGGAACAGCTCTTCGCCGCCCTGCTCGACGATCCAGCGCACCGGCTCGGTCGGATGGGGCGTGAACTTGAGCTGACGCCGCACATAGTCCGAGGGTTTCATCTTCAGCCCTGCGAGCGTCGGTTCGGTGCGGCCAAAGGCTCCTTGAGCGACGTCGAGGCGTCGCAGCCAAGGTGGGACCCAAAGCGCGCCCATCTCGATCACACCGCCACGCAGCCGCGGGAACTGTTCGAGCGTACCGTCGAGCACCATCGCGCTGAGGAATGCCTCGGCCGGGGCGTGCAGCAGCATGAAAGCCTTGGAATCGAGATTCTCGCCGCCGCCGAGAAAGTCGGTCATCGGGCGGCCATTGTTGCGATACTCACGCGCCACCGGGGTTTCACCCGCGCCGACGTGGAGCATGAAGGGAACGTTTGCATCCTGCAGGCGGGCCCAGACGCCATCGTAATCGCGATGGGTTGGGGATTTGTCTCCGGCATGCTTGGCGGGAATCCAGAAGGTTCCGCATCCGAGCTTGAGGCCCTCATCGATCTCCTTCTCGGCGCGACGCGCGTCATCAAGAGGGAGAAAGCCGACCGGAATCAGCCGGTTGTCCTCTTTGCAGAAATCGGTGATTGCACGGTTCAGCGCGCGGGCTCCGCCGTAGAGCAGATCGAGGTCGTACTGGGTCTGTGCAAAGAGGCCCCAGAACTGGCTGGCAGCTATCGAGCTGAAAACCAGTTGCTTGTTAAAACCGAGCATATCCATCGCGCGTTTGCGCTCACTCGGATCAAAAGCGCCGAGCGCCGCCCAACCTTTGAGGAACATCAGGTTATTTTCGATATCGACCTTCTTCCAGTGTTCCTCGGTTTGCTTGCCCTTCAAGGCATGCTCGGCCATTTTGCCGGTACGCGAATAATCGACCGGTTTGAGCAGTGTGCGGGTTTTGGCGTCGGCGTACTCATTGAGCCAGTTAACCGGCTCCATCACATGCGCGTCGGCGTCGTTATAAACACGTCCTTCGGCGTACGGCATCGGTTCCTCCCAATCGGGCCTGCGGTGAGGCGCTAAGCTTTATTGCTGATTACTCGCATCATGGATAAATCACACGGCAAAGCACAAGGGTCATTGAGGATAAGTAACGTGCTCTCTGGCAAACCAAGACCAAAGAGATCAGGATCAACGAGGCAAACGTCGAGCATATCTTTCCTCAAAATCCGGATAAGAAAGAATGGCCAAACAAGGACAAGCTCGGCCGATTTCTCTAGCATATCGGAAATCTAACGATTCTTGGTAAGCGCCTCAATCGTGATGCAGCCAACAAAGGTTATACAACAAAGAAGGCCGAGTATTACGACAAGTCCGAGCTCGAAATGACTCGGAGACTTGCTGCTCGTTTCTCAAACTGGGATGAAAGCGCAATCATCACGCGTGCAAGAGAACTTGCACCTGCAGTAACCGAGATCTGGGACTTCAAAAACTCCTCGCGAGTCTAGAAGCCTTGGGCCGTCATTTCACGCGGGCGTAGGCGACCGTGTCGTCGCCCATCCCCGCGATACTCAAGCGGCCCGATCCCGCGATGCAGCTAACTGCCGAGGGCGAGGTAGTGTCGGTGCAAACGACGACATTCTCGCTGCTGCTGAAGCACGGATCCTGAACGGTCGCGGAGCCATTGCTCAGGGTCGCATGGCCGGCACAGTTCGCTCCCGAGGACATCGTGAAGCCACCGAGTGGCCCATACGAGCTGATAGTGGTTGGCGGTGGCGTCGGCTCCGCCGGAATCTGGATGCAGCCACTTATGCTCAGTACGAAAAGCAGGGATCCGACGACCGGTACAATCTTCATCCTCTGATCCCTAGCACTTCTAAGCTTGCGTTGCCGCGACGAATCTCGCGGATCAAAAATCCAGCTTCACTCCGGAGACGAAATTCACCGGTGGGGCCGGGAAGCCGAAAGTTTCGGAGTAGTGCCGATCCATCACGTTCTGCACACGAACCAACACGGTTTCGTTGCGGATAAAGCTCCATCGAATACCGGGAGAGTAGGAGAGGGCGCCATCGACCACGTTGTATGCCGCATGATTCGCGATCACGCCGGTGGTCGTGATGTCGTCGCGATCGCCGATAAACGTATAGTTCGTGGCGAAGCGGATCTCGTCGTCGTCGCGGAACAGGTTGCGATGCACGTACTCGATGACGCTCGAAGCCGAGTACTTCGGGACTCGCAAGGGTCGTTCGTTCGGCAGAGGCGAAGAGTGACTCTGGTCGATAAAGGTGAACGATCCCTTGAGCGTAAGCCCGCGTATCGGATGGGCCTCCGGCACGAATTCGATACCCTGCGTATCGACGCGTCCGGCGTTGCCAGCCAACGAATCGAAAGGGCACGTCGACGGATTGTATTTGCAGGGCACTGCGATGATCTGGCTGTGGACCCGGCGCGAGAAATAGGTTGTCGTTACCGCGAAGTTTTCCCCAAAGGTCTTCGTCACGCCGCCGTCGTACTCGCTGGATAGCTCGGGTGCGAGATTCGGATTACCGAAGCCGGGAAAGTAGAGATCGTTGAAGCTCGGCGCGCGGAAGCCTTCCGCATAGTTGCCGCGGAAGGTGAAGCCGTGACCGACCGGCATCGCGACTGACCAGGCTGGGCTGACCTCTTCGCCAAAGTTGCTATTGCCGTCGACGCGGAAGCCGCCCGTCGCGATCAGATGGTCATCGAAGAAATGGCCTTCCTGTTCCACGTAGCCGGCGTATTCCTGCCGGCGCGCGTTGTAGATCGTGAGTGTACGGCCGGGAAAGGACGGGTCATGGCTGACGAAGTCGTCCTGCGAGTGGGTCCAGCGATCGAGGAACTCGAAACCGACGAGCGTCCGGAACATCTTGTTCCACGTGTAGATGGTGTCGATATTCGTGCCACGGGTTTCGTCGGGATTGTGGTCGGTCTGCTCGTACGGATAGCCGGTAAGGGGCAGCGCGTTGTCGCGCACATCATCGCGCACCCAAAAAGTGCTCGTGCGGAGCAGTAGATGCTCCCCGAACTGATGGTCGATGCCGCCTTTGAAAAGGAAGAATTCGTTGCGCTGATGAGCATTCGGGTCGACGGGAATTCCGCTGTACACGGCCCAACTGGCGAGGCTCACGTTCGCCCGGATATAGCGCGCGAAACCGTGGATCGTGGTGTTCTCGTCGAGGTGGTAATCCAACCGCAACGAACCATTCAGATTGTCCGAGCTATCGTTGCGCGTGCGGTAAGCGGTCGTTGAGAAGTAGGAGAGAGCGCCTGAGTAGGCGAGCTTGCCCTCAGCGCCCTCGACCGTCGCGACCTGATTTTGCGTCGCGCGATTCCCACCCTCCGACAGCAACGAGAACTTCGGTGCGCCCGAACCTTCGTGACTAATCAAGTTCACCACGCCGCCGATCGCCTGGGAGCCGTAGAGAGAACCGCCCGCGCCGCGCACGACCTCGACACGGTCGAGGCTATTGGTGGTGAGTCGGCTGATATCGAAGAGATCAGTCGCCGAGTCGTTTACGGGAACACCGTCGATCATGATGAGCGATTGCGACGAGGTCGCCCCGCGAATCTGCACTGTCGCAACGGTGCCGGGCGGTCCATTCTGGATCACCTGGACGCCGGGAACCTCGCTGATCGCATCGACGGCGCTCTGAATCTGCTGGGTCTGGAAGTCGCTTTGCGTCACGACCGAGGTGGTGACGCCAGTCTGCGACAGAGGCTCGGCTATCCGCGTCGGTGTGATGACGATCGTCATCGGCGGCAGCTTGCTCGAAGGAGTCGCCGTCGCGGCGGGCGAAGAGGCTACCGGTACAGACGGAGACGCAGAGCTATCTTCGGCGCGTAATCGCGACGGGTCGAGAGTTAAGAGAAAAAAGACCGCTAAAGGGAAAAAGAGAAATCGCCGCATAACCACCCTCGTGGTGCGATGACTTCAGCGAGGTAACGATGTGAGCGGTGTTCTGATGCCGGAGACGGTCTGGCTCTGGAGCGCGCTCACGGACCTTCCCCGCGGAAGGCAGCCGCAAATTCGCTCGGTCGGTCTCCTGGCTTCGGGTTCTCACTCGGGTCCGCCTTCCCGCTATCGCAGTGGCATCATGGACCCTCGTCCCCCGTTACAGTTGCGGGGCAGCGCCGGATTCACACCGGCTTCCCGTGTACCGAACGTGAGGGGAACTTCTACACTGGTCGGCGCTTCGGATCAACGGACGCGATCGGGGTCGAATTGCGCCGGTCCGGTCGCTTTGCGATAACTGATCGGCGCTTATGATGGTCCATTGTCAGGCTATCAGCGCGACGCGGCATTTCGTCGATCAACCGGAGGTCTAATGCAAAGCGTTGTTGACTTACTAAAAGATGCTCATCTGCATCCATTCGTCGATCACTTCTCGGTCGCGCTGGTGCTCGTGGCGATTCTCTTTGACCTCGTTGCGAGTTTAATGCCGAGCCGGACGTGGCTTCGTTATTCGGCTCTGACTTTGATCATACTTGGCGCGGCCGCGGCGGCGGGGTCGAAAGTTACCGGTGGCTGGGAGGCGGAACGCGTTTGGGATGCCTTGTCGGGCGTTCAAAAGGATGCGCTCCGATGGCATGCGCATTTCGGTGAGTACTTGGCGTGGGCGCTAGCCGGGCTAGCGGTCTGGCGACTCGGGATCGAATTTATCGGTTTTCTCGGCAAAACCCGGGCGATCTATCTGATTGTCGTGGTAGTCGGTGGTGGCGCGATGCTCTATCAGGGCGACACGGGCGGCGATCTGGTCTACGAGCACGGCATCGGGATGGAAACGAGTGGCAAGCAGACGCCCGCGCCGGCGCAATCAGCAGCCTCCTCGGAATCTTCAACCCCGATTCCTACGGTCTTCGTAGCGCCGACACCGGCTGCGTCGGCATCAGTTGCGCCATCACCGGCTCCGGCTGTTCCGTCGACAGCACCTTCGCCGGTTGCAGCGGTACCCAGCGCTGTCCCATCGCCGGCTGCAGCGAGCCCGGCAGCCAAGTCGACGACGCTGTAGGGGCGATCCTCTTTGGCTCGGCGTCAGATCGGTCGGGTTAAGGCTTTATGGCGCTATCCGGTGAAGTCGCTGCGCGGTGAATCGCTCGCCGAGGTCGAGATTACCGATCGCGGCGTGCTGGGCGACCGCGTGATGGCGCTGCGGGAACTCGATCGTGGTGGTATCATGAGCGCGCGCTTCTGGGCTGCGATGCTCGACCTGGGCGCGCGCTTCGATTCGACCGCCTCGAGTATCGAGTCCGCTATCCATGTCGATTTTCCCAACGGCGAGACCATCCGAGGCGATGAACCCTCGTTACCGTCGCGGCTTTCAGAACTATTTCACCGCCAAATCCGGCTCGAAAAGGTTCGGCATGAGCGCATGACCGAAGCGGAGCTTGCGGCAGTGATCCGTGGTGAGGCGCTGCCGCCATCACGCGATTTCTTCGATGAGGATGTCCTGCATCTGATCGCGAGCGGAACGCTGAGTCATCTGCGGGATTTACAACCGACCGCCGACTTCGACCCGTGCCGTTTTCGCGCAAATATCTATGTCGATACGGGCGACGGGGCGGACGGCTTTATCGAAGATCGATGGATCGGCGGCACGCTCGAAATCGGCGATGCGGTGCGGATTGGCGGGCTGACACCCTCGATCCGATGCGCCATCACCACGCATCCGCAACCCGGACTACCGCACGACCCCTCGATTTTGCGCACCGCATGGGAGCATCATCAGGCTTACGTCGGTGTGTTTGCTTCGGTTATCGCCGCCGGTCGTGTGCGGCTTGGCGATCCCGTGGTACTCGCGATCGACTAAATCAAATTCCAGGAGGCTTTACCCGCGATGGGCCATCGTCAAATCGGCACCGTAAGTCAACTTTTCCGTTACCCGGTCAAATCGATGCTGGGGGAGACTCTGGACAGCTTCGAAATTGGTGAGAAGGGCGTAGTCGGCGATCGCGCCTGGGCTATCCGCGAAACGACGGGTCGGATCGCATCAGCAAAGAAGTGGGCGAATTTGTTCGAGTTTTGCGCCGCCTATCAGGGAACACCTTCACGCGACGGTAGTTCCGCAGTGCGTATCACGCTGCCCGATGGCAGTCAGATTGGCACCTCGGATGCGGACGCATCTTCAGCGCTGTCTGGCGTTCTCGGTCGAACGGTCGCGCTGGAACGGGCCACGGTCGACGAGCACGCGCGTGGCGAAATCGATCCTAATACGGTCTTCGGTGACGTGGGCGTCGAGCGTGTGATTCCTCAATTCACGGCCGCCACGTTGCCCGATACCTTTGGCCTTTATCGCGGCAGTTTCTTCGACTCCGCACCGATCCATCTGCTCGCGACCGGCTCGCTGGCCCATCTGCGGTCGCTTATCGGAGAAGACGCGCAGACCGATCCGCGCCGCTTTCGCCCGAATATCGTGATCGATACCGGTGCGGAGAAGGACCACTTTATCGAGGACGATTGGATCGACGGGGAGCTAGAGATCGGCGAGCACGTGCGAATCGTAGAGATGCGCCCAGCGCTGCGCTGCGTGATGACAACGCATCGCCAGGGCGATATCGCGCGTGACCCACGCATTCTCCGCACTGTCGCACAGCATCATCAGGCGAACTTCGGTGTTTTCGCCGCGATTGGTGCTCCCGGGTCGGTGCGTATCGGCGATCCGGTCTGGCTTCGGAACTGACGGATAGCTCAATCAACAAGCGCCTGTTGATTCAGCGCGCGAGACCTCTTGCGACGAATGGCGTTGCCGGTGAACGATCGGTTATCACAGTGGGCAGCCGAGAGATCATCATTTCGTCGCGCGCAGCGGATCGAATCGCGCATGCGCAGATTTGGATCGAACAATTCGATTCGGCGAGCGAAATACTCATTGTTGCGGCCAGCCAGGAGGCTGCCGAGAGCCTTGTACGAAGGATCGCGATTCAACGGGGCGCCGTTTTCGGGCTCCATCGGTTGCCCTTCAACCGTCTCGCCGGCCTGCTCGCAGCAGAGCAAGCTGCGATGCAGGGTGTCGCCTATATCAACGGGCTTGCGATCCAGGCGATAGCGGCGCGGACCCTTTTCACGCTCAAAGGCGATTCGAGACTCGAACCGCTGCGCTTGGTGATCGATTTGCCGGGCCTGCCGCGCGCAATCGCAACGACTCATGCGGAGCTTCGCCACGCAGGAGTTAGCGCTGAGAGCCTCGCCGCATTCGGCGATATCGGTGCAGCACTCGCAGTCATCTTCGGGGAATTCGATGAGCAACTAGCAGCGGCCCGTGCGCTCGACCGCGCCGGTATCTTGCGCACGGCGATCGCGGCCATCAGCAATACGCCGCCACCGCCGTACGCGACGATGCCGATCGTGATGCTCGATTGTCCGCTGGATAATCGGCTCGAGCGCGATCTCGTCGCAGCGCTGGCCAATCGTGCGCCGGCGGTTCTCGCTACTGCCCCTCACGGCGATTATCGCACGATCAATTTTCTTGCGGCGGCACTGGAAGTCGAACCCAAAGCGCTCGACGAAAATAGCGACGGGCAACTGCCCTCGCTCCGGCGGGTGCAGCAATATCTCTTTGCCGAAACGACGCCCGGAGAGGCGCAGCTCGATGACACCGTCGCACTCGAATCAGCCGCCGGCGAGATGCAGGAGTGCGTCGAGATCGTGCGGCGAATTCAGGCCGAAGCACGGCGCGGCGTTGCTTTCGATCAGATCGCTGTGCTGCTCCATTCACCGACTCAGTATGTGCCTTATCTCGAAGAGGCCTTTGAGCGTGCCGGTGTCGAGGGATGGTTCGCGCGCGGTACCAGGCGCCCCGAGCCCGGTGGCCGGGCGTTGCTGGCGCTGCTCAATTGCGCCGCAGAGCGTTTCTCCGCGCGGCGCTTCGCCGAATATCTTTCGCTGGCTCAGGTTCCGGAGCAATTGGCCTCGGCAACTCAGGTTGCCGCTACGTCCAGGGAATTCGTGCCCTCCGATCCCGAGTTCCTGCAGGCCGGCCTCGATCCTCTCAGGCTGATGCCGCTCGATTCAGCGGAGACCGATCCGACGCCGCAACCCGCCGGAGGCACACGCGCACCATGGCGTTGGGAGCGGCTTCTAATCGATGCGGGCGTGGTCGGCGGTCGCGAGCGTTGGGAGTCGCGTCTGCATGGGCTCGAAGCTGAACTGCAGCTGCGTCACGACGAACTCGATGACGATGATCCCCGTCTGGAGATGACCAAGCTGGAGCTGGGCCATCTGGCGGACATGCGTGCGATCGCGCTGCCGATTATCGACGAGCTTGCGGCTCTGCCTGAGGCTACCGATTGGAATGAATGGCTGATCCATCTGCGGGCGCTGACAGAGCTCGCGGTCAGGGACCGCGGTGCAGTGTTGGCGGCGCTTGCTGAGCTGGAGCCGATGGGCCCGATTGGCGGAATTACGCTCGATGAGGTGCGTATCGTTCTGGGCGAGCGGCTCGGACGGCTTGAACGGCCTCACGCCAAGAGTCGGTATGGCGCGGTCTTCGTTGGGTCGACGGCACAAGCGCGCGGCCTCGACTTCGCAGTAACGATCGTGCCCGGATTGGCCGAGCGTGTGCTCCCCAAAAAGCTGACTGAGGATCCTCTGCTCGCCGACACGATTCGGCGTCAACTCGACGCAGACTTGTCGGTCCAGTCCGACCGCGTGGAGGCGGAGCGTCTGGCGCTGCGGATCGCCGCTGGTTCAGCCAACACACGCGTCCGTTTCTCCTATCCACGGATTGATCTCGATCAAGGTCGTCCGCGGGTGCCTTCGTTCTATGCGCTCGAAGTCCTGCGCGCAGCCGAAGGTCGGTTGCCCGGCTTCGATGAGTTGGCGCGCCGCGCCGCCGGCGAATATCGCGGCCGTCTTGGTTGGCCCGCACCCAAGGCTACCAGCGACGCTATTGACGATGCCGAGTTCGATCTGGCGGTGCTCGATCGTGTTGTCGGATCGGACGCCGAAGATACGACGGGCGCTGCGCACTATCTGCTCGACGCGAATGATCATCTGGGGCGAGCACTGCGGGCGCGGGCGCGGCGATGGCTCCGGCGATGGACTCCGAACGACGGACTGATCGACCCCACGGAGCAGGAACGCGCGGCTCTCGCGCGGCATCAGCTGGAAGCGCGCTCGTTCTCTCCCACCGCTTTGCAGAATTATGCCGCCTGTCCTTATCGGTTCTACCTGCAGGCGATTATTCGACTTGAACCGCGCGAAGCTATCGAAGCGATCGAGGCGATCGATCCCCTTACGCGTGGCGCACTTTTTCACGAGGTTCAGTTCGCGACGCTAACCATGCTGCGGGATTCCGATCTGTTGCCGGTGAGGCACGGCAATCTTGGAGAGGCCTATCGTCTGCTCGAACACCAGCTTGTCGAGGGAGCCAGGAAATACCACGAGAGGCTGGCGCCGGCGATAGAGCGCGTATGGCTCGACGGTATCGAATCGATTCGCGCCGATTTGCGCGAGTGGATGCGGCGGATGGCCGATGATCCGGCGGGCTTTGAGCCGCAACACTTCGAACTGTCGTTTGGTCTGAGTGATCGCGAACAGGCCGATCCGTCGAGCGTTCCGGATCCGATCGCGCTCGACGCGGGAATCCAGTTGCGCGGCTCGATTGATCTCGTGGAACGCGGTCCGGAAGGACTGCTGCGCGCCACTGACCACAAGACCGGACGCGTCCGGGCGGAGCGCAATTTCGTCATCGGCGGAGGCAAGACGCTGCAGCCCGCGCTCTACGCGCTCGCGGCGGAGCAAATCCTCGACCAGAAAGCCGGTACCGGTCGGCTTTATTACTGCACGGCCGCGGGTGGTTACGAGGAACGTATCGTGCCGCTCGACCTCGGCACGCGCAAAGCAGTTGAAGAGTTCGCCGGCATCATCAGGAGTGCACTCAAGGAAGGTTTCATGCCCGCCGCGCCTGACGAGCGCGAATGCGAATATTGTGACTATCGCCTGGTCTGCGGCCCTTACGAGCAGATGCGCTTCCGCATGAAGAGCGAGACTTCGGGCGCCAAGGCACGTCTCGCCGATCTTACGCGCTTAAGGGCGATGCGATGAACTCTACCGCCGATCTACAACCCTTGCTACTCACTGAAGCAATTCCCGCCGACCAGTTAGCACGCGATCGGATTGAGCGCGATCTCGACTCCACGTTAATTATCGAGGCGGCTGCAGGCACTGGCAAAACTACGGCGCTGGTGAGTCGCATCGTAGCCGTGATCGCCCGTGGACTCAGCACGCTCGATCGTATCGTCGCGGTCACTTTCACCGAGAAAGCTGCCGGCGAACTGAAGTTGCGCCTGCGGGCCGAAATCGAGAAGGCCCGCCAAAACAAGGAAAAATTCGACGAGTTCGCACGCGACAATTTGCGCCGTTCGCTTGAGAAGCTCGAAGAGGCGCATATCGGAACGATCCATTCGTTCTGCGGCGATCTGCTACGCGAGCGGCCGATCGAAGCGGGCGTTGATCCGATTTTCGCAATCGCTGCCGAAGAGGCGCAGCGACCGCTCTTCGAGGTGGCGTTCGATCGATGGTTCGAAGCAGCGCTGGAAAACCCGGGTGAAGGATTGCGTCGGGTTCTGCGGCGTCGCGAACTCGCCGATCGCGACGGGCCTCGGCCCCTCCTCATGGCAGCGGCCCGCGAACTCCTCGAATGGCGCGATTTCGCGACCCCGTGGCGTCACGAGGAGTTTGATCGCAACGGCGCTATCGACGAACTGGTCGAGACGATTCTCACCGCGGGCTCGATCGCTGAGAACGCTGACCCCGAAGACTGGCTAACCAAATCGTTCGAGACGATCGTACGCCCGATCAAAGAGGCGATTCGGCTCGAAGCGGTGCGCGGCCG
The DNA here is from genome assembly GCA_035541875.1 of Binataceae bacterium (SeqCode). Lineage (GTDB taxonomy): Bacteria > Desulfobacterota > Binatia > Binatales > Binataceae > JAJPHI01. The sequence goes on from DATKML010000058.1 coordinate 15,440, forward strand.
CGATCACGATGCCTTGGAAGACACGCTGATTCGCTTGTTGCGCGGGAATCAGCGGCATTGGGGATGGAAAGGGAAGAATAAGCCCTTTGGCCCGATTTCACGCGCCGAAGCCTTCATGCGCCGCGATACGATCAAAAAAGCGCTGGAAGAATTTCGCGAGCGTGCCGGGGCGAATCTCGCGCCACTGCTGCGTGACGAACTCTGGCCGGTGGTCGAGACCTACAACGAACTGAAACATCATGCCGGGCGGCTCGATTTCCTCGATCTGCTTCTCCTGGCGCGTAATCTGGTGCACGATAACCGTGCGATTCGGAGCGAGTTGCAGAGCCGCTTCACTCATATTTTTGTCGACGAATTCCAGGATACCGATCCGCTGCAGGCGGAGATCCTGATGTTGCTGGCGGCTGATAATCCCGACGAGAACGATTGGCGCGAAGTTCGACCTATCGCGGGTAAGCTCTTTATCGTCGGCGATCCGAAACAATCGATCTATCGCTTTCGTCGTGCTGACGTTGCCCTCTACCAGGGTATCAAGAATCGATTGAAGGACCGCGGAGCGTCCGTTGAGCATCTGACCGTCAGCTTTCGCTCAGTCCTTGAAATTCAACATCTGGTTAACGCCGCCTTCGCACCGCTGATGCAGGTCGAGACAGAGACGCAACCCGCTTACGTCGCGCTCGAGCCCTTTCGCGACGGCGCTTCAGCACAGCCGTCAATAGTGGCATTGCCGGTGCCCGACCCTTACAGCGATTATGGTCGTATTACCGATTTCAAAATCGAGGAATCGCTGCCGGACGCGGTCGGTGCCTTTATCGATTGGCTAACCAAGGAAAGCAACTGGACCGTCACCGAGCGCGACGCGCCCAATCAGCGAATACCGATTCGGCCGCGCCATATCTGCGTCCTGTTTCGCCGCCTCAATCAATGGCGTTACGGCCGCGCGCGCGATGTGACACGTGACTATGTGCGCGCGCTCGAAGCACGACATATCGAGCATGTGCTGGTGCGGGGCGGATCGTTCAATCAGCGCGAAGAAGTCGAAGCTCTGCGCAACGCGCTCGCTGCGATCGAGCGTCCCGATGACGAATTGAGCGTTTACGCCACGATCCATGGTCCGTTGTTCGCTCTGACCGACGGATCACTGTTGCGGTTTCGCGAGACCTACGGCTCATTGCATCCATTTTGCCATCTGTCGGAAGACCTCCCAGCCGAGTTGAAGGAGGTCCGCGATGCGCTCTGGGTGCTGCGCGATCTCCATCGCGGACGTAACCGCCGTACGATTGCGGCTACGATCTCTCGTCTGCTCGAAGCTACGCGCGCCCACGCCGGTATCGCGAATTGGCCCACAGGCGAACAGGCACTCGCTAACGTGATGCGCGTGATGGATATGGCGCGCCGCTACGAGGCGTCGAGCGGAGCGACCTCGCTGCGTGGCTTCGTTGATCTGCTCGAAGAACGTGCGCAACGCGAAGAGGCCGGTGAAGCGCCCGTGGTTGAGGAAGGTACCGAAGGCGTTCGCATCATGACGGTGCACAGCGCCAAGGGGCTGGAATTTCCGATCGTGCTGCTCGCCGATATCACCTGCAATGAGACCGCACGTGAAGCGCGGCGCTTTGTCGACCCGGAGCGCAGCCTCTGTGCTCAAGCGATTGCCGGTTACATGCCGCGTGAACTGGTCGAGCATGCCGAGGAAGAGCATCGTCGCGACGAAGAGGAGTCCGCCCGAGTCCTTTACGTCGCGGCGACCCGCGCGCGCGATCTACTAATTGTTCCCGTGGTTGGCGACGAGCGTCAGGACAAATGGCTCGGCAAGCTATCGCCCGCGATCTATCCGGCTCTGCCCGATACGCGAAATCCGACCGAGCGGCAACCTCCCGGATGTCCCCAGTTCAAGTCCGCGATCGTTGGTAATCGGCCGCCTAACGCAACGATCAAGGGTGCGGGTGTCGCTCCAGGACTGCATCGGCCGGAAATAGGAAATCATCAAGTCGTATGGTGGGATCCAGCGATCCTCAAGCTCGACGTTCGCGAGACCATGGGCTTGCGTCAGGCCAAATTACTGCAGGCCGACGATGCAAAGGAGCGTTCGACCAAAGGCAAAGAGGAATACGAGCGATGGCGCGAGGGGCGCCTCGCGATGATCACCGCGGGCGAAATACCGTCGGTGCGAACGGTGATCGCAACGGAACGCTCGTCTGATCCAAAGGCGCAGGAACTTGGTCGCGCCGCCGAGATTCAATTGGTTCAGTTGCCGCGTGCATCCGATCGCCCGCAGGGCGCGCGCTTCGGCACGATCGTTCACGCGATTCTGTCGCGCGTCGCACTCGATGCCAATCGAGAAGCGGTCACAGCCGCAGCTCATTTTTTCGGTCGCACCCTCGGTGCGACCGACGAAGAGACCGACTCCGCAATCGAGGCCGTGCTGACGGCTCTCTCCGCACCGCTGATCCGTCGCGCCGCCTCTTCCAATACGATTCGACGCGAAGCGCCGCTGGCCGTAGTCCTCGACGACGGTACCCTGGTCGAAGGTGTCGCGGACCTCGCCTTTCTCGATGAAGATCAAGGCTGGACCGTGATCGATTTCAAAACCGATATACAGCTTGAGCCGCGCCTCGAAGAATATCGCGCACAGCTCGCGCTCTATATGCAGGCGATTACCAGCGCCACGGGTATCGCGAGTAGGGGTATCCTGCTTAATGTCTAGTAACTTGGTTATGGACACTGCGAGTGAATTATCGACGTTGTACGACTACATCGCTAAAATCAACCAATCAATCACTGACAAGGTAGTGGAGGCCGGGCTGGCTTGAGCGAGAAAAATCGAACGCTTCTGATGGTCGCGTACGGCTCCTTGCTGAGCGGCTACGGTATTCTGGCGGAACGGCGCGGCGGAGGTAGCCGTCTGGTTGCCCGCGATGCCTTTCCGCTTACCCTGACTAATGCGCGTCGCGGTCTGGCCAAACCGTCGAGTCATGGGCATTACCTCGCGATGGATCTGGAGCAGATCGACGGCGATGCGCCAATCGTTGCCGACGTTACCGATGGAACGGATGCCGAGGGGATCGGTGTGCTGGGCCTCGTGTTCGATCGTGAGTGGGCGCCGAAAATCGCCCGTCGCGAGGAATACGATCCTGGCAAGTTCGTGGAACTGATCGAGCTGGCGGACAAGGCCAACCAGCCGCTCGGTGAATTTCTCCTGGCGATTGCGCAACGGACGAACTTTGATCATCTGGCGTATCGCACCGCACTGCGTGAACTGCTCGATTACACCTCCGAGGGTTACATCTTCCACCCGATACCGCTTCGCGACGGACGCATCGGTGTCGCAGCGATCGGTTCCGGCTTCGAGGGTAGCGGCGATCCGTCGGTGCGCTCCAAACGCCACGAGTACGGGATGGATCGTCTGCTGCCGCTGAACGAGGCTCTCTCGGTGAGTACTTTCGACCTCGATACCGACGGTCAGGTCGGTTACTTCGTCGAGTGCCTGATGGGTGGAATCCACGGGCTCGGCGTCGCCGATCTGGCGCATGGAATCGATCTCGCGAGTTCCCTCGGTGCCGATGTGAAGAAGCGTATCGCTGCGACTTTGCCGCTCGAACACGCGCTCTTTCTTCAAGCGACCTCCCTCGATGAGCGCCGTTATCGGCAGGCCTTTAGTGGGCTAAACGACGATCGCCTCGAACCGTTTTTTGCGGCGCTCTCGGAGAAGTGAGGTCGGGTATGGCGGGCGGTTTTTCGGTTCATGTTACGAAGGAGAATCTCAAATTCTCCGCGGCGCACTTCATCGCCTATCCCGGTTTTCGCGAGCCGCTCCATGGTCACAATTACCAAGTCGGAGTGAAAATCGAGGGAGCGTTAGGCTCGATGGGTTACGTCCTCGACTTCGGTGTGATCAAGAAGCTCCTCAAGGAGATCGTCGATCGACTTGATGAACGAACGATCATTCCCGTGGATAGCGATTGCCTCCTCATCGAGCGCAACGGCAACAAGGTTTGTGTCTGGTACGAGCAGGACGAGTTTGTTTTCCCGCTGGCGGATGTGGCGATGCTGCCGATTGCTCACAGTTCGGCCGAGGAATTGGCGCGTTTTATCTGGAGCGAGCTACATTCGGCATTGACCGCTCAACAAGATCTAAAAGATGCAATTATGATGGAGGTTTCGGTGGCGGAAGGGCCGGGGCAAGCGGCTTATTTCCGCCAAAATCTTGGCGGATAAGGAGCAGAAGCGTTCGCCAGACAGAATTAAAAATACCGTCTCTGATGACCTACTTGTGTCTGCGTGTGCGAACGTGAGAGCCTCTCTACTCCAGTAGTAAAAATTCGAACCTCGGGATGGGGGCCTAGTAAGTGCCATCGGAGCTGAAACTTAACGAAACCGTCCGCAGCTCTGTCGCCGCTCAAGCCCTGATCGGTGAACATCCCAGCATCGTAAAGCTGCGCCAACTGCTTCGGAGGGTCGCCGTTACCGATGCGACGGTGCTGATCAGCGGTGAAAGTGGCAGCGGCAAAGAGATAGTCGCTCAAACGATTCACGCACACTCCAACCGGCGCAATTGAGCCTTCGTGCCGGTGAATTGCGCGGCCATTCCGCACGAACTGCTTGAATCCGAGATGTTCGGTCACGAGCGCGGGGCCTTTACCGGGGCAGCCGGCGCCCGCCATGGTCTCTTCAGCAGCGCCGATGGCGGCACGATTTTCCTCGATGAAATTGGCGAGATGCCGCTTGGGCTCCAGGCCAAGTTGCTGCGCGTGCTCGAAGACGGCGTCGTTCGACCCGTAGGTTCGGATCGCTCAGCCCGGGTCGACGTACGGGTCATATCGGCCAGCAATGTCGACCTTACCGCCGCAGTGCGTCGCGGCACCTTTCGCGAGGATCTTTTTTACCGCCTTCAGGTTGTACCGATTGTTATTCCACCGCTGCGTGAGCGGCGTTCCGATATTCCACTGCTGATAGAATATTTCCTCGATCGTATCCGCGAGCGTTCACCGGGCCGCTCTTGGACGGTAACTCAGGAGGCGATGGTCCATCTCTGGTCCTACGATTGGCCGGGCAATGTCCGCGAACTCGAAAACATGGTCGAGCGGTTGGTGATCCTGTGTGAAGACAGCATCATCGATACTTCGATTTTGCCGGCGAACTTGGTCAGTCGGCCGCGCGCCAGTGACAGCCGGATTCAGACTACGCTTGGCGAAAAGGGTGTGAATCTGAACGCGATCGTGCGCGAACTCGAAGGTCGGATGATCAACGAGGCGCTCAAGCAAACGGGAGGAAACAAACAGGCGGCTGCGCGCCTGCTTGGACTTAAGCAGACTACCTTTGCGGCCAAGCTCCGGCGATGCGGCGTTATCGCGCCATACACCTCAAGCGGGGAAGAAGAGGCCTGAGGCACAGGGGGGACACTATGGAACAGCTCCGTCAGACTGCACAGATCATGGTCGTCGATGACGATCCCGATACCGTCTCGGCCCTCGCGCGCCATCTCCAACGCGAAGGTTATGTAGCGGTCGAAGCTATTTCTGGTTCAGAATGTCTACGGATCGTACGCGAACATCCGGTCGATGTAATACTGCTCGACCTGATGATGCCAGGGATGGACGGCTTCGAGGTCTGTCGGGCGCTCAAGAGTAATCCAAACACGGCTTCGATCCCGATAATCATGATTACCGCCCGCGACGACATGGACGCGCGCAAAGAAGGCATGCATCTCGGCGTCAGCGAATTTCTCGCCAAGCCCGTCTTCCGCCGCCAACTGGCTAACCGTATCCGTGCTCAGCTCGAAGGGCTTGCCGCCCCACGTGCGACCGAAGCGGCGCTCAATCGGCTCAACGCCCGCAATAACGGCAGCAGCAAGTAGTCCGTCCTATTCCTTGATTTTCAGCGCTTGGGAAGGGCACTTGGCGATCGCGCCGCGCAGCTCTGCCTCACTCGCTGCCGACGGGTCGATCACGAACTTCCCGCCTTCCACCTTAAACACCTGCGGGAGTGTTTTCACGCAGTTGCCGGAGTGGATACAAGCCTTACTGTCCCACGTTACTTCTAGCGCCATTTGCCGATCCTCCTTGGTGAAACCTCGCATGATCTCGCCGCCGGAACTAACGATAGCACCTGCTCACCCGTTACCGGTGATTTAGTAAGACCGCCGCCACCAGTATTCCAGCGATAAAAAGAAAGACGAAGGCGGTGAACTTCCGTGATGCCTCTTCGCGAAAGCGGGGCCGTCTAAAGCCCATTCGCAGGCCTTCGCTGATCGGAACATTGATAGGATCCTTGTGCTCGCCAGGGTCTTGATAGTCGTGTTCCACGGCTTGCTATAAGCTCACCCACTTCGATTCGAGATCGCTAAGCATTGCTGACGCTGTGGTCCTCGCTTCTCCGCCGGTCAACCGCTCCACTTGTCCCAGTGAATTACCTCGGCAATCGGCTTGCGCTTAACCTTCACGAAATCGTTCTGCGGCCAACCTATTGGGATCATAACGCCAAACTTGATCTCCTTGGGAATGCCCAGGAGTTCACGCAGCTCATTCTCCATAAACATATGGAAAGTAGTGAAGGTGGTGCCCAAACCGAGCGATCGCGCCGCGACTATCAGGTTCTGCGCCGCTGGGTAGAGCGCTGACCAGACAAACTGCTCCATCGGTGCGTTGGGAGGATAGGCGACCGGACCACAGACGAAAATAATGGCGGGAACTTCATTCAGCGTCTCGGCCAAATGCATCGCGCCTGCGATCATCTTGCTGGGCTGGCGGCCGGTCGTTGGCAGTCCCGTTGCCATCGCCTTGAATCCCGGCACGAGTAGGTCGCGGATTTTCCGCCTTGATTCAGAGTTGCGTACAACGATGAAATCCCAATGTTGGCTGTTGCCGGGGCTCGATGCTCGAGTAGCGGCATAGATCACACGCTCGATTAATTCCTGCGGCACCGGATCGGGCTTCAAATAACGCGCTGCGCTGCAGGTTTCCATTACTTCTATGACGTCCATACCTGTCCCCCTTGGCACCGCTCAGGCGCCCGATACGGTTCCCACAAGGATAAGCTATCTGCATTGACCGTAAGGCTTACGCGAACAGCCTCCTCAGTTGTCTCGAACAACCTCATCAGCGTGTCGAGCGCCGTCGCCTTTTCTTCTGATGCGAAGTTTTCCATAAAACCTAAGTGGATTGATAACGGAAGCAGCCTCGAATCATCTGCCGAGAAAAATCGCAGCTAGGATTATTCCGGCGAAAAGCAGGAATACCAGCGAGGTGAACCAATGGGGAGCGCTGTGTTGGAATCGAGGTCGGCGGGAGCCAAAGTAAAAACTGCTGTGAGAGTTAACGGGTTCCTGCCAATGGCTGGTTCCGCTATCAACCCACTTCATTCGAGGCGAGATGCCGTGACGAGACTGCATCCCGGATCCTCGCGTTACGCCGTTTCGAACAACTTCATCAGCGTGTCGAACGCTGCGGGTGGGTGCTTTGCCGTTTCGAGATTGTGAGTGACGTGGACCGCTGAGGCCATCCCCGCCAACGCGACATCAATTCCCGGCGTCGATCGAACGAACTGCAAGGCACGCTGCGCATCCGAGTTCATACCAACGAAAGTTTCATCGATAATCGACGGCAGCTTGTTCGTGAGCTGACCTTGAAGCAGCGACGCACTGGCGCAGACCCCGATTCCCAACCGCGCCGCGCATGCGAGTAGACTTCCGGTCCCGCCGCCCGGCAAGGGCTGATTTTGTACGGTTAGCGCCTCAGCCATCGCAAGGTTGTAGGGCAGTTGGACCACGCGGAAATGATGGTTCTCGCCGCCCGCCTCGCGCGCGACCTCGACAAGTTCCAGCAGCGACACGTATGAGCGATCCTTCTTCGGCACACGGAACGCGTTCCACGTCGCCACGCCGTAGAGCTTGATCCGGCCTTCACTCACCGCCTGTTCAAAAAAGCGGAAGGCCCGGGCGATACGCTCACGGAAATCGGCTCGATTGACCGCGGCAAGCTGTGTTTCAGGATTGTGCAGATAATAGATATCGATCGTCTCGAGCCCAAGGTTCTGTCGGCTTATCTCAACCATCGAGTTGAGGTACCGCGGCGTGATGCAGTGTGAGCCCTGCACGATATCCGCGTTCGAGACGATACCTGGTTTCAGAAAATGCTCTTCAAACCAGGCCCGCGGATTCGGTGGCATCTCGCCGTCGAAGGTCAGATAGCCGCCCTTTGTCGCGACAACGATTTCCTCCCGAGTAATCTTCCCTTCACCGATAAGTTCTGTGAGCACCTGACCGATGACGCGTTCGCTGCGTTGAAAGCGGTAGTTAACCGCCGTATCGACGATATTGACGCCGCCCAAAAGTGCGGTGTGCAAAGTCTCGGCGTAGGCTGCGTCCATTGCCGCGTCGCCCTCGCCCAGATAGGTGCCCATACCGATCGACGAGACCGTCAGGCCGGCTAATGCCCTGTAGTTTTCAGGATAATGAGCGAAACGCGCTCCGTATCCGGCGGTTCCCTCGCTGGTTGCACATCCGCTTATCACTCAGCCACATCCCCCTTCGTCAGCCGATCAGCTATTGCCGGAAAAGCTCTGTGGGCTTATCGATGGCTCGTAGAGAACCTGAATTACGTTGTTGTCCGGATCGCGAATATAGAACGAGACCGACCCGTCTCGATGTCGCGCCAAAGGCTTCGCGACAGTAATCGAATTAGCCTGAACCCATCGAAAGGCCTCCTCGACTTCGGCTATAGAGGCGACGATGAAGCCAAGATGATCGAGTGCTTGATGCGTCGGGTCGCCGGCGTCACCTCGATGAAGTGCCAGGTTGTCACATCCGGAGCTGAGATACGCGGCGTCAGCGTCAGGTTGCCAAACGAGGCGCATACCAAAGACCTTCGTATAGAAATCCTTGGCGCGCTCCACGTCGGCGACGCGTAGGGCAAGATGGCGAAGTCCGCGATGGGCTATCACAATTCCCTCAACGCCTTCGAAGTTATCGCGGCTTGTAGCCGAGGACACCCCAAATCGGATCTGACGGCGGACCGTTGCGATGACTCATGTCGATGACCTCGATATTCTCAAATGCGCCGCTCTGAGCAAAGTATTGTTTTACAATTTCCACGCGATTTTCTTCGCTCGATCCTCGCCATAAAGCTACGGCCTTGGTCGGGAACATTCGATTGGAAAAGGTCGTGATGAAGCAACCGCCGGGTCGCAGAACACGCGCGGTATCTGCAAAAAGCGCAATCGGATTGGTCAGGTACTGCACCGATACCGTCATAACGGCAGCATCGAAGGATTGGTCAGGGAAGGGCAGGCGCGGGTTGCGGTTAACGTTATGGACCACGATCTCATTAAGCGCAGTATTATCTTCCATTTCCTCGCGGTTCATCCCCAGACCCGTGACGTGCGAGGGATGCATCCGCTCAGGCAGATGGGATCGCCAACTACTCATCAAATCGAGAATTTTGCTCCCCTCCGCGATTCGCGACGCGTAAATTTCGCCCGCGGCCGCTATCGCCCCGTCGTCGATATGGACAACGCGGCGCGGCACGCTATAAAAGTCCTCGTCTTCGCTCTCGTCGATTCGCGCAAACCAGTTCGGCCGATCCGCTTCCGCCATTTCGCTAACCTCTCGATGCGAGTTACCGGCAACTTAGATGATAAATCAAGGGCGATTACGAGTCGGTCGGCAATTCCAAACGCCGTTGACTTTGTTCTTGCCTCGGCTCTAAATTAAAACAGTTTTCCAGAATGGGCCGGGTCTTCCTTCCTGAGATCGGACCGCTAAAGCACGTAAAGGTTACGTACAGTGGTGCGCCGCGAAAAGACAAACTACGTTATCCAATCAGTTGCGCACTCTCTCGACGTGCTCGAACAGTTTTTCGGCGACGTTGATGAACTTGGCGTCACCGAACTATCGAAGCGACTTAAGCTCCATAAAAACAACGTCTTCAGATTGCTCGCGACGCTTGAAGCCCGCGGATATATCGAGCAAAACCGCTCCAGCGAGAACTATCGTCTGGGCATCAAATGTCTCCATCTTGGCCGTCGGTATATCCACCATATGGGTCTGGTGAAGCAGGCACGTCCGATTCTGACCGAAGTCGCGAAACGCTGTCACGAAAGCGCGTTCGTAGCGATAGCGCGCCGCGATGGTGTCGTGCCGCTCGAAGCTTCCGAGCCGCAGGATCAGATGGTGCGGATCATGTCTCCAGTAGGACAGACGTTGCCGTTTCATTGCACCGCCGTCGGAAAGACTCATTTGGCGTTCGAACTCGATGAGCAAGTCCGCTCGGCTCTGCCGGAGCATCTGGAACGCTTCACCTCGCGCACGCTGATCGAGCGGAATCAGTTATTCGAACAGCTCAATGCGATTGCCCGCGATGGCTACGCGACCGATAACGGCGAATTTTTCGAAGATATCGCTTCGGTTGCGGTGCCAATTCGCGATTACACGCGATCAGTCGTGGGTTCCCTCGCGATCTCGGGTCCGTCGTATCGCGTCTCGACTGAACGGATCGCTACCGAACTCGCGCCAATCGTGCTCGACGCCGGTCGCGAACTATCCCATCGCCTCGGCTTCAACGAGTAAGGCTTAAAGAATCTCCTCCACACCTTTTTGAACCGGTGAGTAAACATGAGCCGTGTCGACAGCTCCGGGCGAGGTTAGGCTACGAGTCGGCCGTATCTCTCGCCTCTGTCTTTTCGTCAGTGTAATCTCTATATTCCCTCATTCGGAGTTACACCAACGTGAAGATTTTAGTCCCGGTTAAGCGGGTGCCTGATCCCGCGACAACGATCCGCGTTCTGCCGGATGGCTCTGGTATCGCCACCGACAATGTCAAATGGGTGATCAACCCCTTCGATGAAATCGCTATCGAAGAAGCTCTGCGGATCAAGGAAAAACAGGCTTCAAGCGAGGTCGTGCTGGTCTCAGTTGGCCAGACAACCTGGCAGGAACAACTGCGCACCGGTCTCGCGATGGGTGCCGACCGTGCGATCCTGGTCAAGGCGGATAACGCCCTCGATCCGCTGGCGATTGCTCGCGTAATCGCGAAGGTTGCGGAGACCGAGAAGCCCGAGTTGATTATTCTTGGGAAACAAGCGATCGACGACGATTCGAATCAGGCCGGACAGATGATCGCCGAGATGCTCGGATGGCCGCAGGCCACGTTCGCCTCGAAAATCGAGTTCGGCGATAAGTGCTCAGTCGTGCGCGAAGTCGACGGCGGTCTCGAAACGATCGCTTTCCCGTTGCCCGCGGTGATAACTACCGATCTGCGTCTGAATGAACCGCGCTACGCCTCGTTACCCGGCATCATGAAGGCACGCAAGAAGCCGCTGAGTGAAATCGCGGTCGATAGCCTCGGCGTCGATCTCACGCCCAAGCTGAAGGTGAAAACCCTCAAGGCGCCGGAAAAACGGCAGGCTGGACGCAAGCTCGGCTCGGTGCAGGAGCTGGTCGCGGCGCTGCATACTGAAGCGAAGGTTATCTGATCATCAAAACCGCCAGCGGCGCGATTCGTACGCGTTCCCGCTGTCTGGAGCTGACTTAAATGGGTGATGTACTAGTTTTTGCCGAGCACAAGCACGGCAATTTTCCGAAGAGCACATTGGTTGCGATCAACGCGGGCCTCGAGATGGCGCGCAAACGGAGCGGCAACTGTATCGCGGTAGTTACCAGCGATAGTTGCGATGCGCTTGCCGGCGAGATTGCCAAGTACGGCGTGAGCAAAGTTATCGCGGTTGAAGATGCACGACTCGCGAACTACCTCGCCGACGCGAACGCGCAGGCACTGGCGGGGCTCGTGCGCAGCGCTGGCGCCGAGACGATTCTCGCGACGGCCACCGCGATGGGCAAAGACCTGATGCCGCGAATCGCAGCGCGCCTGAACGCTCCGATGGCCTCGGAGATCGTCGCCATCAATGACGATGGCACTCTGATTCGTCCGATGTACGCCGGTAACGCGCTCGCTACAGTCGAACTCGACGGACCTGTTCGCGTCGTTACAGTTCGCGGTACTGCCTTCGATGCGGCAGCGGCGACGGGTTCGGCTGCGTCGGTCGAGAAGGTTAAGCCGGAATTCGATGCGGCCGGGCTCAAGATGGAGTTCGTGGCCTTCAACGAGATCAAGAGCGATCGTCCGCAGCTCACGGAAGCCAAGATCATCGTCTCGGGTGGCCGCGGCATGAAGTCGGGCGAGAACTTTAAGACGGTGCTGGAACCGCTCGTCGACGAGATGGGCGCTGCGATGGGCGCGAGCCGTGCGGCGGTCGATGCGGGCTTCGTCCCGAACGATCTTCAGGTCGGCCAGACCGGCAAGGTCGTCGCGCCGGAACTCTACGTCGCAGTCGGCATCTCCGGCGCGATTCAGCATCTGGCGGGTATGAAGGACTCCAAGACGATCGTCGCGATAAACAAGGACGAAGAAGCGCCGATCTTCAGCGTCGCCGACTTCGGCCTCGTTGCGGATCTCTTCAAGGCCGTGCCCGAGATGACCGAAGAGGTCAAAAAGCTCAAGCACTAGTCTTTTCCCTTTGTTCGTTTGAATCGGCTTCTTGTCCCGCGGCAGGAAGCCGATTTTTTTACCCATTTCTTACGCCCTCCGAACGAAGATATAAACGCTTGGCGCTTTTGGTCGCGATGCGGTAAGTCTGGGCAAGTGTCGTCGGGCGCGAACCGCTCGATTCGATCGATTGGCGCTTCGGCCGCCGAGGAGGGTGTTGCTTGAAATTCGGACTCTTTTACCAGCTTCCCTGTGCACCGGATCAGTCAGCGGCGGATCGCTATCGCGAGACGATCGAGCAAATCACCTTCGCCGACGAACTCGGCTTTGATATCGCCTGGCTCGCCGAACTTCATTTCTTCAAGCCTTTCTCGATTATGCCGGCACCGCTGCAAATCGCAGTGGCGACGGCACAGCGTACGCGCCGGATTCGCTTCGGCACGGGCGTAACCCTGCTGCCCTTCCATCACCCGCTGCGGGTCGCCGAGGAAGCCGCTGTCGCCGATATCCTGACTGGCGGACGGCTCGATTTGGGCGTCGGTCGCGGCACGATCGCAGTCCATTTCCGCGGCTATGGTGTCCCGCGCGACGAAAGCCGTGAACGCTTCGAAGAGAGCCTCGCGATTATCCGCAAGGCCTGGGAAAACGATAGCTTTTCCTACGAAGGCCGCTTCTACCAGGTTTCCGAAATCTCTGTTGCGCCGAAACCGCTGCAAAAGCCCCATCCGCCGCTGCGGATCGCCGCGAACAGTCCCGACACAGCCGACTTCGCCGGTTCGCATGGCTACGACGTGATGGCGGCGTCGCCGATCAATCCGATTCCCCGCTTCTATGAGCATGTTGCGCGCTATCGTGACGCTCGTGCCAAAGCTGGGTTTGATTCCGCTGCGGGCGACGTCGCTGGACTCTTTTTCTGCTCAACCGGGGCGAATATCGAATCGGTGCGCGCTGAGTATGAACCCTCCGTGATGCACTATTTCCGTACAATTGGCGCTCAGGCGATGCTCGGTGACAAGGGGCAATACGAAGGCACTTATCAGTACCTTAAGGAAGTGCGCGAGCGCGCCCTGAGCATCAAGTGGGACGAGATCAACAGTTCGATGGCGATTTTCGGATCGCCCGACGAGTGCGTCCAGCGAATCGGCAACGTCTATGAAAAGTCGCGAATCAATCAGCTCGGATGTTGGTTTAATCCGGGCGGCCGCATCCCCCATCGTGATGTGTTGGCCGCGATGGAACGCTTCGCGTCGAAGGTAATGCCGTCCGTGCGCGGACTAGGTAGCTGAGTTTCGCTTTCAGCAAGGGCGAGGGTGCGGATATCGACTGGCTGCGGCTTTCCTCAAGCCGCTATAGGATCGGTTCCACCGCGTCTCGCTGTCCGCGCTATCTTCAAGCGGCGGCGGGGGCGGGCGCGACTTCGAAAGCGCCCGTCGCCAATGCATCGGATGATCGCAACACGATCTTGGCGCCTATTAGACGCTCGGCTCGTTCCAGTTCCTTCGACCCAGCGTCGTAGAGGAAACGCGCCACGGCGGGATTAACCTTTACCACGAGCATATCCGTCGCCGGACGCCGCGCTGCGGTCCGCTGAATTCCGCGGATAACGTCCGCAGCCAGCGTCGGCACTGATTTCACCACGCGGCGACCCTCGCAATGTGGGCACTGCTCAGTAAGCATTTCTTCGAGACTCTCTCGCGTGCGCTTACGGGTCATCTGGACCAGACCCAGCTCCGAGATCTTCAGCACCGAACTGCGGGCTTTGTCCTTCTTGAGCGCCTGAGAGAGCGCCTCGCTGACCTTCTTACGATCAGCGTCGCGCGTCATATCGATGAAATCGACAATGATAATGCCGCCGATATTGCGCAGGCGAAGCTGCTTCACGACCTCATCGGCAGCTTCGAGATTCGTGCGCAGCACCGTCTCGTCCTGATTGGTTTTGCCGACAAAACGCCCCGTATTCACGTCGATCGCGGTTAGGGCTTCCGCCTGATCGATTACGAGATAGCCGCCTGATTTCAGCCAGACCTTGCGATCGAGTGCGCGATTAATCTGATCTTCGATCTGGTAGTGGTCGAAAATCGGCTCGGATGCGTCGTAAAAGGAAACGCGATTCCGCAACCGCGGCATATAGGTCTGCACGAACTGGACGATCTTGCCGTAGGTCGTCGCGTCGTCGCATCGCAGCCGTTCGACCTCGCTCGAGAAGAGATCGCGCACAATTCGAAGCGACACTTCGAGGTCGTCGTAGAGCAGCGAAGCGGGTCGCGATGAATCTGCGCGCTTGTTGATCGTCGACCAGAGCTTCGTCAGAAAGGCGACGTCACGCTGAATATCGCGCTTGCTCACACCCTCGCAGGCGGTGCGCACGATAAAGCCGCCCTGTGGTGGGGCGAGCTCCTTAACGGCCGAACGCAGCCGCGCCCGCTCTTCGGCACTCTCGATTCGGCGCGAGATACCGATCTTGCCGCTGGTCGGCATATAGACCAGATGCCTGCCCGGCAGCGAAATAAAGGAGGTCAGGCGCGCTCCTTTGGTGCCCATCGGCTCCTTGGCGACCTGAACGATAATCTCCTGACCGCGCTTGAGTTGCTGCTCGATCGGAAGGCGACTGCGCTGATGGTTGGCGCGTCGTCGTCGCCCTCGACGTCGCTTCTGTGGCGCTTCACCTTCAGCTGAGGGCTCTTCTTCGAGCGATTCGAGGTCGGTTTCGGGCTCAATCGAGTCGTCGGGCTCCTCCAACGTTTCGTCGGCCACCGGCGCCAGGTCCTCTTCGACCAGATCGGTCTCGACCTCTTCGTCGATCTCCTCGGCCGCTGCAGCAAGGCCATCGCTCGCGCCGTGGAAATCGGAAACGTGCAGAAAACCGGCTTTTTCGAGCCCGATATCGACGAAAGCGGCCTGCATCCCGGGCAGCACCCGCGTCACTTTGCCCTTGTAAATGTTCCCCGCGAGGCCGCCGCGCTGGTTGCGCTCAAGATAAAACTCGGCAAGTCCGCCATCTTCAAGCAGCGCAACCCTCACTTCGAGAGCCGAAGCATTAATTAGAATCTCTCGTTTCACGCGCAGAACCTGGCGATCGCAGATAACCACCCCAATACGGTTTCGCGATCAAGCCTCTGACAGAGCATACGCGGTCCGGCCTTCAGGCCCAAGTGGCCGAATCGTGCTGTCCACAGCTAAACGGCGCGGCCAAACGGAGCCCTACTTGAAGTCCGGCATCACCTGCGTCACGAAGCGTTCGAGCGACCGCATCGACTGATCCTGCGTCAGACCGCCCCAGGCGAACGACAGCGCCAGGTAGTTACATCCGCTGCCCTCGAAGAAACGCCCTACCTGATCGCGCACTTGGCTCGCCGTGCCTACGATAGCGCCTTCGCCTTTGGCGGCGATCTTCACGTCGGGCGTAAAGCCATAGGCTGGAAGGGTGCGGAAATCGCGCCATAGCTTCGTGATGTTGTCGTAATAGGTCTTGTAGGCCGGAGCCGCGATCGCGTCGATTTCCCTCTCGTCGGCAGCCACATAAGCGTGCCGGATCGCGCCCATCACGGGCTCCTTGATATGAGCGTTCAGGTCGGTCGGGCTGCCGCGATATTGCTCACGCTCCGCCCGATACTGATCGGTCATCCCCTTCACCATCGAGACGGGACCAAGTCCCACCATGTTCATCCCGTGGCGGGCGGCGAAGGTAACGTTCTCAGGCGAAGTAACGCCGAACCAGAAGGGTGGGTTGGGGCGCTGCTTGGGCTTCAACTCCATCGGCACGCTATCGAAACGATAGTGACTCCCGCGATGTTGCAGCCGATCGTCTCGTAAACCCTTTACCAGAACTTCGAGCGCTTCTTCGAAAATCTCGCGCGAATCGAGGAAACCGATGCCGAAATACGCGATCTCGAAGGGCGAGACGCCGCGGCCGACACCGATATCGAGCCGGCCGTTGCTGATGTGATCGAGCATGCAGATCTCGGTCGCGAGTCGCAGCGGATTATAGAGCGGAAGCAGATAGACGAGCGGGCCCAATCGGATCTGCTTGGTGCGCTGCGCAGCCGCCGCGAGAAAAAGCCCGGGAGAGGGCGCCATCCCGAGCGGAGTCGCGTGATGCTCCGCGACGTGGTAGCCGCAAAAACCCGCCTGGTCGTAGGCTTCGAGCAGTTTCAGCCGACCTTCAAAGAGGTCGCCGATCTCATTGCCGCGCCGCTCGATATGGTCAAAAACCCCAAACGCTGTTTTCATGTGTCCACTATTCTCTCTCGAAGTCCAAGGAGAGGACGCTGGGCGTGGCCTGCGGGGTCAGTAAAGTCAGGATACGTCCTGATTCTGGACGCAGCTCGCAGACTTAGGACACAGGCCGCCCGTCGCGGACTCCGCCGCCCCCTGTGCTCGCTCCGCGCGGGAACCGCGCTCCACTAGTGTTTAAGCATCTCGACGCCGCCGGTGACGTACGCGATCGCGACGGCGCCGTGCTTCGACGACACGGTGTGGGTACATCCGTTGGGCCGATAGTTCAGGTTACCCACGCGAATCTCGTTGAATTCGTCGTAGTTCGACCCTTCGATCATGAAAACCAGCTCGTCGCCGACATGCTTGTGCAATGGCAGCTTCGCACCGGCATCGAAGCGAGCGAGTACCGCGCGCCGCTTGGTCGCGGCATCCTCCCAGAAGGCTTTCATACTTACGCCAGGCATCGGGCTGTTCCACTGAAGCTCGCTCAGCACGATAATCCTCGACTTGGGGTCCGCAGCCGCGGTAGCCGGCTCCACTCCACCGGTGATAATCGCGAAGACCGTCGCACCGTTCTTGCTCGTGACGCTATGGGCGCATCCATCGGGCCGATAGCCGACGCTGCCAGCGTAAACCGTCCCCGCCTCGTCGGTAATTTCGCCCTCGATGACGTAAAGGAGCTCATCGCCGTTGTGCTTATGCATCGGCAGGACCGCACCCGGTTCGAATCGGGTCAGTTGGGCGCGCCGTTTGGTCATAGGATCAGACCAGAGCAGCTTGGCCTTAATGGTTGGCGTCACCGCCTCCCACGCGCGTTCACTTACTTCGATTAATTGCGATGGATTCGATGCTGACGCTGCCATCGGTGCGCCCTCCGTGATTCGTCTTAAGCCTGATGGGTTTGCTAATCCGCAGAGGCCCTCGCTGTCAAACCCCTATCGTGGCGGGCGGCCTCAATCTGATGCTATTAAATGGCTCGACGAGGTGATTCATGAAGCTCTACGAAATTGCCGATCCTAATGGGATCGATAGTCTGAAATTGGTCGATCGTCCGACACCCAAGCCGAGTCCGGGCGAAGTGCTGATGCGCGTCCGCGCGACCTCCCTGAACTATCGCGACCTCGCGATTATCCGCGGCGGGCTCCGCGGGATGATGAAGACGCCGCTGGTGCCGATATCTGACGGCGCAGGCGACGTGGTCGAGACTGGTCCCGGCGTGACGCGGCTCAAGAAGGGTGACCGCGTTGCGGCGATCTTCACCCAAGGATGGCTCGCGGGCGGCCCCTTCAAGGGGATGTACAGCTCGTCGTTGGGCGGCGGAATCGATGGGATGCTCGCGGAGTATGTCGTCCTGCGCGAAGACGGCTTCGTGCATATCCCGGAGTATCTTTCTTATGAAGAGGCTGCGACCTTGCCTTGTGCGGCCGTGACTTCATGGAATGCGCTAGTAGTCGAAGGCCGCGTGAAGCCCGGAGATACCGTGCTGATCATGGGTACCGGCGGCGTTTCGATTTTCGCCCTACAGTTCGCCAAGATGCACGGCGCGCGCGTGATCGCGACTTCCAGCAGTGACGCCAAGCTCCATCGCCTGAAGGAGATGGGTGCTTCCGAGTTGATCAACTACAAGACCACGCCCGATTGGGACGAGAAGGTGCTCGAACTCACCGGCGGCGACGGCGTCGATCACGTCGTTGAAATCGGGGGTGCGGGCACGCTGCCTAAATCGATCAACGCGGTTAAAGCCGGCGGTATCGTTCATCTGATCGGCATTCTGGCGGGTGCGGCGAAAGTCGATCCGTTGCCGCTGCTGTTCAAGCAGGCGCGCGTGCAGGGAATCCTGGTCGGTTCGCACGAGATGTTCGTGGCGATGAATCGCGCAATGGAAGTGAACCGAGTCCATCCTGTAATCGACAAGGTCTTTCCGTTCACCGAGGCGCAAGCAGCCTATCGCCATCTGGAGAGCGGCAGTCATTTCGGCAAGGTCTGCATCGCGATCTAAACCAAACAGCATCAGCTACTCCCACCCCTCCCCTTCAGGGGGGGCCCGGGGGTAGGTTCAGCCGGGCGGCTTTCACTTTCCACGAAAATAGCGGATAAGTCAGATCCAGCTAGTCAACATTTATCCAGCCAGCAGCGAGGCGATGCCTACCACGCATCGCCCGCCTACTGAGGGAGGAAATTTATGTCCTACGATATCGTTATCCGTGACGGCACGATCGTCGATGGTTCCGGGCTGCCCCGCTATCGCGCCGACGTCGCAATCAACAACGGACGCATCGCCAAGATCGGCAAGATCACCGAAGGGGCCGAGGAAGTAATCGACGCAGAAGGGCACGTTGTTGCTCCTGGCTTTATCGATGGCCATACCCACATGGACGCTCAGATCTTCTGGGACCGGCAGGGTACCTGCTCATGCTGGCACGGCGTTACCACCGTTGTGATGGGCAACTGCGGCTTCTCACTCGCGCCCTGCGCTGAGAAAGACAAGCTGATGGTGATGCGGAATCTGGAGCGCGCCGAGGATATCTCACCGGCCGCGATGGAAGCCGGTATCAAGTGGTCGTGGGACAGCTTCCCGCAGTATCTCGATGCGATCGATAGCCTGCCCAAGGGAATCAACTACACCGCATACATGGGCCATTCGGCGCTGCGCACCTACGTAATGGGCCAGCGAGCTTTCACCGAAGAGGCGACGTCTGAAGACATCGCCGCGATGAAGCGTGAGCTGCGCACCGCGATCAAAGCTGGGGCCGCTGGCTTCAGCACCTCGCGCAATCGGAACCATCAGACGCCCGATAGCCAACCGGTCGCGAGCCGTTTGGCCAACTGGAACGAAGTGCGCGAGCTGGTCGGCGTGATGGGTGAACTCGGCGCCGGAGTTTTCGAACTCGCGCAGGAAGATATCGAGCGCGACCCGGAGAAGATGCGCGATTTCATGGGTCGGCTGCAGCGGCTGGCGCTCGAGACCCGCGTGCCCACGACCTTCGGCGTGATCTACTCACGCAAGGCGCCTCACACCTGGCGTCCGTACTTCAAGATGATCGATGAGACCGTCGCGGCTGGTGGTCGGATGCTCGCGCAGGGTACGAGCCGATGGATTAGTTCGCTGCTCTCTTTCGAAACCGCGATGCCGTTCGACAAGGCGCCGGTTTGGTCCGATATCCGCAAGCTGCCGCTGGCCGAGCAGGAAGCGGCGCTGCGTAATCCCGAGACGCGCGCCAAGTTGCTCGAAGTTGCGCGCGAGATGATGACCCGGCCCGAGCGCGCGGTCGGCGCCGAGGCGCGCAAGCCCGATTTCGATTACCTCTACGTGCTCGAGAAGCCGCTGCCGCCGTATCGCACGATTGCGGAAGTGGCGAAGGAGCGAAACCAGGATCCGCTCGAAGTCATTATCGATCTCGCGTTGGAGAAGCATCTGAAGCAGTTTTTCATCCAGCCGATCGTGAACGAGGATCAGGATGTAGTGCTCGGCATGATGCGCCATCCGCGGCAGGTCGTGACCTTCTCCGACTCGGGCGCGCATGTCTCCCAGATCATGGATTCCTCGATCCAGACCCATCTGCTGGGCCATTGGGTACGCGAACGTCAGGCGCTGACGCTGGAGCAGGCCGTGCGCAAGATCAGCTTCGACCTCGCGTCGTTCTGGGGACTCGAAGGCCGCGGGATGCTCGCTGAGGGAAATCACGCCGACGTTGTGGTCTTCGACCCGAACACGATTGCCCCGACGATGCCGACGCTCGAATACGATCTGCCGGGTGGTGCGCGCCGACTCAAGCAGAAGTCGGTCGGTATCAAGACGACGATCGTAAACGGTGAGGTTACGCTGCGGAATAATGAGGCGACCGGTGCACTGCCGGGTCGGTTGATTCGCGGACCCCTCGCGGCGAACGCTTAGACCGGTTCGATACCTCCTAAAGATTGGGCGGGGATTTAACTCCTCGCCCCAATTGCTTTTTGCCTTGATACAAGAACGATGCGGCTGCTTTACGCCTAGCGGAGCGAGCTCCCGAAAACCTCTTTCAGTAACGGCGTAACTTGCGCCGCTGGATTGGTCCGAATCTGCCGTTCTTCCTGCCCTACCATATAAAAGAGCCCGTCGAGTGCCTTATGCACTACGTAATGGTTAATATCGAGACTCTCGGATGTTTTCCCGCCAAGGAGCGTGCCGAGTGGCGAGTTCGACTGATAACGGCCGATCAGATCATCATACTGCTTCGCGACGGAGTACTTTTCCATGCTCTGCTTGACGATCGGCGCAAAAGCCTCTGTGAGCTGCTTCGACGTTTTAGCCTTGAAATAGTCAGTCGCCGAAGTTCCTCCGCGCGTCACGATACGTTCGGCATCGGTGATAGTCATCTCGCGGACTGCTTGCTCGAAGATGGGCTCGGCCTTCGGTGCTGCGGCCTCAGCCGCCTGATTCATGCTCAGGACAAATTTGTCGATTTGCGGACCGAACCCGACGGCGCGTAGAGCCGAGGCTACCGGCTTCATTTGGTCGGGCAGCAGAATCTTGATCGCGGCGTCATTGAAGTACCCGCCAGGGCGGCCAACTAGTTTGACGGCGCTTACCGTTCCGCGTTCGAGTGCTTCTTTGATTCCTGAAGCGGCCTGCAAGTTATCGATCGCTAGCGCCTGCGTTGTTGGCACTATCATTGAACACAGGACGATCAGAAGGACCAGCCGAGTCTGCCACCGGTCGAAGAAATATTTGTTGGTCATCGTTGCTCCCGATCGCAGAATTGCCCCGACTGCCGCCGATCAGCGTCGTGCTACTTGCATCTGAGCATTTGAAGGTTTCGCTGGTTTGGCTTTGCTCATCTGCTGCTCTGCCGGGCTTCCGGGTCGCTCGGCAACGATACGAAACGCGAGTGACGCCTCGCTGCTGACCGGTAGCACCAACAGCTTTGGCGGAGCGATGCCATAATCGGTGTATTTGAGGGTGAACTCGCCCCCGGCGCTGAACTCGCCGTCGGTCGACATCGAGATGCGCACGTTGGGGACCTTGATCAGATGGGTCTGGCCATGAAGCGTCAGGTTACCCACCACCGTTGCGCTGCCTGAAACGCCGGGTACTTCGACGTCTGCATCTTCGAAGCTTTTGCTCTCAAAAATGATCGTTTGGTACTTGGCCGTTTCGAGCGCCGAGTGAATCACGGCGCGATCACGATGGTTATTGCCGGAGTCGAAGGTCGTAGCGTCGATCACAAGTTTGACGTGGGCCGTGGCGATGGGGTTTTCCGTATCGCCGTCGATCTCACCGGACGCCAAACGGAAATTGCCAGTGGCAGTGGGATGATCGCGAACCAGACCCATCGGCTCTTCGACGGTCGCGTGGATTTCGCTTTTCTCCACGTCGGCTTCCATGTGCAGCATCTCCGCACTCGCCGGCCGATTCGCCAGTAGAGCTGCGGCCGCCGCGATCAACGCCGAACGACCTAACTGCCTTATCTCGAACATATCTCCCCCAGTGCCCCGCGCGATCCTGAGATCATCGCCAATACCGCTCGCAGCCTACAGGATTCCCGCTTTGAGATTAAAGGGTCGCGCGCTTACTTACGGACAATACCGATTAGCGGTACGCGACGATTTCCAGCAGATTGCCGTCGGGATCGAGAAAATAGCGACAATCGTGATCGCCCCAATCGATAGGCTTCGAGGTCTCAGCGCCGGCTGCCCTCAAGCGCTCCTCGGCCTGCGTGAAATCTTCGCGGCTCACCCGGAACGCATGATGCCCCTTACCCAACGGATGGGATATCCGCTGCTGACGCGCTGCCGGATCGAGTGGCGGTCGCGCAACCCGGAAGAGGGCCAGATTCTGATCCCCGCATTGCAGCAGAACCTGATCACCGAAACGCGCTACCACAGAGAGTCCGAGCACCTCAGTATAAAAACGCTCCGCTTGCGCGAGGTCGCTGACCTCAATACCAAAATGATCCAGCCGTTCGAGTTTCATAACGTGACGCTCCCGCTAGCCCGCATCGGCGAGCAGCAAACCCGAGAGATACTCGCCCTCGGCGTGGCCGAGCAGTACTGGATGGTCCGGGCCAGGTCCGAGCTTCTCGAGTATGCGAAAGTTGCGTCCTGCCCGTCCCTGCGCGAGACGCACGGCGCGGAGGAAATTCTCACCGGCGAAATGCGATGAGCATGTGAACGTCATCAGCATCCCGCCCGGCGCAACCGCACGCATCGCGAGCAGATTCAATTCAGTATAGAGGCGACCAGCGCGCGCCACATCGCCGACGCTTCGGGCGAGTGGCGGCGGATCGATCACGACGATATCGAAATGGCCGTGGTCGCTTGTCAGGTATTCGAGCGTATCGGCGCGCAGGAGGTTGCATCGGTCGTCCAGGTCGTTGAGCTTGAGATTCTGCCGCGCCCAATCCAAAGCGCGCGCCGAACTGTCGATTGCGACGACTTCGCGCGCACCGCCTTTCAGCGCATTGAGGCTGAAGCCGCCTGCGTAGCAATAGGCGTCGAGGACGCGGGCTCCGCGAGCAACCTGGTGAAGGCGCATACGATTCTCGCGCTGATCGAGGAAGTAGCCGGTCTTTTGTCCCTGTTCGAGATCGATCACGAGCTTGATACCGTTTTCGGTGACCTCGATTTCGTTGCGTGGCTCACCGGATACGATACCTACGCGATCGTCGAGCCCCTCCTGACGACGAACGGCCCCTTGGCTGCGTTCGACGACGAGGGCGGGCTGCAGGCGTTCGTTCAGATGAGCGGCGAGTGCGTCGCGCATCCGTTCGGCGCCAGCCGTCAGCAGTTGCATTACGAGCGCTTCGCCATAGCGATCGACGATCACGCCGGAGAGGCTGTCCCCGTCGCCATTGATGAGTCGATAGCAGTCCGTGTCGGAAGCGACGATCCTCTGGCGCAAGGCGATCGCGGCGTCGGTCCGATGCGACAAAATCGAATCTGGCGGTGTACTGGGATCGAACGCGATCATCCGCAAGGCGATCGTCGTTTTGGGATTGTAGTAGCCGACCCCCAACACTTCGCCGCGCTGATCGCATACGCGCACCCAATCTCCGACCGCGAGATCGCTCGGTTCGACGCGGGCGATTGCTTGCGAGAAGATCCACGGATTTCCGCCGCGCACCGGACCGTCGCGTCCGGCCTTGAGAGTGACGCGCCCACGAATCTGCATCGCGGCTAGGACCACTCTGCTTCGTCGGGCCGAGTGAAATCACCGCTGCGACCGCCGCTCTTGGCGACCAGACGGATAGCTCCGATCACCATCGCACGGTCGATCGCCTTGGCCATATCGTAAATCGTCAGCGCGGCAACGCTGGCAGCGGTTAGCGCTTCCATCTCGACGCCGGTCTTCGCCTGAGTGACCGCCCGAGCCTGAACTTCCAGCGCTGACCTTTTGCGATCAGGTCGAAAATTAACTGCCACGCTCTCGAGCGGAATCTGATGGCACAGCGGAATCAGCTCCTGGGTCTTCTTGGCGGCCATGATCCCCGCGAGGCGCGCGGCCGCGAGCGCCTCGCCTTTCTTGAGGGTCCCGCCGACGATCGCGTCCAGGGTCGCCGGTTCCATCCTGATTTCGCCGCGCGCGATGGCCTCGCGCCGGGTGACTGGTTTTTCGCCGACGTCGACCATTCGTACCCGTCCGCGCGTATCCAGATGGGTCAGGCGGCTCGCCGCTACTTTTTTGACGTTGTGTCTCTTCGCTGGCATCGTTTCTATGGTTTTCAGGAGTGTATGCTCCCGCCTATATTTATAAAAATCGAACGTCTATCCTGACTTCTCGCAGATTTTCTTAAAGAGCAAATCCATGGCAGACGAACTGAATCGCGTTGTAATTCTTGGCTCAGGCCCCGCTGGCTTAACCGCAGCGCTCTATACCGCACGCGCGAATCTCTCGCCCGTGATTATCGAAGGCGTGACCCCCGGTGGCCAGCTCACGATTACCACAGAGGTCGAGAACTACCCCGGCTTCGAACACGGTATCCAGGGGCCGGAGCTGATGGATGTGATGCGCAAACAGGTCGAGCGCTTCGGCACGCGCTTCATCTCCGGCGAAGTTACCGAGGCCCGCCTGCGAACCTATCCGTTCGAGCTCGTCGTCGATGACAACACCGTTCGGTGCGAAACGCTGATTATCGCCACGGGTGCATCGGCCAAGCTACTCGGGATCGAATCGGAGAAGCGGATGATGGGCTACGGTGTTAGCGCGTGCGCAACTTGCGACGGCGCTTTCTTCAAGAACAAGGAAGTCCTGGTCGTTGGCGGCGGCGATACTGCTGTCGAGGAGGCGACCTTTCTGACCCGTTTCTGCACCAAGGTGACGATCGTCCATCGGCGCGATCAACTGCGCGCATCGAAGATCATGCAGGATCGCGCTCATAAGAATCCCAAGATTGCTTTCGCGTGGGATTCCGTGATCGAAGAGATTCTCGGCGAGCCCAAGACCGGCGTCAGCGGGGCGCGTCTCAAGAATGTAAAGACGGGTGCGATCACTGAGCACAAAGTCGACGGAGTCTTCATGGCGATTGGCCATCAGCCCAACACGGCGATATTTAAGGGACAACTCGACCAGGACGAACTCGGCTATTTGAAGGTGCGACCCGGGTCGACCTACACGAATATCGATGGCGTCTTTGCGGCGGGCGACGTTGCGGATCGGGTTTATCGGCAGGCGGTAACCGCCGCTGGTACCGGATGCATGGCGGCGATCGACGCCGAACGCTGGCTCGAAGCCAAGCACGCTTGATCTCCCAGTGGTCGGTAGCGGGCGTCAAAGCGTCTGTTGCCGATAAACAAAGTCCCACGGGTCACCATAGTAGGCTGACGCGTTTTGCTTCTGGTCCCGCATCCTGAAAAAATCTACCGATGGATCAAACGGCCGAAGCATCAGGAGCGCCTCCATCCAAGTCAACCGGAGAGCTGAAAGCTCCCACCGGTTCACTTAAAGACGCTTCTGCCGATTCGGTAGCCATCTCGACCCATACCCATCAGAGCCGCGGCTTCACGGTCCGGATTGCCGAACTAATCGTCCTGATGTCGGCGATTGTGGGTGCTGTCGGACTAGGCCTTGGGATGAGCAAGTACCTGGCCGAACATCCTTACGTAGCTGCGTACCTGAGCGCTTACGGAGTCTTTCGTTTCGCCGATCTGATGGTGCGCGACCCGGCCGCGCTTGGTATGGAAGGTCCACGCTTCATGCAGCGCGTGATGTACGAAATCCCGCTGCTGATTCTCTTTTTTGCCGCGCCGTTCGAGCGAACCTACATCTATGGCGGCGAGGTTCCGCGCTGGATGGCGGCGTTGGGTCTGCTGATTGAATTGATCGGCCTGTGGCTGGTGCTCGGCGCTCGCATCCAACTCGGATTCTTTTCGCCCCGGCCGTCGAGCGACGAGGCTCCCGTACTAGTGCGCAACGGCCTCTACCGCTTCATCAGGCACCCAATTTTTCTTGGCGAACTGGTCGTCCTGCTGGCGTGGCCATTTGAATACGGCGCTCCGATCGCCTTCACTCTGGCGGCGATTATCGGCTCGATGGTTGTGAGACGGCAGGTACGCGAGGAAGAGGCCCAATTGCTCGCGCAATTCGGCGATGATTACGCCAGCTACATGCGTGTCACGGACAGCCTGCTGCCGAATGTCTGGTGACATCGGTGCGTAACCTCATTTGATTAACTTCCACCAGGGCTGCGACTGACGATGAGGCGACTCCTTCGACGGCTGCTTAGCCTTACCTTACTCATCGCGTTGGTGTACGGAGGCTACTACCTCGGCAATCGCTATGTCTGGCCTACGCCGGATACGACGACGATACAGACTGTGGGGATTATCGAAGCGCCGGAAGTGAATGTTACCAGCCGTATCGCCGGCCGTATCTTTCAGCTCGGCCCGCTAGAAGGGGATCACGTGGAGCGCGACCAGATTCTTTGCCGTATCGAGGACGTCGATATCCGGAATCAACTTGCACAGGCCCAAGGTAACCTCGCCAACGCTGAGGGAGACCTGCACGACGCCGAGCGCACTATGGCACGCTATCGCAAGCTCTACGACGAGCATGTGATTTCCGCGAAGGACCGCGACGACGCGATCACTCATATCGAGCGCGCGCGCGGTGCCGTCGTCGCAGCGCAAGCGAGTGTGCGGTTCTACACCGACCAGTTGGCCGACACGGTTATCCGCTCGCCGATAACCGGCATCGTGGTGAGCAAGAATCTCCAGGTGGGCGAATGGGTAACGCCCGGCACTGCGATTCTAACGATCGACGATCTCTCGACGATTTGGGCTCGTGTCGATGTTGAAGAGACCGATCTCACCTCGATCAAGATTGGCGGCGCGGCGCGCATCACGATGCCCGGGAAGCCGCCGCAGGTCTACAATGGTCGAGTGATGGCTATCGGTCAGGAAGGGCAGTTTGCGACCGAGACCGATGTTCGGCGCGGGCGCCAGGATCTGCGCACCTTCTATATCAAGGTGCGTGTGATCGAACCTAATGGCGATCTCAAACCCGGTATGACTGCCGAAGTCAGCTTTTCGCGAATCAATAACTCCGCGCCCGTGGGCCAACCCGAGGAGCAGCCTCCGTCCAAAGGAGGCTGAGTCATTCCGATGGACAACGCCTCGGCTGCGATTGACGTTCGCAATCTGGTTAAACGCTTCGGTGATTTCGCCGCGGTCGATGGGGTCACCTTCGAGGTACGCCAAGGGGAACTGTTTGGGATGCTCGGTCCCAACGGCGCCGGCAAGACCACCGTCACGCGAATGCTAACGACGCTCATCGTTCCAACGTCGGGCGAGGCCGAAGTTGCCGGTCACAATATCAACCGCGCACCGTCGCAGGTGCGCGAAGCGATCGGTGTTATCCCGCAAGCACTGACCTCGGATCTCGATCTGACCGGATGGGAAAATATCGATATCTACGGCCAGTTCTATGATGTCCCGCGTCGCATGCGCCGCGATCGCACGAGACATCTGCTGCACATGGTCGGCTTGAGCGAACGGGCGAACGATCTTGTGCGTACCTACTCCGGCGGGATGAGGCGTCGACTCGAAATAGCGCGCGGCTTGATTCACTCCCCGCAAGTGCTGTTCCTCGATGAGCCAACGATCGGGCTCGATCCGCAAAGCCGCCGCGCGGTTTGGGATCTACTCGAACAACTACGCAGCGAAACTGGTCTCACTATTTCGCTGACTACTCACTATATGGACGAGGCCGAGATGCTGTGCGATCGGATCGCGATTGTCGACGGCGGCAAGATAATCGCGCTCGGCACCCCTACCGAACTCAAGGCGATGGTCAAAGGTTCAGATCACGTCGAACTCGAGATCACAGGTGACGACGAGAAAGTTATCGCACTTCTGCGCGAGCAGGCGGGCGTGCATGAAGTCACGCGTGAATCGCCCGGTACGTTGATCGTCTCGACTGACGACGGCGCTCATCTGATGCCACGGATCGTCGATCAGGTCGAAAGCGTTGGCGCATCGGTTACTTCGGTTCGCCTGGAACGGATGTCGCTGGAAGACGTCTTTATTCGCTTCACCGGACGCCGCCTACGCGACGAGCCGGCTCATAACAACGGCGGTTTTTTCAGCTTGGGCATGGCACGACCGCCCTCTGGCCGCAGCCTTTAAGCGAGGTGCACGGTGGGAAAGACGTGGGCGGTGATGCGTCGCGATCTGCTCAAGTTGAGTCGCAACCCCTTAACGATCCTGACCAGTGTTCTGCTGCCGATTATCTATCTAATCATTTTCGGCAATTCGTTTCAGGGCATTTTGAAGCATCTGCCGATCGTGATTGTAAGCCAGGACAGCGGTCCCTTCGCAGTCCGCGTCATGGAACAGATGCAGGCGCTTGCCGCCGGGCCGAAGTACATCACGATTACCTATAACAATAATCCCGCTGAGGCGATTCAGGATGTCCGCGATGGGCGTTACAAGGGTGCGCTGATTATCCCGCCCGATTTCAGTCACAATATCGCCGAAGGTCGCATCGGTGAACTCGGGCTTTTTACTGACAATGTCGATACTATCAGCTCGTCCACTCTGAATGGATTGATCGCGCAGGCCGTTGCGGTACTTCGCGTCGGTTATGTCACGGCGCGTGAGCCCAAACTCGATCAGATCTTCTTGCGACCCAGCCGCCTTTTCACGACCGTCGATTACGATCGTTCGCTGATTCCCGGCGTTATCGTGATGGCCTTGTTTATGGGGTCACTGACCTCCGGCGTCTTCAACTGGGTAATGGATCGTTTCATGGGCGTCACCGAATGCTACCTCGTTACGCCGCTTTCACGCTGGAATCTGGCGGGAGGCGTGCTCGCCTCGAGCGTGCTGGTCACGAGTATTGCGTCGGTTATCGTCCTGATTATCGGACTACTAATCACCGGTGGAACAGTCACCGGAGGTTCGTCAGCGATGCTGATGCTGGTCGGGGTGATCATCATCGGGGCCACCGGGATCCTCGCGATGACCTTCGCGTTGCTCGCGCGTGCCGATAACCCGCGCATCGTTGGAGTGTCAGCCGGCTTTCTTAACGTGATTCTCTTTTTCCCGAGCGGGGCGGTCTATCCAACCGAGAGTTTTCCCACCTGGTTGCGCACCTTTGCGCACTACAATCCCGAGACCCACGCGGTCAGCGCCCTCAAGTCGATTCTTTTTAAAGGCGCCGATATTGCAGCGATCGCCGATGATGTCTCCTTCCTCGTCATCTTCACGCTCCTGATGCTGGTGCTCGCGAGCATGACCGTGAAGAGGACATTGTAGGGTCGACCAAGGAGTATGCATTGTTTACTTCAGATAGTCGCGACGCTCAGCTCGGTTGGTTCATCTCTTACAATCAGCAGCGCACGAAGCCAATACTCAACGGGAAACGTCCGTGGGATCTCAATGACTCCCCTCTAGCGGTGCCTGGGGCGACAAACCCAAATCGTGAGCCTTGAAGCGTAGGAAATAAGCTGTTTTGCCCTTTTAGTATCGGTCGTGATGTTTCGCCCAATCCGGGAACGCGAAGTTTGGCCCATTCTCGTCGCGCCCCTTCGGCGTGATATCGAGCAACTGATAAGTCCCCAGATAATTCTCACCGGCTCGCGCGTAGGACGAGTAGGTGTGGAAGATCGAACCATCCTCATCTTTGTAGAAGACGCTCAGGCCATGTGATTCCTCACCGTGCGGTTTTTGCATCTCGAAGTTGTAATAAACCGCCCCCGTCGCGATCTCTTCGGGCTTGAACGAGACGTGATAATCGTAATTGAAGTCGGATGCGAAGGACGATCGCCACTTGAACTGCCAACCCATCCGCTTCTGAAACGCTGCGATCTTGTCCCACGGGGCGCGCGAGACCGCGACATAGGAGACGTCGTGATGCTCAATATGGATCAGCGAGCCATCGAGATGGTCAGAAAGAAATGAGCAGCCGACGCACCCCTGCTCCCAATCGGGGCCGAACATGAAGTGATAGATGATTAGTTGACTGCGCCCATTGAAGAGCTGCGCGAGCGTCTCTCTGCCGTTGGGACCGTCGAAAATATATTCCTTGTCGACGCGCACCCAGGGTAGCCTGCTCCGCTCGGCGTTGATTTCATCGCGCAGATGAGTGAGCTGTTTCTCTTTGGCAAGAAGTTGCTTGCGGGCGGCTTCCCATTCTTGTTGCGAGACAATCGGATTCTTCTTCATCTCTTATTTACCTCGACCCAGAACTTAGTTTGCCTTCGCCGCAGACAGCTCTATGATCAGGTCGTTCAGGCGATCGAGTGAGCTGTTCCAGCCCTCGCGATGAGCATCGCGAGCTGTGACTGTTTCGAAAAGCATCTGGCGTAAAGTCAGAGTGGTTCTTCCCTTATCTTCATGCAGGATTATCGTCAGTAGCGTCTCCGGGCCGGTTGGATTGCCCTTTGCGTCAGCCCATACGTATGTATTCACCAACCGTTCCGGCGGAACGAACTCGCGTGTGATGCCTTGCATCCAGTGATCGGTACCGTCAGGCTCTCGCAGTCGAAAGCGATACGCCCCGCCAATACCCGGCTCGAGTTTCTCGACCTCACCGGTGAAGCCACGCGGCCCAATCCATCGCACGATCAGCGCGGGGTCGGTCCATGCCTGCCAGACAATTGTGCGGGGAGCATCGAAGACTCGAGTGATAACGAGCTCGTGCTTGTCCATCTACTTACCCCTTGCTCTCGATCGCGACAGCTTGTCTGGCTTGCGTTGAGCTTCGCGCAGGAAGTCGGCGAGCCGGTCCAGACTGCCTTCCCAAAAGTGCCGATAACGCTCGAGCCATTCTGAGGCTTGTTTTAGGGGTTTCGCCTCCAGGCGACAGGGACGCCATTGCGCTTCACGTCCTCGCTCGATCAGGCCCGCACGTTCCAGCACCTTCAAATGTTTCGAGACTGCCGGGAGGCTCATCGCGAAGGGTTGCGCTAATTCCATGACCGAGCGCTCACCTGAGGCCAAGCGCGCGAGGATGGCTCTGCGGGTGGGATCGGCCAAAGCCGCGAACGTTAAGCTCAAGTGATCGGTCTGCATTTAATAAACTATGCGGTTAATTAGCCGCCAGGTTAAATATCTGATGACCGAATAGTCGTCAAGCCTGAGCGCATTAAACCTGAGGGAGCGAGCTACGCGGTGGTCGGACTAGCTTTGCGGCCAATGGACGAATTCCATCTTGATGCCGTCCGGATCGCAGAAATAGACCGCGTAATAGCCAGGAAAGTATGGATATTCGGCGGGTGGATCGAGCACGCGCGCTCCGATACGCAGCAGGAGTTCATGCATGCGATCAACCTCGGCACGACTTTCGGCGTTGAAGGCTAGATGGTTCAGTCCCGGGGCGTCGCGATCGTGGGGCTTATCGGCCGACGATCCTTTAGCTGGCCGCAAGGTTAGCGATCCGTTAGGGCTCGCCCAAGCCAGTAACGGGGTCTTCATCGCCTGCTGGGTGGCCTGCGGCACCTCAACCCGAGCGTAGCCCATCTGTCCCAACACTTGGTCGTAAAAGTTAGCTGACTGATCGAGTTTACTCGCTGTCAGCGCCAGATGATTGATCGCACCCTGAGCCATCGCCACCTCGGTTCTGATGAGCTTAAGTGACCGAGCTGACGGATAGCAACGGACCGGACTATCCAGCGAGTCGTTCGCCCATAGATGACGACGAATTGGTTGCTTCGTCGATCGCTGCGAAAAGATTGGCCTTGGTGATCGGTTTACTGAGATGCAGCGTGCACCCGGCCTCGAGACATTCGGCAACATCTTCCTTCAAGGCCGACGCCGTCAGTGCGATTATCGGTATGGGTGACCGCTCATGGTCTTGCTCCCACATGCGGATTGCACGCGTTGCTGCAAGACCGTCCATCGTCGGCATCCGCACATCCATCAGGACCAGATCGTACGATGCGGATCGAACGCGCTCCACCGCTTGTTGTCCGTCTTCGACCTCGTCGATCTGATACGGCGCCGCTTTAAGCATCGCCTTCAGCAGAAAGCGATTATCGATGGAATCGTCGGCAACCAGGATGCGCAATGCACAGCAATCCTTCGACTGCGCTACCGATCGACCAACAGTTTGCAATTCGGAGATAGCCGAGTCGCTCGTAGTGCGCTCTTGAGCCGCCTTTTCCATCCTGACGGTGAAATGAAAGGTGCTACCGCGCCCGATGGTACTCTCAACCCAAACCCGACCGCCCATCGCTTCGACCAAGCGGGCTACGATCGCGAGACCCAAGCCACTTCCGCCGAAGCGACGAGCCGTTGAGGAATCAGCTTGCGTGAACCGGGAAAAAATCTCGGCACACTTCTCGGCTGGAATTCCGATGCCGGTATCGGCCACCGCAAAGTGGAGCATCTCCGGTTCCTGAGGGATGTCCCTGATCGAAACGACGATCTTCCCGCTATCGGTGAACTTGAGTGCGTTACTAATCAGGTTCACGAGAATCTGCCGTAAACGCAGTGGATCGCCGTTCCAATGGACCGGCAACTCACGCGGCATCTCTGCAATCAGGTCGAGCGCTTTGGCGTTCGCCTTGGGTTGGAGCGTTTGCAGCACAGTGCTCACTAGTGCTGGAAGGTCGAAGGAAGTCTTCTCAAGTTCCAGCCGACCGCCCTCAACCCGCGCGAGGTCGAGGATGTCGTCGATCAGCGCCAGCAGGGCGGCGCCGTTGCTGCGCATCAGAGCGAGATATTTCTTCTGTTGTTGGTCGAGTCTCGTCTCACCGAGCAGTTCCGTCATCCCGAGAATTGCGTTCATCGGAGTGCGGATTTCATGCGACATGGTCGAGAGGAACTCGGACTTCGCCAGCGAAGCGGATTCGGCTGCGTTACGAGCAGCGATCAGTGCCGCTTCAATAGCGCGCAGTTCACTGACGTCGCGGGCCACGGTCATATTGCACGGCTCGTTGTCGAACCATACCGTGCTCGCTGACAGCAGATAAGGACGTTCGGGCCCATCCTTCATCCGCAGCGTCATTTTGAGATTGCGGAATTCGCCGTGCTCCTGCAGCAGCTTGAAACATCGCTCGCGCTCTTCAGGTTTAGGCCAAAGCCCTAAGCCGACCGAGGTTTGATTCAAGGCCTCTTCGGCGCGGAAGCCCGAAGCGATTTCGAATTCACGATTAACTAAGACGATTCGTCCGTCCCGCACGCGCGTGATGACGATAGGATCCGGGCAGGCGTCGAAGAGATTGCGATAGTTTTCGCGCGGATTCGAATCCACGGCGATTCTCTCTTATTGTTCCACGATCCTTGTGGAACGCCCTCAGACGTTAATTGCTGACACTGGGCGGTAGAAACAGTTAGTCGCACCGCCTGAGTCGATGACTCCGGGTGCCATCCAATCGGATAGCACACCGGGTCATTGGAATCGATGTTCGTCTAGCGCGAACGCAAAAAGGAATAGCCGCGGACGACATTTGCCGCAAGATAGGTCTGCAGCGCGCGCGGTCCGTTCCCGCTGCCGACGCTTTCCCATCCGCCGGCCGAAGATTGCTGCGCGGTCCACTCTTCGCTTTCGCCCCGAATTGAAATGACGTGCTTGCCTTCGATGATCGCGATGCTGGCGCGCTTGCCGAAGCGATGGAGTCGGAGGCCGAACTCCCCGGCGATCTGTTCCCAGTGTTCCCAGGATGGGGTTCGCTTCAATCGGATAGGGTTGCCAACCGTCGCAGGCCTTTCGCGAATCGAGAACTGAGTCATCAGGCGCTGCGATAGCTCACGGGCTGCATCAATCTCAGCCTGAGTAAAACCGCGGCCCTCCCTGACGTTCTCGAGCAGCCTGACCTTCCTAATCGCATCCTCAAGATTCATCCCGTCACCTCGCCCCTAAAGCCGATTGGAGTATGTAAGAATATATTTAGGTAGAATAAAAAGCACAAGTCTACATTGTTTAATCATTTACACTAAAGAGACCGATTAGGATACTTTGAACCATTTATGGCTACCTTTGCGAAACGACGATTTAGCACCGCTGGATGAAACAGTGATCGTTTCTGATACAGACGAAGATCAATCGCTCAAGAGCGATCGGGCGAAAACCGCTAACGGCAACGTCTATAGTGACAGGAGTTGGAAGGGTGTCAGCCGCCGATTTGGTACATCGAGCGGTCGCGCGTCGATCGGCCCTCGAGCAGATGATGCCCCGTGGGCTTGATCTGGACGGCTCGTAGCAGGATCTCAGCGACTTCTTTCGCGCCGCCATCGGTCGCGCCGGATCGCAGGGCCTTGCGCACGTCGAGTTCGCCGTCATTGAGCAGGCACAGATGGAATTTGCCGTCGGCCGTTAGTCGCATCCGATTGCAATTACCGCAATAAGGTTCGCTCACCGGGCTGATAAAGCCGACCACACCCCGCGCATTGGGCAGGCGATAGTTGCGCGATTCGTCGGCAAGACTCGTCGCTGCCAGCTCCGTCATCGGCCCGAGGGCGGCCTCGATTCGCCGTCGCGTCTCGATATTCGAAACGTATCGCTTGATCGAGAGCGAAGCGCATTCGCCGCCGCCGAGCGGCATCAGTTCGATAAAACGAACGTGCCAGTCGCGCTCGATAGTCAGCCGCGCGAGATCAACGACTTCGTTCTCGTTATAGCCGGCGGCCACGACGGCATTCAGCTTGATTGGGACCAGTCCCGCAGCTTCCGCGGCCATGATGCCGTCCCATACGCGCTGCAAACTGCCCCATCGCATCTGGCGCTCAACCGTTTCGGCGTTGAGACTATCCAGATGAACGTTGATCCGGCTCAGTCCGGCCTCTTTGAGCGGTCTCGCCAGCTTTTCGAGGAGTAACGCATTAGTCGTCAGGGCCAGATCACCGACGCCGGGAACCGAGCTCAGTCGTCGCACGATCTCAAGTAGATCGGCGCGCAGGGTCGGTTCGCCACCGGTCAGACGAAATTTGCGAAAGCCGATTCCGACTGCGGCCCGAACGACACGCTCGATCTCCTCGGGCGTCAGCAGTTCAGTCTTGGGCAGAAACTGCAGCCCTTGGAGCGGCATGCAATAGACGCAGCGCAGATTGCAGTTATCGATCAGCGAAATGCGCAGATAGTCGATATTGCGATTAAACGAATCCGTCGGCATCGGTCTTGATTCTACCCGCTCTCAGCAGGCCGCCTGAGGCTCTCCGCGCGGCCGACTGAATCTTCAATTCTAGTCGCTCAAGCGGCTGACACACAACGGTCAACGGCCGACCGGTCGCTTGGGATAGATACCAAAATACTTCGCCCATAAGGTCTCAACTGGTAGAGTCTTGGGCGGTCACACTCCGCGTAGGCGCGCGTGGGGGGCAGTTGTGAGGAGGGGGAATCACGCGCGTTTCATGACTCGCCATCGCTATTCTCTAAATTCCGGTCTTGAATCTCGATGACAACGGTTCCATCCAATTGGCGGCAAAGGTTTTTTTCCGCTATCGCACGACTCGACGAGCAGCGGCCATGGACCGTCCTTGGGATAGCCCTTGCGCTCGCGATTATCAGCATCCTCTACACCAAGGCCCGACTCGAGTTCCGCACGGGCCAGGATGACCTGGTTCACGCCGACAACCGCGACAGTCGCAACTACCTCCGCTTCACCAAGGAATTTCCCGATCTCGACGCGCTGATTATCGTCGTCAGCGTCGAACCGTCGCTGCCCGATGCGGAGCATTACGTCGATCAACTCGCCGATCGTCTCAATCGCGATAAGACCAACGTCAAAAGTGTCTTCTATCAGATCGACCCCAAGATGATGGGGAATCGCGGTCTGCTCTATCTTGGACTTGACGATCTCCAGGCGCTCGCCGCAAAAGTCGGCGCAAGCACGCCGCTACTGGCCGGTTATGCCGGCCAACCGACGCTCGCCAATCTGTTTGGCATGACGAACAAGATGTTCGATGCGGCCGCTGCTCAGGCGATGCAAAATCAATCGAGCGCGACGGCCAGCGGGGATCCGATGGCGCAGCTCAGTATGCTCGATCCTCTGCTGACTGGGATGCTCGGCCAGGGCACGACCTTCAACTCACCGTTCGCAGCCCTGATGCCGCGTGATGAGCGCAACGGCGCGATGCGCGACAACTACCTGACCTCCTCGAACGGACGCTATCTCCTGCTTCACGTGGCTCCCGGTGATGGTGTGGCAGACGGCCCCGATCCGGTCGACGTGATTCAAGGCGACCTCAATGCCGTCCGCAAACAATTCCCGCACGTCTTCGCCGGGATGACCGGTGGGCCTGCTTTGTCCCACGCCGAGGAGTCCACTACCCAGCACGACATGATGCAGGGTTCGGTGATCGGGGTTATCGGCATGTTGCTGCTGCTGGTGATCCCGTTCCGCGGGATCGTCGAACCATTCTTTGCCGTAGTCGCGCTGCTAATCGGATGTGCCTGGTCGTTCGGTTACACCACGTTGGCCGTCGGCCATCTGAATCTGCTCTCGGCCGTATTCACCAGCGTGTTGGTCGGAATCGGCATCAACTTTCCGATCCATCTGATGGCGCGATACGACGAGGCGCGCCGCAAGGGCCATCCGATGCCCGCGGCACTCGAACTCGCCGTGGTTAATACCGGTACTGGGGTTTTTGCATCGGCCTGTATCATGGCGTTGGCCTTCCTGATGCCAAAATTCACCGATTTCGTCGGGATAGCCGAACTCGGTGAGATCTCCGCCGCGGGCTTGTTCTTGTGTCTTATCTCTGCGCTGTTGGTTTTCCCAGCCCTGATTGCATTGCGCGATCGGCGCGCTTCGAGGCGTCAGCCTCCCGCACTCTCGCTGGCTCCCCGCAAATCAACGCTCGAAAAACTCTTCGCGTGGCCGGGCCTGATTGCGGGAGTGCTCACTATTGGCACAGTGGCAGCTGGTCCGCTGATCGCCAAGGTTCGCTTCGACCAGAACGTTCTCAAGCTGCAGGCCAACGATGCCGAAGCGGTGCGATTCGAAAATATTCTTCTGCACGATTCCGGTCGGTCCTCGTGGTTCGCAGTGTCGTTCGCGCCCACCCGAAGCGGCGCCGATCGCAAAGCTGCGGCGTTCAAGCGCTTACCCGAAGTCACCGATGTCGAGACCATCGGCACCTATATCCCGGACCATCAGGCGGAAAAGTTGGCGCTTCTGGCCCGTCTGAAGGTCGGACTTGATCCGATTCAGATCCGGCCTGCGGCTTCTCCAAGTAATTCGCAGGAATTGCAGCAAGAGTTGGGTGGGCTCTCAGCTCGATTGGCCGCTGTCGAGGAGCATTCCCCCACTGATTCGGTGGCGAAGACGCGCGCGCTGGTCGACCAGGCGCTCGCGAAATTGGGTGCGAACCCACACGCCTTCGATACCTATGAACAGCAACTTGCCGGCGGGCTGGGTGAACAACTCGGGATGCTGAAAGAGCAACTCGCTCCCGACGAAGTCACCGACAAGAACCTGCCGAAGATTATCCGCGATCGCTTTATCGGCGCGTCGGGCTCGTACCTGGTTCAGATCTATCCGAAAGGCGATGTTTGGGAGGATGCGTCGCTCAAGCGGTTTATCGATGCATTGCGGACCGTCGATCGCGACGTGACCGGGCCGCCGGTGCAGACCTATGTGCTCGCCAATGTGATGCGCCACGGCTACGAGCGGGCTGCGGTGCTCGCGCTAATCGCGGTGTTCGTGTTCGTCTTCGCGGATTTCCGCAATTTCCGCGATGCGCTACTGGCCACGGTGCCGCTGGTATACGGCGGTGCGTGGTTGCTCGAAGCGATGGGGATCCTCGGATGGGAGTTCAACCTCGCGAACCTCTTCGCCGTGCCGATCATTATCGGGATGGGCGTCGATAACGGCGTGAACATGATTTATCGCTGGCGCGAAGAGACCGATAAGTCATCGCTGATTCTGACAAAGGCCGTCGGCAAATCGGTGACGATCTGTTCGCTGACGACGATCGCGGCCTTTGCCGCGCTAATCCCCGCCGATCACCACGGGATCTCGAGCCTTGGATGGGTGATGACTGTTGGCGTCAGTTTCATCCTGGCGGCGACTTTCCTTGTGCTCCCGGCGCTATTCGAGATTCTGGGTACTCGTATCGAGCACGCCCGCGAACATCACGAGCCTGCGCCCGAGAACTCTGCACCATCGGCTCAAGGGAGGCCGGCGGATGATCCACCGCGAGCGGCCGGTGGCGGGACGAACTAAGTCGCTGGCGATCGCAAAAAAGGCCGCGTGGCCTATGCCGCTTTCGCCATCGCCGACGCGAGCACGAAGTCGTAACGCGCCGTGTAGAAGGGCCGATCCAGACCGCGCTCGCGCAGCTCGGCGGGCTTCTCGTGGCGCTCGAACTTGATAACGAGCGGCGCCTTAACTGCACCAACGACATCCGAATCGATATAGGGGTCACCGGCGACGAAGAGCTGGGTCGTCAGCGTCTCGTGCCCCGGATGGGACAGGCGGAAATGAATATGCGCTGGCCGCCACGGATGGCGTCCCGTCGCCTTCAGGACATCGCCGGTCGGGCCGAACTTCGGAATCTCATAGGAGGACGGCACCCAAGTCTGTATTTCGAACCCGCCATCCTTGTCGGCGCTGACTCGAGCCCGCAGATTAAACGGTGCTTCACTCTCGGGGATATTGAAATGCGAATAGGCCCCATGCGCATCGGATTGCCAGATATCGATCAGCGCACCTGCCAGCGGCGCTCCGCTCGAGGATCGGACGGTGCCCGATACGAAGACGATATCGCCCGGCTCGTTCGGCCGATGGGGTACGACGGCCGGCGTATTCATCGCGGGCGCATTGGCGACGTAGAAGGGTCCTTCGACCGAGCTCGCCGTTCCATCACGCCCTTCGCTGTCGACCTGATCGACCGTCGCCTCGAGGAGTACGTCCATCAGTAGTGGAATCTCGCCCTTCTCTGCGCTGTGCAGCATGAAGGCCACCGCCTGCCGATATTCGTCGTGATTGATCTTATGGTCGCGGATGAATTGCCGCAGAGTCACGAGCAATGAATCAAAAACTTCCTTCAGTCGTGGGCTCGATTTGATTTCCATCGCGTGACTCCTCCGTCAGCGGCCTCTGGCCGAATGTCGATAGGCCCAACTCTATAACTTTTTCGCGGCGCGCCCCAAGCTTAATCGCTGCTATTTTGCTGCGTCGGTAAGATCGCGGAGAGTAAAAAGCGGTTGAAAGCCGACCCCCTCGTTGGCCAGATTTCTGGCGCCGTTCTCTTCCTCGCGATCGATCAGCGAGACGGCCTGGCTTACAACCAAACCTGCCTCGCGCGCGCCGCGAATCGCCTTGATTGTTGAGGCGGCGGTCGTCACGACATCGTCGACGATCAAAGCACGATCACCCTTGGCGACGTCGCCCGCGATTAGATCCTTGATCCCGTGGCTCTTCGGCTCTTTACGTACGACGAACACGCGCAGTTTGACTCCGCTCCGGCGATAGACAGCGTCCGAGATAGCGATCGCGATCGGGTAGGCGCCGAGTTCGAGTCCGCCGACGGCGTCGAAGTTACCCGCCTGAATAATCGTGGCGGTTATCTCGCCAATCAGGCCGCGCGCTTCCGGGTCGGAGAGCACTTGTTTGCAATCGACGTAGAAGCGACTCATCTTGCCCGACGCCAGCCGGAAGACCGGCTCGGCCTCGACCTTCAATGAAGT
This sequence comes from Binataceae bacterium (SeqCode), assembly GCA_035541875.1. Lineage (GTDB taxonomy): Bacteria > Desulfobacterota > Binatia > Binatales > Binataceae > JAJPHI01. Next base: position 55,184 of record DATKML010000058.1, read on the forward strand.
AGTGCGAATCAATTCAATCAGTCGGCGTCTAGCGTCGGTCATCCGCGTATTATCCAATGCAGTTGGAGTGTTCGCGCAACAATGTAGAGGGTATTAGCGGTCCAGCCAAACCCACGATTCGATAGGTTTGGCTGGACCAGGCGAGAGAATGGAAAAGCTTACTGACCGCTGGTCGTACCTGTAGTGGTCGAGGTCGCGGCGGGGGCGTCCTTATCGAGTCCTACCGCCATCACCTTGGTCAGGGTGACCACGATATCTTCGCCGGCCTTGATGTATTTCAGGTTTTTCGGATTGGCGACTTTCACCGTTTCGACCGCACCGTCCGGACCCTTAACATCGACAGTACCCTTGTCGGTGTTGATCGCTACAACCGTCGCTACGAGTTGGATCGCCTCGCCGACCGCACCGCCCGGGGTCTGACCCGGCTGCGCAGTCGCGATACCTTGTGCTGCAGCAATCGGCGGGAGCGTTTCGCCCTTCTTCAGTTTGCGGACCGTAACGATCTCATAGAACTTGATCACCACCGGCTCGCCGGTTTTGGCGGCCTTCAGGTTGTAAGGATTCTTTACATTGAGTGTTACGACCTTGCCGCCCGGTCCTTCGATCGTAACCTGCTTCTTCTTCTGGCTAACCGAAACGATCTTGCCGTGCAGGGTGATGACCGAGGCTGATCCAACCCCTTCGAGATGCTCCGTCGGACCCATCACCGGAGGAGGTGGTGGTGGCGGGGGCGGTGGAGGTGGTGGTGGAGGCGGCGTGCTTGCAGCGGAGTTCGCTGTCGATGCCGTGTTGGAGCCGCCCGAGCTGGAGGCACAGCCCGAGACCAAAACCAGGCCCGCGATCAGGACGGGAGCCAGCCGCGTAACACCGCGGAAATTTAATCGGTGCATGTTTTCACGATCCTTTCGGTTGCAAGAAACGTAACTTATTGATCTTGGATCGACCACTCAATAGGGGCGAACCCGCCCGCTGCTGGTGCTACTTACGATCTGAAGGTTTGGGACACGTTGGCTTTGCCGGAAAAGAAAGTGGGAGGCGGACTCCTGGGGGGTACAGGCTCCGCCTCCCGCTGGTGGTGATACGACACAACGGGGGCAAGTTGCGTCGTATCGGGGGGGCGTTGGGGCTATTTCATCAATGAGGTGGAGGTGTATTCGACTCCGTAGGACCCGAGTGACACTACCGAGTCCGTGAGGGAGGTCTGCTGAACGCGCGCGACGTGATTCCTGTAATCGTGTTGAGCTGAGATCATGGCTGCGAACAGACAGACTGCACTCATGAGCGCTCCGAAATTACCCATCTTTTTCATCGCACTAATCCTTCGACCTTCCGAGTTTGTATCACTGTTTGAGATGTTTAATCTCACTTAGCGATGTGATGTGAAGCTTTAAAGCGATGATCGTGCCAGCGTAAAGTGGCTTGCCCGATTGCCGGAGAAGCCGGCCATGAATTGAGCTAATTGTCTGATTTTAAAGGAGTTATCGCTGAATGGCGCGGGATTTGGGAGGCTTTCAGTTAGACTGTCCGAGGTCGTTCCTGAGCACGAAGTGAAAAATATCTGAACGAGCGCATCAAGGAGGTTACATCCGACTAGACTTGCACTAATTAGGCAAAGAAAAAGCGGGAGACGGATTCTTGGGTGTAAGTTCCGCCTCCCGCCTATCGATCCTCATCGCAGCCGGGGGAGTCTGCGATGTGACCTGGTCTTACTGCAAAGCCACCGTCTGGTAGCCGATCGGATAAGATGCGATCGATCCGGCCTCTTCGCTTGCCGCTGATTGCTGCACGCCGCCGAAGCTCTTCTGGTAGTCGCACTGCGCGATCATCAACGCGCCGATAAGAAAAAGCCCAACTGTAACTCCTGCCAGATTGCCGATTGCTGCCTTCATCTTTTTGCTCCCTCTTGTCCGTTAAGTTGCTCTGCTCGACCATCGCGACTTGCGCTACTTAAGGGCGACCGTTTCGTAGCCCGCCGAGTAGGAAGCAATCGAGGCCGTGTCCTGGCTCACCGTCTGCTGTTCGCTACCGCCGAAGCTCTTTTGATAGTTGCTCTGCGCCACCAGCACCGCGCCGATCAAAAAGAGTCCAACCGCTACTCCCGCCAAATTCCCTACTGTCTTCATCACTAAAGCTCCTTCTTCTTTCTTTGCTGAGTACCTGCTGGACCGTCCATGCAGTGTCTCGCGTTGGGACATGCTTTGAGCGACGATCGTGCCAAATTTCTGCGAAACAGTGGGTAAGTCGGTAAAAGGCGCGTAAGTGATTGATTTAACTGAATAATCTATTCTATATAGGCAGGCTCGAAGGTTCTCTTATAGCAAGCTGGGAGCTTGTTAATATGCGAAATGCAAAAACGACGGGCGATTGTGTTTCGCGAAACGCAAACGAGGCGATGGGCAGTTACTCCCATTGCCTCGTTTCTTAGGCAGTCAGTTTGTTGGGATTCAGATCAGGCGTCGAAGTACAGTGCGAACTCATAGGGATGAGGACGCAGGCGCGACTGACTGACTTCGCGCGTGTACTTGTAGTCGATCCAGGTCTCGATCAGGTCCGCCGTGAAGACATCGCCCTTGAGCAGGAACTCGTGGTCCTTCTTCAGGTTGTCGAGGGCGGCTTCGAGCGAGGCCGGCATGCTCGGAACCTCGGCCAACTCCGCCGGGGTGAGCGCGTAGATATCCTTGTCGAGCGGCTGACCCGGATCGAGCTTGCGCTGGATACCGTCGAGACCCGCCATCAGCATCGCAGAGAAAGCGAGGTACGGATTGCAGGTCGGATCGGGGAAGCGAACCTCGATACGCTTGGCCTTCGGTGATGGCGAGTACATCGGGATACGCACGGAGGCCGAACGATTCCGGCTCGAGTACGCCAGGTTGATTGGGGCCTCGAAGCCCGGCACCAAACGGCGATAGGAGTTCGTGCCCGGATTGGTGAAGGCCGCGAGTGCCGGTGCGTGATGAAGAATGCCGGCGATGTAATGCAGCGCCAGTTCAGACATGCCCGCGTAGCCATTGCCGGCGAACAGCGGGGTATCACCCTTCCAGATACTCTGATGGGTGTGCATCCCTGAACCGTTATCGCCGAAAATCGGCTTCGGCATGAAGGTAACCGTCATGCCGTGGCGGACTGCGACGTTCTTGCAGATGTATTTGTACCAGGTGAGCCAATCGCCCATGTTGGTCAGCGTGTTGAAGCGCATATCGATTTCGGCCTGACCAGCGGTCGCGACCTCGTGATGCTGCTTCTCGACGATGATGCCGACCTTCTCCATCTCACGCACCATCTCAGTGCGGATATCCTGGAGGCTGTCGTTGGGCGCTACTGGGAAGTAGCCTTCCTTGTAACGGGGCTTGTAGCCGAGGTTGGCGCCTTCTTTTCCGCTGTTCCAGATACCTTCCTCGGAGTTGATGAAGAAGTAGCTGGAGTGCTGATTGGTGTCGTAGCGAACGCCATTGAAGATGAAGAATTCCGGCTCAGGTCCAAAGAACGCAGTATCGCCGATACCGGTCGACTTCAGATACGCCTCGGCCTTGCGCGCGATATTGCGCGGGTCGCGGCTGTAGTCAGTGCGCGTGATCGGATCCTGAATATTGCAGATGAGCGAGAGCGTGGTCTCCTTCATGAAAGGATCGATCACCGCAGTGCTCGGATCGGGAATCACGAGCATGTCGCTGTTATCGATCGCCTGCCATCCGCGAATCGACGAACCGTCGAAGCCGAGACCATCTTCGAAAACAGACTCGTCCTTGAATTCGCTGATCGGCGCACTGAAGTGCTGCCAGGTGCCGAGGAGGTCGATGAACTTGATATCGACCATCACGACGCCTTTGTCCTTGATCATCTGCAGAACTTGTTTTGGAGTCATCTGACCAGTTGTCCTCCTGGCCGCTATCGAGCGGCCGCGATTGCGTTCAGAGTTTTTATCCTAAGCCCCTACTGAGTTCTAGGTTTGGGACTATCCAGGGGCTCGTTCAACGCCCATAACTTAGGCAACTGCACGCCAGATGGGCGTGCACAACCGTGCGGCCAATGCATCGAATTAGCTCCAAGGTCGTGCCTAATCACGCTTTAATCTCAATTTATTATCATTAGAGCGATAGGCTGTTCACCTCCGGGATGCATCTATCAGCAAGCGCGATGCCGTCGCCCTTGCCAGACGAACCGGAATCCTTGCTCACTCGATCGAGTCGATCGTTTTGAATGATCTCCTACGCGCGCATAATCTATTATCCGAGAAGAATCCGATAGCCTTGGGAGATTGTTCATGGACTTCGAAATGTCCGACGCTCATCACGAGATAATCGAGGGTATCCGCGCTCTATGTCAGCGCTTCCCCGACGAATATTGGCGCACGCACGACCAACGCCACGAATTCCCGCACGAGTTCTATAAGGCCGTCGGCGACGCCGGCTACCTAGGTATCGCGATTCCCGAAGAATACGGCGGTAGCGGTCTTGGTATCACCGAGGCGGCTCTCCTGATGCAGGAGGTTGCCTATCACGGAGCGATGAATGCTGCGAGCGCAATTCATCTCGGGATGTTCGGGCTGATGCCGCTGGTGAAGCATGGCAGCGAGGACCTGAAGCGACGCCATCTGCCTAAGGCGATCAGCGGCGAGCTACACGTCTCCTTCGGTGTGACCGAACCGGATGCCGGCAACGATATCACGCATATCAAGACCTTCGCCCGACGCGAGGGCGATAACTATGTCGTGAACGGCCGCAAGGTCTTCATCACCAAGGCGCAGGAGTCGTCCAAGATGCTGCTCCTGACCCGCACGACGCCTTTCGAAGAGGTATCGAAGAAGACCGACGGTATGACGATCTTTTTCGCTGATATAGATCGCGAAGCGGTCGAAGTGCGCGAGTTGATGAAGCTGGGTCGGCACGCCGTCGATACCAATATGCTTTTCATCGACAACCTCAAGGTCTCGGCCTCCGATATGGTCGGCAAGGAGGGCGGCGGCTTTAAGATTCTCCTCGATGGGCTCAATCCGGAGCGCATCCTGCTGGCCGCGGAATCCGTCGGTATGGGACGATCGGCGCTCGATCGCGCTGTGAAATATGCGAAGGAGCGGGTCGTCTTCGGGCGCCCGATCGGGCAGAACCAGGCGATCGCCCATCCGCTGGCCGACTCCTATTCGAAGCTCGAAGTCGCGAATCTGATGGTCATGAAGGCCGCCTGGCTCTATGACCACGGCAAGCCCTGCGGGCCAGAAGCGAACATGGCCAAGCTCCGCGCTGCCGATGCCGGCTTCGAGGCTTGCGACCGCGCCGTCCAGACCCTTGGCGGGTACGGCTACATGCAGGAATACGACGTGGAACGCTTCTTCCGCGAGTGTCGTCTGACCCGTATCGCCCCGGTTTCGCAGGAGATGGTCCTCAACACAATAAGTGAACACGTGTTGAATCTGCCTCGGTCATATTAGGCCAATAGAACTCGCGATTAGATATCAAAGGTGTGTGGACCAACGAGGAGTGTCAGATTAGTTGCGAGTGCATACGAGAAAAACTTGATAATTTGGCTATAAACAAGGAGTAATAGAAGCGGCTGATACTTTCGTTGGAGTGAGGGGAGTGCCCTGATGGGACGGAAGAAGGAACAGCGCAGCTTCGGTCAGCTCTTGCGCGAGCGAAGACGCAAGCTCGATCTGACTCAAAACGAAGTTGCGCGCCGCATCAAGACTTCGACACCGTACGTTGGCCATCTCGAAGCCGGCAAACGCCATCCGTCGGATAAAGTGATCGCGCGTTTGGCGGAAGTACTAGGATTGGAGCGCCGCGAACTTTTTTTCCTGGCTAACCCGGCGGCACTGGAACTCGTTCAAACTGACGGAGACGGCCACAAAGCCTCGGCTTGGGATGAGTTCCGCCGCGACGACCACTCGAAGCGGCTGCACAACATCTCAAGCGACGAAATGGATATACTCGAAAAGATCGCGCGTCTCGGAGAAATCTCCGCGGCGCGCGATTTTATCTATATCCTGAACACCATAAGACATGCCTTGGGACGCTGAACCCCTGGCCGTGGGCGGTGCGCTCACGAGCGGCTTGCAGAAGCGGCCGGTCCCCCCGCTTTATAGCCTCGTCTAAGTTGAGCTTTTCCACGGCCCTTGGTCCGCGAGTTCGGATCGGTGAGACTCTTGCGATCGCCTGCGCCGCATCGCGAAGGTCTTTCGTTGATCGATCGTATAGCGATGCGCCTGTAATCGAGCCTTCGTTCTTCTTCAAAAAGACGATCAAGATCGCTAGGCTCCGGCGATGCCGCCCAGCAGCCCGCAGACCCTAGCGACCGAGAGCGAGCAGCTCGTAAGCGCCGGTTGGCCGCGTCGTTACACCGTTGTCGTTCTTTTCGCTCTTGCCACCGCGCTCTGTTACATCGATCGGGTCAATATATCGATCGCCATTATCCCGCTGGCGAAGGATAAGGGCTATGACGCTGCCACGCGGGGAGTTGTGCTCTCAGCCTTTTTCTGGGGTTACGCCTGGCCGCAGATGATCGGCGGATGGATTGCCGATCGATTCGGCGGCAAGCGCGTGCTGGCTGTGGGCGTCGCGCTATGGTCATTGGCGACCTTCCTGACCCCGCTCGCAGCATCGGTTTCGTTCGGGATGCTTTTCTTCATGCGAGCAGCGCTCGGGGTGGGGGAGGCACTCAACTTTCCTGCCGTGCATAGTCTTGCTGCCCGATGGACGATCGCGTCCGAGCGGGCCCGCGCCATCTCTCTGCACTTCAGCGGCACGGCATTCGGAACCATCATCGCGCTTCTGATCAGTCCGCCAATCATCATCTACCTCGGCTGGCGTGCGGTTTTTTATATTTCGGGAGCGACCGGGATCATCTGGCTGCTCTTCTGGTGGAGGAAAGCGGCCGATAGTCCCGAAGATTGCGCTGACCTATCGCCCGACGAACTTGCGGTGATTAAGGCTGGAAGGCCGGATATGCCGCTGGCGGAATCGATTCCGTGGCGTCGTATCTTCACGGAGAAATCGGTCTGGGCAATCGTGATCGCCCATCTCTGCAACAACTTCGGCTTCTACATTCTTTTGCTCTGGCTGCCGAGCTATCTCGACCATCAATTCCACGTGCCGATGAAACAGTTGGGGAAACTTTCGGTAATTCCCTACGTAGCAGCCTTCACGATGCAAAATTTCAGCGGATGGTTTGCTGACCGGCTTCATCACCGTGGGATGAGTCTTACGACGGTGCGTAAAATGATGCAGGCGACGAGCTTTGCACTGGGTGGAAGTGCCTTGCTGCTCCTGCCCACGATTCACTCGGCTGGCGCGGCCGTGGCTCTTACGACGCTGTCGCTCGCTGGAACGGGTATCGGCGCCGGCGGATTTATCGTGAACCACATTGATATTGCGCCGCGCTACGCAGGTATCCTGATGGGGCTATCGAACACCTTCGCGACCCTTCCGGGAATTATCGGGGTGGCTGCCACCGGCTTCATCCTGGAAGCTACCGGATCTTTCTCTGCGGTGTTTTATCTCATTGCGATGGTTTACGCGGTCGGAGCCCTCGCGTACGTCGCGATGGCGAGCGGGGAGCGTCAGATCTAGAAAACGCTTCGTTTTTCACTGGATGAGCAGTCGTATAGCCGCTCGGCGATCGTCGCGTTAAGATTTCGCCATCTGGCGTCTTGCTAATGCCGTAACCGGCTGCGCAAGCTAGGCGAAGAAGAAGGCGCCGAAAGGGGGAGCCCAGGATGAGGCTGTGCGTGGGAACGGCCAAGGGGATCGTGATTCTCGATCCCGATCGCGGTGCGACACCACTGATGGTCTCCGCCGATCCGCCCTCCGTTTGGTGCATGGCGCAGGATTGTGAGCGTCCGAACCTGATCTACGCCGGCTCGGTTCATAACGTGCAGGCCGGCAGCGCTCGCGGCAAAAGTTCGTTGGCGGTTTCCGATGACGGCGGCCGCATCTGGCGCGATATCACTCCCGGCAGCGCTCGCGACGAAGAGGTTTGGGCCGTCGCTGCTGCGCCCGACCAGCCCGATCAGGTGTTCATTGGCACCTCGCATGCGCGCATCTTCCGTAGCGATGACGCAGGACACAGCTTTCGCGAGTGTGCAGCTTTTCAGAAGCTGCCCGGCCGCGATCGATGGACCTTTCCGCAGAGTCGCGTGCCTCACGTTCGCTCGCTAACCTTCGATCCACATAACCCGAATATCTTCTACGTCGGCGTGGAGGAGGGCGGGGTTTACTGCACGCGCGATCGCGGTAAAAGTTTCGAGCCGCTCAGCCAGAATATCCATGCCGATATCCATTGCGTTGCGGTCGATCCCGACGATCCAGGGCGGATCTACGCGACCACGGGGCGCGGCCTCTACGTCTCGACAAAGAAAAGTCCGGCCTGGACAGCGATCAAAGGGCTCGAGCGCAACTATGCGATCCCGTTACTGCTGCGTCCCAATGGCAATGGCGTCGTCTATACCGCGGGGTCGGCCGGTCCTCCGGCAACCTGGTCGCTCGACGATCGCGGTGCCGACGCCCTCATGTACCGCAGTGATGAGAGCGGTTCGACCTTCTACGTGATCGCCGCTAATGACGGGATGATTCATCCGATGCATGGGATGGTGATGCGGTTTATCGCTGATCCTGAGGACAACCAGGTCATTTATGGAGCGCTGAGCGACGGCGGTATCATCCGTATCGATGAGCACACCTACACCGTCTCAGTGGTAAGCGACAAGCTACCGCCTGCATACGACATCGCAATCGTGACGTAGCCTGCACCGCCAAGATTGGAACCTCGCCGCATCGCCCGCAGACGCGGCCATTTTCCGATCCATAGGCAGGCCAATTGGTATTCGCTTCATGATGCGCACTGTGGAATGCTAAGGCCGCGATGCACGAGAGTTGGGGCGAGATCTTCCTAGCTATCAGCCAGGGTGTCGTAGCTCTTGGCGCGGCACTGGCCGCCGTAGCGTTCCGTCGCGGCACTCGAGGCTTAACCCCGGTCGGTTTCATCATGCTCTCGATGGGCATGATGCTGGAGTTGATGGTCCCGCGTGAGGGTGGGGCTGATTGGGCGCTTTACATCCGCGCGGGCGGTATCGCGCTGATGCTGTGCGGGCTCATTCGCCTGGTGGTCGAAAGCATCGAGGCGCTAATCCGACGCCATCGCGTGCATATCTCGACCGTCGCGACGGAGTTCTCGCTGACCTTGATGTACGGGGGAACTCTGCTCTTCGTCGCGAGCAAGATCCTTCATTTCGACATCCGGCAGTTGCTGGCACTCCCGGTGTTATTCGCCCTGGGTAAGGGATTCCTCGAACATCGCGATATGCTGGCAGGCTTTCTGATCCAGACGCATCGGCCGTTTATGCCGGGAGACTGGGTGCGCTTCGGCGATCACGTTGGGCAAGTGCTTGAGACTGGATGGAGAACGACGCGAATCCGTACGCGTAGGCGCGAAAGTGTGACTGTGCCCTTCGATATGATCACGCACAGCGTCCTTACCAATTACTCCGCGTCCGGAAGAGTCGCCGATGAGATCTTTGTCGGCTTCGGCTATGACGATGCGCCGGGGAAAATCGAAGAACTCGTCACCTCGATTCTCGCGGACATGCCAGAGGTCCTGAATGATCCGCGCCCCGAAATCGGCCCATGGGAATTTAACGACTGGGCGATCCGTTACCGCATCAGATACTGGATCGCCGATTACGCTCATCAGGAGAATATCCGCGCCAAGCTGAATCGCAGCCTCTGGTACGTGATGCATCGTAACTCGGTCAGCTTTCCCTATCCGATGATCCAAATGCGTGAGGTTCAGAATGGCATGGCCAACGGTGCCATTGCCGGCGAGCACCGCATCCTCAACGATTTACGACGCGTCGATCTTTTCCGTGATCTGAGCGACGAGGATCTGCGGATCGTCTTGCCCTCAATCCAGTTGATGGAATTTGCGCGCGACGAATTGCTGATCCATCAGGGCGAGATCGGTGATTGCTTCTTTATTCTCCGCCACGGCGTCGTGGATATCCTGCGCGAAAGTGGCAATGGTGCTCCGCCCCTGGTTGTCAGTGCGATTGAGAGTACGGCGTCACGCAACTTCTTCGGAGAGATTGCCCTGCTGACCGGCGAACCACGTAACAGCACCGTGCGTGCGCGAACCGACGTAGAGGTGCTGCGGATCGATCGCGACGGCTTCGGCCATCTGTTTCGGGCGCGTCCCGAAATCGCGACCCGCATCGCCAAGATTGCCGCGCGTCGTATCGAAGCTACGGTCGCACATACCGAAGCCGCGGTCGCCACCGCAGCAACGACAGCCCAGGCCAATAACATGCTGCAGACGATGCGCCGAATCTTCGATTTCTAACGCTAAGGGCTTGTGGATTTGTGCGGCAAAAAAAGATTTGCCGAAAACGCTTCAACGCTGCTAGACCATAGCCAGAGCTCCAGCTTCAAACACACACGAAACGATTGTGCCGATTGATCTGCACGCAGGGATCTATCGCGCAGCGGGGACACAGAGGAGACCTGCTCATGTCGTACGATCTTTTGATCAAAAACGGGACGGTGGTGGATGGCACCGGCGCGCCTTCACGCCGCGCCGATGTCGCGATCGCGGGCGGCAAAGTTGCTGCTATCGGCAAAGTAACGGAAGGAGCGAAGAAGACGATCGATGCGAGTGACCTCATTGTCGCTCCCGGCTTCGTCGATCCACATACCCATTACGATGCCCAAATCTGCTGGGATCCCTATCTGACTTCGTCCTCATGGCATGGCGTTACCACCGTGATGATGGGGAATTGCGGCGTCGGTATCGCACCTTGCAAACCCGCAGTGCGTGAGATCGCGGCATGGGACCTGGTGAACGTCGAAGCAATTCCGTTCGAAGTGCTGGGCAAGGGTATCAAGTGGGAGTGGGAGACCTTCCCGCAATATCTCGACGCGGCCTCGAAGCGCGGCACCGGAGTGAATCTCGGCTTTCTCGCACCGCTTACCCCCTTTCGCCATTACGTGATGGGCGAGGAGTCGATGGAGCGGGCCGCGACGACCGAAGAGACCGCGCAAATCAAGGCTCTACTCAAAGAGGCGGTTAGCTCGGGCGCGTTCGGCTTCACCACGACGACTGCCCCGCAGCATATCGGCTACAAGGGACGCCCGCTGGCCTGTCGCAACGCCAGCCGCGATGAGTACAAGGCTTACGCCAACGCACTGAAGGAAATGGGGCGCGGCGCGATCGAGATGGTGTTGACCAAGGCCGTATCCGTCGTCAGTGACGAAGAGGCCGAGTTCCTCGATTTCATGCTCACCGAGAGCGGCCGGCCTGTAACATGGCTCGCTCTGCTGAATCGGGACGATATTCCCGAGGCCTGTCAGGAGAGCCTGCGCAAAGTCGAGCCTCTGATTCGGCGCGGCGGTATTCCGCAGGTTACCTGCCGACCGCTAATCGTCGAAATCAACATGCGCAACCCTTTCATTTTCGCGAACATTACGAGCTGGCAGCCGGTCTTTAATCAGACGGCCGAGGAACAGAAGAAGATCTATGCTGACAACGGCTTCCGTGATGCGTTCCGGGAGTCGCTCAAGCGTCCCGCGATCTTCAACGGCAAGTGGGAGCGCCTCACGATCAAGCAGGTTGCGAAACCCGAACTGCAGCGGCTCGTCGGCAAGACAGTTGCCCAGGTCGCTCATGAGCGTGGATGCGACGGTATTGATACGTTCCTCGATCTTGCGGTCGAAGACGACGTTAATGTCGAGTTCTCGATGGAGCTGTTCAACGCCAACGAGGCTCGGATTCCCGAACTGCTGACCGATACCCGTACGATGATCGGCCTCAGCGACGGTGGCGCGCATGTCGATATGCTCTGTGACGCGGGCTACTGCACCTACCTTATCGGCACCTGGGTGCGCGATCGCCAGGCTCTGACGCTCGAGCATGCGATCAAGCGGATTACGTCCGAACCGGCAGATCTGTTCGGCATCAAGGATCGCGGCCGGCTGATGCCCGGGATGGCTGCTGACGTCGCGATCTTCGATTTCAACACTATCGGGTCGAACAAGCGGGGCGAGATGCGCAATGATCTACCCGGCGGCGGTCGACGTCTGGTGATGCCGGCGCGTGGTGTCGAGCATGTAGTTGTGAACGGCCAGATGCTCTACGAGCACGGCCGTGTCAGCGAGACACTGCCCGGTCAGGTGTTGCGATCCGGTAACTAAAGAGCGACATTAGGAGAGGCAAAGCGAGTCAGGATGATCGCAGATTAGAGTTAATAAACGTCATCAAAGATGAACATTGATGGCCGAAGATAGAAGAAATTGAATTGCCACATCCGGGGCCTGAACGCATAATGACGTTAGCGCGAATGATCGCAAACGGAAGGTAGTTCGCATGACTGTAAACGGACGGCGCTCCCTCACTCTGGTTAACGGCAACGACGGTAAAACGGAATCGTCGAGCTTGGGTCAGCGCACCCGCCAGGCTCTTTCTGTACTAACTCCTCGGGAGGAGATGGTGCTGCGCTGCGGCTTTGGTATCGGTGTCGAGGGAACCAACAATTTGAACGAAGTCGGGAAGAAGTTCTCGATGACCCCTGCGCAGGTTAAGCAACTCCAGGCCAAGGCATTTCAGAAGCTGCGCCAAAATGTGCGTGCGCCGTGGCCGAAAGGTTCCGGCTCCCTCTAAGTCTCTTAATTCAAACAAACTGGTCCAATACGGCCGCGATTCGTCGCGGCCGTATTGCACATAGCGCCCCACATCCTACGATACCGGCCGCGATCAGGACGGTCGCGCGTACCCCAAGCAGCGCGATCGCGGCACTGGCCGGGAAGTCCCCAAGTGGACGGGCACCCATCAGCAGCAGCGTATTGAGACTCATTACGCGGCCGCGCATCGCTGGTGGCACTCGCATCTGCATCAACGTGATCGTCGTCGTGCTCAGCAGGTTTTGCGCGGTTCCCGCGATTGCGAGCGTCGCCATCGCGATCCCCAATCCGTGGCTTAGGCCGAAGGCCGCAAGCGCTGAGGCCCAGAGCACGTATCCGATCCAGATTAGATAGCTTTTCGAAGTTCGATTCCCGATTGAAGCTGCGATTAGCGAACCCGCGATTGTGCCGAGACCTAGTGCCGAAAAGAGCATTCCTAAACCAGTCGGCCCTATCTGCAACGCTCGATCGGCGAAAATGGGAAGCATCAGGGCCGGGGAGGGTCCGAAGAAAAGCAGAAGACCGTAGGCGATCAGAATCGCTGGCAGTACCGCATCAGCGCGGACCGATCGCAGCGACTCCATCACGGAGACTAGCAGCGAACCACGACGTACTTCATTCTTGCCGGGGGCTTCGGGCCGCAGCTGCGCTAGCGCGACCAAGACGGCGATGAAGCTCGCCCCATTGAGAAAAAAATCGCTCGCGATTCCCCAGAAATTAATCGTGAGACCCGCGATCGCCGGCCCGAGCATCGCCGCCCCATTGAAGACTGCCGCCTGTAGCGACAACGCATTCATCAGGTCTTCGGGCGGAACCAGACTGGGCAGCAGAACGAAGCGCGCAGGCTGATCGACACTTAGGATCGTAGAACTGGCGAATGCGATCGCCAGCACCAACCAGAACTTTATTCCTCCCGCAGCCGTGGCAAACCCGAGCAGAAGCGCGAGGAACATGAGAAGGCTTTGCGTGACTATCAGCAGACGGCGCTTGTCGAAACGGTCGGCGATTCCACCGGCAATCGGCGCGCTCAGAAAAAAAGCCGCCGCTTGGGTCAGCGATAGCACGCCCAACGCGACCGCCGAGCCGTTAGTAATTTTAAGAACCAGCAGACTCAATGCGACGATCTGCATCCAGGTGCCGACGGCTGAAACCGTCAGGCTGAGCCATAAAATACGGAAATTCCGATGGCGCAGGGCGCGAAAGGTCTGCAAGCCTTGCGCAGAAGAAGTGTCTGAGGGCTGTGCTGCCATATCGATCTATCAGGGAATAGAATCCGGCTCGCCGATAACCTCTACGGTGCCGAAGCCGGCTCTCTCGATCGCCGGAACGAGCGAGGTCACATCGCCGAGAATTACCCAGGCGAATCGCCGCTGGTTGAGCGGTTCCAGTGCTTTAGCGATAGTGCTCGGACGCAGTTCGTGTAATTGGGTCTGCAACTCGCGATACCACGAGCGCGGTAGCCCCGCGATGATCAGTTCTTCGGCCGCGGTTGCGATCTGCGCGGTGGTTTCGAGTTCGCCTGCGACGCGCTTCGTCATGAAAGCGACCGCATCGTTAAGCTCCAAGGAGGTTACGTCGCGGAGATGCCGCCACTCGCGCTCTATCTCGCTCATCGATTCCACGGTGCGTTCGGGTTCGACAACGGTGTAGGCGGTCCACAGGCCCGCCGTTCGCCACGTCGCGATTACGCTGTGTGCGCCGTAGCACCATCCCTTGTCCTCGCGAAGATTCATATTCAGGCGTGAGGAAAACGAGCCACCGAAAATGGTATCAGCCGCGGCGATCGCGGCGAAGCTATCGTGACTGCGTGCTGGGATCGCGCGCGAGGCGAACACCGCCGTCTGTTTTCGCTCCGGCGCGTGAACCACCACAACCCGGCTTTGCGGCAACGGCGTGATGGCTTCCAGAACAGGTGCTTTGGTGGTTCTAGAGGCGGCGCCGAGCCGTTCACCCAGACTGATCAACGCTTCCCGCTTTTGTGGCCCAACGCAGCTCACTCGTCGCGCACTTTCCAAGCGCCATCGTGAGATTAATGCCGCAACCTGCTCGACAGTGATCTGCGCTACCTCAGATGGGACTCCTGACGGCGGTCGCACGTAACGATTCTCTCGTCCGAATAGCATTGATGGCATCAGCCGCATCGCAAGGTCGAACGGCCGTGACTTCTCTGCCAGTATCGCTCCGAGCTGACGAGCCTTTCCGCGTTCGACGAGGCCGTCCTCGATGAATCTGCGATCGAGTAATTCCCGCAGTAGCTCAGTCGCCTCGTCGGCATCGGCTGCGGGTGACGAAAGCCGTATTACGCACGCATCGCGGAGCGTTCGGACTTCGATTGATCCGTTCAGCCGCTCCAACCGCTGTGCGATCGTTCGGTGGCTGCGACGTAACGTCTGATCGGCCAACGCCGCGAGAGTGACTGCTGCCGTTCCGCTACGTCCCTCAGGATCGTCCTTTGAACCGCCCTCGATTACGAGATGAACCGCACATGTCGGTGAGCCTGGGCGACGAATCACGATCGGTCGCACCGGCGATAGAGTTCTCTCGGTGTTTGGTAATGCTACTCGTTGTATTGAATTATCATCGTGGGAATCTC
The DNA here is from genome assembly GCA_035541875.1 of Binataceae bacterium (SeqCode). GTDB lineage: Bacteria > Desulfobacterota > Binatia > Binatales > Binataceae > JAJPHI01. Next base: position 70,436 of record DATKML010000058.1, read on the forward strand.
CCCGTGCCCGCTTCCCGGTCCGATTACGAAGTGCTCCACGCGCTTCGATTATCAGTGGCGTACTTAGCCACGAACTCGCTGCCGTGCGGAGTTCATGTGCACTCGCCGATACGATCCGCGCGAGCCGCTTCTCGTGCGCATGGCGGTCACACGACATGATCCACGAAGTGCCTAGGAGTTCGACTCGGCTTCGTGGCCCGCATAAACGCTCGGTGTCGCGTGTCCAGCGGGCAAAGAGCCGCGTGCGGGCGTGATCGATTGCCGACTTCGCAATCGATGCGCCGGCTAGTCGTTCGACTGCACGTTCGACTTCTTCGCGCAGTCGCTTGAGAGAAACACCAACGCGCGCACTGGCCCGCAGGACAATCTGAGAGCCATACTCGTGCGGTCGGGCTTCCGCTCCAATGACGGTCGCGACGTCGGCTTCATTGATCAATCGCTGCGAAAGCCACGAGTTTTCTCCGCCACCAAGAATCTCGACGAGCAACTCCAGTCGCGCATATTCCTCTGTCGCGAAGGGTGGAACGTTCCAGACGAGGTAGATGCGGTCAGAGCTGGTCCGTTCTTCAACGGTGATGCGTTTTGAGCGTTTTGGCTTCTCGGCACTGATTACTGTTTGCTCGGGAGCCGCAGCCTGATACTGCAGCTTGCCAAAATGGCGATACACTCGTTCGATCGCCGCTTGCGGAGCGATATCGCCCGCGACCACTATGACGGCATTGTCCGGGCGATAGTGGGTCCGATACCAGCTCTGCGCATCGTCGATGGATAGACGCTCGAGGCCGGGGATCGTCCCGTCCGCCGGATGAGAATACGGATGCTCCGCCGGATAGCTCTGTTCGGCAATCCGGCGATTGATCGAACCGTAGGGTTCTCCTTCTCGTTGTAGCAATTCGTTGCGGACAACTTCTCGCTGCCGCTCAAACTCAGTCCGATCAAAGCAATTCTCTTCCATCCGATGCGCTTCGATCGCCAGCGCCTGATCGAGGGAATCTTTCGGTACGCTTTCGAAAAAGGCCGTGTAGTCTTCGCGCGAGATCGCATTGATGGAAGTAGCGCCGATTCTCTCCAGATGGCGGAACGTATTGCCGGGGAAACGCTTCGTTCCGCAATACATTAGATGTTCGTACAGGTGAGCGAGTCCGCTTTTGCCAGCAGGCTCATCGCGCGAGCCTGCACGATACGCAACGTAAACCGCAACGATTGGCGCTTTGCGATCGCGATGAGCGATCACGGTCAGCCCGTTATCGAATGTTTCGATCTGCGATGGGAAGGATAGGCTGCTCCACGGCTCGGGGAGCAACACTTCGGTTCGCTGAAACTCGGTGACCCTGCTGCGACCGGTCACACACGGCCATCCGGAAACCTCGGCACAGCAATCTCTGTCATCCTGCGCCGGTGAGCGAAGGCGAACCGTGCCGAAGGATCTACGCGAAGCGCCTCCGCCCAATTCACTTGCGCAGTTCCTCCTCAGCGGCAGCGGAGAGTTCGCGTGAGTTCTTGTCGTCGCGGAAGTAGTACTTGGCTGCGGGCTGATTGGTTTCGGCGAGCGCCTGCAAAATCTTCGAGTGGGCCGACGAGCGTTCGCATACTGGATCCGTATTGGCCGGATCGCCCGTCAGCAGATAGGCCTGGCAGCGGCATCCGCCGAGTTCCTTCTCTCGTTCCGGACACTCGCGACAAGGCTCCTTCATCCAGTCGAAGCCGCGGAAGCGATTGAAGGCTGGCGAGTCGTACCAGATTGATTTGATGCTGTCGCGCCGTACATCGGGGAAATCGATCCCGGGCAGCATCCGCGCCTGATGACACGGCAGCGCGAGTCCATCCGCTGCGACGACCAGAAAGACCGCGCCCCATCCGTTCATGCACTTTTTGGGCCGATTCTCGTAATAATCCGGCACGACGAAATAGACGCGCACCTTCGAGCCGTATTTGTCGCGGAAACGATTCGTCGCCTCCCCGGCCCGCGCAATCTGATCGCGCGTCGGCAACAGATATTGCCGATTCAGGAAGGCCCATCCGTAGTACTGGACGTTGGCGAGTTCAAGGAAATCGACTTCGAGCCGCGCCGCCATCTCGAGTATCTGATCGACGTGATCGATATTCTGACGATGGATTACGACGTTGAGCACGATCGGATAACCGGCCGCCTTCAGCAGCTTCGCGATCCGCATCTTCAGCTCGAAAGTCTTCGTATGGCTGAGAAAGTCGTTCAGCTCTTTCGTCGAGTCCTGAAAACTCAACTGCACGTGATCGAGCCCCGCATCGCGCAGGGCGAAGGCGCGCTTCTCGTCGAGGCCGACGCCCGAAGTGATCAGATTGCTGTAGTAGCCGAGCTTGTGTGCCTCGCCGACCAGCGTTTCCAGATCGTCGCGCTTGAGCGGTTCACCGCCCGAGAAGCCGAGCTGCACCGCACCGATTTCGCGCGCTTCGCGCAGCACGCGAATCCATTCGTCGGTCGCAAGCTCGTTGTTGTGCCGCGTATAGTCGATCGGATTCGAGCAGAACAGGCAGTGTAACGGACAGCGATAGGTCAGCTCGCAGAGCAGCCAGAGCGGACTACCAACCTTGGATTGCGATCCAGCGTCGGGCATAGGCGGTCTCGAAAAACTCCAATACGTCGTTGCGCAACTCCGCGCCGGGGTAGGTATGTTCGAGATCGGCGATTATCTGACCGATCGTCGCCTTGCCGTCGACGCGCTTCAAAATCTCCGCTGCCGTATCCGACAGTTTGATCATCCCTTCCGGATAGAGCAGTACCGTTGCATTCTGCGCTGGTTCGAATTGCAACCGGCCTCGTGCCGCGAGTGAGGGTGTATGCTCCAGCTCGATCTTTGCTTTATCGCTCATCTTGGCCGTGCCTCGCAGACTCGGCCGCCCCCTGGCAGTACGCGAGTTGCACCGCGTCGAGAATCGTCCAGAGCACATCCAGTTTGAATTGCAAAATATCGAGAGCGCGTTCCTGCAGCTCCCGCGTATTGAAATGATCGAGCGTCAGACGCAGGCCGTCTTCAACGTCGCGCCGCGCTTGCGACAAGCGCATCCGGAAGTAACGCAGGCCGTCTGGGTGGATCCACGGATACTTGTCCGGCCATGTCGCGAGACGATCTTTATGTGCCTCCGGGGCGAACATCTCCGTCAGCGAAGAGCAAACCGCTTCCTGCCAGGGCCGTGACTTGGCGAAATTCAAATACGCATCACAGGCGAAGCGCACCGCGGGAAGCACGTGCTTGAACGAGAGGAGTTCATCGCGCGGGATTCCCACCGCTTCACCCAACCGCACCCATGCCTCGTTGCCGCCTTCCTCGTCACCGTGACCGTCCTGATCGAGGATTCGCACAATCCACGCACGGCGTACCTCGCGAATCGGACAGTTGGAGATGACCGCACCGTCCTTCATCGGGATCGTCGCCTGATAGTAGTAGCGGTTCGCGACCCATCCGCGGATCGCCTCGCGCGACAGCTTCCCCGCATTCATATCGATGTGGAACTGATGATGCGTGTGGTAGCGGTTCTCTTTGGCGCGCAGGCGTCGCTCGAACTCTTCGCGGCTCCAAGCCTGGGCAATTTCGGTGCTCATAACAGGACGATACTCCGCTCTTCTTCTGATCTCAGCTTGGGCAGGCGCTCAACCAATTTTCAAGTCGGCAAGAGGTGTTTTAGAACCTTGGCACGTGATTTCGTGTTCCTCAGCCCAGTCTTCGCGGGACGATTTCCATCCCGTCGTACGCTACTTCGATTCCCGCGCGTTCGAGTTCGTGCCGTTCGGCTGAGTCGTCATTGAGGATTGGGTTCGTATTGTTGATATGGATGAGGATGCGCCGCGCCTTGGGCCATCGGCCGAGCTGCTCGATCATCCCTCCGGGTCCTGATTGCGCCAGATGGCCGATTTCCATCCCGCGCTTGTGCCCCACGCCCTGCTGGATCATCTCGTCATCGGTCCAGAAGGTGCCATCGACCATGATGCAATCGGCGCGGTCCATGCACGCCGCCACGGCGGAATCGATTTCCGAGAGGCCCGGGGAATAGAAAACCGCTTCACCCTCGGAACCCTCGATCATGAGACCGATATTGTCGCCGATCGTGGGCTGATTCCGATGGGGCGAAAAGGGCGGTGCTTTGCTCTCGACCGGGATCGCCCGGAAGGTCACTCCCTCGATTCCCGCGATCGTGAACTTGCTGCCGTCGAGCCCTATCGGATGCCAGTTAACGGTGCAGTAGCTCGACAGCACGTTGAAGACAGGGTTGCCCGTCGTCAGGTCCTCGCGAACGCTCGGCGTGCAGTAGACCTGCAAAGGCTTGCCCTCGCGAAGCATGAAGAGTCCGACCGTATGGTCGATCTGGCCGTCGACGAGGATTATCGAGTTAATTCCGGTGTCGCGAATTGCTCGCGCAGGCTGCAGCAAGGGCGTCTGGGCAAGCTGGGTGAGAACATCCGGCGAGGTGTTAATCAGGACCCAGTCCGTCGAATTGGAGCTGACGGCGATCGAGGATTGGGTGCGGCGCTTGGCGCGAATCGTTCCGGCGCGGAATCCGGAGCAGTTGCGGCAGTTACAGTTCCATTGAGGAAAGCCGCCACCGGCGGCAGCACCAAGGACAACTATACGCATCAGAACGCGGGCCTATCGGAAGGACAATCAGGGCGGAAAGCAAAACGGCCGCGCCTTCTTAATGAAGGGTGCGGCCGCTGTTGTGCTTTGAATATGTACCCGATTTAGCGGGTCCAGATGTACATCGTCACTTCAAAGCCAAAACGCAGATCTTCAAACGCCGGTTTGCTCCACTTCATCGGGTAGCTCCTTCAACGAGATAGCGGTTAGGTACCACGCTCGGCAAATTTTCGCAAGCGTAACGACGGGTGTCAAGTAAAAGAAACCTATTCGATCCGCTTCTAGCTTAGATGCGCTGCGAAGCGTAGCCGGATATAGTCCGCCGTCCAGCGACCGCGCTCGTCGCACAGGACTGGGCGCACTAGCGCAATAACCTCGTCGCGTGCCGCCAGACGATCGCCCGCCGGCAGTAGTTTCAGCATCGGCTCGCCAAAGACCTCAAGCCATCCTTCCATAGCTGTCGGCAGCGGCGTCGGTCGGGGGATAAGCTCGATATAATCGACCGTGAAGCCGGCTTTTTCGAGGCGGCTTTTGTAATCGTCGACGGTGGGGAAGTACCATGGCGATACTCCCTGCGTATCAACACCCCGTTTCTGCAAGACCGCAAGCATCGAAACCATTATCGCAGCAACGCATCCATGACCGCCCATCTCAGCCACGAAGCGTCCGCCCGGCTTGAGCGCCCGCGCGACGCCCTCGATAACCCTGTCCGGGTCGGATTTCATCCAATGTAACGCCGCATTCGAGAAGACCGCGTCGAACTCCCGATTGAAGCTCAGGCTCAAGCCGTCCATAACGTGCGCGTCCAGGCCACGGCGCTGCGACGCGGCGACCATGTCAGCAGACGCATCAACGCCCACTACGGTCGCGCCGACGGCGGCGATCTTCTCGGTAAGAACGCCATCGCCGCATCCGAGATCGAGAATCCGCTCGCCTCGCACCGGTTTGAGCAGATCGAGCGCCGGCTGGCCGAGAGCCGGCACAAAATGCGCGTTATGCGCGTAACGATCAGCGTTCCACGTATTGGTCGTCGCGGGCGAGGACATTGATACACCCTTGTTCTTTGATGCGGAGTAGTTAGTTCTATTCAAGGTTATTCGGGTTCGCAACCTCGAAAACGGCCAAGGATGAGGCTGGTCGCACGCAAGACGCGTTTACGTAGCACATCCGACAATTTATCCTGAAGGCAGTGGGTGTGGCGGAAGCAAATCTCGAAATCAAGAATCGCTTGGGACTCCATCTTCGAGCGGCCTCGACGCTGGCGCAAGCATTAAAGCCGTTCACGTCGACTGTAACGTTGGAGATGGACGGCAGGAAGGCCAATGCACGGAGCGTCGTCAACTTGATAACACTGGGAGCTGGGATCGGAACGAAGCTCCACGTTAAGGTCGAGGGTGCTGACGCCGAGGCGACGCTGAAGGCCGTCCGCGATCTTTTCGAACAACGCTTCGGCGAAGACTAGAACTGGCCATCTAGTAGCAGAGCCTGACCGGAAGGTCATTGACCCTTGCCATAATCGCTGGTTATATCTTAGCCCACCATCGAAGAAGGCCCGCTTGCGCAGTCTTACGCTGACGGGGCCGAATGCAAAACCAATTTGACCGCTCTTGAAACGCCGCATCCGATAAAAGTCTTTCCGTGCGCCAAGAGCGTCTCCAAGGAGCCGCGCGTTAAATGCCTTTGAACGATTTCCTTTTCACGTCTGAGTCTGTTTCCGAGGGTCATCCCGACAAAATGTGCGATCAGATCTCGGACGCGGTGCTTGACTCCCTGCTCGCCGAAGATCCCAACTCCCGCGTTGCGCTTGAGACTCTGGCCAAGACTGGTCTTATCGTTCTGGCAGGTGAAATCACCACCAAGGCGAGCCCGGATTTCATCAAGATTGCCCGCAAGACGGCGGTTGAAATCGGTTACGACCATGATGACGTAGGCTTCAACGGCGATATGTGCGCCGTGCTAACCGCGATCGAACCCCAATCGCCCGATATTTCGCAGGGCGTTACGGAAGGCGAAGGGCTTCATAAGGAACAGGGCGCGGGCGACCAGGGCCTGATGTTTGGCTATGCCTGCGACGAGACCCCCGAGCTGATGCCGCTGCCGATCGCGTTGGCCCATCGTCTGATGGAGAATCTGACGGCGCTCCGTAAGCAAAAAAAGCTCGATTTTCTCCGCCCCGACGGCAAAAGCCAGGTCACGGTGCGCTATGCCGACGGTCGCCCGGTCGGTGTTTCGGCGGTCGTTATTTCGACGCAGCATTCTCCGAACGTGAGCCACTCGACGATTCGCGAGGCGATGATCGAAGAGCTCATCAAGAAGACGGTACCGGCGCAGTATCTCGACAAATCGACGGTCTTTCACGTGAATCCGACCGGTAGTTTCGTCGTTGGTGGACCTCACGGCGACTGCGGTCTGACGGGCCGCAAGATTATCGTTGATAGCTACGGCGGCTATGGCCGTCACGGCGGTGGTGCCTTCTCGGGTAAGGATCCCTCGAAGGTCGACCGCTCAGCCTGCTATATGGCGCGCTATGTTGCGAAGAACGTCGTGGCGGCCGGGTTGGCTAAGCGCTGCGAGATTCAGGTCGCTTACGCGATCGGTGTTGCCGAACCCGTTTCCTTGCTCATCGATACTTTCGACACCGGCACAGTGCCGGATCAGAAGCTCTCTTCGGCGCTGCGCGAAATTTTCGACTTCCGTCCCGCCGGCATTATTAAGACGCTCGACCTTAAGCGGCCGATCTACCAAAAGACGGCCTCCTATGGGCACTTCGGACGTCCGGCCGAGAATGGCTATTTCCCGTGGGAACGGGTGGATCGCGTCGATGCGCTGAAGAGTGCTTTCCGCACCGCCAGCCGCTAATTGAATCGCCTTCCCTAGCAGTTACTGGAGGATCTCCGATGCCTGAACGTCACGCAGGGCACGATGTGCACGATATTGGCCTGGCTGGTGCCGGCCGCAAGCGTATTGAATGGGCCGACCATCAGATGCCGGTGCTCCGACTGATTCGTGAGAGATTCGCGAAGGAACAGCCCCTCAAGGGTTATCGGATGGCTGCCTGCCTCCATATAACCTGCGAGACCGCGAATCTTCTGCGTGCTCTGAAAGCGGGAGGAGCCGAAGTCATCGCGTGCGCGAGTAATCCGCTTTCGACTCAGGATGACGTCGCGGCCGCCCTCGTAGCTGAATATGGCATCCCCACCTACGCGATTCACAACGAAGATCGCGATACTTACTACAGCCATCTGCGTGCCGTTCTCGCGGCGCATCCGAATATCACGATGGACGACGGCGCCGACCTCGTCAGCCTGCTCCATACCGAGTTCAAAGGCCAGGTGACCGAAGTCCGCGCCAGTATGGAAGAGACCACGACCGGTGTTATTCGCCTCCGTGCGATGGAGCAGGACAACGCCCTCAAGATTCCCGTGGTCGCCGTCAACGACGCGCAGACCAAGCATCTGTTCGATAACCGCTACGGCACCGGCCAATCGACCCTCGACGGGATTATCCGCGCGACCGGCGTTCTCGTAGCCGGCTCGGTTCTCGTGGTTGCGGGCTACGGATGGTGCGGCAAGGGTATCGCCCTGCGCGCTCGTGGGCTCGGAGCGGTCGTGGTTGTTACCGAGGTCGATCCGATTCGCGCGCTCGAAGCGGCGATGGACGGTTTCCGCGTGATGCCGATGGTCGAAGCTGCCGCGATCGGCGATATCTTCGTCACGGCCACCGGTGACCATTCGGTTATCGACTCCCCGCACTTCAAGCTGATGAAAAACGGCGCGTTCCTCTCGAACTCCGGCCACTTCGACGTCGAGATCAATATCGCCTATCTCAACGATTCAGCGTCCAAGATCGACCGCGACGTGACCCGTCACGTCGATGCGTACCATCTCAAGAATGGCCGCACGATCTACGTGCTTGGACAAGGCCGGCTGGTGAACCTGGCTTGCGCCGAGGGCCATCCCGCGCAGGTAATGGATATGAGCTTCGCGACGCAGGCGATGGCCTCGCACTGGGTGGCGACGAATCCGCCGCTGCCGATCAAGGTGCACGAGGTCCCGCAGGCGATCGAGAACGAAGTCGCGGCCCTGAAGCTCGCCGCGATGGGAATCAAGATCGATACCCTGAGCGAAGAACAGAAGAAGTACCTGACGAGCTGGCAATCCGGAACGTAATTCCGCGCAGTCGATCTAAATGCTATGCGAGCGTCCTCGGCTATTAGGGCGTTAGCAGGCGTTCAGCTATGTCGCCGTCGAATTGCTCAAAATGGCGGAGGTTCCAAGTATAGATGGTCTCCGCCTTAGCTTTGACGGCGCATCGCGCGATCAACAGATCGTAGATGGTGCCGCCGTAGATCCTATTGGCGGACGCTTCCTTGAGCGCCTCGTAATACTCCTCGCCCGTCAGTCCTACGAGTTTCAGCCGCTCGCGGATGTTTTCGATGAACAGCATCACCTGATCGCCAGTTAGGCGATGTCGCCCAGGTAGCCGCGTCATGGTCGCGTAGATCTCCGCCAAGCTGTGTGTCGCACAGGTATCACTAGTCTTATCGGCGGCGAGAAACGCCGCCAAACTGCGCTCGTGATGTTCATGTTCTTCCATGAAGATCGGAATCAGCACCGAAGTATCGAAGAAAGCGCTCAACGGTTGTGTCTAAGATTGCGGTCATCGCGCTCGTCCCGCACCTGCCGAAGCGTTTCTTCCACGGTTGCGGCGCTTAGCGGTTCACCGCTACGAAAAACCCAGACGCCTTGTTTTTTTCGTAGCTGAGCCCCGCCTCGGACCGGACGAAGCGTGATCGCCTCTCCCACACTCTCCAATTCGAGTTCGTCGCCAGCCGCTAGTTCTAGCTGGTCGCGAAGCGGTTTCGGCAGAACGATCCGTCCTGCTTTGTCCAAAGTGAGCCTGGCATTCATTGATGCCATTTTACATTAAAAAATGGTATCTCGAAAGATGCACGTTCCGACCCAATGCCATTACGCCGTTGCTGAATCTGGCGCGGAGAGGGACGTGGCCGAGATTCTCCGGCTGCGCCTCAGGATGACTTGGATAAAGCCGTCGGGACAGTAACGAGTACTACGCCTCGATTGGGACTTTGTTCCAGCGGCGGTACATCTCCCCACCGATAAAGCAGCAGATAATCAGGCCGATCGCGATGAAGAAGCGCGGCGATGTCGGATGCCAAAGTGCGTCGCCGAGGAAGGCGAACAAGATGGTGCCAGGGATCATCCCGATCACGCTCGCCCAAAAATAGTCGTTGAACTCGATTGGCGAGGCCCCGGCCAGCAGGTTTAGCGCATTGTACGGGATTACGGGTACCAGACGCAGATAAAGAATTACGTAGAATCCGTTACGTACCAGATGATCGAGCAGATGGCGAAAACGATTCGGCGTGATGCGATCGACGAAGGATTGCCCGAGGAAGCGGCCCGCGCCAAAAGCGATCAGAGCACCTGAGTTAGCTCCAACCAAAGACCAGACCGCACCGCGGAAAGCGCCGAAGGCCAGTCCACCCGCGATCGTCATGACGGCGCCCGGAACCAGAAAGGATGGCCCGACGGCGTACAACAGCACATACGCGATCGGCCCCCATGCTCCCCACGAGAGCACTTCGGCCTTCATCGAGGCCGGGTTCCTGAACCAATCGCTATGAACGTAAAGTAAGAATGTTGAACCCCCGATGAGGGTGATCAGGAAGGCGATACGCAGGGCCTTACTGACCCAAGAATCGGATTCCCGCTTGATTGCAGGGCCTGAAATTGGACTCGCAGCTGCCATAAACTGGGCTTAATGATACGCAGGCGCCGTCTTTTGTGACAAGGCGCTTTCGTTAATTGCTCACCACTTCTGATAGCGGAGATGCGGTTCAGCGCGCGATATCGTGATCGCGTACCTGGGCCTCGAAACCAGCCTGATGGAGCCGGCCCTTCAGTTCGCGGACCAGTGCGGGGGAGCGATGACGCCCGCCGGTGCATCCGATTCCAATCGAGAGGTAGCTCTTGCCTTCGCGGCGATAGAGAGGAATCAGGAATTCGAGCAGTTTCCCGATGTCGTTTACGAAGCGCCGCGCTTCCGGATGCCCCATCACATGCCCCTGCACTCGCACATCGGTGCCGTCGAGGGGCCGCAAGGTCGCAACAAAGAACGGGTTCGGAATAAAGCGGGCATCGAAAATAAGGTCGAGCCCGACCGGACTACCGTACTTATAGCCGAAAGAGACCAGTGTGATCGCCATCCGATCGCCATTATGCGATCCCATCACGGAAGCAGTGATAATCTCGCGCAACTCATGAATCGTCGTGGTCGAGGTGTCGATTACCCGAGTCGCGCGGTCACGCATCTCGGCCAAGGCTAATCGCTCGCGCCGAATGCTATCGACGATACTGCCGACGCCCTGCGCCAGCGGATGAGGCCGGCGGCTTTCGGAGTAGCGGCGCGCGAGCACCTCGTCGGAGGCATCAAGGAACAGAATCTCGGGTCTGAAGCCCCGCCGTTCGAGCTCATCGAAGGTCTTGGGCCATGCGGGGAAAAAGAGCCGCTCACGGGGATCGATCGCCAACGCTACGCGTTCGGCCGGTGGACTATGCGCCGCGGCCAACTGGACCACATTCAAGGCCAGGGCAACCGGCAGGTTATCGACGCAGTAAAAGCCCAAGTCCTCCAGCACGCGCATCGCCGATGCGCGCCCAGAGCCCGCGACGCCCGTAACGATAATCAGCCTCGTCGGCTTCGATGAGTTCGGTGCAGCTGCGGCCTCTTTCGACCCACCAGTTTTGCCGCTGGCGGATCGCGCCTTAAGGCGTGGCTTGCCCTTCGCCGAAGTCACTTCGGACTCTCGCTTGGCTTTCTCTTTGCGCTTTCGCTTGCCCATCGCTTTGCTCGGTGACAGGCGGTCTTTGTCTGAAGCGCTAAACGAGACGATTCAAGCTACGATCGGCCCTGCCTCAGTGCCTGTTGTCCTCTTCGATTATCAGACGATAGATTTCGCTGGCCTCGTTCGCGCTCATCAACTGATCGCGGAACGAATTATCGCGAAAGAGGCGTGACACACGCGCCAAGGCCTTCAGATGCAGACTGGCTGAATCCTCGGGAGCGACCAATAGAAAGAAAAGATGCGTCGGATTGCCGTCGAGAGAATCGAAATCGACGCCCTTACGGCAGCGTCCGAAGACACCGACGATATCCTTTACGCCAGAGATCTTGCCGTGTGGGATCGCGATACCATCGCCGATAGCGGTCGAGCCCAGCCTCTCCCGCTCTGCGAGCACGCCTTTCAGGCTGGCCAGGTTGATTTCGCGCTGGTCTGAAGTGAGGCAGGTCGCCAGTTCGTTGAGAATTTGCGGTTTATCTTGGCCGTTAAGGTTCGGCAGAATCCGCTCAGGGGTCAGGACTTCGGCGATTTTCATTTTCTAAGTACGAGAATCGATGGAATCAGCTTTCTTCGATCGCTGTCATTATCGCCCCGGTCGAGGCTGTTCGTACGCGTCGCGTCGAGCTTTTCTCCAAATGGTTTTGTAGCTGTTTCGCTGCCTTCTCGGCGAGGAGATCGATGACCGAGTAAAGATCCTTGGTCTCCTCACGTGCGGCAAACTCGAGTTTGCCCGATTTCAGGGTCACTTCGCCAGACTGACGATGTTTGTCCACCGCCAGTATCAGATAGGTTTCACAATCGCGTTTGAAGTGTTTGGCAATTCGCCCGAACTTGCGTTCGGCGTAAGTTCGCAGCGCATCGGTCGGATCGACATGGCGAAACGTGATCGAAACATTCGACTTGGGCGTCGAACGTGGGGCTTTAACTCCATCGGCCTTGGAAGTCGTGGCGACCTTCGTTTTGCGCTGTCCAGTCTGAGGTCTTTTCATACCCGACGCCTTCCGGAAGAACTAAATCCGCTTGCGGCGGCTCGACGGGAGGATCCCAAGCGCATCTCGATATTTGGCGACGGTACGGCGCGCGATCGTAATTTGATCCGTGCTCAGCATCTCGGCGATCGCCTGGTCGGATAAAGGATTGTTCTGCGCCTCTCCGGCGATGAGCGTCTTGATCTTCTCTTTCACCGTCTCGGAGCTCACGTCTCCGCCGTCCGTGCCCTTCACACCGGAGGTGAAGAAGAATTTGAGCTCAAAGATACCGCGAGGCGTATGGGCGTATTTGTTAGCAGTCGCCCGGCTTATCGTCGACTCGTGCATGCTGATGTCATCGGCGACATCTTTGAGCACGAGGGGCTTCAACTGGCTGATGCCATGCTCAAAGAATGCCCGCTGAAATTTCACGATCGAATTCGCGACCTTCAAAATCGTTTGCTGACGCTGGAAGATCGATTTAACCAGCAACCGAGCGGATTTCATCCGCTCCTGCATGTAGTCCTTGGTGGCTTGCGTGACTGTGCCATCGTTGAGGACGCGCTGGTAATAGCTTGCCAGTCGCAGACGCGGCACGGCGCTCTCGTTCAAGGTTACGATGAAATCTTCCCCGACTTTCTGGATATAGACGTCAGGGACCACATAGGTTGGCTCGGCGCCGCCGTAATCGCGACCGGGCTTTGGCTCCAGCAGTGCGATCGTCTTCGCGGCTTCACGGACCATCTCCAGCGAGACGCCCAATTCCTTGGCGATTTCGGGAAAGCGATGCTTCTCTAAAAGGCCTAAATGGTCGCGGATAATGCGTGCCGGGAGCGATTCTTCCATTCCGAGGCCGCGCAGCTGCAACAGCAGACACTGCTGCAGATCCTTCGCGCCGACACCTGCCGGGTCGAGACGCTGAACCGCGCGCAGAACTCGTTCTACCTCGCTTTCGCTGGTTTCAAGTTGTGCGGCCAACTCGGCGACCGGGGTTTCCAGATATCCGTCGTCACTGAGGTTATAGATGATCGTAGCGCCGATACGCTGATCTACTGCGCTCAGGCTGGAGAGCCGGAGCTGCCACATCAGATGTTCCTCGAGAGAGGTGCGTCGGGTCAGGCGATTTTCGAGGGCCTGTTGGCGTTCGTCGTCGTCACCGGCGGCTTCACTGTCCTGCCAGTTGTTTGAGTAGGTTTCGAGATATTCCCGCCAGTCGAGATTCTCGATCCCCGGATCCTGCACCTCTGCCGCCGCATCAGGCGCATCGGTGATGAGTGGTTCAGCAGGCGTTTCAACCGGCCCCGCTTCCCACTCCGTATCGAGCGCGCCATTACCAGCCTCGGGTTCGGGAGGTAGGGGCTCTCCGTCGGTCGAAGCGAGTTCGGTATCGGCATCGCTGTTCGCGGCCGTCTCGCCGACGCTCTGGTCGAGCGGTTCGAGCATCGGGTTCGAGTCGAGTTCGCTCTGTACGACCGCCTCCAATTCGGGTAGCGAATATTGGAGGATCTTAATTGCCTGCTGCAGTTGCGGCGTCATCACCAGCTTGAGCTTGAGCCCAGTGGTGAGTGACAGTCTCTGTTCGAGCGCCATTGTTCCTAAATGCTTGTACGGCTAATTGCTGATATTGGCCGGTACCTCATTATCGCGGGATTTATCATCATGAGGGAAGATCCTAGCTTTAACCTGACCCAACACATCGCTTTTGCCAGTGTCGAGATGAACTACGATCTTGTCTCCGCTTATTTCATCTTTGTCGTCGTGACATGAGGGAGAGCCGGTTAGTACCACGGTGTGGGCCGCCTGGTTCATGACGCCATGGTCACCGGTACAAAAGCGCTGACCCTGACTCATTCGCACGTTGCCCTCAGCAAACATCTCTTGAATCTGGTGAAAATCCTTCCCGTACTTAACGTCCAGCGAGTCGGTCCATAGGTCGCCATCGGCCTGTTTGGCGTGGACGTTGCCTTTGAAGAGCACCGAGTTGCCCTTGTAGTCGAGGGTCATCGTGTCCGATTGGATATTCACCGGGCCGCGATTTTTCGTGTTCCCAAAATCGCCGAACGGATTGTCGTCGGGCTTTCCCGAGTTCTTATTCGAAGTATCCTTCGCTGCAGCTTTCGCGGTCTTCGCCGGCGACGAAGTGGCGGCATTCGCTCCGGGGCTTGGAGCCGGGTTCTGGGCATAGGCCGCGGGGGTAAGCTTGATGGTAAGAATCAAAGCAATCGCGATCGTACCGAGCATCGGTCCCATCGCATCAGGTTCCCGCCGGAGGCGAAGTTCAGGAGGCTTTCGCATGATTATCAGTCTGCCGCGGTGTTATCTGCGTCGTGACCTGTTTCAGCAATTCGAAAACTTCAGCCTTGGGATGGCCATTCAGACCAATCCCCGTAACGTTGATGTCCGGACCGGCGATCGCTACCTTGCCCGGGGCCTCAAGGGTGTCCGAATCCGGTGAGAAGGTCGCTTCGTCGGTGGTCACCACAAAGTCGCCGTAATGGGCCACTAATCCTCCACTAAGATTAGCACTTTTGATGTGATTTCCATCCATTGTTAGCTTCGCTAATTTCGCGGAGAGCGCGACGTGCTTGCCGTCCGAAGCCGTCATCGCGAGTTCCGGATTTTGCAGAATCACGCTGGTCTTATCGTCCGAATAATTGGCTTCGCCTGCCTGAAGCACCCACTGGCTCTTGTCCCCTTTCATCTGAGTCCAGTGGAAGTTATGAGCATGCAACAGTGAGCCAGGTACGAGTTCGACCGCTGTTTTGGCCAGTTTTTGCTGAGCTGAACGGTTTCGCACTATCGCTACTGTAACGATGAAGACGACAGCAAAGGCCACGGCGCCGAACCAGGCCAGAAGTTTCGCGATCCGTCGCGGACTCATAGCGGAACACTCACGTTGCGGACGCTAGCAACTGAAGTTTGGGGTGTAAACTGCCCCGATCAATGGTTCGGGAGACCGAGACTCTCGCGGGCGATTTCGTGGAAGCGACGCAACTCGCGCAGCAGCTTCAGTAGCTGATCGAGCGGATAGGAGTTGGGTCCATCACTCAGCGCCTTGTCCGGATCTTCGTGGACCTCCAAGAAGACCGCATCGGCGCCTGCCGCGACCGCGGCTCGAGCCAGTGGAGCGATAAATTGGCGCTGGCCCCCAGATCGTTCCCCGCCGGCACCCGGTAATTGCACCGAATGGGTCGCGTCGAAGACCACCGGATAACCAAATCCCCGCATGATCACGACCGAGCGCATGTCCGACACGAGGTTGTTGTAGCCGAAAGAAAAGCCGCGCTCGGTTACGAGAATACGGCGGCATCCGCAGGCCTCAGCCTTGGCCACGACTGCCTTCATATCCCAAGGAGCGAGGAACTGCCCCTTTTTCAGATTAACTACGCAATTGGTCTTGGCAGCAGCTGCAATCAGATCAGTCTGACGCGACAGGAGGGCTGGAATCTGCAGAATATCGACCACCGAGGCTGCTGCTGTTGCCTGCTCTGGTTCATGAACGTCGGTCAGGAGTGACATGCCAGTTTCGTGCTTGACCCGCTCGAGGATCCGCAGGCCCGAATCGAGGCCGGGTCCACGATAAGAGGAGTGGCTGGTGCGATTGGCCTTATCAAAGGATGATTTAAAGACGATCGCGATGCCGACATCATTCGCGATGCGAGCCAATTTCTCGGCATGTCGCAGCGAAGAATCAAGGCTCTCGATCACGCAGGGTCCGGCAATTACCGCGAGGCTCGGTCCCCCGAAAATCGCGTTGCCGACGGTGACGGTAATAGGTTCCATCAGGCGCTGCGCAGTGCGCGAACCTTCGAGGGTTCCGAAGGGCGTGCGGCTTTGTGCTTGATCGCAGCTTTGATCAAACCGCGAAACAGCGGATGGCATTCGAGTGGGCGCGACTTGAGTTCCGGATGGAACTGGCAGCCGAGAAACCACGGATGGCCGGGAAGTTCCATAATTTCGACGAGCGAGTTGTCGGGTAGCGTTCCGGTTGCCTTGAGGCCGGCCTTTTCCAGCGCTGCGCGGTACTGGTTGTTCACTTCATAACGATGGCGATGGCGTTCCGAGATGCGATTCTTTCGATAGACCGACGCGGCGAGCGAACCCGATTTGATGTCGCATGGGTAGGCCCCGAGGCGCATCGTGCCGCCCTTCTTATCGACGCCTTTCTGGGTGTCCATGATATCGATCACGGCGTCAGGGGTTTTCGCGTCAAATTCGCGCGAGTTGGCCTGTCGCAGTCCGACGACGTTGCGGGCGTACTCGATCACCATCACCTGGAGTCCGAGGCAGATACCGAGGATCGGTACCCGATTCTCCCGGGCGTAACGCACCGCGCGAATCTTGCCTTCGATACCGCGATCGCCGAAGCCACCCGGGATGATGATCCCATCGGCATTGGCGAGTCGCTCGGCGGGATTGCCTTTTTCCAGCTCTTCGGCCGGAACGTAGTCGAACTGCACGCGCGCTTCGTTGGCTATCGCGCCATGAGTGACCGCTTCATGCAGGCTCTTGTAGGAATCGACCAGGTTCACGTACTTGCCCACCACCGCGATATTAACCGTGGTCTTGGGATTCTGTGCGGTCTTAACGACGCGCCGCCACTTGGTGAGATTCGGCTGACCGGTCCAGATATTGAGCTTCTCAACCACGCGCTGGTCGAGCCCTTCATCGTGGAATTTGAGCAGCACCTCGTAAATCGAGGCGACGTCCTCAGCCGCGATTACGCAATTCTCTTCGACGTTGCAGAAGTGTGCGATCTTGGCTTTGAACTTCTGTTCGAGCGGCCTTTCACATCGGCAGAGCAGGATATCGGGTGAAATCCCGAGTCCGGTCAGCTCCTTCACGCTATGCTGCGTCGGCTTGGTCTTGAGTTCGCCTGCCGTCGGGATATACGGCACCAGCGTTAGATGGACGTACAGGACGTTCTCGCGGCCCAAGTCCCAGCGGAATTCACGAATCGCTTCAAGGAACGGGAGGCTTTCGATATCGCCGACGGTGCCTCCGACTTCAACGATACAGAGGTCGTGGCCCTCGGCCGCGAGCCGGATACGGCTTTTGATCTCGTCGGTGATATGTGGAATCACCTGCACGGTGGCGCCGAGATAGTCGCCGCGTCGTTCTTTCTGAATAACTGTGTCGTAGATTTGGCCGGTGGTGCAGTTGTTGCGCCGGCTCATCGTGGTGCTGATAAAGCGCTCGTAATGGCCGAGGTCGAGATCGGTCTCGGCGCCATCGTCAGTGACGAAGACTTCGCCATGCTGCAACGGCGACATCGTGCCCGGATCGACGTTGATATACGGATCCATCTTGAGCATGGTGACGCGCAGCCCGCGCGCTTCGAGCAGTGCGCCCAGCGATGCTGCCGCTAAGCCCTTGCCCAGGGACGAGACCACACCGCCGGTGACGAAGATAAATTTCGTTTTGCCGCGTTCCATCTGACCTTCCCCCATATTTCGACCTCAGGCTTGCGGCCTCACGGCATCAGCGCGCGCTGAATTCATTCGCCCTCTTCAGATCCTGGGGCGTATCAACTTCAAGCGATGGCGCCACTGAGTTTACCACACGGATACGATAGCCGCGCTCCATCACGCGCAACTGTTCAAGCTTTTCAATCTGTTCGAGGCGACCCGGCGGCCATGACGCGAACTCAAAGAGAAAATCGCGCCGATAGCCGTAAACGCCGATATGACGGAGCGCGCACGAGGGAACGGCTTCGCCGTCGCGCCAGTAGGGAATCGAACTGCGCGAGAAATAGAGCGCGTCGCCCCGATCATCGCACACCACTTTGACGACGTTGGGATTTTGCCACTCGGCGTTATCGACGATCGGTGTCGCCAGCGTGCCCATCTGGATAGATGAATCGGCGCGCATCGGTGTGGCGAGTGCATCCAGATCCTCGGGTGCGAGAAACGGCAGGTCGCCCTGCACGTTGAGATAGATATCGGCCGGGATACGACGTGCGACTTCGGCGATACGATCGGTGCCGCTCTGATGGGTGCCGGCAGTCATCTCGGCGACGCCGCCCGCTTCGCGCACGACGCTCGCGATTCGCTCATCGTCGGTCGCGACAATCACGCGCGTAAGAAACCTGGCCTTGCTGGCCTGCCGCCAGACCCGCACGACCATCGGGATGCCGTTGACGTCAGCGAGCGCCTTGCCGGGCAGCCGCAAAGAGCCATAGCGCGCCGGGATGACGGCGATTACCAACACCGGGTCCAAGCTGATTCACCTTTAACGACGAGTCGCGAACTGTGGGGCACAATGAAAATTAACGGGCGAGCAGGATCGTTGTCAAATCATGCCCGCTAAGGCCGATCAGTTGGACAGACTATCGCGACTCAACGGAGCTTTCTAGAAATACAGATTGGGGTTGAGATCGTAGATTTCGGTGCGCGCGGGCGTGTGCGTTTTTGGCGCAACACACTCAAAGCAAACTGCAACGTCGACCTTAATTCTGTTCTGGCCGATTCTTTGGCATTTCGCCTCACGACCGTCACGGATGACTTCCACTGGGCGAATAAGCAGGAGTCCCGGCACGAGGGGCCGTTCCTGTAGAACATAGATATTTGAGCCGAAGGTCAGGGAATCATAATAGAGAGCCACCCAGTACCCATCCATCGGCGTTCGAGCAGCTAATTGGAAATACGGGTTCACTCCGGTTCGAAGGGTCTCAATCGCGGCACCACCTTCTCCAAAGACTCCGACCACGCATACGCAAAGGGGCAGCGACATGACCATGATAAGAACGATTCGAGTGAAACGGTGACGGGGGGCGGAGGCGGCGAAGCCAAGCGAGACGAAGGGTAGCAGGAAGCTCGCAGCTCCAGCGATTTGATTCGCGGCTGGGCTATCGAATCGCAAAACCGGGTAGAACCCGTCAGCTTGTATGAGAACGAAGAGAACAATCGGCCAGCCGACCAGGATTGCGTTGCCGAGCCATCCAACTCGCATGATGGCGGTGAGCATCAACCGTCATTAAACAACGAGTGAACGAGAAAGGGTAGCGACAATCGTCACGGAATCTCGCTACCGAGAGGTGGCGATCCTACCGCATGATCAGATTTAATCCCGCGGGAGTCGCGTAGCGTTTGTCGTCGTGGTAGTCCTTCGGCGCCTGCTCGTTGATGTAGTAGGCGTGCCCCTGCGCAGGCTCGCTGACATAGGTGGCATGGTTGCGCTGGATATCCCACCAGACCTCGACGTCGAGTGCTGCCGTATCGACTACGCCGACCCCGGGCACATCGACGGCGAGCGGAAAGAGCGCCGCATATTTCCAAGGCTGGTTCTTGGTGTCCCACATATCCTCCCACAGCGGGAAGCCGTAGGCGCTGTCAGCGTAGATGACCCGTTTGCCGTAGCAGTAGCTGCCGGCCTTCGACGCGATCCTGGTGAGCCCGAGGACATCGATATCACGCACTTGCCACTTGCCCCACTTGGGCGTTGGAAACGCCAGCGGCATCAGCGTGCCACCGGGAAAAGGCTCGGTCGGTGGCGTTACATCGACCAGCGCGATCATCTTGCGATGACCCATGTCCTCGACGTTCATCTCGGTGAGATTGGTATCGAGGCCGTTGTGGAAGTCCTCGTAAGTCTGGTCGAGACCACCACTTTCGGAGCATCGCGCGGCGTTGGAAACCTGTTGATAGCGGCGGAGCGAGGGCAGAAAGACGTAAGCCGCCTCGGGCTTTTCGGGATCGGCGTAATTGACGGTGAGATAGGTCAGGTAGCGATCCTGCTCGGGTTCGAGCGTCATGAACCATTCGGTGAAGTAGCGCGCATCGGGGCCGGCGGGCTCAGCTGGAGCGTTATTGTCGGTGTTATAGGCAAGCTGGCGCTTCACACCGATATAAACTTGGCAATTGGCGTTCCCCGTGCTGTCGAGGGAGCATCCGGTGCCGGAGGTATCGACTACCAGGTAAGGGATGTAGCGGTACCACATGTTGGCGAGCAGCTTCCATCCTTTGTGCGGCTCAGCGGCATTCGGGAACGGAATACCGCCGTGATAATTGTCCAGCGTCAATCCGCCCGTGGGGAGCTCCCGGATGCGAACCTGCGAGGCGTATTTCTCCGTCGTGGCGAGATAGTTCTTGGGCAGCGGATGATTCACCGTGGGGCCGACTTCAATCTGCACACCCTCGGGCATCTTCCAGAAATATTTACCCTCGAACATCGCGACCATCCCGTCAGACATGAACTGCTTGAACTGCTGCCAGTTCGCCATCGTGATGGTCGTACCTGGCGCGATCTCCGACCCGCTCGAAGGGTTAGCTGCAGCCGGCGATGTGGTAGTGGCGGGCAGAGTATCAGCAGCAGAGGCCCACAGCTTAAAGCTCAACAGCGAAACAGTCAGAACGATCGCAAACACCGCACGCTTCATCATCTTCCGAACCTTTCTTCGTGTCAGAGGTCTACCGTTAGTAGAGATTCAATACCATCTAACGCATGATCAGATTCAAACCTGCCGGCGTCGTGTAGCGCTCCAAATCCTGGTACTCCTTCGGAGCATTTTCATTAGCCTGCAGAGTTTCTGGATTCTCCGCCCCCCAAGTTGCGTGGTTGTCCTTCAGGTTCCAGACCGTCTCGAGGTCGCCCTCGGCGCCGTTCTGCGGACCGATCCCGGGGACGTCGATTTTTTGCGGCGCAACCTCGTAGAACTTCCAGGGTTGCATCTTGGAGTCGTAGATCTCCTGCCAGAGCGGCGCGTGGAAGTGCGAGTCGATATACATTATCCGCTTGCCATAGCAGTAGCCTTGGGCTTTCGAAGGGATTTTGCGCACGTCGATCACATCAACGTCGCGCACCTGCCACTTCGCCCATGAGGGCATCGGCCAGGCGAGCGGCATGAAATAGCCCTCAGGAAAGGGTTTGCCCGTCGGAACCGGATCGGTCAGTGCGATCATTTTCTTGTGAGTCAGGTAATCGGCTTGCAGCTCCGTGAGGTTCGAATCGAAGCCGCTATGGAAATCCTCATAGGTGAAGTCCATACCGCTGTTTTCGGCGCAGCGCGCCGCTGACGAGACCCGCTGGTAGCGACGGAGCGAGGGCAAGAAGACATAAGTATCATCGGGCCGCGACTGATCAGCATAGGAGATCACTAGAAAGGTGGTGTACTTCTGATTCTCAGGTTCAAGCATCATGAACCACTCAGTTAAGAAGGGTGCATCCGGGGCTGGCAGAGCCGTAGGGACGCCTTTATCGGTGTTGTAAGCGAGCTGGCGATTAACCGCGTCGAAAATCTGGCAGCTAAGGTTGCCCGAACTGTCGATCGCGCAGCCGGGCTCGTGACGATCCACAAGCAGGTTTGGGCTGTAGCGGAGCCACAGGTCTTCAAGCACCTTCCAGCCGCGATGGGGTTCCTGCGGATCTGGGAACGGGACACCGCCCATGTAGTTCAGCAGGCGGAGACTGCCGTCGGGCTGTTCGGAAATCTTTACCTGGCCGGAATATTTTTCGGTTGCTTCGAGATAATTCTTGGGCAGCGGATGGAGTTCGGTCGGAGCGATTTCGATGCGGATATCGGGCGGCATCTTCCAGAAGTATTTGCCCTCGAACAGCGCGACCATACCTTCCGGCATAAAATCTTTGTACTGCTGCCAGTTCTCCATCGTGATCGCCGTGCCGGGCGCGATTGTGTCCTTGGCGCTGGCACTCTGATCCGCAGCCAAGGCTACGCTCGTTCCCCAAAAGACGCAGATCGCCGCCAGCCATGCGACTCGCTTCATTCCCGCCAATCTCCTTACTGGTACTGCTTCGCCGCGATGCGTACCACGTTCAGGGCGACTCGTCCATCGGAGTGTGGTAGGAGCGCGGGATTTTCGCATCGCAGCGTGCTACCTTGCGCTCCGTCTTTCGGATGAGATTTCCAAGGCGGAGGATTCTTCCATGAAACTCGAAGGCAAGAATGCAATCGTAACGGGCGCCGCGCGCGGTATCGGTCTGGGTATCGCGCTGAAATTGGCCGAGGCGGGAGCGAACGTTGCGTTGGTTGATCTGGGGAGTCCGGCGGATCCAAACCTGACCTACAACCTTGCGGCGCAGACGGATTTGCAGCGCGCAGTTGCTGAAGTTCAGCGGCGCGAAGTCAAAGCGATTCCGATTCTTGCCGACGTGACTCGTTACGCTGATTGCGTGCGGATGGCCGAAGAGACGGCCAAGCAGCTGGGTAGCGTCGATATCCTGGTGAACAACGCAGGAATCATCGCAGTGGGTCCGGTCGTGGATTTCGCCGAAGAACAATGGGATCGGGTGATGGCGGTGAATGCGAAAGGCCCCTTTCTCGCATCGAAGGCCTGCATCCCGCATCTGACGAAAAATTCAGAAGGCGCGATCATCAATATCGCTTCGATCGCCGGCAAGAAGGGGTACGGCGGCCTGTCGGCCTACTGCGCCAGCAAGTTCGCGGTGGTTTCCTTCACGCAATCATTGGCCGAGGAACTCGGACCGGCCAATATTAGAGTGAATGCAATCTGCCCGGGTTTCCTTCGCACGGCGATGTGGACTGACGTGCTCAACAAGATTCCCGGATTGCTGGGCTTGTCCGGCGGTGACAATCTGACCGCGGTTTCGCGGCAGAATACCTATCTCAAGCGCGAACAGACGCCCGCCGATATCGGCGAAGCGGTGGTTTATCTTGCTAGCACGGATAACGTGACCGGAATCGCGCTGAACGTCGCAGGCGGCGCCGAGGTGCTTTAAAACTCTCGCGTTGCGACCAGCAAATCTGCGAGGAGCGTTAAAGACTATGATCGAACAGGCGCAGGATTTTCGTGAAGAGGCCGACGCGCTCGCGCAGTTGCTCGAGCCATTAGGTCCGCAGGATTGGGAGCGCAAGACCCAATTCAAAGCATGGACTCTCAACGACGTGATCGCGCATCTGCACTTTGCCGATTACGCGGCTGATCTCGCTTTGCGCGATGGCGCTGCGTTTCGTGAGTTCACGAAGGAGATCGGCAAGCTCAGCGAGCGCGCCGGCACCCTGATGGCCGCGACGCATCAATGGCTGAGCGGCAAACGTGATCGCGCCCTGCTCGATCATTGGCGGAACTTTTATCGTGCGATGGCCGATCGCTTCGCCGCCGCCGATCCCAAGGCCCGTGTGCCATGGTTTGGTCCCGATATGAGTGTGCGATCGAGTATCACGGCACGTCTGATGGAGACGTGGGCGCACGGCCAGGCGGTCTACGATTTGTTGGGCAAGCCGCGCGCCGATACGGATCGAATCAAGAACGTCGTTGTAATCGGGATCAATACATTTGGCTGGACCTTCACGAATCGTAAATTACCGGTCCCGGCGAAGATGCCGTTCGTCCGTCTGATGGGACCTTCGGGAGCCGTATGGGAGTGGGGCGAGAACGACCCCGCGAATTTGATCGAAGGCAACGCGGTTGAGTTCTGCCAGGTGGTGACACAGACGAGGAATATCGCAGATACGAAGCTCCGAGTCGTCGGTGAGACAGCACGCTCGTGGATGGAAATCGCGCAATGCTTTGCCGGGCCACCCGAGACTCCACCCGCCCCCGGCAAGCGTTTTTTACAATAGCTCAAGCATCGCCAATTTCGCTCTGCTGTTTCTCTTTCAAATGACTCAGGGATCTCGCCCTCGATCAGATCGCTCTTCGGCTACTCTCTGGTGCAGGGTTGGTTCGTAGTGCCGTGGGTTTCGTTGAACCATAGATTGGTCCCGCAATTCGTGTTGGCGTCGTAGCTATCGTCTGCGCCGTTGTTGTTACTCTGCTCAGCGCCGTCGATGACATTGGCTTCGCTGTCCAAATCGATCGCGAGTCCGTAGAAGCCGTTGTTGTCGTCACCGGTGCTCGTGACGACGTTCGACCCACTATTCGCTCCGGCGCAGGCTGGTCCACCTCCAGCGGGTCCGCTGGAGGAGCACCCAAAGTAAACTCCCGCTATGCCGTTGTTATTCGCGACAAAATTGTTGATGACATTATTACTCGAAAGCTCGGCCCAGAGACCAAATGACCCATTGTCCTTTAACGCCATGTTGTGAAGGATGTTGTTGTTCGCGCGGCGCAGGTGAATCCCGTGATTTGTGTTGTTGTTGGCGCCGAAGCCTCCGAAAGTGCTGCCGCTGGCACCGTTGACGTAGATGCCCGTGTCCGTGTTGTTGTTGGAGGTGAAGTTCTGAACCACAGCGCCGCTTCCGTCATCTTCGATGCCGATTGCGAAACCAGTGACGGTGCCGTCGTTAAAATCAACGAAGGCGTTTGCGCCCGTGATCGAGATCCCGGTACCTCCGCCCGAACTCTTCAAAGAGTGGCCGTCAATGTTGAGTGTGACATTGTCGGCCGCAATTACCAGGCAAGCTCCTGAACCTTGAAAGGTCAGGGTCTTCGTAACCTTATAGTATCCTGCCGTAGAGATGGTCCCGCATTTTTTGATCGGTTTGAACGTTACGGCACCACCCACTGAAGAGCTAAAAGCAAGGGACGCCGCGACGGGAAGCGCAACTACCCAGCGAGATAAGCGCGAGGTGCTGATCGACATGATGCTCTCCTTGTGGCGACTCAATGGATACAGCTCGTTGGCTTGCGTTTGGTGAACTTATTGTTGAACCAGACATTCGAGCCGCAAAGCGGATTGGCATCGCTTCCATCGGCGACCTTGGCGTGGGCTCCTTTATAAGCTCCCGTACGCGTGACTCTATTGTTGCCGCTACCCTGCTCGATTACGACACCGTTGGGCGCATCGTGCAGGTTCGCGTTGTAGACCAGGTTCGCATTACTCGCGGTGGCACCAAGCGTACTGATTTCAAGGTTCGTGGTACCGTTGCCAGAGGCCTCTACTCTGTCGAGTAGCGTGTTTGCTGCGCCGTCAAGCCATAGCCCGTAAGTTCCGTTGTTATCGGCGTAAATGTTGGAATCAAGCCGCGCACCCGTCGTCTGCATGATACGGATGCCGTCGTGGCCGTTGTTAGCGGCCGTCACGTCCATAATCGTGTCGCCGTCGGCGTGGCTGAGGAGGATTCCTGTCGTTGCGTTGTGAGAAGCCTCAAAGCCAGAGATCACGCTGCCCCCTTCGTCGTCCTCAACCCCGATGTTGAAGCTGTTGACGGGAGGTCCGCCGGCTTGGAGCCAACCTTGGAGCACGGTGCCGATCGCACCATGCTCAATCCGGATTCCAGTTCCGTGGGAGCCGTCGCCCGTCAAGCCACCGCCTTCGATGCTTAGAGTGACGCCGGAACCAGTGATGTCGATGCAGGGTCCCACCGTACTGGTAACAATGGCGGTCTCGATTTCATAGAAGCCGGGCGTGTCGATCGTCTGACATTGAGTGATCAAGGTCGGCGCGATTGCGCGGGCAGTGCGCGGTCGCAGTGGTATCAGGAGAGCTAGTGCGACCAAGAAGCCGCAGAGCAGTGTCCTGCAATGCATTTTCGTCATTCGCTCGTCTTCGAGCTTCATCATATTAGCACCGCTCAGCTTCAGCTACCTTACAGTATCGAAAACGCAATGCTTTTACCTTTAATTAGTAACTACGATCAAGTTTAGCCAACCGCTCGTCGACGCGCTTAGCAGTCTGCAACCTTGGGCTCTTACCAGATGGAGGCTTCCAGCCGAGCACTCCGGTTGCCGTGCGGACCATATCTGCACTAATAGATGCGATGTGCTCCGACCATGATTCTGGTCGGGACTAAATCCAAGTCCACGGCGGAGATGCAGCCATGCTTAAGACCGGTCCAGTTAATCATATCGCGCTCAAGATCACTGACGTCGGAAAGGCACGTGAGTTTTACGAGACGATCGTAGGGTTGAAGAAGCTTCCTCGCCCGCAAGTGAATATCCCGGGCGTTTGGTTCCAGCTTGGGGACGGCGCGCTCCATCTGATCGGCGGTGAAAGGAAGAACGATGGCCGCATCGATCCGACTGGTCCGCATATCGCGGTGCAGGTCGACAACATCGAAGAGACCAAGGCGGTCCTAAACGCCAAGGGTATCGAGTTTCTCGATGCGGCGGCTCTGATCGCGCGGCTGAACCTAAATGAGGAGCAGAAGAAGATGGTCGGCAAGCAGGTCTGGGTGCGCGACCCTGATGGCAACGTGCTCGAACTACAGGAGCGCGTACAGTAGTCGACGGACGAGGAATCGCTTCACGTTGATCCTTCGACTGCGCTCGCACACTCGCTCCGCTCAGGATGACAAGAGAGCTTTCTTACAAAGGCAATTATGGGTGCATTGACAGATAAATATTGCATCGTCGGAGTCGGCGAGACGCCGCATATGCGGCCCTCGAACCGCACGACGCTCTCGATGGCGTGCGAGGCCCTCACCAAGGCGATGGCCGATGCCGGCTTGAAGGCCTCAGATATCGACGGGATGACGAGTTACCAGGTGGGTGATTCGACGACCTCGGCACACGTTGCCAGTTCGCTTGGAATCCGCCTCAATTACTGTCTCGATATCTTTGGTGGTGGTTCGAGCAGCGAGGCGCTGGTCGCCCACGCGATCGGATTAATCGAGGCGGGCTACGCCAAGACGATCGTCTGTTTCCGCTCGATGAATGGACGTTCCGGCCGCCGGATGGGTGGGCAGATTCCGGGTGGTCCGATCCCTGTCGCGAATGCCGAGGGCGATAACCAGTTCAACATGGGGTGGGGCTGGACGACGCCGGCGCAACGCTTCGGAATGTCTGCGATGCGTTACCTGCGCGACACCGGATGCACGACCAAGGCGTTCGCCGAAATCGCTGTGGCCCATCGCTACCATGCGAGCCTGAATCCCAAGGCGCGCCATCGCACACCGATCACAATCGAGGACCATCAGAAGTCCCGCTGGGTCGTGAAGCCCTTCCGCCTGCTCGATTGCTGCCAGGAGACCGACGTTTCGGCGGCGATTATCGTGACCTCGCGCGAGCGCGCTTACGACCTGCGCCATCCGCCGGTTTTTATCAAAGGCGGCTACGCGCGCACGATGACCGACAGCCCAGGCTGGAACTATTCGCGCCCGGTCCTCCATTACGTCGCGGGCAACTATGGATGGAAGCGCGCCTTCGGGATGGCGGGCATCAGCCATAGCGATGTCGATTTCGTATCCTGCTACGACGCTTTCACTTTCACAACTCTCATCCAGCTCGAAGCCAACGGTTTCTGCCGTCCGGGCGAGGCGGGCGATTTCGTGAAGGGCGGCCGCCTGCAAATCGATCATGAACTGCCGAGCAATCTATCGGGAGGCCATCTGTCGGAGGGTTACACGCACGGCGTTCAGATGGTGATCGAGAACGTACGCCAGTTGCGTCATCGGGCGGACGACGCCTGTCCCGGATGGGCCGAAGGCAAGCACACCTACGATCGTAATGCCGGATGCCGCCAGGTGAAGAAGGCGCGCATCTGCTGCGGTATGGCATGGGGCTACGAGAACATGGCGAGCTGTCTGATCCTCGGCGGGATCATGTCGTAAGCCTCCGACGTGAGAGTACGAACTATGTCCAAAGTTATTGATTATTCGAAGCTGCGCATTATCCCCGATTTCGACACCAAGGAATGGTGGGAAGGGACGCGGCAACGTAAGTATCTCGTTCGCCAGTGCAACAAGTGCGGTCACAAGTGGTTCCCGCCGCTGTTCCCGGCCTGCGCCAAATGCACCTCGATGGATGTCGGATGGTTCGAGACGGCCGGCCGCGGCGTGATCCACAGCTACGTCGTGGTGACACAGCCAATCGTTGGTGCCTTCGTCGGCACTGTCCCTTATGTAGTCGCGATAATCGAACTAGACGATTGCAAAGAGGCGGATGGAACCGTCACGCGCGTCGCGGGCGTGATGACCAACGAAGAGGCGGAGATTGGAATCGGCCTGCCAGCCGAAGTGCTTTACGAAGAGACGGCTGACCCGAAAATCGTGATGCCGCGTTGGAAAGTCAGCGGCACGTCATCAGATGTGTGGCGCTTCGACGAGCACGAAGCGAGCGGCGGCCGCTAGAACCTACTTGCCGTAGAACTGTACGACCAGCGTGCTGAAGGTGACCACGGCGGCGGCGACCGAGATGACCGCGCCGATAAGCCATCCGTTGGACGGCGATTGGTCGGTTACGGCGGAGACGCCGCACTGGGTGCAGAAGCGGGCGCCCGCCGCGATCGTCGCGTGGCACTCCTCGCATCGGCGGGGCCGATCAGACCATACGCCAACCGAGGAGCTCGAGGCTTCATGGGCTTCCCCGGTGAGCGCACTCCCGCATTCGCGGCAATAGCGCGCAGCCGGGGCGTTATCAACGAGGCATGCCGAACAAGCCATGCCCCAATGATGCGCCCCGTGTCATAGATGCTGCAATGAGATTTTTAGATGCCTGCAAGCTTGCGAGCGTAGGCTGCGACCGACTTAAAGTCGTATTCGCGGTAAGCCTGAAGCTTTTCGGCCTCGAATCCACCCTCCGCGTGCACCGCAAGAACCTCCTGATAGCCGCCATACTCTGAGGCAGTCAGGTCGGTAATCAGGTTGAGGAGGCGCATCCGCTTCTCAGCATCGTGGCCCTTAGCTCCACCCAGATATTTCAGCACATAGCCACGCGTCGCTTCGCTGGTGAAATCCTCAGCCGCAGGGCCCGTCACGAGGATACCGCCGGCGAGATCCTGCACGATCTGCACGGCTTCGTGGTAGTTGTGGGCGAAATGGTACTTCGCGACGTTAGTGATCAGCGTATTCGGCACGGCGATACCGTCTTCGATCGTGCAGGTTGCCGCTGCATGTTCAATCAAGCCGCGCACCGTGGTGTGGTAGGCCGCCAGATGGGTGAGCTTGTCCCGCACATGGCCCGCGCGTGAAATACCGTTGGCCTCGGCCACGGCTGCCCCGGCGCCAGCCATGACTTCCAGCAGGGGCAGCTTGTACGACACTGCCGTGAAGCGATGAAACCGCACAAAGGTCACCGCGAGCAGGCCCGCGAAATCAACCTCGCCGTTGAGGAATATGCGGTCATTGGGGACGAAGACGTCGTCGAAGACCGTCAGCGTCTCCATCATCTTGTGCT
Organism: Binataceae bacterium (SeqCode); assembly: GCA_035541875.1. Lineage (GTDB taxonomy): Bacteria > Desulfobacterota > Binatia > Binatales > Binataceae > JAJPHI01. The sequence goes on from DATKML010000058.1 coordinate 99,852, forward strand.
TCGCGCTAATCGGATGCTCAAAGGCGTCCTTCTTCGAGCTGCCATGCGGGCTTGCGATCAGCTTGAGCCCCGGAGTGTCGATCGGTAGCGCGAACGCAATCGCGTAATCCTTGTCTTCGGCGCGCATCGCACGCGTCGGCAATACGATTACTTCGTTGGTGTTGGTGGAGACTGAGGTGTGGACCTTCGCTCCGCGCACCACGACGCCATCAGGCCGGCGCTCGACTACGCGCACGTAGTAATCCGGATGCTCCTGGCCGTTGGGTCCGAGCGAACGATCGCCTTTCACGTCGGTCTGCGCAACCGCGACAGCGAGATCGTTATCGCGGCATAGGGCGTGATACTTCCCGATGCGCTCGCGATACTGGGTGTGGCCCGCCGCGGCGAGTCGCTCACCGATGATGTGCAGTGCCAGCAGCGCATCGCTGCCGATCTCTTTGATCAGAACGACGAGCGTGGCGCCCTCGCGGGTCGAAGCGGCGATCAACTCGCTGCGCTTCAGCAGATCGGCACCGTTGCGCGGCAGATGGAAATAGCGGCTGTATTCGGTGTTGCCTTCCTTGATAACGGCGAGATCGCGATAGGCCGGATCTTCCGCCATCCGATAGTCGGTACAGGCATGTTCAACGGCGATACCGATCACGGGATGGGTCGTGACGTCGGCCACTTTTTGGCCGCGAAAGTAGACTGAGCGGTTATCGCGCAGCGATTGTTTGTATTGTTCCGGCGTCCTGAGTCCCATCGTTTCTACCTCTTTCGCAGAGCCGCACTCCGGCTCATATGCTCGTGTTGTGATTTTGGCGGTGCTTTACGAGGCGCGACCGTCGACCAAAATTAGACCAGCGCCATGCGGGTGCGGCCGCCCTCTGTCCGGCAAGCCAATATAGAGGCGCAACCCCGCTTCGTTCAATGATTAAAGCTTCCCTTTTTGGTCGCTCCGCCGGACAGAAACGCGGATTTATCGACGCGGATAGCGCAAGTGCGTTAGCTTGGCCGCGAAAGGGTAGGTCACCAGATGCCAAGTCCAAAGATGTTCAACCTTAGTGGCCGCGTTGCCGTCGTCACGGGCGGCAATGGTGGGATCGGTCTTGGTGTCGCGCTCGGACTGGCGGAAGCAGGTGCTGCGATCGCGGTCTTAGCGCGCAACGAGGCGAAGAATCAGGCTGCGCTCGAACAGCTCCGAGCCTTCGGCAATCCCGTCGTGGCGCTGCCGCTGGATGTGACCGATCGCGAGGCCTGTCTCGCTGTGATGAATCAGGTCGAAGCCCGGCTCGGCCCGGTCGATATCCTCGTTAACAATGCCGGGATCGCGCTAGCTGGCGGATCGTTGAAGTCCGATGCCGCAAGCTGGGATCGCGTGATCGAGACCAACCTGACTTCATGCTTTCTGTTGTCACGGCGCGCGGCCGAATCGATGATCAAGCGGCGAATCGGCAAGATCATCAATATTGCGAGCGAGTATTCCCGCTTCGGGAATCCGATTGCCCCTTCGTACGCAGCGAGCAAGGGCGGACTGATTCAGCTGACCAAGTCGATGGCGATCGAGTTCGCACCACGCAATATTCAGGTCAACGCGATCGTGCCGGGATGGATCGAGAGCGACATGACCGCGCCGATCAAATCGCGTCCCTTCTACGAAGAGATTTTGACGCGCACACCAGCGAAGCGCTTTGGAACTCCGGCCGAGTGCTCTGGTGCCGCGATTTTCCTTGCCTCGAGCGCCTCCGACTTCGTGACCGGCTCGACGATCTTCGTCGACGGCGGCTTCGCAATCCGCTGAGAGATAAGGAAGAGATGCCGATCTATCGCGCTGAGGTTATCGGTTCACTGCTGCGGCCCCCTTGGTTGAAGCAGGCTCGGCTTGATTACGGGGCCGATCGCCTCAGCACCGCGCAATTTAAGCTGGTCGAAGATCGCGCCGTCGATGAAGCGATCGCGATGCAGGAAGCCTGCGGTGTCGATGTGGTCACTGATGGCGAGATGCGCCGCTCGGGCTTCGTCGCGCCACTGACTGACTATGTCGATGGCTTCGAGCCTCTGGGGCTCGACTCGCGCCGATGGCATACGGCGAGTGGTCTCGCGACCGACCTCGTGGTGCCGATTACGATCACGGGTAAGTTGCGTCGCCGGCGATCACTCGTGGCCGAGGAGTTCAGCTACGCTCGTGCGCGGGCTACCAAGCCGCTCAAGGTCACCTTGCCGAGTCCGTTGATGCTTTCGTTGCGCTACTCGCCCGAATTTTCTGGCGAGGCCTATCCCGATCCCTTCGAGCTATTCGCGGACGCGGTCGATATCCTGCGCGCGGAGGTTCAGGAACTCGCGAGCCTTGGATGCCGTTATATACAGATCGACGCGCCTGAAATCGCGACGCTGGTCGATCCGACGACGCGCCAGAGCGTTTATGAGTCGCACGGAATTTCTGCCGAGCGGATGCTCGGCGAGGGGATCGAGATGATCAATGCCGTGGCTGACGCGCCGGACGTTACTTTTGGTTTGCATCTTTGTCGCGGCAACAACGCGGGCCATTGGATGTCTTCGGGCGGATATGAAGCGATTTCCAAGCAGGTCTTTCAGCGTGCGCGGCGGTATTCGACCTTTCTGCTCGAATACGACGGCGTACGTGCCGGAACCTTTGAACCTCTGGCGGAGCTACCCGATGACAAATTTGTCGTGCTCGGCCTCGTCTCCACCAAGTCCGATCAACTGGAAGACGCGGCCGCGCTCGAGGCTCGCGTGCACGAGGCGTCGCGATACTTTCCGCTCGCGCAGATAGGACTTTCCACCCAATGTGGTTTTGCCTCGGTCGCCGCGGGGAACCCGCTTCATCCCGAAACCCAGCCGGCAAAACTGCGTCTTGTGGCCGAGGCAGCCCATCGAATCTGGCAATGAGAATAGTCCGCGCCGGAGGCGCGGTGCCCTGCCGCACAGGGGGCGCATAAGCTGAGCGAGCGAGGAGTCCGCGAAGAGCGATCTGGTTAGGGTTCCGCGACGCGCGACCAAGTCCGTCTGTCTGCGGAGCAAGGCATAACATGATTGTTCAGCGTGAACCCCCGATCCCGTATGATGGCCCCTGATGGCCCTGCGTGATTCCAAAAAGCGCGTCGAGCGCGACGCAACGCATCATTCGCGATTGCATCTCCCTGAACCGAAACCGCTTCGAATCGTTGTCGCGGGAGAAGTCATCCTCGATCGCTACGTCTGGGGCGATGTCGAACGTGTCTCGCCCGAGGCGCCGATTCCGGTTCTGCGTGCCTCGCGCCGCCAGGAGAAGCCCGGTAACGCCGGCTTCGTAATGGCGAATTTGCGAGCGCTGGGCGCCGCGCCTGTTGCGCTGAGCGTAATCGGGAACGATCGCAACGGCCGGATGCTTACGCAGATCTTCACCGACCTCGGCGTCGATACACGCGGCCTGCTGATCGATTCCGATCGCCCGACGATCGTGAAGGAGCGCCTGCTCGGCTCGGTGCAATCCGCGAATCGTGCGACGCAGCAACTGCTGCGCGTTGACCAGGAGGATGTACGACCACTCTCCGCCTTGCGCGAGAAGATGTTCTGCGGACGAATCGCCGGTGCACTTCGCAAGGCCGATGCACTGCTTATCTCAGATATCGATAAGGGGCTGCTGACGCCGACAGTTCTGCGGGCTCTGATCGATACTGCTGAACGTCATTCGATTCCCGTGATCGTCGATCCTCGGCTCAACGACGACTACTCGATCTATCACGGTGCGACGGTGCTCACTCCGAATCGATACGAGACCGAACGTGCCACCGGGATGAAGCTGACCGACCGTGACGCCTGGCGAGCCGCAGGCGAAACGTTGATCAAGAAGCTGGGCTTGCAGGCCTGCCTGATCACGCTCGATCGCGACGGGATGTATCTGGCCGAACGCGGTGGTCGCGGGACCTATATCCCGACCGCACCGCGTGAAGTTTACGACGTGACCGGCGCAGGGGATATCGTACTGGCGTTTATCGGTTTTCTGATTGCGGCCGGTATGAGCTTCTCTGGTGCGGCCGAGATTGCAAACCTCGCTGCCGGAATCGAAGTAGGTCGACTCGGCACCGAGATTATCTCGCGCGACGACATCGCTCGTGCCCTGCAGCCCGCTCACGCCGGCTACGAGGCCAAGATCGTTTCCGAGAGTGAACTAAAGGCCGCTCTCGATCGCGAGCGACGCGCTGGCCGGAAAATTGTCTTTACCAACGGATGCTTCGATCTGCTCCACGCGGGTCATCTGCAGAGTCTCGGGGTTGCCCGTGCACATGGCGATGTCCTCGTCATCGGCCTCAACAGTGACCGCAGTGTCCGAGCCATTAAGGGCCCCGAGCGTCCGATCCATAACTCGGCCGATCGCGCTCGCTTGCTCGCGGCGCTCGAGATGGTCAGCTACGTCGTAGTCTTCGACGATGAGCGCGCCGAGCGCATTATCCATCAGGTGCGGCCGGACGTTCTGATCAAGGGCGACGACTGGCGTGGCAAGACGGTCGACGGGCAGGTCTTTGTTGAGGGATACGGCGGTCGCGTGGTCTTCGCGCCGCTGCTGGAAGGGCATAGTACGACTTCGACTATCGCGCGGATGCGCTCGAATGCTTAAGCGAAGTATCAGGAGCGGTCTTATGGATTTTAACTACTCGCCGGAGCAGGAAGCCTATCGGATGCAGGTCCGGGCGTGGCTGGAAACAAATCAGCCTCCGCCTCTTACCGATGATGAGCGCACCAATATCAGCGAAGATCTCCTCTGGGAACGCAACAAGAAGTGGCACAAGAAGCTCTATGAGGGCGGTTGGGTTGGCCTGAGCTGGCCACACGAGTACGGCGGTCGCGGCGCCACTTTTATCGAGCAGTTGATCTTTCAGCAGGAGCTGGCTCGGCTCAACCTGCCGATGGGTATCAATATCCTCGGCATCATCATGAATGGCCCTGCCCTGATGCAGTGGGGGACCGAGGAGCAAAAGGCGCGCTATCTCCAGCCGATTCTCAAGGCTGACGAAATCTGGTGCGAGGGAATGTCGGAGCCGGGCGCGGGATCGGACCTCGCGTCGATTCAGACCCGTGCCGAGCTCCACGGCGATTCCTTTATCGTCAACGGCCAGAAGGTCTGGACCACGATCGCCCATCGATCGGACTTCTGCCAGCTTTTCGTCCGTACCGATCCCAACGCACCCAAACATAAGGGGCTCAGCGCATTGATCGTTGATATGCACAGTCCCGGCGTAACGGTGAAACCGCTTCGGCAAATCACCGGCGATGCGGAATTCAACGAGATCTTCTTCGAAGATGTCCGCGTCCCGAAGGAGAATCTGCTCGGGCCACTCAATGCCGGATGGCAGGTGCTGGTCGCAACGCTGATGCACGAGCGCTTTGGGATCAGTGAGACGATCGGCGGCCCGGACGTGATCCTGGCCCAGCTGGTTGAACTGGCGAAGGGCACTGTGATGGGCAATGGCAGCGCTGCGGCCGATGAGGAGATCCGCCAGCAAATCGCTCAGTTCGCCTGCGAAGTCGCTGCCAAGAAGTACAATGGTCTTCGATCTCTCACCAAGCGCTTGAAGGGCCAACAGCCGGGCGCAGAATCTTCTATTGGCAAACTGGTCTCGACCGATCTCTCGCAACGGATGACCCGTTTTGCGGCTCGTCTCCTTGGTCCGTTCGCGACGCTCGAGCGCCAATCCAGCTTCGCGCCTGAGGGCGATTGGTCGCGCCGGATGCTCTGGGTTGAAATGCTCACGATTGCGGGCGGAACCTCGGCCGTCCAGAAGAACATGATCGGCGAGCGCATCCTGCAATTGCCCAAAGGCTGACGCTTTATCGATCCGAAGATACGACGGTGGTTATCTTCGGATCGCGCCGCTTTCCTTTACTCTCCGCATCGTCTATCAAGCATTACACCCGACCGTCAGAAAGCTGACGATCCGGAGATCCCTGCAAGAGAGAGTAACGATGCGTTCACTTGGAAAGATTAAGGTGTGCGCCATCTCAGCGGTCGCCGCTATAGCGGCCTTGATGGCAACACAAGCAGCGGCGTGGGCTGCCGACGACGCAAGCAAGGTGAACTCCGGCGATACCGCTTGGGTACTCGCTTCGTCGGCGCTGGTTCTCCTGATGACAGCGCCCGGGTTGGCACTGTTCTATGCCGGGATGGTTCGTCGCAAGAATGCTCTCGCGACTCTGATGCAGAGCTTCTTTCTGACCGCGCTCATCTCGGTCCAGTGGGCGTTGTGGGGTTACAGTATCGCCTTTGCGCCCGGCAACGCGCTGATCGGTGGCTTGCAATGGATTGGGTTGGTTGGCGTCAGCGCCTCCGCACCCTATCCCGATTACGCGGCTACGATTCCGCATCAGGCGTTCATGGTTTTCCAGTGCATGTTTGCGGTGATCACTCCGGCGCTAATCACCGGGGCCTTTGCCGAGCGAATGTCTTTCAATGGCTTCGTGGTCTTTAGCCTTTTGTGGGCAACCTTCATATACGATCCGCTCGCTCATTGGGTCTGGGGCGTCGGCGGATGGATTCATAATCTGGGCGCGCTCGATTTTGCGGGCGGTACCGTCGTCCATATCTCCTCAGGTGTTTCGGCGCTAGCTGCGGTGTTGGTCATAGGCAAACGTCGCGGTTACCCGCGCGAACCGATGGTCCCGCATAACCTGACTCTGACGATTATCGGTGCGGGACTACTCTGGTTCGGCTGGTTTGGTTTCAATTCCGGCAGCGCACTCGCGGCTAACGGTATCGCGGTTTCAGCGTTTGTCGCGACCAATCTTGGCGCTGCGGCTGCAACACTAACGTGGCTGATAGCCGAGTGGATGAAGCTGGGTAAGCCGACTACGCTTGGGGCTGCCAGCGGTGCGGTTGCAGGTCTTGTAGCAATCACGCCGGGCTCCGGTTTCGTCGGTCCGATGGGTGCGATCCTTATCGGCGGTGCCGCAGGCTTTATTTGTTTTGCTGCGGTTCGGATGAAACCCAAATTCGGCTACGACGATGCTCTTGACGTCGTTGGCGTGCATGGCGTCGGCGGTATCTGGGGTGCGCTGGCGACCGGTCTTTTTGCAAGTGTGGCGGTGAATTCTGCAGGCGCTGATGGCCTGTTTTACGGCAATCCCAAACAATTCGTGATTCAGTTGATCGCCGTAGCGGCTAGCATCGGCTTCGCTTTCGTCGGCAGCCTTGTTCTATTGAAAATCACCGATGCTCTCGTTGGCCTACGCGTCGATGAGGAATCGGAGGTCGAGGGTCTCGACCTGAGCCAGCACGAGGAGAGCGCCTACGCGCTGGAATCGTAAGGTCTTTGGCGGTGTCACTAGCGCTGCAGCGCCTGGAAGAGCAGTGGCGCCGCCTCAGACATAATCTCGCCGACGATCTCCGATAGGGGTTTCGTAGGGACGGCCAGTTTATCTGTCAGCAGGCCAAGGATGCGTAGGTAATGGTCCTTCGAGCTATCGCTAATCGATTCGAGCCGACTTTCCATCACCTCGATATAACGGCGATGAATCTCGACAATCTCATTATCCTTTGGATTAGCGAATTTATTGGTACGCGCCATGTTTGCTCCCGCAACCCCGGTGGCTGCTGATTTAAAATAGATAGCGGCGGGTATTGATACTGATGAGCAGGCCCATCGCCGCCATCATCGCGATGAGTGACGATCCGCCATAACTTACCAGTGGTAACGTGATCCCAACGACGGGCAGCATCCCTGTCGCCATTCCTATATTGATGGCCACCTGCCAGAAGATGATCCCGATTACGCCGACTGCGAGAAGAGAACCGAAACGATCTCGTGCGTGGCGCGCTATCCAGGCGCCGCGCGCAATCAATGCGGTGTATAGACTTAAAAGAACTATGGTTCCGGCGAAGCCGAACTCCTCGGCAAAGACGGCGAAAACGAAGTCTGTCGTCTGTTCGGGCAAAAAATTCAGGCGCGCTTGTGTGCCTTTGAAGAGGCCCTTACCCCATGCCCCGCCCGAGCCGATCGCAATTTCCGATTGGATTATGTGATAGCCGGAACCTAGCGGATCCGATTCCGGATTCAGAAAGGTAACCAAGCGCTGACGTTGATACGGTTTCAGGTAGTGCCACGCCACCGGCGCGACCAGCATCGCACCCAGTACAAGCAGCGCACCGGTTTTCCAATTGAGCCCACCGACGAAGATCAGGGTTCCGGTGAGCAGGATGAGAATCAGCGCCGTTCCCAAATCAGGCTGCTTGAGCACCAACGCCGCGGGGACACCCACGAGGATTGCTGGCAAAGCGATCTGTTGGAGATTCCATCCACCGCGCGGTGGTTCTTCGCGCAGATAGCGCACCATCACGATAACAATCGCGAGCTTCGCGACTTCTGACGGCTCGAGTTTCAGGACGCCCAGGTTGATCCAGCGCTGGGATCCGCCAGTACTGTGGCCCGCGAACTTGACGACAATCAGCAAGACCACGGCGATAGCGTAGATCACGTACGCATAGGTACTAAGGGAGCGATAGTCGAAGAGTGCAGCCGCAGCCATGATGGTGCCGCCTATCCCGATCCACATGATCTGGCGCATCACAAGGGGGTCGAGTCCATGACGTGAGTTGCCCCAAGTCGCCGTGAAGACACTTAAAACCCCGATTCCACCCAAGGCGAGGGCCAGAAAAAAGACGGTCCAATCGAAGTGATAGATGATACGCCGGTCTATCGCTGCCATGATGGAACTAGTCTGCGAGCGGGTCGGTCTCGACGCGATCGGGCGTTTCCTGCGCTGCGGGAGCCCCCGTTTTTACCGGCGTCACGCCCTGCGGCGGGTTCAACTCGAAATACTTTTGCATCACGGCCTTTACCACGGGCGCGGCCGAACTTCCGCCGTGACCAGCATGCTCGATGATACATGCGATCGCTATCTGCGGATGATCGGCGGGCGCAAAGGCGATGAACCATCCATGGTCGCGATACTTCTCAGGCAGTGCCTCTTCCTTGGTTCGAGCGCCTTGGGCTTCTTTCACCACCTGTGCGGTTCCGGTTTTGCCGGCCACGATGACGTTGTCGAGACGGGCACCACGAGCCGTGCCGCCCGCTTCGTTCACCACTCCCGCCATCCCCGAGCGCACCCGCTCCAACACGTCGGGGTCGATCTGAGCGCGACTTTCAATGATTGGCGGATAAGACTTCACGATCGTCCCGTCCAGGGCGTCGACCTCCCTGACGAACTGCGGCTTATAAACGATACCGCCGTTGGCGACCGTGGACGCCATCACTGCCAGTTGGAGGGGCGTTGCGGCGACGTACCCCTGGCCGATTGCTGCTGAGAGGGTTTCCGCTGGATACCAGCGCTCGCCGTAGCGGTCCTTTTTCCACTGACTCGAAGGGATTATGCCGGACCGCTCGTTGTCCAGATCGATACCGGTCTTCTTGCCCATCCCGAGGGCGTGCGCCCACGCGGCAAGACGATCGATACCGAGCCGCTGGCCGACGTTGTAGAAGAAGACGTCGCAGGATTCGACTATCGCGCGATGGACCGATACGGCGCCATGACCCTGCTTCCGCCAGCATCGATACTCACGCCCGCCAAAATAGATACCCCCCCCACATCCGAAGGAGGTATCCGGCTTGATGGCATGATCCATCAACCCGGCAACCGAACCGACGATTTTGAAGGTCGAGCCCGGCGGATAGACACCCTGGATTACCCGGTTCGAGAGCGGATGATTCGGGTCCATCGTGAGCGTCTTCCACATCGCCGGAGTGATTCCGCCGGAAAAATTGTTGGGATCGAACGCCGGATGGCTCGCCATCGCGAGGATATATCCGGTGTTGGGATCGAGGGCGACCAGCGCGCCCGCGCGATCGCCGATACTCTCCTCTGCGACCTTCTGCAGTTCGAGATCGAGCGTCAGGACGACACTATTGCCCGGCTTCTCTGGAATCTCCCGCAGCATCCTCAGCTTGCGGCCGACCGAATCGACCTCGATTTCCTGTCCGCCGCTATCGCCGCGCAGGTTCTGCTCCATCGTACGTTCAAGGCCGAACTTGCCGATCTCGTCGCCGGAGCGATAGTCGGGGAGCCGATTGAGATCGCGAACCGTAACTTCGCCAACGTAGCCCAGGAGATGGGCCGCGATTGGACCGTAAATATAGTGGCGGCGCGGCGCTACCTGAAGGCTCACGCCCGGCAATTCAAGCTGATGGGTTTCGAGCGCGACGACCTGCTGCCAGTTGAGGTGCTCGTCGACCGTGACCGGCTCGAAGTCGGGTCGGCCCTGATCCTCGGCCTCGTCGATTTTCTTCTCGAGACCGTCCTGGTTGAGGAGTTTTTGCAACCGCTCGGTGGTGACGGTTACATCCGGCGAATCCTCCGGTACGACCACCGCATCGAAAGAGGGGCGCGTATCGACCAACGGGTGATGGCGCACGTCGTAGACGAGTCCGCGAAGCGCGGGTAACCGCTGTAGCCGAATGCGATTACGGTCCGAGAGTTCCGCCAAATCGTGATGCTTGATTACTTGTAGGTAATACAGGCGCAGAGCGGCCCCCGTCAGGACCAACATGATCATCACGGTGAGAGCCACAATCCGCGGCTCCAGCTTTGGGGCGTTCTGTGCTTTGTTGCGACGACTGAATCTGGCCACAAAAAGACCGTCCAGTAATTTATCTATTCACGCGCAAGCCGCTGACGCAATCCGATTATCCGCGTTGCCTGCCACATCAGACCAAAAACGAGGGGTGCCCAAGCGGTCGTGATAGCAGCCTGAAGCAAAATAGCCGGCATCGTCGCGGGAAGGCTCATCGGCGACACCCAACCCGAACTGATCGAGTAATTGCCTAAATCGCAGAGCACGACCCCGCCAAAAACTGCAATCGCCCCAACTCCCGCGCCGGCGGAAAAGACCGCTCGCGAGAACCAATAGGTCACGATGAAAATCGCCGTGAAGAGCAGTGCGTGCAGTCCCAATTGACTACCGGAAAATGCGTCGGTGGCGTACCCGATACCAAACGCGGCGAGTGCCGCACCGACGGTGTGATGGCGCAAACCCAGGTTCACCACCAGAATCAGAGCCAGGTTGGGAATCAGAAAAGCGGTGGGCAGCAGGCTCGACAAGGTCGTTTGCAGAGCCAATGCAACCATCGCGGCTAAGGAGAAGAGGGCGAACAATCGCACGTATCCTCAGTTGGTTCCTGCAATTGGCAGTTCTGGTGGCTTCTGCGTCAGGATCAACACTTGTTCCAGTTTACGGAAGTTCGCTGCTGGCTTCACGTCGATGTTAAGAAAAAGGCCTGGGCCTTCCTGCGATACCTGCTTCACCCGGCCGACGAGCAATCCGCGCGGGAAAATCCCATCCATGCCCGATGTGATAATCTCGTCACCCTCACGCAGATCTTCGGAGCGATCGACGTATTTCATCGTCATTCCGCCATCGATGACTCCGCCGATGATCCCGCGGGCTCGGGTCCGCTGATCGAGAGCGTCGAGTGCGGAGTTGTGGTCATTGATGAGCAGGACGCGCGCTGAATCGGGGGCCACAAGGATTAATCGGCCCACCACTCCGTCGGTCGAGATGACCGCCATATCGCGCCGTAGACCGTCGCGCGACCCCTGACCGATAATCAAGGTCCGGGATAAGCCAGTCGCGTCGTTTCCGATCACATTAGCGGCCAGCGCTTGCGTAGCCAGTGCTTCGCGCAGTTCGAGCAGGTCGCTGAGTCGGCGGTTCTCGACCTCAAGTTCGGTCATCCGCGACCGTTCAGTCGCGAGCGCCGCCAGTTGTTTGCGCAGCTCAATATTCTCGCGTCGTGCGCCGACGAGATCGAAATAAGCGTGGGAGAACCCGTTGAGTTCACTGGAGAGCCCGGCTTCAAACGCTTGAAACGGGCGTAGGAGCTGCATCAGGATCAGCGCCGGTTTGGTCGCACGGCCATCTGGCCGCACACCGGACGAGACCATGTGCAGCGCCAGGATCAGTAGCCCGCCCGTCATCAGCCAGATCCGGTTACGCCAGAGGAAAGTGCTTCTCACCTTCGCGCCTCGCGCCCGGTTCTAGGCTGTATGTCGAACCGATGCTGGATTAATCAACCGTAACGTCACGGAGCAATGATAGCTCGTCGAGTACCTTGCCCGCACCCATTACGACTGCGGTGAGCGGATCATCGGCCAAGGTGACCGGTAATCCTGTCTCTTCGCGTAGCAGCACATCGAGGTTGCGCAGGAGTGAACCGCCGCCTGCCAGCACGATACCCTTTTCGACGATATCCGAAGCAAGCTCCGGCGGAGTACGCTCCAGCGCGATACGGACCGATTCGACCACCTGATGGACCGGTTCCATCAGTGCTTCGCGAATTTCCTCGTCAGTGATTTCGATAATCTTCGGTACCCCGGCTACCAAATCGCGGCCTTTGATCTCCATCGTCTGGATCTCATTGCCCGGATAGGCCGATCCGATCGTGATCTTAATCAGTTCGGCGGTGCGCTCGCCGATGAGCAGGTTATACTTCCGCTTGATGTGCTGGATGATCGCTTCATCCATCTTGTCGCCGGCCACCCGCACGGAGCGCGAGAAGACGACGCCGGCCAGTGAGATCACGGCTACTTCCGTGGTGCCGCCGCCGATATCGACAATCATGTTGCCGGCAGGTTCCGTAATCGGCAAACCGGCTCCAATCGCCGCGGCCATCGGTTCTTCGATCAGATAAACCTCGTTGGCGCCCGCGGACTCAGCCGATTCACGCACCGCGCGCTTTTCCACCGCTGTGATACCGAAGGGTACGCAGATTACAATCCGGGGCCGTACCAGAATTTTGCGGTTGTGCGTCTTCTGAATGAAGTGACGCAGCATGTTCTCGGTGATCTCGAAGTCGGCGATTACGCCATCCTTGAGAGGGCGAATCGCGACGATCGAACCCGGCGTCCGGCCCAGCATCTTTTTGGCCTCGGCTCCGATCGCCAAGACCCGGCGTCCGCCGCGCGAATCCTTTTGCACTGCGACGACCGACGGCTCGTTACAAACGATGCCTTCGCCTTTGACGTAGATAAGAGTATTGGCAGTCCCCAGGTCGATCGCGAGGTCGTTCGAGAACCATCCGAAAATTGAACTAAATGCCACGGATTTTTTCCCCTTTGGACGGGTCAGGTGGGCTAAGGCATGCTATCGCACCGTTCCCCAGACGTCCCCAACCGACCAACCCATCGAACGCGCTTGCCCTTGAAGCTCGATAGCCGCGTATGGTGGAAAACTTACAGGCCTGCTTCGCTTGTGGCAATAAGCGACGCCAATTGCGCCTGTGAAACCGCGTAAACTAAGATGCCGTTACGATGCTTGATTATCTTAGGAAGCGTAACTACTCGACCGGCTCGCGGGTCATCATACTGATCCTCGGCGGCGTTCTTACTCTATCGTTGGCTGGTTTCGGGGCAGCAAGTTATTTTTCGCAGCCCAAGACGGTCGCATCAGTGGACTGTTACACCTACTTCGGTCTGATCACGCTCCCCGGATGCCGCAATATTCTGCCCGACGAGGTGGATCAACAGGCCGACAATATCCGGCGAGCGATCCAGAATAGCCGCGGTGCCGATGCGGCCGCGCAGCTGCTCCAAGGCGTTAACCTGCGCGGGATGGCGGTCGAGTCGCTCGTCGAGCAGACCGTAATTCAGAATCAGGCTCATAAACTAGGTCTGGAGATCAGCGATGAGGATCTTGCCAAAGCGATCGCTTCGCAGGCGGTCTTTCAGGTTGATGGCCGTTTCGACGAAACCCGCTATTACCAGCTCCTGCGCGAGAACCGGCTTGATCCTGCCGACTTCGAGAGCGAAACGCGAGGCAAGATGCTGTCGGAGCAGCTCCAGCATTTCGTGACCGCTGCCGTCTCCGTCAGCTCAGATGAGGCCCACGCCGAATTCAATCGACTTGGTGAGCGCGTTTCGCTGGCCTATCTGGAGTTTCCCTTGACGAACTTTACTCCGGCCCGTCCGACCGATGCCGAAGTCGCGAAATTCTATCAGGACAACAAAGATTCCTTTCGCGAGCCCCAACGCTTCAAAATTGAGTTCATCCGCTATGATCTCGCTGTCCTCGAACCAAAGGAAGCGCCCGGCGACGAAGACGTTAAGAATTACTACGAGCAGAACCTTAAGCAGCTGTTTTCTCATCCGGAACAGATTCACGTTCGTCATATCCTGATTCCTGTCGCGGCCGACGCCAGCGCTGCCGAGAAAGCAGCCGCAAAATCGCGTGCTGAAGATTTGCTCCAGAAGGTCAAAGGGGGCGCTCCGATCGGCGATCTCGCCAAGCAGTACTCCGGTGACCCGGGATCAGCACAAAATGGTGGCGACCTAGGTTACGTGTCTAAGGGCGAACTAGTTCAGCCCTTCGAAGACGTGGCCTTCAAGCTCAAACCAGGCGAGGTCGGTCTGGCTGAAACCCAGTACGGCTTCCATGTAATCGAGGTCGTCGATGCGAAGGGGGCAAAGGTTGAGGACGTCATCGAGGCCAAACCCAAAATCATCGCCGCGCTCAAGCACAAGCAGGCGATCGCTACGGCGCGACAGGATGTCGAACAGGACGAAGCCGCGGCAGGGCTCGGCAAAGATTTCAAGGACTTGGCGCAAAAGCGTGGCCTGACCGCCGTCACGACGCCTTATTTCGCCCAGGAAGATACGATCAAAGGCGCTGAGGACGACCCAGGGCTGAAGAAAGAGATCCTCACGATGAAGACCGGCGAAATTCGTTCGGTTAAAAAGACCGAGACGCCGTTCCTGGTGAAGATCGTCGATGAGAAACCGGCGCGACTGCCACCCCTCGATGAGATCACAGCGAGCGTGGTCGCCGCTATAATGCATCAGCGGGCCCAGAAGATGGCGCGTGAGGCGGCCGAAGCGATGCTCAAGCAGATCAAATCGCCCGAGGCCTTCGACGCGCTTGCGACGAGCAATCATCTGCAGGTCAAGACCACGGGCGATTTCGTGCGTGCGCGTGGCGACGTGCCCGGAATCGGATCGTTCCCGGAAGCCGCACAGGCGTCCGGCACTGTTACGAGCGTGCCCGGAGTCGTCGACCATGTTCTGGAGAATGGAGGCAACGCTTACATCGTTAAGGTTCTGTCCCGCAACCCGCCGGATAGTTCTGAATGGAAATCGATAGAAGCGCAGTTTACCGCTCGGATGCTTCAGGAGAGGCAGCAGGCGGCATGGAGCAACTACGTTAACGAGCTCAAACGGAAGGCGCTGATCGTCGTGCACAGCGACCTGCTGGGAGTTTCGGCGACTGATTCCTGATAGGTCGAGCCACGATGGGAAAAACAGACG
Organism: Binataceae bacterium (SeqCode); assembly: GCA_035541875.1. Classification (GTDB taxonomy): domain Bacteria; phylum Desulfobacterota; class Binatia; order Binatales; family Binataceae; genus JAJPHI01. Next base: position 115,116 of record DATKML010000058.1, read on the forward strand.
ACGATCCGCTGCAACGCGACACCAGCGAATTCCTCTTCGAAGGGTCCGGGCTGAGCGCCCTGCTGATCCATGGCCTGACTGGTACGCCCTATGAGATGCGTTACCTGGGTGAGCAGATGGCTGCGGCGGGAATCCGTGCGCACGGCGTGAAGCTCGCGGGTCACGCTGGAGGTCCCGAAGAGCTGGGAGCCGTAACCTTCGCCAACTGGACTGAAAGCGTGGTCGACGGCTTTGAGCGATTGCGCCAATACGGCGACCCTATCGTGGCCGTTGGACTGTCGATGGGCGCCGTCCTGGCAGCGCGACTTGCGATCGAGCAGGGCGAAGGGGTCTCCGCACTCGTGATGCTGGCGCCCGCTTTCTTTTTGCCGACGAAAGTACGCGTCATGCTCAGGATAGCCCGACCGGTTACGTTGCTGCGCGAGGCTATCTATCTGCATAAACCCGGCGGGTCAGATATTCACGATTTGGACGCGCGCCGGGTGCATCCGGGGAATCGCATCATTCCCCTCAAGGCCGCGCTGAATTTAATTGAGCTCAGTGACTACGTTCGGCCCAAACTGGCCGAGATTGAACAGCCTGCGCTCGTGATCCATGGCCGCAAGGATCACACCTGTCCATTTGAGAAAAACACGCGCTTTGCGTTAGGCCACCTCGGCAGCGCACGCAAACGCCTGATTACGCTCGACGACAGCTTCCATGTGATCACGGTCGACAGTGAGAAAGACCGCGTAGCGGAGGAAGTGATCGGATTCGTGAACGAGTTTCGTGCGCAACCAACCGCCAACGCCTCGAATGGCTGAGGCCTCTTAGAGCTATCCTGATGAACGAAGCAAACACATTGGCCGATCTGCTCAAGCAAGGGGCGTCGGGCGACGGCGCACTTATCGGCGTCGAGCCGGATCGCACAACTACCTACGCCGGCTTGCGCGAGCAGGTCGCCGCACTCGCCGAGAAGATCGCGGGCGGCGGGCTCGAACCCGGTGCCCGAGTCGCGATTATCCTGCCCAACGGCCCCGAGTTCCTCGTGGCGTTTCTCGCTGTACTGTCAGCTCGACTGACCGCCGCACCCTACAATGCCGCGCAAGGGAGCGAGTTCGGCGCGCTCTGGAGCGACGCTGGAGTGGGGGCAGTTATCGCGTCGAAGGATGATCCAACTACGGCCGCGACAGCGAAAGGCCTTGGCCTGCCGTTGTGGCCGCTCTCCGTCGATAGCGCGGGTCGTGTGCAGCTCGAGATTCCCGGAACTTCAACGCGATCGCTCGAAAGGCCTCGCCCCGAAGACATCGCGCTGTTTCTCCACACCAGCGGAACCACCAGCAAGCCCAAAGGAGTACCGCTGACGCATGGCAATCTAGTCGCCTCGATCGCGAATATTGCCGATTGCTACAAGCTCACGCCTGCGGATCGCACACTGCTAGTGATGCCGCTCTTTCATGTTCACGGCCTGATCGGCGCAACACTTTCGACGCTCTACTCGGGCGGTGCAGTGATCGCACCGGCGCGCTTCAGCGCAAGCGCCTTTTGGCCGACAGCAAAGGCTCATCGCGCGACGTGGTACTCCGCTGTCCCAACGATTCATCGCACGTTACTGCTGCGCGCCGACTCCGATGCACCCGCACAGAGCCGCTTCCGCTTTATCCGCTCGTGCTCGTCGGCGCTGGCTCCCGCGATGCTCACCCAGATGGAAGATCGCTTTCAGGCGCCGGTGCTCGAAGCCTATGGGATGACCGAGGCGTCACATCAGATCGCAACGAATCCGCTGCCGCCTGCCCCTCATAAGGCCGGCAGCGTGGGTATCGGCGGGCGGGTCGAAGTCGCGATTCTTGATGAGGCAGGCAATGTCCTTCCCCTTGGCAGTGCTGGAGAGGTTTCGATCAAAGGCCCCAACGTGATGCACGGTTACGATCGGAATCCGACCGCGAATGCGGCGGCCTTCAGTAACGGCTACCTGCGTACAGGCGATCGCGGCACGATCGACGCGCAGGGCTATATCAGTCTGATCGGACGCATCAAGGAGTTGATCAATCGCGGCGGCGAGAAGATTTCGCCACCCGAGATCGACGCGGTGCTGCTGAATCATCCAGCGGTGGCGGAAGCGGCCAGCTTCGGCGTGCCTGACGAGAAGTATGGCGAAGAGGTAAGCGTCGCGGTGATCCTCAAAGCACAGGCGACGGAAGCCGAACTGCTCAATCACTGCCGCAATGCACTCGCGGAGTTCAAAGTCCCGAGGTCACTACATATCGTGACCGAGCTGCCAAAGACTGCGACGGGTAAGGTCCAACGGAGCGCCCTGACGGAGGCTTTCAAGCGTCCGGCGAAATGATTATCGCAACGGGCTAGAAGGTACTGACGGGCTTTTAGCCTCGCCCTTCGAGGCAGGTCCGGCCCTAGTCGCTATAATCTTCCTGTTAGCGCCAGTATGAGCAGGATGAGTATGACGAGACCGAAACCACCGCTCGGGTAATAGCCCCAACCGACGCTGTAAGGCCAAGTAGGCAAGGCTCCAACCAACAGCACGATGAGCAAAATCAGCAAAATCAAATTCATCGGCTCGCTTTCTCCTTTCGTCCGAGTTTCCGATTAGGGTCTATCTCTGACCGCTCACTCACGCCCGGAATCGTTACGCGAGAGAATTTCGAGCAGCGATCCCAGCATCACTACGGAAGGCAGCATCAACTCACCGCCCGCCAGTAAGCCGAGGAGGAAAACGCTACTGGCAACAGCAAACGGATGTTCTTCGAGCGCGGGCCGCGGGTCGCGGCGCTCCTCGGGACCGTTCAGCTTGGCGGCGACTTCATAAATGGTCGCGCCGAGTCGCCGACGAGCTTGCGACGCCTTGTGCTTCAGCGCGAAGCGTCCTATCTGCGCCATGATGAATTGCGCCATGATGAACAACTCCCACCATCAGATTTACGAAGATGCGCCTGAGGGTGATCTGCGCGCCGAGTCTTAGCAACGCTCGCCCCGTGCTCGAGTTCAGCCCACCACCCGTTACAAAGCCCGCAAACGTGCCGAGCGCCAACGCGGAGAGAGGGAAATTTTCGACCCGCTGTTGGAGATTCTTCGCGAGTCCAGCAGCTTGCGGATCACCTTGCGAGCAACAAGAGATGTCGCCGGCCTCCGACGGTAAAGATCCTGCCGTCCGCATTCGATCATTTCAGGAAGAAAGCGACCGCATCATCCGGGCTAGCGTGTAACCGATAGCGAAAGCGGCGGCCAGAGCCAGCAAGGGCTCTCGAAGGACGAAGCCTTTCAGGTTAGAGGATAATTCCGCGGCCGCGTCGATGCCGCGACCTGCAGCCTCTCGTGCCGCATCGTAGCCTTTATTGGCCGCCGCGCGCGCGGCGTCGTATCCCTGATTAAGTGTTTCACGCGTTCCTTCTTCCACGATCTTATTCTCCTACCCACGGTGATTGATTATTCGTGCTCAATCGCCTGTCCGGTCTATCGCTCTTTGGGCGCAAAATTCGTACCTGGATTCTCCGATGTAACTTCGAGGGAATTTGGGGATTTACGACCGATGGCGGAAATCTTTACGCATTGAGACCGAGGGAAGTTGTGCGCCTGCGCACTCGGCTTGAGCTAGCGCTCTGATGCCTATGGATGAGGGTTTGGGTGCGCCAAAATGAAAGAGGGCGGAGGATTTACCCTCCGCCCCTTTCGATTCGATATCTCCTCCCTTTCGGAAGGGACTGAGAGTTAGGTTCCTACGGTCTCACTCGCGTCACCGGGCGCTCAGCCAGATCCGATGGGCGCCGGCCCATCTTTTCCTCATGCTCACGATAATCCTGCATCGACTTCATGATCGCTGCGACCGACGAATTGAACAGTCCCTCTTTGCGATCCGCCGTCCAATGCTGCGAATAGGAGATCGGTTCCACTGAACCCTGGAAGTGTGGTGCGACGTAGCGTGCCCACAACTCGTATGAACGTTCAGTCTGCTCGCGCGAGGCCCACTCGTGCGCCAGCAGCAGCATCCCACCGAAGCCGCCGCCCGACGCCTCGATCGCTTCGTTGATGCGCGCGATCGCATCGTCGGGTGTGCCGATAATCACACCGCCGCGCGCCGCCATCCGATCGGCGGTCATCTCGCTGGTCGGTTGATTCGGATACTCTTGGAACTGAATCTGCGCGCCGAGCGTGCCGATAAAGTAATCCTGAATCCAGCGATTGCAGCCATCGCGAATGTTGTCGAGCGCTTCCTTTTTCGATTCCGCCAGATGGACCGGGAAGACCAGCCGCCAGTTCTTGCGATCGACCGTCTTGCCGTTCTCGGCGGCGATATCCTCGGCCATCTTCCAACGCTTCGGTAGCTCCTTCAGTCCACCGGGGGCGAAAGTCGCGATCGAAAGCACGCCCGCGCCGAGTTGACCGGCGGCGACCATCCCCGAGGGTGAGAAGGTGTTGGCGACGAAGATCGGCATCGGCTTCTGGAAGGGCTTCACCTGCAGATGCGCATCGCGGAGCTTGAAGAAGGATCCATCAATCGTGATGCCGCCGTCTTCCTCGAAAAGCCGCTGGATCGCTTTGATCCCTTCGACCATGCGATCACGTTGCGTGGTGGTCTCGATGCCGAGCATGTGCGCATCTCCCGGCAGCGCGCCGGGACCGCATCCGAGGATGATTCGCCCACGCGTGATCTGGTCGAGCATTGCGAAGCGGTTCGCTATATTGAATGGATGGTGATACGGCACGCTGACGACGCCCGATCCCAACATGATCCGCTTGGTGCGAGCCGCAGCGACCGCCATGAAGATCTCCGGCGACGGGATAATCTCCCATCCGGCCGAGTGATGCTCACCGACAAAGGCCTCATCGAAGCCGAGTTCATCGAGCCATTCGATCAGTTTCAGGTCGCGCTCGAAGGCGAGAGCGGGGTTTTCGCCGACCCGATGGAACGGGGCCATGAAGATGCCGAATTTCATGCGTGTCCTCTTTGTGCGCGTAGTGCGCTCATCTGCTGACCTTACGTTGCGTCGCCTGAATTGGGAATAGGTCGGAAGGCACTCAAACGCACGCTTTCCGCCGCTGACCCCAAGATGCTAGGACTTTCCGTACATTTTCCCGCCAACGTTGTGGAACGGGGGACCGATTATGCCCGCGGATAGTCCAAGGGGACGGACTTTCGGCAACTTCATCCTGAACAAGCGCCAGCCTATTGGATGGCTCCTTGTTCTGATCACAGTAGCGCTGAGCTATTGGGCCGTTCGTGTGCCTATAGCTACACGGTTCGAGGATCTTTTTCCGGCGAACCATCCGAACACGATTCTCTATCGCAAACACAAGCAGGCCTATGGACGGGCTCTCACGCTGGCGATGCTGCTACGTGTCGATCAGGGCGATATCTTCAACTTCAAGACGCTTAAGACCATTCAGGACATCAACAACGCGGTTGATATTCTCCCCGGCGTCAATCACAACGAAGTCTTCTCGCTCGCTTCGTATCGCGTCTTTTATTCAAAGGCGACGCCCGGCACCGTCACCATTTCTCCGTACATGCATCCGAAGATTCCGGCTAACGATGCGGAACTGGCTAAGCTCGAGGACAATGTCCTGACGCATTTGAATCAACTCGCGGCAGTGGTGACGCCGGACCTCAAGGGCGCGCTGATTCTTGCCAGCTTTAACGAAGGCGACCTCGATTACGGCACGATCTTCGACCAAGTGCAGGAGATTATCGCGAAGAATCAGGATGCCCACACGCATATCTATGCCGGCGGCCCGATCATGTTCTACGGATGGGGCTATCACTATCTGCCGTTGCTGACAAAAATCTTTGGCGCCTCGTTCGGTCTCATCGTGTTGCTAACCTTCTTCGCGCTCGGCGGCCGCAGCGGATGGTGGATACCGATCGTCACCGGAATCAGTTCGGCTATCTGGGCGCTCGGCTATATGAGCCTGCGCCACTACAACTTCGATCCGATTATGCTGGTTGTGCCGGTTATCCTTACGGCACGCGATCTCGCTCACGGTATCCAATGGCAGCGCCGCTATTACAGCGAAATCGAAAAGGCCGACGACAAGATCCTGGCCTGCGTTAACACCGCCGACGAGATGTTCAGTGCGGGGTTGCTGGCCGTGCTCGTTAATATCGCCGGCATCGCGTTCATCACTTTGAGCGACGTGCCGATGCTCAAGCAGATCGGCCTGAGCGGTGCGGTCTGGCTCGGCAGCAGTTTGATTCTGGTCTTCGTTGGCCAGCCGATTCTCGTGAGCTATCTGCCGCGGCCGAAGAGCCGTGAGCGCAAGAGCGGTATCGCCGAGGCGATTGCTGATCTCCCGCTCGGCGGCAATGGCACTCGTATGGTCTTAATCGGCGCCGGCTTCGCTGCGCTAGCGATTGGGCTCTTCTCCTATCGCAACGTGCTGGTCGGCTATCAGACGGCAGGGACGCCCCTCTACCGCTCCGATGCGAAGGTCAATCTCGACACCGCCGAGATCAGTCGCTTCGTTCCGACCAACACAGCGTGGGTGATCGTCGACTCGCCCGAATATCCCGATCAGCAGTCAGGCTACGGCACCAAAACCCTGCGCGTTCTCGATGACATGGCGGATTATCTGCTCAAGCGCGGCGATGTCACCGCGGTTATCGATCTGGGCGGACTCGTGGAACGGCCGATGAATCAGCTGTTCCATAATAGCGCTCCGAAGTTCAATGCGATTCCAGACACCGAACAGTTGGCCGTGACGCTGTTCTTCTTTTTCGTTCAGGGCGCAGCGCCCGATGAAGTAACCGCCTTCTTCGAGAACCTCATGTCGGCGAAAAATAGTTGCGTCCGCCTGTTACTGCCCGATCACAGCTCGGCGCGGCTCAATCGTTTGCGCTCCGATATTGATCAATTTATCCGCGAGCGCGTGGCGACCGATCCCGATTTGAAGAATCTCAAGCTTCAATACCTCGGCGGCGACGCGGGTCTCTACCAGGCGACTGACGATGTAATGAGACAGATCAATGGTCGCAACCTGCTTCTCGTTCTCAGCGCGATACTGCTTTTGACGGCGCTTGCGTTCCGATCGTTCATGGCCGGGGTGATCGTTGCTCTGGTCGCACTAATGGCGAACCTCGTCGCCTACACCTATATGAATTTCCGCGGCGTCGGCCTCACCGTCGATACGGTTTCGGTTGTGTCGCTGGGTATCGGTCTGGGTCTGAGCTACGCAGTCTACGCGTTGGTCGCGGTGCGCGATGAAATCGCGGCTGGCGGCCAGTTGAACTCGGCGATCAAGACCGCGCTTAACACGAGTGGCGCCACGATCCTTGCCACTTACGTCGTCATGATCGCGGGACTAGCGCCGTGGGTCTTTTCGCCGGTGTTGTTTCAGACCGAGATGAGCACGCTGCTGATCCTCTTGATGACGACCAATCTGATTGCCGGGCTGCTTATCCTGCCGGCGCTACTGCTGATGCTGCGACCGCAATTTTTGCTCCGTCACGAAGGTTCCACTTCGGGCACGGACGCCCCGCATCAGGCGACTGTTTCCTGAGCGGGCCGTCCTAGGCAGTCGGCGAGGATTAGTTCCCGGATGGTTCCTCGGCTACTCCTCGATAAAGGAGTGCGCCGATTACCGCGCCGACGATCGGAGCTACCCAGAACAGCCATAGCTGCGCCAGCGCCCATCCGCCGACAAAGAGCGCGGGGCCGGTGCTGCGTGCCGGATTAACTGAAGTGTTGGTTACCGGGATGCTGATGAGGTGGATCAGCACAAGGACCAAGCCAATCGGCAGAGGCGCGAAGCCAGCCGGCACGCGCTTGTCGGTGGCACCCATGATGACGAACAGGAACATCATCGTCATCACAACTTCGGCAACGACGCACGCCATCAGTGAATAGCCGCCGGGCGAATGCTCGCCATAGCCATTAGAGGCAAAGCCGCCGTCGAGAGAAAAGCCGGCTGCGCCGCTCGCGATGACGTAGAGTACGCCCGCGCCGACGATCCCTCCGACGACCTGCGCGATGATGTAAGGGATCGCCTCGCTCGCCGGAAACCGCCCACCCGCGACGAGCCCCATCGTGACCGCGGGGTTGATGTGGCATCCGCTGATATGGCCGATCGCGTATGCCATCGTGAGCAGTGTGAGGCCAAAAGCTATCGAGACCCCGACGAGGCCGACGCCGACATGTGGGAACGCCGCGGCCAGAACCGCCGTACCGCATCCTCCCAACACCAGCCAAAAGGTTCCGATAAATTCCGCCGCCATCCGTTTGGACAAACTCATAAGTTTTTTCCCCTCCAACTATTATCCTTACTAGCTGTTATCCTCTCCCGATCAGATTTGCCACCGCCGCATTAATAAACTTTATTAAGTTTGTAGTGGCTCGGCGCTTGGAGGGATTGCGATGAAGGGCGACTACTGGGACGTAATTACGGCGAAACCCGCGGCGGAGCTAGCGCAAGAGGTCCAGCGCCTCGAAGGGCTTGGTCTGCACGGCGCGTGGGCTTATCAACTCTTTTCGCCGCCCTTTCCGACGCTTGCTGCCGCGGCGATGGCGAGTACGAAACTCAAGATCGGCACCGGAATCGCCCTGGCCTTTACCCGCAGCCCGGTCGAGACTGCGCTGAACGCGCTCGACCTCGATCGCATCAGTGGCGGACGGATGGTGCTCGGACTCGGCACGAGTATCCGCAGCTTCAATCAGAATGTGCATGGCGTCGAGTACGGCAAACCGGTGGCTCATCTGCGCGAAGTGACGCAGGCGGTGCGCGCGATAATCGAGCAAGGCCATACCGGTAAGCTCGGCCGCTTCGATGGCACCTACTTCAAGGCCGATTACGCCGCCGGCAACTTCTTTCTGCCACCGCCGGTCAGACCATCGATTCCTATTTGGCTGCCTGCACTCTTCGACAACACGATCGAGCTCGCGGCAAGAATCGGCGACGGCCTGATCGGCCATCCGATGTGGTCGCTCAAGAGTATGGCTTCGAGTTCGGAGAAGGTCGCCGGCGTTCTTACGCGATCGGGACGCGAGCGCGGGAAGTTTCATATCAACTTCTGGAACTACGTCGCGATCGCTGATGACCGCAAAGCGGCAATCGCTTCGATGCGCTCGTCGGTCGCTTTTTACGCGAGTATTGCGCAGTACGAAAAATACTTTGCTGAGCATGGCTTCGGCGCCGAGGCGCGTCGGGCGAGTGAAGCGGCCGCGCGCAAAGACACCGCAGCGATGGTCGCGGCGATCCCCGATGAGATGGTCACGACCTTCGCGATTGCTGGTACTCCCGATGACGCACGCGACCGCGTCGATGAGATGTGGCGCTATGCCGATTCGCTCACGCTGCTGCCGCCGCCTTATGCGCCGCTCAAGCTGCAAGCGACCTACAGCGCTGCGATAGCGGATACCTTTTACCGCGGCTGATTAAGCTGTTATTCCATCTCGAACCAATCCGCGCGTTCGCGAAGACTCGGGATTCGTTGGCATCCTTTGGAGGAGACGATGGCGATGCAGGGACAGAAACACGTGCTCGAGGGCTATAAGGCTCTTGATTTTACCCAGTTCGTAGCGGGACCTACGGTTACTAAAATGATGGCCGAGATGGGGGCCGAGGTAATCAAGGTCGAACTCGCGCCCGACGGCGATCGCTCGCGCTACGTTCCCTTCATGAAGAACGATCGAAGCGGCTACTTCGTGCAGCAGAATCGCGGCAAACTCAGCCTCTGTATCGATCCTCGCACCGAAGCGGGCAAGGCCGTTATCGCCGGATTGATCGCGAAGGTCGATGTGCTCGTCGAGAACTTCGCTCCCGGCGTAATCGGGCGGATGGGTTTCGATTACCAGACCGTCCGCAAGATCAATCCTAAGATCATCATGTGTTCCGTCTCGACCTTCGGGCAGGAAGGGCCGCTGTCGAACGACCCCGGTTACGATTTCATGGGTCAGGCCTACGCCGGAGTAACTTCACTCAGCGGCGAAGAGGGTGGGGCGCATTTTCCCCCGATGCTCGCGCTGGGTGACGTCTCGACTGGCGTGCACGCGTTGGCTGCCGTAGCGTGCGCGCTGCTCCATCGCGAGCGTCGCGGCGAGGGGCAGTATCTCGATATCTCACTCGTCGACGCGTACTTCCATTATCACGATATCTGGGTGCAATCGCTGAGCGCGAGTGGCGGTACCGCGAAACCGGTTCGCACCGGCCTGCACTATGCGATCCTCTGTCCGGCCGGAATGTTCAAGGCGCGCGACGGCTATCTCTTCATTTTCGCCTGGCTCGACCATCACTGGGTCAAGCTTTGCGAGATCATGGGCCATCCCGAACTCGGCAAGGATTCGCGCTTTATCGATAACGCGACGCGGGTGAAGAATCGCCCCGAAGTAATCAAGGTCGTCGAGGAGTGGCTGCAGACGTTACCGAGTCGCGATGCGGCCGTCGAGCTGCTCCGCGCCGCGCGTCTTCCGCAAGCACCGGTGCTTAGCGTCGAACAGGCGATGCAGCATCCGCATCTGGTTGAGCGCCAGACCGTTCAGACCGTGAACGATCGTCTGCTCGGCGAATTCCAGATTCCCGGCTTCCCGCTGCGATTTTCGTCTTTCCCTGAACGACTCGAACTGCAAGCGCCGCTGCTCGGTGAGCATAACAATCAGATTCTATCGTCGTATCTCGGTTTTTCGGCTGATCAGATCGTATCGCTGGAGCGCGATGGCGTCCTGCGTAGCGTGCCCAAATAGGAACTCATAACGATGCATCCTGGTAAACTCGGCATTCTCGCCTACGTCGATACCATGAGCGGTGCGGAGTGCACCGATTTCGCCCATGCCGTCGAGCGCCTGGGCTACTCGACGCTCTGGCTCCCTGAGACCTTCGGCCGCGATCCCTTTGTGATGTCGGCGTATATGCTCAACGCAACTAGGAAGATTGCGGTCGGTACGGCGATCGTGAACGTATGGAAGCGCGAGCCGATGGCAACGATGGCCGCGGCGCGTAATCTCGCCGAGCTTTACGACGATCGTTTCATCCTGGGAATTGGCGTCAGTGCCGGGCCTTTCATGCGGCGGATGGGTTTGCGTTTTGATAAGCCGGTCGATTTCGTGCGCGACTACCTGGAGCGGATGAAATCGGCTCCCTATAAGGCACCGATGCCCAAAACCGAGCCTCCGGTCGTGCTCGCCGGATTGCGTCCCAAGATGCTGCGGCTTGCGGCCGAAGCGAGCAACGGCGTTATCACGGCGCTGACTCCGCCAAGTCTGGTCGCTAAGATGCGCATGGTGCTCGGTCCGGACCGATGGCTCCTTGCGCAGCAGATGGTGATGCTCGAGACCGATCCGGTGAAAGCTCGCACCGCGATTCGTAACTTCATGCACTTCTACATGGGCGCTCCACCTTATCGCCGACACTTCACTGACCTTGGCTTCAATGACGACGATATGAAGAAGGGCGGCAGCGATCGTCTGCTCGATGCGATTATCGCGTGGGGTGACGAAGCGACGTTGCGCGCCCGTATCGAGGCCCATCGCAATGCGGGTGCCGATCATGTTTACTTGATCCCACTCAGCTCAGAGGGTGGCCGCCTGCCGGACATGCGAGTGATCGAGGCTCTGGCCCCACAATGAGGATGCGATGCCATGGACGCGCTAAAGGCTCTGCAAGAGTCCGAGTTGCCGTTTGCGAAATTGCTCGGTATTCGGCTGACCTCGGCGTCGCCTGAAAAGGTCGTCGGCGAGATGCTGGTGCGTGAGGATCTTTGCACCACCCGGGCGATTCTTCACGGCGGAGCGGTGATGGCTTTTGCCGACAGCCTCGGCGCGTATGCGACCAACCTCAATCTGACGGGTGGAGCGGGAACCACCACCATCGAATCGAAAACCAACTTTCTCGCCCCGGCCCCGGTCGGTACAGTGATTACCGGGGAAAGCACGCCGATTCATCGTGGTAAGCACACGATGGTCTGGCAGACCCGCATAACCGGGCAAAACGGCCGGCTTCTGGCGATCGTTACCCAAACACAAATGGTACTGGAGCCGCGGCCTGCTTAGCTCGACTGTGAATCTTCATACGCCGAGTACGCGAGTGCTCGCGGAGTAGCTCGATAGATGCGAAATCGTGGAAGGCGCCGATTTCATTCGGCACAGGACTCTTCTCAACCCCGACCTCATGGTTCCGGTCCGCAGGGCCCCGGACCACGACGCGATCAGCGTCGCCCGCGTCGTCCGCAGGGAGCCAAGCCTCAGGGCGAGATTATTTTTGGCGTTGAACCGGTCCGCGAATTGCTCGCCGCATCGCCCTCGGCGATTCAGACGCTGTTCATCAAAAACGGCCTTTACGAACGCTTCGGCGACGAGATCGAAAAGGTGCGCGAGGCGGGCGGCAGAGTCGTCCGCGCCGAGGATGCGGATCTTGCCCGGATGGCCGGCTCAGAGGGACGCCATCAGGGGATCGTCGCCTCGATTCGCGAATATACTTACGTTCCGCTTGAAGAGTTGCTCGAAGAGCAGCCCGACCCGTTGCTGATCGTCGATGGCGTCACCGATCCGCGGAACCTCGGCGCGATTATGCGATCCGCCGAATGTGCCGGCGCACGCGCGCTGATTCTCGCGCGTGATCGCACCACTGGCGTCACCCCCGCGGCAGTCAAAGCGTCGTCGGGCGCTTGGGTTCATCTGAAGATCGCGCGTTGCGGGAATGTCGCGCAGACGATCGAGGCGCTCAAAGCGCACGGCTACTGGGTCGTAGCTCTCGCGCCGCACGGTGACACATCGCTCTACGAACTCGACGTTTCACGCCGTCTCGCGATTATTCTGGGCTCCGAGGATCGCGGCGTCCGCGAGTTGGTGAAGCAGACTTCAGATTTCGTGGTGAGTATCCCGATGCACGGTCGGGTTGGCTCGTTGAACGTATCGGTGGCCGCAGCGGTTACGCTCTTTGAAATCGCCCACCGCCGTGGCGGCTCAGCCTCCGCGGAAGGTTCGGATTTCTCCTCAGAAGCGCAACCTGATTGAGTTCACGAGCGCAGCCGACTGCTCACAACCGGCTGCGCGTCGTTCGCTACATCAATTTGCGTTCGTCACTGCCGGTATAAGCAATAGCGCTGATACCGAGAATCTTGGCTCCGGCCATCGCCTTTTGAAACGTCGCCATATGCGCCGAAGCAAAGTGCGCGTCCAAGGCGGCCTGATCTTTCCAGCGTTCGCCGATCCGAATCAGGTTGGCTTCAACCAAATCGACCGCGAAATTGTATTCGATGCATCCCGGCTCGGTGGTTCGCGTCGTTTGAATCATCGCCTCGGCCGCGGGCCGCAGCCGTTCGATTTCGCCCTCCGCCAGCCTTATCCATCCCTGAATTATGATCATCCCGATCTCTCCGTTATGAACTTTCTTTTAGATGCTCTTTTGGAAATTACGCTAACCCCTTGATAAATCGCAGGATGAGCGCAGTGGTCTCTTTCGGTTTCTCGACCTGCACCCAATGGCCCGCGCCCTCGACCAGCTCGATAAACCGCAGATCGTCGAAGGCCTTTGGGAACGATGTGCGCCAGTTCGGATCATAGAGCAGCACGTCGTCTGCGACGCCGGAGGCGAACGCCGCTGGTTGCTTGAATCGCGCTGTTTCGAGTTCCGGCGTGATGCTGTTGTTGGTCGGCACGTTGCGATACCAGTTCAGCCCGCCGCGAAAGCCGCTCGTCTTGTACTGCCCGACGTAATAGTCGAGATCCTCGCGCGTCAGCCAAGGTGGTAACTGCTTCGGCGTGACCATCGTATCGAGCAACTTGCTCGCGCGCGGAAACTCGGTCTGCTTCATGAAGCTCGCCGGTGGAGCGTCCGCTGAGAGTGTGTAGTAGATCGATAGCAAGCTGTGCTCGACATCTCTTTCGAGTTCAGCTTCGGCGATTCCGGGTTCTTGAAAATAGCGGATATACCAGAAGCGATCGTCCAGCCCTGGTGGATTCACGATCGCGGGCGAGGTCCGCCAGAACGGAACCGAAAGCCCCATCACGGCAGTACACCGATCCGCATGAAGCAACGCCGTATTCCACGCAACGATACATCCCCAGTCGTGGCCGACCACGATGAAGTTGTCGTGGCCGAGCGCCGCCGCGATACCTGCGATATCAGCGGCTAGCGTGCGAATGTTGTAGTCGGCTATTGCAGCAGGCCGCTCACTCCCGCCGAAGCCACGTTGATCGGGCACGGCGACCTGGTACCCCGCTGCGACGATCGGATCAATCTGATGGCGCCACAGGTACCAGCACTGCGGCCATCCATGTAGCAGGATAACGAGAGGCCCCTTGCCCTCAACCACGACGCGCAATTTCACGCCGTTCGTCTCGATTGTTTTGAAGGTGCGATTAATCATGCGGATCCTTTCAAACAGAGATTGGCAAAATACCCTGGGATTGCGCCTCTCATCCCTCAGCTGAGCGATGGCGGAGAAGATAGAGTGCCAGGGCAATAGCCAGGATAGCGCCGGCATTCGCCCCTAGGTCGATCATTACTTCCTGAAATCGGCCTGCCGTCAGAGTGTCTCCGCTTACACTCATCTGCGCGCCGATCGCGAGAATGCGTCGAGTGGCTGAAATCGCTGCGATAAACAGAAAGGGTTGTAGTGATGTTGCCCGCTCCTGCAAGTACGACAACACCGTGCGCAGGACCTCCATAATGATCATCACCAGCAGCAGATCATTGACCAGCGCGACGACCGCCAAAGCAAAGCCAACGTCGTGCAAGCTCGCCGGGAAAGAGAGCAGGCTGTAACCAAGCATTCCCAGTGCTGCCAGCAGGAAAACGACTCCGACCATCGCATAAACGATTGCATCAGCTGTTTCCAACGCCGGGACCAGGGTCCGATGAACATGTCTAGCACCCGCACTCTGATGCTCTTGAGGGGCCCGTTCCATGGCGCGCATCATACACCGAAACGATAGGGCTTCGAGCCGCAAACACTCGCCTTCTTGGCAAGTGACCCAACACCTGCGAGGGTGGGCGGGCGTCAAATATCGAAGCGGGAGTGCCGTATGGGAGTTCTCGAGGTCTCATTAGCCGATCATATTGCCACCGTGTGCTTGAATCGTCCGTCCAGCCGCAACGCCCTCAATTCCGAGCTGGTGGTGAGTTTGGCCTCGACGTGGCAGCAGCTTCGCGACGATAGTCAGGTCCGGGTCGTCGTTCTTACCGGCGCCGGCGAGTCGATCTTTTGCTCCGGCTTCGATCTCGGAACGTTTATCCCGCTGATGACGGGGGTGCGTGCGCCGCAGGACGAATGGGATCAGCGGCTGGTGGACGCAGGCCTGATGGCGCTCACTGGCCGGGCCACGTTGCGCGATTTCGATCTCGCGAAGCCCCTCGTTCTAGCCGCCAATGGTCACGCGATCGCGGCGGGGATGGAACTGCTGCTCGCCAGTGATATCCGCGTTGTCGCCGAGGGTGCGCGTCTCGGCCTCTCTGAAGTTCGTATCGGTTTGATTCCCGCAATGGGCGGGACGGCACGGCTCGCCCGTCAAATCCCTCCGGCCCTGGCGGCCGAGTTTCTGCTGACCAGGAATCCAATCACCGCTGAACGCGCTCTCGCCGCCGGGCTCGTTAATCAGGTGGCGCCTGCGGCGAAGGTCCTCGACGTCGCGATGGAATATGCCAAGTCGATCGCGGCCAACGCCCCGCTGGCCGTTAGCGCCGCACGCGAGGTGGCGCTGCGTTCGCGAGATCTGTCGGAGCCCGAGGCCCTCGAATTCGAAGGCGAAAAATCCAAAGAGCTCGCCCGCACCGAAGACGCGATCGAGGGCCCCCGCGCCTTCATGGAGAAACGCCCGCCCGTCTTCAAAGGCCGTTGAAGTGGAATTCTAAGATGGCGAATCTTTAGCAGCGGCGCCTTTCGAAGCCCCGAACATCGTTGTCACGAGCGACTCAGCCTTTTGGGGGTCGATGTCGTTCGCTATCTGACAGGGCGACGCGTCGGCGAGGATCCGCTGCGGATCTTGCCATAGCCGATACTTCTTGAACTTATCCTCGAATTCGATTCCGAGGGCGCGCGCAAACACCGTCAGGTAATGCTCTACCTTGATGCTCTCGTCCTCGAACCCGCAGATCTCTCGCTGACAGCTGTGATAAAGCGTCGCGAGCGTGCCGGCTCCACTCTCTTTAGCCTTGGCGATTTCCGCAGACACCAGATTTTTCCATCCGCTAACTCCTAGTTGTTGCTGGACGGCGGGCGTGCACGATTGGCCGAAGCGCGGCTCAGGATCGACTTCGGTATAACGCAGGCCCGGAACGGCTTTCAGGAGCGTTTGTGCAGCCTCGGCCTCGCGCTGCCGCGCCTCGCCCACGGAGTGAGCATGCAGTGCGAGGGTCGCCTCGGTTCGCTTGGTGAATTGGACGCGCGGAAGTTGCGAGACCAGAAACTCAGTTGTATGGCGTACGCGAAACGGAAACTGCGTCTGCCGAATCTCGTCAAAAAAGTAGATACACGACGGGCACCACATCACGACCTCTTCGGGTTGGTAACGCTCGAAGAGGCTCAGCGTGTGATCGTTGATTCGGCCGGCAGCGTCGGTATCGCCCTGCTGATGGTGCACGATACCGCAGCAATAGGTCGGTCCACCTACAGCGATGTAATCGAGTCCCAGGCGATCGAAGACTGCGGTAACGGTTTGCACCAGGTGAGCCGTGCGCAGGACGTTACATCCGAGGTACAGAACAATCGCGTGGGGACCCGGAGCGTCGGCAGGCACCGCCAGTTGCCACGTCCGATCCTCTGAGCGCGTCGTGAGATCGTGAAGCGTCGTTATTTCGCCGAAGTAGCGCTTGTAATCGTAGGCCATGCGAGTATCCCTCGCCCCTCATGCATTGCCTCGCTTCATATCACGCCTAGCCCCAATGCCCAATCCTCGCCGTCGGCATCTGACGGTCCTCCCATAGATAGGTAGCGAGCATATGGGTTTGAGGCTCTATTTACCGCTAGGCCACTTTAATGTGAATTTCGGACCTCTAAACGGCAAAAAGAACGTTGGCCTATATCCGGCCTACGCGTAGCCTGAGCAGGTGGTAGGTGGTCAGAACGTCTTCTGCTGCCTACGCTGCAAGAAGAGCAGGCTGCGATGGAAAAGGTTCTATATCCCGGACGAGCGAGGCTGCTCACTAAATCGCTCATCGGCTTGGTTACGGCGTTGGTCGCCATCTCGCTGGCGGCTACGGGCTCAGGCCTCGGCTGGTTCATTCTGGTGGTTTGCCTTTTCAGCGTACCGCCGCTCCTGATTAATGCCATTCCCGGAGCTTGCCTCCTGGCGCTGGATAAAGATGGTTTCACGATAAGGAGCCTCTTCAAGGAGCGACGCTATCGCTGGGCCGACGTCGAATGCTTTGTGGTAGTGACGGTGAAGCACATGGGGCTCATTCCGGTCTCGCAACAGGTCGGGTTCTACTTCTCAGAGAACTACAAGCGGTCCAGGGCGATGAAAGTGGCCACCGGTCTGGCTCGCGCCATGGTGAAGTTCGATGCTGCCTTGCCGGACCGCTTCGGCATGAAACCTAGGGAGTTGGCGAACCAGATGGAGACCTGGCGCCAGGGCGCTTGGGTGAATTCTCTGCTCTCCGATGGAGCAGAATTCGGGGCTGCCCGTCAGGCTTGAAGATTCGACCAAACCAAAGGATAGGTGTCCAAGAAGCCTTAATCACACTCTCGTAACTTTATGCGCATAGTGCGAGCTTGGAGGCATTGTCCCTCTTCCTTGCACCATCGCGCGCTGGCCCCAAGCCAAGTCAGCTGACCGGTCCTCATGAAGACCGGCGTGCAATCCCTCCCACATAGTTGTTCTACGATTAACCCGGAACGAGCGCTTCCCATTTGCGCTGAGGTGCCTGTATCTTCGAAGCAGATGGAGACACTCCGCTCCGTGCCGAAGCGGTTGATGCGATAGTAAGGTGATCGCACTCGGGAGTAGAGTTTCCCGTTGACTTCGAGCGCGTAGGTCAATAAAAAGGTGTGTTCCCGGATCTGGGCCGATGTAGCTCAGCTGGTAGAGCAACTGACTTGTAATCAGTAGGTCGCGAGTTCGACTCTCGCCATCGGCTATGAGGACTCGGACTGGAGCTCCGTTAAATGCATCATTAACGTGCATTTAAGCGGATACAGATAGAGGTAAGTTTAGGTTTATAACGTGGAGAGGTTCCCGAGTGGCCAAAGGGATCAGACTGTAAATCTGACGGTGTATACCTTCGGAGGTTCGAATCCTCCCCTCTCCACCACATATAATGAATCTGGATACTTGAAGGATGCGGGAATAGCTCAGTTGGTAGAGCGCGAGCCTTCCAAGCTTGAGGTCGCGGGTTCGAATCCCGTTTCCCGCTCCAAATTATACGCCCCTGTAGCTCAGCAGGGGGCGCATAAGCGTAGCGAGCGAGGAGTCCGCGAGGAGCGATCTCTATTGACTTCGCAAGCCGCGGCGAGAGATCAAGTATGCCCACGTAGCTCAGTCGGTAGAGCACTTCCTTGGTAAGGAAGAGGTCATGGGTCCGATTCCCATCGTGGGCTTACCGAGCTTAAGAATCAGCTGTCCTTGCAGGGGATAGCGTAGCAGGGTTAAAACGATGCGAGACTTAATTGGGCTCCAGTGTGACGCTTGTAAGCGGCGTAATTACACCAGTAGCAGAAATAAGAAGCGTCAGACTGAAAAGTTTGCCATCAAAAAGTTCTGCCCGAGCTGCCGCAGCCATACGGAGCACAAAGAGGTAAAGGTCTAACAACCTTCTGGCGCGCGGGTCAGTAGCTCTAATTGGCAGAGCATCGGACTCCAAATCCGAGGGTTGCAGGTTCGAATCCTGCCTGGCCCGCCACCAATCTAGCGAAGCAACCGTAGAGGCCTTGCGGCTGGTAGCCGATGCTTTGGCTGTTGCTTCTCTTTTTGGTGGTTGTCCTGACGCTTTGTTGGGTTGCTTATTCGGGCTATCGGTCTTGGGCCAGAATCGGATGGGGAAAAAGAATTGCCAGTGTCTTGCTCCTCCCGCCGCATCTTCTGCTGATAGTATGCGTCGTACGGTCGCTCTCATGTGGTCACCTGGCTCAGGGCTCGCCCTGTTACAACAGGCAGTTTGCCAGTGGCGCGTTGGTCGTTTTTATTCTTCCGCTGCCGGCACTGATCGGGACGTCGATAGCTTCGGGGATTTTTAGGAGGGCTCGGGCAGTCTGATTTGGAGAATTTGGCGTTGCCCTTGTATAGATAAGCGAAAATGGCTAGCCTGAAAAGTTACCTCGAACAGGGAGTGACCTTCGCCCAGGAATCCTGGACCGAATTGTCGAAAGTCCACTTTCCGTCGCCGCGCGAAACGTTCCAGGCGACGCTGGTAGTGGTAGGGTTAGCGCTTGTAGTCGCATTGTGGCTCGGGTTGGCGGATACGCTCTCGACGCACGCGGTGCGATGGCTGTTAGGCTGAGCGCAACTCCCTGATCGCGAAGATGCCGGCAACGAAGCGGTAGAGAACCTAAGCAGATGGCAGAAACAGCGAGCACTGAAACCACGGGCAATCCCCGCCATAAGTGGTACGTCGTGCATACCTACTCGGGCTTCGAGCAGAAGGCTAAGGCCGCGCTCGAAGAACGCGTGCGCTCGCTTAAGATGGAAGACAAGATTAGCGAGGTCGTCGTACCGGTCGAGCGTGTGCAAGAGCTCGGTAAAGGTGGTGAGCGCAAGGTCTCGAGTCGCAAGTTCTTTCCAGGCTACATCTTCGTCAAGATGGATCTGGACGATGAGAGTTGGCATGTCGTTAAGGACACGCCCAAAATAACCGGGTTCGTTGGCCATTCGACCGCACCTCCGGAGGTTCCGGAATCAGAAGTGATGGCGATTCGCCATCAGATGGAAGAGGGTGCGCTCCGGCCCAAGCCCAAGGTGGCCTTCGAGGTCGGCGAGTCGGTAAAAGTAATTAATGGCCCGTTCCAAGATTTCAACGGGACGATCGAAGAGGTTAAGCCCGATAAGGGCAAGGTTCGTGTTCTGATATCAATCTTCGGCCGCGCTACGCCGGTCGAACTCGATTTCGTACAGGTTGAGAAATCGTAAACTTCCGGCCTGCGGACGAGTCTGTTTCTGCTCGTCATGCGCGCTGATTTCGGTATGGGCGGCAACTCAGGATGGCAAAAAAGGTAACCGGGCAGATTAAACTGCAAATTCCAGCCGGCGCGGCAAACCCGTCGCCACCGGTCGGCCCAGCGCTCGGGCAGCGCGGCGTGAATATCATGGAATTTTGCAAGGCCTTTAACGCGCAGACGCAAGCGATGCAGGGGTTGGTGATCCCGGTTATTATCACCGTCTATGCCGATCGCTCGTTCACATTTGTTACCAAGAGCCCTCCGGCGTCGATTCTGTTGCTGAAGGCGGCAGGTTTGGAAAAGGGCTCGGCGGCTCCGAACAAGAACAAAGTCGGCAAGGTCTCGCGCAAGCAAATCGAAGAGATCGCCAAGACCAAGGTTAAGGATCTCTCGGCGCGCGATGTCGAAGCCGCGATGCGCACGGTGTCGGGCACGGCACGCTCGATGGGAATCGAAATCACGGACTAGGACATAATCATGGCAGGCAAGAAATACGCGAACGCAGCCAAGAACGTCGATCCCGACAAGCGCTATACGCTCGAAGAGGCCCTTAAGCTGGTCGTTGATAACAAGGTCGCGAAGTTCGACGAAACTGTCGAGATGGCAGTCCGGCTCGGAGTCGATCCGCGTCAGGCCGACCAGAACGTGCGTGGCTCGGTGGTACTGCCGAATGGTACCGGCAAGGTTTTCCGCGTGCTCGTTCTGGCCAAAGGCGAGAAGGAGCGAGAGGCGCGTGACGCTGGCGCGGATTTCGTCGGCGGCGAGGAAGTAATCAAGCGAATCCAGGACGAGAACTGGCTCGATTTCGACCGGGTGATTGCTACCCCTGACATTATGGGTGCGGTCGGTCGTATCGGTAAGATTCTTGGTCCTCGCGGCCTGATGCCGAATCCGCGCGTCGGCACGGTCACCTTTGATGTCGCCAAGGCGGTCCAGGAGGTCAAGGGCGGTAAGGTCGATTATCGCGTCGACAAGGCGGGTGTCGTCCATGCCCGGATTGGCAAAGCAAGCTTTGGTGAAGAGAAACTGGCGGAAAATGCGCATGCTCTGATGGGCGCACTGGTTCGCGCCAAGCCTTCAACGGCGAAAGGCAACTACGTGAAGAGCGTGGCGGTGTCGTCGACGATGGGCGTGGGCGTAAGAGTTGATACCTCAAGCGCGACGCGTGCAGTCGCTACCGCAGCCTAAGGCGGCGCTATTCCAGCAAAGATTTGACCGATGAAGAAAGAACAAAAGAGCGTGATCGTCCAACGAATGGCCGATAATCTGAGCCGCGCCAGTATCGCGCTAATCTCGGAACAGCAGGGCCTAACTGCTGGCGAGGCTGACGATATGCGGCGCCGGTTGCGAGCTATCAACGGCGAATTACAGGTGGCCAAGAACACCCTTGTCCGCTTGGCGGTAAAGAGCACCAAGTACGAGGCGCTCGAATCCAATCTCGGCGGACCGATTGGTCTGATCGTCAGCTATGCCGACCCGGTCGAATTGGCCAAGGCAGTCGGGGGCTTTAAGGATCTGGGCGATAAGTTCAAGATTCGCGGCGGCGTGCTCGATGGCAGACCGCTGACGGTCGAAGAGATTACCGCTCTGGCAGACTTGCCGCCGCGCGAAGTTATCTTCGCGCAGTTGCTCGGCTTGCTGCAGGCTCCGGCGACCCGCTTAGCGCGCCTACTGAATGAGCCGGGGTCGGCATTGGCCCGTGTGGTCGACGCGATCGGTCGCAAGCAGGGCGAGGCCGCTGGTGCTCCGGCGAGTTAGGGATTGCATAGAGTCTGTTGAACCAACAAGAATTTGAGCTGTCGCGGCGCTCCCACAATCGTTCGCGCGGCTGGACTGAGTAGAAGGAGAAAAAACGACAATGTCAGAAGCAGCGCTGAGCCGCGATCAGGTTAAGGATTATCTCAAGAATTTGAGCCTTCTCGATGCAGCGGCTCTGGTTAAGGAACTCGAGCAGGAGCTCGGCGTTTCGGCGGCCGCACCGGTAGCGGTGGCGGCAGCTCCCGCAGCAGGCGGAGCAGCAGGCGGCGCCGCGGCAGCAGCCGAGAAGGATGAGTTCACCGTGATGCTTACGGGTGCCGGTGACAAGAAGATTCAGGTTATCAAGGTCGTTCGCGAGTTGACCGGACTGGGGCTCAAGGAAGCCAAGGACCTCGTCGACGGAGCTCCCAAGCCGGTAAAGGAAGGGGTGGCCAAGGCCGAAGCGGAAGACATGAAGAAGAAGCTGGAAGAGGCTGGCGGAACAGTCGAATTGAAGTAGGAGCCGGCTTGCCCGATAAGTCCCGGCACAAAACAGGTTTAAACGGCGACGTGAGCGGATCTCCCGCTGACGCCGCCGTATGCCCATTGGTCGCAACTTGATGCCGCGTGCATAGCGGGGCATCAAAGCTTCCGACAGAGCCGCTTATTGGCGGTCTACTCGGATGAGGTGGTAATGGCTCAGGTCACGAGCAACCTTCGGGTTCGACGATCATTTGGAAAGATCAAGAAGATCATCGAGATTCCGAATCTGATCGAGATCCAGAAACGGTCGTACGATGAATTTCTGCAGACCGGGACATCGGTCGAACAGCGCACCGATACGGGTCTGCAAGCGGTCTTCAAATCGGTCTTTCCGATCAAGGATTTCAACGAGACCGCGTCGCTGGAGTTTGTAAGCTACGAGCTCGGCGAGCCGAAGTACGACGTAGAGGAATGCCATCAGCGTGGCATGACCTACGCCGCACCGATCAAGGTCAAGATTCAGCTGGTTATCTGGGACGTGGAAGGCGGCCGCCGCTCGATCAAGAACGTCAAGGAGCAGGAGGTCTACTTCGGCGAGATTCCGCTGATGACCCGGAACGGTACCTTCATGGTAAACGGAACCGAGCGGGTTATCGTCTCACAGCTCCATCGCTCGCCCGGTGTTTTCTTCGAGCACGACAAGGGCCGCACCCATTCGACGGGCAAGCTGCTCTACTCGGCACGCGTGATTCCCTACCGTGGCAGCTGGATCGATTTCGAGTTCGATCCGCGCGACGTGCTCTACGTTCGTATCGACCGTCGGCGCAAGTTTCCTGCGACCGTGCTGTTGCGCGCGCTCGGAATGACCACTGAGGACCTGCTCAACTACTTCTACAAGAAGGACGTCATCATCCTGGATGACAAGCAGCTGGCCAAACAGTTTATTCCGGCCCAGTTGCTCGGTCAGCGAATCTCGCTGGACGTGCGCGATCCCAAGAGCGGCGAGATCGTGGCGCGCGAGGGACGCAAATTCAACAAAGGAATCGTGCGCCAGCTCGAACAGGCCAAGGTCAGCGAGATTCCGATCGCGCTCGAAGAGGTGATCGGTCGTGTCTCGGCGCACGACGTGATCGATTCGACCACCGGTGAAGTTCTGGTCCAGTGTAACGACGAGCTCACCGAAGCGACAGTTGAGCAGCTCAAGTCGCATGGGGTTAAAAAGATCGAGGTGCTCTTCACCGAAGATCTGCCCGGCGGCGGGCCGCTGCGCCTGACTCTCGCACAGGACAAGCTGACGACGCCTGAAGAGGCGATTCTCGAAATCTACCGGCGGCTTCGTCCCGGCGATCCGCCGACGATTCAGACGGCGACCAACTTTTTCAATAATCTGTTCTTCAATCCCGAGCGCTACGATTTGTCGCGGGTCGGCCGGCTGAAGCTCAACTTCAAGCTGTTCAAGGACGCCGATGCCGTGCCGCTCGAGCAGGGGACGCTGCGCCGCGAAGATATTCTCGAAGTCGTGCGCTACCTGGTCGAGCTGAAGAACGGCGCCGAAGACCGCACGATCGACGATATCGATCATCTGGGGAACCGCCGCGTCCGCGCAGTCGGCGAACTGGTGGAGAACCAGTTCCGTATCGGTCTGGTCCGGATGGAGCGGGCGATCAAGGAGCGGATGAGCCTGCAGGATATCGAAACCCTGATGCCGCAGGAGCTTGTGAACTACAAGCCGGCGTCAGCGGTTATCAAGGAGTTTTTCGGCTCCTCGCAGCTCTCGCAGTTCATGGATCAGACGAATCCGCTCTCCGAGATCGCGCATAAGCGGCGGCTCTCGGCTCTGGGACCGGGTGGTCTTACCCGCGAACGCGCGGGTTTCGAAGTCCGCGACGTCCATCCGACGCATTACGGCCGCGTTTGTCCGATCGAAACGCCCGAGGGACCAAATATCGGTCTGATCGCAGCGCTTTCGACCTTTGCGCGCGTCAATGACTACGGCTTTATCGAAACGCCTTATCGCGAAGTGGAGAACGGTCGCGTCAGTGAGCGGATCGTTTATCTTTCCGCCCTTGACGAGGAAGACAAGGTAATCGCGCAGGCGAACGCCCCGATCGATGCGCATGGGAAGTTCGAGAACGCGATGGTCTCGGCGCGAATCGGCGGCGAATTTACCCTCGTGAGTCCCGAGGAAATCCAGTACATGGACGTGTCGCCGAACCAGCTGGTCTCGGTCGCCGCGTCGCTGATTCCGTTCCTCGAAAATGACGATGCGAACCGCGCCCTGATGGGCTCCAATATGCAGCGTCAGGCAGTGCCCCTGCTCAAGACTGAAGCGCCCTTGGTTGGTACCGGACTTGAGCGCACGGCGGGTCGCGATTCAGGTGTCACGACGATCGCGCGACGCGACGGTGTCGTCGAGAGCGTGGACGCGGAGCGAATCGTGGTGCGTGCCGATCGCCAGGGCCGCGACGCAGGCGTCGATATCTACAACCTGGTTAAGTACCAGCGCTCGAATCAGAACACCTGTATCAATCAGCGCCCGATCGTGAACAAGGGCGAGCGCGTAAAGGCTGGCGATATTATCGCCGACGGGCCTTCGACCGATATGGGCGAGCTGGCCTTGGGTCGTAACGTGGTCGTCGCCTTTATGCCGTGGGGGGGCTACAACTTCGAAGACTCGATTCTGATTTCCGAGCGCGTCGTGCGCGACGATCTCTTCACTTCGGTCCATATCGAAGAGTTCGAATGTATCGCGCGCGATACCAAGCTAGGCCCGGAAGAGATCACCCGTGATATTCCGAACGTTGGTGAAGAGGCGCTCAAGGATCTCGATACGAGCGGAATTATCCGGATCGGCGCCGAGGTTCGCCCCGGCGATATCCTGGTTGGCAAGATTACACCCAAAGGTGAAACCCAGCTGAGCCCCGAAGAAAAGCTGCTACGCGCGATCTTCGGTGAGAAGGCCGGTGAAGTTCGCGATACCTCGCTACGGGTGCCGCCGGGAGTCGAAGGTGTTGTGATCGACGCGCGCGTCTTTGCCCGTCGTGGGGTCGCTCGTGACGACCGGACCCAGGAGATTCAGAATCTCGAGGTCGAGCGTCTCAAGCAGGACGAGACCGAAGAAATTCGTATCGTCCGGCAGGAAGCGCTGCGCAAACTCAAGCGTGCCTTGGCCGGCAAGAAGCTGGCCGGTCGGATTATGTCTGACGACCGCCACGTCCTGTTCAACAAGGGCGACGGGATTTCTCCTGAAGACCTCGACGAACTGGCGCCGCCACTGTGGGGTCAGTTGCGCGTCGAGCAGGAGAGCACGCAAGCCGAAATCACGCAGGCGATCGATGCGATGGCTGCCAAGGTCAAGGAGATTCAGGACCACTACGGCGCCAAGGTCGACCGTCTCAAGGCGGGCGATGAGCTCGCTCCGGGCGTGATCAAAATGATCAAGGTTTTCGTCGCGATTAAGCGGCGCCTGCAGGTCGGCGACAAGATGGCTGGCCGGCACGGTAACAAGGGTGTCCTCTCGCGGATTCTTCCTGAAGAAGATATGCCGCGTCTCGAAGACGGCAGCCCGGTCGATATCGTGTTGAATCCTCTGGGCGTGCCTTCGCGCATGAACGTCGGGCAGATTCTGGAGACCCATCTCGGATGGGCCGCGCTCGAATTGGGCCACAAGCTCTACGAGGACGTGCTTAAAGGGGCGACTCCGACACAGCTGCGTCGTCGGCTCAAGGAGATCTACTCAGAGAAGGATTTCCAGGAGATCATCGACAAGTTCGACGACGACGAGATTCAGCGGGTCGCGATGCAGGCGGGCAAGGGTATCTTCACCGCCTCGCCGGTCTTCGACGGAGCGCGCGAAGAAGAGATCTTCGCTCTCATCAAGCGTGCGGGACTGCCGGAAACCGGGCAGTGCCGCTTGTACGACGGGCGCACGGGAGAGCCCTTCGAGCAGCCAGTGACGGTCGGCGTCATGTATATCATGAAGCTTCATCATCTGGTCGAAGAGAAGATTCACGCCCGTTCGACGGGTCCCTACAGTCTCGTCACGCAGCAGCCGCTGGGTGGTAAGGCGCAGTTCGGTGGCCAGCGTCTGGGCGAGATGGAAGTGTGGGCGCTCGAAGCGTATGGCGCAGCCTACACGTTGCAGGAGATGCTCACGGTCAAGTCCGACGATGTCGCCGGTCGGACCAGGATGTACGAGGCTATTGTCAAAGGCGAAAATACCCTTGAGCCGGGACTGCCGGAGTCGTTCAACGTTATGGTCAAGGAGCTCCAATCCTTGTGTCTCAACATTGAACTACTCGAACAGGCCAACAATTAAGGGCTGGAGCTGAAGGAAGAGGAGCCAAGGCATGGAAGATCTTTTCGGGGTATTTGAGAAACCGAAAAATCCACTTTCCTTCGACGCGATCCGCATTGCGATCGCGGCGCCCGAGCTGGTCCGCTCGTGGTCGCACGGCGAAGTCAAAAAGCCGGAAACGATCAACTATCGGACCTTCAAACCGGAGCGTGACGGGCTGTTTTGCGCCAAGATTTTCGGTCCCACCAAGGACTACGAGTGCAATTGCGGCAAATACAAGCGCATGCGCCATCGTGGGGTCGTCTGCGAAAAGTGCGGCGTTGAAGTAATTCAGTCCAAGGTTCGGCGCGAGCGGATGGGCCATATCGATTTGGCCGCTCCGGTGGCGCATATCTGGTTCCTGCGCTCACTGCCGTCGCGAATCGGCGTGCTGCTCGACATGACGCTCAAGGAGCTCGAGAAGATTCTTTACTTCGAGAGCTACGTCGTGACCGATCAGGGCGAGACGCCGCTGCAGTTCCGCGAGCTCCTGACCGAGCGCAAGTATCGCGAGGCGCGCGAGCAGTTCGGTGAGGGTTTCAAGGCTGAGATGGGCGCGGAGGCGATTCGCACCCTGCTGCAGAAGTTACGTCTCGACGAAGTGGCGGAAGAGCTGCGGGTCGAGATGAAGGCGACTTCGAGCGAGGCGCGCCGCAAAAAGACCGCGAAGCGGCTCAAGGTCGTTAACGCCTTTCGCGAGTCGGGGAACAAGCCCGAGTGGATGATCCTGACGATTCTGCCGGTTATTCCGCCTGATCTGCGGCCGTTGGTGCCGCTCGATGGCGGCCGGTTTGCAACTTCAGACCTGAATGACCTCTACCGACGAGTTATCAATCGTAACAATCGGTTAAAGCGGCTGATCGAGCTGAATGCGCCCGACATTATCGTGCGCAACGAAAAGCGGATGCTGCAGGAGGCGGTCGACGCGCTGTTCGACAACGGCCGCCGCGGCCGTGCAATCACCGGGCCGGCCAAGCGTCCACTCAAGTCGCTCTCCGATATGCTCAAAGGCAAGTCGGGCCGCTTCCGCCAGAACCTGCTGGGTAAGCGCGTCGACTACTCAGGCCGTTCGGTTATCGTCGTTGGTCCCGAACTGCGACTCCATCAGTGTGGCTTGCCCAAGAAGATGGCGCTCGAACTCTTCAAGCCCTTTATCTATTCGAAGCTCGAAGAAAAGGGCTACGTCACCACGATCAAGAGCGCCAAGAAGATGGTCGAGAAGGAGGGCAAGGATGTCTGGGATATCCTCGACGAGGTTATCCGTGAGCATCCGGTGCTGCTCAACCGCGCCCCGACGCTCCATCGTTTGGGTATTCAGGCGTTCGAGCCGGTGCTGATCGAAGGCAAGGCGATCCAGCTCCATCCGCTGGTCTGTACGGCCTACAACGCCGACTTTGACGGCGACCAGATGGCAGTGCATGTGCCGCTTTCGATCGAGGCGCAGGTCGAGTCACGCGCCTTGATGATGTCGACGAATAACATCCTGTCGCCTGCCTCCGGCAAGCCCATTATCGTGCCGACGCAAGACATGGTCCTCGGGCTCTATTACATGACTCGCGAGCGCCCGATGGCGAAGGGCGAAGGGAAGATCTTCGCGTCGCCGGCCGAAGTCCGTATCGCGTACGACCACGGCGAAGTCGATTTACAGGCTAAGGTTGTTGTGCGGATGGCGCCGGCAAAGTCCGCGCTTGAACTCGACGAAGAGGGTCGTCCACTGGCTCAACCTGGCGCCACCGAAGGGCCCAATGGCGGCTCGCTGCCGATGGAGCGAATCACGACCACGGTTGGCCGTATCCTGCTCTACGAGATCGTGCCACACGAAGTTCCTTTTGCGGAAGTCAACCGCACGATGAAAAAGAAGGAGCTCGGCAACCTGATCGACGTCGTCTATCGCCGCGCTGGTGACAAGGCGACGGTTATCTTCGCCGATCGTATGAAGGATATCGGCTTCCAGTTCGCGACGCGCGCCGGAATCTCAATCTCGATCAAGGACATGACGATTCCGTCGCAGAAGCCGCGTCTGCTGGAAGAGGCGCAGAAGCAAGTCGCCGAGATTCAGCAACAGTACAATAACGGCGTAATCACTGACGGTGAGCGCTACAACAAAGTCGTCGATATCTGGGCCGAAGTCCAGGACGAGATCGGCGGCGCGGTGCTCAAGGGCCTGAAGAGCCGTGTCTACGGTAAGGACAAGGAGGGCAAGGACGTCGTCGGTGACTCCTTCAATCCGGTCTTTATTATGGCCGACTCGGGCGCCCGTGGTTCCGAGCAGCAGATTCGTCAGCTGGCCGGATTACGCGGTCTGATGGCCAAGCCGTCAGGCGAAATTATCGAAACGCCGATCACCGCGAACTTCCGCGAAGGTCTGACCGTGCTCCAGTATTTCATCTCGACGCACGGCGCGCGCAAGGGTCTCGCGGATACGGCGCTCAAGACGGCGAACTCGGGTTATCTGACTCGTCGGTTGGTAGATGTCGCACAGGATTCGATTATCACCGACGACGATTGCGGTACGCTCGACGGTATCGAGATTACGCCGCTGGTCGAAGGCGGCGAGGTGATTGAAGGTCTGGGTGACCGCGTGTTAGGGCGCGTTACACTCGAAGATATCCGCGACCCGTTTACCAACGACGTTCTGGTGCATGCCAACGAGATGATCGACGAAGACAAGGTCACGCGAATCGAGGACGCCGGTGTTGAGCGCGTTCAGATCCGCTCGGTCTTGACCTGTCAGTCGCGTCAGGGTGTCTGCGTCAAATGTTACGGACGCGACCTCGGCCGTGGCCATCTGGTGAACATGGGCGAGGCGATCGGGATCATGGCGGCGCAATCGATCGGTGAGCCGGGCACGCAGCTCACGATGCGCACCTTCCATATCGGTGGTACCGCCAGCCGCCGCGCTGAGCAGACGACGTTGGAGCCGCGTAACGACGGTATCCTGCGGCTGCATAACGTGAAGACCGTCGAGGTCAAAGGCGAAGGCGGCGGCGAGAGGACGCTGGTTGTGATGTCCCGTCATGGTGAGGCTGTAATCGCTGTGGCTGAGCAGGGTGGGCGCGAACGTGAGCGTGAGCGCTATCCGCTAGTTTACGGCGCGAAGCTGCGCAAGCGCGACGGCGATGCGGTCAAGGCAGGCGAACTGATCGCCGAATGGGATCCGTATACCACGCCGATTCTCACGGAGGTCGCCGGCACCGTTAAGTACGGCGATATCTTCGAAGGCCGGACGATGGAAGAGAAGCTCGACGATCGTACGGGCGCTCGCTACAACGTCATTATCGAGTCAAAAGAACTCGAGGCGCGTCCTCGTGTTTCGATCAAGGACGAGCAGGGCAAGACGTCGCGTATCCCGGCGCAGGAAGGCCGCTTCGGACCTGAGCAGTTCGCACGGTATTTCCTGCCGGTTGGTGCGTATATCAACGTTGCCGACGGCCAGCGCGTCGAAGCTGGTGACATTATCGCCAAGATTCCACGCGAAACCACCAAGACCAAGGATATCACCGGTGGTCTGCCACGCGTCGCGGAGCTGTTCGAAGCTCGCAAGCCGAAAGAGTTTGCGGTTATCTCCGAAATCGACGGGCAGGTCTCCTTCGGCAAAGACACCAAGGGCAAGCGCAAAGTCGTCGTTACGCCGGAGGTGGGTGAGCCGCGCGAATACTTGATCGCCAAGGGCAAGCATATCGGCGTGCACGAGGGCGATATGATCCGGGCAGGTGAACCGCTGATGGAGGGCTCGTCGAATCCGCACGACATCCTGACGATTCTCGGCGAAAAGGCGCTTGCTAAGTACCTCGTCGATGAAATCCAGGAGATCTATAGGCTGCAGGGTGTGCGTATCAACGATAAGCATATCGAAGTTATCGTGCGCCAAATGCTGCGTCGCGTACGAATCAAGGAAGTCGGCGATACCGATTTTCTGGTCGGCGATCAGACCGAGAAGTGGCGCTTTGATGAGGAGAATGCGCGTGTCCTGATGAAGGGTGGCGAGCCCGCGATCGCCGAGCCGCTCTTGCTCGGTATCACCAAGGCCTCGCTCTCGACCGAGAGCTTTATCTCGGCCGCGTCTTTCCAGGAGACCACTCGCGTCCTTACCGAAGCCGCTATCAACGGCAAGGTGGACCGGCTGATCGGGCTCAAAGAGAACGTTATCATGGGTCGTCTGATTCCGGCCGGCACTGGTTTGAGCGAGTACAATCGCAAGGAAATCCAGGTTGAAGCGCCGTTGGCCGAGGAAGGTGAGGAGGCGGTCGAGATGAGCGAGGTCGCGACCCCTGCTGGCGATTGACAGAGCCTATCGGATCACTATAAGAACTTATGTTTCCCCCAAGGGTGTAGACCCTTGGGGCGTTTGTTTAGACCTGATTAGCGAATAAACGATTCGGCCTGAGGCCGACGAAGATGCGCTCCGAGCGTTGTGGGGAGACTCTCCTTGAGTCGACGCCCCAGGAGCAGCGAAAGATAAGACAGTACAGTGCCGACGATAAACCAGTTGATACGCGCCGCGCGCGTGAAGAAGCGCTACAAGAACACCGCGCCTGCCCTGCAGGGCTCGCCGCAGAAGCGTGGCGTCTGCACGCAAGTGAAGACGACGACGCCGAAGAAGCCGAACTCAGCGTTGCGCAAAGTCGCGCGCGTGCGGCTTTCGAACGGCTATGAGGTCAATACCTATATCCCCGGGGTTGGCCACAATCTGCAGGAGCACTCGGTCGTTTTGATCCGTGGCGGACGTGTCAAGGACCTGCCCGGCGTGCGTTATCACGTAATTCGCGGAACGCTCGATTCGATCGGTGTACAGAATCGTCGCAAGGGTCGCTCGAAATACGGCTCGAAAAAGCCCAAGTAAGCTATCCGGATTTAGATAGGCAGCTACGGTAAGAGTTTATGTCACGTAAAGGCCAGGCACGGGTTCGCGAGGCAGTTCCGGACCCGAAATATCATGATCGCACCGTCGCCAAGTTCATGAACGTCGTGATGGAGCGGGGCAAGAAGTCGACCGCCGAGCGAATCTTTTACGGTGCGCTCGATATGGTCGCGCAGCGTTCCAACGAAGATGGCCTGGTCGTGTTCAAACGGGCACTCGACAATGTCCGTCCGGCGGTCGAGGTTCGTTCCCGGCGCGTTGGCGGTGCCAACTATCAGGTGCCGGTCGAAGTGCGTCCGTTGCGGCGCTCGTCGCTGGCGATGCGCTGGATGGTTACGGCGGCCCGGGCGCGCGGCGAGAAATCGATGGTCGAACGGCTCGCCAACGAGATTTTGGAAGCGGCGGCAAATCGCGGCGGAGCGGTGAAGAAGCGCGAAGATACGCATAGGATGGCCGAGGCGAATCGGGCCTTCGCGCATTACCGCTGGTAGCCCGAACCAGGGACTTATTAGCCTTTATTACTTATGGCTCGCGAAACACCAATTGATAAGGTGCGCAACATCGGCATCATGGCGCATATCGATGCCGGTAAGACCACGACTACTGAGCGCATCCTGTTCTACACCGGAATCAACTACAAAATCGGCGAGGTGCATGAAGGCACGGCGACGATGGACTGGATGGTGCAGGAGCAGGAACGAGGTATCACGATTACCTCGGCTGCGACCACCTGCTTCTGGCGTGATAATCGAATCAACATTATCGATACGCCGGGGCACGTCGACTTCACGATCGAAGTCGAGCGCAGCTTGCGCGTTCTCGACGGCGCTGTAGCCGTCTTCTGTGCCGTAGGCGGGGTTGAGCCACAGTCCGAAACGGTCTGGCGTCAGGCCGACAAGTACCGCGTTCCGCGCATCGCGTTCATCAACAAGATGGACCGGATCGGCGCTGACTATGCTCGTGTCGTGCAGGAGATCCGCGAAAAGCTGAGGGCCAAACCGGTCCTGCTGCAGCTTCCGATAGGTAGCGAAGAGAAGTTTACCGGCGTCGTCGACCTGATTGAGAATCGTGCCCTTTTTTGGGACGAAGATCGCCTCGGTGCGAACTATCGCGTAGCCCCAATTCCGGCCGAACTTGAGGCCGAAGCAGCAAGCCTGCGTGAGCAGCTGATCGAGGCGCTGGCCGACCACGACGACAAGCTGATGGAAATGTATCTCGAGGGCAAGACGCCGGATCCTGCGACCTTGCGTGCGGCGGTTCGTGCGGCGACACTCAAGATCGAGATTATTCCCGTAATTGTCGGCACCGCCTTCCGCAACAAGGGTGTGCAGCCGATGCTCGATGCGGTGGTGGACTATCTACCCTCGCCGGTCGATCAGCCGCCGGTGCTTGGAAAGGTCGACGACAAAGAAGAAGAGCGTCCTCCGCGTGACGATGCACCCTTCTCGGCGCTCGCTTTCAAGATCATGACCGACCCGTATATCGGCACGCTGACGTTCCTGCGTGTCTATTCGGGGCGGCTCGAGAGCGGTTCCTCTGTGCTCAACTCGACCAAGGACAAGCGCGAGCGAATCGGGCGCTTGGTCAAGATGCACGCGAACAAGCGCGAAGAGATAACTGAGGTCTTCGCCGGCGATATCTGCGCGGTGGGCTTGCGCGACACGACGACTGGAGATACTCTGTGCGACCCGACTCGTCCGATAGTCCTTGAGTCGATCGAGTTTCCGGCTCCGGTTATCCAGATTGCGATCGAGCCGAAGACCAAGGCCGACCAAGAGCGCTTGGGTGAGGCTCTGCAAAAGCTCGCGAAGGAAGACCCGTCGTTCCGGGTCAGCGTGAATCGCGAGACCGGACAGACGCTGATCGCCGGGATGGGCGAGTTGCATCTGGAAATTATCGTCGACCGGATGCTGCGTGAGTTCAAGGTCGATGCGAATGTTGGTAAGCCGCAGGTTGCTTATCGCGAGACGATTCGGAAATCCGCGGAAGCGGAAGGTCGCTTCGTCCGGCAGACCGGCGGTCATGGACAGTTTGGTGTAGTGGACCTGCGGATCGAGCCGTTGCCCAAAGGCACCGGGTTCGAATTCGCCGACGAAACCAAGGGCGGTTCGGTGCCGCGCAACTTTATCCCGTCGATTGAAGCGGGAGTCAAAGAAGCGATGGAAACCGGGGTGCTCGCTGGTTATCCGATGGTGGACTTGAAGGCGTCGCTGCTCGACGGCAAGTATCACGAGGTCGACTCGTCGGAATTGGCGTTCAAGATTGCCGGGTCGATGGCCTTCAAGGAGGCCTGCGAAAAGGCGAGTCCGGTGCTCCTGGAGCCCGTGATGGACGTTGAAGTGGTGACGCCGCAGGACTTCATGGGTGAGGTTATCGGCGACCTGAATTCGCGTCGCGGCAAGATCAGCGAGATGCAGACGCGGGCGGGCGCTCAGGTAATCGCAGCGAAAGTGCCGCTCGCCAATATGTTTGGCTATGCGACGCGACTGCGTTCAATCACTCAGGGACGCGCGAACTACACGATGCAGTTCTCGCTTTACGAACCGGTACCGCAGTCAGTCCATGAGGAATTGACCGCGGCGCGTAGCGGTAAAGAAAGCGCAGCCTAACGGGGCTCGCTTAGTCGGATTGAAATTTGAAACGCAGCTCGTGAGCGCTGCGAGGTAGGGAAACTTAACGCCGCGCAGAGCGTCGCGCGCGTGCAAACGGGCGAGCCCCAATGACGGGCGAACCGAAGATAGCGGAGGACATACAATGGGCAAGGCCAAATTCGAACGCACCAAGCCACATCTGAACGTGGGTACTATCGGTCACATTGACCACGGCAAGACCACGTTGACCGCGGCGATTACCCGAGTTCTAGCTGCGAAGAAGCTGGCCCAGTTCACCGCCTTCGATCAGATCGACAAGGCGCCCGAAGAGCGCGAGCGCGGTATCACGATCGCTATTGCGCACGTCGAGTACGAAACCCCAAATCGGCATTACGCCCACGTCGATTGCCCGGGCCACGCCGACTATATCAAGAACATGATCACCGGCGCCGCCCAGATGGACGGTGCGATCCTGGTAGTCGGTGCGAACGACGGTCCGATGCCGCAGACCCGTGAGCATATCCTGCTCGCTCGTCAGGTCGGTGTCCCTTCGATCGTCGTTTTCATGAACAAGGTCGACATGGTCGACGACCCCGAACTGCTCGACCTGGTCGAACTCGAAGTTCGCGACCTGCTCAAGAAGTACGATTTCCCCGGCGACGATATCCCTGTCGTTCGCGGCAGTGCGCTCAAGGCGCTCGAATGCGGATGCGGCAAGGACGATTGCGACAAGTGCAAGCCGATCCTCGACCTGATGGCGGCGGTCGATAGCTATGTGCCGCAGCCGGAGCGCAAGACCGATCAGCCGTTCCTGATGCCGATCGAAGACGTCTTCTCGATCTCCGGTCGTGGTACGGTCGTCACCGGCCGCGTCGAGCGCGGCAAGGTTAAAGTTGGTGAGGAAGTTGAAATCGTCGGCTTCCGCGATACCAGCAAGACCGTCGTCACGGGCGTTGAAATGTTCCGCAAGATCCTCGACGAAGGTCAGGCGGGCGACAACGTCGGCGTGCTGCTCCGCGGTACCAAGCGCGACGAAATCGAGCGCGGTCAGGTTCTGGCACAGCCGGCAACGATCACGCCGCATACCAAGTTTGAAGCGTCGATTTACGTCCTGACCAAGGAAGAGGGCGGACGTCATACCCCGTTCTTCAACGGCTATCG
The DNA here is from genome assembly GCA_035541875.1 of Binataceae bacterium (SeqCode). GTDB lineage: Bacteria > Desulfobacterota > Binatia > Binatales > Binataceae > JAJPHI01. The sequence continues at coordinate 150,293 of DATKML010000058.1, forward strand.
TCCGCAGTTCTATTTCCGTACGACCGACGTTACGGGTGTCGTAACGTTGGCCGAAGGCACCGAGATGGTTATGCCGGGTGACAATATCAATGCCACCGGCGAGCTGATCACCCCGGTCGCGATGGAGCAGGGGTTGCGCTTCGCTATCCGTGAAGGCGGACGCACGGTCGGCGCGGGCGTCGTTTCCAAGGTGCTGAAGTAGGTCCTCATCGAGCGAACTGAATCAGTGAATTCGACTCTGACTGCGACGACGCGAACGAGGACCCGACTGTGGCTGAGAGGATGAACGACAAGATCAGGATACGCCTCAAGGCGTACGATTACCGGCTGCTGGATCAGTCCGTGCGCGAGATCGTTGATACGATTCGCCGGACGGGTGGCCGGGTCGCTGGTCCGATACCGCTGCCTACGCGTATCGAGCGCTTTACGGTGAATCGTTCGCCGCACGTCGACAAAAAGTCGCGCGAGCATTTCGAAGTGCGAACGCATAAGCGACTGCTCGACGTGATCGAGCCGACGCAGCAGACGATCGACGCGCTTGGCAAGCTGGATTTGGCTGCCGGTGTCGACGTCGAGATCAAGTTGGAATAGCCGATTTCGAGAAAAACTGTGTTAAACGGATTGATCGGTAAAAAACTGGGGATGACCCAGATTGGTAACGCAGCCGGGCGCGTTCAGGCGGTGACCGTGATTCAACTCGGTCCCTGCGCCGTGACGCAGCTCAAGACTGCGGCGACCGATGGCTACGATGCGGTGCAGGTGACGTGGGGGAAGAAAAAGCTCTCGCGTGTAACGAAGCCGGAGCGTGGTCATTTCCAGAAAGCCGAAGTTGCCCCCGGTGTCGCGACGCGCGAATTTAGCCAACGCGGCGAGGGTGAGCTGAAGCTCGGCCAGATAATCGCGGCTACTGATGTGTTCAAGGTTGGCGACGTTATCGACGTCTCTGGTGTTTCAAAGGGCCACGGCTACGCCGGCGTCATGAAGCGGCATCACTTTGCCGGCTTCCCGATGATGCGCGGAACGCACGAATATTTCCGTCACGGCGGTTCTATCGGTAACCGCTCCTATCCGGGTCGTGTCCGCAAAGGGTTGCGGATGGCGGGTCAGATGGGTAACGAACTCGCGACCATTACCAACCTGAAGATCGTCGAGATTCTGCCGGAAGATAATGCGATTGCCGTAAGCGGAGCGGTGCCGGGTCCTGATGGCGGCTTGGTCGTGGTGCGCCACTCGGTAAAGGCGCGCAATGTGGCGCTGGAGCAGGCGAATGGATGAGCAAGCGAACAGCGTAAAGGTGCCGCTTTTCTCGGCTGCCCGCGAGCGCGTGGGCGAATTTGAGCTGTCGGGACCCGTATTCCGTTCGGAAGCCGATCCCTCGCTGCTGCACGAAGCGGTGCGGATGCAGTTGGCGAATCGGCGTTCAGGCACTGCGGCGACCAAGACCAAGGGATATATATCAGGTGGTGGTCGCAAGCCGTGGCGTCAGAAGGGTACGGGTCGTGCCCGCGCCGGTTCGACCCGGTCGCCGTTGTGGCGGCATGGAGGAACGATCTTCGGGCCGCAGCCCCGTGACTACTCCTACAAGATGCCCAAAAAGGCGTGGCGCCGAGCGTTGACTCTGGCAATCGCTGACCGCGCAGCTAGCGGCAAACTGCTGGTAGTTGAAGGGCTGGAACTAGCCGAAGCCAAGACCAAGCTTGCCAAGGCTGCTCTAGCGGCGATGGGTGCAGGGCATGCTCTGATTGTCGTCGGCGATGGTGACGAGAACTTTGCCCGTGCCGCCCGGAATCTATCAGATCACAAGGTCCTCCCGCTTGCAGGTCTGAATGTTTACGACGTGCTCAACTACGATGAGCTCTTGATGACGGTGAAGACCGTGCAGGCGATCGAAGCGCGGCTCGGAGGTGCGAAATGAGTCACGAAGCTCTAATCGTCGCGCCGCTGGTTACTGAAAAGGGGACTATCGCCTCAGCCAAGGGTAATCAGGTCGTCTTCAAGGTTCGGCCTGAGGCGAGCAAAGATCAGCTCCGCGTGGCGATCGAAGAACTCTTCAAAGTCAGTGTCCTGAAAGTTCGCACCGCGAATTTTCTCGGCAAGGAACGTCGCCGCGGTCGCGTCGTGGGCCATCGCCCCTCTTGGAAGAAAGCCTACGTCACTCTGAAAGAGGGCGATAAGATCGAGTTTTTTGAGGGGATCTAGGGGACAGTAAAATGGCGGTTATTCAGCTAAATCCCCGTACGCCGGGCCAGCGTTTTATGCAGGTCGCGGATTTTTCCGGGCTGACCAAGAAGGCACCCGAAAAGAGCCTGTTGGTCCCGGTACCCAAGTCGGGCGGGCGCAACAATATGGGCCGAATGACGATTCGCCATCGCGGCGGTGGTCATAAGCGGCGCCTGCGGATTATCGATTTCAAACGGGACCGTGACGGTATTCCGGCGACGGTTGCCGCGATTGAGTACGATCCGAATCGTTCGGCCAATATCGCCCTGCTGCATTATGCCGACGGCGATAAGCGCTATATCCTCGCGCCCAATGGCCTCGAGGTCGGGGCGAAGGTCGAATGTGGACCGGACGCCGATATCAAGCCAGGCAATGCGCTCCAGCTGAAGCATATCCCGGTTGGTACGATCGTCCACGCGGTCGAAATGAAGCCAGGTGCGGGTGCGCAGTTGGTCCGTGGAGCCGGCGCTCAAGCTCAGCTGATGGCGAAGGAGGGCAAGTTCGCCCTCTTGAAGCTACCCTCGGGCGAGCAGCGAATGGTTCTGGCCGAATGCCGCGCAACTATTGGCCAGGTCGGCAATCTCGAGCATGAGAATATTTCGATCGGTAAAGCTGGTCGTACGCGATGGCTCGGACAGCGCGGTCATGTGCGCGGTATCGCGATGAACCCGGTTGACCATCCGCACGGTGGCGGTGAGGGTCGTTCCAAGGGTAATCATCCGCAATCACCGTGGGGTACCCCTGCGAAGGGCTACAAGACGCGCGGCAAGAAGCCGTCGGATCGCTATATCGTGAGCCGTCGCCCGCGTGGCAAGCACTAAGTCTTAAGAGAATCGGATCTGGACGTAAAAGATGCCTCGTTCGCTAAAAAAAGGCCCGTTTGTCGACGGTCATCTGCAGAAGAAAGTCGAAGTTGCGGTCGCTGCCGGCGACAAGCGGATCATCCGTACCTGGTCGCGCCGCTCGATGATCGTGCCCGATATGATCGGGTTGACCTTTGCGGTCCATAACGGTCACAAGTTCGTGCCGGTCTACTGCACGGAGAATATGGTTGGTCATAAGCTGGGCGAGTTTTCGCCGACCCGCACCTTTCACGGCCACGCCGGCGATCGCAAAAGCGACGTCAAGAAGTGATCACGAGTCGCGTAGGGTAAGGTCAGAGGAACGTTGATGGAAGCTTTATCGCGGATGCGCTTTGCGCGGATATCGCCGCAAAAACTCCGTCTGGTTTGCGAGTTGGTTAACGGCAAACCAGTCGATCAAGCGCTTTCGATTCTCGAGTTTACGCCCAAGAAGGGCGCCAAGATGGTGGCGAAGACGTTGATGGCCGCGGTGGCTAATGCCCGCGACCAGCAGAACGTCGATGAAGACAAGCTTTTCGTGAAGCGGGCCACGGCGGATACGGGTCCGACCTGGAAGCGCTCGATGCAACGGGCGCATATGAATTCGACCAAGATTCTCAAGCGCACCAGTCATCTGGTGGTCGTCGTCGACGAGCAGCCGAGCTGAAGGTTTAACGCGTTAGTTTCCGAAGGTACCTATGGGTCAGAAAACACATCCGCGCGGCTTGCGCCTAGGGATAATCGAAGGCTGGGATTCGAAGTGGTTTGCCGACGGCCACGACTACACGACGTTGCTGCATGAAGATCTCAAGCTGCGCGACTTCGTGAAGAAGCGGCTTTATCACGCCGGGATTTCGAAGATTGAAATCGAGCGGATGGCGAACAAGGCCAAAGTTAATATCCATACCGCGCGGCCTGGAATCGTTATTGGCAAGAAGGGCGCCGAGATCGATCGTCTGAAGGCGGATGTGCAAAAACTGATGAAGGGACGCGAAGCCTTCATCAATATCCATGAGGTGCGTCGCCCGGACCTCGATCCGCAATTGGTGGCCGAGAATATCGCGCTGCAGCTCGAACGGCGCGTGGCCTTCCGTCGAGCGATGAAGGAAGCAGTCACCCGTGCGATGCGAATGGGCGCGCAGGGCGTGCGGGTCCAGGTTTCGGGTCGTTTGGGTGGCGCCGAAATCGCGCGGCGCGAGTGGTATCGCGAGGGGCGGGTGCCCCTTCAGACCCTGCGGGGCGACGTCGCCTACGGTTTTGCCGAGGCGAAGACCACTTACGGCGTCATTGGAGTAAAGGTCTGGATTTTCCGCGGAGAGATTCTGACCCGGCAGGAAGAGATGGCCAAGCGTGGTGGCGCCGCGGCGCAGAACTAAGCCGGGCGAGTTCAACGTAAAGACTGATTTTGTGACATCATGTTACAGCCGAGAAAAGTAAAATACCGGAAGATTCAAAAGGGGCGGACGCGCGGTCGGGAATCGCGCGGGCTGGAATTGGCTTTCGGCGATTTCGGCCTCAAGAGTATCGAGACGGCGCGCGTCGACACGCGGGCGCTCGAAGCTGCTCGTATCGCCCTGACGCGTCATATCAAACGCGGCGGCCGCGTCTGGATCCGGGTCTTCCCGGACAAGCCGTTTACCAAGAAGCCGGCTGAAACCCGTATGGGTAAAGGTAAGGGCGGTCCCGAAGGCTGGGTAGCCTGTGTGCGGCCTGGTCGGATTCTCTTCGAGATGGAAGGGGTCGACCGTGCGACGGCACTCGAAGCGATGCGTCTCGCGTCGCACAAGTTGCCGGTCAAGACGATCGTCGTGGAACGGGAGGCCGAAGCCGTTGGAGCTTGATGAACTGCGGCAGATGACGGTTGCCGATCTGCAGGTTAAGGAGCGCGAAACGCGGGAAGAAATTTTCCGCCTGCGCCTGAAAATGCGGACCAACCAGCTTGAAAATGCATCGGGTTATCGTAAAGCCCGCAAAGAACTCGCGCAGGTCTTGACCTTGATCGCGCAGAAGCGGGAAAGCGGTGCGGCGGCCGCGAAATAGGTGAGCAATGCGGGAGCGAGTTAAGCAGCGCGAGGGCACAGTAATCCGCGCGAAGATGATGAAAACAGTAGTCGTGCAGGTCGACCGCCTGGTACAGCATCCGCTGTACGGCAAGCGCGTCAACCAGCGGACGCGTTATATGGCTCATGACGAAAAGAGCGAATGCCACGAAGGGGACCGCGTGCTGATTATCGAGTCGCGACCGCTTTCGCGGAACAAGCGTTGGCGTGTCAGCCGCGTGCTCAAACGGGCGCAGGGATAAGGAAGGCGGCAAAACGCAATGGTGCAGATGCGAACAGTCCTTAGCGTGGCCGACAACTCCGGGGCCCGCAAGGTAATGTGCATTAAGGTTTTAGGCGGCTCGCGCCGGCGCTATGCCACGGTCGGTGACGTGATAGTTGTCGCGGTACGCGAGGCGATTCCGAACGCCAAGGTGAAGAAGGGCGATGTTTCGCACGCCGTAATCGTGCGGACCAACAAAGAGATTAGCCGAGGCGACGGTAGCTATATCCGCTTCGACGATAATTCGGCGGTGTTGGTCGACAAGCAGCATGAACCGGTCGGTACCCGTATTTTCGGGCCCGTGGCGCGTGAGTTGCGCGCGAAGCGCTTCATGAAGATTATCTCGCTCGCTCCGGAGGTGCTGTGATGAGTGCGGAGAGAGCAAAGTCGCGAATCCGGAAGAACGACACCGTGATGGTGATCAAAGGGCGCGAGCGCGGCAAGACCGGTAAGGTTCTGCGCGTGTTGCCTTCGACGAATCGGGTTGTGGTTGAGCGTCTCAACCTGGTGAAGCGGCATTCGAAAGCACGTGGTCCGCAGACGCCGGGGGGTATCGTAGAGAAGGAAGCGCCCATCCAGCTCGCTAATGTGATGCTGATGTGTGACCGCTGCAACGCCCCGGTTCGGGCAGGTATTAAAGTGGCCGACGATGGCGCTCGCAGCCGGATTTGCCGGCGATGCGGCGAAGCGCTGGGTAACGACTGATGGCAGACGAAGAAAAGAGCAAACGTTCGCGCAGCGCGGAAGGCGGCAAAGGTCGTCGAGCGGCAAGTCAGCCGACCGAGGTGGCCCCTGCGGAGGCTCAGCCCGAGGAACCCGACGTCAAGGTTCCAGCGCGCCTGCGGATCCGTTACGAAAAAGAGATCGTGCCGTTTCTGATGCGCGAGCTGAAGATAGAGAATCGGATGCGCGTGCCGGCGTTGCAGAAAATCGTCCTCAACATGTCCCTGAGCGAAGCGCGCGAGAATGCGAAGATTCTCGACGCGGCAGCTGAAGAAGTTCAGGTGATCACCGGTCAGAAGCCGGTCACGACGCGGGCTCGCAAGGCGATATCAAACTTCAAGTTGCGCGAGGGGATGCCGATAGGCGTGATGGTTACCTTGCGACGCGATCGGATGTACGAGTTTTTCGACCGCCTCGTAAGTGTGGCTCTGCCCCGCGTACGCGATTTTCGGGGCGTAAGCGACAAAGCTTTCGACGGTCGTGGAAATTACTCCCTCGGCCTGCGGGAGCATACAATTTTCCCCGAGCTCAATCTGGACAAGATTGAGAAGGTGAAGGGGATGACGATTTCGGTTCGGACTTCGGCGAAGAGCGATTTCGAGGGGCTGACCTTGCTCAAGGCTCTGGGGATGCCGTTCCGTAATCCAGGCGGAGAAAACGCCGCACGGGCAGCGTAGTTCGGGCTCGATCAAGAGAGATTTGACGGATAGATCACGATGGCAAAGACCTCATTAAGGATTAGGGCGGAGCGGACGCCGAAGTTTAAGGTACGGGCCTACAATCGTTGCCCTACATGTGGCCGCGCACGGGCTTTCTTCCGGCGTTTCAAGATGTGCCGCCTCTGTTTGCGGAAAAACGCCCTTAAAGGATCGTTGCCGGGCGTCGTCAAGGCGAGCTGGTAGCTCAGCCCTGGCGCAAAGGAAGTTTAGGAAGTCGAGATGGCACAGACTGATCCCATTGCCGAGCTGCTGACCCGGATTCGCAACGCGATGCGTGCGCGTTTCTCGCAGGTCGAGGTGGCGCATTCAAAGATTCGCGAGGCGATTTGCCGAGTACTCGTGGCTGAAGGGTTTCTGACCGCGGTCGATGTGGCCGGCGAAGGCGTTCAGAAGAAACTGAGCCTGACACTTCGTTATTCCCCGACTCGCGAGGCTGCGATTACCGGAATTCAGCGAGTGAGCAAGCCGAGTATCCGGCGCTACGCGGGAGCGAAGACGATGCCGCGGATTTCGAGCGGTATCGGGATTCACGTTGTGTCGACTCCGCTGGGTGTGATGAGTGATCGGGAAGCGCGTCGCAAGAATGTCGGCGGCGAGGTTTTGCTCCGAGTCTGGTAGAGCCTGAGTTTTTAGCTCGATAGGCGATCAAGCAACCAAGGAAGTTTGAGGTCCGGTCGATAGAGGCCGGGACGAAAAGATGTCGCGGATAGGACGGTTACCGGTAGTGCTGGACAAGGGCGTTAAAGCGACGCACCAGAACGGCACTTTTAAGGTCGAAGGGCCGAAAGGCAAGCTCGAAGCGCCGGTGGCGGCCGGCTACACCTTCGAAATCGCAGACGGCAAGATCGTCGTGCAACGGCCCGGCGATACGAGCAACGAGCGCGCGCTCCATGGATTGACGCGTAAGCTCGTCGCCAACATGGTCGAAGGCGTCAGCAAGGGTTTCACCCGGGTGCTCGAGATCAACGGCGTCGGGTATCGTGCCGACGCGAAGGGCTCGAATATCAACCTGAGCCTCGGCTACTCCCATCCGATTGTCTATCAGCTGCCGCCGGGGGTGACTGCCAAGGTTGATCGCCAAGTGGTGATTACGCTGGAAAGCGCCGACCGGCAGTTGCTCGGATCGGTCGCCGCCGAGATTCGCTCGCTGCGTCCGCCTGAGCCGTACAAGGGCAAGGGTATCAAGTACGCGGAAGAGACGATCAAGCGTAAGGCCGGAAAGGCTGCGGCAGGTTCGAGCTCCGGCTAATCAGGAAGCATTTGACGGGATTCTAATATGGCTTTGGAACGCGCACAGAAACGAGATAATCGGCGGGTCCGGATTCGCCGCAAAATCCGCGGTAACGATCAGCGCCCGCGACTTTCGGTTTTCCGCTCGCTGCATCATACCTATGCCCAGGTGATCTCGGACGAGAGCGGGCAGACCCTTGTGGCGGCTTCTACGCAATCGACGGACTTGCGCGATGCGCTCAAGAGCAAGCGTAATGTCGCGGCCGCTCAGGTGGTGGGCAAAGCGATTGCTGATCGCTGCCGGGAAAAAGGAATCAGCGAAGTTATCTTTGATCGGAACGGATTCTTGTATCACGGCCGAATCAAGGCGTTGGCCGAGGCGGCGCGAGAAGCCGGGCTCAAGTTCTAGACACAGGAAGGCAGATTGTGGCGCAGCGAATAGATCCGCAGGGCCTGGATATCAAGGAAAAGGTCGTTCACATCAATCGCGTCGCGAAGGTCGTGAAAGGTGGACGGCGCTTTAGCTTCAGCGCGCTGGTCGTTGCCGGCGATCAGAATGGTCTGGTCGGCTTCGGCTTGGGCAAGGCCAATGAAGTTCCGGAAGCGATTCGGAAAGGCGTCGAGCGCGCAAAGAAGAGCTTGATTCGCGTTCCGCTGCGCGAAGGCACGATACCTCACCAAGTCCTCGGTCATTTCGGCGCAGGCAAAGTGGTGCTGCGCCCGGCTGCTGAAGGAACCGGTGTTATCGCTGCGGGCGGAGTTCGCGCGGTTGTCGAGTTAGCAGGGATTCGGAATATCCTGACCAAGCGGCTGGGAACCTCGAATCCACATAACCTGGTAAAGGCAACTCTCGAAGCGCTAACCGAACTGCGTAATCCTGCTGAAGTCGCAAAGCTGCGGGCGGTCGCTGCTGAAGCTCCTGCACCGGCTCCGACAGCCTCGGAAGAACCCAATCCGTCGGTCTGAGATCAGGGAGAACGACGATGGCTGATATGATTCACGTGAAGCTGGTGCGCAGCCCGATTGGAACCAAAGAACGGGTTCGCCAGACGCTCAAGGGGCTGGGGCTCGGCAAAGTCGGGAGCAGCCGCAAACTCGTGCGGACCCCCGCGGTTGAGGGGATGGTTCGGCGCGTGAACCATCTTGTGCAAGAGATCAAGGACTAGTTTGGTATGAAGCTTAATGAACTGAAACCTGCGGCTGGCGCAGTTAAGCGCAAGAAGCGGGTTGGACGCGGTATCGGATCCGGGCATGGCAAGACCTCCGGCCGTGGTCATAAGGGGCGCGGCTCACGTTCGGGTGGTAACACGCCTCCGGGGTACGAAGGCGGACAGATGCCGTTGCAGCGGCGGCTGCCCAAGCGCGGCTTCCGGCGTCTGCAGAAGAACGCGTCGCGGCGCGATGAATTCGCTCAGGTTAACCTGGGTTTGCTGGCTAACTACCACGCCGGTGAGACGGTTGATCCTGCGAACCTGGCGGAACGCGGCATTATCCGCAGTGGTCTGAAGGTGAAGATTCTTGGCGACGGCGACTTGTCGGGAAGCCTGACGATCCGGGCGCATGCCTTTTCCAAGGGTGCCCGCGAGAAGATCACTGCCGCCGGCGGCACTGTCGAGCTTATCGAGGCTTAATAGAAACTGAATGCTTGAGGGGGTATCCAACGCCTCGCGCATCCCGGAGTTGCGCCGTCGGTTGCTGTTCACCGCAGCGATGCTGGTGGTGTATCGACTCGGGGTTGCGGTCCCGACACCCGGGATCGACGGGCAGGCGCTCGCCTCCTTTTTTGATGCGGCTTCGAGCACCCTCTTTGGATGGGTGAACCTCTTTTCGGGGGGCGCGCTGGAGCGCTTTTCGGTCTTTGCCCTAGGCATCATGCCTTACATCTCGGTCGCGATCATTCTCGACCTGATGAAGATGGGCTGGCCGTACCTCGACGAGTTATACAAAGAGGGTGAAGCCGGCCGTCGCAAGATCAGTCAGTACACGCGCTACGGCACGGTCGGACTCGCTTTCTTACAGGGCGGGATGATCGCCTACGGTTTGGAAAAAGTCTCGGTTAAGGGTGGCGCGAGCGTCGTGTTCCATCCGGGTCCAGGCTTTATTGCTATGACGATGCTGACGCTCACCGCAGGCACGATCTTCGTGATGTGGATCGGTGAGCAGATCACTGAGCGAGGCGTCGGCAACGGTATCTCGCTGGTAATCATGTCGGGAATCGTGGCGCGTATCCCGAGTGCTTTGGGCACCACGGCTACCTTCGTCCGCGAGGGCGAAATGGGCATCTTCGTGCTCATCATAATCCTGTTAGTCGTGATCGGCGTTATCGGCTTTATCGTCTTCGTCGAGACAGGCCAACGGCGGATTCCGATTAGCTATGCGCGGCGGGTTGTGGGACGGCGCGTATATGGTGGCCAATCGAGCCATCTGCCGCTGAAGATAAATACGTCGGGGGTTATTCCTCCGATCTTCGCGTCGTCCCTATTAGTCTTTCCCGCGACGATCGGAACTTTTGTGCCCGCCCTGAAAGGGTTTACCGCATATCTGACTCCCGGCGGAGCGATCTATACGCTCTTGTACATCGCACTGATTATTTTCTTCGCCTATTTCTATACCGCCGTAACCTTCAACCCTGACGATGTCGCCGAGAATTTGAAAAAGCATGGCGGGTTTGTCCCCGGTATCAGGCCGGGACGCTATACGGCGGAATATATCGACCGCATACTTTCGAGAATCACGCTGGGCGGCGCGCTCTACGTCGCTGCGGTATGTGTGTTGCCGACCCTTCTGATTCAACGATTCAACGTCCCGTTCTACTTTGGCGGAACGGCCCTGCTGATCGTCGTCGGCGTCGCGCTGGATACTACGGCGCAAATTCAGACTCATCTAATCGCGCGGAACTACGAAGGCTTTATGCGTCGCGGCCCGCGCGGTGGCCGTGGTGGCCCACGGGGAGGGCGCGCTGCCTAGGAGCAGCGCGGAGGGGAACTTCGTGCGACTGGTTCTTTTAGGTCCGCCCGGGGCGGGCAAGGGTACGCAGGCTCGGATGCTCGAGACGCGGCTTAAGGCACCGCAGATTGCGAGCGGTGATCTGCTTCGCGCGGCCGTCCGCAACAGCACTGAACTGGGGCTGAAAGCCAAGAAATTCATGGATCGCGGATCCTTGGTCCCCGATGAACTGGTGCTGGGATTAATCGGCGAGCGGATGGACCAGGCTGACGCGCGCGACGGATTTATTCTGGATGGATTTCCGAGGACGGTTCCTCAGGCCGAAACCTTGGCCGGGATGCTCAAGGATCGCAGCGTTAAGTTGGACAAGGTTGTGGCGATTATCGTACCGGACGAGGAGATCGTTAAGCGAATTTCGGGACGTCGGACCTGTCGCAAATGTGGGGCGATGTATCATATAATCTACGATCCGCCGCGCAACGTAGATGTCTGCAATAATTGTAACGGTGAGCTTTACCAGCGCGACGACGATGCCGAAGACACAGTGAAGGCACGGCTTGAGGTCTACGCCGAATCGACGCAGCCGCTGCTGGATCATTACGGCAAGCTTGGAGTCCTGGCGAAGATCGAAGGGATCGGAAGCCCGGCAGATATCGAAAAGCGTATCGTGGATGCGCTCGGTGCTTAGCGAGGCACTGCTTTAGATTAATTAGTTGTGGTCACACTGAAGAATGCGGAAGAACTCGCCCTGATGCGAGTCGCGAATCGCATCGTTGCCGAAGTGCTGGATGAATTGGTGGCGGCCGCGAAGGTTGGTGTGAGCACGCTGGAGTTGGATCAGTTAGCAGAAGAACTGACCCGCAAGAAGGGGGCGGTACCGGCTTTCAAGGGTTACAAGCCCGGAGATACGGTCTATCGCCATTCGCTGTGTGTATCGATCAATGAAGAGATCGTCCACGGTATCCCGCGCGCGGGGCGCAAATTAAAGTCGGGCGATATTGTTGGGCTCGACTTCGGCGTGTCGTATAAGGGGTTCTTTGGCGATTCAGCCCGCACGATTCCGATCGGGCCGGTTTCCAAAGAGGCTCAACGGCTGATGCAGGTTACCCGGGCTTCGCTGTACGCAGCGATCGAACAGGTGCAGGTGGGTAACCGAATCAGCGATATAGCGTTGGCGGTCCAGAATATGGCCGAGAACGCAGGTTATTCGGTGGTAACCGAGTTTGCGGGGCACGGTATCGGGCGCAAGCTGCACGAGGATCCGCAAGTACCGAACTACTTCCGAGCCGGGATGCGAAATCCGCGCTTGCAGGAGGGGATGGTATTGGCGATCGAGCCGATGGTGAACCAAGGTGCGCCGTATCTGGAGATCTTGTCCGACGGCTGGACCGCGGTGACGGCGGACCGGAAGTTGTCGGCCCATTTTGAGCATTCGGTAGCGGTGACCGCGAATGGTCCGGAGATTTTGAGCGAGTTGAACTGATGTCGAAGGGCGATGCAATCGAAGTGAGCGGAACGGTGCTGGAAGCATTGCCGAACGCGATGTTTCGAGTCTCGCTCGAAAATGGCCATCGCGTGCTGGCGCATATCTCGGGCAAGATGCGAATGCATTACATCAAGATTCTTCCGGGGGACAAAGTGACGGTTGAATTGTCCCCCTATGACCTGACCCGGGGTCGGATTACCTACCGGATGCGCTAGGCGCTTGCGGTTGGGGATTAGCCGGGATTAACGAGCGAGATCGGAAAGTTATGAAAGTCCGCGCATCAGTAAAGAAAATCTGCAAGAACTGCAAGGTCGTGCGCCGTCAGGGCGTGATTCGGATTTTGTGCTCCAATCAACGCCACAAGCAGCGCCAGGGATGACAGGACGTTAGTCAGAAGGAATTATCGCGATGGCACGTGTAGCCGGAGTTGAACTGCCGCATAACAAGCGGATGGAAATCGCGCTCACCTACGTCTATGGAATCGGACGCAACACTGCCCAAAAGATTTTGGCCAAAGCCGAGATCGATGGGGGTCGCAATAGCGACGACCTTACGGCGGAAGAGCAGGTTCGGATTCGAAACGTCCTCGATGCGGACTACAAGGTCGAGGGCGATCTGCGGCGGGAAGTGCAGCAGGCGATCAAGCGTCTGATGGATCTCGGCAGTTATCGCGGTATCCGTCATCGCAAGGGCTTGCCGGTACGCGGTCAGCGGACGCATACGAACGCCCGGACACGCAAGGGACCACGCAAAGTCGTCGCAGGCAAGAAGCAGGCGCCACCCAAAGGCTAATTATTCAAGCTCCCTGACTGGAGCTGGAAGCGACAGTGTTAAATGGCTGACGAGAACAAAGAGACCAAAGCACCCGAGAGCGGAGCGGCCGCGCCGGCTGCGGCGGGAGCCGCGGCAGCACCTGCGCCGCGTCGGCGGCGCACCCGCCGGAGCGTTCCCGAGGGCGTTGCGCATATCCACGCGACCTTTAACAACACGATCGTCACGATCACGGACCCTCAAGGTCTGGTTGTTTCGTGGTCGAGCGCCGGCGCCGTAGGCTTCAAAGGATCGCGCAAGGGAACCCCGTTCGCAGCGCAGATGGCGGCTGAAGCGGCTGCACGCAAGGTCGGTGACTATGGGATGCGCGCGGTTATCGTTTATGTTAAGGGACCCGGTGGCGGACGCGAATCGGCCGTGCGCGCGCTGCAAGCGACTGGACTCAACGTTATTTCGATCAAAGACGTGACGCCGATTCCACACAACGGATGCAGGCCGCCCAAAAGGCGCCGGGTCTGAGCATTGTCCAGAACGTGGGACGATTAAGTTTCGGTAAAAGGTTGCGATAAAAAGTGGCTAGAAATCTCGGTCCAGTATGCCGGATGTGCCGGCGCGAAGGTTTGAAGCTCTTTCTGAAGGGCGAACGTTGCTACACCGATAAGTGCGCGATCGAGCGGCGGAATTATCCGCCCGGAGCGCACGGACAGGCGCGCACCCGTTTTTCCGAGTTTGCTATTCGGTTGCGTGAAAAGCAGAAGGTTAAGCGTATCTACGGGCTGGTCGAAAAGCAGTTCGCGCACTACTTTGAGTTGGCGGAGCGGATGCCCGGAATTACCGGTGAGAATCTGCTCGTCCTGCTGGAGCGCCGACTCGACAACATGGTCTATCGCCTCGGCTTTTCGAGTTCGCTCGCTCAAGCCCGGCAGTTGGTGCGGCACGGCCATATCGAGGTCGATGGGCGCGCAGTCACGATTCCATCATTCCTGCTGAACGTGAATCAGACAGTGAGTATCGGCGAGAAGAGCCGGCAGAAGAAGGTCGTGACCGAAGCGATTGAGCTGGCGCAGCGCCGTGGCGTGCCTCCGTGGATGACGCTCGAACGTGAACAGTTCCGTGGTGTGCTCAAGGCGTTGCCGGCGCGTGCGGAATTGACGATGCCGATCAGCGAGAAACTTATCGTTGAGCATTACTCACGCTAAGGCTGCGTGATCGAAAACACTTTTTCGGCGGTTAAGATAAAGCACTATGCACAATGACTGGCGCGATCTGATCAAACCCAAAGCGGTTGATTTCGATGAAAAGGAACTGACCCCGGTTTATGGGCGGTTCTTCGCCGAACCGCTTGAACGGGGCTTTGGTATTACGATCGGCAATGCGATGCGCCGTATCCTGCTGTCATCCCTGCCGGGATTCGCAATTACGGCGGTTCGTATCAAGGGCGTCCTCCACGAATTCTCGACGATCCCTGGAGTTAAAGAGGACGTGACTGACGTCGTGCTGAATCTCAAAGAGGTTCGGCTGAAGTTGCACGAGGGTGAGGAGCTGACCGCATCGCTCAAGGCCAAGGGCCCGGCGGTGGTGACGGCCCGCGATATCACCGGCGGACCGAGCCTCGAAATTCTGACTCCTGACCAGCCTATCGCGACGCTCGAGAAAGGCGCTGACTTGGATATGGAGTTAGTGATCCGGCGCGGCCGAGGTTACGTTCCCGGCGAGCGTAACGATGAAGAGCCGATCGGTACGATCCGCCTCGATGCGATCTACGCCCCGGTTAAGCGCGCGAACTTTGTCGTTACCAACGCGCGTGTCGGACAGCGTACTGACTATGATCGGCTGGCGCTCGAGATTTGGACCGACGGTTCGCTCTCACCCCGTGACGCGTTGACCTACGCGGCGCGCGTCATGCGCGACCAGATGTCGATCTTTGCGGGAGTCGAAGAAGAGGTCGCCATTCGCCCGGCGGAAATCACTCCAGTCCAGGAGCAGCATCCGGCGTTCAATGAGCATCTCTATCGGCCGGTTGAGGGGCTACCGATCTCGGTACGGGCCTTCAACGGATTGCAGAATGCGGATATCAAGTATATCGGTGAACTGGTCCAGCGGACCGAGCAGGATATGCTTCGGATCAAGAATTTCGGCCGTAAATCGCTGAATGAAATCAAGGAAGTCCTCACCGATATGGGGCTGTCGCTTGGGATGCGTCTGGAGAATCTGCCGGCGCGCGGCGAGCTCGATCGGCTGTGGGAGGAGCAGGAGCGACGCGAGTCGACCTGAGAGTGGGCTCGTGGCGGCGAATCGCCGCATGAGCTTCGCGCAAGAGAATTTGAGAGTTCTGTCTAGCTTGGAGTTTTGACCGATGCGTCACATGAATCAGGGCCGGAAGCTGAATCGTACCCCGGCTCATCGCAAAGCGTTGTTTCGCAACCTTGTGCTTGCGCTGATCACGCACGAGCGGATCAAAACGACTGACCCGAAGGCGAAGGAACTGCGCCACTTCGCCGATCGGATGGTTACGCTTGGCAAGCGCGGCGATCTCGCGGCGCGACGATTGGCGTTCGATTTCATGCAATCGCGCGATGCGGTTAAGAAGCTGTTCGATGAAATCGCGCCGCGCTTCAAAGAGCGCCAGGGCGGTTACACTCGCGTGGTCAAATTCGGCTTTCGCCGTGGCGATGCCGCCCCGCTGTCGATTATCGAATTCGTCGATGTATCGGAGCGTGCCGAGGCCAAGAAGCCGCCGAAGAAGCGCGCCGCTCGGCGTGATCGGGAGAGCGGTCAGGCAGCTCTCGCTGCGGGCTGAGCCTATCGCAAGAACTGAATGGTAAGTAAGCGGCACCCAAAAAGGTGCCGCTTCTTTTTTGGCAGAATCACGCTAAGGCAAATAATCCGGATACTGGACCCGCTACTGGTCTGTTACACTAAAGGAAACGAACAACGGATGATCTTACATGGCGAATGAACTGACCAAGCCAGAGAATTTTTTTATGTCGCGGTTCGGTATGACCGAGAACTCCCTTGAGCGGGTTCTTGGGAATGCGCTCGAGCGCAAGGCCGATTACGCGGATCTCTATTTCGAATACCGCAGCGCCGAGGGACTGAGCCTCGAAGAATCGATGGTGAACCATACCTCGAAGAGCGTATCGCAGGGGGTCGGAGTCCGGGTCTGCGCTGAAGACCGGACCGGCTACGCCTACTCCGACGAGGTGACGATCGATCGGATGAAGCTCGCCGCAGAAGCCGCCCGCGCGATCGCCGACGAGAGAGGCGCAGTGCCCGCAGCGGTTCAAGTGGGGCAGCCGGTACAACGGCATAGGCTCTACGAGTTGCAACAAACGGCGCTCGATATCCCGCTCGACGAACGGGCTCGACTACTGCGCGAGGTCGATGAGATGGCCCGCGCCTACGATCCGCGGATCCGCAACGTGATGGCCTCGTTCGGCGCCGAGCAGAAAATCGTGATGATCGTGAACAGCAAGGGTGAGCTTGCGGCTGACGTTCAGCCACTGTGTCGCCTGAGTGTCACGGTAATCGCGGAAGAAGATGGCAAGGGGCGTCAGATCGGATCCCACGGTGGTGGCGGCCGTGTCGAATGGCGCTACTTCTTTGAAGGCGATCGCTGGAAGGAGTACGTGAGAGAAGCGGCGCGGCAGGCGATCACAAATCTCGATGCGGTTGATGCGCCGGCGGGTGAGATGGTTGTAGTGCTGGGCCCGGGATGGCCCGGAATCCTGCTGCACGAAGCAATCGGCCATGGGCTCGAAGGCGATTTCAATCGTAAGGGTGTCTCGGCCTTTTCGAATCGAATCGGACAGAAGGTGGCGAGTCCGCTATGCACGGTGGTCGATGATGGGACGATCGCGAACCGGCGCGGCAGTATCAATGTCGATGACGAAGGGACTCCGACCTCGCGCACGACGCTGATCGAAAAGGGTGTCCTGCGCGGTTATTTGCAGGATCGACTGAACGCACGCCTGATGAAGATGGCGCCGACGGGTAACGGTCGACGCGAAAGCTTTGCGCACGCGCCGATGCCTCGGATGACGAATACCTTCATGCTGCCCGGCGAATCGACGCCGGGAGAAATCATCAAGTCGGTGAAGCACGGGCTTTACGCCGTTAGTTTCGGCGGCGGTCAGGTCGATATCACCAACGGTAAGTTCGTTTTCTCTGCGAGCGAAGCCTATCTGATCGAAGATGGCCAGGTGACCCGTCCGGTCAAAGGCGCGACGCTGATCGGTGATGGCCCCGACGTACTTACGCGAGTATCGATGGTAGGCAACGATCTGGCGCTCGATTCGGGCGTCGGCACTTGCGGCAAGGATGGTCAATCGGTGCCGGTTGGGGTCGGCTTGCCGACGATCCGCGTCGATGGGATCACGGTGGGAGGGACCAGCGCCTAACTATCGGCGTTCACCTTCAACCGAAACCCAAGTCTTCACTGAGAGGGAATTTGAGAGAAAAGCATGGCCCAGATTGATCCTGCCATCGCGGAATGGACTCTGAATCAGGCGCGCGCCTGCGGTGCTACGGCGGCCGAGGTACTGATGGTTAGCGCCGAATCGCTTGCCGCCGGCGTGCGTAAGGGCGAGGTCGAAAAGCTCAAGAGCTCGCGGGAACAGCGGTTAGGACTGCGCGTCTTCTGCGGCCAAGCGTCGGCCAACGCCTCGACGGCTGAACTGGAGCGCGGATCGTTGGGGGCACTGATCGCCAACACCGTCGAGATGGCGCGACTGACGGCCGCAGACCCGTGGTCAGGTCTGCCTGATCCGGCGCTTCATCCGCGGGAGCTGCCCGATTTGGAATTGCGCGATCCGAAGCATGCGATCGTGAATGCTGACGAAGCGCTCCGCATTGCGCGAGCCGCCGAAAAGGTCGCGCTGGCAGCCGACCCGCGGATCAAGAACTCAGAGGGCGCGGAATTCAGCTCGGGACTGTACGAAATTCTCTTCGCCAACAGCCAGGGTTTTAGCGGCGGCTACGCGGGCTCCTCGTTCAGTCTCGCGGTTGCGCCTATCGCGCAGAGCGACGACGGCAAAATGCAGATCGGCTACTGGTCGACCGCCGGACGCCATTTCGATCGCCTCGAAGATCCCGAAGCTGTGGGTGCGACCGCTGCGAAGCGTGCATTGCGCAAACTTGGGGCGCGCAAGATCAAGACGACCCGCGCACCGATCGTCTTCGATCCAGAGATGGCGGCCGGGCTGATCCGCTCGATCGCAAGTGCTGCGTCGGGCCCTTCACTCTACAAGCGCGCTTCGTTTCTGCTCGATCGTATCAATACCCAGATCGCGGCTCCGAGTATCACGATTCGCGATGATGCCCGGATGCCCGGGGGGCTGGGCTCGAAGCCTTTCGACGGCGAAGGACTCGCGACAAATCAGAAAAATCTGGTCGAGAACGGCGTCCTCAAGACCTATTTTCTCGACTCCTACTCGGCACGCAAGCTGAAGATGAGCCCTACCGGCAACGCCTCTCGCGGCGTGGGCGATTCGCCCGGCGTCAGCTCGACGAATCTTTACCTGCAGGTGGGGCGCCATACGCCGGAAGAGATAATCGGTTCGGTGAAGCGCGGCCTTTACGTTACCGAGCTGATTGGTTTCGGCGTGAACGGTGTCACCGGTGATTATTCGCGTGGTGCCGGCGGTCTATGGATCGAAGATGGCGAACTGACCTACCCGGTGCAGGAGATCACGATCGCTGGCAACCTCAAGGATATGTTCCTCGGTATCGAGATGATCGGGAATGATCTCCGCTTCCGCTCGACGGTTGTGTCGCCGACGATCAAGATCGGCGAGATGATTATCGCGGGCGAATAAGCTCGTGGTTGTAAAAACCTACCTACTGTCACTAGTCGTGCGAAACTCGCGCGAGAGAAGGCAAATCAAGAATCAATAAAGGTGATCACGCAAGGAAATGTGCGTGATCACCTTGGACTCATTGCGAAATCGCTGTTCTAGTATTTCCTGATGAAAGCTCCCGTAATGGCTGATGCTCTCAGGGCAGGCCGCGATCGCTTGGTGCAAGAGTTGGCGCGCTTCGGAATCGAGGCCCCAGTCGTCGATGGGTTGCTTAGCCGCCATACTCTGGTGCGCTATCCGCGCGACGCGATGATTTTTGCGCAGGGTGCCCCCGCCGATATGCTTTCATGATTGTGAGCGGCGTTGTGCGAATCAGTTGCACGAATGCCGAGGCCCATCGGGTGGTAGTCGGTTTGGCGGGCCCCGGCGATCTCACCGGGTTTGCCGACAAGCGAGATGCGCCAAGGTGCGCGATCACAACTGTTCGCAGCCGAAACGATCACAGGTGTGACGATCGCGCTACTCACGCGGGAGCATCTGGTGCGAGTGCTCCGTCAGCTTCCCGTACCGAAACTGGTGGAATTGCTGGGGGCGCTGAATTCGATGTGGGCGGAGAGCCTGGCGGACTGGGCACGGATGGTAGGGATGTCGCTGCGCCAGAGGCTTACATACGTGCTTGGCAATCTGGGGGACCGCTTCGGGAGTCGCGAGAGTCGCGGTCTGCTGCTTCCGCTCGAACTCGGGCAGCAAGAGTTGGCGGAGATGATTGGGGGATCGCGTCCGATGGTCGGCAAATTGTTGCAGGATATGGAGCGCGACGGGGTAATTATACGTCAGGGTCGTCAGTTCATCGTCGTGCCGAGCATCGGTCCGACGGACGCGACAAAGCTTGTCGACGCGCCTGCGATGCGGCGAGCGATGCCACCGCACAATCTCGATCTGCGCGTACCTTGATGGCCTAACCGGCGGAGTTGTCCGTCACGACACTAACAGCGAGCCCGTCGTTGAGATTCGATGGGGGCGTCAGGATGACTCGATCGCCGTCGTTGAGTCCGTGTTGAACTTCGATGCCGCCTTCGAGTGTGCGTCCCAGCGTGACCCGGGTGAGTTTCGCACGTCCGTCCCGCACTACCCATACGGAGCGAACGCCGCCCTTCTCGATAATCGCGCCTTTCGGCACAACGATATACGTCGCGGTCTTTTCGGCACCCGGAGGATCGGCGAGGAAGCTCACTTTCACGCTCATCTCGGGCTTTACGATCGTCAGGTCGGGCTCCGTCAGCTCGACTTCAACCTTGACCGTCCCTTTTTGGCGATCGGCCTCCGGGTAGATCTTCACGACACGCGCATCAAAGGTCTTGTCGCTATAAGCGTCCGGCGTGACGAGAGCCGCGTTACCCATCGCGACCTTGCCGATATCGATTTCGTTGATATCGACCTCGGCCCGCATGTTGCCGAGGTCGGCCAGTTGCACGATATCGGTGGCGCCGCCGCCGGTCTGGATTTCGCCGCCGTAATTAATCGTATCGCCCAGTTCGCGATATTTCTTCAGCACCACACCGTCGATCGGTGTAGTGATATGGCATTGGCTGACGTTGAACTTCGCAAAGGCGATCGCGGCCTCGGCGCGCTTCACTTCGGCCGCGGCGACGGCGGCGGCGTTATCGGCAACGTCGAGCTGATCACGTGAGGCCGCACGTTCGTCGAAGAGCGTGCGTATCCGTTTCGACTGAGCCTCCTTGAGTTTGAGATTGGCGGCGGCGAGTTCGTGATCGGCGATCGCCTGCTGGAGTTGCGCGGCGTAGTCGCGGTCATCGATACGCGCGAGCAGATCACCCTGCCGAACGTGCTGGCCCTCCTCGATCGGCTCTTCGACTATCTGGCCCAAAATTTTCGTGCCGATTGTGATGTACTTATGGCGGGTGACAACGTAGCCCGAGCCGGTAAGAATCACGCCGCGCTCCGACGCGAGGGGCTGGCGCACAACGACAGTTTCGACCGCCAAGGGTTGGCCGAAGGTTCTCCTGTAAACGGCGACACTGGCCAGACCGAGCACTACTAGCGCTAACACGGCGAGGCCGACTCTGGAGGTTGGCTTGCGCCGCTGCGGTGGATGCCGCGTGATGCGAAGGGCGTTGATATCGCGTTCGTCGCCGCGAACTTGTTCTAGAGCCACAGTGCTAACTTCTCCGGAGCGCGACCACGACACTCATTCGCATCGCCTGGCGAGCCGGCAACCATCCGCCGAGCAATCCCATCGTTGCGGCAAAGGTGAGCGCTTCGATCACGATTGTGAGAGTTATACGAAAGCTGAAAGCGAGCGTTGAGAAGGTCACGAAATTGCCGAACCTGCTTGAGAAGCCGTTGATCGGAGTAGCGAGTAGAACCCCGATCGCGCCGGCCGCAAGCGCGAGCATCACCGCCTCGAACAGGAACGAAGCCATCACCGCTCCGGGTCGAAAACCCAACGCCCGCAGTGTACCGATCTCCTGGGTGCGCGATGAGACCGCCGCGTACATCGTGTTCATCGCGCCGAAGATTGCACCGGCGGCCATGATCACGGCCATCACGAGCACGAGGGTACGGAGCTGATCAGCGACTCGCGATTGGTCGAGGTAATATTCGGGCTCGGTCATCCCCTGAAGATTGATACGAGGATCATCGGCGAGTCTTTTGATCAGTGCTTTCGTGTTTGTACCGTCCATCAGCTTCATCCGGACGCTGCTGAAATACGAGCCACGTTGGGAACTCTGTTGAACCCGATGCAACTCGCCCCAGATCTCCGATTCGAAGGAGCTGCCTTCTGCGGCAAAAATTCCGACTACCGTCCATGTGCCGCGTCCAAAGCGCAGCGTCGAGCCAAGAGTCGTCCCGCTGTAGCGCCCTTCAAGCGCTTGCCCAACGATTACTTCATTGAGGCTCGGATTGAACATCCGTCCCTTGATGATGTGTACGGTGGTGTGGACTGGCAGGGCGATCGGTTCGACACCGCGAAAGATGATGTTTTCCTGCGCTCCGCCAATACGATCGAGCAGTGTCTGCACGGTTAGTTCGGGCGATACGAGAGGGTTGCCTTTGCCGTCTCGGCGGATCGGTGGCAGAAATTTGAGCGCATCGAACTGGTCGCTGCTGACGAATGATTCGGCCTCGGTCGTGGCACTTTTGCGCATCGCGATGAGATTGTCGGGCGAGCCGCTGTCCTGAATCGCTGCTGCGAGACCAGCGACCATCGCCATCACGAGAACAAAAACAGCCGTCACCAGAGCGATTCCGCCGACGGTCATCGCGGTCGAGACACGGCGAACGATCAAGCTGCGCAGGTTGTAGCGAAGCGGGATAGCCATCATACGACCGCGCGGAGCCCCTCGACAATATTGCGTTGCGCTGCAGAGCGGGCTGGTACGAACGCACTAAGGAATCCGATCGTCGCTGCGGCGCCCAGCGCCTCGATCGCAACTGATGTCGGCAAGGCGAGGGTACCGAACGGACCGAGCACATTGGCATTGAACGAGAAGATCTTGAAGAGAGCGTAAGCGGTGCCGCATCCGATGATGCCGCCGAGCAGGGCGATTAGCATCGATTCGGCGAGCAGGAGCGCCAGGATGGTTCGCGACGTGAAACCGATCGCCCGCATGACTACGATTTCGGCGCGCCGCTCGCGAATCGACATCGCGGCGGTGTTTGCCGCGACGAGACCGATGGTAAAGATCACGATCAATCCCAGCCCCTGCGCGATCTGGAAAAAGATCTTGTAGTTGTTCATGAAGTTACCGAGGAAGGCACCCTCGGATTCGCTTTGGGTCTCTGCCGGCGAGTTCGCGAACTGCTCATCGAGCGACGCGATTACCTCGGGTACCGACGACGATTGGTCGACCCGGACCCACATATTATCGACGGTACCTTGATCGTGCGCGGCTTCGCTCAGATAGTCGCGCCGGAAGAGCAGGAAATTCGGCGGGCTCTTTCCGCCCATCACACCGACAATATTCAGCGTAACGTTGAAAGGATAATAGGTTCCGCGAAGCGTTACTTGCTGGCCGACGTGGAGGCGGAACCGCTTCATCGTCTCGGGCCCGACGAGTGCGGCAGTACGGATCTTGGTGAACTGGGAGTAGGCCTCGTCAGAGATGCCCCAATCGGGCCACATCGCCTGCACCTGCTCGGGGTCGACGGCGAGATTGGGGAACTGATCGTTTACGTCGTGATAGATGCCGCCGAACCAGCTTTCCGCGACGACGGCTACGACGTGAGGAGTGGCCACGATTTTGGAGCGATAGGCTTCGGGTATCGGATAGGCGAGCCCGGCTTTGTTGTGGCAGGCGATACGCAGTGACGAGGCGGTATCGCCGAGAATCTGACGAGCCACCGCCGGTACGCTGCTAAGCGCCGCGAAGACGAAGATCGACACGGCGATCGAGGAGATCGTCAGCAGCGTGCGCCGCTTGCTCCGCATCAGGTTCTTCGCAACGAGGAACGCGTACTTCATCATGACGCCCTCGGCTCAACAGCAGCCTTGCCATCAGCGGCGAGTCCGCCCGGTTCGCTACCGATGAGAACACCTTTATCCAGACGATAGATCAGATCGACGTAACGCTCGGCGCGATGGTCGTGCGTGACCATCACGATCGTTTTGTGGAAGCGGCGGCTCAGCTCCACGAGCAGGTTGAGAATCTCCTCGGCGGAGCGCGCATCGAGATCGCCGGTTGGTTCGTCGGCCACGATAATTGTCGGGTCAGTCACAATCGCGCGGGCGATCGCGACCCGCTGCTCCTGTCCGCCGGAGAGCTGTCGCGGATAGTGATCCAGGCGATCGGCTAGCCCGACCAGGCGGAGCGCGATTTCGGCATGCTCGCGCCGCTCGGCCTTGCTGAGATGAGTGAGCAGAAGTGGGAGCTCGACGTTCTCGAAGGCCGTAAGAACAGGAATGAGGTTGTAGAACTGAAAAACCAGCCCGATATGCCGCGAACGCCATTCAGCGAGTTCGTTCTCGGTTAGGCCCCCTATCTCGTCACCGCCAACGGCGACGCGGCCGTTGCTGGGCTGGTCGATACCAGCGATCAGATTCAGCAGGGTCGTCTTGCCGGAGCCGGAGGGGCCCATGATCGCGGCGAAGGTGCCGGCCGGAATCTGCAGGCTCACTTCGTGCAGTGCATGGACTTCGAATTGATCGCGAAGATAGACGCGGCTTACCCGGTCGACCTCGATCATGCGGTTTTCAGCCATCGTCTATAAATAGCCTAGCTGTGGCGCTCCGCTCTCGCCAGTTGCCGATTGGCCGAGCGTGGTTACCTTTAACCCAAGAGGCAGTTAAGGCGAGAAAATGAACGCAAACCGTTTCACCGAGAAGCTTCAGGAAGCACTGTCGCGGGCGCAGAGTGCCGCCGTCAGTGCACATCATCAGGCCGTCGATGTTGAGCATCTTGCGGCTGCGATGCTTGAAGACGATCAGGGACTCGCAACATCGATTCTGAAGATTGGCGGGGTCAACGTCGATTCGGTCCGGCAAAAGCTGGCCGACGAGTTACGGAAGATCCCTAGTGTCAGTGGCAGCGGGGCCGACTCCGGCCAGACCTACGTTACGCAGCGGCTGAATCGCGTGATGGCGCGGGCGGAGCAGGAAGCCGGCAAGCTGACCGACGAGTACGTCTCGATCGAGCACGTGCTGATCGCGATGCTCGATGAGCAGGGCGCGACCGCGAAGATCCTGCGCGAGGCGGGGCTCACTCGCGACAAGCTGATGGGCGTGCTCAAGAAGGTACGCGGCAATCAACGCGTTACTTCGGCGAATCCCGAGGCCACCTACCAATCACTGGAGAAATATGGCCGCGATCTGACCAAGATGGCGTCTGCCGGGAAGGTCGATCCGGTTATTGGTCGAGACGAAGAGATTCGACGGGTAATCCAGGTCCTGTCGCGCCGAACCAAAAACAACCCGGTTCTGATCGGCGAACCCGGCGTGGGTAAGACCGCGATTGTCGAAGGGCTCGCTCAGCGAATTGTCTCGGGTGACGTTCCTGAAGGACTCAAGAATCGGCGCTTGGTCGCACTCGACATGGGCGCGATGGTCGCTGGTGCCAAATATCGCGGCGAATTCGAGGAGCGCCTGAAGGCTGTACTGAAGGAAGTTCAGGAAGGAGAGGGCGAGATCATCCTCTTTATCGACGAGCTTCATACGGTGGTTGGCGCAGGCGCGGCCGAAGGCTCAATGGATGCCTCGAATCTGCTCAAACCGATGCTGGCGCGCGGCGAACTTCATTGTATCGGCGCGACCACGCTCGACGAGTATCGCAAGTATATCGAGAAGGATGCGGCCTTGGAGCGGCGCTTCCAGCCAGTGATGGTCGAGGAGCCGAGCGTCGAAGACACAATCTCGATCCTGCGCGGCCTCAAGGAGCGCTACGAAGTCCATCACGGGATTCGGATCAAGGACGGCGCGCTGGTTACGGCTGCGACGCTTTCGCAGCGCTACATCACCGACCGCTTCATGCCGGACAAGGCGATCGACCTTGTCGATGAGGCCGCAGCCAAACTGCGCACCGAAAAGGAATCGATGCCGGTCGAGCTTGATGAGGCGAACCGGCGCGTGATGCAGCTTGAGATTGAGCGGCAGGCCCTCAAGCGTGAAACCGACGCAGCCTCGCGCGAGCGATTGGAAAAGCTCGAGAAGGAGTTGGCCGAGGCTAACGAGAAGAAAGCCGAACTGACTGCGCAGTGGCAGAACGAAAAAGGCGGTCTCGAAAAGCTCTCGAAGATTAAGGTCGAGATCGAGCAGACCCGCCATGAGATCGAGAAGGCGAAGCGCGAATACGATCTGAACAAGGTCGCGGAGCTGCAATACGGCAAACTCGCGGCGTTGGAGAAGCAACTGTCCGACGCCGAAAAAGGGGACGGCAAGGGCGGAGCTTCGCGCCTGATCAAAGAAGAGGTCGACGAAGAAGATATCGCCGAGGTTGTTGCGCGATGGACCGGCGTGCCGGTGTCGCGTCTGATGGAAGGCGAAGTACAGAAGCTGACTCATCTGGAGGAGCACCTGCACAAGCGCGTTATCGGTCAGGATGAAGCGGTCTCCGCCGTCTCTGACGCGGTGATCCGCGCACGCGCCGGCCTCAAGGATCCAAACCGGCCGATCGGCTCGTTTATCTTCCTTGGCCCGACCGGTGTAGGTAAGACCGAGCTTGCTCGCGCCCTGGCGCAGTTCCTGTTCGATGACGAGTCCGCGATGATCCGTATCGACATGTCGGAGTACATGGAGAAGCACACGGTCTCGCGTCTCGTCGGAGCGCCTCCAGGGTATGTTGGATACGACGAGGGCGGTCAGCTGACCGAGGCAGTACGTCGGCGTCCCTACTCGGTGATCCTGTTCGATGAAATCGAAAAGGCGCACGGCGACGTCTTCAATATCCTGCTGCAACTCCTCGATGATGGACGCCTGACCGACGGCCATGGTCGCACGGTGGACTTCAAGAACACCGTCGTGATCATGACCTCGAATATCGCGAGCCAGCAGATCCTGTCTTACCAGGGCAAGGACTACGACCGGATGAAGGATCAGGCGCTCGAGGTACTGCGCGGGCACTTCCGACCCGAGTTCCTGAACCGAATCGACGAGATCGTCGTGTTCCATCCGCTGACCAAGGAGCAACTACGACCGATCGTCGATATCCAGCTCGTGCGACTGCGCCAGCGGCTCGAGGAGCGCAAAATCGAACTCGAGATGACCGACAAGGCGCGCGACTACTTGGCCGAGCAGGGCTACGACCCGGTTTATGGAGCGCGTCCGCTCCGCCGGATGATCCAGCGCGAACTGGAGACGACGCTTGGCCGCAAGCTAATCCAGGGTGAAATCCGCGATGGATCGCATGTGGTTGTTGACGCGGGACCGCGAGGACTCGAGTTCACCACGCGCGAGAATCATAGCGCTGCGGCGTAACTCCCCAGGCAGTTGAGCAATGAAGGGCGGGCCATCGGGCTCGCCCTTTGTGTTTTGCGGGGTGACGCAACTGCCCAAAGTGATGGCATTTGCCTAACAGAAACGCTAACATTGCATAAGCCGTTGAATAACTTTTTCTGATATTAGTGAGGCTGCGATGAAGGTAGAAAAGCGTTCCCCAAAACTCGGATATCGCACTGCAGTGATCGGCCTTGCTGCGCTCTCCGCTGGTCTCTTTTTTGGCGCAGCGGGAAGCGCACTCGCGGCGCCCGCGGCGGTTATCAAGATGAACGATAC
This sequence comes from Binataceae bacterium (SeqCode), assembly GCA_035541875.1. Lineage (GTDB taxonomy): Bacteria > Desulfobacterota > Binatia > Binatales > Binataceae > JAJPHI01. The sequence continues at coordinate 177,577 of DATKML010000058.1, forward strand.
GCCACCCAAGTTCGTGCCCGACAAAGTGACCATCAAAGTTGGTCAGACCGTCCAATGGCAGAACAATGCGCAGACTCTGCACTCGGTCGATGCAGACCCCTCAATGGTGCAGGATGCCAAGGATATCTCGCTGCCGGCCGGCGCCAAGCCCTTTGATTCCGGCTTCATGAACCCCGGAGCGACCTGGGAATACACCTTCACTACCCCCGGGACCTACAAGTACACCTGCGTGCCTCACGAAAAGGACGGCATGATGGGGACGATTGAGGTAACGAAGTAGGCCCAAACTTTCTGCACAGAGGGTTTGATCAGTGGCGAACGGATCATTAATGTGTTCGCGCAGGCCAAACCTGCAGACAGGGACGTTTGGAAACGAATGAAGCCTGGTAATCTGACCAGAAAATCTATAGTTGGCGCAGCGGGTTTGTGCGCAGCTCTGGCGATGGCGACATCGCAGGCTCACGCTTTCCCGTGGAGCACCGATATGTATCGCGGCCCCCAGGTCTCCACGTTCACGGAGGCCCCGCGCTCGATGCCGGTCGGCGTTCTGCCGGTGGACGGTATCCATTACAACGTTCACTATGGGCAGCCCGCGGGAATGCCTGATCAAGCCGCGATGCCGCCGATGAAGCTCGAAGTCATGACCGTTAAGCTGCACAATCCTTTGCAGCCGACCGAAGGGAATCTGGCCAAAGGCAAGGAGCGGTTCGAAACTAATTGCTCCCCCTGCCATGGCTTGTCTGGTTTAGGCAATGGCACCGTCGCTCATTTGCTCCACCGCAAGCCTGCCAACTTGATGACCGGAGTCAGCAAGAACCTGCCTGACGGTTATATTTATGGGTACATCCGCAACGGAGGCGTCGCGATGCCTCCCTATGTTGAAGCGATGTCCTCCGATGAGCGCTGGGACGTGGTGATGTACGTCCGGGATATGCAACACAAGTTCGCGAGCGAAAGCGCCGGGAATACTGCGGAGCCCAAGCCTACCGAACTGGGCGAGCATCGCGCGGCTACTGACGAGGCAACCGAGACTTATTCGGAGATGGGGTCAGACAGTCCCTAAAGAAGCCTATCTAGATTTCGAAAAGGGCGCGCTATCAGACGATGGCGCGCCTTTTTTTGGCCTTGTTGGAATACTTCATACCTTATTGAACCTCCACCAAAGGATAGATTCTTAACTCAATCTATAGTTGTATTAGCATACCCCCTATGGTATATCGCTTTGGCCGTCGCGAGAGTCGACGGTCAGCATGGCACACACAACTAGAGAGAAAGACAAACTGATGAACCGCGTCCGGCGCTTACGCGGCCAAGTGGACGCGATAGAGCGTGCCGTCGATAACGAACGCGGATGTGCCGACGTGCTGCATCTGGTGGTCGCGGCGCGGGGCGCGATGAACAGCCTGATGGCCGAGGTTATCGAGGGCCATATCCGTGACCACGTCGTAGATCCGGCGCGCGAGCGTGGCGCCCGCGGTCGCGGCGCTGAAGAACTCATCGAAGTGGTACAGGCTTATCTCAAGTAGCCTGTTTGATGTACCGAATTAACCGTCTCGCAATCGTAATCGAATCGTGACTTAACCGCCGAAGGAGAAACTAGGCGGTTCCAATTGGGCTTGGCGCGAGTGATGACCTTGATGCCACGAATAATGAACCTGCCCTCATCCGGGACTTCAGCGCGCGTCCGGCTCGGCCGCTTTGCACGATCGGCGGTGGTCATTTGGGCCACGCTGTTCTTGCTCTGCGTCTCGCGAGCGGCCCAAGCGCAGGTTTTGTCGCTCGATCAGACGGTGGCGCAGGTCCAGACCGTTAATCCACAGGTGCGCGCTGCTCGATTACGATGGGAGTCGTCGCTCCATCAGATTAAGCAGAATCTCACTCCGGTGGACCCGCAATTCTCATACTCCGACCTCGATAGCTGGCGCGGCTTCCTTAAGGATTCCGGAACGCACAACCTCACGGTGACGCAATCGCTGCAGTTCCCGGGTAAGGGCTTGTTGCAGGCGCGGCAGGCGGAGCGGACCGCTGATATCGCGCATCTGATCTATCTGGCCGCGCTGCGTGACCTTATCGCGCAGACCAGGACGGCCTATTACCAGATTCAGCTCGACGTCGCGCTTGAGGATTTAATCCGTGAGAACGTGGCGAACCTCGCCCGCGTGCTCGATGTCACGCAGATCGCCTACACGGCAAATCGAGCGACTCAGGGCGATTTTATCAATGCGAAATTCGCGCTCGAAGCCGATCGCGAGCAAGAGCGGCAGCAAGCAGTCACGATCGCTAACGACAAGACGATGCTCAATATGCTGCTCAATCGACGACCGGACGAGCCGCTGGAGGTCGATCGCAAGTTTGACCTGACACCCTTCGAGAATTCGCTCGATCGCACGGTCGATCACGCCGTGTCTAATCGGCAGGAGATTCTCGAAGCCGCCCTGGCCGAAAAGAATGACGCCACGGCAATTACCTTGGCACAACTCGAATATGCGCCCGATTACACGCTGGGCTTCGGCTTCGATCACTGGCTGATTTCGAGTTTCGCACCGTCGCCAAACCATACGGAGACCTGGAATTTTTCTATCGCCTTTAATCTCCCGGTTTTCTTCTGGGCAAAAAACGAAGATATCGCCAAGGCGCGCAAGGACCTCGACGCCGCCCGCGAAGATCTTGAATCGATACGCACCCAGACTGCCGGGCAGGTCACCACCACCTATCGTCAGATCCTGCGCTCACGCGAGACCGCGCTGCTCTATCGCGACACGCTGATCCCGCTGGCTCATCAGGCGTTCGAGGTGATGCTGGTGGCTTATCAGGGAGGCAAGACCGATTTCACTACCTTGATCAGTACCTTTCGTCAGCAAAGCGATGCCCGATCGACCTATCTGCAAGCGGTGAATCAGCTATTGGCGCAGAAAGTGGCGCTTGAAGCGGCGGCCGGCGGGAGCCTGCAGTGAAGATATCACGAGCCATCCGCATCGATTGGGTCTCGATGTTAGCGCGGGCGGTCGTGCTTCTAGCCGCACTGGCCGCGGCCTCCTGCGATCATTCGTCCGCGAGCAACGACAACGCGGACGATGCGCTCAAGCCGGCAACGATCGTGCATGAAAATGGCGGGCGCGACCTTTTGCAACTAGCGCCCGAAACAGCCGGGAACCTCGGCCTTGCCGTTGTCCGGCAAGTCGAGCTGCCGGGCAAGCTGGAGGCGAATGGACAGGTCGCGTTCGACGACCGGCGCGTAGCCAATATCATCTCGCGTGTCAGCGGCCGGATCGAAGATGTTCGTGTCTCACAATGGGATTTTGTGCGGCGCGGCCAGCCGATCTTTACTCTCTACAGTCCCGATTTCATGACCGCGGAGGCGGAATATCTGCAGGCCAAAGCGTCGGTCGGCGCCCTAGCCGATGGGGGTACAGACAGCGTTCAGTTCGCCCATTCGATGCTGGAGGCCGCGCGGCATAAGCTTGAGCTCCTGGGGTTTTCGGCCGCCCAAATCGCCGCGATCAAAAGCGCCGCGCCGAGCTTTGTGATGTACGCGCCGATCAGCGGCAATATCGTCCAGAATCAGACTCTGCGCGGCTCGGCAGTGAATCCGGGTGATGTCCTTTACTCGGTCGGCACTCTCGATGACGTCTGGATCGTCGCCGATATCTACGAGGACGATCTGGCGCGAGTGCAGGTCGGACAGCCGCTTGAGGCGGTGACGACGGCCTACCCGACCGAGACCTTTAACGGTGAGGTAGACCGGATCAGTCCGAATATCGATCCGACCACGCATACCCTACAACTCCGCGCGAAAGTGCAGAATCCGGGCTTCAAATTGAAGCCGCAGATGCTCGCGCGCGTCAAAATCGCCGTGCCTGTCGGGGAGGTGATGGTTGTTCCTCGGGATGCGCTCGTTTTCGAGACCGATAACTACTTCGCCTATGTTGATGCCGGCAACAACCGCGTTGAACGGCGCCCCGTTGTTATCGGCACATGGGATCAGGATGGAATGGCGCGGGTCGTGAGCGGGCTCCATCCGGGGGAACGCGTGGTCGCCGGGGCCGCCTTGCAGATCGATCAACTCTGGCACGAGGCTGACGGCAAGAAGTCCTGATTCGGTGCAGACATGATCCAGTGGTTTATGTCGCTCGCGCTTCAAGCGCGCCTGGTTGTGGTCAGCGCCGCGGTCCTGCTCGCGCTCGGTGGTATCTATTCGTTCACGCAACTCGATATCGAGGCCTATCCCGATCCTGTCCAGCCGATGACGGAGGTGCTCACGCTTCCCACCGGTCTTAGCGCGGAAGAGGTCGAGCGTCTGGTTACCGTTCCTATCGAGTATGGGATGAGCGGGATGCTCAATCTGCGTTCGATGGAATCAATCTCACTCTACGGGCTTTCTGACGTCCGCCTCTATTTCGATTGGGAAAGCGACTACGAATTCGACCGTACTCAGACGATTAATCAGTTAACTTTTGTAACTTTGCCGCAAGGGATCCAGGCCTCGCTCTCGCCGGAGAATCCAATTGGCGAGATCTATCGTTACGTCGTTCGGGGCGCCAATCACGATTTGATAGAGGAGAAAACGGTCCAGGATTGGACGATCGAGAAACAACTCAAGACGGTGCCGGGGGTCCTCGACGTTTCGGGTTTCGGCGGACTGACGAAGGAGTATCACGTCGATATCGATCCGGCGAAGCTCGTTCATTATTCGATTCCGCTCACACAGACGATCAACGCGATCCAAAACTCCAACACCAACTCGGGTGGGAGCTATCTGAACCTCGGACAACAGGCCTTCGATGTGCGCGGGCTCGGCCTGATCGAGTCCCTTGATGACATCCGGAATATCGTCCTGAGTTCGAATAACGCCACGCCGATCACGGTTGCGAACGTTGCCGATGTTTCAACCGGATGGGCGCCTCGTCTCGGCGTGGTCGGCCGGAACTATCAGGACGATGTGGTTACCGGCGTCGTGCTGATGCGCAAGTACGGCAATACGCTCGAGACGCTCAAGGGAGTGCGCAAGAAGGTCGACGAACTCAACACCAACGGCCTCCTACCGAAGGGCTACAAGATTGAGCCCTATTACGACCGGACAGGCCTCGTCTACACGACGCTGCGCACAGTCTTCGAAAACCTAGCTCTCGGGATGGTGCTGGTCTTCCTGATACTGCTTTTCTTCCTTGGTAACCTGCGTGCTGCGATCATCTCCGCGTCGAATATACCGCTGGCGATGCTCGGCGCTTTTATCCTGCTGCATCTCTCGCGGACACCGGTAAACCTCTTGTCCCTCGGTGCGGTCGATTTCGGCATCATCATCGACTCGACGATCATCGTCGTCGAAAACATCTATCGCTATCTGGCCGCCCGCGAATTGGCTACCGAGGACACCGCCGGCCGCATCGGTCGCGCATCGAATGAAGTCGGGGGGCCCATTTTCTACTCGACTCTGATTTTTCTAATAGCATTTTTGCCGCTGTTCACGATGCGCGGGGTCGAGGGCGCGATCTTCTCACCGATGTCGCACACCTACGCGTACGCGCTCACGATCGCGATCCTGCTCGCGGTGACTCTTACACCGGTGCTGAGTTACTTTCTGCTCAGGCGAGTCGCAGAGCGTCACAATTTCGTCTGGCGCGCGATCGCGGAGGCCTATCATCGGCTCTTCGTTTTAATTCTTGAGTGGCCCCGTCTGACGCTTACATGCATCATTCTTCTCGCAGTTGGGGGATTCTCGTTGGTCCCTGCGCTGGGAGGCGAATTCCTGCCTAAACTGGAAGAGGGCAATATCTGGGCGCACGCGCTTCTCCCTACGACGATCAATCTGCCGGAGGGGGCGCGGATGGTTAATGAGATGCGCCGAGTTTTCCTCTCTTTTCCCGAGGTGACTAACGTCGTTTCGCAGTTAGGTCGTCCTGACGATGGCACCGAGACCACGAGTTTCTTCAGCGTTGAATTTCCGGTGGATCTCAAGCCAGCTTCGGAATGGCCTACAGGGATGACCAAGGAACGCCTTGTGAGCGCGGTCGATCAAAAGCTTCGTAGCCGTTTTCCCGGCGTCAGTTTTTCCTATTCGCAGAATATTGAAGACAATATCGACGAGGCGCTCTCGGGAGTGAAAGCGGCCGCCAACGCAGTCAAAGTGTTTGGCTACGACCTCGCGACGGATGAAAAGCTCGCGGACCAGATTCAGACGGTGCTGAACAAGGTTGCGGGCGTTAAGGACATTCTGATGTTCCGGTCGCTCGGTCAGCCAAATATCGTGATTAAGCCTGATCGGGCGGCCGCGGCTCGCTACGGTCTGAACTCCGGCGATGTGGCCGCTGTGGTACAAGCTGCGATCGGCGGTCAGGCGGTGACACAAGTTCTCGAGGGCGATCGCCGCTTCAACCTCGTGGTGCGCTGGAAGCCCGAGTATCGGCAATCGATCGAGGCGATGCGCAATATCCGGGTCAACGTTCCTACAGGCGGTAATGTACCGCTCGGGCAGATCGCTAAGATTTCAGAATCTGAAGGCGCATCTTTCATCTATCGCGGAGATTTACAGCGTTACGTACCGATCAGCTTCTCTGTCTCCGGGCGCGATCTTCAAAGTGCAATCGCCGAGGCCAAGCAGCGCGTCGCGGATGAAGTGAAACTGCCCGAAGGGGTGCATCTGGAGTGGGCGGGACAGTATGGCGAGTTGCAGGCCGCGAATCGTCGTCTGGCGGTCGTCGTGCCGATTGCCCTGATTCTGATCATGGGAGTGCTTTTCGCTGCTACGCAATCCGCAATTGATACCTTCGTCGTTATGGCACAGATACCGCTCGCATGCCTCGGAGGTGTCGTCGGGCTTTTTATCACAGGCACACCCTTTAGCGTCTCGGCAGCTGTCGGCTTTATCTCGATCTTCGGGATCGCAACGATGGATGGGATTCTCCTGAGCTTTTATATCCGCAAGCTCTGGGAGGAGGGCCATCCGTTTCGCGAGGCGATCGTGATGGGCTCTGATCGCCGCCTGCGCGCCGCGATGATGACTGATCTCGTCGATGCCTTCGGGCTCTTGCCGATGGCACTATCGACGCGAATTGGAGCGCAGACTCAGCGTCCGCTTGCTATCGTCGTGATCGGCGGCTCGCTCGCAATCCTACTGCTGACGCGTATCTTTCAGCCCGTGCTGATCTTTTTGTGCCATCGTCGGTTGCGTCTGTCCGAAGCCGGTCGCAACGGCAATCGCTAGGTTAAGATGCCCTCGACGACCGCTCCTGCCATGCTCACACCTGGCCTTGCAAACATGCTAGAGCCGTTCGCTGGAGGCATCGGCTTATGGCTCAATTTGAAGTTTTGGCGAGCGGCTACGGGCTGCTCGAAGGCCCGCGTTGTGACGAACAGAATCGACTCTATTTCAGCGACGTTCCCAATGGAGGCGTCTACCGCCTGAGTCCCAACGGCAACGTCGAGACGCTGATTCCGAAACGTCGCGGCGTCGGCGGAATAGCGCTCAATGCCGGTGGTGGAATCGTCTGTACCGGGCGCGGTCTGATCTACTGGAACGAAGCGACCCGCACGAGCCGTGACCTCTTAACGCAATGGGAAGGGCGCACGCTCAAGGGCCTAAATGATATCCAACCCGATGACCAAGGCTCTGTCTATGTTGGATCGCTCGAGCATAACGCGCTGGATGAGAAGTCGAAGCGTATCCCGGGTAGCCTCTTTCGTGTCGATCCAGATGGAACCGTGACCAAGCTTTGGGAAGGTATCGAGACGACCAACGGGATGGGCTTCAGCCCCGATCGGAAATACCTCTATCACGCCGATTCGACGACCAAGGCCGTATGGGTCTACGACGTGCAAGCCGATCGCACGGTTAAGGATCGCCGCAAGTTTGCGACGATGCCCGAAGGGTGGCCGGATGGGCTCGCAATCGACGCCGAAGGTGGTGTCGTGGTTGCTATTGTGAATTACGGCGAGGTGGTGCGGTTCAAGCCCGACGGCACGCTCGACTGGCGGATGAAAGTGCCAGCCAAGATGGTCACGAGCGTGACTTTCGGCGGTAAAGACCTGGCAGACCTCTATATAGTGACGGCCGATAACACTGACGATAAAGATAAGAAGGGTACGGTGTTTCGGACTCGCGCGCCGATCCCTGGGCAGTCGGTACCGAAGGCTCGTTTCAGCTGAGGTTGCCGGGAGACTCCCGCAGTTGGGACCTGCTCACCGTCGTCTGAAGGAGTTCCAATAGCTTTGTTGAGCGGGCACCGCAAAACTTTGATACTGTGCTCGCGTTTCACACACCCCTTCCGAATCGTTAATCTTAGGGGTCCGCCCCGGCTTCATGCTGAGAAAGCTGGAATCGAGGCGGAAAACAATTCCTTTAACCCCTTCGACTGGAGGAGATTTTAAGATGGCCCTGCAGGTTGGTTCCCAAGCACCGGACTTCGCAATGAAGTCCAACAAGATGGCGGACGTAAAACTGTCCGAACTGCGCGGCAATAACGTGCTGTTGCTGTTCGTGCCACTCGCGTTCACCAAGGTATGCACGGGCGAGTTCTGCAGCATGCGGGACGCGCTCAAGGATTACGAAGGCCTTAACTGCAAGGTCTTCGGCATCTCGACGGATAGCCCCTTCGCGCTCGATGCCTGGGCGCAGAAAGAGGGGTACAACTTCCCGCTGCTGTCGGATTACAACAAGACCGTTGCACGTGACTACGAGACCCTCTATGACGACCTGCTCGGTTTCAAGGGCGTCTGCAAGCGCTCCGCATATGTCGTCGATAAGAACGGCAAGGTTCAGTACGCCGAAGTGTTGGATAATGCCGGCAACGTGCCGAACTTCGACGCAATCAAAGCCTGTCTGAAGCAGTTGCAGTAACTCGATATGCGGGGCAGGTCCTACCTGCCCCGATCTTTACCCTGCTGAGCTGCGTTATCCTTAGTACTACCGCGTCTTCCGATTTCATCTTGAGCATCCAGCCTCACAAAGATTGCTCGCGGGCCCCCGTCAACCAGCTAGAGCGAGTTTATTTGTTTACTTAATTCTGGCAGCGACCTTACACTCGAGCACGCAATTTGCGCTCGTTAGAGGTTCGATGGAATCCGCTGCACCGGTTCGAGACGCCGCTCCTGTATCCTCGGAAAGCCTCGCTTCCGTCCAAGGCAAAATTTTCGATTGGGCCGGCCTGCGCCACGTGGCAGCGAATCTTGGCGTCGCCAGCCTCTTCTTTCTCGCGTTGTACTCGCACGCCCGGCACTACGGCGGCTTCACCGACTTGATGTGGATGATTGGTGCGGGCTTGATGGGAGTGCTGTCGCTGGTCCGCGTCGAGCCCAAGGCCGCGCTTATCAGTCCCAGTTCGATTGTGGCGACCACCTTCATGATGGTGACGCCGCTCCTGATGAAGGCTGAACCTCATCTTGAAGTGAACAAGATCCTGTCTGGATGCGGCACGACACTGGTGGTCATGGGAACGATCATCAGTGAAGGGTCGCGTATCTATCTCGGACGTCACTTCGGTTTACTCCCGGCTAATCGCGGTGTTGTGAGCGGTGGCCCCTTCGCAGTGGTGCGCCATCCGATTTATCTCGGTTGGATCGTGCTTTCGCTGGGTTTCGTGCTCGTCTATCCGACCACGTTCAACGTTACGCTGCTGGCCGTGACACTGCCCTTTATGGTCTGGCGGATCGACCTCGAAGAGCAGCTCCTGCGACGAGATCCAGCCTACGCTGCCTACTGCAAAACCACCCTTTACCGCATCCTGCCCCTCATCTACTGACGCCTTCCCGAAACCGATCCGAAGCTATTTCTGAACAGGGGGCCTTGCCTTTCGTTTACGACTCGAATAAAGAGCACCTTGATATATTACCGTTACATTACGCGAAGGAGGTCGTTGTTAAAGGGCGCGTCCGCGAGGCGTGCAAGGGAAGCAAAATAACTACATAGGAACGAGTCCTCGTTTTGTCTCTTCCGACTCTGAAGAGACATGAGCAGTGAAGTAAGTGCCAACCAGGGGACGGTTGGCGGATGGTCTTCAGCTCCTTTGGGAGGAAAGTATGGCGTTCAGAGTTCTAGGTTCTGTGTTCGGGGGAACCGGGAAGTTATTTCCCGCCGCCGCGGCAGCATTGCTCGGGATAGCAATGACCGCGACCATCGGTTCCGCAGGAGATCTGTCATTGCAGCCTGCGGATTCGATGTCGATCACCAATTCATCAACCAAGTTGCTGCCACAGACGCAGGCCGGCGAATCGAGCTGGCTTAGCGGGCTGCACGTATCGGGCTATGCGAGCCAGACGTTCGGCATGTGGCAAAATCCGCACAATGCGCATGAATGGACGCACAGCTCGAATGCGTTGGCG
>DATKML010000059.1:0-28791 GCA_035541875.1 Binataceae bacterium (SeqCode)
TTGGCAGCACAGTGATTGCTGTTTTGATCACTCCGTTCGTTGCATGGGCCATGCGGACCGGCCCCAAGAATCTCTACACTTACGGCTTGCTTCTATGGGTTGTTGCCGCTGTCTATCCGATTTGGGCGGTACCGAGAATGGCCCAACTTGGTTTCTACAGCTCAGTTGCACTAACTGTCTGTGGCTTGATTCTTCTTGGCTTCGTCCCAGCAAGGGAGCTACCACGAAATGAATGAGAAGCAGGCGTGGCTGGAGCGGCTACCAACCATCGGGCGCGTGGAAGATTGAGCCAGTCTGCTAGGCCGAGACCGAAATCATCCGCAACCGCCCGCTACGCCCCGTTTCGACCCCTGAACGCTGCGATATCCGTCCGACGCTCCGCCGAGGGCTAGAAAGGCCAAATCCGTGCCATTCTGGGGGTGAAAACAGCCCTAGAAACCGACCTCCACCCCTATACGCCACCGCTTTTGACCTATCCAACCCTTCAATATAGCCTATCGGAGGTGTCGATCGCTAGCACCATCTTAGCACGGAAAAGGCACCTATCGTAAAAACACTGTGCGCCCGTAGCTCAACTGGACAGAGCATTAGACTTCGGATCTAAGGGTTGGGGGTTCGAATCCCTCCGGGCGCGCCAAATTCACCACTCATGTTGCCCGCTTTCCTCGCTGCCTGAGCTCCGAGGTGTGACTAGCCGTGCGCAAGAGGGCACTTTGCCCTCCCTACACATAATGGCTCTCTTTTACCAAGGCTTGCCGGCGAGGGTCACGCTGAACATCAGCTGTTGGCCCGACGGGGTAGCGTTCGCGCCGAATTCGTTGTAATAGCGGACGTCGAAAAGACCGAAGGTCGTTAACAACTGGGCGCTTGGTCCTGCTGAGTAAACCTCGGAATTGGCTTCCATCAGAGCGTGCTTCAGCGAGTTGCCTACCGGAGTGTTAGTGTTCACCTGTATCTGGTTATCGGTAGTCTGCCACTGAGCGTATCCAACCGGGCCGATTGTCAGTTGCTTGAAGATGCGGCTGGGGAGATTGAAAGTCTTGCCTACGCCCCATTCGAACGGTACCTGATCGCCGAGCACGTATGGCCGACCATCCTGCGAGGAGTACATCTCGTAGTGGGCCAACACGGAGAGCGACCACTGACGCTCCTCGTCGGGATAAATGATTCCGCCAAGACCGAGAATCCCTGACCAATGGCCATAACCGATATTGATCTTGGCGTCGGCGTTGTAGGGACCAGTCGGGGCCATAAAGGCGCCCGTGGTGAGCATGTCGAGATGCTTAAAATGCCAGCCCAAATCGATCGGTTCGAAGTAGATATCGCCGATGCTACCCTTCGTGACCCCGCCACTATTGCTAAGGGTTGGACCGGCTGTCGACGCATTCCGGCGTAGGCCATCGAAGGATAAGTTTGGTTCGATCGATCCCGAACCACTCGCATCGACGATTGCGAAGGGCACGTCCATCATGGCCCCGTACGTCGCGTTGAGGTACGGAACCTTGAAGGGCGTCACGAGCCAGAAGATGTTCTGATCGACGAACATATCGAGACTGCCGCGTGCATTCAGGGCGGCACTTGCGCACAGGTCGCCCCTGCGGCCACATACGACACGGCTGGGGTCTAAGAAGCCCGCATCATGCACCCAGTAGTAGGACCAAAGATTCTGGTAGAGGAGGCCCTCCGGTGGTTGCTGCGCTGCGAGCAAACCGGCTGTCCCGAGGAGATAATCCCCGTGCTGAGCACGCGCTGGCGCAGCCCGCATCACCACGATCAGCAGGCCCATCAGGGCGATCATCAAGCCTTTGCGTATCTGCGTCCTCACCTCAACATCTACCGACATATCGTTCCGTACGGCTCTCCCTTATCAACCTGTTAGGCATCGGTCGCTGGAGATAATATGCGCGCCCACGATGCGACGCAAAATTTATTAGGTTAAAGTTGAATCAAACTATAGGATGAACGTCCAATCGATAATTCGGTGGACTCGATCCGCGGTGATTGGGGGCGAAAAAAATATCCGAGCTATGCTTAGGAACAACCAATACACCTATCTTTGCCTGAGTTTCTTGAAAAAGCGGACTGTCTCCTATGGCAAACGTGGCCGTCTCGGATAGCAGCAAGCCTTTAGTTCGCGTCTCCTCCTCGAATGTTCTGGCTCGCTTTCCGGCTCGCGCTTCATAACCGGGTACGCCTTGTCCTTACCCTTCTCGGCGTTGTGTTTTCTTCCTATCTCACCCTTACTGAGGTCGCGCTTTACGTTGGGATGATGGAGAACGCTACGTCGCTGATTAGGCACGCCGATGCGGATATATGGATCGCCTCGAAAGGAATCCGCAACTTTGACTTCGCGAAACTATTTCCCGCCAGCCGGGTGAAAGCTATCGGCGATGACGCCGATATGCTCTGGTCCCGCAATATCATGCAGACATGGGGGTTTCTGAAGCTGCCCGATGGCTCCCAGGAGCAGGTGGAGATCATCGGCTACGATCCCAAATATCCGGTGGGTGGGCCGTGGGAGATGGCGACCGGATCGGCGGCGAGTGTCGGCAGCGGGGCAAACATTATTCTTGATGAGAGTAGCAGCCAACGACTCGGTCGGCTGAAGTTGGGCAGCACGTGGGAGCTGAACGATCAAAAGGTTCATCTGATTGGGCTGTCGCGATCGGTTAAAACCTTCACCACTGCACCGATCGTCTTTACCTCGTTTAGCTATGCCCAAAGGGTCTCCAGCGACGTCGCGCGTGACGACGGCACCGCCTTTACTGCTATTAAGCTCCGCAGGCGTTCGGATAGCGACAGGGTGACCGCTCGCCTGCGCCAGAACTTGCCGGACAATGCGGTAATCTCATCGCACGACTTCGTCCGTCGCACGATCATCTACTGGACCGCGGAAACCGGAATGGGTGCCGCGTTTTGTCTGACAGCCTTTCTCGGCTTGATCGTCGGAGGCGGGGTAATCGGCCAAACGGTGTTCGCCAACACGATGGAGCATCTTGGCGAACTCGCCACGCTTAAGGCGATGGGCGCAACTAACGCAAATCTCGATATCTTGATCATCAGTCAGGCGGTTATCGATGCGTCGGTTGGCTACGCGATCGGAGTTGCGCTGGTCTTCCTGGCCCAACCGACTCTCGAGCGTTACGGTGTCTCGCTCTCCCTACGTTGGGAACTTTTAGTCAGTCTGTTAATCTTTTTCCTGACGATAGGAGTGGCTGCGGCGTTTTTCTCGATCCGACGCGTGCGCCGGGTCGACCCTGCGATTGTCTTTCGGAGCTAGATGAGTCCCTACCTCGAAGCCCGATCTGTTTCGAAGATTTACCAGCAAGGAGCCGTGACCGTTAGAGCGGTCGAAGAGGTATCGTTTGCGGTTGATCACGGCGAGGTTGCACTGATTGCCGGCCCGTCGGGGTCAGGCAAAAGCACGCTCCTCTCAATGGTCGGATGTATCCTGCGTCCCAGCTCGGGCACGATCTGTTTGGACGGGTCTCCCGTTAGCGATCAAAAAGAATCAGACCTGCCGGCCCTGCGCAGTTCGACCTTCGGTTTCATCTTTCAATCATTCAATCTCTTTCCGTTTCTGACGGCGCTCGAGAATGTCGAACTGGCGATGCGTTTGCAGGGGGTGCCTGCTAAACCGCGCAGGTCCCGCGCGCTGGAGTTGCTTAAGAGTTGCGGACTGGCGGAGCGGGCGACTTTTCATCCCAGCTATCTGAGCGGAGGCGAGAAGCAGCGAGTGGCGTTGGCTCGCGCCCTCGCGGGCGATCCGATGATTCTGCTCGCCGACGAACCCACGGCCAATCTCGATTCAGTTGTGGGCGAAGAAGTCTTCGGCCTGTTGCGCCGCTTCGCCAAAGATCTGCGCAAGGTGGTCGTGATGGTCAGCCACGATCCGCGGGCTCAGCGCTTCGCGGATCGCGTGTTCAATCTAACGGACGGCCGCCTAGCCCCTCTTTCATCGGAGCCAAACGCGGTTGTTTGAACCAAGGTTTAATCGAGGAAATTGAATCAATCGATGGATTATTTCATCACCGGCGGTAACGGGCTCCTGGGCTCTCATCTGATCGCGCGTCTGCTCACCATCAATTCCGTCGATCGGATCGCCTGTCTGGTACGCGGAGACACTCAAGAGGCGGCCGAAGTCCGTCTCGCGCACGCGCTCGAATTAGCCATTGATGATGCAGGGCTCTCCATGACCGCACATAACTTGATGGGGCGCATCCTGGTGGTGCAGGGTGATCTCTACAGCATAGAATGGACGCGTCGCCGAGAGCTTCAGGGCTGGCTTAGATCGAGCGGACCTCTCCATATCGTTCACTCGGCAGCCAATATTTCCTTCTCCGAGAACGAGCGAACCTCAATCTGGAGAACCAATGTCGAGGGAACGACGCAGATGCTCGCGGTCGCCTCACGGCTGCCCAACGTCGCCTCCTTCAACTACGTGAGCACCGCCTATGTTGCCGGCAAGCGCTATGGAATCATCCTGGAGGCTGATCAGCCGAAGGCCCCGGAGTTCAACAACTCCTACGAGGAGAGCAAATGGACAGCCGAAGGGCTGGTGCGCGAGCATTGCAGCGCCCACGCTATTCCCTTTCGGATCTTTCGGCCCAGTATCATCATTGGGGATTCGGGAACCCATCGTATCTCGATTCACACCGGCTTTTACAATGTAATCGAGAAGGTCTGGCATCTAACGCGTTTAGCTAAGCCGAGCGACTTCCCGATCCACCTGCCATTTGATCCGGCAGCGACTCTCGATCTGATTCCCGTGGATATCGTGGTTCGTGAGATGCTGCTTTTGCTTGGTGGGGGCGAAGCGACCTATGGCAAGACTTTCCATCTGACGAACGAAGAGCCGTTGACGCTGCCGGATATTATCTATTCGCTTTCGATGCTAACAGGCGTCAAGATCTCTTACACGCAGCCGGCTGAGCCCGCCGCCTCCGGCTTGGGAGCGCTGATCGGCCGGGGTATCCGGCACTATGCTCCTTATCTCAGACAGATTCGGCATTTCGATCGGAGTAACGTGCGCCTTTACGGCGCAGATCGCCCGCAACGCAACTATCGCCTCGACACGGAAGAGTTGAAGCGCTTCGCCGCTGCCTTCATGGAGTTCAAGCTGGCGCAGCCTAAACAGATGACCGCGTAAAAGTCTGCGGCGCGACTCCTTCGGTCAGCCGCAGATTCCGACTCGCGACTTAGAAGAGTTTGAGCGCGAGGATTATCGCTGCCAGATCGCGCAGGAGAGCCAGCTTCCCAGTGCTGGTGCTTGCCACGAAGACCGGTCGCTCGATTCCGCGATAACGCTTCTTGTGGAATTCGAGTCCCTTGAACGAATATACGAAGTTCGCGTGATCATGCATCAGCCGAAGCATCCTGGCGATTAGGGGCGATGCGCTAAACGGCTCTTCGCCGAGTGAACCCAGGGGCGAGAGCCCGGTCATGAGCAATTCGCGTCCTTCGGCGCGAAACCGTTCAATGGCGGTTACGGTCAGCAGGTCGGACGTTCCGTGCGGCGCGCCTGTCCGGCATCGCACGATATCCTGGTAGTAACCGAAGATGCGGTTCTGATCGTAGAGTGGGTCGAAGGTAGCCATCGCGAGCAGCTCGCCATCGCGACGTGCGGTGAAAAAGCGCAGATCTGGCTGTGTCCGGTAATCGAATGGGCGAGTAAGTAGTGCGAGTTCCTTGCCCCCCTTGCGATTGAGCCACGCTGACGAGAGTTCGGTAACCTCTGCCTCGTCAGTGTTCATCAACTCCTCTTCGGTGATAACGATGCCATGTTTGCGCGCGGTATTGATCCAATGCCGGAGTTGGGCCTTCGACTTACCTTTGAGATCGAAGGTTTGAAGATCGATATCAGTCTCGACTCCGAACCGGTTTACCGTGAGTCCAATGCCGTCCAGAACTTCGGCGCAGCCTTCGCTGACTTGAAGAAAGATGGTCGTCGGCGCGGTCTGCAGGAAGTCCTCAATCAGGCGCGGCATCTTTGAAGGCGCTGCGACTGGATCGCCCACGACTATGTAGATCAGCTTTCGCCCCAACAATGGATGGCGAAATGGCTGATACACGATGTATCCGTCAGCTGTCGTGAAATGCTTAAGCCCGGAGTTAAGGCCAGTGTAGGCGAGACATCCGCGACCATGCATCCGCAGATGCGACCACAGCAACACGGTCGTCTCGCGAGTGATAGCGGTGCTCGCACAGGATGAGGTGCCGACATCAGCCCTCATATGGCTCGGTCGATCGGTGGCGTTGGCGATACTCACCGGCTCCCGATGAACAACCTCTGTCATAAAACTCCCGCATCCCCTCAACCGATGCCGATCTTAATTTAAGCACGATTGAATAAACTTGACCGCATCGGCGAAGATCGCGAGGAAGAGATTCGGGTACGAGCGAAAATGCTTAGCCGCAGTGTAGCGGCCTAGTTTGGACGCGGCCGACGTAACAGGATCGATCGTTCCCCGATACGCTTTAGCTGCTGTGTCGCCTCCGCGTTGTGGATCGCGCGCTCGAGGAGTTCGGCCTTGGCCCGCGGCTTCGCCTCTACTTCGGCTTGCATCACAGTCATGAGCGAGCGCGATGAATCGAGGCCGCGATTTTGTAGCAGCAGAGTAAGTCGCGAGACGAGGTTGGCTACACCTTCGCGCTCCTGCAGTACGTTTTGATAAAAGGCTTCGCTGACGATCGCATCGATGAGGGCGTTTAAAGTCATGGTCATGCCAGACGAGAGGTTGGCAAGAATCTAACTGTCTGACTAATCCGGCGACAATCGCATAGTGGCCGTTAAGACCGCCCATTTGGCTAATCCCGAACGAATCTTTAACGTCGCCCGTTTGCAGAAGATTCGGCGAAGGAGGGATTAATCAAACGATTGGCGAACTCGTCGAGTTATCGCAATCACCAGCCGATCGAGCGAGCCTCACTCGCAAACCATACGAGCTTGCGCGCTATAATCGCGTCGCTATGCTTCCACGAGCCTTGTTGATCGCTAACCGTGGCGAAATCGCGATTCGTATCGCGCGTGCCGCGGCCGAGATGGGAATCCGCAGCGTCGCCGTCTTTTCCGACGACGACGCCAATTCGTTGCATACACGACGCGCCGATGAGGCCCGGCCACTGAAGGGCGTCGGCGTCGCTCCGTACCTCGATATCGATCAGATCATCGCAGCGGCCAAGGCAGCAAGTTGCGACGCAATTCATCCGGGCTACGGCTTTCTGAGCGAAAATGCATCGTTTGCCCGCCGATGTGCCGAGACCGGCGTCACCTTTGTCGGACCGACGCCCGAAATTCTCGATCGCCTGGGCGACAAGGTTGAGGCTCGCGTGATTGCTCAACGCTACGGCGTACCGGTCCTGCCGGGGACCTCGCTGGCAGCCAACGTCGATGAGGTGCGGAGCTTCTTCCGCACGCTGGGCGAGGGTGCCGCGATCGTAATCAAGGCGGTCGCCGGCGGTGGCGGTCGCGGGATGCGGATCGTTCGCACTATCGACGAAATCGACGAAGCCTTCGCACGATGTGAGTCAGAGGCGCGCGCCGCCTTCGGCAACGGTTCGCTCTATGCCGAGCGGCTGATCGAGCATGCGCGTCATATCGAGGTGCAGATCGCCGGCGACGGCTCGGGCACGGTGTCCCATCTGTATGAGCGCGAATGCACGATCCAGCGGCGGCATCAGAAGCTGGTCGAAATTGCGCCGAGCCCCGGACTTTCCGCTGACTTGCGCGAGCAGATAAGCGTGGCAGCGACGCGGATCGCCCGTGAACTCCGCTACCTCAGTCTCGGTACTTTTGAGTTCCTCGTCGATGCGGATATGGCCGGCCGCTTTGCTTTTATCGAGGCGAATCCGCGGCTCCAGGTCGAGCATACGGTTACCGAGGAGGTAACGGGAGTCGATCTGGTGAAGCTGCAGATGCGCATCGCGGGTGGCGCGAGTCTTGCCGAGGCGGGTGCTGCACAAGCTGCGATTCCGACGCCGCGTGGCTACGCGATCCAGATGCGCGTGAATCTCGAAGCGATGAATCCCGACGGCTCGGCCAAGCCGACCGGTGGAACGCTGACCACGTTCGAGCCGCCTTCCGGCCCGGGCCTCCGCTGCGATCATTTTGGCTATTCCGGTTACACGACGAGTCCGCGCTTCGACTCGATGCTCGCCAAGCTGATCGTGCACTCGGATTCGCCGGACTACGCCGTTGCGGTGCGCAAGGCTTATCGCGCGCTCGGGGAGTTTCGGATCGAGGGTGTGCCGACCAATCTCGGTTTCCTGCAGAACCTGCTGAACCATCCCGACTTTGCCGCTGATCGTATCTACACCCGTTTTATCGAAGACCATGCGGCCGAGTTGGTAGCTGCCAAAGGTGAAGCGCATCAGCGATACTACTTCGAGCCGCAGAAGATGGCCGCGTCGCGCGCTGGCGTGAAACTGAAATCGAGCGATCCACTGGCCGTGCTCGCCTACGGCAAAGGGGAGGGCGATGCGCCGGCACAAGCTGCTGGGCCGATCGCTCAACCATCAGCCACGCCGGTCGGCGGTCCTGAGGGCACGATCCCGGTGAACGCCCCGATGCAAGGCACGATCGTCACGCTCGACGTACACGAGGGTGATCAGGTGGTCGTTGGGCAGCAGCTCCTCGTGATGGAAGCGATGAAGATGGAGCACGTCATCAGCGCGAGTGTCAGCGGAATCGTGCGCGCGATCGCCGTTGCTCCCGGCGATGCGATCCTTGAGGGCCATCCGCTGGTCTTTATCGAGGAGGCCGATGTCGCCGTGACGGCGAGCAAGCAGGACACCGCGATCGATCTCGATTATATCCGGCCCGATCTGGCCGAAGTGCGCGAGCGTCATGCGATCGGACTCGACGAGGCGCGGCCCGATATGGTCGAGCGTCGCCGCAAGACCAGGCAGCGCACCGCGCGCGAGAATATCGCCGATCTATGCGATCCGGGGACCTATATCGAATATGGCGCGATGGTGATCGCGGCGCAGCGTCGCCGTCGCTCCG
This sequence comes from Binataceae bacterium (SeqCode), assembly GCA_035541875.1. Taxonomy (GTDB): domain Bacteria; phylum Desulfobacterota; class Binatia; order Binatales; family Binataceae; genus JAJPHI01. The sequence continues at coordinate 9,005 of DATKML010000059.1, forward strand.
TCGACGATCTGATCAAGCGCACGCCTGCGGACGGCATGATTGCCGGTATCGGCCACGTTAATGGCGATGATTTCGACGACGAGCACTCGCGATGCATCCTGATGTCCTACGACTACACCGTGTTAGCCGGCACGCAGGGCCAGCAGAACCATCGCAAGAAAGATCGCCTGTTCGAAATCGCCGAAAAGCTGCGACTCCCGGTGGTCTTCTTCACCGAAGGCGGGGGAGGGCGCCCCGGCGATACCGATGGCCTCGGGGCGACCGGTCTCGACGTCCCCGCCTTCCAGTATTGGGGTGCGCTGAGTGGTCTGGTGCCGCTGGTCGGGATTAACTCCGGGCGATGCTTCGCCGGTAATGCCGCGCTCCTCGGATGCTGCGACGTGGTGATAGCGGCGCGAAACTCGAATATCGGGATGGGCGGTCCCGCGATGATCGAAGGTGGCGGCCTCGGCGTCTATCGGCCCGAGGACGTTGGCCCAATCGAGGTGCAGACGCGCAGCGGCGTCGTCGATATCGAGGTCGCGGACGAGGCCGAGGGTGTGCGCGTCGCGAAGCAGTACCTTTCCTACTTTCAGGGTCCGCTGAAAAGGTGGGAGTGCGCCGACCAGCGTCTTCTGCGCAGCGCGATTCCCGAGAATCGGCTCCGCATCTATGACATACGCAAGCTGATCGAGACGCTGGCCGATGCCGGATCGGTGCTCGAACTGCGCAAGGATTTCGGGCTCGGGATGGTCACAGCGCTGATCCGAATCGAAGGACGTCCGATGGGTTTGATCGCGAACAACCCGACTCATCTGGCGGGTGCTATCGACAGCGACGGCGCCGACAAGGCGGCGCGCTTCATGCAGCTCTGCGATGCGTTCGATATTCCGCTGCTTTTCCTCTGCGATACGCCGGGAATCATGGTCGGTCCCGAAGTGGAAAAGACCGGCCTCGTGCGTCACGCCGCCCGGATGTTCGTGACCAGCGCGAGCCTTACCGTGCCGTTCTTCACGATTATCCTGCGCAAGGGGTACGGCCTGGGTGCACAGGCGATGGCGGGCGGCAGCTTCAAGACGCCGCTGTTTACCGTCTCGTGGCCGACAGGCGAGTTCGGCGGGATGGGTCTCGAAGGTGCGGTCAAGCTGGCGTTTCGCAACGAGCTCGCCGCGATCGAGGATCCGGCCAAGCGCAAGGAACTCTACGACCAGATGGTCGAGCGAATGTATCAGGCTGGCAAAGCTGTCAGCTCCGCCTCCCACTTCGAAATTGACGATGTGATCGATCCGGCAGAATCGCGCCGCTGGATCGTCGGGGGGGTAAAGGCATGCCCTCCACCGCTGCCGCGTGTGGGCAAAAAACGTCCCAATATCGACACCTGGTGACTGAATAACACTGGCACAACTGATAGTATAAAGGAGTTATAGATTGCGTCGGAGGCTCAGGACTTTTTGTGAGCTATGACTATCAGACTATAGATCGGGCTCAACTTGACCTTGCTTACAAGCTTGAGGCGATTTTCATGCCGGACTCCAAAAGAAAGAGAGATGAGTTATACGAGGTTGGTGGGGTTCACCAGAAGGAAGCGAGGTTCGTTCATTACACATCCGCCTCAGCCGCATTGAATATTATCAACCCTAGGCGCGTGTGGATGCGAAATGCCACTTGTATGTCTGATTATTGCAGCATGGCTTTAACATTCTCAGTGATTTGTTCCCCCGTGAACGCAAAAACGAACTGATGGCGGCTCTGGATGAATGTGTGCCGGAAGTGGCAACGCAGGCTGTTGGATCTGTTTAATGGGTGGTGGGAGGACATTCGGTCCAGCACCTACATCACTTCTATTTCAGTACATAAAGATAAGGAAGATCAGCACGGGCGACTATCAATGTAGCGCGCATTCGGGCGAGTCGGCGCTCGCGTAGCGCTCGTTCTTAAGATTCCGGACAACTCTCTTGCGGCCAACGCGCTGAACCTTGTTCTCAGTCCCGTGTCGTATCAAACGAAAGAACGGATGAGCCAGGTACTGAATGAGGTTGCATCAAATGTTCGTGCCAACGCCGCTTTTCTCCGTTCGATCGAGCGTTCCTACGTGATAGCAGCTGTGTACAACTTACTTGCTGTTGGTGTGTGCTGTCTCAAGCACGAGGGTTTCGTCGAAGAGGAGGAGTGGAGGGTTATCTATGCGCCGAAGCGCGTTTCGTCAGATTCTTCTTTAGAGGGCCGGCTCTAATGGAATCTGCAACTGAGGTGGTGGATGGAGTCTCTCAATTAGTCTACAAGCTGCCCTTAGATGGAAAAAAAACCGACATACGTGCGGATCTGGATCTCTCGCGCTTAGTCGATCGTCTGATCATTGGTCCGGGCTCTGCACAGTTTAATTCCGCTATGAAAGAGGCTTTTATTAATGCCCTCGCCAATGCCGGAGTAACTGATACCGATAAGAGGGTGGTCGAATCTGGGATACCACTTCGCAATTAAGCTTACCGAGAATTCTCAATCCTCTTCGTCCGCGATCGTGCTCTCCCACGCGTCGTCGAGCTCCAAGCTAGCTTCACGGTAGGCGCTTTCTAACTCAGCTTCAGTAGATGAACGTCTGTCGGTAGACTCTTGCTGATCATGCAATTGCATATCCTTTGCGTAGACTGTCGATCTCGTCCTGCCCCAACCCGATCTCTCGCAGCACTTCCTCCGTATGCTCTCCCAACAGCGGCGCGTAGCGATTCAGGCCCGAGGGCGTTTCGGCGAAGCGGGCGGCGGGGCGTGGCTGGCGCATCGGTCCGGCATGCGGATGCGTCCCCTCCACGATCATCTCATTCGCCGCGATCTGCGGATCAGTGATTAACTCGTCGCGTGAGAGTATGGGCGCGCACGGCACCTGGTTCGCATCGAGCCGCTCGATCCATTCAGCAGAGGTTCGCTCTTTCAGCACCTGGGCCGTCATTTCGAGACGCTCGTCCGCATAGCGAACCCGACCAGCCGGAGTATTGAAACGCGCGTCGGCGAGCCATTCGGGTCGTTCGAGCGCGCGGCACAAACCTTCCCACTCCGAGTCGGAAATTGCACCGCAAGTGATATAGCCGTCGGCGGTCTCGAAGATTAGTTCGCGCGTATTGAGCGGACGCATCGAGGCATTGTGCGTATCGAGAAAGGTGTGCGATGCCATCGATTCGGCCCAATGGAATGCGACGACGGCATCGAGCATCGCGAGCCGCACATGCTGTCCTTTTCCCGTACGCTCGCGGGTGAGCAGGGCGGCCGTGACTGCCTGCGCCGCCGTGAGCGCGGTCACCTTGTCGGGTACGATCACGCGGAGCATGTGGGGGCGGCCCTCCGCGTCAGCCTGAATCGAGGCGAGTCCCGAGAGCGCCTGAATCACCGGATCGTAGACGCGCTTGTGCACGTACGGCCCCTTCTCGCCGAAGCCGCTGATCGAGACGTAGATGAGATTCGGCTTAACGGCGCGCAGAGCCTCTTCGCCGAGGCCCATCCGCTCGGCCGCGCCGGGGCGGAAGTTCTGGATAAAAACGTCCGCTGTCGCGACGAGTTTCTTAAGTAGTTCGAGGCCTTGGGGCGTCTTGAGATCGATTACGACCGAGCGCTTGTTGCGATTAACTATCGCGAAGGTCGGGGCCATCCCGCGTCGTTTGCCCGCGAGCGCTCGCGTAAGATCGCCCACCCCGGGCGGCTCGACTTTGATTACGTCCGCACCCTGATCGGCGAGCATCATCGTCGCCATCGGTCCGGAGACCATCTGGGTTACATCGATTATACGAAAGCCTTCGAGCGGTCCCGGCATCGCATGCCTCCCTGATGCAGGCAGCGTTGCACGAACCGCTTAAGTGATGAAAGGGTGGTGCGGTCTCTTACCAGCGGCGGACGCGGCCGGTATCCACATGAACGAAACCGGAGCGCGGATAGTAGCCGACGCCGCCTGCGCCGAGAGAAAGAGCCGCGCGCTGCAAGTCGGCGAGCTGGACGCCCTGGATATGGATATCCGAGGCCTTGCCCTCCATATGCATACTGTGGCGAGCGACACCCTCGCTAAACTGCGCGAGCCATGCGTTGGTGGCCGGCGAGCGGTAGCCTGAAACCAGACTTATCCGCCGATTCGTTCCTAGCTCACGCCGAATATCGTAGAGGACGTCGAGGAGTTGCGGGTCGATTTCCTTCACCTGGTTCGCACGGAAATCGCGGAAGAGGTAATTCACCTCGTGCAAGGCGCCGGGCACGTATCGCCCGTCTTCAAAGTAGGCGGTGTTGAGGCTTTCGCCGGTATGCACGTTGTACAAGGAAAGCTCGCGTGCGACTTGGGCGCGGCCATAGTAACGAGTCGTCGGTGGGATGAGTCGTGCGGTCTGGGTATGCGTGCTCGGAGCGTGCGTGCGGGGTTCTAACTTTTCAGGTGTGATGCGAATCCAATCGTCGTAGGCGAAGGCTGCGCCCGGAACGACCAGTGCGCCTGCAGCGGCCATCCCTAACTTGAGAAAATGGCGCCGCGCTATTCTCTCTGCGGAAGGTTTTTGCTCATTTCCCTGCTTCATCTTCGCCTCTCCACAACCAACGGAGCGTGTCGAAGTGCCCCCGCAATACGGAACGCTACCCCGCGCCTTGAGTGAAGCATAATGGCTCAGGAATAGGAACCATCAAATGCATCAAATCAGGCCGGGTTTCCGCGAGTTTCTCGTTCCTACTCAAAGACGATTTCTACGTCATTCAGGTATTGGGCGAGGCGATCGGCCAAGTCTCGGCACGCACCCGCATCCTGCTTTTGCGCGGCGGTTTCGAGTTCCTCGCCGATCGCGCTGATTCCGTCGAGCCCGTAACTTCCGCCTTCGCCTTTAATTTTATGCCCAAGATTGCTCAGCGTGACGTATTCGGCGTTGCCGGCAGCGGTTCGGATGGCTTCGACATCCTGATGCTTTCGCGCCATGAAACCGGGGATCAAATCACTCAGGTCAAGGTCGATTTTTACGATCAGCTTGCTCACGATGCCCTCGCGGGAATTCTAGGTTTTAGGCAGTCACTGAGTTGGCAAGACGCACGCCGTCAAGGTTGGTTGCATGAATTCACGAAAATTCAGCGAACGTGCGCACGCTAACCTATCCGCGCGAGTGCCTGCTCGAAGTCGGCGATAAGGTCTTCAGGTGCTTCCAAACCAACCGACAGCCGGATAAGTCCGTCGCGGATACCCGCGCGCTCGCGATCCGCTCGCGACATGCCGGAGTGAGAGGTCGTCGCGGGTCGGGTAATCAGGCTTTCTACACCACCGAGACTGGGTGCCGAGATTGGTATCGTGATCGCGTTGATAAAGGCCTCGGCCGCGTCGAGACCACCGCTCATCTCGAAACTCATCATCCCACCGTTTCCGTTGAACAGCTCCCGCGCACGCGCATGATCCGGATGGCTCTCCAGCCCGGGATAGTTCACCGCCGCTATCTCCTTGCGGCTTTGAAGGAAGCGCGCGACCTTGAGCGCGCTCTCGTTCTGATAGCGAACGCGCACGGCCAGCGTTTTCATCCCGCGATGGAGCAAAAAGCAGGCATGCGGATCGAGCGAGCCGCCTAGATGCCCAAGCGTCCGGTTGATTCGATTGATCAGCTCCGCGCGGCCGATAACGGCTCCCGCGACAATGTCGGAATGACCGTTGAGATACTTGGTGCCACTATGAATCGAGAGATCGAACCCCAGCTCCGCGGGTCGGAAATTGATCGGGCTTGCGAAAGTATTGTCGATTATCGAGATCAGGCCATGCGCGCGGGCAAACTCGACCGCCGCCTTCAGGTCTGCCACGCGAATCAGCGGATTCGAGATCGTCTCGACGTAGATCGCCTTGGTTTGCGGCCGCAGATGGTCGCTCCAGGTGTCCGGCTTATCGCCCGCGACAAAGCTATGCGCAATCCCGAGTCGCGGAAATTCCGTAGTCAGCAGGTCGTGAGTCCCGCCGTAGAGGCAATCCTGGGCTATCAGGTGGTCGCCCGACCCGAGCAGCGTCATCAGCGTGGCTGAGACTGCGGCCATCCCACTCGAAGTGACTAGTGCCGCTTCCGCATTCTCAATCGCGGCGAGCTTTTGATGGAGCACAATGTGGTTCGGCGTGTTGTTGAGCCGGATATAGCGCAGAGCGTGATAATCCTTCTCCCCGCGATACGCGAAGGTTGAGGATTGAAAGATCGGCATGCTGACCGCCCCTTCGATCAACGGGGAGGGCTCACCGGCGTGGATCAAACGCGTCTCGATTCGGCTTTTGTCCTGTTCCATTGCGACGCTCCTGCGTGACCCGTGAGGCTAGCACGGTCGCGAAGCGCCGGAGTATCGCGGCGGGGCCATCGCGATGCTAATTTCGTTGCACACACTGGCACGCCTGCAAGCTTCCATCCGATGCGGTTAACTCAACTCGAATACGATCTGCCCGAGGAACTGATTGCGCGCGAGCCAATCGAGCCGCGCGATCAGGCGCGGATGCTCGTACTCGACCGCCGCGCAGGAACTATCGAGCATTCCCGCTTCTACAAGTTGGGGCGTTTCCTGCGGGAGGGCGATCTCATCGTCCTGAACAACACGCGCGTGTTGCCGGCAAGGTTGATGACCCGCAAGGAGACGGGCGGAGAAGTTGAACTCCTGATGGTGCGACCGTCCGATACGCACCCGGGTGCATGGATTGCGCTAGCACGAACTCATCGACCGCTGCGCGAAGGCGCAAAGCTGATCCTTTCCGACGGACGTGCGCTCGTAGTACTCGGCTATCAGAAGTCGGGGCGTCCGATCGTCGCGCGCGGAGACGGACTTCCGATGGAAGATCTGATGCGCGAGGTCGGCAAGCTGGCGTTGCCGCACTATATCGATCGCGAGGTCAACGCTGCCGACGCCGATAACTATCAAACCGTCTATGCGGATCCGCCGGGTGCGATCGCGGCACCGACCGCGGGTTTACACTTCACCGAGAAGCTCTTCGGAGAGTTGGCGGCAGCCGGAATCCGCCGCGCGACACTGACGCTTCATATCGGACCTGGCACCTTTAGTCCGGTGCGCGTGAATGAAGTTGAACAGCACACGATGGAAGCCGAGTGGTACACGATTCCACCGGCCACTATTGCGGCTATCGAGCATGCTCAACGTGTCGGCGGTCGGGTGATAGGTGTAGGCACCAGCGCGACGCGTGCGCTCGAATCGTGGGCGATCACTGGCGATACCGAAGGCTTCACCGGTCTCTTCATCTCTCCGGGGTTCCGCTTCAAGCGGGTCGACGCGATGATCACCAATTTCCATATGCCGCGGAGCACTGTCCTCGCTCTGGTGATGGCCTTTGCCAGTCGCGAGATGATCCTGCGGGCCTATGCCGACGCGATACGCCATCGCTACCGCTTCTTCAGCTACGGCGATGCGATGCTGATCCTCTGATGGAATCGCCGATCAAATACGAGTTACACGCGAGCGATGAGTCCGCTCGGATGGGCCGGCTGCTGACGCCCCACGGTGCGATCACGACCCCTGCCTTCATGCCGGTAGGTACGCGCGCCACGGTCAAGGCGATGGCGCCCGACGAACTCTGGGGTATGGGCTATCGGCTCGTCCTGTCCAATGCGTACCATTTGGCGTTGCGACCCGGCGCTGATTTGGTAGCGGACTTTGGCGGGGTCGCCAGCTTCATGGGTTTTAAGGGCGCAATCCTCACCGATTCGGGCGGCTTTCAGGCGATGAGTCTCGCCAAGATCAACTCGATCAGCGAGGAAGGTATCCGGTTTCGATCGCATATCGATGGATCGCCGCTGATGCTCACGCCCGAAAGTGCCGTCGATATCCAGCAAAAGCTGGGTTCCGACATGATGATGGCGCTCGACGAATGCACGCCCTATCCGGCCGATCATGCTCGCGCCAAGGTCTCGCTCGAAATGACCGCCCGATGGGCCGAGCGCTGCCTTGCCGCACGGACCAGCGAAACGCAGGCGCTGTTCGGGATCGTGCAGGGTGGGGTGTATCCCGACCTCAGGCGTATGAGCGCTTCGCAGATTACTTCGTTGGGCTTCGACGGCTTCGCGACGGGAGGACTCTCGGTTGGTGAGCCGCGCGATGTGATGCGTGAGATGGCTGAACTATCAATCTCGATGCTGCCTATGGATCGTCCGCGGTACCTGATGGGTGTTGGGACGCCGGAGGACCTGCTCGCGGCTGTCGCGATGGGTTACGACATGTTTGATTGCGTGCTGCCTACCCGCAACGCGCGCAATGGCGGCGCCTTCACCAGCCAGGGGAAGCTCTCAATTAAACGAGCCGCCTACCAGCGCGATGAGCGCCCGCTCGACGAGCGCTGCGATTGTCGTATCTGCACCACCCATTCGCGCGCCTATTTGCGCCATCTCTATATATCGGGTGAGATACTGGCGGCGCGTGCTCTCACGGAGCACAATCTCTATTTTTATGGTCACTTGATGCGTGAGGCGCAGGCTGCTATCGCATCACGAACTTACCGCAGCTTCGCGAGGCATACGCTGGATCTGCTCGGGAGCAGCGCTGGGGATGGGACAGATGTTTGAAGGGATCGCATACGCGCAGGCGGCTGCAGGGGGCGGCGGACAGGATTGGGGACAACTCCTCGGCAGTCCAATTGTTCCAATCGCGTTTATCTTTGTCGTGATGTACTTCCTGATTCTTCGGCCACAGACCAAAAAGGCCAGTGACCATCAGAAGATGCTCAATACCCTGAAGAAGAATGATGAAGTCGTGACGACGGGCGGACTTATCGGCAAAATCTCCGAACTGGGCGATAAAGTGGTCACGCTGGAGATCGCGCCCAATGTTAAGGTGCGGGTCGAGCGTGCGCAAATCGCTAACTCGACTAGCTCCGCAAAGCCGACCAAGTAACTTACTCCGGAAAGAAACTGAAGAATCGATTATGGAAGCTGGCGGTCAAAATCCGATTACGATTGGCGTCCTGCTTGTTATTGCGGTCGCGTTCCTGTGGCTGCACTTCACCAATGGGAGCGGCACTATCCGCCTCGGTCTGGCCGGTCTGCTCGTGGTTTCGAGCTTCGTCCTGCTGATTCCGAGTTTTCGATGGACCTTGCCCGATTGGCTCCATTCGCTCGATTCCCTGCCCAAGATCCAGCTGGGTCTTGATTTGCAGGGCGGCACCCATCTTCTGCTTGAGGTGCAGCTCGATGAGGCCGTCTCCGCAGCTCTGAAAAGACGGGGCGATGACGTCAAGCGAGAAATGGCGAAGAATAAATTGGACCCGCCGACTATTACTCCGCAGAGTGATGGCACGATCCAGATCCAGCTGAAAAATTCCGATCAGCGCTCAGCCTTTCTCGATCTGATGGGGAAAATTGCGCCGGATCTGGTTCTCTCAACGGCCTCGGCGCCGGGTGGTGGAGTCGTTTACTCCGCGACCTTCCGGCAACCCGATTTGATCGCGACCCGCAGCGCCGCGATGGATCAGGCGCTGGAGACTATCCGTAATCGAATCGACCAGCTTGGCGTGCGTGAAACGACGGTCGCTCGCGAAGGCGATAACGATATTCTCGTGCAGCTTCCCGGTATTCAGGACCCGGAGCGCGCCAAGGAGCTGATCGGTAAAACCGCCGTTCTCGAGTTCAGAATTGTCGATGATCAGCACAATCTCGGTGATGCGATGCGCGATGGAGCTCCTCCGGGCGACGAGATTCTCTACGGCCAGCCACAAAGCGGTGGTGCGCAGCCCTATCTCGTTCGATCGGAAGTGCTGATGACCGGCGATACCGTCACTGACGCTCGTGTCCGTCCAGGCGGTCGTCTGGAAGGCCCCTACGTAACCGTTGAGCTGAACAGTGCCGGGGCCAGTACCTTCGCCACTCTCACGACGGAAAACGTCGGTCGCGAACTCGCGATCGTCCTTGATGGAACGGTTTACTCGGCTCCAGTAATCAAGGAGCCGATTCCCGGAGGGCACGTCCAGATCACGGGTAACTTCAGCTTTGAAGATGCTCATGCGTTGGCGATCGTTCTGCGGTCCGGCGCGTTGCCTGCCCCAGTCAAGATAATCGAGGAACGCACCGTCGGCCCGTCGCTTGGTCGCGATTCGATTCGGCAAGGTGAACTTTCCTTCGTCGTCGGCGCGGTAGCCGTACTGGCCTTTATGGCCTTCTATTACAACGGCGCGGGTCTCCTTGCGGATTTCGGTCTTACGCTGAATATCCTCCTGCTGGTCTGCGTGATGGCCGCGATGCAGGCGACCCTTACTCTGCCGGGTATCGCAGGTATCGTGCTGACGCTGGGTATGTCGGTCGATGCAAACGTGCTCGTGAACGAGCGGATGCGCGAAGAGCTCCGCTCCGGCAAATCTCCGCGCGAGGCGGTAAAGGCCGGTTACAATCGGGCATGGTCGGCGATTCGCGATTCAAATATCTCGACCTTTGTCGCCGGGCTAATCCTCTTTCAGTTCGGCACCGGGCCAGTGAAGGGCTTTGCGGTCACGTTATGCGTCGGCGTACTGACCGGCGTTTTCTCCTGCTTCGTCGTAACTCGGGCCTGGTATGACTGGAAGATAGGGATGCGCAAGCTAAACGCTATCAGTGTCTAATTTATCCAAGATAGGCATTATGGATATACATTTACTTAAAATGTTTAGTTCACGGATTTCAGTTGATTAATCTCACTCGACGCATTGGCAGTCGCGCTAAAGATTTGGCACAATAACCGCCATCATTTGGGGAAGTATCCAGACCGACTAAAAGTGCTAATTGCTGGAAGCGTCATGGCTGATAAGGACGATATTCTGCTGAACTCGCGAGAAGTCGCCTTCCTGCTCGACCTGAGTCCTGATACGGTCAATGAGTTCGCGCGGCGTAACATCTTGCCAGCGTTCAAGAAAGGCCGCCAATGGCGCTTCCGCAAAAGGGATATCGTTTCATTCAAACGCCATCTTCGTGGCGTGAATGTGGCGGCCTGAGGTTGGTGGATTTGTGGGGTGTGGGGGCCAACGGATGGTATCTGACTGTCCCGAAATCTCAATTAAATCGTGGAGCCTGATCGATGGCTGAGCCGCACGAGAGTCGCGTCTACTCCGATTTCTCGCATTTTTACGACGCCGTCTTCGGTCGCGCTTTTGTTGATCGCGAACACAAGGTCATCGCTGAACTGCCGTTCCGCGCGGGAAATCGCGTCCTCGAGGTGGGTGTCGGTACTGGTATCTCCCTCGATGCGTACCCCTCCTACGTTCAGCTCACCGGGATCGATTACTCCTCGGATATGCTCAAGCATGCCGTCGAGAAGATCCGCGAGAACGATTGGCGGCATATCAACGTTCAGCAGGGTAACGCGCTGGCGCTCGATTTCCCGGACAACAGCTTCGACTGGGTTACCAGCTTCCACGTGATAACCGTGGTTCCCGATCCGCGCCAGATGATGGCCGAGATGGTTCGGGTATGCCGACCGGGAGGCCGCATAGTAGTTATCAGCCACTTCGCCAGCCCCAAGCCTTGGCTCTATGCTCTGGGGTCGCTGGTTAATCCGGTGACTAAGCTGCTCGGATGGACCACGCGCCTGCGTGCACGCGACGTGCTCGAAGGCCAGCCGATCGATATCGAGCATCATGCACGTCCGCATTCCCTCGCGGTTCATTTTGTTTTGATTGCCCGCAAACGTGATGACGGCCAGTTGGAGATCGACGTTTCGTCCGACGATGTGGCGAGCACCGCTCCTTAGCGCGCTCTTCCTTTTACTGGTGACCGTCGCACCGACCCTCGCCTACCAGAGCGAGCCGGTGTCGAACGGCGGTACGATCAGCGGAACGATCCGTTACAACGGCCCTGCACCCAAACCACAGCAGTTGGAAGTCAGCAAAGACCGCGACGCCTGCGCGGCGAAGCCTCTTTACGATCAATCGCTAGTGGTCGGCAAAGACGGGGGCCTGGCCAATGTCGTGGCGACGCTTCCTGACCTTGATAAGGGCGAGGCGACTAAGCCGGCGACCGTAGTCTTTGACCAAAAGGGGTGCGAGTACACGCCCCATCTGGCAGCCTTTCCTGCCGGCAGCACTGTCGAAGTCCGCAACTCCGATGGCATCCTGCACAGCATTCACACGGAATCGACTGTGAATCCGGCCCTGGATATGGCGCAGCCCGGTTTCAAGAAGACGATTCGGATCACGATCGAAAAGCCCGAGGCGATCAAAGTGACCTGCGACGCGCATAATTGGATGGAAGGATGGTGGTACGCAACCGCCAATCCGTACTACGCCGTCACCGATGCGCAGGGACACTACCAGATCGCGAATGTGCCGCCGGGAACCTACACGCTCGAGGTCTGGCAGGAGAAGCTGGGTACGCAAAAGCAGAGCGTGACCGTAACAGCGGGCGGATCAGTCACGGCCGACTTCACCTTTGCCCCCGCCACCAAATAGAATCTCGCCAATGATCAAACGATTCGATCGACTCGATATTGCTACTGCCGACCTCGCCGATGCGAGCCGGCTGTATGAAAAGAATTTCGCTTTCAGTGTGCGCCGCGATTCGTTCGAGGATGCGACGATCAAAATCGGCGATGCGGAGATTCGCCTGCGCGCGGGAGCCCCGGCCGCCGAAGTGATTGCTGCAACAGGTGAAGGGCTCGCCGCTATCTGGCTCGAAGCCGATGATGTCGACAGCGTAGCTGCGTCGCTCACGAAGGTTGGGGTAGGGTGCGCGCCGATTCGCCGCGAGGGCGATCGCCGGATCCTTGCGGTCGATCCGAAAGCGGCGAATATGGTTCCGCTGATGATCTTCGATCGCAAGGCTTGAAGCTCTTCGTTCCGAGACGAAGTTCACTAAGCCTAAACCCGCCAGTCGATCCTCAAAAAATAACGAGCGAGCCGTTTCGTCACAGACGAAGCGGCTCGCTCGTTTCAATGCTTGGTATTAAGCGCTAGCTCTTGGTGGGCGTCTTACCCTGCAGTTGCAGGAAGCGATCAGAAATCTTCTGTGCCCAGTAATCCATCGCATTTTCCGCGTCGCCCCACCTGAACGATCCTGCGGCGGCGAGTCCCAAACCACCAGCTCGCTCGTCGACAGCCGCGGCTAACAGCTCACCGGTTACTGAGTCGGTGGCCTTCATTTCCGCTTCGGCCGAGCCGGCGAAAGCGTAACTGTCGGTGGCAAGCGATTGCGCTGCATTCAGGATGCGTGCCTGCGGCACGATTACCGAGATGCTGCGCAGACCCGGTGTTGCCGTCGTCGCATCCATCAGTGCGACTCGCAACGTCAGCACATCGGGGCCGGGTTGATCGACCAGGGTGAAGTTCTTCGACAGATCAGTCTTGAGCTGATTATAGAAATAGCCCGTGAGCACCTTCTGATCGTCGGGTGAAACCTTGGAATCGGCTGCGGCCCAGAATTCGACTGGCTGCAGTATAATCTTGGTGTACTTGGTCCACTGCGCGTTGGGATTGATATATGCCAGCGCAGCGCCACCCTCCGGACCTTTGGTAAGTTTCGATGCATCGGCGCCCATGAAATTAGCGACTGCTGGCGGTGGTGCACCGCCCGATTCCATCGCTTTCGCAGCTTCTGGTGTGGCCTCGACGGTAGATGAGCAGGCGCTGACGAAAGCTGCTAGCCCAAGCCCCAGACCGATTCCAAGTAATCTTGCCGCACACATGTTCCTGATATTCATGACCCTCCTCCAGTGACCCAGCCTTCCCTTACATCAAGATTGGGTAGTTAAGTTGAAACGACCCTGCCCTATCGATGACAGAATCGCTTCACGACTATCGTGTCAGTTGCTTGAAGGCAAGGTGATGTTCACGACTTCTTTTCACCGCTGAATGGAGCGTGGCTGAGTCGAATCTGGTCGCGATACATTTCGCGCACGGCGCTTTCGAGTCGCTGGGTGAGTTCGACGCGATCGCCGCCACGCATCCCGGCCGTAAGAATCGGTGCCCCAAGGCTCAGACGAATCCTCTGGCCGGGCCGCACGAATTTCGACCCGCGCGGCATCACCGCAACAGCTTTTCAAGTTCGCTCGCAGCTTCGGTGAGACCGTCCTGTCGTGCGATAATCTCGGCCATCCGTAATGCACCCATCCGGTGGCTGGGTGTGCCGAGGACTTGGCAAATCGCTGCGCGGATCTCTTCGACAGTGGCATCCGGAGAGACTGCCAACCCAGCCCCCAAAGCTTCCACACGGGCCGCGTTATCCGGTTGTTCGCGCCCCATCGGCACGCACAATAGCGGTACGCCGTGGGCGAGAGCGTTTATCACCGTACCCATACCGGCGTGGGTCACCACAAGGCTACAATTCGGCAGTAGGTCCGCGTGCGGCACGTAGTCTTTGATCGTCACGTTGGGAGCGAGAACAAGGACAGCCGGGTCGAGAGCCGGACCCACGGTTATGGTTGCGCGAACTGGTAGGGTTGCAAGTGCTGCGGCGATGCGACCTAACACTTCTTGTTGGTGCTGGAGCGTCGTGCTCAGAGACACGAGCACCTGAGGAAGGTTCTCATCCCGCTGAAGTTCAGGTGAGTGCTCGCGCGAGGGTGGCTTTTCCAGCACAGCCCCGATGTAGCGAACGTTAGACGGGATTGCTTGCATTGGAGCATCGAATTCCGGTGGGCAAGCGACGATGACAACGTTCGTCAAATCGAACAAAGCCGACAACGATTCCACCCCAGGCAGGCCGAGTCCGTTACGAACCTCGTTGATAAGCGGTAACATCGGACTGAACATCCGGCCGATCGAGCCCTCGCCAACAAATTGTTCGTAAAGGAAATGGAACAACGCCACCGAAGGCGAGCCAAAGCGTTCGGCCGCAGCAAGAGCGGCTATCATCAAGCAGTCCACTACTGTGACATCCGCAGCAGTACGTTCGATGGCGTCGAGAACGGCTTGTGCTGTGGCGGGACCAAGCAGTAGCTCGCCGACGCGGTCCATCTCATCTTCCAGCGCTTTGCCTGGTGTCCAATCCGGCGCTGGGAGAGGATAAAACTCTGCTCCAAGCTGCTTTACCTTGTTGCCCTGAGATGACTGACCCAAAACGCCTACGCGGTGTCCGCGCGCAATCAGTCGTCGTATCAATGGATAGACCGGAGCTGTATTGCCTCCACCGTCCCAAGTCACAAACAGGAATCGACCGCTCACGAGGTAACTCCTTTTGCTCCGCGACAGCCTCAAAGCAACCGGGGATTTGTCCGCAAGACTCTCAAGAAGGTGAGTCGAATAGCAAGACCAGCTGGGTATTTGTCAGGGGGTGCTGCGATACATTACGCGCACGGCGGTCTCGAGTCGCTGGGTCAGCTCGACGCGGTCGCCGCCACGCATCCCGGCCGTAAGAATCGGTGCCCCAAGGCTCAGACGAATCCTCTGGCCCGGCCGCACGAATTTCGACCCGCGCGGCATCAGTGCCCCCGTGCCGCTGATCGCCAGCGGTACGCATGGCTGCTTGGTCGCGATCGCTAACCACGCGGCCCCGTCGTTGAACTCATGGATGAGGTCATCGTTGAAGCGATGGCCCTCGGCGAAGAAGCAGATGTTGTAACCTTCGCGCTGTGCGGCTAGGGCGTGACGAATTGCGCGGCCCCCGCTTTGACGGTCAATCACGATATTGCCGCAGTTCGCCATCGTGTAGCCGAAGACCGGCACCTTCATTATTTCGCGCTTGGCTACGAACCGGACTTCACCTGGCATCAGGCGGAAAACCGCGAGGATATCGACCAGGCTTTTGTGGTTGGCGACGAGGATGAACGAATCCAGACCTTTGAGATGCTCCAACCCTTCGATTTCGTCCTTGATCCCGCAGGTACGAAAGATGAGCCATGTCCAAATGCGGGTGACCGGCGTGACCCAGTGGCCCTTGCCGAGGCGAGCCGAGGTCCATGCCGGGATCAGGCAGATCGCGGTATAGAGCACCGACAGGATCGTCGCGACGACACCCCACACGCGCATCAGGAGATTATCGCGTGGTAACGTCGCGGCTCCAGACAGGCTGCTCTCGTCGTTCATCCGTCGATGAGCTTACCCGCCCATCGCGGCGAGATAAATCGGCTTGCCAGCGGATAAGAGTGTAGGCGCTGAGCGAAATCAGGCAGCTTGCGACGCGCTCGACACGGATGCTGTCGGCATCTGGCGCCGTCGCGGTCGCAGCATTGCACCCAGTGCCAGCGCGAGCAATATCAGCTGCGCCACTAATGTCTGCACGGTCGGATAGAGCCCGAGCATCGGCTGGGTCGGCACGCCGCTGACGAAGGTTGCGCTCATCGCGCCCGATTCCTGAAAGCTGGCGATTCCCTGTCCGACAAAGATCACTGCCATCGCGTACAGCAGAATCGAGGTCGCCTTGAAGACCGTGCCAATCGGAATAGCGTAGGTCACGCGTCGCAAGATCACGAAGGTGATCGCAAGGGCCACCGCTCCCGCGGCGACGCCGACCATCACGGCATGACGCTCGACGCTCTCAGTCGCGCCGGAGAGCAGCGCTTGGAAAAAGACGATCGTCTCGGCGCCTTCACGCATCACTGCGAGGAAGGCGGTAGCGGCCAAGGCCAAAGCCGGTCCGGTGCTTTGCTTTGCGGCCGCAACCTTGGCATCGATAAAACTGTTCCACTGGCGTGCCTGACTCTTACCGGTCATCCAGGAGCTGACGTAGAAGAGGGTCGCCGCCGCGAACAATTGGAAAAAGCCTTCGAGAGTGTCGCTGGTGTTGTCGCCGATAACGTGGTCGACCGCCCAAGCCAATGCGATGCTCGTGGCTAGCGCCGCCAGGCCGCCTAGATAAATCGGACGTGTGCGGTCAGCCTGACCGGCCTGTCGCATCCCGGTGACCAGCGCGATAATAACGAGAAGTGCTTCGAGCCCCTCGCGGAAGAGGATACCCGAGGAGTAAAAGAAATACGGTAAAGCCGTGGTCGTCGTCATTTAGGATCGCCGCCGCATTGAGAATGATTCTCAATTTTGACGATAAGCCCGCGCGCCCCGGATTGTCAAGTTCGCTTTAACCCAATTGAGCGCGGAACACCTTCTTTTTATCGCGGGCGCTTTGCTCAGGCTTGCCGTCGTTGTATAGCGGGAGTAGCGTTGCACAAAGAAGCGGGATATTGCCTTCCCGCTTCGTCGTTTTTTGGAGACGCGAAACACAATCGGTCGATGGTTTCACGGTCGAGGTGGAGAGCGTTTAGTTCATTACATGATGCTAGTGAAGTTCGAGAGTTTGGGAGGTTCGGATGGCCGTTAGTACGGTGGGTGTGATCGGCGCTGGTCAGATGGGGGTTGGTGTTGCTCAAGTCGCGGCGCAAGCCGGACTCAAGGTCGTCCTGAACGACGTTAACGAACAGCTCTGCCTTCGCGGCCTTCAGGGACTCGAGCGCAGCCTCGATCGCCTGATTCAGCGTGGCCGCTTCAAACCCGAAGAGCGCGATAGCATTATCCGCCGAATCGACACCTCTGGTAACCTCGAAGATCTGCGCAAGGCCGATTTCGTTATCGAAGCGGTTATCGAGCAAGAAGAGGCCAAAATCGACTTGTTTCAGAAGCTGGATAAGATTTGTCCGCCCGAAGTGATCTTCGCTTCGAACACTTCCTCGATTTCAATCACCCGCATGGGAGCGCGCACCAGCCGCGCCGATCGCTTTATCGGGATGCATTTCATGAATCCCGTTCCCGCGATGAAGCTGGTTGAGATTATTCGGGGGCTCGCCACTTCGCAAGAAACCTTCGAAGCGACTCGCGACCTTGCAATCCGGCTCGGCAAGAACACGATGACTGCCGAGGATTTTCCCGGCTTTATCGTTAATCGAATCCTGCTGCCGATGATCAACGAAGCGATCTACACGCTCTATGAAGGCGTTGGCGGCGTCACGGATATCGACACCGCGATGAAGCTCGGTACGAACCAGCCGATGGGCCCGCTGGAACTGGCCGATCTGATCGGACTCGACACCTGCCTCGCGATTATGGAGGTGATGCATCGGGTGTTCGGCGACGACAAGTATCGCCCGTGCCCGCTGCTCAAGAAGTACGTCGATGCGGGCTATCTTGGCCGCAAAGCCGCGCGTGGGTTTTATACTTACGACGCGCAAGGGAATCCCACCCCGCCGGCGCAGAACGGCCGCTAGAGCGGGGCAGGAAGACGCTGCTCGATCATCAGGAGGATGGAGCGATGGCAGTCCAGGCTTTCATCTTGATCGACACCTCTCCGGGCAAAGCCCGCGAAGTCGCCGAGAAGGTGCGGCAGGTGGCTGGGATTTCTGCAGCACATGCAGTTACCGGCCCGCACGATATAATCGCGATAGCGAGCGCCGGTGATGTAACCTCGTTGGGTGAGCTGGTTGTGCAGCAAATTCAGAGTGTGCAAGGCGTAAATCGCACGCTTACTTCGATAGTCACGGATTAATCGCCGGAACACGCATTGCTATCTGCTTAAAGAACTCCATTGGTAAGGAAGATCTAAAATCGCATGGCCGAGCTGCCCGTTGTAAAGCGCTTACGCAAAGAGGTTGAAGGTCTCAAGCGTGAGTTGACCGTCGATTTGCCGAAGGAATTGGAGCGCGCCCGCGCGCACGGTGATCTATCGGAAAATGCCGAGTGGGCGATGGCCAAGCAGCGCCAGGAGTTCCTGCGTGCGCGTGTGGGCAACCTGGAAGCGCGTATTGCGGAGCTGATGAGAATCGATCTCGAATCAATTCCACGGAAGACCGTGGGTCTTGGTAGCAAGGTGCAACTGGAGGATCTCGACGAAGGTAGTCGCTCCGAGTACGAGATAGTCGTGCCGGAGGAAGTCGACGGTGCGCAAAACAAGATCTCGTTGTCGTCCCCTCTCGGCAAAGCGCTCATCGGTAAGGGTCCCGATGATGACATCGAAGTGCAGACACCCAAGGGCAAGCGCTCCTACGTCGTCTGCAAGCTCGTGACGATTCACGAGCTGATCGTTGCCGACGGCTCAAACAACTCCGAGTCTTAAACTCCGGCGATACTTTAAAGCCACGCAGGGCCTCAAGCGCCCTAATCTCGCGGGCGGCCCAGTGCCGAGGCTGCCCTCTGTCCTTAAATCCGCCACATCGCTTCAATTACACTGAGAAGCTTCTTTTCGTTTTGCCGCTGATCCTCGATCTCTGTAGATGGCCAGCGTGTTGACAGCTATCACCTCTAAATCTCCAATTTCGTCTCAAAAAATGTGTAGACATAACTAAGCTTAACAAGCATTATCAAATCACTGTGAGTTCTCTCAGACGCGATCTGAGTGGAAACGCAAGACCGCCCGAGAGGGCACCTAGGAGGCTTCACATGGAAGCAGTAACGAAAGCATGGGTTAAGGTCCGCGAGTGGCAGAAGCGTCTGAGCAAGGGCCAGACGATGACTGAATACGCGCTGATCATGGCGGCCGTCGCGGTCGTGGTGTTCGTGACCTATCAGACGATGGGTAACGACATCGGATCGCTGGTGAACAAGATCAACACCGACCTCACCACCGCCAGCTAAATCGCGGGGATTTTTCTCCCGCGAGAGAAACGGAGGCCGCGACCCGGTCTCCGTTTTCTTTTGTGGGGCTTTAGATTGCCTAGTTGCGCCTCAAGCCGTCTCAGACTTTTCAATGTCGCTAATAAAAAGGTATAGACATAACTAAGCGTCAATAGCATCATCTGGGTACTGTTAATTCTCTCAGACGCGAATGTCTCTGAGCGAAGAAGCAAAAGACCGCCCCAAGGGGGGCATCCTAGGAGGCTCTAATGGAAGCAGTAACGAAAGCATGGGTTAAGGTCCGCGAGTGGCAGAAGCGTCTGAGCAAGGGCCAGACGATGACTGAATACGCGCTGATCATGGCGGCCGTCGCGGTCGTGGTGTTCGTGACCTATCAGACGATGGGTAA